>CAVONQ010000001.1:0-93198 GCA_963697335.1 uncultured cyanobacterium
GGCCCATCAAAAAAGAGGAGAAACACAATGGCTGAAACATCTATCAAAAACGATGTCTTCAAGTTTGTCGCTTTGCGTCCACCTACTAAACGAAAGATCCAACCTCTATCACCGGGTCGCATCGTAGATACGCGACAGGTGAATGACACTCCTGTCGGCAGGATCATTCGGAAACTGGGAAGCAATGCCAATATGGACCGGGTACTACCCCAGGTAAAGCGACTTATCAACGAGAAGAACTGGTCCTCGGAGATTATCAGGGACCAGGATGTAGCAACTATCGCGGCAACGTACCGAGCCATCGACGAGCAACTGCAGAACTTTTCTACTGAAGGCTTCGTCAAGTCGATTGAAGAGGCACTTGGTTCATCCCCAAAAGACTTTATTCAAAGCGAGTCGGCAAATTATATTCGCGAGGGCTTGTGGGACCGATTACATGCCTTCTACCTATTAAATCGTGAGACTCCGGTTAACCTTGAAGAAATCATCGGCGGACTGCGCGCTTTCCACATTGTTGAATCGTTGGCAAACGGCGAGCAATTTAGTTCAGCGGATGACCTTAGAGAGGCTTTGAATGCCGTAGTACTGCTACCTAATTCACTCGTGCGCATCGCACCTGTCACGTCCACAGAGCGTCCACGCGTTCGCGAACAGCAGGAACGCGATAAGGCTAAACGTGAACATTTTGTTAGCCTTTGGGTCAGATACATCGAATTGAATAAAGCGGTTGATGACGTTCAACGACTAAATCCGAAAATTGAGGTGATAAAAGAAACACCGAAACCTGTATTGTACAAACAGGAAATTGACATACCTCAGACAGCAACAAATGCGACAACGGATCGTGCATTGTTATCTGTCTCGATGCAGCGCTTCCCGAAGTTCGAAAAAGCCGATATCAATGCATTGAGTCCCGCAGCTCATGCCGCAATTACACTTATTAATAAGGAGCCGGAGTTTAAAGATAAATTCGAAGCGTTAAACAAACTGCACGATGAATTATCCAGTGTGACTGTGCAACTTCTATCTATTAAAGATCCGACACTTACGGAAATGATGCCTGATGAAGCAAGGCAACTACCTGCTTCCCTGACTATAATGGCAAGAAATGAATATTTATCTAGCCTGGGATTTTCCGAATTACCATCGCCATTCCCGTATCCTTGGAAAATTAATTCACGGATTCGGCCGCTTGGTATTGGGGATCTCAAGGTTGTAAAACAAATCTTGCAGCAGTATGTTGCCGGCGAAGTCGCACACATCGAAAACGTGCTTCAGGGCGAGTCAAAAGAGCGCAAACACCGTATATTGGATCGAAACGAGGAGATTGTTACTGCCGAGTTGGAGACCTCCGAGGACACCGAACGCGACACGCAGACGACTGACCGTTTTGAGTTAAAAAAAGAATCAGAAAAAACAATTCAAACTGATATGAGTGTATCTGCCGGTGTTACGGTCAGTGCATCCTATGGCCCCGTCCAACTCGGTGCAAATGCCAACTTTGCCTACAGTCAATCTCAGACAGATACAACACGGACTTCGTCAAACTACGCTCGTGACGTTGTAGACCGTTCAGTGACAAGAATTCAGAAAAAAACGCGCGAAGAACGAGTAACCAAAGCCCTCCACGAGGTTGAGGAAATTAATACCCATGGTTTGAACAATGCGGAAGGAACAGGAAATATTACAGGAGTATATCGCTGGGTGGATAAATATTACGAGGCACAGATTTACAACTATGGAAAACGCATGATGTTCGAATTTATCGTGCCCGAACCAGCCGCATTCTATATTTATTCTCAAAACAACAATCCAGCCAAAGCCATTAATCTGGAAAAACCGAAACCTCTTGGTAACATCACACACAAAGATATTACAGAATCGAACTATCATATCTTTATCCGTGATTACAATGTGCAAGGAGTAACTCCGCCACCTCCGGAATATCATAGACTCGGGATCGCATTTGATCAGTCAGGCATGCAGCCAGACCAAGACACAACAAAATCGAGTCACGACCTCGTCGTTCCCGATGGATATGCTGCGGTAGACTGGTTCGGTCAGGGAAACTACAGGTATTGGACAGGGCATGAGGCAGACATGAATTTGTGGATAGGAATAAAGGGGGGACATTTGGGAACATACCTTGACCCAGCACCGCTAAGTGGTGAGGACATGGTCGTTCCCGTAGCAATAGTAGCTGGTCAAATATCATCATACGCCTACACAGTTGAAATACATTGTGAACGGACTAGGCGTCATTACAAACAATGGCAGATCGATACGTTTGAGAAAATTATGGCTGCGTATAAAGCAGCTATGGCTGAATACGAGGATAGACTGCGCGCCGCTGAAGCGCGGGTTGGTATCGCTATCACCGGCCAAAATCCAACCATCAATCGAGAAATCGAACGTACAGAGATGAAGAAAAGCTGTCTTACGCTACTAACCGGAGAGCGTTACGAAAACTTCAACTCCATGAGTGGAGAACCACCCGAAATCGATCTTGTGGATGCGGCAGAGGAAGGCAGATTTATTCAGTTTTTTGAACAAGCCTTCGAGTGGGAACAAATAACCTATCTATTCTACCCGTATTTCTGGGGTCGTAAGGATAAATGGGTAACGAATTCGACGACCTTCGACAATGATCCGTTATTTACAAAGTTTCTGCAGGCCGGTGCCGCGCGCATCGTTGTACCGGTCCAGCCCGCCTATAACGATGCGATCCTCTATTATTTGCAGACCGGGGATTTATGGAATGGAGGAGATCCGCCTGTTATCGATGATCCTCTTTATATCGCGTTGTACGAAGAGTTAAAGGATCAACAGGACGATCTTGGCAATGCGACACCGGAAGGCGATCCATGGAAAGTAGTCTTGCCAACGACTTTGGTTTGGTTGCAGCAAGGGCCTGAACTTCCAGTCTTCATATAAAGGGATGGTTATGGAGATTATTCTGGAGAATCTCAAACCGACGCGAAACGGTCATTTACGCCTGATTCCAAACATAAACGTCACTGGGCGAGTACTGCCAACTGACGTTTCTTCTAACGATCTCACATCGAATGACAAATTAGATAATGAGCGCGCTGTGCGCAAATTAAGAGACAAGGAGATTTGTTCTGTCGTTATCGATATCGGTCAAGACGAGTGGGAAAAACATCCTAACTTAATATTGGAGGTAAGTTTCGATCCAGAACTTTTCCGAATACTAAACCAGAGTGGCTTACCTCTTGATTCACAGGGGCCGCAGCCCGTAAAAATTGATTTGCATGAGGCCAAGAAGGACAGCACCAAAGCGCGAGGTCTGCAGTTCTTCCTGGAAGCACAGACCTTTTGGGGGTCACCCCTCGTTTCGAATGACGCGAACCCGTCTGTAGCGTTCCGAATTCTTGACGGGAGTAATGTGCTTCTCTCGCAAAGTACATGGAACAACAGTGACATACGCACAGCAGACGTTATTCTTTTGGGGGATAGTGCACCGCCAGAGCGTATTTATATGTGTGAATTGGAACAGAATCAACCCTCCGTGCGCGAACTAAGCGAAGGGGTAAAGGCTACGGGCGTGCCATTAACCCTAGTTCCAGTTGAAATCGGTATGGGCGACACTTGGCTGCAGGACCAATTTCAAGTTGGCTATACCGCTACTCCAGAAGGTAGTCAGCGAGTAATTTTTCATTTGCCTCGAATGGTTAATGATTCTGCTATGGTCCCGGGCTCACCCAATTTGCGTAACTTCACCGATAGCTATTTCCCATCCGAATCGATTGGCGTTCTCAAGGACTTTTGGCGGCTTAAGATAACGATTAAGGACGGGATAGCGTCGAACCTGCCTTTAGAAGTAGATAAGACTTATAGTTTGTATAAGCAATTGACACTCATTATTAAACTGCTGAAAGCTATCGCTAGCCTAATTTTTGAAATCGACGGAAAGAATCCAAATCTGCTTTTTAGTATTTCAGATCTTTACCAAGTGCGTTTAGCGGTTGATAGCTTGCGGGCTAAGCTGCTCGGCTACAAAAACCTTAAATCCGAGCAAAGAACTAAGGTGAAGAGTATTAAGCCTATTCTGGATGCTCTATCGAAAGTTTTGGATCGACAGGATGACAAAGTGATTTTGACGGTGACCGTTGATGGGAATCCGCATCAATTCATGTACGATTCCCAGAATTCGAATTTACTTGAGAGGCTTTTTATTTCTCTTTTTAATATTCACAGCCCTCGGAACTATGGTGGCAATATCGAGGTATCCCCTCCCTGCTCAAGTGCTAGGTACGGCAAAATTCTGGCCGGTTCAATTACTTCTCAAGAAATACGGAACTTCCTGACGTCCCGAGGCACAGCTCACCCGCTCGCAATGGTGTATACAGGTTGGCTAGAGGTCGGCCATATTGATGAGATTGCTGCCTTCGCCCCCAATCCAAATGGTGGCTTTTGCATTCTCCGCGCTTCGCCGAAACTAGCTGTGGACATGCTAACACGCCTCAAAGCAGAACAAGCTCGAGGGGTTCGGGTGACTCGATTTTTTCGGGGAAAAAAGTGGATGCACGAAAGCGCCGGTGGTGCCACTGATCCACATCTGCCACCAAACACATTTCGCCGAATGATCGAATCTAAAATCTATGATTTGAAGGGATTCGATCCGAAGAATCAAAAATACGCAAAGCCTACATTTGGCGATTTTGCCTATCATGATGACCGCCAGTTTCTGGTCTTCAATAAGCTAAATAATGTCAATGCACGTTATGCCGCCATGATTCCCTGTGCCGATTTGCTGACAATTTGTAGGGAGACTAATCGTACAGTCGAAGACCTATTTCTTTCCAGTAGTTATGCGTATGCTGATTTCACTGGATATGCCGCCTATTATGACGACGATGTATATCGAAGTGAGGCTGAGCCGTTTCGATTGGACAAGGTGTTGTCCCGGGAGTTCTCTGGTATTAGCGTATATCCACTCCCTGTCCTTTTCGATTGGGTTACGGATCTTCTGAATAAACAAACCAGCGCCATCATACCTGATGTGGTTAACTTTCAGACATTGGGAAAGCATGTTCTTGTTCCCCGACCTTGCGGTGCGCGTATGCCTGTCGCCGATGCAGTCAACTTCATATCGGACCTACTGGCTAAATGGAGGTATCCTAAAACTTCTGTCGACGAAAACTACATTCGTTCTAGAGGCCTTGATAAAACGTGGTATTGGACCAGTGCCTCCGAGAGGGTCAATCGTGCCGCGATCGGTAATACTCCTACTGACTTCGATCCTGAATTTGAAGAGCTGATGCGCTCTAAAGCCAATATTATGTACAGCGAAAATCTTCAAAATGCAGGTATGGAAGCTATTTCGCCGCTTCCTGTCCTTGATATCTATGCACTTCAACACGCTGGCGACCAGTTCACGAATCATCCTGTCTCAGAGCCGGAAACGCTTTACAGAATTGCGGGTTACTTTAAAGATGGGTTCGAACAGTTTACCAACTTCCCTGTTGACTATTGTGAGGGTGATACTGAGGACTCTCATCCAAAATTTGATCAATACGAAACGGATATCAAGGATGTCATGAAGAAAATCAACGATGCCAATCCCGGCGTCTTCGACCAGTACGGAAATATCATTTCGAAAGACTGGATACGAATCTCCATACCAGAAGACACTGTCGATGTGTTTGAGCTATATACACAAGTCCTGATGGAATCGCTTGGATTGGAAGTGCACTGGGTGGATTCCTGGTATTACCATACTCATATGGGAGGGATACATTGTGGAACGAATGTTTTGCGTACTTTTGCCTGAAACAAGACTTAATACGGAAAAGGGATTAGCCTCAATTAACGGCGTACTCAAAGAATGAAATCGCCTAACACGGCACTAAACCCGACCGCCCAAAGTGCTGGCGCACTTTGGGCGGCGGGTTAGTTTGAGCGTTAGCGTGCCGGTATAGGCCAGATCACAACACTACCCATGGGTTGACCAACAAAACTCTGAGCAGGAGCATCTACAGGGACTTCGATGTTCAGGAATAACCAGAACATATACCAGGCCCGCCTAAAGCAGGCTGCTACTGGCCACTTCGCCGGCGCCATGGGATAAACCTCTGGTGGACCAATCGGGGTTTCAGGACTAAGGTTCGCCATCAACTGTTTCTAATCCCATGCGCACCTCTCTCCTTGCTGCGGCCTGCCTGCTGGCCCTCGTCACCACCGCATGCCAGAAGCAAGACATGGCTGCCCGCAAGGAGAAGACCGAAGCCAAGATCTGCGCCCAGCTCACTGAGGTCAGCCAGGCCCTCAACACAGTGGCCCAGCTGTCCCCCGCCTCCACGGTGAAAGAGGCCAAGAATGCCGAAATGGCCCTGGGTACAGCCATTACCAACCTTGTAGCCTCGGAGCAGAAACTTGAAGCGCTGCGCACCAAGGCATTTCAAGAGCAGCTGAAAATCTTCCGCTCCGAGGTCGCGCAGCTGGCCAGCAACAAGGACACCACCCTCGAGGAGGCGGCCGCCCAGCTCAAGGTCAAGGTCCAGCCGTTGATGGCGGCACGGGCTGAACTCTCCCGCGCAGTGGAATGCGAGGAACCCGCCCAACCCTGAAGGGTCGACATTCTCCTGGATGAAACGCTTCAGCGAGGAGCAGGACCGCTACCGCCGGATCCTGGTAACGTTGGCCCTTGGAATTCCTACTTCCTTGTACACGAAGGCAACAGACAGCATGAAACGAATCTCGATTGGCGCCTTCACGACGGCCAGCATCAGCGCCGCAACAGCCCTGCTACTGGCGCTACCCGCCCAGGCCAATCAGCCCAACATGAAAGCGGCTCTGGCCAGCCTGAATGAGGCCAAGCAGAGTCTGCAGAAGGCGAGCTCTGGCAAAGACGGCCATCGGGTGAAGGCCATGGAGTTGATCGACGAGGCGATGGAACAAGTGAAAAAAGGCATCGAAGCCGGCCGCGAATAAACATCTCCAGCTCGTTGCGGCTTAGCCCTCAATGAAAAGGGGACCTTCTCTGGTAGTCACTCCATGATCTGTTCGGAACACAGCTTCCGAACAGATCATGGATCTTCCGCAGGAACTCCCCTGCTGTGCACTCTTCCATGACCAGGATGAACCAGCGGCTCGTCTGTCCTAGGGAGCAAAGTGAAGCCCATGAACAGGTCACCACACCCAAACCCTCGCGAGAGCACCAAGGCGATGGTGCGTCACATCGAGCGGGAGCTTGTCGAAATGCAGCAGGCCGTCATGCGTTGCCGCGGGGATCGCGAGGCAGAAGCGCGGCTCACCGGCACTTGGATGGCGCATCTACTGATCAGTAGTGCAGCGCTGCTGCACAACCTTCTGATCGACACGGCTCAGAAACCTCGGCGGATTGAGCTCGGATAGGCAAACAGCAGAGCTGGACGAAGGATGGGGGCCCAGCCGGAGGGATCATCCGGGTTGGGGATGATCCCCGAGCTTCAGCCGCGCCAAGTCGGCAATCCGCCGCTGACCAATGTGCCGCGGTTGCGCCAGAGGGCTTCCGGGGTCACGGCAACGCCATGGTCGGCGGCCAAGTGTGCTGCCGCCTCGGTGGAGTCGGTGGCGCGGAGAGCCTTGGCAAAGGAGGGGTCTTGTTGGAGCAGATCCTTCAGATGGTGCAGGGCCTCCGCAGAGGGCACCGCCGCAGCGGGGTTCAGGACATCGCAGGTGGCCATGGGGCCTCCTTCTCAGAGTAATACCAGTCTAGACGCGGTGAGCCATGGCGGTGACTGTCGCGGGGGACGGCTGGGAGAGCCTGTGAGCTGCGGGCCGTTTCAGTTGTATTCGCCGGGGATGTCCTGCTTGGTCACCGTCACCCGGCCCACCTTCTGGCCTGAGATGCGCAACAACTCATCACCAGAGAATTCGTAGCCCAAGGCCGCAGCGATCTTGGCCACGTCGTCGGCGGTGGCAGCCGCCATCACGGTCTGGCGCAGGTCTGCGTCATCCTGCATCCTGCCCAGAAAGGCTTTCAGCTGATCGAGGGACATGGTTCGCGATCCAGGGTGCACTGACGCAGGGCTGCTGCCACATCCTGATCCACCTGGGCCAGCCGCTCCATCACCATGGCCAGATCCTGGGCCGCGAGGTCACCATCAACTTGCCATTTCAGGCAGGTGCGGCCCAGGCAGCTGCTGGCGTGGATCACTCTGGTGGAGTCCGTCATGGCGAACCTCCTGGCTGTGGATGGGTCCATTCTCCTCGCTCAAGAGGGCCACCGATGCTCCCAAACAGGGGTAATCACCGCCCTGTGCTGATTTGCGGAACCAGGCCGGCTCCGCCTCTTCCAGGGGTTTGATGCGTGTTTCTGGTGTGGGGGCTCGAACTGCAGCCGGAAACTGCCATGGGCCTTAACGGCAACCGGCTGACCGCGGAAGAGCAGGCCTATTCATCACCTGAAGAGGCTATTGAGATGGGCGGCAAGTATCTCAAGCTAGATGTAAATAGGTAGGCGCTGGAAGACCAACTCATCAAGCCTTTCTTTCCTGGTCAGGATTGACAGACGCGGGGCCGGCCAGGAGTTGATATGCCTCTTTCAATGCCATCCCCCCATTGATGCAACCTTATCCAAGAGCTTTGCTGGCTTGTACCAGGAGGCAGTCGCGAGGGGTGGGGCTGGGGATAACCATTCATGTGCTCACCCAGCAGATGGGTTTCGAAGACATCGCCGTATTGGTTGAAGCGCCGCTGCAGAAATCCAGGGTCCCGCAGGAAAGAGAATGTTTCCACCACTCCGGTGACCGCCGGCGTGCGCGGCAGAGGGCTGACGGAGGCAGGGGTGGTCACCGGCTTTGATCTCACTGAGGCACGCCATTCTGTTCCTCGCTGCTGGCCTCCTCCCCTCATGGGACACGACCGAACCAGTCAGAACAGCGGGCCAAGCCAGCCATGCCTGCTGCCCTGGTTTGCAACCCTGCCACTACAGGGCTCGGGGCCGGAACCGCACCGGCATGCCGTCTGCGGGATAGATCAGCAGGTTCTGCTGCTGATTTTCAAGCGATGCCTGGCCGTTCACAAGCTCCCAGTCGTAGTGGCGAAGCAGCTGGGCCAGCATCACGGTGGCCTCCAGCATCGCCAGATGCTCCCCGATGCAGCGATGGGCGCCGGAGCCGAAGTCGATCATCGGGGGAGGCTGGAGTTCCCCGCCTGCCTGGAGCCAGCGTTCCGGCAGGAACTCCAACGGCCTGGGATAGGCCTCGGGATCACGCCCGGCTCCCAGCATCGACCAGATCAGGGTGGTTCCCACCGGAACCCGGCCGACCCCTTCCAGCTCGGTCTCCTTCGCCACCTGCAGGGATGTGGATCCCGAGGCCACCGAAAACAGGCGCAGCGTTTCCTTGATGACACCCCGCACAACATCCAGTTCGCTGATGCAGAGCGGCGTCAGGCCACCATGCCGATCCCAGGCCTCATCGACAGCCTGCCTGGCCCGGCCCAGGACGTCGGAATGAAGGGCCAGGGATCCTGCGGCGAAGGAGAGGGTGTGAGCGGTGGTGTCGGTGCCGGCGATTAGAAATTCGATGGCCTCGGCAATCAGGGAGTCATGGTCGTAGCGGGGCTCCTTGGCCGCCATGCGCACCAGCAGCGACTGGCGAAACAGGGGGGTGATGATCGGCTCGTTGCCGGCCTCACCGTCCCTCAGCCGGAGGGCGAGGGACACCCGCGGGGAAAGCAGATCCTCCAGCTGCCGGCGGGCTGCCCAGTACTGCCGCGAGGCCCTGGTCGGGAGGAACTTCATCCAGCGGCTCTCCCCGGTGGCGAGCCGCATAAAGCGGTAACCCAGCACGGCCATGGCGTCATAGGTGCGGGGCACATCCAGGGGCGGGCCCTCGGGAGTCGCGGCCCCTTCCTGCACAGGAATGCCCAACATCAGGGCGGCGATGACCCGCATGGCCAAGTTCACGAACAGGGGATCCAGCGCGATGGCCTGTCCGGGCGGTGTCTGCTCGATCCGCTCCAGAACCTGTCCGCTGGCCTGCTGGAGCAAAGGCAGATGGCCGGCGATGCTGGCGGCGGTGAATTCGGGATTCCAGGCTCTACGCCGCCACTGCCATCCCGGTCCGTCTTCGCCGATAAGAATAGGGCCGCGCATGTCATTCCAGGCCCGCCGCGTTCCGGGGGAGCGGATCAGGCTGCCGGAGCGCATCCCCTGCACGATCGTGTTCTCGATCAGCTCAGGCCGGCTGAGCACGACGACGGGCTTTCCGGCCCAGTACATGTACACCGGCCCATAGACCTGGCTCCAGACGTGCAGGAGCTGAAAAAAGCGCTTGTGGCGCACGGCGGAGAGCACCGCCGGGATGCTGCCGAGCAGGGGCACACCCTGGGGCGAAGGAAGCTTCCGCAGGGGTGCAAAGTGCCGCCGCCGCCGCCAGGCACCCAAGCCCAACAGGCCCGCTACTGCCACGAGCAACGTGGTGATCAGCCATGGCGCCTGGATCAGCACAGCGGAACCCCTAAGAGCTATGGAGAATGGGGAGAGATCAGCGTCTTCACACTGACCCCGCGCCTGCAGAATTCTCGCCCCCGTGAGGGGTGCGCCAGCCCCATCAGCGGACCTGCCCGATCGGTAATAGGCCTGAGTTCGGCTAGGTCTTCGCCGGCGTGGAGATCCACTCACATAAGGTCAGACCCGCGGGTGCCACCAGGAAACTGCCGCGCACAGCGCTGCCTTCAAGCTCTCCACAGGCGGCACTGTAAGTAACCAGAATTCTATGACCGCAAGGGCTCTGGCTGGGAAAAGGGGGGATGCCCATGCCCAGATCCTTTCGCTCCTGGAGCCCGTAGCAGCGTTTTTCTGAAGCCGATCGACTGGTGAGGGCTCCGCGGCTGTTAGCAGCCATGCGATGGAAGGGCTCAGCAGCCACGGCCCAAGACCCAGCCCCAGACACGTAAAAGGGGCCCTTCCAGGCCCCATGGGTCATTTGGGTGATAAGGCTGACCTCACCCCATCTCCCTTAGAGATGTCAGGCAGCCACAGGGGCAGTCTGACGGGAGAAACGAACGATGTTGTTCGCTGTTACGGGTTTGCTCTTACCGAGCAGGCTTCAGTCACCCTCCTTATACCCCGTCGAAACCATTGCAGCCCCCTAGTGGGTCCGCCAAAAGGCGGAAGTGGAGCTGAGCGGAATCGAACCGCTGTCCGAAGCACTGGTGTGAGCCACCTAGTCCGGCCGAAACCGGACTGGGTCATTGTGGCAGCACCCAAGCGCCGGTGCAGAGGTGGGCATCACCGAACCAGGGGGCGACAGCATCGAGGGCATCGCGGTGGTGCCCCCCGGCCTGGAGGCCCCGGCCGCGGAGGAGCTGATCGCCCTCGGCTGCCGGGCCGTGGCGCCCCTGCGGCGGGCCGTGCGCTTCCGCAGCGATCTGGCCGGCTATTACCGCCTGCACCTGCAGGCCCGACTGCCCTTCCGGCTGCTGCGCCAGCTGGCCAGCTTCCCCTGCTACGGCCGTGACGACCTCTACGACGGGGTGCAGCGCGCCGTGGACTGGGCCACCTGGCTGCCCCCCAGCGCCAGCTTTCGCGTGGACGTGAGCGGCACCGCCCCAGGCCTGAACCACAGCCACTACAGCGCCCTGCAGGTGAAGAACGCCCTGGTGGACCTGCAGCGCCAGCAGTGGGGCCAGCGCTCCTCGATCGACCTCGACGCCCCGGACCTCAGCCTGCACCTGCACCTCGGCGGCGGCCTGGCCAGCCTCAGCGTGGATGGCAGCGGCAGCAGCCTGCACCGCCGCGGCTACCGCGCCGCCGTGGGCCTGGCGCCCCTGAAGGAAAACCTGGCCGCCGGCCTGATCGCCCTCAGCGGCTGGGATGGCCGCCGTCCCCTGGCCGATCCCCTCTGCGGCAGCGGCACCCTGCTGATCGAAGCGGCGCGGATGGCCCTGGGCCGGGCGCCGGGCCTCGGCCCCGATGGAGCCCGCTCCTTTGCCCTGGAGCGCTGGCCCGATGCCCAGAGCGCCCTCTGGCAGCAGGAGGTGCGGGCCGCCAGCGCCCTGGCCCGCTCCTGCCTGGCGGATCAGCAGCCCCTGGCCCCGGTGCTCGGCCTGGAGCAGGATCCCGCCGTGCTGGCCCAGGCCCAAGCCAATGCCGAGGCCGCGGGGGTGGC
This sequence comes from uncultured cyanobacterium, assembly GCA_963697335.1. Taxonomy (GTDB): domain Bacteria; phylum Cyanobacteriota; class Cyanobacteriia; order PCC-6307; family Cyanobiaceae; genus NIES-981. The sequence goes on from CAVONQ010000001.1 coordinate 12,123, forward strand.
GCCCTGGATCCGCCTCAGCAGAGGCGACTGCCGCGACTTCCTCCCCCCCGAGCAGCCCGGCGTGCTGGTGTGCAACCCCCCCTACGGCGAGCGCCTCGGCCACACCGACGAGCTGGAAAGCCTCTACGGCGATCTCGGCCGCATGCTCAAGGAGCGCTGCAGCGGCTGGGATCTGTGGCTGCTGAGCGGCAATCCCGAGCTCACCGGCGCCCTCAAGATGAAGGCGAGTCGCCGCATCCCGATCAGCAATGGCGGCATCGACTGCCGCTGGCTGCACTACGCCATCCGCTAGCGGCCCAGCAGGGCCCGGGTCGTCTTGGTGAGACCGGCGGTGGTCTGGGGCAGGTAAGGGCCCTTCATCAGGCCCCCGCCGATGCGCAGGAACACCCCCGCCAGCACCACATTCAGCCCCGCCACCGCCAGGGCACTGTGGATCCAGCTGAGCCGCAGCCCCTCGTGCAGCCACAGCAGCAGCGCCAGCTCCGCCCCGATCAGCGACAGCAGCATCAAGGTGAGCCCGCCGCTGAGCAGCAGGGCACCAGTGATCAGGCGCCGCTTCTCGCTGTCGGCCTCCTGCAGCGCGATGCGCACGTGCAGGTCCATCACTGAGGTCATCAGCGAGCCGATGCGGCCCATGGCCACGCGGGCTCCGCCGTTGCGCCGCTGACGCTCGCCGACCTGTTCGTCCGTCATGCCGAGCGCCGCCCGGAGGAGAGCAGCAGGCCCACCAGCACCCCCACCCCCGCGGCGATGCCGACGGCCAGCAGCGGGCGCTCGCGCACCGGCTTCTCCAGCCGCGGCCGCAGGGTGTCGTTGAGGTCGTCGAGCAGCCCCTCGAGCTGCTTCTCCAGGGGGGCCAGGTTGTCGGCCAGCCGGCCGGTCTGGGTGCCGGCCACATCCAGCAGCTCGATCAGCTGGCGCCGCACCAGGGTGGCGGTGCGGCCGGTCTGGGCCGAGATCACCTCCGCCACCTCGTCAAAGCTGCCGCGGGTGGCCTCCAGGGTCTGACGGGCCACCTGGGGCCACTCCTGCTGAATCGTCGGCAACAGCGCCTCGAAGCGCTCCCGGAAGGTCTCCTGGTGGCCGTCGGGCTGACCTGCGGCTTCGGTCACCTGAGGGAGCGCGGGCTCGGAGGAGCGCGGCTCGGAGAGCTGATCCAGCGGTGGGGTGCCGGTCATGGGCGTAGCGGTGCAATGGGCCTGTCTTGTCGTCAAGCTAAGGACAGGCTTGTGAAACCGGAACCCTCCGCTACATTTCCTCTGCTCGGCGCACGGGCCTGTTGGTTCACATCAATCAGGTCGAGCTCACCCAGTTCAAGTCGTTCGGCGGATCGATCGCGATCCCGCTCGAACAGGGCTTCACGGTGGTCACCGGGCCCAACGGCTCCGGCAAGAGCAACATCCTCGATGCGGTGCTGTTCTGCCTCGGCCTGGCCAACAGCCGCGGCATGCGGGCCGAGCGGCTGCCCGACCTGATCAACAGCGCCATGCTCAAGGCGGGGCGGGCCGCAGAAACCTCCGTGAGCGTGAGCTTCGACCTGGGCGACTGGCAGCCCGATGGCGCCGAAGACGGACTCGAGGCCCCCGCCGAGGGCCCCTGGATCCACACGGGCCAGACCAGCTGGACCGTGAGCCGCCGCCTGCGGGTGGCCCCCGGGGGCACCTACGCCAGCAGCTTCAGCGCCGATGGCGTGCCCTGCAACCTGCAGCAGCTGCAGACCCAGCTGCGCCGCCTGCGGGTGGACCCCGAGGGCAGCAACGTGGTGATGCAGGGCGATGTGACCCGCATCGTGTCGATGAGCGCCCGCGACCGGCGCGGCATCATCGACGAACTGGCCGGTGTGGCCCTGTTCGACAGCCGCATCGAGCAGAGCCGCACCAAGCTCGACGACGTGCAGGAGCGCCAGGAGCGCTGCGGCATCGTGCAGCAGGAGCTGTTCAGCAGCCGCCAGAAACTGGAGCGCGACTGCACCCGGGCCCGCACCTACCAGGCCCTGCGCCAGCGGCTGCAGGAGGGGCGTCTGCAGGAGCAGGTGCTGGTGGTGGAGGCCGCCCGCACGGCCCTGCGGCAGCTGGTGAGCCGCCAGCAGGCCCTCACAACCCGGCAGGCCGGCGACCGCCTCGCCATCGCCGAGGCGGAAACCGTGCTCCAGGGGGCGGCGGCCGCCCTGGAGACGCTGCAGGCTGAGGTGAAGGCCCTGGGGGAAGACCAGCTGCTGGCCGTGCAGGCCGAGCTGGCGGGCCTGGAGGCCGGCAGCCGCGAGCTGGCCCGCCAGGCGGACCAGCAACAGCAGCAGGCCGAAGCGCTGCAGCGCCAGCGCCAGGAGCTCACCCAGCGCCAGGGGGAGCTGCGCCAGCAGCAGCTGCAGCTCGACAGCGCCGCCGACCAGGCCGAGCTGGAGGCCGCCGAGGCCGGCTGCCGCGCCGCCGAAGCCGCCGTGGAGCTCTCGCGCCGCCGCCTGGGCGACGTGGCCGGCCGCTCCGGCAGCTGGATGGAGGAGCAGAAGCAGCGCAGCCTGCGGCGCCAGGAGCTGGGCGCGGCCAGCAGCCCCCTGGAGGCCGAGCAGCAGCAGCTCAGTGAGCGCCTGCGCCAGAGCCAGGAGCGGCTGGCGGAGCTGGAGGCCGAGCACCAGCAGGAGGGCAGCACCCAGCTGAGCGCCGAGCAGCAGCTCGACCAGGCCGAAAAGGAGTGGCAGAGCCTCAGCGGCTCGGTGGCCAGCGGCCAGCAGCAGCTGCAGGAGCTCGCCGAGACCTTCGCCCTGCAGCAGCGCACCCGCACAAGGCTGGAGCAGGAACAGGGCCAGCTGGAGCGGGAGATCGCCCGCCTCGACAGCCGCCGCGACACCCTGCAGGAGAGCCGCGGCACCGGCGCCCTGCGGGTGCTGCTGGAGGCGGGGCTGGAGGGCATCCATGGCCCCGTGGCCCAGCTGGGGGAGGTGGAGGAACGCCACCGCACCGCCCTGGAGGTGGCGGCAGGAGGCCGCCTGGCCCAGGTGGTGGTGGACGACGACCGCATCGCCGCCAGGGCGATCGAACTGCTCAAGCAGCGCCGGGCCGGCCGCCTCACCTTCCTGCCCCTCAACAAGATCCACGGCGGCAGCCGGGGCAACTCGGCGGCCAGCGGCTCCGCCGCCCTGCAACGGGGAGCCGCGACGGGGCCCGGGGGACTGGTGGGCCGGGCCGTCGACCTGGTGCAGCACGAGCCCGTCTACGCCGAGGTGTTCCGCTACGTGTTCGGCGACACGCTGGTGTTCGCCGACCTGGCCAGTGCCCGTCAGGAGCTGGGGCGCTGCCGAGCCGTGACCCTGGAGGGGGAGCTGCTGGAGAAGAGCGGCGCCATGACCGGCGGCAGCCTGCAGCAGCGGGGCAACCAGCTCAGCTTTGGCCGCTCCCAGGAGGGCGATGAGGCCGAGCCCCTGCGCCGGCGGCTGCTGGAGCTGGGCGACACCCTGCTGGCCTGCCGCCGCCGGGAGGCCGACCTGGCCCGCCAGCTGGAGGAGCAACGCCCCCTGTTGCAACAGCTGCAGCAGCGCCAGGCGGCCCTGGAGGCCGAGCGGCGCAGCACCCGCCAGGCCCTGGCTCCCCAGCTGCAGCGCCAGCAGCAGCTCAGCGAACGCCTTGCCCAGTTGCGCCTCAGCCTCACCAGCGACCAGGACCGGCTGCAGGAGATCGCCCTGCAGCTGGCACCCCTGCAGCAGGCCCTCTCGGCGCTGCAGCAGGAGGAGGCCGGCGCCGTGGCCTCGGGCGATGCGGCCCGCTGGCAGGGGCTGCAGGGGGAGCTCGAGGCCGCCGACCTGGCCCTGGCCGCGGCGCGGCTGCACCGCGATGGCCTGCTGGCCGCCCGCCGCGAGCGGGCCCTGGCCGCCGAGCGGCTGCGCAACCAGCTCGAGGCCCTCGGCAGCGATGAGCAACGCCTGATCGCCGCGGTGAACGCCCTGGTGGCCGAGCGGGCCGAGTGGAAGGGACGTCAGCAGGCCGACCAGGAGCGCCGCTCAGCCCTGGAGGTGCGGCAGGCCGAGCTGCAGACCCGCTTCGGCGAGCGCCGCCGCGCCCGCGATGCCGCTGAGGCCGAGCTGGCCCGCCAGCGCCAGGCCCTGCAGCAACGCCAGTGGGAGCTGCAGCGGTTGGGCGAGGAGCTCGAGGCCCTGGCCGAGCAGCAGCGCGGCGATGAGCTGCGACTGGAGCAGCAGGAGCGGCACCTGCCCGACCCCCTGCCCGAGATCCCCTCCGAGCTGCGCGAGGCCGGCCTGGAGGCCCTGGCCAGGGAGCTGGCCAGCCTGCAGGCGCGCATGGAGGCCCTCGAACCGGTGAACATGCTGGCCATCGAAGAACTCGAAGCCCTCGAAACCCGCCTGGCCGAGCTGCAGGAGCGGCTGGACGTGCTCAGCAAGGAGCGCGAAGAGCTGCTGCTGCGCATCGAGACCGTGGGCACCCTGCGCCAGGAGGCCTTCCTTGAGGCCTTCACGGCGGTGGACGGCCACTTCCGCGAGATCTTCGCGGAGCTCTCCGATGGCGAGGGCCACCTGCAGCTCGAGAACCCGGAAGCGCCCCTGGAGGGGGGACTCACCCTGGTGGCCCATCCCAAGGGCAAGGCGGTGCGGCGCCTGGCGGCCATGAGTGGTGGCGAGAAGTCGCTCACGGCGCTGAGTTTCCTGTTCGCCCTGCAGCGGTTCCGCCCCTCGCCCTTCTATGCCCTCGATGAGGTGGACAGCTTCCTCGACGGCGTGAACGTGGAGCGGCTGGCCGGATTGATCGCCCGCCAGGCCGATCAGGCCCAGTTCATGGTGGTGAGCCACCGGCGCCCCATGATCGCCGCGGCCACCCGCACGATCGGCGTCACCCAGGCCCGGGGCGCCCACACCCAGGTGGTGGGCCTGCCCCCCGCCGCCTGAGCATCTCTCACCGCAGCCTGTGCTGGGTGAGAATGCGCCTATGACGACGACCCCGCCGCCCGGCAGTGACCCCGCCGCCGCCCCCAGCGATCGCCTCTGGCTGCGCTCGGAACTGATGGGCACCCAGGTGATCACCCGGGACACCGGCCGCCGGCTGGGGGTGGTGGGCGAGGTGGTGGTGGACATCGACCGCCGCGAGGTGATCGCCCTCGGCCTGCGGGACAACCCCTTCACCCGCTTTCTGCCGGGCCTGCCCCGCTGGATGCCCCTGGATCGCATCCGCCAGGTGGGCGACGTGATCCTGGTGGACTCTGCCGATTCCCTGGCCGAGAGCTTCAGCGCCGATCGCTTCAGCAAGGTGATCAATTGTGACGTGGTGACCGAGGCCGGCCAGCAGCTGGGCAAGGTGCTGGGCTTCAGTTTCGACATCGAAACCGGTGAGCTCACCACCCTGGTGCTGGGTGCCCTCGGCGTGCCCCTGCTGGGCGAAGGGGTGCTCAGCACCTGGGAACTGCCGGTGGTGGAGGTGGTGAGCAGCGGTCCAGACCGCATCGTGGTGTACGAGGGCGCCGAGGAGAAGCTCAAGCAGCTCGGCACCGGCCTGCTGGAAAAGCTCGGCATCGGCGGCAACAGCTGGGAACAGGAGGAGCGGGAGCGCTTCCGCGGCACCATGGTGCCGGTGGAGAATCAGCTGGCCCCCGGCCTGCCCGCAGCCCAGGAGCAGCGCCGCATCCAGCCCGCCGCCAGCCAGGCCTTCGTGCCCGAAGAGGAGCTGGATTACGTGGAAGTTGAGCAGCGTCGGGAGCGGGCCCCGCTGCGCCAGCGCCGTTATCTCGATGAAGACCTGCTCGATTCCGAACCGGAGCGGCGGCCCCCCAGCAGGAGAGAGATCAACCAGCCCCTGGATCGCGAGCCCGAACGGCCCCAGGCCCCTTACGAGCGCGATGAGCGCCGCGACCGCACGTACGGAAGCCCCCGGCGCCGGCCGGCCCCGCCCACCAGTTCCGAGGTGCTCGACGTGGATGCCGAAGACTTCGAAGACCCCTGGTAACCACCCCTGGTGACGCCCCCTGGCGAGGGGCAGCCGACCGCTGCGGCCCAGCACCTCGGCCGGCAGTCCTGCTTCAATCAGCCCGCCTTGAAGTCGAGCGAGGCCGAGTTGACGCAGTAGCGCTGGCCCGTGGGGGCAGGCCCGTCATCGAACACGTGCCCCAGGTGCGCATCGCAGTTGGCGCAACGGATCTCGGCGCGCACCATGCCGTGGCTGCGGTCGATCAGGGTGGTGATCGCCCCAGGCTTCACCCCATCCCAGAAGCTGGGCCAACCGGTGCCGGAGTCGAACTTGCTGGCGCTGCTGAACAGTTCGGCGTCGCAGCAGACGCAGTGGTAGATCCCCTGGCCCTTGTGGTTCCAGTAGGCACCACTGAAGGCCCGCTCGGTGCCGCCCTGGCGCGCCACCCGGAACTGCTCCGGGGTGAGGCTCTGGCGCCACACCTCCTCACTGGTGGTGCGGGCCAGGCCGCTCTCCACGCCGCAGGCGGAGGACTGGGGATCAGGGATGGCCGCCATGGGAACAACGCAAAGGAGCCCAACCCTAGGAATCGGGCTGGGGGCCCGGCAGCCCCGGGGGCAACAGCTCCAGCACCAGGTCGGCCAGGGAGGCCACCGCCCCGGGGCGGCCGCGCAGCTGGGCCAGGTCGTCCCGCATGGCCCCCAGCAGCGCCGGGGAGGCGAGCCAGTCGGCGGCCTCGGCAGCGATCTGCGCCGGCGTGATCGCCCCCACCCGTTCAGGCACCACCAGGCGCCCGGCCGCGATGTTCGGGGCCGCCAGGAAGCCGCGCTGACGCAGGCGCCAGAGGCTGAGCAGCGTTCCCAGCAGCGGGCGCAGCAGGGGCAGCCGTGCCAGCAGCCCCGCCAGGCCATCCCAGGCCTGCATCACGCCAAGGTGCTGGGTGGGCACCAGCACCATCATGGGCACCCCCAGGGCAGCCAGTTCCGCCGTGTTGGCCCCCACCGTGGTGAGCGCCAGGCAGCACTGGCTGAGGCTGGTGTGGGCCGGGCTCCGGCGCTCCAGGTCGATGCGGGTGCCGGCGGCCGTGATCAGGACATCTCCCTCCTGGCTGACGGTAGGCAGGCCGCCGCGGTAGGCCGCCGCGATCGGATTGGCCGGGCTGGCATGGCGCAACAGGCCCTCCACGCCGATGGTGGGGGCCAGGGGCAGCAGAAAGCGGCAGTCGGGCTGCAGGGCCGTCAGGCGATCGGCCGTGTCCAGCAGAAAGGGCACACCCACCTGCAACTTGGCGGGCTTGGAGCCGGGCAGCAGGGCCACCCAGCGGCCCGGCGGCAGGGGAGCATCGCTGCGGGCACCCTCGGAGAGATCCGCCATCAGATCCCCCACCACGGTGCAACGGGAGCGCCAGCGGCTGGGCAGGCGGGCCGCGGCGCGGGGACCCATGGCGGCAATGCGGTCGTTCCAGCGGGGCCAGCGGGCCACCCACTCCGCATAGGTGAGATGGCGATAGCCCAGGCGGGCCGAGAGCAGCACGCTCCAGAACTGATCCCCCCCCAGAAACACCACCACCCCCTGGCGGGGCCAGGGGCCGAACCGCTGCGGCCGCAGCAGCAGGCTCCAGAAGCGGCGCGCCGGCAGCGTGCGCTCGAACAGTCCCCAGGCCGCGGCGGCCCGGTGCTCCGTGCCGCTGCCATTGGGACAGGGCACCAGCACCAGATGCAGGGCGCAGGCAGCCTGGCGGCCAGCGGATCCAAGGCCCAGGCGTCGGTACAGGTGCTGGGCCAGGGGCCTCACCCAGGTGGTCAGCTCACCGGGGCCGTTGCTGACCAGCACGATGGCGGCGGCTGCAGGCCCAAGGGGCTCGACCGGCGCCGCAGTGGCCCTGGCCACAGGCAAGAAAAGAAAAATGCGGATGGCGAGACTTGAACTCGCAAGGCCGAAGCCACACGCCCCTCAAACGTGCGTGTCTACCAATTCCACCACATCCGCTTGATGCATCGGTTGGACCAGGCCCAGCCGGTGGGGCGACGAGCCCAGGAGGCCCATCGGCCCAGCACAATACCTAACGCTCCGCCCCGATCCCGCTGGGGACGCAGCGGTCAGCGCTGATACAGTCCGCCCTGGCCTGTACAAGCTGAGCTGCGGCGGATGTCCATCGGCAAAGTGCTGATCGCCAACCGCGGCGAGATCGCCCTCCGCATCCTGCGCACCTGTCGGGAACTCGGCATTGCCACCGTGGCGGTTTACAGCACCGTGGACCGCAACGCCCTGCATGTGCAGTTGGCCGACGAGGCCGTGTGCGTGGGTGAGGCGCCCAGCTCGAAGAGCTACCTGAACATTCCCAACATCCTGGCGGCCGCCACCTCCCGCGGCGCCGATGCCATCCACCCCGGCTACGGCTTTCTGGCCGAGAATGACCGCTTCGCCGAGATCTGCGCCGACCACGGCCTCATCTTTGTGGGCCCCTCCCCCGAGGCGATCCGTGCGATGGGCGACAAGTCCACCGCCAAGATCACCATGCAGGGGGTGGGGGTGCCCACCATTCCCGGCAGTGAGGGCCTGCTGGAGCACCCCCGCCAGGCGGCCGAGCTGGCCGGGGCCATGGGCTATCCGGTGATGATCAAGGCCACAGCCGGGGGTGGCGGCCGAGGCATGCGCCTGGTGCCGAGTGCCGATCAGCTCGAGAGCCTGTTCAAGGCCGCCCAGGGAGAAGCGGAGGCCGCCTTCGGCAATCCGGGCCTGTACATGGAGAAATTCATCGACCGCCCCCGCCACGTGGAGGTGCAGGTGCTGGCCGATCGCCACGGCAATGTGGTGCACCTTGGGGAGCGCGACTGCTCGATCCAGCGGCGCCACCAGAAGCTGCTGGAGGAATCGCCCAGTGTGGCGATCGATGCCGAGTTGCGCCGCCAGATGGGCGAGGCGGCCGTCAATGCAGCTCGCAGCATCGGCTACGAGGGAGCCGGCACGGTGGAGTTCCTGGTGGATCGCTCCGGCCGCTTCTATTTCATGGAGATGAACACCCGCATCCAGGTGGAGCATCCCGTCACCGAGGTGGTGACCGGCGTGGATCTGATCGCCGAGCAGCTGCGCATCGCAGGCGGCGAGCCAATCTCCGTGAAACAGGAGGAGATCTGTCTGCGGGGTCACGCCATCGAGGTGCGCATCAACGCCGAGGACCCCCGCCAGAACTTCCGCCCGGCCCCGGGACGCATCACCGGCTGGCTACCCCCTGGGGGCCCCGGCGTGCGAGTCGACAGCCACGTCTACACGGGCTACGAGATTCCCCCCTTCTACGACTCCCTGATCGGAAAATTGATCGTTTGGGGTGTCGACCGCGACCACGCCCTGCGGCGCCTGCGCCGGGCTCTCTCGGAATGCGCCGTCACCGGCATCCCCACCACCATCGAATTTCACCTGCAGCTGCTGGATCGGCCCGAGTTCCAGAGCGGCGACGTGCACACTAAGTTCGTGGAGCAGGAGATGTTGCCGATGGTCTGAGGTCCGCTCAGGCCACGGCGCTGGCATGGCGCATCACCTGGGTCAGCACACCCTGCTGGCCCACCAGCAGCTCCCGCACCAGGCTGATCAGGCCCACCCACACCACCGGCGTCACATCCACCCCACCGATCGGCTGGATCAGGCGGCGGGTGGCCGCCAGCAGCGGTTCGGTTGGGGCCCCGATCAGCCGCATCACCCCCTGGCTGAGGTCCACCTGCGGATACCAGGTGAGCACAATGCGGAACAGGAACAACAGCGTCCAAAGCGCCAGCGACAGGCCCAGCAGCAGGTGGGCCCAGGCCAGGGGGGAAGCGGGTAAAGCCGTCACAAAGCTCTAAGCAGCAGAGGCCTGAGCGTAGGAACTTGCGGTCACTGCCTAGGATTCGACCACGACTCCAGCGCTTGCCCGGCACCGCCCCATGACCCCTTCCCTCGCCAACTTCCTGAGCAGCCTCGCCTGGGGCGCAGTGATCGTGGTGGTGCCCATCTCGATCGCCCTGGTGCTGATCAGCCAGACCGACCAGGTGGATCGTCGCCTCTGAGGCCCGCCCGGCCCAACAGGATGCCCCCAGGGGGGGCCTGATCCTGGCCAACTGCCTAGAGTGGCGCGCAGCACCAGGGTGAGAGTTCGTGGTCAATGCCAGCCTGAACTGGGCCAGCATCGTCGGCATCGTGCTGGCAGTGGGTGGCGCGCTGCTCTACTTCATGCGCAGCTTCAAGCCGGCCCTCGCCCGCGACTACGACGTGTTTTTCGCGGCCGTGGGACTGCTCTGCGGCGGCATCCTCTTCTTCCAGGGCTGGCGGCTGGATCCGATCCTGCAGTTCGGCCAGTTCCTGCTGGCCGGCACCACGGTGTTCTTCGCCTATGAGAGCGTGCGTCTGCGGGGCGTGACCACCGAACAGGCCCGCCGCTCCTCCTACTTCGACGAAGACGAGCCGCCGGTGCCGGCAGGCCCCTTCCGTCCCCGCATGGGAGGTCGTCCCTGGGACGACGCTGACACCGAGCGCTTCGATGAACCGGAGCCGGTGCGCCGCCGCATTCCCAACCGGGATGCTGACGATGACTTCTACAAGATGCGCCGCTCCAGTCGGGCTGCCATCCCCGAACGGGCGGCCAGCCGCCGCGGCGACAGCCCCCGCGTTGATGGCCCCCGTTCCGACAGCCCCCGCTCAGAAGCCGCGGCCTGGGACACCTCAGAACCCGCTGGGGAGCGCAGCCGCTACAGCGCCGGCGGCGGCAGACCTGCCGCCGATTTCGGTGCGCGCCGCCGCGATCGCGACGCCATGAGTGAGCCCCGGCGCGGCTCCCGGCCCGTTCCCACCGCCGACCCATCCCTGCGCTCCAGTCGGCGGCCGGCCGGCGGCGGTGCCAGCCCCGCCGCAGCGGCCGCACCTGAGCGCCCGGGCATTCCCCAGGGCTCGCCGATCCGCTCCGCCGGCGCCCCCGCCGGGCCGGCCGCCAGCGAGATCAGCGACGCCGACTTCAGCCCGATGCGTTCGCGGCAGGCCCCGCCGGCGGGACCCAGGCCAGGTGCGCCCCAGGGCTCCAGACCGCGGGACAACGTCTCCCGGTTTGACGACTGACTCCCCCCCGAAACCATCCCTGAATCCGTCCCTGAATCGGTGCGCCACCTCTGGGTCGGGGCCCTTGTGGTGCTGCTCAACCTTGGGCTGGGCGGCTGCAACAGCGGCTGGTTGGGCCGTCGGCCGGCCTCCCCCACTGGCTTCGGGGCGCAGGGGAACCGCCTCGATCCGACCCTCAGCGGCGATGGCCGCTACCTGGCCTCGGTGCTGGAAGACCAGGGTCGCGCCAGGGTGGTGCTCCAGGAGCAACCCGGCGGCCGAGTTGTGCCGCTGCGCCACCTGCGCGGTCGAGAGCCGCACAGCTCCCCCTCCCTGAGCTGGAACGGCCGCTACATCGCCGCCCTGGTGCAGCAGGGGCCACGCCAGGTTCCCCTGCTCGAAGACCGCCTCACGGGCCGCCTGGTGCGGCTGCCGCTGCCGGGCAACGCCCCGCCAGTGCGACTCAGCCTGGCCCCCGATGCCAGCCGCCTGGCCCTGCAGCTGGTGCGGCAGGGCCGCATGCAGGTGGAAGTGCTGGAGCTGGGCGGTCTGGTTGAGCCCGACCTCCCCGGCGGCAGCCAGGCCATTGGCGGTGAGGCAGGTTCAGGACATCGCGGCGGGGGCGGCTGAGCCCATGCCACGCCGGTTGCTGCTGACACTCCTGGCGGTGCTGCTGGCGGGTTGTTGGGGCCCCCAGCCCCGGCCAGACAGCGCGCTGAATCGCCAACTCGAGCAACTGGGCAACAGCCGCGATCCCTCCCTGAGCGGCACCTGGCTGGCCCTGATCAACGGCGATGGGGGCAGGGAACGGGTCCGCCTGATTGACCTGCGCAACCGGCGCCCGGTGCCCCTGCCAGGGCTGAACCGGCCTGACACCCAGCCGATCAGCGTGTCGGTGGATGCCAGAGGCGAACAGCTGGCCCTGGTGCGCCAGCTGGAGGGCCGCACCGAGCTGGTGCTCTACCGCCGCTCCAGCCAGAGCCTGCGGCCGATCGCCATGGCCCCCGCCGGGGTGCCTCGCCAGGTGCAGATCCGGGCCGATGGCCGTGAACTGGCCGTGCAGGTGAGCCGCAGCGGGCTCTGGCAGGTGGACCTGATCCAGTTGCCCTGAAGCCGCCCGTTACCCCAGCGGCTGGGCCGTCAGGGCACCAGGCCGGCCCAGTGCAGGAAGGTGTCGTGGCTGATGGCCTCGATCACCAGCACCGCCAGGAAACCCAGCATGGCGAAACGGCCGTTGACCCGCTCGGCGTAGGCACTCCAGCCGAAGGCGGGAACATCGGCAGTGGTGGCACTGGTGGCCGGGCTGGCGCTGGAACTGTCTTCTGAGGTGCTCATCGACTTGGGCCCGGCATCAGGCTCCGCTCGCAGGTTGGCCCACGTCATAGCCGGCCGCCGGCAACAGCCGCCAGTGGCCCTTGCCGTCGAGCTCCAGCACGGTGTCGTGGAAGGCCGTGAGGGTGGGGCGGTGGCCGACGCTCACGAAGGCCATCTCCCGTTCCAGCAGCAGATCGTAGAGATGGCGCTCGGTGGCCACATCCAGGGCGCTGGTGGCCTCATCCAGCACCACGAAACGCGGGCTATTCAGCAGCAGCCGGGCGAAACCAAGCCGTTGCTGCTCACCGAGGGACAGCAGCCGCGGCCAGTCCTGCTTGATGTCGAGATCGGGGTAGCGGTGCACCAGCTCCGGCAGCCGCACCTCATCGAGCACATGCCGCAGCTGCTCGTCGCTGAAGCGATTCGGCGGCAAGGGGTAGCAGAGCTGCTCCCGCAGGCTGCCCAGCAGCATGTAGGGCTTCTGGGGGATGAACAGGAGCTCGCCTTCCTTGGGGCGCTGCACCGTGCCGGCCCCGGGTGGCCACAGCCCACTGACCAGACGCAGGAACGAGGTCTTGCCGCAACCCGAAGGACCCACCACCAGCAGACGCTGGTGGCGGTCCACTTCCAGGCTCAGGTCGTGGATCAGGGTGCGGCCTGAGCCGGGGGGCACCAAGTCGACATGGCTCACCAGGATGGAATCTCCGGGGGCGGCCTGGTCCGTCAGGAACTCCCCGGAGAACGTGTTCGCCATGGCGCCGCCGATCTCCTCCACCTTGCCCTGGAAGCCCTCGAGGCGGCTAATCGAAGCGGAGAAGGAAGCCAGTCTGTCGATGTTGTTGACGATGTAGCTCACCGAGAACAGCACCTGGGAAAAGGCGATGCTGGCCTGACCAAAGACACCGAAATCGACCTCCCGAGCAAAGTAGATCGGAGCGATCACGAGCCAGGGGAGGAAGCGGGAGAAATAATCGTAGGAGCGCTGGATCACACTGATCAGCGCCTCCCATATGATCAGGCGATTGTAATTACGAATAGCTCCACCCAGCCGCCGCTCCGCCTCCTTCGACTCCTGCTGCTCGCCGCGATAAAAGGCAATCGATTCGGCATTGTCGCGGATGTGAACGAGACCGTAACGGAAGTCGGCCTCCAGCTTCAGCTGCTGAAAGTTCAACGCCACCAGCTTGCGACTGGCAAACACGATCAGCACCGTGCCGCCTACCGAATAGATCAGCAGCCACAGGGCCAGCTGGGAACTGATGCTCCACAGCACCACGATGAAACTGAAGAAGGTGAGCAAGGCGGACATCACCTCGACCGTCACACTCAAGCTGGTGGTGGTGAAACTGGCAGTGTCCTGGGAAATCCGCTGGTCAGGGTTGTCGATATCCTCGACAGACTCATCATTCGGATTCAGCAGGTAGTAGGCCCGGTTGGTGAGATAGCGATTCAACAATCTGCCACTCAGCCATTCACGCCACAACAGGCCCAGCCTGGGAATGAGATAGCTCTGCATCGCCCTGATCGGCAAGGCCAGCACCAGGCAGAAGGCGTAAATACCAACAATTTTCCAGAAGTTGTCCTGGTCATAGCCCACCAGGGCATTATCCACATTACGGGCAATGAAGCTGATGCCAACGTTGATGCCATTGATCACAAGGATCAACAGAATGATGATTCCAAGCAGCAACCAGGGCAGCCAGCGCCCCTGGCGCAGCTTGCTGCGGAAGGCACCGAAACAGCCCAGGCCGCCGGCCATGGCCACCATCACGGCCGGGCCCAAGGGGCTGCGCCACAGGTTGGCGACCTGGTCGGGCACGCCGGGGAGGAAGCGGCTGCGCAGCTCGGGAATCAGGGCGCCCGTGAGGGCCACGGTGGCCGTCAGCAGCAGCAGGGTAAGGCCGACGACCACGGCCACCAGGGCAACCACCAGCAGCAGGAACTGCCAGCTGCGCGTTTCCTCCACCGGCAGGAAATAGGGCTGGGCCAGCCGCTGCAGCCGGCCCATCTGGCGGCGAAAAGCCTGGAAGGGAGTCATGGAGGTGCACAGATCCCCGAATTGTGCCTGGTGCCCGGGCTCAGCCGGGAGGCCAGGCGAGCGGCCGCCCCCCGATCACGTGCACATGCAGATGAAACACGGTCTGACCAGCCTCCGCACCGCTGTTGATCACGGTGCGAAACCCCGTGAGCCCCTGCTGGCGCGCCACCCTGGCCGCCACCAGCAACAGGTGCCCCAGCAGCGGGCCGTCCTCCGCCTCGGCAACGGCCAGCGAGGCGATCGGCTTGCGGGGAATCACCAGCACGTGCACCGGCGCCTGGGGGGACACGTCGCGAAAGGCCAGGCACTGGGCGTCGTCGTAGACCGCCTCACAGGGGATCTCGCCCCGCAGGATGCGGCCGAAGATTGTGTCGGCCAGGGGCTCGGGCGCGCCGGCGGGCTGGGAGGGCGGATGGGACACCGGTGGCACTGCCGTTCAGACGATCCAGGGCGATGTTGGCACGCTGCAGCAGCGCGGCCCTGCGGGGCCTGGAAGCCCGGCAGGTGACCGTGGAGGTGGACATCGGGCCCGGCCTGCCCGCGCTCCAGATGGTGGGCCTGGCCGACGCCGCCGTGCAGGAATCCCGGGAACGGGTGCGCTCAGCCCTGCGTCACAGCGGCTTTCGCGTGCCCCTGAGCCGGGTGGTGGTGAATCTGGCGCCGGCGGATCTGCCGAAGCAGGGGCCGGGTCTCGACCTGCCCATCGCCCTAGGCCTGCTGCTGGCCAGCGGCCAACTGGAGGCCCGGCTGCTCGAGGGCCTGTGGAGCGTGGGTGAACTGGGCCTCGATGGAGGCCTGCGGCCGGTGCGGGGGCTGCTCTGCGTAGCCCTGGAGGCCCGGCGGGCAGGAGCCCGGGGGCTGCTGGTGCCAGCGGCCAACGCGGGCGAGGCCGCCCTGGTGAGTGGGCTGCCGGTGTGGGGAGTCGCCGACCTGCGCAGCGCCGTGGCCCTGGTGCAGGGGGGCAAGCCCCCCCCGGCCCTGGCACCCCGTGCCGGCCCGGCCCCTCGCCTCGGCGGCGGCACCGACCTGGCGCAGGTGCGGGGCCAGCCCCATGGTCGCCGAGCCCTGGAAATTGCCGCCGCCGGCGGACACCACCTGTTGCTGGTGGGCCCGCCAGGCAGTGGCAAAACCATGCTGGCCCGCTGTCTGCCGGGGTTGCTGCCGCCGCTGCATCGCTCGGAAGCCCTGGAGCTCACCCGCATCCACTCGGTGGCGGGGCTGCTGGGGGAAGGGGAAGGGCTGGTGCGGCAGCGCCCGTTTCGCAGCCCGCACCACAGCTGTTCAGGCGCGGCCCTGGTGGGCGGCGGCAGCGTGCCCCGCCCCGGCGAGCTGGCCCTGGCCCACCACGGGGTGCTGTTTCTCGATGAGCTCGCCGAGTTCAGGCGCTCGGTGCTGGACCTGCTGCGCCAGCCCCTGGAGGAGGGCGAGATCTGGATCCACCGGCTGCGCCAGCGCACCCGCTTCCCCTGTGCCATCAGCCTGGTGGCAGCCACCAATCCCTGCTGCTGCGGCTGGTTCGGCGACCCCGACCGGGAGTGCAGCTGCGGTGAAGCGGCCCGGCTGCGCTACTGGCAGCGCCTGTCAGGTCCGCTGCTGGATCGCATCGACCTCCAGGTGGTGATGCGCCGCCCGGAGGCCACCAGCCTGGGGGTGCCTTACCGCACGCCAGCCCTGGCGCAGCAAGCGCAAGGGGTTGGGTGCATCGGCCGGGGGGATGAGTCCAGTGGCCAGGTGGCCGCACGGGTGGAGGCGGCCAGGCAACGCATGGCCCGGCGCAACCCGGGGCGCCTGAGCAACGGACGACTCCCCGCCCACCGGCTGCCTCAGGTGCTCCAGCTGGAGGACTCCGCCCTCGACCTCTGGGAAGGAGCCCTGGCGCACAGGAGGCTGACCGCCCGGGGCGGCGAGCGCGTCCTGCGGGTGGCTCAGACCATCTGCGATCTGGAGGCACGCCAGCGCATTTCAGCTGCAGCCGTGGCGGAGGCCCTCACCTTCCGCAGCTTTGAGGGGCTGGGGGAGCCCTGAGACCACTGTCAGGGCTTGGTCAAGGGCTCAGCGAACGGCGCGGTAGGGGCCATCGCCATAGGGCTGAACGCCCACCAGCGGGGGCTGGAGGCGGCGCTCCTCCTCAGGGTTGCCCAGGGCATGGCCCAGGCCGTCCCCGAACCAGAGAACAAAGGCACGCATCCGAACCAGGAATGAAGCAGCCATGGCCGACACCTCAGGAGTGATGGGCCCAGCCTGATTGATCCGCAGCGTTGGCGAAACCAGTGTTTGTACCCGTTCTGTAGAAGCCCGATCAGCGGCGACGGCGACGCTGCTGGGCCTTGCGCTTGTACTTCTCGGTGGGGGTCTCGTGGTGGCGGAGCCGCTTGAGGTCGGCAAAGATGCCCGCCTTGGACACCTGGCGCTTGAACCGGCGCAGCGCCGATTCGATTCCTTCGTTTTCGCCGACGGTGACCTGGGTCATGAAGCGAGAGTGCTGGCACAGAGCAAGTGAGCCTAGCAACCGCCCCCCAACCTTCACCCCTCGGCAGGAGGCAGCTCCTCAACAGGAGCCGCTGGAGGGGCGCTGAGCTGGTCAGCCACCTCGCCGGGCCAACTGTCGCGGTAGACGTAGAGATGGCCGAGCCGGCGACCCTGGAAAGCGCGGCGCTTCAGCCCCCAGCCTGGCTCGAACACCAGTTGCAGATAGCCGCTGCCCGGGCCCTGGGTGCGGGCCACCACCATTTCGGGTCCCACCCCCGCCTTGGTCGGCACGGCGAGGAGCAGGTTGTCGCCATTGCTGCGAATCACGCTCAGGCGGTAGCCGGAGCCCAGATCGGAGCCACCCACCCGCAGGGAATAGCCATTGGCGTCGAGGAAGCGGCCGCAGATGCCGGTGAAGTCGAAGGTGGACAGCAGAGGTTCCACCAAAGCCGGCTGGGAGCCGTTCACGGCGAAGCAGGGACGGGTGTCGCGGATCTGCTCGTAGATGTTGAGCTGGGCCCGCTCCCCATTGCCGATCGGCGCGGCCACCAGCACGAAACTCTGGGGGTTCACCTCAGTGGCCTCGAACAGGGCCGCCGCGGCTGCCGGCAAGGCACCTGGGCCAAGGGCCGCGGCGCCGACCAGGGCCAGGGCGGTGCTCGCCAGACGAGCCTGGAAAGGGGGCAGTGCGGACAACTCCATCACAGCTCGGGCCGGAACGATGGTCATGGTATGCAGCCAGGCCCCAGCCCACCAGGGGCGGGGGGCCAGAGCGAAGGCTGTTCGCCCCTGCCCAGGCTGGGCGGCCAGACCCGACTCAGGGCAGCGGGCGGTTGATGCGGATCGCCACCAGCAGGGAGGCCAGGGTGCCAGGAGCGCTCAACCCGAGAATCCAGCGGGTGGGCGTGATGCCAAGGTCTGGGTCTCCGTAGGCCAGTTCGAACACTGAGCCAGTGGCGGCGATACCCAGCAGGCAGGCCAGGGCCAGAAAGATCCCGGCCAGGGGCTTCATCGGCATGGGCGGTCAGCGGATCGGGTGAACGGCTTGGCGGTCGAAGCCCTTCTGCTGGAGCTCCTCGGTGAGGCTGATCTCGTCGGTGACGCGATCCACAAACAGCACCCCATTGAGGTGGTCCATCTCGTGCTGGATGCAGCGCGCCAGCAGCCCATCGGTGCTGAGCTTCTGGGGACGACCCATCTCATCGCGGAAGCTCACTTCCGCCGTGGCCGGGCGCACCACATTGAGATACACCCCGGGAATGCTCAGGCAGCCCTCTTCGTAGGTGTCGATGGCGCCGCCGAAGGAGCGGATCTCGGGGTTGATCAACACCAGCGGAGGCGTGGCCGGGTTCTCGGGATCGAGATCGATCACCAGCAGCTGCTTGTGAACCCCCACCTGGGGGGCCGCCAGGCCGATGCCCTTGGCGCTGTACATGCTGCGCAGCATGTTGCGGGCCAGCTCTCGCACGGACTCATCCACCTTGCTGATCCGCTTGGCCGGAGTGCGCAGCACGGCATCGCCCAGGGTGTGAATCTGCAGCGGAGGCTCATCCAGGGCCTCTTTGGGCACCTGTACCGTGCGGCCTTTGAGTTCCGCCGAGCGCGCCATCTGGGCGAAGCTGCGAGCCAAGGACCCTTCCTATGGAGTTGATGTCAGTTTAGGGCGACAGGCCCTGCGTTCTGGAGCGAGCCCCATGAACCCTCGTCAGCCTCCAGAGCCCCTGCCGGCGGACACCGCGGTCGGCCGCAGCGCCAGCTTTCTCGAGCCCCGCCTCTGGGGCCCGCACCGGCTCTGGCTGGAGCAACGGCCCCAGGAGCAGGGCCGCACCACCCTGTTGCTGCGCTGCGGCGACGACGGCCCGGTGATCGAGCTCACGCCAGCGCCCTGGAACCTGCGCAGCCGCCTGCATGGCTATGGCGGCGGGGCCTATGCGATCGGGGATGGCGAACTGGTGTTCGTGCACGACGGCGATCGCTGCCTCTGGCACCTGCGCCTCGACCCGGCCTCGGGACGCCCCCTGGCGGCACCGCGGCGCCTGACGCCGCCCGACCGGGGCGATGGCTCCGGTCAGGATGGCCCCGGTCCGAATGGTCCCGTTCTCGCCGACGGGCTGATCGACCCGGGGCGCCAGCGCTGGATCGGAGTGCTGGAGCAGGGCGGCCACGACCAGCTGGTGAGCGTGCCCCTCGCGGGCCCCCTGACGGGAGGCCAGCCGCCCCAGCCGCTCCACCAGGCCGAGGACTTCTGCGCCTACCCCTGCCTGAGTCCCGATGGCAGCCAGCTCGCCTGGGTGGAGTGGCAGCAGCCGTTCATGCCCTGGCAGCGCAGCCAGCTCTGGCTGGCGGAACTGGATGGGCAGGGAACGCTGCTGCAGCCGCGCGTTGTGGCGGGTTCGGGGCCTGACGATCCCCGGGGGATCTCGGTGTTCCAGCCCCTCTGGATCGGCCCCCAGGCGCTCGTGGTGGCCTCCGATGAGAGCGGCTGGTGGAACCTGCAGCGGCTCGACACAGCCCAGCCGGCCCCCCCGCGCTGGCAGCCACTGCTGCCGCTGCAGGCCGAGTTCGCCCTGCCCCAGTGGGTGAGCGGCCTGCGCACCAGCGCCTGGGATGGCTCCGTGCTGGTGGCGGCGGCCTGTCGGGCCGGCTGCTGGGAGCTGGGCCAGGTGGTCCTGGAAGGGCCTGCGGCCGGCAGCGCCGCGGCCTGGCAGCCACTGGCCGTGCCCTTTGACGATCTGGCGGGCCTGGATGCCGCCGGCGGCACCGTGCTCGCCCTGGCCAGCCATCCCACCACCCCCCAGGGGTTGCTGGAGCTGGAGCTGGCCAGCGGCAGCTGGCGCCACACCCCCGCGGCACCCGCCCCCCTCACCGCCGAGCAGATCGAGGCACCCCGGGCCCTCTGGTTCGAGGGCCACGGCGGGGCCCGCACCCATGCCTGGTTCCATCCGCCCAGGGGAGGCGCCACCGCCGCTTCGCCCCTGCTGGTGAAGGGCCACAGCGGCCCCACCGGCATGGCCCGCCGGGGCCTGCAGCTGGCCATCCAGTTCTGGACCAGCCGCGGCTGGGGGGTGGTGGACGTGAACTACGGCGGCTCCACCGGCTTCGGCCGCGCCTACCGGGAGCGGCTCGATGGCCAGTGGGGGGTGGTGGATGTGGCCGACTGCGCCGCTGCGGCCGAGGCCCTGGTGGCCGCCGGGGCAGCCAGCGGCCAGCGGATTGCCATTGAAGGTGGCAGCGCCGGTGGCTTCACGGCCCTGGCGGCCCTCTGCTTCACCGAGGTGTTCCAGGCCGGCGCCAGCCGTTACGGGGTGGCCGATCCGGCGGCCCTGGCACGGCACAGCCATCGCTTCGAGGCGCGTTATCTCGACGGGCTGATCGGACCCTGGCCCGAAGCCGAGGCCACCTATCGGGCCAGGTCTCCCCTGGAACACGCCGGGCAGATCCACTGCCCGGTGATCTTCTTTCAGGGCCTCGAGGACACCGTGGTGCCACCCGAGCAGACCGACAGGATGGCGGCCGCCCTGGACGCCCGGGGGGTGCCGGTGGAGGTGCACCGCTTCGCCGGCGAAGGCCATGGCTTCCGCAGCGGCAGCGTGCAGGTGCAGGTGCTGGAGGCCACGGAGGCCTTCTTCAGGCGTCACTTTGCATTACAGGCCCTTCAGTCCCACGGACGAATGGGGTGACGCCGGCTAGCAACGGTTCAGCCCCGTCACTCCTCCCCATGTCCCGCCTGCTGCGCTGGGGCCTTGCCCTGGCCCTGGGCTCCGCTCTCCTGATCGCGGGCCTGCTGCTGCTGCCGTTCTCGGAATGGATGCCCGGCGGCACGGTGGGCGACATCCCCACCAGCACCGTGGTGAACGGCAGCGCCTTCAACCGCCTGTTCCCCACCCCGGGCCCCGGCGAGGAGTTGGTGTTCACCCAGGAAAAGCGGGGCTTCAGCCAGGCCCGCCTCAAGCAGGGGGGCGAGGCCCTGGCCCTGCTGGCCATCTCCGACACCACGACAGCCCCTGAGGCTCGTCAGAAGTTCGAGTCCAGCGCCGACACGCTCAAAGGCTGGCCGCTGGTGGAGCAGGGCCAGCAGGCCAGCGCCCTGCTGGTGGCCGAGCGCTTCCAGGTGAAGGTGATCGGCCAGGAAAAGGGGCTGGACCTGGCCCAGCGCCATGAGCTGCTGGAGGCCTTCGACCTGCCCGGCCTGGCCGCCCTGCCCCAGCCCAAGGGGAACCGCCAGGTCCTCAAACCGGCCCGGCCGGCGCTCAACCCCGCCCCGAACCCCGCATGAGCCGCACCGTTCTGGAACGACTGGAGCGCCTGCCCCGGCGCAACCTCACGGTGCTGGCCCTCAAGGGCATCAGCACCCTGGTGCCAGGGAGCTGGCAGAACACCACCCAGCCCGATGTGCTGATTGCCGAGGTGCTGGGCAGCACCGATCCGCAGCTGATCGCCCAGGTGCGTGCCCGCGCCGACACCCTCAGCCGCGCCCGCCATGAGGGCTATGGCCGCGCCCTGAGCCTCTACGACGCCGTCAACCGATCCCAGAAGGCCACCGGTGGCCTGCGGCTGGCGGCCAACATCGGCGCCGCCCTGCCCCTGGTCAAGGGCCTGGCCAACCTCACCCCCGCCAGCGACACCCTGCAGGCCACCGACCTGGCCCTCAAGGTGTCGGCCGAACTGCTGGCCTTCACCCAGGTGAACGGCCTGCCAGGAGACAGCTTCGGCGACTTCAGCGCCTCCCTGGCCGACTACGCCGGCGATGCCCGGGTGCGGATGGCGGCCATGCTCTGCTTCGACGCCCTGCTGCCCCTGGGCGATCGGGCCCTGGAGCGCCTCGACGGCCTGCTGGGCCAGGTGGGCAGTGGCGATCTCAACCAACTGCCGGGCTACCGGGCCATGGCGCCCCTGATCCCCGGCCGCGGCGAGCAGGCCCACCTGGGCTTCCTGCGGCGGGGTGTGGACTCCTGGCTGGGCTGGGCCGGGGGCTTCGTGAGCAGCCTCGGCCTCAGCGGCCAGAAGGCCGTGCAGGCCCTAGAGGGCAGCCTCGGGCCCTGGCAGGGGCGCTTCGAGCAGCTGGCCACCTTCCTGGACGCCTTCACTGACACCTACCAGCACACCGGCACCCAGGCCGTGGCCAGAAGGCTGGTGGAGCGCGCCGCCGCCGAGATCTGAGGCCCTCACCGGACCCGAAACCGGACCCTAGGATCCCCGTGCCAGCCAGATCCGGCTGACGTCATGGGCCTGCAGGCGTTGGTGAGCTCGGAACTGATCGCGTGGGGTTCGACAGTTCTCGGGGCCGGAGGATTGCTGCTTCTTGAACGGGGCGCCTGGCTGGTGCTGGCCCTGGGCCTGCTGGCTGTGCTGCTGCTGGTGGCCGGCTGGGTGGCCCGGCGCCTGTCGCTGATGGTATGGGGCATTCCAGAGGCGCTGCTGGCCGGGGTGCTCGGCCTGCTGCTGGCGCCTGCGGGAGTTCTGCCCTGGTTGCCCCAGCCGGTGATGGACATCTGGGCAGAGCTGCCCCAGGTGCTGCTCACCCTCGTGTTCGCCTGCCTGATGCTGGGCAAGCCCCTGCCCACCCTGGCCGGGCTGTGGCGGCCGGTATCGGGCCAGGTGTCCCTGGCGCTGGTGCTCGCCTTTGGCCAGTACCTGGTGGGGGGCCTGGTGGTGCTGTGGATCCTCGAACCGCGACTGGGGGTGAGCCCGGTGATGGCCTGCCTGATTGAGGTGGCCTTCGAAGGTGGGCACGGCTCCGCCGCCGCCATGGGGCCGAGTTACGCGGCCCTCGGCTTCCCCGGAGGCCAGGCCCTGGGGCTCACCCTGGCCTCCGCCGGGCTGGTGGCCTCCACCCTGGTGGGGGGCCTGGTGGTGCTGCTGGGCCGGCAGCGTGGCTGGCTCACGATCGACGCCGCCAGCATCAGCGAGCTGCCTCGCACCGGCAGCCTCGAACCCAAGCCACACCCTGGCGCCGCCGCCTGGCTGGTGAATCTGGCCCTCTCGGGCTGTGCCGTGCTGGTGGGGCTGGCCCTGCTGGGGCTGCTGCGGCTGGGTGGCGCCCTGGTGGGGGGCGGCATCGACACCGTGGTGGAAGACCTGCCGGTGTTCCCCTTCGCCATCGTGGGATCGCTGCTGGTGCGACTGCTGCTGGAGCGCACCGGCCAGGCCGGCCGGGCCTCGGCGCCGGTGCAGACGCGGCTCAGCACCCTCTCCGCCGACCTGCTGATCACCGCCGCCACCGCCGGGCTGGACCTGGCCTTGCTTCGCGCCGACTGGCTGCCCCTCTCGGTGCTGATCGGCGCTGGCCTGGTCTGGAACCTGGCGGTGGTGCTGCTGCTGGCACCACGGATCCTGCCCCGCGACTGGTTTGAGCGGGCCGTGATCGAGTTCGGCCAGGCCACGGGGGTGGCGGCCAGTGGTCTGGTGCTACTCCACATGGCCGATCCCTTTGACCGCAGCACCGCCCTGCAGGCCTTTTCGATCAAGCAACTGATGCTGCAGCCGTTTCTGGCGGGGGGGGTGATCACCGTGGTGGCGCCCCTGGCCGTGGCCGGCTGGGGGCTGGCCACCTGGACTGGACTCTGTCTGGCGCTGGTGCTCGTGTTCGCCACCACGGGAATTGTGCTGGCCGGAGCACGGCCCCAGCTCCCGGCCTGAGAGCGAGCGGCCGAGCCCGCGCGGGATCAGGCCCGCCCCTGCTCGCCGTAGTGGAGAGCGGCCATGGTGTGCGCCACCCGGGCCATCTCCTCGGCCGAGAGCTGGGGCGGTTCGCCCAGCTGCAGGGCCTGCAGGTACATGTGGGCGAGGGTTTCCACCTCGATCGCCAGGCCCAGCGCCTGCTCGGGGCTGTCACCCAGGGTCACCTGGCCGTGCTGGGCCAGCAGGCAGGCGCGGCGCCCGCTCAGGGCCTGCAGGGCGAGATCGGAAAGCTGCTGGCTGCCGAAGGTGGCGTAGGGAGCGCAGCGGATGTCCGGCCCCCCAGCCATCACCACCATGTAGTGGAACGGGGGAAGCCCGCGACCATGGCAGGCCAGGGCGGTGGCCTGGATCGAATGGCAGTGCACCACCGCATTCAGCTCCGGCCGGCTGCGCAGCAGGTCCGCATGCAGCCGCCACTCTGAGGAGGGTCGCAGGCCCTCCGCACGCGGCACGGCATCCAGGGGCTGGCCCTGGAGATCGATGGCGCACAGGTCGGCGGGCTCCATCCGTTCGTAGGGCGTGCCACTGGGAGTGATCAGCAGGCCCCCGGGGATCCGGGCTGAGAGGTTGCCGGAGGTTCCCTGGTTGATCCCCGCGCTGTTCATCCGTCGGGCCGCCAGCACCAGGGCCTGGCGCAGCTCGAGCTCCGGGCTGGCCATGGGTGGGGGCGCAGGAATCCCGAGGCTAGAGACCAGCGGAGCTGGCCTCCGGCGAACGTCCCGCGCCGCCCGAACTGCCCGCGCCGCCCAAGTTTCCATAGAGCCCCAGCAGGCCGGCCTCGCTGGCCGGGGCCACGCCCCGCTCGGTGATCAGGGCTGTCACCAACCGGGCCGGTGTGACGTCGAAGGCCGGATTGAAGCCCTCGCTGCCAGCAGGAGTGAGGGCCACCGTGGCGTGCTCCATGGCCGCGGACTCTCCAGCAGCGGCGCTGGTGCCCCTGTTCAGCAGGCGACCGCTGATCTGGGTCACCTCACTGCCGGAGCGGGCCTCGATCGGAATCTCCGCGAGGCCGTCGCGCAGGCTCCAGTCGATGGTGGAGCCCGGCAGGGCCACGTAAAAGGGCACGCCGTTGTCGTGGGCGGCGAGGGCCTTGAGGTAGGTGCCGATCTTGTTGCACACATCGCCGCTGCGGGTGGTGCGATCGGTGCCCACGATCACGGCGTCCACCAGACCGTGCTGCATCAGGTGGCCGCCGGCGTTGTCCACGATCACGGTGTGGGGCACCCCCTCCCGACCCAGCTCGAAGGCGGTGAGGCTGGCGCCCTGGTTGCGCGGCCTGGTCTCGTCCACCCACACGTGCAGGTCCAGGCCAGCGCGGTGGGCCTTGTAGATCGGCGCCAGGGCCGTGCCCCAGTCCACCGTGGCCAGCCAGCCGGCATTGCAGTGGGTGAGCACCTGGAACGGCCGCCCCTGGCGTTCGACCGCTCGGCCGGCGGCCAAGGCCTCAAACAGCGCCAGGCCGTGGTCGCCGATGGCCGCGCACATGGCCACGTCCTCCTCGGCGATCGCCGCGGCCTCGAGGCGCGCGGCCTCGGCCCGTTCCTGCTCCGGCAAGGCCTCCACCCGCTGGCGCACCCGCTGCAGCGCCCAGCGCAGGTTCACGGCCGTGGGCCGGGTGGCGTTGAGCTGCTCGTAGGCCTGGGCCAGAGCGGCGTCGCTGGGGTCAGCCTGCAGGGCCAGCATCAGGCCATAGGCACCGGTGACACCGATCAGGGGCGCTCCCCGCACCACCATGCTGCGGATCGCCTCGGCCGCCGCGTCACAGCTGCTGAGCTGGCGGCTGGTGAAGCGGTGGGGCAGCAGGGTCTGGTCGATGACTCCCACCGAGCGCCCACCTGGCTCCAGCCAGATGGTGCGCCAGGCCTGGCCGTCAATGTTCATCGTTGGGAGGGGAAGGGGGGTGAGCAGGCGCTGTAGCCCAGCTGCTGGAAATCAGCCTGATACATGCGGCTGAGCGACTCAAGCGCAGCGCCATCGAGATCGGCCTCCCGATAGTGCTGCTTCGAGGCATTGATCCGCGGCGCACCCGCCTCGAGCCGGGCGTCCACACCCAGCAGCGTCAGCAGGGTGTTGACATCGTCGGCAAAGCGCTCGAACCGACCCAGGAACTGGGGCTGAACAGGCCTGATGCGCCTGAACTGGGGCACGAAGCCCGCATGCCGGCGGTAGAGATCCTGGGCCTGCAGGGCCTCCACCACCTGCGGCAGGCTGGGCTTCTCATCCAGCAGCCAAAGCCGAAAGCTGGAGATCACACCCCGGTGGGCCGGCTGCCGGTAGCGGCGTTCATGGCGCACCGCCATGTCCACGTAGTAGTTGCAGGCGCTGATGAAGCGGTCCACCGGATGCCGCACGAACGTGAAGCGGAACCAGCGCTGCCAGTCACCGGGCAGTCCCTTGCTGGAGTGGTGCTGATGGCGGTGGGGGAAGCCGAGCAGGCGCTCGATGGTCTGCCCCCCGGTCTTGGGAATGTGCAGGAACAGCGCCTTGCGCTCGGGAAGCAACAACATGGAGGAGTGGAGAAGGGCCCGGCAGCCCGATCTCAGCTGTGCTCCCGCAGAAAGGCGATCGTGCCCTCCAGTTCCTCGGCGAAGCGGTCGATCTCCTCGGGGGAGGTGGTGAAACTGAGACTGGCCCGCGCCGAGCCGGGGATCCCATAGAGCCGATGCAGCGGTTGGGTGCAGTGGTGGCCACTGCGGATGCAGATCCCGGCCGAATCGAGCAGGGCCGCCAGATCATTGGCGTGCAGGCCCTCCACGGTGAAGGCGGCGAGGGCACCGCGATCGGGCTGCTGGTCCGGGGTGGGCCCCAGAATCGTCACCCCGTCGATGGCCTTGAGCCGCTCGAACAGACGGCGTGTGAGCTGTTGCTCCCAGCGGTGGATCCGCTCCAGGCCGATCGATTGCAGGTAGTCGAGGGCCGCCCCCATGCCAATGGCCTCGCCGATGGCCGGGGTACCAGCCTCGAACTTGTGGGGCAGTTCAGCCCAGCTGCTGTGGTCGAGAAACACGTCCTGGATCATCTCACCGCCCCCCAGGAAGGGGGGCATGGCCTCCAGCAGGGCCTCGCGGGCCCAGAGGAAGCCCATGCCCGTGGGACCGCACAGCTTGTGGGAGCTGCCCACGAGGAAGTCGCAATCGAGGCGAGCCACATCCACGCTCAGGTGGGCCAGGCTCTGGCAGGCATCCACGAGCAGCAGCGCCCCCACGGCATGGGCCAGGGGCGCAATCTCAGCGATCGGCGTGAGACAGCCGAGGGTGTTGCTCACGTGCACCAGGCTCACCAGCCGGGTGCGGTCGTTCAGCTGGGCGCGCAGATCGTCGAGGTCGAGCTCGCCGGTGGCCGTGAGGCCCACATGGCGCAGCACACAGCCGGTGCGGGCCGCCAGCAACTGCCAGGGCACCAGGTTGCTGTGGTGCTCCATCACCGAGAGCAGAATCTCATCGCCCGGCTTGAGATTGGCCTCGCCCCAGGTGCGAGCCACCAGGTTGATCGCCTCGCTGGCATTGCGGGTGAACACGATCTCCCGGGGGCTGGCCGCTCCTACAAAGGCGGCCGTCTTGGTCCTGGCGCCCTCAAAACCCTCAGTGGCCCTGGCGCTCAGCTGGTGGGCGCCGCGGTGCACGTTGGCGTTGTCATGGTCGTAGTAGCGCTGCAGGGCCGCCAGCACCTGGCGTGGCTTCTGGCTCGTGGCGGCGTGATCGAGATAGATCAGCGGCTGGCCCAGGCAGGCCGTCTGGGCGAGCAGGGGAAAGTCCGGCCGCGTCAGCAGGGCCAGGTTGTCAGGCGCCATCCCGGCCGGCTCCGCTCCGGCAGGGCTGGAGAGCGGGGCGCTGTCGGGACTGGCGGCAGCCTTGGCGATGGCGGAGGTGATCGGCATGGAGCTTCAGGCTTCTCCCAGCAGGCTCTGGAGGGGGCGATGGCGGGCTGCGGCGGCGGGCAGCTCGCGCAGCACCTCCTCGCAGAAGCCGCGCTTGAGCAGGGCGGCGGCCTGGTCGGCGGCGATGCCACGGCTCTGAAGGTAGAAGAGCTCCTCGCGCTGCAGGCGACTCACGGTGGCGCCGTGGGCACACTTGACGTCATCGGCCACGATCTCCAGTTCGGGCTTGGTGTCAATCCTGGCGCGGTCGGAGAGCAGCAGGGTGCGACTCAACTGGGCCGCATTGGTCTGCTGCGCCGCCCGGGGCACCTGCACCGCGCCGTTGAACACGCTGCGGCCGCGACCATCGGCCACGGCCTTGTGCAGCTGGTCGAGCGTGCCGGCCGGGCCCTCGAAGCGCACATGGCTGTGGGTGTCGGCCACTTGCTCGCCATCCACCAGCTGCAGGCCCCGCAGGCAGGCGTGGGCGGCACCCTCGGTCTGCACCAGACGGGGCTCGTGGCGCAGCAGGGCCCAGCCGGAGCTGGCGTTCACCAGCTTGAGCTGGCTGCCGGGGGCCTGGCGCACGGCCGTGTGGGCCAGCAGGGTGGCCTGGCCGCCCTGGCCGATGGCCAGGTTGCCGAGGTTGAGGCGACTGTCGGCCGCCATCACCACTTCAATCACCAGGCTCAGGGCCTGGGCTCCGGCGGCGGCGATCAGCAGAAAGAGGTCGAGGCTCGCCCCCGGCTCCAGCAGCAGCAGCAGCCGCCGGGCCCGCAGGCCCTCGCCGTCGCCGGCCTGCCACAGCAACTCGAGCGGATCGGCCTTGCCGCTCACCCGCAGGGCCAGCAGGGCTGGATCAGCGCCGGCATTGAGCCGCACCGGCCAGTGCTCACTGCAGCCGGTGGCCGCCAGCGAGCGGCCCTGCTCGGCAGCCGCCGCTTCGGCGGAGAGGCGGCTGATGCCGGACGGCAGTGGCTCCAGATCCCAGCCACTGGCCATGGGATCAGCGAGGCGCTGGGGCAGGGTCTGCAACGCCGACAGATCGGTGAAGCGCCAGTCCTCCTGCTGGCGGGTGGGCAGCGCTGCCCCGGCCAGGGCACTGAGCCAGGCCTCGCTGGAAGCGGTGGCGGTAGGGGCCACGGGGGCCTGGGAGCTGGCAACCATCAGCCCACCTCCAACGGGTGACGCTCGGCGCCCGCCTCAAGGCGGGCGACCTGCTCGTCCACCCAGTCGTAGCCGGTGCGCTCCAACTCCAGAGCCAGCTCCTTGCCGCCGCTGCGCAGGATCCGGCCCGCGGCCATCACGTGCACGTAGTCCGGGGTGATCACGTCCAGCAGGCGCTGGTAGTGGGTGATCAACAGGGTGGCGTTGTCGGGGCTGGCGAGCTGGTTGACGCCGCCGGCCACGATGCGCAGGGCATCGATGTCGAGCCCGGAATCGGTTTCATCGAGGATCGCCACCACTGGCTCCAGCAGGGCCATCTGCAGGATCTCATTGCGCTTTTTCTCACCGCCACTGAACCCCTCGTTGACGCTGCGATCGAGGAAGGCAGGATCCATCTGAACCACCGCCAGGCGCTCCCGCACCAGATCCTCGAAGGCGAAGGTGTCGAGTTCCTCGGCGCCTTGCTGGCTGCGGCGGGCGTTGGTGGCCACCCGCAGGAACTCGAGATTGCTCACACCAGGAATCTCCACCGGATACTGGAAGCCGAGGAAGAGGCCGATGCGGGCCCGTTCTTCCGGATCCAGCTCCAGCAGGTTCTCGCCGCGGTAGTGGACCGAGCCGCCTGTGACGCTGTAGGCGGGATGACCCGCCAGCACCTTGGAGAGGGTGCTCTTGCCACTGCCGTTGCGGCCCATGACGGCGTGCACCTCACCGGCTCGGATCGTGAGGTTCACCCCCTTGAGGATGGGCTGATCCTCCACCGAAGCCTGCAGGTCGCGAATCTCTAGGAGTACGGGGGCGTCTGGGCGAATCACAGGAAATCAGGAATGGAACGGCAGCTGAACTGAACTGGGCTGAACTGAAGAGTGGAGCAAAGGGGATGCCGGAAGGACGGGGCCTAACCCACCGATCCCTCCAACTTGAGGGCCAGCAGCTTGTCAGCTTCGGCGGCAAACTCCATCGGCAGCTGGTTGAACACATCGCGACAGAAGCCGCTCACCATCATCGAGACGGCCTCTTCAAAGCCGATCCCCCGGCTCTGCAGATAGAAGAGCTGGTCTGCCGAGATGCGGCAGGTGCTGGCCTCGTGCTCCACAGCGGCGTCGGGCTGCTGGCAGCGGATGTAGGGATAGGTGTTGGCAGCCGCCTGATCGCCGATCAACATCGAATCGCACTGGCTGTAGTTGCGGGCACCAATGGCGTTCGGGCCGATCTGCACCAGGCCGCGATAACTGTTGGAGGAATGGCCCGCACTGATGCCCTTGCTCACGATCGTGGAGCGGGTGCGGGGGCCCACGTGCACCATCTTGGTGCCGGTGTCAGCCTGCTGACGGTTGTTGGTGAGGGCCACAGAGTAAAACTCCCCCACGGAATCAGCGCCCTGCAGCACACAACTGGGGTATTTCCAGGTAATGGCTGATCCGGTTTCCACCTGGGTCCAACTGATCTTGCTGCGCGCGCCCCGGCATTGGCCCCGCTTTGTGACGAAGTTGTAAATGCCTCCCACTCCGTTCTCATCACCGGCGTACCAGTTCTGGACGGTGGAATACTTGATGGAGGCATCATCGAGAGCCACCAGCTCCACCACGGCGGCGTGGAGTTGGTTGGTGTCAAACATCGGGGCCGTGCAACCCTCGAGGTAGCTCACGGAGGCGCCCTGCTCAGCCACGATCAAGGTGCGCTCAAACTGGCCCGTGTCGCCGGAGTTGATGCGGAAATAGGTGGAGAGCTCCATCGGACAGGCCACCCCCTTGGGGATGAACACGAAGGAGCCATCACTGAAGACAGCGGAATTGAGTGCCGAGAAAAAGTTGTCGTTGGTTGGCACCACCGTGCCCAGATAGGCCTCGATGAGCTCGGGAAAATCCTTCACGGCCTCGCTGATCGAGCAGAAGATCACGCCGTCCTCGGCAAGCTTTTCGCGAAACGTGGTGGCGATGGACACGCTGTCGAAGACGGCATCCACAGCCACATTGGAGAGGCGCTTTTGCTCGCCCAGGGGGATGCCGAGCTTGTCAAAGGTTTCCAGAAGCTTGGGGTCCACCTCATCGAGGCTGGCTTTTTTATCCTGCTGCTTGGGAGCGGCGTAATAGATAATCTCTTGATAATCAATGGCCGGATGGCCCAGCGCGGCCCAATCGGGCTCCTGCATCTTCAGCCACTGCCGGTAGGCACGCAAACGGAAATCAAGCAGGAACTGAGGTTCCTCCTTCTTCGCCGAGATCAGCCGAACCACGTCCTCGCTGAGACCCTTGGCAATCTTCTCGGTTTCAATATCAGTGACGAAACCGTACTTATACGGTTGAGAAACAAGTTCTCCGACGGTGGCTGTGGACATGTTGGGGAAAGCGGTGGATCAGCCGGCGGCGAGGCTTTTGATTTCTTCGATGCTGATGGACTGCTTCTCACCGCGGAAAGGGTTGTCTTCGGTGAGGAACAGCATGCAGTGGCACTCCTTGCGTTCCCGCATCGGCACACAGGGGCAATTCCAGAAGGCCTGCGCCACTTCAGCCTCCTTGTCTTCGTAGTGGCGGCAGGGGCAAAGAGCACCGCCAAGGTCGTCCTTGTGCCGTGCCAGGCCCTCCAGCACCACCGCCGTGACCCCAGGATCACTGCAGAAATAGGTGCCGGTGCGCTGGGCATAGGTCTCCGCAAACTTCCGGATCACCTCCAGGCTCTCGGGGCTGGGTGCGGAGCTGGGGGCGGCGGAATCAGACATGGAGGGGAAGGGACGACAGAGAGAAGACGGGGCAGGGCCGACAGGCACGGCAGAGCGGGTCTGGACTGGGAAGCAGGGCTGGGTGCGCCGATCAAAACCAGCTGCCAGGCCGGGTTGAGCGAGGAGACCAGGATCCGCTAGGGGGACGGACAACCTGGCCGAAATCGCTGATATACGAAACCATCAGGTTTCCTTTTTCGCAGCTTAGGGCACGGATCAGGGGCCTGGGTGCTCGCCCATTGTGCCGTCCAGGTGAGGGCCGGCGGGTCTGGCCACCCAATCGCCACGAACCCGTGGCATGGTGTTGGGGACCGGTGTCGTTGATGCGATTCCCTATCGCTTCGCGCACTTTGAGCAAAGCATTCGTTTCAGGTTCAGCCCCGGATGGCCTCGCCACTCCAGCCAACCGCGCCACCTTCGCGGCTCCCTTCGCGGCTGTGGGCCGTCCCCCAGCCCCCGGCGCCGCAGTGAACAGCGCGGACACCACACCCTCCTCCACCCGGGAGGCGGCCCTGGCCCTTCTCCTGCGGCATGGGGAGTCCACGGCGGCGGCGTTGGCGCGTCATCTGGGGGTGTCCGTTCAGGTGATGCGGCGCCATCTGCGCACGCTGGAGGAGGAGGGGCTGGTGCGCTCCAGCCTCAGTGCGGCCGGTCCTGGGCGCCCGAGCAACCAGTGGCATCTCACCGCCCAGGGCCAGGGCAGATTTCCAGACGGCAGCGAGGATTTTGCCCTCGGCCTGCTCCAGTCGATGACCGAGTCGCTCTCCGAGGAGACCGTGAACCTGCTGCTCTGCCAGCAGGGAACCCAGAAAGCCCAGTCCTATCGCCGGCATGTGGGGGCAGGCAGCCTTCAGGAGCGGCTGGAGCGGCTGGTGGATCTGCGGCGGCAGGAGGGCTATGTGGCCGAGTGCTGCCCCGATCCCGATGGCCACTCCTGGGTGATCCAGGAATTCCACTGTTCCGTGATGCGGATCGCCGAGCAGTTTCCCTGCGTCTGTGATCAGGAACTGCGCCTGATCCGCGAAACCTTTCCCGATTGTTTGGTGGAGCGGGTGCAATGGCGGCTGGAGGCCGGGCACTCCTGCGGGTTCCGGCTCCAGCCCGTCCTCTCCCCCTGAGCTCTCCCCCCATGCCAGGGATGCAAGGTCCGCTCAGCACCATTGAACTGGAGGAGCTGGAGGCCACCCTGCTGCCAGCCCTGGAGCGCCATCACCTCAGGTTGCTGGCCCATGGCCTGCGCACCCTGCAGGCGATCGCCGGACGGCGCGAGGGGCCGCCCCCCGATCGTGCCGCTCTGGAGCACTGGGCCAGCGGCGTGCCGCAACTGAACAACGATCCCGCTTTTCAGCGGTCCTTTCTCGACCAGCTCGAGGCCGCAGGCCGCCAGCTCGAGGCGATGGCGGCGAGCCTGGGCAGCACGGCCCTGGCCCTGGAGCTCTCTGAGCTCTGCCGCAGCGCCAAGGCCGCCGCAGATCAGCGCCTCAGGATCGAACCGGACCCAACCTGAAGCCCCCCGGCGCCAGAACCGTTCAGCCCACCAGGAGCACCACCCCAGCCAGGGCCGCCAGGGCCGCCAGCCACCCGCTCAAGAGCGGCCTGTCCCCCTCCAGTGGCGCCACCAGCATCGCCATCACGGGCGCCGTGGCCAGCAAAGACACCGCCAGCCCTGCCGGCAGCCGGCTCAGGGCCACTTGTTGCAGTCCGATCCCAGCCGTCGTGCCGAGCAGGGTGGCCACCAGCACCTGCCCCCAGAAAGGGCGCATCGAGCCGGCCCCGTGGGCGCACCGGCCGGCCGGTCGGCGCCAGCGCCGCACCAGGCCGGGCAGCAACGGCAGCATCACCACGCTGGCGGCGGCCAGGCGCAGGCCCGTGGCCGCAAGGGGGCTGATCGCCCCGTCCTGGAGGGCCGCCCGAGCCAGAAGGGCACCAGCACTGCCACAGACCATCGCCGCTGCCGCCAGCAACAGGCCGGCCGCAGCAGGCCCGTCAGCCTCAAGCGCTGCGGGGGTGGTCTGACGGGCCACCAGCACCAGGGCCACACTGATCAGGCCGATCCCGGCCCACTGCTGCAGGCCCAGGGCCTCCCCAAGCAGGAGTGCCGCCACCGCTGCCGTGAGGGCGGGCCCCCCGGCCTCCAGCGTGAGGGTGCGGCGGGTGCCAAGGCGTCGCAGGGCCGCGAAAAAGAGGCTGTCGCCCGCCGCGATGCCCAGCACCCCACTGACGGCCAGCAGGGCCAGGCCCCTGCCAGGCAGGCTGGAAAGGCCGCGGGTGGCCACAACCAGAGCCAGGGGCACGGCCAGCATGGCCAGGGCCAACAGGTTCTTGAGCAGGTTCAGCCGCGCCGCTCCCAGGGACGGGGGGAGCCGTCGCCACAGGCTGCTGGCCAGGGTCCAGCCGAGGGCGGCCCCAAGCGCCGCCGCCACGCCGATCACCACCTCGCTCCGCCCGCTGGCTTGCGATCATCGTGCCAACTGCCGACCCAGCGTGACTGACGCCATCGCCGATGCCCTTGGCTTCTTCCGGCTGAGCTGCGGCCGCTGGCGCTCCCAGCGCAGCAGCCACCACCTGCTCCACCGTCGGGCGGAAGCCGGCGGCTCCTGGATCGAGGTGGTGGAACTTGCCGCTGACGATCCGCGCCTGATCGCCATCGCCGAGCTGCACGGCCAGCCCCCCAGCGGCCTGGTGGGGGGCTGCCGGGTCACCTGGAACGCCTCGATGGCCTGGGACCAGGCCGGCGAGGCCCACGAGGGCGAGAGCGTCTTCGGACTCATCCCCACCGATGCGGCAGGCCGCCAGGGGCTGCTGCTGCGCGACAGGGGCTATGCGGAAACTGCTCCGGTGGCCGGCCACTTCGCCATGGATGAGCGCGACGGGCTGCTGCTCACCACCAGCTACGAGACGATGAACAGCCTGGAGCGATTCAGCTTTGCCGGACCCAACGTGCGGCTGCGCACCAGCACCGTGGAGGGCCTGTCCAACACCGCGTCGTTCTGTGTGGAAACCAGAATCCTGGCTGATCCCCAGCCCGCCGCCGGGGCAGCCATGGAGCGCGGCAAGGACGGGCAGAGCCTCTCGCCGCTGGGCTGGTAAACGTTACGGACTGTGAGTCCTGCCGGGGCTGCGGCGGTGGGGCTGCTGCGGCACTTCTACGATCACGGCCGACGGATGCTGAAAACGCGTGGCCCTGCCCCTCCTGAAGTACGCACCCACCACCCAGAACTCACGGGTGGACCCTCTGCGGGTGGGTTCTGATGAGGATCCCAAAGCTGCGTCCATGGACAAAGCCATCGACCGCGAAGATCAGAATTTCGTGATCGAAGCGGCGTACCGCCAGATTTTCTTCCACGCTTTCAAGGTGGATCGCGACCGCACCCTCGAGTCGCAACTGCGGGACGGTCAGATCACGGTGCGGGATTTCATCCGCTCCCTGTGCCTCTCCGACACCTTCAACCGCAGCTTCTACACCCTCAACAGCAACTACAAAGTGGCCCGCCACCTGGTGGAGAAGCTGCTGGGTCGTCCCACCCATGGCAAATCTGAGGAGATCGCCTGGTCGGCCGTGCTGATGACCCGTGGTGTCAAGGGCATGGTGGACGACATCCTCGATTCCGAGGAGTACCTGGGCAGCTTCGGCTACGACACCGTGCCTTACCACCGCAACCGGGTGGTGGGCAGCCGAGATCTGGGCGAGACACCGTTCAACATCACCAGCCCCCGCTACGACGCCTACTACCGCAACATCCTGGGCTTCCCCCAGGTGGTGTACACGGGCACAGCCAAGGCCTACCCGCAGCGCTCCCGCCAGCGCCGTGGCGGCTTCCCCGAGGACTATCTCCCCTGGGTGCGCAGCCTGCCGGCGATGCGTGCCACCAGCGCCGCCTCCGCTGCCGACATCAACTACCTGGCCAAGGTTCCCTACCGCAGCATCGGCCGCTGACGCCCCTGCCGCAGACTCACAGACCAAGCGGCCCCTGGGCCGCTTTTTTCATGGCGGTTGCCGGGACCGTGTTGGCTGGGGTGGGCTCCACCGGGAGGGCCGCCGTGATCCCCAGGGCGTCCGGAGCGTGAGTCCTGGTCAGTGGATGCTGACCCCATCGCTGCGGACAAGGCCGTTCGGGGAAAAGTGCTTCACACTGATCCCAAACGAAACCTTACGCAGTGAGCCAAGCCCTGTCCTCTTTGGCCCGCATGACCCTCCGGCAACTGCGCCAGATTGCCAGCGATCTGGGCGTGAGCCTGTACAGCCGCAAATCCAAGGATGAGCTGGTGTCTGAGATCGAGGCCCGCAAGGACGACCAGTCGGACGAGGGCTTCGGCCAGGTGCAGGGCAGTGCTGCCTCCCAGGGCGAGAGTCCATCGCTGAAGTCGATTGAGGCCGACATGCCGCCGGCCCCCCGGCCCGCGGCCGAGACCAGCGTGGTGTTCCTGCCCCGGGACCCGCAGTGGGCCTATGTGTTCTGGGACATCACCGAAGCCGATCGCAACACCGCCTTTGCCGCCGGGGCCAATCAGCTCTGCCTGAGACTTGCCGATGTGACGGGCCTCTCCGGCGGTTCCGCCCACCCCCATACCCTCCAGGAGGTGGTCGTCGACAGCCATGCCACTGAGTGGTATTTGCCGGTGCCCCTGAGCGATCGCGATTACCGGGTTGAGCTCGGCTACCGCAAGGGCTCCGCTGGCGGCTGGATTTCGCTGGCCTTCTCCTCCGTTGCCCGGGTTCCAGCCCTCCACCCCAGCGAACAGATCCTGGATCAGTTCGTTCCCTTCACCCTCGACACCAGTGCGCCGGCTCCGGCGGCGATTACTGCAGCTGCAGCGCCGTCGACCTCCCCTGCAGGCGGTGATCAGGATCTGCACGAGCGTCTCTACCAGAGCGCCACATCCCAGTGGCGTCGCATCAGCCGGGGCTCCGAGGCCTTCCACGAGCTCGACACAGCGGGCTTTGAGAGCGGCGGGCTGAATGCCTCTGGTGTGGGCATCTGGTCCAGCGGCCGCAGCGAGTCTGGCATCGGCGGCGTGGCTCCGCGCCAGCGGTCCTTCTGGCTGGTGGCCGATGCCGAACTGATTGTCTACGGTGCTACGGACCCCTCGGCAAAGCTCGCGATCGGCGGCGAGGACGTGCCCCTGTCTGCCGACGGCACCTTCCGCGTGCAGGTGCCCTTCCGCGACGGTCGCCAGATCTATCCGATCGAGGCCGTTGCCACTGACGGTGAGCAGAAGCGCAGCATCACACTCGAATTCAGTCGCACCACCCCCGAAGACAACAGCAACCCGGCCGACCAGGCTGTGGCTGAGTGGTTCTGACCTGAGTTGACCGTGCCCACCCCCGCCACACCTCTGCGCCTCGTGGTTGCCCTCACCCCGGTCGCCGGGGCCCTCGCCTTCCCGGTGGCGGTGCCCCTGGTGCTGCGCTGGGTGGGGTTGCCGGCAGCGGTACTCACGGCCGTGGTGGTGGGAACGCTGTGGTTCGTGCTGATGCTGCGCACAGCTGAGATGCCCTCGCACCACTAGGGTTCTGGCCCTGACTCCTCGCTTGAGGCAACACTGCCCTCAGCCGTGGACATCCGTAGATGGCAGGTGTGCTTCCATCGGGTCTGGCTCTGCTGCTGGGCGCGGGACTGCTGGCGGGCTGCACAGCGGTAGCCAGGATTGGCGGGGCCCCTGAGCCCGAGCCACCGCTGCCGGCGGGCTTCACCGTGGCCTTCAACCACCGGCTGGGCAACCGCTACCGGAGCCCGGTGAGCGGCGAATGGCGCCAGGGCGACGACCTGGAGGCGATGCTGCTGGGCGCCATCGCCTCCGCCCGTCACAGCATCCTGGTGGCTGTGCAGGAACTCTCCCTGCCCCGGGTGGCCGAGGCCCTGGTGGCCCAGCAACGGCGCGGCATCAGGGTGCAGGTGGTGCTGGAGAACACGTACAGCCAGGCGTGGTCGGAGCAGCACCTGGCCGACCTTTCCGCCCGGGACCGGCAGCGGCACCAGCAACTCCAGGCCCTCGGCGGGGGAGATGCGGTGGCGATCCTGCGGCGCGGCGGCGTGCCGATGCTGGATGACACCGCCGATGGCAGTGCCGGCAGTGGCCTGATGCACCACAAGTTTCTGGTGATCGATGGGGCGGTGGTGGTGACGGGCTCCGCCAACTTCACGGCGTCGGGGATTCATGGCGATGCGGGCGCCCCCCAGACCCGCGGCAACGTGAATCACCTGCTGCAGATCGAGAGCCCGGAGCTGGCCGCCCTGTTCAGCGCCGAATTCGACCGCCTGTGGGGGGATGGTCCCGGGGGTGCAGCTGACAGCCGCTTCGGCCTGGGCAAGGACAGCCCCGGACTGCAGAGGGTGCGGGTGCGGGGCACCCCCGTGGCGGTGCTGTTCGCGCCCCATCGGCGCCGGGATACCGCCAATGGCCTTCAGCAGCTGGACAGCCTGCTGAAGCAGACGCGCCGCAGCGCCGATCTGGCCCTGTTCGTGTTCTCCGATCAGCAGCTGGGCGACACCCTGGGACAGCTGCACCGCCGCGGCGTGGCGATCCGGCTGCTGGCCGACCCGGGCTTTGCCAACCGCTCCTTCAGCGAAGTGCTGGATCTGCTGGGGGTGGCCTTGCCCGATCACCGCTGTGCCCTGGAGGCGGGCAACGCCCCCCAGCGCAAGCCCCTGGAGGGAGTCGGCACCCCGCGCCTGGCCGCCGGCGACAAGATGCACCACAAGATGGCGGTGCTCGACCAGCGGACCGTGGTCACGGGCTCCTTCAACTGGAGCCCGAGTGCCGCCCACCAGAACGATGAAACCCTGTTGATCATCGAGTCGCCCCAGCTGGCGGCCCATTTCAGCCGGGAAATCGATCGTCTCTGGAAAGGGGCGGAGCTCGGCATCTCCGCCCGGCTGCAGCGCAAGCGCGACCGCCAGCAGCAGCTCTGTGGCCGCGGCCGGCAGCGGCTGGTCCAGGATGGCCCCGTACGATCTGGCTAGACAAGCTCCACTGCCGATGGACTCAAGATCCGCCGCCAAGGCTGAATCGACCACCCTTGATGCGATCCAACTGATGTTGCGGGATCTTCAGACCCGCCATGACGAAATTCGCCACCGGGCTGCATTCCGGGGCTGCACGAAGGAGCTGCTGGACGTGCAACAGGAGCTGGTGGATTACCTGCTCACCAAAAAGAGCCAACTGATGGGCCAGAGTGAGAGAGAAAGCCTCACCAACCGCAATTACAACGCCTTCCTCTGACCCCACACCCGACACCGCCCCCTGGCCCAGCGGCCCCTCCGTCGTGGTGGTGGGAGCAGGCCCGGCGGGCGCCTGCCTGGCCCTGCTGCTGGCCCAGCGCGGTGTGCAGGTGACCCTGGTGGAGGCGGCCTCCAGGCTGGAGCGCCAGTTCCGCGGCGAAGCCCTGATGCCCCACGGTCTTGAGGCCCTCGAGGCGATGGGGCTGGGAGAGGAGTTGGCCCATTTGCCCCACCGCGCCCTGGCGGGCTGGCGCTTCTGTCTCGATGGCCAGCCCCTGTTCAGGGTGGCCGAACCTCTGGAGGGGGAGGACCAGCGCGGCTGCACCCTGGTGAGTCAGCCGGCCCTGCTGGCGGCGGTGATCGCCCGCCTAGGGGCCCTGGGCAACGCCCGCGTGCTGCTGGGGCAGCGGGTGAGCGGCCTGATGTGGCAGGCCGGGCGCATCAGCGGCGTGCAGCTGGCCGGAGGCGAAGAGCTGCATGCCAGCGTGGTGGTGGCCTGCGACGGGCGCCAGTCGAGCCTGCGCGAGGCCGCCGGGCTGGAGCTCAGGCGCAGGGCGAGTCCGATCGACGTGCTCTGGTTCGCCCTGCCCGAGACCGGACCTGATCCCCTGGGGGGTGACTTCACCACGATGGTGGGCGCCGAGGGCATCTTCAGCGCCTTTGTGTCCGCCAGCGGTGGCCTGCAGCTGGGCTGGGTGCTGCAGGCCGGCGCCGCCGAGCCCAGCCTCTCCCCGCGCCAGTGGCTGGAGCGCATGGCCCGCCAGAGCCCCCCGAGCTGGCCGCCGCACTGCGCTCCCAGCCCGGCGAGCCGGGCGAACCGATGCGGCTGCGGGTGGAGGTGGGCCTGGCGCAGCGGTGGTGGTGCCCTGGCCTGCTGTTGCTGGGGGATGCCGCCCACCCGATGAGTCCGGTGCGGGCCCAGGGGATCAACCTGGCGCTGCGGGATGCCTGGGTGGCCGGCCAGCTGCTGGGGGAGGCCCTGGCCAACGCTCCGGCCCAGGGCAGCGCCCTGACCGAGAGCCTCGACGCGGTTCTGGCCCGGATCGAGGCGCTGCGGCAGCCCGAAACCCTTGGCCTCCAGGAGCTGCAGGCCAAGGAGACCGCCCGCGGCCTCTGGCTGCAGCGGCAGGGCGGACTGCGTCGCCTGCTCAGGGCGGGCTCAGCCTGGTTGGCACCGCCCCTGGCCGGCCACTGGCGGCACAGTCAGCGCCCCCTGCGCCTGGGCATCACCAGCCTGACCAGCCGGGGCGAAGATCCGCCGCAATGATGGGTAGGCGTCCAGTGCCATCAGCCCCGCCATGAATCGCCATGCCCCGCTGCTGGTTTCCGCCCTGGCCGTGCTGGCCTTGACTGCTCTGGGCCAGGGGCCCGTGAGGGCCCGCGACCCTGACTACCCCAGCCAGGAGCTGCTGCGTCAGCTGCAGCTCGACACGATCGCCTGCGGCCGCGACAACCTGGCCCCCGACTGCGATCAGGCCCGCAGCGCCGCCGATCCCCTGCTCGACCATCCGAGGCTGAGCGGCAACTGCAAGGACTCGCTCTGGCTGATCAGCCAGGAGGCTGTGGTGGTGCCCCGCAACGACTTCCAAAGGCGCGAGCGGCTGATTGGCGAAGCCACAGACATGATTCGCTTCTGCCGGCAACTGAGCCAGCCCCTGCGGGGCTCAAGCCCGACACCGCGGCCCCAGGCCCCGGGAAGGGGATTCGGCCTGGTGCCTGGCTCCTGAGGGGCCACAGCGGCAGCGGAGCGGGCCTAGGGCGCGCCTGCGTCGGCCGGAGCTGGGTTGCTGGCCGCCGAGAGATCCAGCACCCGCTGGGAGGTGCTGTCCATGAAGGGCAGCGTCCAATTCAGTTGCACCACCGCCTGATCGGCCAGCTGGCAGAGCGAATTGCTCTGGCCGGCCGCCTCACAGCTGGCTGAGAGGCCCAGCAGGGCGTTGGTGAGCTTGCCCCGCAGGCAGCTCTCAGCGCCGCCACGGCTCAGCACCGCTTCGGCGGCCTTGCGGGTGTGCTGCACGGCCTGGTCGTAGGGCCCGGCCTTGGCCCCGCCCGCCACGCAGGCGGCCTGCGCCTGAGCCCAGCTGCCCCCAGCCCCCAGGGACGTGAGGCCCAGGGCCGCCACAGCCAGGGTTCGGCCAGCCAGCAGAGCCAGACGGCCAGCAGCGGCATGGACAGCCATGGAAGCCATCTGCGAGATCAGCATCACCCTAGCCAGAGTGAACAGCGGCACCAGGCGTTGCGGATGACCCAAGCAGCCATTGGGGCCAGCAGTAGTTTGGGGGCCCCCCAACTGGCGCCCCATGGCCATCACCGTTCGGCAGGTGCCCCTCGCCCAGCCGTTCAGCGACCAGC
Source organism: uncultured cyanobacterium (assembly GCA_963697335.1). Taxonomy (GTDB): domain Bacteria; phylum Cyanobacteriota; class Cyanobacteriia; order PCC-6307; family Cyanobiaceae; genus NIES-981. Next base: position 52,909 of record CAVONQ010000001.1, read on the forward strand.
GACCGGGCACCTCCGGCCTGCGCAAGAGCAGCCGCCAATTCGCCACTCCCCACTACCTGGAGAGCTTCATCGAGGCGATCTTCCGAGTGCTGCCAGGCGTGGAGGGCGGCACCCTGGTGCTGGGCGGCGACGGTCGCTACGGCAACCGCCACGCGATTGAGGTGATCTGCCGCATGGCGGCCGCCCATGGCCTGGCCCGGGTGATCACCACCACGGATGGCATTCTCTCAACCCCGGCCGCCTCGCACCTGATCCGGGAACGCCAGGCGATCGGCGGCATCATCCTCTCGGCCAGCCACAACCCCGGTGGCCCCGAGGGGGACTTCGGCGTGAAGCTGAACGGAGCCAACGGTGGGCCGGCGCCCGAATCCCTCACCGACGCCATCTATGCGGTGACCCAGAGGCTGGAGAGCTATCGCATCGCTGAAGCGCCCAGCGAGGAGCCGGCCAGCGCAGACACGCAAGCCGCCCGGCGCCTCGAGGCCCCTGGCCAGTGGAGTCTCGGCCAGCTGCAGGTGGAGGTGATCGACGGCGTCGAGGGCTATGTGGCCCTGATGCAGCAGCTGTTCGACTTCGACGCCATCGCCGACCTGCTGCGCTCAGGCTTCCCGATCGCCTTCGATGCCATGCATGCGGTGACGGGCCCCTACGCCAAGCGGATCCTGGAGGGGCTGCTGGGAGCGCCGGCGGGCACCGTGCGCCATGGCGTTCCGCTCGAGGATTTCGGCGACGGCCACCCGGATCCCAACCTCACCTATGCCCATGAGCTGGCCTCTCTCTTGCTGGAGGGAGACATTTACCGCTTCGGGGCCGCCTGTGACGGTGACGGCGACCGCAACATGATCCTGGGCCGTCACTGCTTCGTGAACCCCAGTGACAGCCTGGCGGTGCTCACCGCCAACGCCACGCTGGCCCCGGGCTACGCAGGCGGCCTGGCCGGGGTGGCCCGCTCCATGCCCACCAGCGGCGCCGCCGACGTGGTGGCCCAGGAGCTCGGCATCGACTGCTTCGAGACCCCCACGGGCTGGAAGTTCTTCGGCAACCTGCTCGATGCCGGGCGGATCACCCTCTGCGGTGAGGAGAGTTTCGGCACCGGCAGCGCCCACATCCGCGAAAAGGATGGCCTCTGGGCTGTGCTGTTCTGGCTGCAGATTCTGGCCAGCCGGCGCTGTTCGGTGGCCGAGATCATGGCCGGCCACTGGGCCCGCTTCGGGCGGCACTACTACTCACGCCACGACTACGAGGCCGTGGCCAGCGAGGCGGCCCAGGGGCTCTACGGCCGGGTGAAGGCGATGCAGCCCGCCCTGATCGGCCAGGACTTCGCCGGCCGCAGGATTCAGCTGGCCGATGACTTCGCCTACACCGACCCGGTGGATGGCTCCCTGAGCAGCGGCCAGGGCCTGCGCCTGCTGCTCGATGACGGCAGCCGTGTGGTGCTGCGCCTCTCCGGCACCGGCACCCAGGGGGCCACCCTGCGGGTGTATCTGGAGAGCTACGTGCCCCCGGGGGGCGCGCTGCAGCAGGACCCCCAGGTCGCCCTGGGCGATCTGATCAGCGCCATCGACGCCCTGGCCGAAATCCGCAGCCGCACCGGCATGGCGCGGCCCACGGTGATCACCTGAGGGCGGCGCTGGGCTCAGCCCCGGGGGGAGCTTCTTCGTCGTTGCGGCCACCGAACCAGCGCTGCTCCAGCCCTTTCACCGTGACGTAAAAAGGCGGCACCACCCCGAGGGAGAGCACGGTGGCGACAAGCAATCCGCCGAAGATCACCGTGCCCAGCGACTGCTGACTGTTCGCTCCAGCCGTGCTGGCCAGCACCAGGGGCAGGAAGCCGGCCAGGGCAGCGATGGCCGTCATCAGGATCGGGCGCAGCCGGGATTCGGCCGCGGCGATGGCCGCTTCCGCCGCCCCCATGCCTTCCTGCAGGTGCTGCTCTGCCACCTCCACGATCAGGATGCCGTTCTTGGCCGCCAGACCGATCAGGGTCACCAGACCCACCTGGGCATAGATGTTGAGGTCAATCGAGCGCAGGGCCAGAAAGGCCAGGGCCCCGAGCATGGCCAGGGGCACAGTCATCAGGATCACAACGGGCGTCACATAGCTCTCGTACTGGGCGGAGAGCACCAGATACACAATCAGCACCCCAAGCCCAAACACCAGCACACTCGCATTCCCAGCGGAGAGTTGGAGCGCCGCAATGCCGGTGAAGGCGTAGCCGATGTTGTTGAAGTCAAGCCTGGTGAAGATCTTCTGAATGGCTGCCAGAGCCTGACCCGAACTCTTCCCCACAGCCTCTGCACCCTGGACCAGGATCGTGCGGTAGAGGTTGTAGTGGCTGATCACGGGAGGGGCACTGGTCAGTTCAGTACTGGCGAACTGAGACACCTGCACCAGGTCGCCATCCTCACTACGGACGTAATAACTCAGCACATCATCCAGATTGCCGCGGCCTGCGGCATCGGCTTGCACATAGATGTTGCGGGCCTGGCCACTTTCGTAGGTGAGTCCTGAAAAGTTACCCCCAGCCAACACGGCAATCGTCTGCATTGCCTGCTGGAAATCCACATTGAGACTGCCCATGATCGAGCGGTCAATCTTGAGGCCAAAGGCCGGTGCACTGGGGATGAACTGGGTGTAGAGGTTAGAGAAGAAACCACTGCTCTGCCCGGTGGCCACCAGCTTCTGGGCCAGGTCATCGAGCTCGTTGAAGCCGTAGGAGCCGTTGGAGAGATCGTTGAACTGGAAGTAGAAGCCACTCTGGGCCGAGAAGCCCGGAATGGCCGGCGGCTGGGCAGCCCGCGCCAGGCCCAGGCTGAGTTTGGAGAGCTTCTCATTGAGGCGGGCCACAATGGCAGGTGCCTTGTGGTCGGCCCCGGAGCGCTCCTCGAGCGGCCTGAGTCCGAAGAAGAAGAGTCCCTGATCGGGGCTGCTGCCATTGAAGCCGGCGCCGCTGATGATGCCGGCGCTGGTCACATCCTCCTCCTGCTGGAGCACGGCAGCAATCTGTTCACCCAGCTTCTGGGTCTGGCTGAGGGAAGCCCCGTTCTGGAGCTGATAGAAGCCCAACCCGTAACCCTGATCTTCCTCAGGGATGAAGGCCGTGGGCAGCGCACCGAAGGCCACCACCGTGAGGGCGATGCCCCCCAGCAACGCCCCGAGGATCAGTCTGCGGCGGCGGATCAGCGTGGCGATCAACCCCGCATAGCCCTTCTCAAGACGGGCGAAACCTCTGTTGAACAGCGAGAAGATCGCCCCTAGCCGGCTGCCGGCAATCCCGAACACCAGCACACCGGCCACGTAGGCCCCCGGCCCGAAGGAGGCCGCACTGAAACGCCCGAAGGCCAGACCCACCAGCACGCCAGCCAGAATCCAGCCCCATCCCCTGGGCTGCGGCGGTTTGTCGGCGCGCAGCACCAGGGCCGCCAGCATCGGCGAGAAAGTAAGCGCATTGAAGGCGGAGATGGCGATGGAAAAGGCGATCGTGAGCGCAAACTGGCGGTAGATGATGCCGATGCCACCCGGATAGAACGCCACCGGCACGAACACAGCCATCAGCACCAGGGCCGTGGCAATCAGGGCACCGATCAGTTCCCCCATGCACTCCAGGGCGGCCTGCTTGGGGCGCAGACCTGATTCGATGTTCCTGGCCACCGCCTCGATCACCACGATGGCGTCATCCACCACCAGACCCGTGGCCAGCACCAACCCCAGCAGGGTGAGTTGGTTGATCGAAAAGCCGAACACCTTGATGAAGGCAAAGGTGCCCACCAGCGAGATCGGGATGGCCAGAGTAGGCACCACCGTGGCGCGCCAATCCTGAAGGAACAGGAACAGGATCACCAGCACCAGCACAATGGCGAGCCCAAGGGCATCGATCACCCCATCCACCGCCGCCTCAATGAACTGCCCTACGTCGTAGATCTGGGTGAGGATCACGCCAGGCGGCAACCTGTCGGTGAATTCAGCCATCAACGCCACCACCGCCTGGGACACTTGGAGGGCATTGCTCTCCGGGGTCTGATAGACCCCGATGGTGATGGCAGGATGGGCCTCAATGTCCACGCCCTGGGTGGCGAAGGTGTTGAAGCCATACCTGGCCTCGCCCACATCCTGCAGAAGCAGGAGATTGCCCTGGGGCGTACGTCCGACGATTAACTTGTTGAGATCGTCAACCGACACCAGGTTGCCGTTGTTCTCCACCAGAATGGGATAGGTGAAGGCCTGGTTTCCGCTGGCGGGCGGCCCTCCCACGAGCCCACCGATCGCCACCGTGTTCTGGCTTTGCACGGCCGACACCACCTGGTCAGCAGTGAGTTGATTGGCCGCCAACCTGACGGGGTCCACAAACAACCAGAAGGCTGGGTTGCTACCTCCAAACAGAGTGACCTGAGCCACTCCTGGAACGCGGCCAAGCTGGTAGTAAAGCTGCTCGTAGATCAGGCCATTAAGGTACGCAGCATCAAATTGTCCTTCCGTGGAGGACACCTGATAAGCCAGCAGAATGGAAGGGGTGGTCTGGATGACAGAAACACCCGTACTGGATACCTGGGATGGCAACTGAGGCATGGCCAGCGACACCCTGTTCTGAACATTGACTTGGTCAATGTTGATATCGGTTCCTTCATCGAAGAACACATTCACCGTGCACTGCCCGGTGTTCGTCGTCAGCGAGGAAATGTAGGCCGCATTCGGCACCCCGTTGATCTGCTGTTCGAGCACATTGGTCACGGCCTGTTCCGTGACCAGGGAGTTGGCCCCGCCGTAGGTGGCCGTGACCTGAATCTGGGGCGGCGCAATCGCCGGCAGGTTCTCGATTGGCAGGGTGGGAATCGCAATCAGCCCAATCAGCACGATCAGGATGCTGCAAACCGTGGTGAGGACCGGCCGCTTGATGAAACGATCTGAGAGTGACATGAACCCTCAGTTGGCCGCTGCAATACTGACAGGCATGCCATTGCGCAGCAGGGCTGTATTGCTCACCACCACCCGGTCACCGGCTGAGATGCCAGACAACACGGGATAGCTGTTGCCCTGCAGTGGGCCCAGCTTGACGGCAGTCTGCACGACCACCGGAGTGGAGGGCGGTAATTTCTCTAGCCGCTCGCGGGTAGCCTCAGGAATCTGCTTTGAACTGCGGATCTTCGGGAGGATGGTGCTGAGCTGCTCTACGCGGTAAACAAAAGGCTGCTGAGCCTGCATCGACACTGCCTGCACCGGGACCGCCAACTTGCGGCTGACCTCGGTGATGATCCGGTTCTGCACAAACTGGCCGTTCTTGAGCTGGGCAGTGGAATTGGGGAACTCCGCCTTTACCAGCACAGTGTTGGGAGACGTGCTACTGCCGCTCACGCCGAAGTAGGGCGAGATGAACACCACCCGGCCCGTGGCCGTGATGGGTGGGTCGCCCTGGGTGCGCAACTGCACCTGCTGGCCCAGGCGGACCCGGGAGGCCTGGATCGCGGGCACATCCATCAGGGTCCAGAGCCGCTGGTTATCAACAATGCCGGTGATCGCCTGGCCCTTGCGCACATAGTCGCCGAGTTTCACGGAATCAAGGTCACCGATTTCACCGGCGATAGGCGCCCGCACCACCTTGTAGCCAAGGTTGGCCGCCTGAACCTTGACCTGGTCGCGACTCTCGATCGCCTGGGTGACATAGAAATCCCGGTCTTTAGTGGACACCGCACCCTGCTGATTCAGAAAGATGTAGCGCTCAGCATTCACTCGGTCCTTGCGGGCCTCGGCCTGACTGGCATCCAGAGTGGCGGTTTCCTGGGCGTTGTCGAGCACCAGAATCGGCTGGCCGGCCTGAACCCGCTGGCCCTGGGTGGCCAGGATCCGCACCACCCGTCCCTCGGCCTCGGGCCGCAGGGCCACATCCGTGGTGGACGACAGGCGGCTCATCACCTCGATCGAGGGACTGAAGAAGGCCTCCGCGAGCGTGGCCACCTGGACCCGCAGGGGCTCGCGTGATGCCTGTGTTCTGGTGGCACATCCGCTACCGATCAGGAGGGCAGCCAGAGGCAGGAGCACCTGTGTGCACCGAACAGCCGCGACCGGAATTGGAAGTGCCATCCAGTCGTGGGATGAGACGCAGGGCCCAACAGTACCGGCCAGGCCCTGGATTGTCCCGCGCTCAGGCAAGCCAACGTACCAGCCGGGCATCAGGGGCGCAGGCGGGGAGGGCGCCGATAGGCCGGATCGGGGTTCGCCGCCTGCAACTGCCGCATCGCCTCGATCGCCAGGCCGCAAAGACCGCCTGCCGCAGCCACCAGACGCCGCAGCCAGCGCAGTTCGACCGTACCGATCTTCGTGGGGGTGTTGGCCACGATGGACTGGAGGAAGAGGCCGATGCACCAGCCGATCACGATCCCGACCAACAGGGCCAGCACCACCTTGCGACCGTTCATCGCTTTTGGGGCTGGCGGCTTCGGCTCCTGAGTGTGGGGTGGGGAGGACATGGAGGTGAAGGGATCAGCTTCCGGCCGACTCAGGGTCGGGGGTGAGCGCTTCAGGATTGCCGCTGAACAGGGACTTGACCACCACATAGAAGACCGGCACCACCAGGAGCGAGAGCACGGTGGCCACCAGCAGCCCCCCGAACACCACCGTGCCCAGCGAAGCCTGACTGCGGGCGCCGGCGCCGCTGGCCAGCACCAGGGGCAGAAAGCCAAAGAGAGAAGAGATGGCCGTCATGATGATGGGCCGCAGGCGTGAGCGGGCCGCCTGTCGGGCGGCCTCGATGGCGGTGGCCCCGGCCGCCATGCGCTGGTTGGCCAGATCCACGATCAGGATGCCGTTCTTGGCAGCCAAACCGATCAGCATCACCAGCCCAACCTGAGCGTAAATGTTCAGCACCTCACCCCGGATGCCGAGGAAGACCAATGCGCCCAGCATGGCTGTTGGCACCGTCATCAGGATGATCAGTGGGTCGGCGTAGCTCTCGTACTGGGCGGCCAGCACCATGTACACCACCAAAATGCCGAGGGCGAAGATCACGACGGCCAGCGCACCGGCCTTCACCTCTTCACGGGCGATGCCCGTCCAGTCGAAGCCCAGGCCCTGGATCGTCTGGGACTCAAAGATCCGCTGCATGGCATTGATCGCCTGGCCGGAACTGTTCCCCGGGGCAGGTTCTCCCTCGATCTTGATCGAGCGGTAGAGGTTGAAATGGGGAACCACATTAGGGCCTTCGATCGGCCGTACGCTGAAGAATTCGGAGAGGGGGATCTGTTCGCCGTCGCTGTTGCTCACATAGAGAGCCTTCAAGCGCTCCGGTGTGGCACGGTTGGCGTCGTCGGCCTGGACAAAGACACGGCGCACCTTGCCTTCCTGGAACGTGTCGTTCACGTAAAGGCCACCGAAGTTGATGCTGAATGAGCGCATCGCCACACCAAAATCCACACCCAGGGAGGCCAGGCGATCCCGGTCCACATCGATCGCCAGCTGGGGGGCCGAAGGGGAAAATTGGGTGCGCACCGGTGGCGTACTGCTGAACACCGGATCGGTATTGGCCTCACCGATGATCTGTCCGGAGAGGTCGAAGAACTCCGGCAGGTCATAACGGCCGCCACTGCGATCGAGCAGCTGGAACTCGAAGCCACCGGACTGGCCATAGCCAGAGATGGCCGGAGGCTCGATCACCACCACCCGGGCCTCCTGAATTTCGGAGGCGAAACGCCGGTTGAGACGCTGCACGATGGCGTTCACCCCCTGATCGCGCGAAGGCCGATCCTCCCAGTTGCGGGTGCCGAAGAAGAAGAGCCCCTTGTTCGGAGCGTTTCCATCGAAGCTGGCTCCGCTGAACAGGGACGCCGCCGTGATGTCTTTCTCCTCCCTGAGGATGGCACCCACCTTGTCGTTGATCCGTTGGGTGACCTGAATCGAACCGCCATCCGGCAACTGAACGATCCCCAGGGCGTAACCCTGATCCTCGATCGGCACGAATCCCCCGGGGATGGAACTGAAGGCCACACCGGTGAGCAGGACGCCCCCAGCCAGCACCGCCATGACGATGGCCCGGTGGCGAAGCACCCACTCCAGCAGGTCGTGATAGCCACCCTCCAAGCGGCCATAGAAGCTGTTGAACCGCCGAAAGATCAGGGGCGTGAGCCAGCCGGCAGCTACGCCAAGGGCGGTGAACAGGACCACGGGAATCGGCTGTTCCACGCCGGCCAGCAGCAGCCCGCTGATGGCCCCTCCGATCACAGAGGGCAGACGCAGGGGGAGCCCGGTGACCAACTTGGCCACATACCCCACCAAAAGGCCGATCCCCACCGCAAGGAGAGTGCCGACAACCCCGTTGCCTGCAACAGAGAGCACGCCATACACGAAACCGATCACGCCACCAGCGATGGCATAGGTGCGGCGGGAGGGGGGCTGGCTCTCATTCGCCAGCAGCAGGGCCGATAGCATCGGCGAAAAGGTGAGCGCATTGAAGGTGGAAATGGCCACGGAGAAGATGATCGTGGCGGCGAACTGCTTGTAGATCGTTCCCGTAGCACCGGGGAAGAACAGCACCGGAAGAAACACGGCAAACAGCACCACCGAGGTGGCGATCACGGCGCTGAACAGCTCATCCATGGTGCCCATGGCGGCCTGCACAGCCGTGCGCCCCTCGGCCTTCTTGCTGGAGGTGTCCTCGATCACCGTGATGGCGTCATCCACCACCAGACCGGTGGCCAGAATCAACCCGAACAGGGTGAGCTGGTTGAGGGAGAAACCGAAGGCATTCACCAGGGCGAAGGTACCCACGAGGGCCACGGGAATGGCGATGCCGGGAACCAGAGTGGCCTTCCAGTCCTGGAGGAACAGAAACAGAATCAGCACCACCAGCATCACGGCATCCCGCAGGGAAGCCAGCACCCCCTGAATGGAAGCATTGATGAAGTCGGTGCTGTCGTAGATCTTCTCCATCTTCAGGCCCACCGGCATGACGGCCTGAAAGTCATCGAGAACCTTCTTGATGCCTGCCGAGGTCCTCAGGGCATTGGTGCCACTGAGCTGATAGACCGCCATGCCGATAGAGGGCACCCCGCGGATGTCCGTGGCGTTCAGGGCGTAATTCTCTCCACCCAGGGAGGCCCTGCCCACGTCCCGAAGGCGCACAATGCTGCCCTCGGGGGTGTTTCGGATGATGAGGTTGTTGAACTCCTCTTCACTGACCAAACGTCCCTGCAGCTGCACGGTGAAGGTGAACTGCTGCCCATCCGGGGCAGGCTCCCCACCCACCTGGCCAGCCGGCACCAGGCGATTCTGGCTGCTCAGGGCCGCCACCACATCGTTGGAGGTGAGACCGAACGCCGTGAGCTTGTCGGGATCGAGCCAGAGGCGGAAGGCAAGCTTGCGTTCCCCGAAATAGGTGAGATCACCCACGCCGGGCACGCGCTTGATGGCATCGGTAAGGTTCTGATCCAGCAGACCGCTTATCGTTTCAGTCGAATAGGAGATCTTGTCAGGATCTTCACTAACAAAGTTATAAACCAAGAGAATGTTATTTGAGGCCTTGTTGACGACCACGCCTGACTGCCTCACCTCGTCGGGCAGGGAGGGGGTAGCAAGAGAAACCCTATTTTGAACATTCACCTGATTGATATCACCATTTGTGCCACTCGCAAACGACACGGTGATTTCGCTGCGCCCATCCGCCGAACTGCTGGAGGTGATGAACTCCATGTTCTCGACGCCGTTGATCTGCTGCTCCAAGACGTTCGTGACCCCCTGCTCCACCGTGATCGCATCGGCCCCGCCATAAAGCGAACTCACGTTCACCGTGGGCGGAGCGATATCTGGCAGGTTCTCAACCGGGAGCAGGGGGATCGAGATCAACCCCGCAATCACGATGATCAGGCTGCACACCGTAGTGAGCACAGGCCTGACGATGAAGTTATTGGAAGGAGACACAGGAAAACGATCGACAGGCCGCTAGGGAGCTGTGGCTTCTAGTTGAGTTTCACCGGGGTGCCATGGCGCAGGTTGAGCAGGTTGGTGGTGATCACCTGGCTTCCCGGACTGACACCCTCCAGCACCGCGTAGCGGTTGTTCTGGAGCGAACCAAGCTTCACCGGCGTCTGCAGGGCGTACCGGGTGCCAGGGGTGGCCTGGCTCAGTTTTTCAAGCTGGGCGATCGGGGCCTTGCCGGGCTGGCGCCGCAGATCCTCGATCGTGCCCAGCCGGAACACGAAACTCTGGCCCGAGGTCTGGGTCACGGCGGCGAAGGGAACCGCCGGCAGGGTCTGGCGCTCCAGCTCCACGAGGGTCTGGAGTCGCAGGCCGGTGCGCAGGGTGCCGGTGGGATTGGGCAGCTCCGCCTTCACCAGCAGGCCCTGGCTGGAGGCCGTCACCACCGGATCGATGAAGTCGATCCTGCCCCGCACCAGCGTGCCACTGGCATCGGGCCGCCGCACGATCACGGGCTGGCCCACCCTCACCCGGGCCGACTGGACGGCTGGGATGTCGATCCGCATCAGCAGCCGGTCGTTGCGGATCACCTTGGTGAAGGGGGTGCCGGCCTGCACCACATCCCCCTGCTTCACCTCCAGATCACTCACCACGCCGGCGATCGGAGCCCTCAGGTTGCTGAAGGAAAGATCGGCCTCGCGGGCCTTGACATCCTCGTTGGCCTGCAGGCAGCGGGCCCGGAAGCTGTCACGCTGAAGCACACTGGCTGCCCCTTTGGCGGCCAGGAAGTCGAAGCGGCGGAAGTCGATACAGGTATTGTCGCGCGCCTCCCTGCTGGCTGCGAGCTGGGCGCGGGCCTGGGTCTGGTCGAGCTGCAGGATCGGTTGGCCCTCCTTGACCAGTTGCCCCTCCCGCACAAGCAGGCGGTCGACACGACCGGTGGCGCGGGTGGCCAGGGACACTTCATCGAGGGCCTCCAGGGTGCCGATGGTGTCCACCGTGTCCTGGAAGGCTGCCGTTTCCACCGGCACAGCAGCAACCCCCACCACCCGCGGCGGCGGCGGCGGCGGCTGGGCGCAGCCCACAAGAACCAATCCCGTGGAAGAGAGCGCCAGCGCCAAAGCTGCCCGGGCGCTATGCCGTTCCCGCAAAAGAAGCCCAAGCCACTACGGGGCAGTCTGGAGGATGGCGGTGCCTGCTGCCAGCCGACGCGGCAAGCGCCAGGATCGTCCACAGCTCACCATCGCGGCAGCCCCCTTGAGCGACCTGTTCAGCCATCACGGTGAGCAGCAGCGTCAGGCCCTGGCGCCGCTCGCGGACCGCCTGCGGCCCCAGGTCCTGGAGGACTTCGTGGGCCAGGAGGCGATCCTGGGGCCCGGTCGGCTGCTGCGGCGCGCCATCGCCGCCGACCGGGTGGGCAACCTGATCCTGCATGGACCACCCGGCACGGGCAAGACGACCCTGGCGCGGATCATCGCCGGCAGCACGCGCGCCCACTTCACCAGCCTCAATGCGGTGCTCTCGGGGGTAAAGGACCTGCGCAGCGCCGTGGAGGAGGCCCGCCGGCGCCTCGACCAGCACGGCTTGCGCACGCTGCTGTTCGTCGATGAGGTGCACCGCTTCAACACCGCCCAGCAGGACGCGCTACTGCCCTGGGTGGAGAACGGCACGGTGACCCTGATCGGCGCCACCACCGAGAACCCCTACTTCGAGGTGAACAAGGCACTGGTGAGCCGCTCGCGGCTGTTTCGGCTGCAGCCGCTGGAGGCCCCCCAGCTGCGGCAGTTGCTGGAGCGGGCCCTCCGCGACCCTGAACAGGGCTATGGCCGGCTGGTGGTGCAGGTCAGTGCCGAGGCCGCCGATCACCTGGTGGATGTGGCCGGTGGCGATGCCCGCAGCCTGCTCAATGCCCTGGAGCTGGCGGTGGAGACCACCCCGCCCGGGCCCGAGGGGACGATCCAGATCGATCTGGCGATCGCCGAGGAGTCGATCCAGCAGCGGGCCGTGCTCTACGACAAGCAGGGTGACGCCCACTTCGACACGATCAGTGCCTTCATCAAGGCGCTGCGCGGCAGCGATGCCGATGCGGCCCTGTTCTGGCTGGCCCGGATGGTGGAGGCGGGGGAGAACCCCCGCTTCATTTTCCGGCGCATGCTGATCGCGGCCGGGGAGGACGTGGGCCTGGCCGATCCCCAGGCGGTGGTGGTGGTGGAGGCCTGCGCCGCCGCCTTCGAGCGGGTGGGGCTGCCGGAGGGCCTCTACCCCCTCGCCCAGGCAGCGCTCTACCTGGCCGCCACCGAGAAGAGCAACAGCGTGCTCGGGTTCTTTGACGCCCTCAAGTGCGTGCGTCAGGCCAATCGCCAGCAGGTGCCATCCCATCTGCGCGACGCCAATCGCGATGGCGAGGCCTTCGGTGACGGCATCGGCTACCGCTATCCCCATGCCTACGCGGAGCACTGGGTGGCGCAGCAATACCTGCCCGACAGCCTCCAGGGGCAGCTGTTCTGGCAGCCCGGGGGCCTCGGTTGGGAGGGGGGGCGGCGGCAACGCCTGCAGCAGCGCCGGGCCGCCCAGCTGGCTGCGGCTGCTGAGAATGCGGCCGAGGGGGGAGAGGTCCTCAGCGGCAGTCCGGAGGACCCTCACCTGGAGCGCTGGCTGCAGCGGCAGGCCGCGGCCGAGGGCGCCCGCCTCGATCAGCTGCGCCGACGGTTCTGGGCGGGGGCCCGCTGGCAGCGCCATGACCGGGTGCTGATCCTGGAGGCCCACTCCCTGTTGTGGGCCCTCGATCCCCTCGAGGCCACCCCCGAGGGCGGCGTGGTGATGACCGTGGCCAGCGAGGCCGAACGGGAGCGGCTCGCCGCCCAGCTGCAGGTGCTCGATGCCCTGCGCCGCCCGGAGATTCTGGTGGTGCCGTCCCACGACCCCACCGCCCTGCTGCAGGCGCTCGGCGCCAGGGCCGCCGGGCGCTTCGAGTGGATCGCAGCACGCCATCCCTGGCGTCAGGCCAGCGCTCCGGTGCTGACCGCGTGGATCAAAGCCCTGGTGCCGCTGCTGAGCACGGGCGGCCAGGGCCGGCTGCTGTTCAGCCAGCCGCAGCTGGGCCCGGCAGAGGCACTGCAGCGCAGCTGGCCCAGCGGCACGCCACCGGCAGCGCTGGCCAGAATCGTGCGCGCCGAACGGCAGGCCCTGGCCCCCAGCCAGCCCCCCCTCGCAGCCCTGGAGCAGTTGTTGCAGGACCACGGGGCAAGCGTGGAGCGGGAGCGCTGGGACGAGGCCCTCCAGCTCACCCTGGACAGCGTCCGCATCGAGCGTTGGCTGGCACCGAAGAGCCGCTTCCGCGAGGGCCTGGGGGCCCAACTCGAGACGGCTGAGGCAGCAACGGCCCTGGAGACGATCGCCACACTGCTTCGGCAGAACCTGGGTCGTTCCCTGCCCCAGACCCTCACCCACTCCCTCCTTCAGGTGGGGGCGCCAGGGCGCGCTTGAGCAACAAGAAGCCCCGGGGATGACCCGGGGCAGGCAGAGCGCTGATCAGCGCTGAGGAAGGATGGCCCTGGGGCCGAGGCTCACCAGAGGCCGCGGATCGGCATGGGCTGGGCCATGGGGGCCGGGGCGGGGGTTGTGGTGCGCACCTCGGCCACGGGATCGGCCATCTGGTTGGCCTGGATGCAGGCCGGCAGGAACACGTACCAGGAGAGCAGGGAGGTGCACTGGGCATCACCCTGGCAACGACCCTCGGCGCAGACGTTCTGGGCGCCGGTGTAGGTGCCGCAGAAATCGGCCAGACGCATGTCCGTAGGCAGGGCGGTCATGATGCCGGCCGAGGAGATTTCGCCATCGCGGGCGTCCTCGATGATCGCGGAGCGCAACGCCTGCACGGCGTAGGTGTTCATGCTCCAGTACGGGAAGTAGCTGGTGGACTGGTTCTTGAGGAACTTGACGCCGTCATCGGAGTAGAGGAAGCGGCTGACGCCGACTAGGTCCACGTCGTAGGTCTTCTTCATGCCGTCACGAACCTCGTCGGCCGTCCAGCCGGAGTTCTTGAGTCCGCCCTGGAGGCCGCGGTCGGTGACATCACCGGTTTCCAGGTAGGTGTCCATGGCGCCCTGGTTGGTCGACCAGACCGCACCACCGGTGTTCCAGCGAACGGGCAGATCGTTGTCAACAGCAGCCGAGGCGGGCAGGGCGGACGAGGACAGGGCCGCACCAACGAACAGGCCGGCCAGCAGGTGCTTGATCACGTGATTTGAATCAATTCATACATCAACGTAGCCATGACTGACACCCTTGACATTCCGGCGCAAGAGGTGTCAACAAACCGACACCCATGCCCCTGGCAGCCTGGAGCACCGGGCCACCGCATCACCGGCCACCGGGGCGGGCTCGTAACCTCACTCCACTCGTACCTGCCTCCGCGATGGCCCTCACGATCGGCGATGCCGCCCCGGATTTCAGCCTGCCTGATCAGAACGGAACGGTCGTGAGTCTGGAAAGCTTCAGGGGCAAAAGGGTGGTGGTGTACTTCTACCCCAAGGACGACACTCCGGGCTGCACCAAGGAAGCCTGCAACTTCCGCGACCAGTGGAGCGCTTTCGCCGAGCACGACATCGCGGTGCTGGGGATCAGCAAGGACGGCGCGGCCAGCCACGCCAAGTTCATCGCCAAGTACACCCTGCCCTTCACCCTGCTCAGCGACGCCGAACCCTGCCCCGTGGCCACGGCCTACGAGAGCTACGGCCTCAAGACCTTCATGGGCCGCGAATACATGGGCATGATGCGCCACACCTTCGTGATCGATGCCGAGGGCAAGCTGGAGCGGATCTACACCAAGGTGAAGGCCGACAGCATGGCCGACACCATCCTCAGCGACCTGGGGCTGGCCTGAGCCGGGCCAGGGCCCGCAGGGCCAGATCCGGGTCGGCGCCACGACCCAGCAGGGTGGCGAGTTCAGCGCCATCACCGCCGGTGATCCAGAGGGCACAGCCCGGCGAGAGCTGGCAGGCGTCGCGCCAGGCCAACTCCACGGCCGCGGCCAGTCCCCGCAGCACCCCAGAGCGCATGGCCTGGGCGGTGTCGCAGGGCCAGGGATCCAGGGGAGCCGGCCGTGGCTTGTCCGACCCCAACGGGACCATGGCGGGCGGCAGGGCAGGCAGATGGGCCGTGGCAGCCGCCAGGGCACGCCACTGGAGGGCCGCCCCTGCCAGGATTCGGCCGCCGGCAAAATGGCCGTCACCGCCCACCCGGGTGAGGCTTAAGGCCGTGCCGGCATCGGCCACCAGCACCGGCCCGGCACTCTGCTGCCAGGCCTGCCAGCCCACCAGGGCCCGATCGACCCCGAGCCAGGGGGGAGCCGCGGCGAGCGGCACGTGCTCCAGGCCCAGGCGCGTGGCCGGATCGAGCCCCAGCTCCCCAGCCACGGGCCCCACTGCACACCAGGCCGTCGGCGCCCTACTGGGCTCGGCCTCTTGGCCAGGGGGGGCACTCCAGCAGTGCAGCTGATCGAGGCCGCCCCGAGCCCAGTGCCAGCGACTGTTGCCGATCAGAAGCCAGAGGCCTGGAGCAACCGCCGCAGGATCAGATCCCCTCACCCATCAACCCAGGCAGGTGGATGCCGCATTCCTGCTGAAGCCCACCGAACCGGGTGGAGCGCCCAGGGCTGGAACCGTCGTCAGGTCCACTGGAGTGCCAGTCACCGACACTGGAGTAGCCCTGGGCAAACAGGGGGTGCTGGGGCAGCTGGTGCTTCTCCATGTAGTAGTACACATCGCGGTTGCTCCAGTGGAGCAGGGGCCGCAGGGCCCACCGGTTCCGAACGGCATCCAGCACCTCCATGCCACGGCGGTGGTCGGTCTGGGTCCCGCGCACCCCACTGGCCCAGCAGGCAACATTGCGTTCCCGCAGGGCCTGATCCAGCGGCTCCACCTTGCGGATGCGGTGGTAGGTCTCCAGGTCCTCGACCCGGCCGGTCTCCCAGAGGCGGCCGTGCAGGGCCTCCATGCGAGCGGGGCTGAGGCCGGCCTGGGCCACATGCAGATCGAAGCTCAGCAGCCCGCGAAGCTGCTCGGCGTAGTGATAAGTCTCGGCGGGGAGATAGCCGGTGTCGACCCAGATCACGGGCACCCGCAGATGGCGTTGCTGCCCCAGGGTGCTCACCATGTGCAGCAGCACCGCCGATTGGATGCCGAAGCTGGTGGTGATGGCGAAACCGTCGCCGAACATGTCCAGTGCCCAGGCCAACTGCTCCTGGGGAGACAATCCCACCAGACAGCGCCGGGACAGCTCCAGGGACACCACCTGGCCGCTGCGGTCGGTGGGCAGGGTTGGGGCCTGTGCAATCACCATGAATCCATCATCACCCCTGGGCCAGGCCCCTGGTTAGGGTTCCGGATGTGTGTGGGCGCCCCCCTACCAAGCCATGACGGCCACCACGGATGCGCCCGAGCAAAGCCGAGCCGCCCAGGCCAGTGCCCCGGTGGTGATCGTGGGTGGGGGCTTCGCCGGTCTGTACACCGCCCTGGCACTCGCCGAGCAGCGGCAGCCTCCACCGGTGCTGCTGATCGAGCCGAACGATCGCTTCGTGTTCCTGCCGCTCCTCTATGAACTGCTCAGCGGCGAGCTGCGCGGCTGGGAGATCGCGCCCCGCTACGACGCCTTGCTGGCCAGCAAGGGGATCGCCTGGCTGCGGGACCGGGTGACCCACATCGACAGCATGGCCAGGCAGGTCACCACCAGTGGGGGCCGCCGCCTGAACTTCGGCCAGGTGGTGGTGACCACGGGGGGGGACACCAGCAGCTTCGGCATACCGGGGGTGGAGGAGCATGCCCTCGGCTTCCGCAGCCTGGAAGATGTCGAGCACCTGCAGCGCCTGGTGCAGCAGCTGCGCGCCCAGCAGCACCCCCTGCAACGGTTGGCCATCGTGGGTGCTGGTCCAAGCGGGGTCGAGCTGGCCTGCAAGCTCTCCGACCTGCTGGGCGGCACGGCCCTGGTGGAACTGATCGAGCAGGCCGGCGAGCCGCTGCAACAGGCCAAGGCCTTCAATCGGGAGCAGGCTGTGCGGGCCCTGCAGCTGCGGGACGTGCGGCTGCGCACCCACACCCGGGTCCGCGAGGTGGGAGCCAGCCGACTGGAGCTGGAGGGCCCCACCGGAGCCGAAACTCTGGCCGTGCAGGCCACGGTCTGGACCGCCGGCCTGGCCTTCCAGCCGCCGTCAATCGAGCCGGCGCCGGCCTGTGACCAGCGCGGACGGCTGTTGTGTGATGACAACCTGCGCCTGCAGGGCTGCACCGACCTGTTTGCCGCTGGGGACATCGCCGGCGTCAAGAGCGGCGAGAGCGACCTTCCGGCCAACGCCCAGGTGGCTTTTCAGCAGGCCACCTGCCTGGCGGCCAACCTGATGCGCGCCAGGGCGGGGGAGCCCCTGCAGCCTTTCGGGTTCCGCGATCTCGGCGAGATGATGAGCCTGGGCGTGGGCGACGCCAGCCTGGTGGGGGGCGGTGTGACCCTCGCCGGCCCGGCCGCCTTCCAGTTGCGCCGCCTGGCCTACCTCACCCGGCTGCCCGGACGCAGCCACCAGCTGCGGGTTGCCGCCGGCTGGCTGGCCGACTGGAGCCCTGCAGCCGCGGCCGTGCATGGCAGCTGAGCGCCCGAGGGGCCTGTTGCTGGATGCCATGGGCACCCTGATCGGCCTGCGCCGATCGGTGGGCCACACCTATGCCGCCGCGGCCTGCCGCCATGGGCTGAGCCTCGATGCTGAGGCCCTGAACGCGGCCTTCCGAAGGGCGTTTGCGGCTGCCCCGCCCCTGGCCTTTCCCTCGCTCCAGGGCGCTGCCCTGCGCCAGGCCGAGCAGAACTGGTGGACGGCGCGGGTGAACGCCACCCTGGCGGCCGTGGGCGTGGAACGCCCCCCCGCAGACCTGGGCCCGGAGCTGTTCCATTGCTTTGCCGACGCCGCCCTCTGGCAGCCCTATCCCGAAGTGCCCTCTCTGCTGCAGCGCTGGCATGGGCAGGGCCTGAAGCTGGCGGTGGTGAGCAACTTCGACAGTCGGCTGGAGCCCCTGCTGGAGCAGCTCGGGCTGCGCCGCTGGCTGGACGCCGTAGTGGTGTCAAGTGCCGCGGGGGCCGCCAAACCGGAGCCCGCGCCGCTGCTGCTGGCCCTGGGGCAGCTGGCGTTACATGGCTCAGCTGTGTGGCACGTGGGCGACAGCCACGAAGACGAAGCGGCCGCGGCGGCTGCGGGACTGCGCTGTGTGCGGGTGCAACGACCTTGAGACAGGGGGTGCTCTCCGGGCGGACCGCCGGGCTGAGGCCCGCCCAGCGGCGGCGGCTGGAGCAGCTCTGCCACCGGCGACACCCGGAGGATGGGGTTGCCGAGCTGCTGTGCCTGCAGCGGTTGGCGGCCGAGAGTCGGGAGCTGGAGCTGCCGCTCACCTTGGTGGTGGATGGGCGGGGGCTGTGCCGGCTGCTGTGGGTGGGCCCGCTGGAGCAGTCGGGCCAGCTGCTGGAGAAGCTGCCGGGCTCCCAGCGGCGCCAGGGCCGTGCCCTGCGCCTGCTCACCTGCTGCGGCCGGGCCCGCCATCTCGAACCCGGCAGCCAGGAAGGGGTGGTGGGGCTCGACCTCCAACCCCAGCTGTGGCTGCGCTACGGCGACCAGGCCGAAGCCGGGGGCCACTGGAGTGCTGCCCTGTTCGTGCCCAGCGGCCAGCGGGGCCAACCCTGGAGCAGCGAACAGCTGGGGGAGCTGGGCGCGCTCTGCGCCATCGATCCCGGCCTCTGGGCCCCGTCCATGGGCGAGGCGGGCAGCGCTGCCGCCGAGCCCACGACGGCCCGGAGCACCGCCGGCCAGGAACGGGTGCTGCTGCTGGCCCTCACACCGGGCGACCGGGCCGCCGCCCAGCGGCTGATCGGCGAACTGGAGGGGCTGGTGCGCAGCGCCGGCGCCGTGCCGGTGGGGGTGGTGGAGCAGCGCCGCAGCCAGGTCTCGCCCCACACGGTGTGGGGCGAAGGGAAGCTGGCGGAGGCCGCCTTGGAAGCCCGGCGCCTCGGGGCCACCCTGGTGGTGACGGATCGGGAGCTGAGCCCACTGCAGGCGCGCAACCTGGAGCGCCTGCTGGATCTGCCGATCAGCGATCGCAGCGAGCTGATCCTGGACATTTTCGCCCAGAGGGCCGCCAGTGCGGCCGGGCGCCTGCAGGTGGAACTGGCCCAGCTGCGCTATCGCCTGCCCCGGCTGAGCGGGCGCGGCCGCAGCCTCTCGCGCCAGGGGGGTGGCATCGGCACCCGGGGGCCGGGCGAAACCCAGCTGGAAAAGGATCGCCGCGCCATCGCCCGCCGCATTGAGCGCCTGCAACGGGACGTGCGCCAGCTGGAGGCCCACCGGGCCAGGTTGCGGAGCGGGCGGCAGGCCCTGAAGCGGCTGGCCCTGGTGGGCTACACCAACGCCGGCAAGAGCTCCCTGCTCAACGCCCTCACCCGGGCGGAGGGAGCGGAGCCGGTGCTCGCCGCCGACAAGCTCTTCGCCACCCTCGATCCCACCACCCGCCGGCTCGGCCTGGGCGGGGCCGGCGGCCTGCCCGGCGAGACCCTGCTGCTCACCGACACGGTGGGATTCATCCGCGAGCTGCCCCCCGCTCTGATGGAGGCCTTCCGCTCCACCCTGGAGGAAACCCTCGAGGCCGATGGCCTGCTGCTGCTGGTGGACCTGAGCGATCCGGCCTGGCCTGAGCAGCGCCGCACGGTGCTGGCCATTCTCGAGGGGCTCGGGGCCGCCATGCCACGCCGGCTGGTGGCCAACCAGATCGACCGCTGTTCTGCCGCCGAGATCGAGCGGGCCCAGGCCCTCGAGCCCGATGCCCTGTTCGTGTCCGCCACCGAAGGGCTTGGGCTGCAGCGGCTCAAGGAGGCCCTGCTCGACTGGCCCCCGCCAGCGGATGGGGGGACTGTGGCAGCATCGATCATCACGGGCGAAGGCGCCCTTCCCTTCCCTTCCACCGCCCCCGTCCCTGCCATGGCGCTACAACTCGGCGATACCGTTCCCGATTTCACCCAGGATTCCCAGTTGGGTCCGATCCACTTCTATGACTACGCCGGCGAGAGCTGGGTGGTGCTGTTTTCCCATCCCGCCGACTACACCCCCGTCTGCACCACTGAGCTGGGGGAAGTGTCACGCCTGCGCCCCGAATGGGAGAAGCGCAACGTCAAGACCATCGCCCTGAGTGTGGACTCCGCCGAGAGCCATAAGGGCTGGATCGGCGACATCAACGAAACCCAGAACACCAGCGTCGACTACCCGATCCTCGCCGATGCGGACAAGACGGTGAGCGATCTCTACGGGATGATCCATCCCAAGGCGCTCAACAACCTCACGGTGCGCTCGGTGTTCATCATCGACCCCAACAAGAAGCTGCGCCTGCAGATCACCTACCCCGCCAGCACCGGCCGCAACTTCGACGAAATCCTGCGGGTGATCGACTCCCTGCAGCTCACCGACTACCACCAGGTGGCCACCCCGGTGAACTGGAAGGACGGTGAGGACTGCGTGGTGGTGCCCTCCATCCCCACCGATGAGGCCCGGGTCAAGTTCCCGAAGGGTGTCACGGAAGTGAAGCCCTACCTGCGCATGACCCCCCAGCCCAACAAATGAGGCTGACCTAAGCGGGGCCACCATGGCCCTCTCTTCCCCATGAAGGTGCTGGGGCTGATGAGCGGCACCAGTGCCGATGGCGTCGATGCGGTGCTGGCCAGCTTTGCTGGCCCCGCCGCCCGGCCGCGCTGGGAGCTGCTCAGCCGCGCGGCCGTGCCCTACCCCGCCGACCTGCGCCAGCGCCTGATCGCCTTGGGCCAGGGCGAGCCCTGCAGCGCTGCCGCCATCCTTGAACTGGCCGAAGCCGTCACGGGGATGCAGGCGGAAGCCGCTCTGGCCTGCGATCCCCACGGCCAGGCGGAGCTGGTGGGTTGCCACGGCCAGACGGTGTGGCACCGCCCGCCATCCCCTGGGCGCGAGGGCAACAGCTGGCAGCTGCTCGAGGCCTCCAGGCTGGCGGCCCAGCTCGGGCGACCGGTGGTGCACGACTTTCGCGCCGCCGACCTGGCCCTCGGCGGCCAGGGGGCCCCGCTGGTGCCTCCGGCCGACGCCGCCCTGCTGGGGCGCATCGACGGCTGGCGGGGGGTGCTCAACCTCGGCGGCATCGCCAATCTCACCCTGATCCCGCCGGCCCACGGTCCCGAGCGCCAAGCCAGCCTGCTGGGCTGGGACTGCGGCCCCGCCAACACCCTGGTGGACCTGGCGGTGGAGCGCTTCAGCGGCGGGCGCCTCAGCTTTGATGCCAGCGGCGCCTGGGCCAGCCGTGGCCACATCGACCACGCCGTACTGGAGACCTGGCTGAAGGAGCCCTATTTCCAGCAGCCCCCTCCCAAATCGACTGGGCGGGAACTGTTCGGCAGGCCTGATCTGGAGCGGCGGCTGCAGGATCTCAGGGTCTCAGCTGGCGGCCCCCCAGCCAGCAGCGCCCCGGCGGAACTGGAACCTGCTGATGTGCTCGCCAGCCTCACCGCCTTCAGTGCGGCGGCCGTGGCTCAGGAGCTGAGGCATGGCCCCCAGCCGGTGGAGCTGCTGCTGGCCGGCGGCGGCGCCCGCAATCATCTGCTGGTGGCCCAGCTGCGGCAGCGCTGCCGTGGCGTCATCGTGAGACCTCTGGCCGATTTCGGCCTCCTGGACAGCGACCGCGAAGCGCTGGCCTTTGCCCTGCTGGCCTGGTGGAACCATCGGGGCCATCCCGGCAATGCCCCTGCGGTGACAGGTGCCCGGCGCTCCAGCCTGCTGGGGGTGTGGGTGCCTCCCCCAGGCTCAGCCCCCGGCTGAAGGGCCCGGCCGCTGCAGGCGCAGCCGCTTCGGGGCGCCCCGAAGCCGTGCGGTGCGCCGCTGTCCCTGGGTCTCCAGCTGCTGGCGCAGGTCGTCGGCACTGACGGGGGCCTCGCCCTCGCTGCCGCGGCGGGCCTGCTCCAGTCGGGCCACCCCCTGCTGGATCAGCACCTTGGCCATGTTGCTCACGGTGCGGGAGTCCTGCTCGGCGAGGGCAGCCAGCCGCTGGCAGAGCTCCTCAGGCAACACCACCTGGATCCTGGGCGACTTGGGGCGCCCGCTGGAAGAGGTTTGCCGGGTCGGCACGCCAGGAAGCCAGACAGGGTGGGAGGAACCAGCGACTGGGGGGAGCCAGAGAGCGCACCCAGGGAGCGGGCCAGAGATGCCCCGGAGTTCCAGCCGGATCCTAATGGCAACTCTCAGGTGCGCATGGATAGTATCCATGCTTATGGTGGAGTCAGCCCATCCGTTCCCCGATCCCCCGGGAGCTGGCCCCATGCCCCAGAGCCGTAAGCGCCGCACCGCCGAACGCAGTGATGTGCTGGTGTCCGCCGTGATCAGCACCTACCTGCTCACCCACCTGCACCACGTGCTGCAACGGGCCGAGTACGGGGCCCAGCAGGAAGGCCGCACCGCCCTGGCCGACAACTACGCCGAGCTGCGCAAGGTGCTCTGCCTGGATGCCCGCACCATGGAAGACGCGTCCGCCTGCGGCACTCCCGTGAACGACAACCCCAAGGCCGCCTGAGGGCCCGCAGCCCAATCGCTTGGCAACAGGCCGCAACGGCCTCCTGCCGAATCGACTTGGCGTGCATAGGTTCGGAGCAGTTGGACCGTCGTCATGGTCGAGAGCTCCATCAACACCGGCGAAGGGTCCGGAAACCACGCCAGAGCCCTGTATGAGCGCATCAGCGCCGACGCCGAGCTCACCCAGAAGCTCTTCCGCCAGGCCCTCCAGGATCCCAGCGGAGCCCTGGATCAGATCGTGAGCCTTGGAGAGGAGTACGGCCTGCCGGTGAGCCGAGAGCAGGTCAAGGCCCATGTGGCGTCCCTGCAGGACGGCCCCAGCAAACAGTGGCTGCTCAAGGCCCGCGGTGGCCTCTGAGCCCCTGGGGCGTCGGCCTCGGATCGGCAAGCCCGGCTGACGGTTGCGCCAGTGCTGAAACCAGCATGGTCCGCTGCTGCGGCAGGGCCGAGCGCGGTGACTCGGCGGGGCGGCGGGCACCCCCTCCCTGGGCCCAGCTGAAGAACAGCCAGTAGCTCACGATCGCCAGGCCCGCCGCCACCACCAGCGCCGCCACCTGTTCCAGACGTCTGATCATCGCGAAACCCTGCCGGCTCGATCAAGTCTGGCCGAGACGGCTGCGCTCAGGTGGAGGGCCCTGGGCGCGCTGCAGCGGGCAGGCAGCAAGGCAAAGGCTCCGCCGCCGCGGCAATGATGCGAAAGGATGAGGTGACGTCGCCCTTCCACCGGCGCCCGCCTGTCCCCCTCACCCCGCTCCGCCCCGTGCTCCGCCTCGAACGTCTCGGCAAGATCTATCCCACCGGGGAGGTGCTGCGGGATGTCACCTGGGAGGTGAAGCCCGGCGACCGGATCGGCCTGGTGGGCGTGAACGGCGCGGGCAAGTCGACCCAGATGAAGATCATCGCCGGGCTAGAGGAGGCCAGCAGCGGCCAGGTGGTGAAGCAGGGCGATCCCCGCATTGCCTACCTGCAGCAGGAGTTCGATGTAAACCCCGAGCGCACCGTGCGCGAAGAGCTGTTCCAGGCCTTCGGGGAGGCGGCCGAGGTGCTGATGCGCCAGCACGCGGTGGAGCACGCCATGGCCAATGAACAGGCCGCCAGCGATCCCGACCACCTCGACGAGCTGATCCACGAGCTGGGCCGCCTGCACAGCCGCTTCGAGGCCCTGCACGGCTACGAGCTCGACGCCCGCATCGACAAGCTGCTGCCCACGATCGGCTTCAGCGTCGAGGGGGCCGAACAGCTGGTGGGCGACTACTCCGGGGGCTGGCAGATGCGCATTGCCCTGGGCAAGATCCTGCTGCAGGAGCCCGATCTGCTGCTGCTCGACGAGCCCACCAACCACCTGGATGTGGAGACGATCCAATGGCTTGAGGGCTATCTGATCCAGCAGAGCGCCGCCCAGGTGGTGATCAGCCACGACCGCACCTTCCTGGATCGGGTCTGCACCCAGATCGTCGAGACCGAGCGGGGGGTCTCCCGCACCTACCTCGGCAACTACAGCCAGCACCTGGAGCAGAAGGCCCTGGAGCGGGAGGCCACCCAGGCCGCCTTCGAGCGCCAGCAGAAGGAGCTCTCCAGCCAGCAGGCCTACATCGACCGGTTCCGGGCCAGCGCCACCCGCTCCACCCAGGCCAAGAGCCGCGAGAAGCTGCTGGAGAAGGTGGAGCGGGTGGAGGCGCCGATCGAGAGCATCGGCGGGCCCCGCTTCCAGTTTCCGGCAGCACCCCGCTCCGGCCGCCTGGTGGCCGAGATCGTCGACCTCAGCCACAGCTACGGCGATCAGATCCTCTTTCTGGGGGCGAGCCTGGAGGTGGAACGCGGTGACCGCATCGCCTTCGTGGGCCCCAACGGCGCCGGCAAGTCCACCCTGCTGCGCCTGGTGATGGGGATGGAGCAACCCAGCGAGGGCCACGCCCGCCTCGGCGAACACAATGTGATCGCCGGCTACTTCGAACAGAACCAGGCCGAGGCCCTGGACCTGAGCAAGACCGTCATCGACACGATCTTCGAGGTGGTGCCCGACTGGACCCAGACCCAGGTGCGCTCCCTGCTCGGCAACTTCTGCTTCAGCAACGAGAGCGTGTTCAAGCAGGCCGGCAAGCTCTCCGGCGGCGAGAAGGCACGCCTGGCCCTGGCCCTGATGCTGCTGACTCCCTGCAACCTGCTGGTGCTGGATGAGCCCACCAACCACCTCGACATCCCCGCCAAACAGATGCTCGAGGACGCCCTGATCGCCTACGAGGGGGCCGCGCTGCTGGTGAGCCACGACCGTTATTTCATCAGCAGGGTGGCGAACCGCATCGTGGAGCTCCGCGATGGCGAGCTGGTTCTGTACCGCGGCGACTACGGCTACTACCTGGAGAAAAAGCAGGAGGAGGCCGAACTGGCACGCCAGCAGGCCGCCAGCGAGGCCAGGGCGGCCAAGACAACGGCCAACCGGGAGAAGCAGCAGGCCAGGGCGGCTGGCCGCAAGGGCAAGGCCAAGGCCGCCTGACGGCCCGCCGGCGCGTCCGACATAACAGGAAACGAGGACAACAAAGCCGCCCTGTTGCAACGGCTACGAGCAGGACTGAAACAGTTT
This sequence comes from uncultured cyanobacterium, assembly GCA_963697335.1. Taxonomy (GTDB): domain Bacteria; phylum Cyanobacteriota; class Cyanobacteriia; order PCC-6307; family Cyanobiaceae; genus NIES-981. Next base: position 77,994 of record CAVONQ010000001.1, read on the forward strand.
GTAGCTTTGGCCTGGTCCATCGCCCCTTCGCGACGCCTGCCATGTCGGAACCCCTCTCCCTCAGCCTCGGTCAGCAATTCGAGCTGGAAAGGATGAGCCGTGCCATCGACGACACCGCCGACCTTCAGGCCCTGCAGGGGATTGCCAAGCAACTCCTGCAGGCCTGGCACAGCCAGAAGGCAGCCACCCAGTGGGTGATGCGTCAACAGCTGGGCGCCCCTTCCCAGTTCGGCGCCGGTCTGCCCAATCCGTGGGGTCAGGAGGCATGAGTCGGACCAGCCGGGGCGGCGCTGTCAGGCTCCGCCCATCTGCACCGGCACCAGCGTCACCTTCCGGGTCTGCCCCTGGCGGCTGATGTTGAGGGTGAGCTGCCCGCCCACTCCGGCCCGCTCCACCGCAGCCACCACCTGGGATGGCTCCAGCACCGTTTCCCCACCGGCGGCCACCACCACGTCACCCTGCTGCAGGCCAGCTCGCTCGGCAGGCCCGTCGGCCAGAACGGATGCCACCCGCACACCACTGTTCAGGCCCGACCCATCGCCTGGGCGCACCAGATCCATGACGATGCCGATCATCGGATGGCTCACCTTGCCGGTGGCGAGCAGCTGTCTGGCGATGTCGCGGGCCCGGTTGATCGGAATCGCAAAGCCCAGACCCGCGCCTGGCCCCTGCCGCACGAGTGTGTTGATACCGATCACCTCACCGTCGGCGTTGAGCAGCGGTCCACCGGAGTTGCCGGGGTTGATGGCGGCATCGGTCTGGATCAGCTCCAGTCGCTTGTCGGTGATGCCCAGCTTGGCGGCGTTGCGGTTGAGGTTGCTGATGATCCCCATGGTCACCGTGTTGTCGAGGCCGTAGGGATTCCCCACCGCAATCGCCCAGTCACCCACCTGCAGCTCCTCTGAATCTCCGAGGGGGGCCACCGGCCAGGGGCCCCGACCGCCCAGCCGCACCACCGCCAGGTCCGTGAGGCGGTCGAGGCCCACCACAGTGCCCTCAACCCGCCGGCCGTCCTGCAATCCCACGGTCACCTTGTCGGTCTTCTCCACCACATGGGCATTGGTGAGGATCAGGCCGTCAGGCTGGATGATGAAGCCGCTGCCCTGGCCCCGCTCGGTGCGCTGGGAAGGGGGGGCGGCCCGCTGCTGAGGCAGCCCGAAGAACTGGCGAAAGGCCGGATCGTTGAGCAGGGAGCTGGAGGAGCCACCCCGGCCGCCCTGCACCAGCACGGTGCGCTCGGTGTCGATCGTCACCACGGCGGGGCCGGCCCGACGCACGGCTGCGGCCACGAACGACTGCCGGCCCAGGGCCGCCCCGGCTGCCGATCCCCTGGACTGGGCGGCGGCGGCAGACAGAAGGCGCTCGCCGATGGGCGTCAGCCACCCCGACGGGGCGACCAGGGCCGCCAGCACCGACCCCGAAACCAGCAGAGAGGCGGTGAGACCCGGCAGAGCAGCCCCGGAGCGGCGGGCTCTGGCTCGAGCAGCCCGGGGGCGGGCGGGGATGGAACGCAGGCGCAGGTGGGCCATGGCGATCGGATCAGAACATCTGGGGGCGGTGAAGGCGGCTCGAGGCCAGCGGTGGGCCGGCCATCGATGGGAAGCGGTGAACCGACAGGAGATGACGCTTCAACCGTACGCAGGACAGCGGACGGAACGCCGCTCAACGCTCCAGACGCCGCAGCGCCACAACGCCGCCTAGATTAAGCAAAGATTTGTATCGAGCCATGGACACCGAGCGGCTGCTACTCGCCTTTCTGACTTTCGGAGCTGCCTGCACCACCCTGTGGGCCTGGATGGTGGCCACCAGCGGGGCCAATTCCCGCCAATCCGGGCAATGATGGGGCAGACGGTCCGTCCGAGTCCCACTTCAGCAGGCCCCAGGCCATGAACGCGATCCTCTCCCAGATCTTCCCGATCCTCTACGGCATCTGTTTCCTGGCCCTGCTCTGGCAGGCCTTCCGGGTGATGGGCCAGGGCTTCAGGGCCGTCTCGGCCCCAGGGGATCGCCCCCCGGAACGCGCCAACGCTGGCGCCCCCTCCATCGCTGGGGCCACCGATCGCACGGGGCGGCTCACCATCCACCCCGAGCTGCTGGACGCCGAAGGCCAGCTCACGGATGAAGATCTGCTCACCGTTCGCTTCAGCGGCGACAATGAGCGCCCGGCCTTCCCGAGCGATCCCGGCTGAGGCCGCGTCACTGAATAGGCTCACCGCTGAGCAAGTGATTTCAGGGAGGTCGAGCATTTGGATCCACGCACGCGCATCGTGGCCGCACTGTTGCGGAATCTCAAGCTGCCTCCTCGCTTCCGCCTCAAGCTGGTGAAGGACGATCCGATCCGGCTGGAGCTGAGCGTCACCCCCGCCTATGGCAAGGCGCCGGTGCTGGTGGGCCTCGTGGAATCCCAGGACCTGGTGGCCCGGCGTGACAGGGAAGGCCGCATTCCCAGGGACCTGCAGGGCACCTGGGACTGGACGGTGCGGCACGGCAAGGTGAGCACCGGCGGCTGGAATCCCTATCTCAAAGAGGCCCTCCAGACGATGTTCGAAACCGGGCTGCCCGCCGTGGTCTACGAGGAGCTCACCGGCGAGGCATACCACCCCGTGGACGGCGTGAGGCACGTGCGCTGACCCCGCAGGCTGCGATCCGCCCCCTTGGGAGGGTCGCCCTGGGGGGCTGAGCTGATGGAGCCGTTGCCGATCGATGCGCTGCTGGGCAGCATCGAGGCCACCCTGGCCGCACCAGGCGCCACCCTGCTGCTGCAGGCCCCCCCGGGAGCTGGCAAGACCACCCGGGTGCCAGGGGTCGCGTTGCGCGCCCTGGGCCAGGCCGATGGCCCCGCCTCGCGGGTGTGGATGGTGGAGCCGCGGCGCCTGGCCGCCCGGGCCGCGGCCCAGCGGCTGGCTGCGGAGCTGGGCGAACCGGTGGGACAGCGAATCGGCTACAGCGTGAGGTTGGAGCGGCGCGTCAGCGCGGCCACCCGCATCGAGGTGCTCACCGGCGGCCTGTTCCTGCGCCGGCTCCAGGCCGATCCAGCCTTGGAGGGGGTGGGCTGCGTGGTGCTGGATGAGTTCCATGAGCGCCACGCCGACACCGATCTGGCCCTGGCCCTGGTGCGCCAGGCCCGGGAGCTGCTGACTCCCGACCTGCGCCTGGTGGTGATGTCTGCCACGCTCGAACTGGAGGCCCTGGCGGCCCAGATGCCCGAGGCCAGGGTGCTGCGCAGCGCCGGCCGCGGCCATCCGGTGAGCGTGGAGCACCAGGTTCCCCGCCCTGACGAGCCCCTGGCCCGGCAGGTGCTGCGTGCCCTCGAAAGCCAGGGCTGGCCGCAGCCCCAGCCCCCTGCTGCAGCCGACGCCGCGTTGGGCACCACGGCCCTGGTGTTCCTGCCTGGTCAGGCGGAGATCCACGCCTGCGGGCGGGCCCTTGAGGCCTGCGCCTGGGGTGATGCCATCGACTGGGTGGCCCTGCACGGCAGCCTGTCCCTGGAGCAGCAGAGCGCCGCCATCGCTGCCGCCAGGCCAGGACGCCCCAAGGTGGTGCTGGCCACCAGCCTTGCCGAGAGCTCCCTCACCATCGCCGGAGTGGGCCTGGTGATCGACGCTGGCCTCAGCCGCCGCAATCGCTTCGATCCGGGCACCGGCCTGGACAGCCTGGTGACGCTGCCGGCCAGCCGGGCCAGTGCCGAGCAGCGCACCGGACGGGCCGGGAGACTGGGACCGGGGCACTGCGTGCGGCTCTGGTCCCCCGCCGAGCAGCAGCAACGCCCCGCCCACGACCCTCCCGCTCTGCTGGAGTCCGACCCCCTGCCCCTGGCCCTGCAGCTGGCCTGGTGGGGCGATCCCCTGGGCAGGGAGCTGGCCTGGCTCGATCCGCCACCCGCCGCGGCCCTGGCGGGGGCTCTGCAGCTGCTGAAACAGCTCCAGGCCATGGAGGCAGACGCCAGGCTGAGCCCCCACGGGCGCCGCCTGGCGGAGCTGGGCCTGCACCCCCGGCTCGGCCACATGCTGGTGGTGGCAGAGCAGTGGGGAGCCCAGGCCCTGGCCAGTGCCCTGGCCGTGCTGCTGAGCGAGCGCGACCCCCTCAGCCGCCAGGACGCCGGCAGTGATCTGCTCGTCCGGCTGGACTGGCTGCGCCGCCAGTCCAGCGGCCACCCCCTGCGCCGCCTCCAGGCCCAGTGGCTGCGCCAGGCCGCAGCGGACAACGCCTCGGATCCCGCCGTGGGCGTGCCCGGCCGGCCCGGCAACAACCCCGGCGATGACGCCACCCTCACGGCCCACCTCGTGGCAGCCGCCTATCCGGAACGGCTCGCCCTGGCCCGGGCCGATGGCCGGGGCCGCTTCCTGCTGCGCAGCGGTCGGGGCGCCGCCCTTCACCCCCAGGACCCGCTGGTGGGGGAGCCAGCCCTGGCCGTGGCCGTGCTCGATGGCGCCCAACAGGATGCACGCATCCTGTTGGCGGTGCCCCTGCCGCTGGAACAGCTGCACGCCCTGGCGGAGCAGCAGGGGCAGTGGCTGGAGCAGGCCCGTTGGGATGCCAGCGCCGGCAGGGTGCGCTGCGAGCGGACCCTGCAGCTCGACGCCCTGGTGCTGGAGAGCCGGCCCTGGTCCCAGCCCGATGCGGCGGCGGTGGCGGCCGCCCTGCAGGAGGGACTGCGCCAGCTGGGGCTGGCTGCCTTGCCCTGGACCGCGGCCACACGCCAGCTCCAACAGCGGCTCAACCTGGCCCACCAGCACCTGGGGGAGCCCTGGCCAGACCGACGGGACAGCCAGCTGCTGGAGCAGCTCGGCAGCTGGCTGGGGCCCTCCCTGGAGGGGATGCGCAGCCTCGACGACCTGCGCCAGCTCGACCTGGCCGAGGCGCTCTGGGCAGAGCTCCCCTGGTCGCGGCGCCGCGAGCTGGATCGGCTGCTGCCCGGCAGCCTGACGCTGCCGACAGGGCGGCAGGTGCGGCTTGACTACAGCGGCGGAGCACCGGTGCTGGCGGCGAAACTGCAGGAGTTCTTCGGCTTGGCGGAGGGGCCAACCGTGCTCGGCGGCAGGCTGGCGGTGACCCTGCACCTGCTCAGTCCGGCGGGGCGACCAGCGGCAATCACATCGGATCTGGCCGGGTTCTGGGCGGGCGGCTATCGGGAGGTGCGCCGGGAGCTGCGCGGCCGCTATCCCAGGCATCCCTGGCCCGAGGACGGCGCCAGGGCCCAGCCCACCCGGCTCACCAAGGCAGCCCTAGGCCAGACTGGGCCCACGTCGTGATGGGTGGTGGTGGCGATGGCGCGATTCCTGGCCGGCCGGCCGCTGTTCCCGGGCAACCGGCGGGATGGATCCAGGCTGCTGAGCAGTGCCCTGGTGATCTGCTGCATCGGTCTGGTACGGCTCGACCACCCCGCTGGCCAGCTGGTGGCCGTCCTGGCGGGCCTGGTGAGCCTCTATTGGTGGCGCTGTTACCAGCACCTGCAGGCCTGAGCCGATGCTGGCGGTCCCCTCCCCGACCAGCTGGCCACCAGGCCAGGGGCTGCCGCGCTACAGCGTCAGTGAGCTCAATGCCGCCATCGGAGCGCTGATCGAGCGGGGCTTTGCCCCCCGCTTTCTGCTGGAGGCCACCGTCAGCAGGCCCCAGCTCAAGAAGGGGCACCTCTGGATGACCCTGGTGGATGAGCAGGCCTCGATCTCCGCGGTGGTCTGGGCCTCCCAACGACAGAAGCTCAGCCTTCAGCCCAGTGAGGGCGATGGGGTGGTGGTGGTGGGCAAGCTCAACTTCTGGGCCAGCCGCGCCTCCCTGTGCGTGCAGGTGCTGGACCTGAGGCCCAGCCTCAGCAGCGTGATGCGCCGCTTCGAGCAGGTGCGGGGGGCGCTGATCGGCGAGGGGCTGTTCAATGAGGAGCGCAAACGGCCCCTGCCCCACGCGCCCCAGCGCATCGCCCTCCTCACCAGCGTGCCCAGCTCCGCCCTGGCCGACATGCTGCGCACGGCGATGGAGCGCTGGCCCGCCACCGCCGTGCTGCTGGTGCCGATCCCCGTGCAGGGAGGTGTGGAGGCGCCCATCTGCGCCGTGCTGCGCAGCCTCTATGGCCGGGTGGCCCGCGAGGGCATCGAGGCCATCGTGTTGGCCCGCGGCGGCGGCAGCCGCGAAGATCTGGCCGTCTTCGACGGGGAAGACCTGGCCCGGCTCCTGGCCAAGAGTCCAGTGCCTCTGGTGAGCGGCATCGGCCATGAGGACGACACCACCATCGCCGACCTGGTGGCCGACTATCGCGCCGCCACCCCCACCGCCGCCCTGGTGGCCCTGCTGCCAGAGCGGCAGACCGTGCTGGCCAGCCTGCTACAGACGCGCCGACACCTGGGTCAGCTGATCCGCTGGCACCTGCAGGGCCAACGCCAGCAGGTCGGGCGCCTGCAGGAACGGCTGCAGCAGCTGCACCCCCACCAGCTGCTGCAGCAACGCCGCCAGACCCTCAAGCAGACCCAGGCCCTGCTGCAGGCTCTCTCCCCTGAGCAGGTGCTCCGGCGGGGCTTCAGCCTGATCCGCTCAGCTGAGGGAGAGCTGCTGCGGTCGGTCGGGGCTGTGCGGCCTGGCTCCCAGGTGGTGCTGGAATGGGTCGATGGGAGTGCCGTGGCTGAGGTGCGCGAGATTCAGCCCCAGCCACCCGCGGACCAGCCCCGATCCTGACCATGGCCAGCAAGAGATCCCGCAGCGCCGAAACGATCGCGGCCGGCCTCAGCTACCGCGAAGCCCACACGGCTCTGGAGCTGATTCTGGCCGAGCTGCAGAGCCCTGATCTGGATGTGGAGGAGATGGCTGGTCACTACCGGCGGGCCCAGGCCTATGCCGAGCGCTGCGAACAGATCCTGAGCAAGGTGGAGCAGGAGGTGCTGCTCTGGGATCCCAGCGGCGATGACAGCAGCGACCCCACCCCCTACACGCCATGACCCCGTCTCCCAACGCAGCCCCAGCCACCTTCAGGCCCGAGCAGCCCCCCAGCGCTTGGCTGCGCTGGCTCTACCTGGCCCTGGCCGTGGCGGGGGCGGTGCTGCCCTGGCTCGCCAATCTCGACTACATACGGGCCTATGGCGGCGGCTTTGATCTGGGCCAGTTCGTGGGGCTGGCCAATGCCAACCCAGCTGCTGCCTCCCTGTCGCGCGATCTGGCGATCGGGGCCACAGCCGTGCTGATCTGGATCGTGCAGGAAAGCCGCCGCCTCAAGATGCGTGGGTTGCCCCTGGTGATCGCGGCCTGCCTTCTGATCGCCTTCGCCTGCGGCGCCCCTCTCTTTCTCTATCTGCGCGAGCGACGGCTCGACGAACTCTCCCGCACCTGAGCGGGGCCTGAGCGTCCGCAGTCCACGCCCCGCGATGGCCCGCTGTTCGGCAGACGGAGCTCCATCAGCGCGGGGACATTCCCTCGTCGTCCAGGTCCTGGGAGGACACCACCTCCACATCAATCGTGGCCGAGGCGGCATCGACGCCTGAGGATGGACGGGACGCGAAGGAATCACCCCCGAACACCTGGGGCTGCTCAAGGCCAGAGGCTTCGCCGTCCAAGCCGGTGCCGCAGGCCGGGCACACCGGCGCCCCGAAGCTGGTCAAGCCGCAGCTGGGACACACCCTGATGCGCCGCTTGAGCAGCTGCCAGGCCACCACCCCCGCGCCTGCCAGGAGCAGCGGCAACAGCAGCAGGGTGAGAGTGATGCCACCGACCACGTCCAACAGCACGCGGCCGGCAGGTGAGGGAGCCAGCAACAACAGCCCCAGCAGGCCGATCCACACCCATGGAATTGACCTCGGCATGGTTCCAGGACTGCGTAAGGGGCTGGCAGTGTCAAGCACGGAGCTCCACACGGTTCCATCCTGGCCTGGCAGGGCCAGCGCAGCGGGGATCGACACGATCAGGAGCCCGGCCACGCTCCGTTGGGGGACGTGGGCAACGTGCTTCAGGGGCGCCTGCGGCTGGGGCGACGGATGACCACACTGAGGCACTGGGAGTAATAGATGAGCACCCCAATCAGCCACACCCAGAGGCCGAACACCAGCACGCCGCCAACCAGCCCGTAGGCCTGAAAGCGCAGGCCAAGGGCGACAAGCACCCGGCCCAGCAAGAGATTGAGAACCGTGAATGAAGCAGCGAGAAATCCGGCTCCAGGCAAGAGATCACGCCAGGGGACATGGCGCGAGGGCAGCATCCAGAGCAGCAGCAGGGACGCCAGCAGACTGAACCCCAGGGTGCTGAGCAGACCCACCCCTACATCGACGGGTCGCTGCAGATCCGGAATCCGAGGAAAGATCGTGGGCAGCAGATCCCTGAGCATCAGGCTGCCGGGGAGGCTCCACTGATAGGCCAGCCGATCCATCACGATCAGCAGGGCCAGCAAGCTCATCAAAGCAAGGGCCTTGAGCCGCAGGGCGCAGTAGCGCCAGAGCAGACGACGCCAGCCAATGTGCCCAAGCCCCAGGGGTCGATCCCACCAGATGCGATCCGCCCCCCGCTGCAGGGTGAGATAGGCATTGCTGGCCGTCAGCACCAGCACCACCACACCCAACAAGCCAGCGCCCACGCCCTGGCGCAGGAAGGCGTTTAACCCGGAGGTCACCGCCGGCATGGCTGTGCCGGGCAGGACTTGCCGGGCGCCGCTCAAAAGCCGATCCACCAGTCCTTCATCCTGCCCCAGCACGCGCGAGGCCAGGGACAACGCAATCAGACCAATCGGGAACACCGACTGCATGGCGTGATAGGCAAAGGCCGCACTGAGGTCCACACAGTCGTGGTGAAACCACAGGCGCAGGGCAGCCCAAAGAGCCCGCCCCCATCCCATGGGCGTCATCAATCGAACGGAGCCTTGGCTTCCGGGCAACGCTTCCTCCATGGGACAGGAGTTCACCATGCCGCACCAGCCCGAGTCCGATGGACTCCACAGAGGATGGGCACAAAAAAGGCCACCCCTGGGTGGCCTTGATCAAAAGAGCAGACAAGAAAGTTTTACCTGGCATCGACCTATTTTCTCAGGGGGCTTCCCCCCAACTATCGTCGGCGCTGCAGCGTTTCACAACCGAGTTCGAGATGGATCGGTGTGGTTCCACTGCGCCATGGACACCAGGATAGAAGGCTGTGTTGAACTGATCTCAGGAGATCAAGTTCAATTCAGTCTTCTGCTTTTTATCTTGCCCTCAGGTTGAACCCTGAGAACTGCATAGGTTAGACCAGCTCCAGACAACCTTGACGGCCATCCCTTGCTGATCCTCTGGAAACAAGCTGTTAAGAGCTTGAGGTTATGGTCAAGCCCTCGGTCTATTAGTACTCCTCCGCTTCACACATTACTGCGCTTCCACGTAGAGCCTATCAACGGGTGTTCTTCCCGTGACCTTACTGGGTTACCCCATGGGAATACTCATCTTGAGGTGGGCTTCCCACTTAGATGCTTTCAGCGGTTATCCTCTCCGCACATGGCTACCCAGCGTTTACCGTTGGCACGATAACTGGTACACCAGAGGTGCGTTCCTCCCGGTCCTCTCGTACTAGGGAGAAATCCTCTCAATATTCCTGCGCATGCACCGGATATGGACCGAACTGTCTCACGACGTTCTGAACCCAGCTCGCGTACCGCTTTAATGGGCGAACAGCCCAACCCTTGGGACCGACTTCAGCCCCAGGTTGCGATGAGCCGACATCGAGGTGCCAAACCTCCCCGTCGATGTGAACTCTTGGGGGAGATCAGCCTGTTATCCCTAGAGTAACTTTTATCCGTTGAGCGACGGCCCTTCCACGCAGAACCGTCGGATCACTAAAGCCGAGTTTCCTCCCTGTTCGACTTGTAGGTCTCACAGTCAAGCTTGCTTCTGCTTTTACACTCGTCGGCTGATTTCCAACCAGCCTGAGCAAACCTTTGCGCGCCTCCGTTACCTTTTAGGAGGCGACCGCCCCAGTCAAACTGCCCACCTGATACTGTCCAGCCCCCGGATAACGGGTGGCTGTTAGAACTCTAGCTCGGAAAGAGTGGTATCTCACCAGTGGCTCACCATCACCCGCAAGCAATGGTTCATAGCCTCCCACCTATCCTGCGCATTCCGAGCCCGAGCACAATACCAAGCTACAGTAAAGCTTCATAGGGTCTTTCTGTCCGGGTGCACGTAGTCCGCATCTTCACAGACAATTCTATTTCGCCGAGCCTCTCTCCGAGACAGCGCCCAGATCGTTACGCCTTTCGTGCGGGTCGGAACTTACCCGACAAGGAATTTCGCTACCTTAGGACCGTTATAGTTACGGCCGCCGTTCACCGGGGCTTCAGTCGCTAGCTTCGCTTACGCTGACCAGCTTCCTTAACCTTCCGGCACTGGGCAGGCGTCAGCCCCCATACATCGTCTTGCGACTTAGCGGAGACCTGTGTTTTTGGTAAACAGTCGCCTGGGCCTCTTCACTGCGACCACCTTGCGGTGGCACCCCTTCTCCCGAAGTTACGGGGCCATTTTGCCGAGTTCCTTAGAGAGAGTTACCTCGCGCCCCTCGGTATTCTCTACCACCCCACCTGTGTCGGTTTCGGGTACAGGCCATCATGCCTTAACGGGTATAGGGCTTTTCTTGGAAGCATGACATCACCCACTTCGCTGCCGTAGCAGCTCGTACTCACGCCTCAGCTCAGGATGTTTTCTCCACCCCTCAACGCCTCGAACGCTTGAACCAGTAACCAACATCTGGCTGGGCTAGCCTTCTCCGTCCCCCTTCCCAAAACATGACAGGTACAGGAATGTTAACCTGTTGTCCATCGACTACGCCTTTCGGCCTCGCCTTAGGTCCTGACTAACCCTCCGCGGACGAGCCTGCCGGAGGAACCCTTAGGGTTTCGGGGCATGGGATTCTCACCCATGTTTTCGCTACTCAAGCCGACATTCTCACTTCCATGCAGTCCACGCCCGCTTACGCTAACGCTTCACCCCACATGGAACGCTCCCCTACCACTCATTTGTTCAATGAACAAATCAATCCGCAGCTTCGGTACAATGCTTAGCCCCGTTCATTTTCGGCGCAGGATCGCTCGACCAGTGAGCTATTACGCACTCCTTTGAGGATGGCTGCTTCTGGGCAAACCTCCTGGTTGTCTGGGCAATCCCACCTCCTTTATCACTCAGCATTGATTTGGGGACCTTAGCTGGCGGTCTGGGCTGTTTCCCTTTCGACCATGGAGCTTATCCCCCACAGTCTGACTGCCTTGCTACACACAGGGTATTCAGAGTTCGTCTCGATTTGGTACCGCTCTCGCAGCCCGCACCGAAACGGTGGCTTTACCCCCCTGCTGGAGCACAAGACGCTACGCCTCAACGTATTTCGGGGAGAACCAGCTAGCTCCGGGTTCGATTGGCATTTCACCCCTAACCACAGCTCATCCGCTGGTTTTTCAACACCAGTCGGTTCGGACCTCCACTTGGTATCACCCAAGCTTCATCCTGGCCATGGTTAGATCACCCGGGTTCGGGTCTATAAACACTGACCAACGCCCTATTCAGACTCGCTTTCGCTATGGCTCCACCATTTCCGGTTTAACCTGCCAGTGCCTATAAGTCGCCGGCTCATTCTTCAACAGGCACACGGTCACCCGATCAGTCGGGCTCCCATTGCTTGTAAGCTCACGGTTTCATGTTCTATTTCACTCCCCTCCCGGGGTTCTTTTCACCTTTCCCTCGCGGTACTGTTGCGCTATCGGTCACACAGGAGTACTTAGCCTTACGAGGTGGTCCTCGCGGATTCACACGGAATTTCACGTGCTCCGTGCTACTCGGGATTCAGCTAGGCCAGTTTCGTTTTCGGTTACGGGGCTTTCACCCTCTATGGCGCGCCATTCAAACGCTTCTCCTAACGTCCCTGGTCCACGTTGCTGTCCCACAACCCCGATGCTCGAAAGCATCGGTTTAGGCTCTTCCCCGTTCGCTCGCCGCTACTGAGGGAGTCGTTTTTACTTTCCTTTCCTCCAGCTACTAAGATGTTTCAGTTCGCTGGGTTGGCTCGCGCCACCCTATGGATTCAGGTGGCCGTTCTAGGGGTTGCCCCATTCGGAAATTCCCGGATCAATGCGTGTTTCCAGCTCCCCGAGACTTATCGCAGGTAACTACGTCCTTCATCGCCTCTGTGTGCCAAGGTATCCACCGTGAGCCCTTTGTAGCTTGACCATTAAATCTTCCAGTGCTTCAGGCTGTTGAGGCCTATTCTCTCAACATTCAATCGCTCCCTTTCGGCAGCAACGGAATGAAGGATCAAACTCCTCACCCCTCGGCGGGGCTAGAAGAACACTGGAAGTTCTCGGCTCTTAACTTCATAGAATTGTTTTGATTCCATTGGGGCTTTTCAGCCCTGTCTGAAATCAAACATCCATGAGATGCTTTATTTCCAGATTCACCTATGCAGTTGTCAAGGTTCTTCGCCAAACCCTCAGTAAGTAGAATCAACTACTCACCGTGAGTCCAGCATCATGCCATCATCTAAAATGATTGCGGCATGGGGCTGGAGTCGCGCTTGGGCTGATACCAATATCGGTTTACCGATACTGTCTTGTTACCGATACAGTCTTGGTCACGTCTCCCTCAGGACTGATCTCCTGTTTCTGAGAACTACTCTGAGAATTGATCCGAGAACCTACAGTTGAATGGAGGTTAGCGGACTCGAACCGCTGACATCCTGCTTGCAAAGCAGGCGCTCTACCAACTGAGCTAAACCCCCAGACATGAATGGGCCATCCTGGACTTGAACCAGGGACCTCACCCTTATCAGGGGTGCGCTCTAACCACCTGAGCTAATGGCCCAGGAGATTTCCAAACCGATCACTCGATTTGGGCTTACCCTCAGGGGGGTGACCTAGACAACGTTTAGGAACTGAAAAAGACATCACGCTCTCCCAAACCACCACACATCAGCCATAAATTCACCTGGGCTCAACTCACCTTGCGGTGTGCTGATCCCTTGCAAAAGCCTGGCTTCTCTGCTTGATCTGTTCTGCGCTTGCCTCCTTGAGGTACCGATCGACCTTCGAGATGACAGGACCATGGCCTAAGATTAATGTTGCCTCACTAACATAAAGTTAGCTCAGCACTCAGACATCATGATCAGTGATTGTCTCCCTGTTAGGAGGTGATCCAGCCGCACCTTCCGGTACGGCTACCTTGTTACGACTTCACCCCAGTCATCAGCCCCACCTTCGGCGTCCTCCTCCACAAGGGTTGGAGTAACGACTTCGGGCATGGCCAACTTCCATGGTGTGACGGGCGGTGTGTACAAGGCCCGGGAACGTATTCACCGCAGTATGCTGACCTGCGATTACTAGCGATTCCTCCTTCACGTAGGCGAGTTGCAGCCTACGATCTGAACTGAGCCACGGTTTATGGGATTTGCTAGCTCTCGCGAGTTTGCTGCCCTTTGTCCGTAGCATTGTAGTACGTGTGTAGCCCAGGATGTAAGGGGCATGATGACTTGACGTCATCCACACCTTCCTCCGGTTTATCACCGGCGGTCTCTCTAGAGTGCCCAACTCAATGCTGGCAACTAAAGACGTGGGTTGCGCTCGTTGCGGGACTTAACCCAACATCTCACGACACGAGCTGACGACAGCCATGCACCACCTGTCTCTGCGCTCCCGAAGGCACTCCCAAGTTTCCAAGGGATTCGCAGGATGTCAAACCCTGGTAAGGTTCTTCGCGTTGCATCGAATTAAACCACATACTCCACCGCTTGTGCGGGCCCCCGTCAATTCCTTTGAGTTTCACACTTGCGTGCGTACTCCCCAGGCGGAACACTTAACGCGTTAGCTACGACACCGAGGGGGTCGATTCCCCCGACACCTAGTGTTCATCGTTTACGGCCAGGACTACAGGGGTATCTAATCCCTTTCGCTCCCCTGGCTTTCGTCCATGAGCGTCAGTTATGGCCCAGCAGAGCGCCTTCGCCACTGGTGTTCTTCCCGATATCTACGCATTTCACCGCTACACCGGGAATTCCCTCTGCCCCTACCACACTCTAGTCTTCTAGTTTCCATTGCTGGAATGGAGTTGAGCTCCACGCTTTAACAACAGACTTTCAAGACCGCCTGCGGACGCTTTACGCCCAATAATTCCGGATAACGCTTGCCACTCCCGTATTACCGCGGCTGCTGGCACGGAATTAGCCGTGGCTTATTCCTCAAGTACCGTCAGGTCTTCTTCCTTGAGAAAAGAGGTTTACAGCCCAGAGGCCTTCATCCCTCACGCGGCGTTGCTCCGTCAGGCTTGCGCCCATTGCGGAAAATTCCCCACTGCTGCCTCCCGTAGGAGTCTGGGCCGTGTCTCAGTCCCAGTGTGGCTGATCATCCTCTCAGACCAGCTACTGATCGATGCCTTGGTAGGCTCTTACCCCACCAACTAGCTAATCAGACGCGAGCTCATCCTCAGGCGAATACTCGTTTCACCTCGCGGCATATGGGGTATTAGCGGCCGTTTCCAGCCGTTATCCCCCTCCTGAGGGCAGATTCTCACGCGTTACTCACCCGTCCGCCACTAGCCCGAAGGCTCGTTCGACTTGCATGTGTTAAGCACGCCGCCAGCGTTCATCCTGAGCCAGGATCAAACTCTCCGTTGTAGACCGGTCCTTTAAAATAAATAAGATCGCTCTTACCTATCCTCAACGCGGCTTGCTTGCTCCCAAGATTTAATACTAAAGTCCGAATTGATGCCGAAGCATCAACTCATTCCACCGCATCAACCTCAGTTGCTTGCCCCATTCGGTAAAATGGTTTCAAAGAGTGCACCGTGGAAACATAAACTTTCGTTCATCTCTCCCCTGTGACTTTCCCAGATCTCAGATCCGGTTCGCTCCCAGCATCAAACTGCCTTTCAACAACATGTTCACTCGTGAGAAGCAAGCACATCATCAACAGCTCAATACCAGTTGCTATTGTTTTTTGACGGGACCTCACACCTTCACTGCTCTTTCGTTAACACTTCCAAAAAGCTCCACCTACCCTCGCCCTTTCACAGGCTCAGCTCGGCAAAACACCCTTAAGAAGCCCTAACGCAGTGAAAGCGTCAGTTCCTAAACGTTTCGGTTGTCCAGGTTCTGCTACCTCCACTCCCGCTTCCGGAAGCTCTCGGTGGCTGTCGCCTCGCAGCGACCAGAGAAACCTACAGCACCGAAGGGCCGCTCTCGCGGACGCTCTCCTAAACCTGTAAGCCTGCTCCTCTCGGATCTGGCCTCGCGGCCT
>CAVONQ010000002.1:0-313703 GCA_963697335.1 uncultured cyanobacterium
GCAGCCACGATCTTATCCGAAGTTGAACAAGCCTGCAGCTCTGGGGCCAAGGGCTTACTGCAGAAACATCCGGCGGTATTTCATAATGGCTTTATCTTCTGCCATGGGTAGAAACACCTGTCCTGCCCAAACCATTTCTGTGATGACTGTCTCCTGCTCAGCTTAGGGGCGCAGCCGAGCCTCCAGGCCAGTTCTCTCCTTCTGAACCAGCCTGGATAGGGCAAGTAGGGCTATGGGCAGGCTTATCTTGCGCCCCTTCCGTGAGCGTTTAGCTGAGCAGTGGTCTCATTCCCCGCACACGCACAGCCAGGACTTCCATCACGCCGCCGCACTGGGGACACAGCACCGCTGGCTTGTGGCTCCGCTCAGAGCGATCGGGTAGCACGACCCTCAGCAGGAGTTGCACCAACTGGATCAGGCGCTTGCCGTTGCCATGCAGCAGGCCAAAATCACGTACGCGCCGAAATCTTCTTGGCAGCACATGCCTCAGCAGCAGCCAGAGGAAGTCACCACCTGAGATGGTCTGGATGATCTCCTTTCCCGCATTGTCCTTGGTGCGGAATGTCACCATCCCATCCTCGTCAGAGAGAATGTTCTTCTCTGGCAGGACTCCACGGTAGAGGTAGCGTCCAAGATAGATCAGTGCCTTCTCGCCACGGCCCACTGATTTGCAGTGCACCACCCACTCTCGTGGGATCGTGCTTTTGACCTGCAGGCCTAACTGTCGCATCCCCTCAAACCATTTTGCACGGAATACCCTGGCAAGGTTGGCCTCAGGAAACAGATAGCCCTTGGCTTTGCGGCGCCATTCCCTTCTTTGCTCATGGATCGCACCTGCAGGTACAATCAGATGCACGTGAGGATGGTAGTCAAGTCGGCGGTTGTGCGTGTGCAGCACTGCGTGCGCTCCGATCTTGCCGCTGAGCTTTGGATCACGGCGAGCGAAGGAATCGATCGTTTGCCAGCACGTTCTCAGCAGCAGATCATAGGTTGCTCTTTGATGCTGCCAGAACACCGGCCTCAGCTCAGCCGGCACCGTGAAGGTGATCAGGAAATACTCCACCGGCAGCAGCTTGGCTCGTTGTCGTTCAATCCACTGCTGGCTTTCATGATGCTGGCAATGGGGGCAACTGCGATGGCCACAGGAATGGGGGATCTTGGCGCTGTGCTCACAATTGGAACATTGCAGCACCATCAGGTCGCTGCCTTGTCGGCGGCAGCGCCGCATCGCTTGCAGGGCCTGGCGATGACTCGGCAGTAGCTGAGGACCATGAAGCCGCTCCAAGTCGCCCTGGTAGCGCTCCACCAAGTGGGAGAGAAGAATCATGATTCCTCCGCCCAGCGCAGCTGGAAGCCGTTCAGCAGCGTTTCAATGCGATCACCGGTGTGATCGCGCACCACCTGGGTGATGTGGGCGTAGCGGGCCGTGGTGTTGCTATGGCTGTGGCCGAGCAGGGATTGGATCAGGCGCAGGTCCATTCCCTGCTCCAGCAGGTGGGTGGCATAGGCATGGCGCAGCGAGTGCACCGTGAGTCGCTTCTCGATCCCACACTCCAGCCGGGCTGCTCTGAGGGCTGCCTGCACACCGCTGGCATCCATCGGTGCACTGGCGATCCGCACGATGAACTGGCTGCCGGCCGGACTGGGAAAGAGCAGCCGCGGATGGCGGTGGGTCGTCCAGAAGCGACGCATGGCCTGCAGCGTCAGCACCGGTATCGGTACGTAGCGATCCTTGCCTCCCTTGCCATCGCGGATGTGCACGCGCCGCTGGCTGCCATCAATGTCCGCCACCTCCAGCGCCAGGCCCTCGCCGATCCGCAGGCCAAGGCTGTAGACCACCAGCAGGAAAATCCGATAGCGCAACTTGCGCACCGTATTGATCAGCCGATGCACTTCCTCGCGGGTGGGAACATCTGGCAGACTGCGCACACGTGGCGGGCGGATGATCTTGATCCACTCCATCTCGCGATCAAGCACATAGCGGTGGAAGAATTGCAGACTGCAGAGATCAATCTTAATCGTGCTCCACGAATACTGCTCCAGCAAAGCAGTGAAGTACCCTTTCAAGTCATCAGGGCTGAGATCATCGGGGCAACGATTGAAATGGCCAGCCACGCGCCGCAACGTTCGGCTGTAGCTGTCAATTGTCTTGCTGCGTAAGCCGTGCAGCCTCATCGCCTTTACGTTCGCGTCAAACAGGCGATCAAAGCGCTCCTGTTCAGTAGGATCCATCGAAGTGGCTTCCCGTTGGGAAGATGAAGGGAATCAACGCATCAGTCGATGCGCATCCCTCAGTGTCTTCCCGGAATCAGTCGCCAGCCACAACCCAGCGGGGGCTGCTCAGCTCTCGCCCTGAGCATCATTCTGCGACATGCCCTCAAGGCGCAGAGCCTTGAATTGACAAGAGTTTGCTATAATCGTTCTTGGAATCTGCCGCGCAGCGGCTTAGTTCAACGGATCAAAGGCCGCAAATCATCGATCATTCAGCTCAAGGGAGGTCCCAGCTGGCTGAACCAGCCGGTGTCCTGGAGCGCCACCATGCAGGTGTCCTCGCTGAAGCAACGGCAAGCCGCCGCTGAGGGCAGGGCCAACCCCCGCGACATCGTCACAGGCTTCCGGGTGAACAACGCCATGGCCCGCAACTGGATCTTCAAGGGCTCCAGGGGCAGCGACCTGATCGACTTTCAATCTCAGGCTGGAGCGATCACCAAGCGCTCCCAGAGTGTGATCAACTTCGGCAAGGATGAAGTGCGCGATCAATTCTTCTTCACCAACAACACCAAGACCCATGGACCGTTCAACCACATGCAGAACTTCGTGATCCGCGACTTCGGCCTCCAAGATCGGGTCACCCTGCGCAACATCGGCCGCAGCTTCGGCTTCAACGATCTGGTGTCCTACGGCAACGGCGTGATGGGCTTCTCTGGTGTGGATCCCACCAAGCTGCGGGTGGTGCCGATCTCGGGGCTCTGATCCCGATCGAGAGCTGCGCGCGCAGGGTGTGGCAACGCTGAGCAGTGCCCTGCGCCCTGCTCGCCCGTGGCTCTCCGCTTGAGCCGGCGTCGCCGCCACCGGTCCCTTTGCTGGCCACCAGTTCCCATGGCGGCCTCAGCGGGTTTTCTGTTGCCGCTGGCCTCCACGGCCTCATTGGTTCTGGTGCTCAGCAGCCTGTCGTTGCAGGCCATGGCCCTGCAGGAGCGGCGCCAGGTGGCCATGCGCCAGCGCCTGCAGGGCCGAGAGGATCGGCTGCTGGCCGCGGCCCAGGCCGTGGCCGGCGGCCTGCAACGCCGCCACCGTTGCCTGATCGCCCTGCCGCAGGCGGCCTGGGTGTTGCCTGGGCAGCAGGCCAGTGCCTGCGCCAAGGAGGGTGACGTTCAGGCCTTGATGACGGGGGAGTCGCCCGTTGCCGCTGCTCCCTACTCCCTGCTGCAGTACTGCCCGCAGCTGGCCCCACCGCCCGAACCGCCGGACCAGTCCTCTGCAGACCCTGAGGCGCCCCAGCTGCCCGAGCCGATGCTGGAGGCCCAGCTGCTGCTGGAGATCCTGGAGCAGGATGGGGCTGCCTATCGCTCAGCCGCCCGGTTGCTGTGGAGCTGGGGACCTGGCCCCACACCGCGTCTGCGAGGCTTCCAACATCTGGGGCTGCGCAGCGCTGAGGAGCCGGTGCCGTCCTGTTCCCTGGCGGCCGCGGCGGGCAACCCGTGAGCCTGGTGGAGTTGATGGTGTCGGCGGCGGTGTTCACTGCCTCGGCGACCTGCTCGTTGCAGCTGTGGAGTTCCACCAGCCAATGGAGCTTGGGTTCGGAGCGCCAGCTGCAGGCCCAGCAACAGCTGGACCAGGAGCTGCTGGCCGTGGAAGCTGGGTTGCAGCAGCGGGCGGGGCAGCAGCTGTACGCCGATTGCCGCAGCGCCGCCCAGTCTCTGCTGCTGGCCGCGGCGGCTCGGCCGGATGCTCTGCCGAGCGAGCCCGTGGAGGTGAAGGTGCGCCACGCCGACCAGGAAGGCCGACTCCAGGTGCGGGCCCACGCCCCAGCCGCAGGCCTCAGCCGCGAGCTTCAGCTCGATCCCGCCGCCTACGGCCTATGCGGTGCTGTGGACCCGGACGACGACGCTAGGGCGCCTGAAGCCGCGCAGGAGGAGCCCGGATGAAGGTGCACGGCCAGCCTGCCTTGGGCACCTCCCGCTGCTCCAGCGCCGGCTTTTCGCTGGTGGAGGCGCTGATGGTGCTCACCCTGCTGGGCCTGATGGCGGCCCTGGTGATCGACAGCGGTCGCCGCCAGCTGGCGGCGGTAAAAGTGGAGTCGGCCGCCCGGCGGCTGGGCACCCTGCTGGAGCACAGCCGCGAGCGGGCCGAGGGCAGCCGCCAGCCGCTGGATCTGCCCCTGCACGGGGAGGAGGGCCTGGAGGCCCGGGTGCGGGAGGGCGACGCCAGCCTGCAGCTCGATCACACCCTTCCACCGCTGCTGCGCTTCACGGCCAACGGCCTGGCGATCGATGGCGGCACCGCCGTGATCGGCAGCGCCGGCACCGACCTGCGCCGCTGCCTTGTGATGTCCCCGCCCCTGGGGATCGTGCGGGTGGGCCGTTATCAAGGCGATCCAGGCACCCTGGCCAGTGACGCCTGCCTGCCAGACCCCAGCCTCTGATCCTGAAGCATGGGCCTACGCCGCCGCTGGTCCCTGGGCCCTGCCGCCCGCCGCCCGGGCCGCCGCTCGGCCCGGGGCTTTTCACTGGTGGAGCTGTCGCTCACCCTGCTGCTGAGTTCGGTGCTCAGCACGTTGATGCTGCAGCTGCTGCTGAACGAGGGCCGCAGCGGCCAAAAGCTGGCCCGGCTGCTGCGGGAACGCCAGGCCAGCGCTCGGGCCTTGCAGCTGATCCGCGCCGAGGTGCAGCAGGCCAGGGACGTGCGGCTGGGCGCGGCCATCCAGGCCGGCAGGGCCGGCACCTGCGCCAGGGCCGGGCGGCAACTGGTGCTGCAGCTCCACTCCCCCGCCGGCACGATCACCTACGCACGAGGCCCCGCCGGCGATGCCATCTGGCGGGGGGAGGTGGTGTGGCGCTGCGGACCCTCCTACGACCGCCTGGGAGGGCTCACGTCTGCCGCCCCCCAGACCCGCGTTCTGATCGACGGCCTGCAGCCCGGCGAGGGTCTGGAGGTGACCTCGCAGCCGGGCGTAGTGCAGGTTCGGTTAGATCGCCTCGGAGGCCGCTGGACCATCCAGGCGATCGCCGGAGTGGGCGAGGCACTCCCTTGAGCTCAGGGCGGGCTGGCACCCTCAAGGAGGCAGCGGCTCAGTCCCCAAGGGCGGTGAGGTTACATGAATAAGGCCTGAAACTCCGGGGGAATCGGATGCTTCAGGCCTCAAAATTGTGCCGATGTATCGTGAAAACTCTGCATTTACCCTCAGGGGAGAACCCTGAAGGATTCAGTTACGGGTTGGGATGCAGGAAGGGGCCGTGCCTGCATCCCAACCAGCTGCTGCTGCGCAAGTTGTGAGGCTTGTTGCTCCATTGGGAGTGACAGTGGCAACGGGCTCTGTTGTGACGTTGAAGTCATCTGCAGTTGCGGTGAAAGCAACCTGTGTTCCTGCTGCAGGGCAAGGACCGCCGCTGATGTTTCCAGGAATGTCCAAGGCAGCCTGCTCGCCCGTCACCTGGGCAGCAGTGCAGGCGCGTGCCACATCCATGACGGCCATCTGGGCCGCATTGATGCGGGCCCTGCCCTGCTGGTTGAGGAAGGCGGGGATCGCAACCGCCGAAAGCACCCCGATGATGATCACTACGATCAAGAGTTCCATCAAGGTGAAGCCGGCCGCCTCGCCCTTGTGTTTTTTAGAAGAGAGGCTCAGGGCCTGGATCAGGGCTCGCTGGGCCAGCAACCTGGTCTGCAGAGAAGTGGTCATGGTGAAGATCTGCTCTCGGAAGCACGAACGACATTCAGTGTTGACATGCGCAGCTCGTTTGCCAAGACGGCTGTCACGAAGGGCCGAACCGGGCGGGGGTTGAATGGGCCCACCCGATCCGCGCCTGAGTGCCCTTCCGCTGGCAACCCACCACCCTCTCGGCCCGCATGGCCCGCTGGGGGGTGGTGATCGTGCTCACCTATGCCCTGGTGGCCGTGCTCACGCCGCTGCTGGTGCAGCTCGGCTGGCTGCCGGACCCCAACGCCGGCCTGCAGAACCCCATCTACGCGCCGCCGTCGCCGGCCCACTGGTGCGGCACCGACCGGCTCGGCCGCGACGTGTGCGTGCGGACCCTCGCGGCCAGCGGCGTGGCCCTGCAGGTGGTGGCCCTGGCCCTGGTGGTGGCGCTGATCGTGGGCGTGCCCCTCGGCATGGTGAGCGGCTACCTGGGTGGCTGGGTGGACCGGCTGCTGGTGCTGCTGATGGACACCCTCTACACCTTGCCGGTGCTGCTGCTCTCGGTGGTGCTGGCCTTCCTGCTGGGCCGAGGCCTGCCCAATGCCGCCGCAGCCCTCTGCGTGGTGTACATCCCCCAGTACTTCCGGGTGGTGCGCAACCAGACGGCCCAGGTCAAGGCCGAGCTCTACGTGGAGGCGGCCCGCTCCCTGGGCGCCGGGCCAGCCTGGATCCTGCGCCACTACCTGTTCCGCAACGTGATCACATCGGTGCCGGTGCTGCTCACCCTCAACGCCGCCGATGCGGTGCTGGTGCTGGGGGGCCTGGGCTTTCTGGGGCTGGGCCTGCCGGAAACCATCCCCGAGTGGGGCGGCGACCTGCAACAGGCCCTCACGGCGCTGCCCACAGGCATCTGGTGGACCGCCCTCTACCCCGGCCTGGCCATGTTCGTGCTGGTGCTGGGGCTGTCGTTCCTGGGGGAGGGTCTGGAGAGCTGGCTGAGCGGCAACGCCCAAGCCGGCCGCGCGGCGCGCTGAGGCCCTGCCCACCGCAGCGCCCCCTGGCCCTGCCCCAGCGCCAATCGCCCATCGGCACCAGAATGGAAGTTCTTGCGTGGCCCGGGCCGGGCGCTGCCGAATGCCCTGGTGGTTGGATCTGGTGTTGCTCAGCCTGGCCGCGACGCTCTGGTTCAGCGGCGGCGCTGATCGTGACGACGTCTGGAGCCTGCTGCAGCGCCTGCTGGCGGGGGTGGCAGTGGCGGTGGTGCTGCTGGGTGGCCGCCAGATCCCCCTGGAGCTGCTGGGCCTGGGGGTGGCCCTGTGGCTGCCCAGCGCCGGCAGCCGCCGCCTCTCCAGTGCCGATCCCTCCGTCCTGCTGGAGGGCCGCCGCGCCCAGGCCGGTCGCCCCGGCGGGCGCTGAGGGGATCCCCCAGGGCGGCAACCACAGCCCTCAGCGGCCCGCCTGGGCTGGGTCGGCGGAGGTCATGGCGGCCTTGAGCAGCTGTTCGGTCAGGCCATCCGCGTCAGCGACGGCATCGAGGCCCGGGGCGGCATTGCCCAGCAGCTGGGGTGAGGTGGCGAGGTTTTCCAAGAGCCTGGTCAGGAACATCCCATGGTCTTGCAACATCGAGGGGGCCAGGCTGCCGCGACGGCCGCCGATGCACCAGTCGAGACCACCTGCTGCGTTACTGATCAGTACCGCCGGTCGCTGGGGGAGGGTGTCGTGGCGATGCACCTGCGCCGGATCCGTGCTTGCAAAGAAGATCTCAGCCTCCATGCTGGTGCAATGGATGAGCTGAGCGGCCCAGGCCAGCGGTTGGATGCGACGCAGCACCTCAGCGGTCGGCGGGGACTGGGGCGGCAAGTGCCAGCGTTCTGGTTGCCAGTCCAGATCGAGAGCCACCGAAACGCCGCTCGGGATGGCACGTTCCAGGATCATGTTGACGACCTGCATGTTCGAGGCATCGATCACCGCATTGCTTGAGATCAGCAACCAGAAGGATGGCTTGATCTCAGCCAGCAGGGCCTCTGTGAGGGCCGCCGGACTGTCGGAAGTGGAACCATCAAGCAGCGCTCGGGAGAGATCGAACACCGATGGGTGTCGACTCGCCTCGGCTGTGCGGCTGGGCGCAGTGGTGTAAGTCATCGTGATGGAAAGCGGAGGACAGAGGGCGGCTTGCTGGGGGGAGCCCAGCGTTGGCGATCAGCTCTGTTTGCTCACAAACTCGTGGAAGCGCTGGGAAAGATCCTGAAAGAAGCTGTCGCTTTGCTGCAGCAGCGATTCCCAGCTGTCCTGGGTGGACTGCTGGAGGTTCTCCAGCTGGACACGGGCCTGATCCCGGGCCTGGCGCAGCTCGGCAAGCCGCTTTTCGGTTTCTGCACGAACGTTCTCGGCAGCGGACTCCAGGCCCAGCTGCAGTTGCTCGATCTGTACGGACCAGGCCTCGATCTGGGCCTGCTTCTTCTCAAGGATCGCCTGGCGCAGCTGTTCGTTGGCGCGTTGCTGATCCACGTCGCTGCGGATGGTCGGCATCGGGTTGTTGGTGGGGGTCATGGATGTTTCTGCTGATGGGCAATAACGGATTCGTCCCAGCCCGCGGTTCTCCTGTGGAGGTGTCTGGAAGGAAACGCCAGATCAGCGCCGGAAGGCGCAAAGGCAACTGCGAAATCCGCTTCTGAAAACCAGAGATCCAGCGCTCACGCGAACATTGCCACAGCTATTGGCAAGCGCAGATGAGCAACATGGGTCGGATGCAGGCGGGGCGTCCGTTATTTCAACCATAACACTAAATCGACGCTTGTCAACACTACGGGCGCTGATCAGTGGATGTCCAAGTCGATCATTTCGCTCAGATCGGTTGTGAGCAGGGGCATCTCGGCAAGGCCAGCAGTTGGGACGGCAGGGCGATCAGGAATCGGCTGAAATCACCACTCACAGGGTCACCAATCAAGGCAAACATTGTTGCTTCTGTT
The DNA here is from genome assembly GCA_963697335.1 of uncultured cyanobacterium. Taxonomy (GTDB): domain Bacteria; phylum Cyanobacteriota; class Cyanobacteriia; order PCC-6307; family Cyanobiaceae; genus NIES-981. Next base: position 8,830 of record CAVONQ010000002.1, read on the forward strand.
TTCGCTGCTGCTGCTCCGATGGGAGTGCCCGCCTGCTTTTCCGGAGAAGGCCCAGGGCATGGCTCTCGCCTATACGCTTCTTGATTGACACATTGGAGCGGCACATTGCAGCCACACCCTCGCCGGTGCGTCGGGGATTCAGCCACCCCTAATGGCGCAGGCGCACGGTGCGGGGCAGGGCTTCGCTGATGGCGCCCTCGGCATCGAGGGGGGGATAGGGCCGCCCCTGCCGGCGGCACCAGGCGGCCACCTCCGGGTAGGCCCATTCGAACAGCAGTCGCCCGTATCGCTCCGGCCCCACCCCCTCGCCCTGGCTGGGCACCAGGCCGGCGACCTGGCGCTGGCGCAGGGCCTCGAACAGCAGCGTGGCCGTGGCCACGCTCACATTCAACGACTGCACCATGCCGCTCATCGGAATCACGATGGCCTGGTCCACCAGGGCAATCGCCTCCGGGCTCAGCCCCCACTTCTCGGTCCCGAGCACGAAGGCGGTGGGGCCGGTGAAGTCGCAGCTGCGGTAGTCCACCGCAGCGTCGCTGAGGTGGGTGCCGTAGAGGCGGAAGCCCTGCTGCCGCAGGGTCTGCAGGCCCTCGGCGGCGCTGCTGTGGCGCTGCAGCGCCACCCACTTCTGGCTGCCCTGGGCCGTGGTGTTGTACAGGGGCAGGCGCCCCTCCAGGCACACCGCGTGGGCCTCCAGCACCCCCACCGCATCGCAGCTGCGCAGGATCGCCGAGAGGTTGTGGGGCTTGTGCACCTGCTCCAGCAGCACCGTGAGGTCGGCCATGCGGTGGTTCAGCACCGCCTTGAGGCGCTCGAAGCGGCGGGGCAGCAGCGGCATGGGCAGGATGGCGGCATGGAGCCTCCCAGCTTCGACCAGCGCGTCTACGCCGCCGTGGCCGGCATCCCGGAGGGGCGCCTCGCCACCTACGGCCACATCGCCGAGTCGATCGGCGCCTACGGCTGCGCCCGCCAGGTGGGCTGGGCCCTGCGCCGGCTGCCCCTGCCCTCCGCGGTGCCCTGGCACCGGGTGGTGAACGCCCAGGGGCGGATCAGCTTCAATCCCAGCCGCGAGGGGAGCGACTGGATCCAGCGGGAGCTGTTGCTGGCCGAGGGCATCCCGGTGGATGGCGAAGGTCGTCTGCCCCTGGGGCGCTATCTGTGGGTGCCGCCCCTGGATCCACCCCTGCTTGCCTGAGTCCGTCTCCGCTGTCCCGGCTGACGCCGCCATCTCGGCCGACCCCGCCGACTCCCCAGCGGTGGCCGGTCTGGCGTCCCGCCGGCTGGCCTGGGAGGTGTTGCTGGCCGTGGGCGGCGGCGCCTACGCCGATGTGGCCCTGGAGAGGGCCCTGCAGCGCAGCAGCCTGGAGGGGGTCGACCGGGCCCTGGCCACCGAGCTGGCCTACGGCGCCATCCGCCAGCGGCTGCTGCTCGATGCCTGGATCGATGCCCTCGGTCGGGTGCCGGCCCTGCAGCAGCCACCGCGGCTGCGCTGGCTGCTGCACCTGGGGCTCTACCAGCTGCTGTTCAGTGGGCGGGTGCCGGCCTCGGCGGCGGTGAGCACCACCGTGGAGCTGGCCAAACGCGGTGGCCTGGCCCGCCTGGCGCCGGTGGCCAATGGGATGCTCCGCCAGCTGTTGCGCCGCCGGGCCGGGCTCGCCAGCAGCACTGGCGCCGCCGGGCCCGTCCTGGAGCTGGAGCCCTGGAGCGGCCTGGAGCTGCCCGCCGAGGCGGCCGCCAGCCTGGCCTTGCGCCATTCCCTGCCCGCCTGGCTGGCTGCGCTGCTGCTGCAGTGGCTGCCGCCCGAGCAGGCCGAGGCCTTTTCCCTGGCGGCCAACCAGCCCCCCGGCCTCGACCTGCGCGTGAACCCCCTGCGCTGCAGCCGGGACGCCCTGCTGCAGGCCCTGGCGGCGGCGGGGCTGGCGGCTTCGGCGTTGCCAGGAAACGATGGCGGCCTTGCCCTGGAGGGGCGGGTGGGGGATCTGCGCCGCCTGCCCGGCTTTCAGGAGGGCCACTGGAGCGTGCAGGACCGCACGGCTCAGCAGGTGGTGGCCCTGCTCGATCCCCAGCCCGGCGAGCGGCTGCTGGATGCCTGCGCCGCCCCCGGTGGCAAGTGCACCCAGATGGCGGAGCGGATCGGCGATCGGGGCGAGGTGTGGGCCATCGACCGCTCGGCGGCACGTTTGCAGCGGCTGGAGCGCAATGCCGCCCGGCTGGGCCTGGGCTGTGTCAGCAGCCTGGCGGCCGATGCGGCCGAGCTGGCCGTGGTTCGGCCCGACTGGCTGGGCCACTTTGATCGCATCCTGGTGGACGCCCCCTGCTCGGGGCTGGGCACCCTGGCCCGCCACGCCGATGCCCGCTGGCGTCTGCAGCCCACCGCGATCCCGGAGCTGGTGAGGCTGCAGCGGGCCCTGCTGGAGGGGGTGCTGCCGCTGTTGCGGCCAGGCGGCCTGCTGGTGTATGCCACCTGCACCGTGCATCCGGCCGAGAACGACGAGCAGGTGCAGGCCCTGCTGGCAGACCATCCGGGCTGGGAGTTGGAGCAGAAGTGGCAGGCCTGGCCCAAGGCCGGCGGCGGCGATGGATTCTTTGCGGCGTTGCTGCGGGCCCCAGGGGAGCAGAGCTGAAGGGGCTCAGGGCGGCGGTGGCGGTGCGGGGGGCGGTGGTGGCGGCGGCGGCGGCGGCGGGGGAGCCGGGGCAGGCGCAGGAGCTGCAGGCGCAGGAGCTGGGGCCGGAGCGGGCCTTGGTGCGGGAGCTGGCGCAGGCTCTGCTGCCGGGCGGGGAGCCGGGCGGGCCGCTGGTTCGGCCGAGCGGGGTGGCGGGGTCCAGGACGATTCCGGCTCGCCCGTGGAGGCGGGATCCCGCGAGGGCTCATCTCTGGGAGTGCTCTCCGCCGGCGCATCGGAGCTGGGAGCCTGACGCGGACTGGTGCTCGGCCGGTCCGGCTTGGCGGGTTTGGCGGACTTTTTGAAGGTGTCAGCGAGGGCGGGTTTGGGCGGGAACGCCTGCACTGGCAGGTCCTTGGTGATCGCAGCCATGAAGCGCCGCCAGGCATAGGCGGCCACCACGCTGGTGCTCTTGGTCTCGCGGCTGTTGTCGTAGCCGAGCCACACGCCGGTGGTGAGCTGGGGGATCGAGCCGATGAACCAGAGGTCGCGGCCCCCTTCCGAGGTCCCGGTCTTGCCGGCCACCGGGTGCCGGCCCAGGGAGGCGGCACCGCCGGTGCCACCGCGCACCACCTGCTGCAGCATCCAGGTCATGGCGTCGGCGATCGTGCTGTCCACGGCCCTGCGGCCCGGATCCCCATCGGTGCGGCGGCTCCAGAGCAATTCACCATCGGGGCCGAGGATCTCCTCGAATGGCGTGGGTTTCACAAATACGCCCCGGTTGTTGATGGCGGCGTAGGCGGCGGTCATGTCGAGCACGGTGTCCTCCTCGGCGCCCAGGGCGAGGGGATAGAACTTGCCCAGGGGCTGGCTGATGCCCAGGCTGCGGGCCGTGGCGATCACCTTGTCGAAGCCCACCTCCTGCAGCAGCCCCACCGCCACGGTGTTCACCGAGTTCTGGAAGGCCCGCACCATCGTGATGCTGCCCAGGAAGCCCTTGCTGAAGTTCTTGGGGCAATAGCCGGCGAAACAGCGCTTGCGGTCCACCACCGTGCGCTCCGGTCGCATGCCCTCCTTGAGGGCCGTGAGATACACGAACAACTTGAACGTGGAGCCGGTGGAACGCAGAGCCTGGGTGGCCCGGTTGAACTGGCTCTCGTCGTAGTCGCGGCCGCCCACCATGGCCCGCACCAGCCCGGTGCCCGGCTCCATGGCCACCAGGGCCCCCTCCAGGCCGCCGGGGGTGGACGCGGTAATCGCCTTCTGGGCCTGGTCCTGCCAGTCCAGATTGACGCTGCTGCGCACCGTCACGCCTCCCACCTCCAGCTGCTCGGGGGTGAGCACCTCGGCCAGCTCCTGCTGCACCCAGCTGCTGAAGAAGGGGGCCCGGCTCACCCAGTATTTGGGTTCGGCCGGCTTGAGGGCCAGGGGCGAGCCCTCGGCCTCCATCTGCTGGGCCTCGGTGATGTAGCCCTCCTCGCGCATACGGCGCAGCACCACCGCTCGGCGCTGCAGGGCCAGATCTGGATTCACCAGCGGCGAGTACACCGAGGGGGCGGGGGGAAGCCCGGCGATCAGGGCGGCCTCCGCCAGGTTGAGGTCGCTGGGGGCCTTGGAGAAGTAGATCCAGGCCGCATCCGCCACCCCGTAGGCGCTGGAGCCCAGGTACACCAGATTCAGATACTCGGTGAGGATCTGGCGCTTGCTGAGCTGGCGCTCGAGCTTGCCCGCCAGCGCTGCCTCCTTCACCTTGCGCACGATGGTGCGGTCCTGGCTGAGGAAGACGGTGCGGGCCAGCTGTTGGGTGATCGTGCTGGCCCCCTCCTCGACTGAGCCGCGCGAGATGTTGCGCACCATGGCCCGGGCGATGCCGGTGGGGTCGATGCCGTCGTGGTGGTAGAAGCGACGGTCTTCCGCCGCCACGAAGGCCTGCTCCACCAGGGGCGGGATCGAGCTGGCGGAGAGCTTCTCCCGAGACACCGGCCCCACCTTGTGCACCACCTGGCCATCGGCCGAGAGGATGGTGAGGGTACCGGGCCGGTTGAAGTGGTTGATGCCGCGGGCATCCGGCAGCAGGCTGTCGAGGCTCGCCATCAGAGCTGCCTGGCCCACGGCCACCCCACTGCCGAGGGTGGTCGCCACCACGGCAATGATCACCAGGTTGCGCTTGCCGCCCCCCGTACGACGGCGCTGGCGCGGTTTGGCAGGAACGGCGGTGCTCACCTCATGCCACCAGAGCGCTGTGGCCGATGGCCAGGGCTGTGACCAACATGCCCAGCACCAGGAAAGGCTGGGCGCTGGCCTGATACTTCACGTCGAACGCCACCGGATCGCGCAGCAGCCACACATCCTGAAAGGTGATCTGGGGCACGATCAGCAACACCAGCAGCACGGCCGCGAAGTGCTGGTTGATGGCAATCAGCACTGCCACCATGGCCAGCTGGAACAGATCAATCATGGCGGCGCTGATCCAGCTCGCCCTGCTGATGCCGAACACCACGGGCAGGGATTGCAGCCCCAGGGCCCGGTCGCCCTCCACGCTCTTGAAGTCGTTCACCACGGCGATGCCCAGGCCAGCCAGGGAGTAGGCCAGGGTGAGCAGGGCGGTGGTCCAGGTGAGGTGGCCGAACAGGGCCTGGCCGGCCCACCAGGGCAGGGCGATGTAGCTGGCGCCCAGGGCATAGTTACCGAGCCAGCCGTTCTGCTTGAGCTTCAGGGGCGGCGCTGAGTAGATGAAGCTCACGAAGGAGCCCCCCAGGGCCAGCAGCAGCAGCACCGGCGTGGTGTGGCCGGCCCAGCGGTCCAGCCCCCAGGCCACCGCCAGGCCCGCCATCAGCAGCACCCAGATCTGAATCTTCACCTGGGGCAGGGGAATGGCGCCGGAGGGAATGGGGCGGTAGGGCTCGTTGATCGCGTCGATGTCGCGGTCGTAGTAATCGTTGATCGTCTGGGTGTAGCCCGCCAGCAGGGGGCCACTCATCAGCATGCAGGCGATCGAAGCGGCCACATTGGGCAGGGTCCAGCTGAACTGGCCCGAGGCCGCCGCGCCGCAGAGCACACCCCAGATCAGTGGAATCCAGGTGACCGGCTTCATCAGCTGCAGCCGGATCTTCCAGATGCTGCTGGTGCCTCCAGCACCCTTCATGCCCAGCAACTGACGGGCTGCCGAACCCCTTGGGGCCTCAGGGTTGGGGCTGTTGGTCAAGGCTGGATTCAGGCGAGGGTGACTTCGTCGTCGAAGAACCAGGCGCTCTGGCCTGCACCGAGATCCACCACCAGACCGATGCCCTGGCCATCCACAGTGCGGAAGCCCGTCACGGTGCCGGTAGGGTCGCTCTTGAGGGCCTCGACCAGAACGGCAGGGATGCGGTCACGCACACGCAGCACGCGCACCTTGGAGCCGATGTTGATCGTGGCAGCCTGCACCATGGCCGACGCGACAGTCAGAGTCCGGCAACCTTAACAGCGAGGAGTGGCTGGGCCACTGTCCTGAGGCTGCACTGCCCCAGCATGGTGTGCACCCCCGGCCTGCTCCTCCGCCATGGTTGCCAAGCGCATCATTCCCTGCCTCGACGTGGCAGAGGGCCGGGTGGTGAAGGGCATCAACTTCGTCGGTCTGCGCGACGCCGGCGACCCCGTGGAGCTGGCTTGCCGCTACAGCGCCGCCGGTGCTGATGAGCTGGTGTTCCTCGACATCGCCGCCAGCCACCAGGGCCGCTCCACCCTGGTGGACCTGGTGCAGCGCACCGCCGAGGCTGTGACGATCCCCTTCACCGTGGGCGGGGGCATCGCCAGCGTGGAGGGGATCACGGCCCTGCTGCGGGCCGGCGCTGACAAGGTGAGCCTCAACTCCGCAGCCGTGCGCGATCCCGAGCTGGTGAGCCGGGGTGCCGAGCGCTTCGGGGTGCAGTGCATTGTGGTGGCGATCGATGCCCGCCGCCGCGGCGCCGGTGAGCCGCCGGGCTGGGATGTCTACGTGAAGGGGGGCCGTGAGAACACCGGGCTCGATGCCCTGGCCTGGGCGCGGCGGGTGGTGGCCCTGGGGGCCGGCGAGATCCTGCTCACCTCGATGGATGGGGATGGCACCCAGGCCGGCTACGACCTGCCCCTCACCCGCGCCGTGGCTGAGGCGGTGGAGGTGCCCGTGATCGCCTCCGGCGGGGCCGGCTGCCTCGACCACATCGCCGCGGCGCTGCTGGATGGGCCAGAGGGCGGCGGCGCCTCGGCGGCCCTGCTGGCCTCCCTGCTCCATGACGGCGTTCTCAGCGTGGAGGCAATCAAGACCGATCTGCTGGCCCGGGGCCTGCCGATCCGGCCCCTGGAGGCCGGCGTTCCGGTGGGCTGATCCACGACACCCCCCGCTGCAGCGTCACGCCGGGACGTAACGGCTTGTTACATTGGTTACGGAAGATTGAGTGGTGCTCCGCTCGCGCTTCCCCCTACGGCAGGTCAGCGCCAGTGATGTTCTTCCACCCCTTGCCACCCCCCTACTCCACCGTGCTGCCGCTGGTGCTGATGCTGGCCGTGGTGGCTCTGGTGGCCTGGGCGCTGCAGCTGATGCAGGCCGCTAACGACCGCCAGGAGTTCTCCCTGATGCTGGCCGGCTGCATGGTGTGTTCCGCCGCCGTGGGCCTGGCCACCGTCACGGTGATCATGGTGACGGCCCCCCAGCGGCTGCCGGCGCTGAGCCTGGAGTCGCAGATGGCCAGCGGCGTCAGCCTCGATGCCGTGTCGCTGCCTGAGATGCTGCCGGATTCACTGGTGTTCCCCTGGGATGGGCAGCTTTGAGCCGGGGCAGCCCGAGCAGGTGCAGACCCTGTTCGAGCAGATTGCCCCGCGCTACGACTTCCTCAATGACCTGCTCAGCCTCGGCCTGCACCGGCTGTGGAAGCGCCAGGCGATCGCCTGGCTGAGGCCGCGTCCGGGCCAGACCCTGCTCGATCTCTGCTGCGGCACGGGCGATCTGGCCCTGGTGCTGGCCGCGAAGGTGCGTCCCGCCGGTCGGGTGATCGGCCTGGATGCCGCCGCGGCGCCCCTGCAGCTGGCGGCCCGCCGTTCAGCCCGTTCCCCCTGGCTGCCCCTGGAGTGGCGCCAGGGAGATGCCCTGGCCACTGGCCTGTCAGACGGGATGGCGGCGGGTGTGGCGATGGCCTACGGGCTGCGCAACCTGGCGGATCCCGCCGCGGGCCTGGTGGAGGTGCGGCGCCTGCTGCGGCCAGGCGGGCGGGCCGCCTTGCTGGATTTCAACCGGCCAGATGGGGCCAGCCTTCAGGGGCGGCTCACGGCGGGCCTGCAGAGGCTCTGCCTGCGCGGCCTGGTGGTGCCGGCCTCCAGCCTGGCCGGCCTGCAGGAGCATTACGCCTATCTGGAGCCCAGCCTGGCCCGCCTCCCCACCGGCGCCGAGCAGGAGCGGCTGGCCCGTCGGCTCGGCTTCCGCAAGGTGCACCACCGGCCCCTGGCTGGCGGGTTGATGGGGCTGCTCGAGCTGGAGGCCTGAATCGGTTGCCGCCCTCGGGGCTCAGCCGAACACCCGCTGGAACAGTGGATCGCCGAAGGCGCCGCGGAAGCCGGCCCGGGCCCTGGGGCCGAACTGCTCCAGGCTCTCGGCCAGGCCAGCGGGGCTGGAGGTCACATGGCTGGGCAGAGTCTGCATGGCCCAGAGGCAGTGGGGCCGGCAGGCCTCCAGCCATGTGTCCAGTGGAAACCAGCGCTGCAGGCCACAGAAGCTGTGGCAGGCCTTCAGCTCCTCCATCTCGGGATCGCTGGAGATGCGATCGAGATCCACATGCAGGAAGCGCGGATCGGCATTCACCTCCAGCATGCGGCGGATGGTGCGGCCGGCCACATGCTCGATCTCAAAGCAGATCTGGTCGTCGAGTGAGCTCATGGACCTGAGTTTCTCCGCATAGGTGAGCCCTCCAAACTCCTGCTGGGGCTTATGTGCCCAGCGCTCATCGGTTCTGAGGTGGTAGCGCACTGAGGAGAGGATCAACCGGGCCGGGTTGCGGCTGCTGTGAATTCCCCTGAAGTCCAGGGTGTCGAGATCGAGGCGCCAGCGGCAGTTGTTCTGGAAATAGCAATCCCAGCGCTGCGGCAGGCGCACCTCGCGCTGGTTGTGCTTGGTGTCGAACCACACCCGTAAGCCGGTCAGGCGCTTGAGGGTTTTGAGGGCTTTGCTGAAGAATTTCGAGCCGGTCTTGTGGTGGGTACCGACGACGAACTTCAACGCTGAGCGCAGATCTCATCCCTTCACTGTCGAGCTCCGGCTTGCCGTTGTCAAATCGCTGCCCCGGCTGGCGCCGCCTCCAGCGGGTACACCGCCATGGCACCGTGGTGCCGCGCCGGTTCGCTGGCCAAGTCCCTTCCCTCACTGCCCCCTCCCCCGGGCAGCAGGCCGCCGATGCATTTCCAGGACATCATCAGCACCCTCAACCGCTTCTGGGCTGAGCAGGGCTGTCTGATCCTGCAGCCCTACGACACCGAGAAGGGCGCCGGCACCATGAGCCCCCACACGGTGCTGCGGGCGATCGGGCCCGAGCCCTGGGCCGTGGCCTACCCCGAGCCCTGCCGCCGCCCCACCGACGGCCGCTACGGCGACAACCCCAACCGGGCCCAGCACTACTTCCAGTACCAGGTGCTGATCAAGCCATCGCCTGACGGCATCCAGGAGACCTACCTGGCCTCCCTGGAGACCCTCGGCATCCGCGCGGCCGACCACGACATCCGCTTCGTGGAGGACAACTGGGAATCCCCCACCCTCGGCGCCTGGGGGGTGGGCTGGGAGGTGTGGCTCGATGGCATGGAGGTGACCCAGTTCACCTACTTCCAGCAGTGCGGCGGGCTCGACTGCAGGCCGGTGTCGATCGAGATCACCTACGGCCTCGAGCGTCTGGCCATGTATCTCCAGGACGTGGAGAGCATCTGGGATCTCTCCTGGAACGGGCTGCGCAGCTACGGCGACATCTGGCTGCCCTTCGAGAAGGGCCAGTGCACCTACAACTTCGAGGCCTCCAACCCGGAACGGCTGCAGCAGCTGTTCGCCCTCTACGAGGCCGAGGCCGGCGACCTGGTGGCCCGGGGCCTGCCGGCCCCGGCGCTGGATTACGTGCTCAAGTGCAGCCACACCTTCAACCTGCTCGAGGCCCGCGGCGTGATCTCGGTGACCGAGCGCACGGCCACAATCGGCCGCATCCGCGTGCTGGCCCGACAGGTGGCCGAGGCCTGGCTGGCGGAGCGCCAGGCCCTGGGCTTTCCGCTGCTCAGCCCCGAGCGGCGCCAGGCCTGGCTGGAGGCCCAGGCCCCCCAGCCCGTGGCGTGACGCCCCTGCGTCGGCGCCTGCTGCTGGCGGTGCTGCTGCTGGGCAGCTTCCAGCTGGGCCGCTCCAGCGAACGCCAGATCTGGCCCTGCCGGCTGCGGCCCCTGGCCGCCCTGGTGGAGCCCCTGCTGCAGAGGGAGCTCCCCGATGAGCAGCTGTGCGACCTGCTGCTGCGGCTACCCGGCGGCTGAGGCTTCCCGGGGGGTTGCTGAGGGCGGGGAGCTGCTGTGGCAACGCTGGGGCCATGGGATTGCCACCAGGCCCGCTGCCGCTGCCAATGCCGGCGCCGCCGGCGCCCTCCGCCGGCTCCCGCCCCAGGCGGCGCCGGCTCGTCTGGGCGGCCCTGGTGGCTCTGGTGCTGCTGCGGGCGTTGTGGGTGTCGATCTCACCGCCGCTGGCCGCACCGGGGGATCCGGTGCGGCAGCTCGATGCCCCGGGGGCCGCCGGCGGCGCCCCGCTGCTCGTGAGCCTGCGCGGCACCCTGCTCAGTGATCCCCAGCCGGCGGGGCCGGACGGGGCCTGCCGGGCCCTGCTGCAGCTGCCCCAGGGGCGCACCGAGCTGCGCCTGGCCTCCTGCGGGGCCCTGCAGCAGGGCTGGCGCCTGCAGGCCAGGGGCCGGTTGCGACGACCAGAACCGGCGCCCCACCCACTGCTGGCGGGTCCGGCGGAACGGCTGCGCCGCCAGGGGGCGGCCACCCAGCTGCAGGTGGAGCAGGTCACCGTGCTGGCCCGTCCCCAAACCCCCCTGGCCGACCTGCGCCGCCGTCTGGCCCAGCGGCTGCTGGCGGGCGCGGGCGCGGAGCGGGGTGGGGTGCTGGCGGCCCTGGTGCTCGGCAGCGCCCGGGTGCCCTTGCCGCCGGAGCTCAAGGAGGCCTTCCGCGCCGCGGGACTCTCCCATGCCCTGGCGGCTTCAGGCTTCCACCTCAGCGTGCTGCTGGGAGCGGTGCTGCCCCTGGGGCGTCGCCTGCCCCGCTGGCCGCGGTTGGGCCTGGCCGGCGTGGCCATGCTGCTGTTCGTGCTGCTGGCCGGCCCCCAGCCTTCGGTGCTGCGGGCCGTGCTGATGGGGGGCCTGGCCATGGCGGTGCTGGAGAGCGGCGGCCGCGGGCGGCCCTTCGGGATCCTGATGGCCAGTGCCCTGGTGCTGCTGCTATGGCGGCCCGAGTGGCTGGCTGATGTGGGCTTCCAGCTCAGCGTGGTGGCCACGGCCGCCCTCGTGGTCTGCGCCGGTCCCCTGGAGCAGGGCCTGCGCCGCCGGCTGCCGCCCTGGTGCCCGGGCTGGCTCGCCGCCGCCAGTGCCGTGCCCCTCGCCGCCTCGCTCTGGACCCTGCCGCTGCAGCTGTTCCACTTCGGCGTGGTGCCCCTCTACGCCGTGCCGGCCAATCTGGTGGCAGCGCCGTTGCTCACACCCCTCACCCTGGGGGCGATGGCCCTGGCCCTGGTGGCGGTGCTGGTGCCTCCCCTGCTCGGCCTGCTGTTGCCGCCGGTGGCGTGGTGCTGCGGCCTGCTGCTGCTGGTGGTGAAGGGCTTCGCCGCCCTGCCCATGGCCCAGTGGCAGCTCGGCAGGCCGGAGCCCCTGCTGGTGCTGCTGCTTGCAGCAGGCGTGCTGGGGTTGAGTGTGCCGGCCCCCCCGGGCCTGCCGCGGCTGGGCCGCCGGCTGGCGCCGGCGCTTCTGCTGCTGGCGGCCCTGGGCCATCTGGCCCTGCTGCGGGCCGACCAGCTCGTGCTGGTGCACCAGGGCAGCCGCGACCTGCTGCTGGCCCGCCACCAGGGCCGGGCGGCGCTGGTGAGCCTCCAGGCCGATGGCTTCAGCTGCAGTCAGGCCCGCCAGCTCGCCACCGGTTTCGGCATCGGCCGCTTCGACTGGGCCCTGCTGCTGGATCCGGTGGCCCCGGCTGAGCCCGCCTGCTGGCAGCGCCAGGCGGGGCTGGTGCTGGCCAGTGCCGATGGCAGCCTGCCGCTGCAGCCGGGCCAGTGGCTGGGCAGCCCCGGGCTGGTGGCGGAGCCGCTCAGCGCCGACAGCCGGGCCATCACCCTCGTGCTGGGGCGGCGCCGCTGGCTCTTGCTGCCCGACCGCCAGGCCCTGAGGGCCTGGCGGGCCACCGAAGGCAAGGCCTGGGACGGCATCTGGCTGGGGGTGCTGCCGCGGCGGCCCGAGCGCCAGGCCGTGACCGCCGCCAGCCGGGGAGCCATCTGGCTGAGCGGCGGCAGGCCGACCGATGCCCCGCCGGGCTGGAGCGCCAGCGGCCCGCGGGGCTGGCTGCAGCGGGGCTGGGGTTGAGCGATCCGTAAAGTCGTCTGCGGAGCCTCGGGCTCCTGGTTGGAGAGGTGGCTGAGTGGTCGAAAGCGAACGACTCGAAATCGTTTGAAGGGCAACCTTCCGTGGGTTCGAATCCCACCCTCTCCGTTTTCCAGCGGCTTCTTCCCAGCAGCTCCCCGGCCCCGATTGCCCATCGGCAGGCTGGTACTGCCGGCTCTAGCGGCAGGCTGTTGCCGCGATTCACTGCCCCGGCCAATGAAGCATCAGAGCCCTGTCTTGCTGGCTGGAGGGATGGTCGCGGCGGCGCTGCTGCTGCAGGCGCCCGCCCGGGCCGGCACCCTCTCGGGAACGGCGAGCTATCGGGAGCGCATCGCCCTGCCCCCCGATGCGGTGTTTGAGGTGGTGATCGAGGACATCGCCCGGGCCGATGCCCCCGCCAAGGTGCTGAGTCGGGTGCGCCTGGACCCCGCCGGTCAGTCGCCCTTTCGCTTCTCCATCCCGTACCGGGAGGAGGACCTGAGTTCCAACGGCCGCTACGCCGTGCGCGCCACGGTGCGCCAGGGCGGGTGGTTGCTGTTCACCACCGAAACGGTCAACCCGGTGCTCGGCGGCGCCGCCAGCCAGCCCTTGAACCTGCGGTTGGTGCAGGTGGCGGGCGGCCGTCAGCCCTCTCCCCAGGGGCCCCTGGGCCGGTTGCCGGCCAGCTGGCGCGGCGATCTGCCTGCCGCCGGTGGCACCACCCGCTGGCAGGTGGACCTGCTCACCGACGGCAGCTTCCAGCTGCGCCAGACCTTCCTGGATCGCCCCGCCCCGAACAGCTTTGATGACATCGGCCGCTGGCGCCTGGAGCCGCCCGGCCCCCGCCTGGTGCTGCGCGGCGGCCGGGAAGCGCCCGTGCTGCTCCAACCCCTGGAGGGCGGTACCGCCCTGCGCAAGCTCGACCTGCAGGGTGAGCCGATCCCCTCGCGTCTCAATGACCGCCTGCAGCGGCTGCCCGCACCTGAGCCGATCGAGCCGCGCCTCCACCTGCGGGGGATGTTCCGCTACCAGGCCGATGCGGCCAGCATCCGGCTCTGCGCCACCGGCGCGCGCCTGCCGGTGGCCATGGAGGGCGACTACCTGAAGCTGGAGCGGGCCTACCTGGAGGCCCAGCCGGCTGGATCGGCCGGCCAGCCGCTGCTGGTGAACCTGGAGGGGCTGATCAGCCAGCGCCCCTCGGCTGAGCCGGGTCGGGGGCCGCAGCGCACCCTGGTGGTGGAGCGGTTCGTGGGGGTGCATCCAGGCGAGGGCTGCTCCGGCGCCGACGCCTCGACCAAGGCTTCAGCCGCCCCGGCGCCCCGGCCCAGCTTGCGGGGCTCCGTCTGGCGGCTGGAGGCCCTGCAGGATGGAGAGGGCCCCACGTTGGCCGAGCCCCCCGGCCGGCCGCTGGAGTTGCGGCTCGACGCCGACGCCAACCGGGTGAGTGGCAGCGGCGGCTGCAACCGGCTCATCGGCGGCTTCCGGCTCGACGGCGAACACCTCAGCTTTTCCAAGTTGGCCAGCACCCAGATGGCCTGCCCGCCTGAGCTGATGGCCATGGAACAGCGCTACGTGGAGGCGCTGGGGCAGGTGCGTCGCTGGAGCATCGACAAGCGGAACCTGCTGCTCCAGGACGGCAAGGGGCGCACGCTGCTGCTGTTCAAGTCAGCCCCGCCAGCCCCCTGATCCCAGGAGTGCTGGGCGTCCCCGACGGCGTCCAAACAACCTGCAAGAAAAAAGGCGGTACCCAAGAGGGTGCCCGCCCGAGGAACGTCTTCACCAACATTATTACAGAGAGTGAACGGGCTTCCTCAGGATCTGACCCGCCCCATGGAGGAGCTGATCTCGGCAGGGTCTTTTCAGGCGGGATCAGGCGGATCGGCCCTCTCGTGGGCTCTCGTTCGCGTGGCGGCCTCCTGCTGAACGCCCTAGCTTTTGAATGTTCAGTCTGCTCGTCGAGGGCGATGCGCATCACCGAGTGCGATGGCCAGTTCCTGATGTCCATCAGCGCCCGCGAGGCCTCCCGGCTGCTGGATGCCTGCGCGGTGGTGGTGCTGGCCGCCGATGCGGAGCCCACCGTGCCGTTGCCCATCGAGATGACATCCCTGCTGGCCGATCTGCTCGAAGGTCTGCGCAGCCCGGCGACCGTTGAGTGACGCCATCCGCTGGGGCTCGGAGGGAGCAGAGTGCCCGAAGTCGCAGGTGGGCGCAGCGATGCCCTGGTTTGTGAAGCTGGAGGAGGGCCTGGTGGACAAAGCCCACTTCGATGCGGTGGTGCCGTTGCATCTGGCCTGGTTGGCCGAAATCGAAGCGCAGGGCCATCGCCCCGTGAGTGGCTACTGGGCCGACCGCCGTGGTGCTGAGGGTGCCGGCGGCATGCTGCTGTTCTGGGCCGAATCCTGGGATGAGGCCTCTCGGCTGGTGCGCCACGATCCCCTGATCGAGCAGGGATGTGTTCGCTGGACCCTGCACGAATGGGCTCCGGTGTTCGGCGTTCCCGCTCCGGTGTCGCCGCCTGCCTCCGCGGTCGCCTCAGGAATGAAACAGCAGCACCAGCCCTGAGCTGATCTGGTGGAATTCCCGCTCCTCGCGGCTGAGGTCGAGCCCCACCTGCAAGCCCTCCTTGAGGGCGTCCTCATAGGGCGGGGCCGCGGGCGCGGTGCCGGCGTGCCAGAGCGCGGCGATGCCCACGGGCGTGGCATGCCACCGGAAGCAGGCTGTGGTCCCGATGTCCGGCTCCTGGAGGGCTTCTTCAAGGAGGTCGCGAATCGGCATGGGCCCTGGGACGTGCCAGCAGCTTCGGCAGTTCCTTCAATCCGGGCAATCAGCTGAGAGCTTTCGTGATGAAAGGGGTCAGCCCCGCCACCAGGAAGGCTGCGGCCAGCCAGAGCCCTTGGAGCCGCAGCGACAGCCGCAGCATCCGCTGCACAGCAGGCGCATCCGGTGGCGGCAGCCCCTCCGCCAGCAGTGGTTTGTTTCGCAGGCAGCCGCCATAGCGGTTGCTGCCCCCCAGCTGCACCCCTACGGCATGGGCGTAGGCCGCCTGGGACACCCCCGCATTCGGAGAGGGATCGGGCGCCCCATCCCGCAGGGCGAGCCCCAGCCCTCGCCAGGCCCCCCCCAGCCCCTGGCCGGCGGCGAGCGGCAGGCTCAGGGCCACCAGGCGGCAGGGAAGCCACACCAGCAGGTCGTCGAGCCGGGCTCCGGCCGTGCCCAGCCACACCAGGCTGCCGTGGCGGTAGCCCAGCATCGAATCGAGGGTGCTGGCTGCCTTGAAGGTCCAGGCCAGGGCCAGGGGGCCAGGCCAGCCGGGCGCCCATGGGCTCAGGGCAGCCCCCACCAGCATCCAGAACAGGGGCGCGAAGAGGCCGTCCACGGCGTTTTCGCTGGCGGTTTCGGCCAGGGCCCGCAGGATCTCCTCGTTGTTGAGGTGGTCGGTGTCGCGGCCCACGATGCGGGCCAGCTGCCGCCGGGCGGGTTCGAGATCCGCCGCCGCCAGCAGCTCCAGCACCCCGGTCACGGCGTCGTCGAGGCTGCGGCCGGCCAGGGCGCTGGCCAGTCCCACCACCAGCACCGCCACCCCCAAGGCGCTGTGGGCCGCCCAGCGCTCCAGCAGCCAGCCGGCAGACCCACTGAGCCCCACCACCAGCACCGTGATGGCCACGCCGGCCCAGCGCAACCGGCCGGGGCGACCCGCGGCCCAGCCCTCGGCCAGCCGCCGCAGGCGGGCGATGCTCCAGCCCATCACCTGCACCGGATGGAGCCAGCGCTGGGGATCCCCCAGGCCGCGATCGAGCAGGGCAGCCGCCAGCACCTCCAACACCTGCATCACCTGCATCACCTGCAGCACCGGAATCAGCGGCATCAGTGAGAACGGCGGGATCAGCGGGATCGGCCCAGGGGCCAGGCCAGCGCCGCGAAGGCCAGAATCTGCAGGGGCAGGGCCAGGGTGAGGCCGAGCAGCTGGCTCAGCAGACCCATGCCGAGGCTGCCGGCCAGACTGCCCACGGCCCCGGAGCGCTGCAGCACCGTCCAGCGCAGGGGGGCATCTCCCAGGGGGCCCAGGAACCCCACCAGGGCGGCATCACTGGCGGCCGCCAGACCACCCAGGGACAGGAACGGCAGCACCGCCATCCAGCCCGGCAGGAGCTGGGCCAACCCCAGCAGGGCCCCCATCAGGCCATAGCGCAGGGGCCCGGGCAAGGGCGGCAGCAGCCCGGTGAAGCCCCGGCCGAGCCCATAGGCCGCCAGCAGCATGGCGAAATCAAAGCAGTTGCCGGCTCCCACCTCCCGCACCCACAGCGGCAGCAGGGCGAACAGACCGCCGAACACCAGCCCCTGGAGTGCGCACAGCCGGCTGAAGGGGATGACCTGGGCCGGAGCTTGCGCTTCAGGGGCCGGGGCCGCCGCTGCCTGCGGGGTGGAGCCATCGACGCCCGCCCCGCCCCGGCCCCGCACGGCCAGCAGCAGCCCCAGTGGCAGCAGCAGCAGCAGGGCCGGCCCGAACTGCAGGGCGGCCGGGAACAGCAAAGCCGTGAGCAGGTAACCCGCCAGGGCGCCGAGGTCGGAGCCCCGGCGCAACTGGTCGATCGAACTGCCCGGTTGGCGCAGCAGACGCCGCTGCAGGGGCAATTGGCTGATCTCAGCCCCGAGGGCGAACAGCAGCACGGCCAGCAGCGATGCTGCCAGCAGCCAGGGCGCCGGCAGCCACTCCAGGGCCTGGGCCGCCGCCACCGCCAGCAGGGCCAGCACCGCCAGCAGCTGCAGCCCGTAGGCCCAGGCCCGGCGCCGCAGGGGCAGCAGGGCGGGCAGGGTGCCGAGGGCCGGCAGCAGGCTGTTGAGCAGTGGTGAGGGGCTGAGCCCGCTCACCAGCCAGGCCGTGGAGGCCAGGGTGAGGCTGCCGCCCGCCTGGGCGCTGCCCCAGAGCAGGGAGGGGGGAATCAGGCTGCCTTGAGCCAGGAGAACATGGCCCGCAGACCCGTGCCCACCTGCTCGATCGGATGCTCAGCGTCCCGCTTTCGGATTTTGGTCATCTCAGGCTTGCCGGCCTCGCACTCGGCCACGAAGTTGCGGGCGAAGGTGCCGTCCTGGATGTCGGCCAGGATGCGCTTCATCTCAGCCTTGGTGGCGGCGGTGATCAGGCGCGGGCCGCTCACGTAGTCGCCGTATTCGGCGGTGTTGGAAATCGAATCGCGCATGGCGGTGAGGCCGCCCTTCACCATCAGATCCACGATCAGCTTCACCTCGTGCAGGCACTCGAAATAGGCCAGCTCGGGCTGGTAGCCCGCCTCCACCAGGGTTTCAAAGCCCGCCTTCACCAGTTCGCTGAGGCCACCGCAGAGCACGGCCTGTTCGCCGAACAGGTCGGTTTCGGTCTCTTCCTTGAAGTTGGTCTCCAGGATGCCGGCGCGGGTGCCGCCGATTCCTTTGGCGTAGGCCATGGCCAGGGCCCGGGCGTTGCCGCTGGCGTCCTGCTGCACCGCAAACAGGGCCGGCACCCCCATGCCGTTCTGGTATTCCCAGCGCACGGTGTGGCCGGGGCCCTTGGGGGCGATCATCACCACGTCCACCTCGGCCGGGGGCTGGATCAGCCCGAAGCGGATGTTGAAGCCATGGGCGAAGCTCAGCACCTTGCCGGCGCTGAGGTGGGGTGCAATCTCCGTCTCGTAGACCGTCTTCTGGATCTCATCAGGCAGGAGCACCATGATCCAGTCGGCCTTGGCGCAGGCATCGGCGACGCTCAGCACCTCGAGGCCATCGGCACGGGCCTTCTCGGCGGAACGGCTGCCCTCGTAGAGGCCTACCACCACGGCGACGCCGCTGTCCTTCAGGTTGAGGGCGTGGGCATGGCCCTGGGAGCCATAGCCGATGATGGCCACCGTCTTGCCATCCAGCAGGCTGAGATCGGCATCGGAATCGTAGAAGAGCTGGGCCATCCGGGCTGGGGCTGAGGGCGGGGAGGAGAGCGTCGAGCTTACGCAAGGGCCGCCCGCCGGGCCCTCCCTCAGGCCTCGCTGGGGTGGGAGATCACCCGATCGATCAGGCCGTACTCCTTGGCCTCGGCGGCGCTGAGGAAGTAGTCGCGGTCGGTGTCCTTCTGGATCTTCTCGAAGGTCTGGCCGGTCATGTCCGCCATGCTGTGGTTGAGCATGTCCTTGATGCGCAGGATCTCCTTGGCCTCGATGGCGATGTCGCTGGCCTGGCGCTGACTGGTGCCCCCCAGGGGCTGGTGGATCATGATGCGGCTGTGGGGCAGGGCCAGCCGCTTGCCCTTGGTGCCGGCGCCCAGCAGGAAGGCCCCCATCGAAGCAGCCAGGCCCACGCAGATGGTCACCACGTCACTCTTGACATACTGCATCGTGTCGTAGATGGCCAGGCCCGCCGTCACCGATCCCCCCGGGGAGTTGATGTAGACGTAGATCGGCTTGGAGTTGTCGTCGGAGTCGAGGTAGAGCATCTGCGCAACCAGCGCATTGGCCACGGCGTCATTCACCTCGGAGCCGAGAAACAGGATCCGCTCCACACCGAGCCGGGTGTAGATGTCAACCCAGCGCTCGTACTGGCTGCCGGGCAGGCGGTAGGGAACGCTGGGGGTGCCGATGGGCATGGCTGGGAGGCGGCGAGTGGTGGTGGTGGAGAGAACGGGGGGTGGGCTCTGGTCGGGCCCGGCTCAGCCGATGCCGGCGGGGCTGCGCTGGGCGGCCAGGGGGGTGCCGCTGGGGAGGTCCTTCTGGCTGGTGAGCACTCGGTCGATCAGGCCGTACTCGAGGGCCTGGGCAGCGGTGAGGTAGGTCATGCGGTCGGAGTCCTTGGAGAGCTCCTCGACGCTGCGGCCGGTGTTGGCCGCCAGCATGTCCAGCATGGTGCGCTTGTTGTGCAGCACTTCCTGGGCCCGGATCTGGATGTCACTGGCCTGGCCGCGGGCGCCGCTGCGGGGCTGGTGCAGCACGATCGTGGCGTGGGGCAGGGCTGCCCGCTGCCCCTTGGTGCCGGCGCTGAGGATCATCGCCGCGGTGCCCATCGCCTGGCCGATGCAGATCGTGTGCACCGGCGGCTTCACGTAGCTGATCGTGTCGGCAATGGCGAAGGCCTCGGTTTCAAAGCCGATGGCGTCGCCGGTGAACCAGGAGGTGCCGGTGGAATTGATGTAGAAGAAAATCGGCTTGTCCGGATTGTCGAATTCCAGATAGAGCAGCTGGGCGATGATCAGCTCGGTCACATCGATGCCCATCTGGCGCTTGGCCTCGTCGTCGCTGAACAGCGGCAGACCCCAGGTACACGATCCGCTCCTTGAGCAGCAGGGAGGGGAGGTCCGGCGGCGGTGTGCGCATCACGGCGGAGTCGCCGTAGTAGGGAGCTGACACCGACATGCGTTGACCCTGACAGGCACTGGCTCGGAGCCTAGCGGGAGGCCCTCGGCTTGCGCTTGCTGCCGGGAGGTGTGGATCGCTCCCCCCCCTCTCGTTGCCATGGCCGCCCGCCTCGGCGGCGGCGGAATGCAGGGCGGCCTCGCGCCGGGCGAACACGATGCGGCCGGTCGGGTTCTGCAGGGCACCGGTGACCACCACCGGCAGGCGTTCGCCGATGTTGTCCCGGGCTCCCTCCACCACAACCATGGTGCCGTCATCGAGGTAGCCCACGCCCTGGTCGGCCTCCTTGCCCTCACGGGCGATCTTGAGCTGCAGCTCATCGCCGGGCTGCACCTCGGGCCGCAGGGCGATCACCAGCTCGCTGAGGTTGAGCACCTTGAGGCTTTTGACCTCGGCCACCTTGGCCAGGTTGTAGTCGGTGGTCAGCAGGGTGCCGCCGGTGTCGGCGGTGAGGGCCTGCAGCTTGTCGTCCACCCCTTTGCCCTCGTAGCGGGTGCTGTTCACCACCAGGCGGCGGCCGTACTGCTCGCGCAGCTCGGTGAGCAGCTTCAGGCCGCGGCGGCCGCGGCCGCGCTTCTCGGCATTGCCGGAATCGGCCAGGGCCTGGAGTTCGTCGATCACGCACTGGGCCACGATCACCTGACCCTCCAGCAGGCCGGAGTCGAGCAGGCCGCGCAGGCGGCCATCGATCACCACGCTGGTGTCGAGGATCTTGGCGCTGGCGGGCTGCAGCACCCCCTCGGCCACCAGCAGGGCCTCGGTGCTGCTGGGGTTGAACAGGCGCAGCAGGGTGCGGCCGTGCACCTCGGCGAGGTTGTAGCCCGACACGCCGAAGAACACGTTGCTCAGCACCGCCGCCAGCGGCTTCACGAACACCACCTCCCAGGGAAGGGGCAGCAGCAGGATCGGCGCCAGCAGCAGGTTGGCCACCAGCAGCCCGAGAATCAGGCCCACGGCCCGGCTGACCAGCAGGTCAGTGGGCATGCTGCGCACCTGGCGCATCAAGTTGCGGCGCAGCTGGCTGAAGAACACCCCGGCGATCAGCCCGAAAAAGGCCCCGAAGCCGCCCAGCACGGTGCGCAGGCCCTCGGGGTTGTCCACCTCGGCCAGCATGGCCTTGGGCAGCAGGTCCACTCCCAGCCAACCGGCGGCGGCACCGGAGATCATGAACAGGACCAGGATGAGGGAGTCCACCATTGAGGCTGTGTGGCGAGCTCCGAGCGATCCAGTGCGCAGCATGGCTGAAACCCGCCGCTTTGGCCTGCGGAGGTAACCGCACTTGATCGCCTCCACACCGTTGGCGCGGCCGGTGGGGTCCACCGCCCTGCCCCCCCGCAGCGCCTACCTGCACATCCCCTTCTGTCACCGTCGCTGCTTCTATTGCGACTTTCCGGTGGTGCCCCTGGGCGATCGGGCCGGGGCGGCGCAGGGCCAGCCCGGTTCCGTCTCGATTGCGGCCTATCTGGAGCTGGTGCTACGGGAGATCGCCCTGGCTGCCTGGCCCGTGGGCCCGCCGCCGCCGCCGCTCTCCACGGTGTACCTGGGCGGCGGCACCCCCTCGCTGCTGGAGCCGCAGCAGGTGCGGGCGCTGCTGCGGGCCCTGGAGCGGCGCTTCGGTCTGGCCCCAGGGGCGGAGATCAGCCTGGAGCTCGACCCCGCCAGCTTCGATCGGGCCCGCCTGCTGGCCTACCTGGATGCCGGTGTGAACCGGGTGAGCCTCGGGGGCCAGAGCTTTGACGACACCGTGCTGCAGCAGCTGGGGCGACGCCACAGCGGCCACGACCTGCGCGAGGCCTGCCGCTGGCTGGTCCAGGCCCGGCGCGATGGCCCGCTGGCCAGCTGGAGCCTGGATCTGATCCAGGCGGTGCCGGGCCAGAGCCTCGAGGGCTGGCGAGATCAGCTGCGCCAGGCGGTCGCCATCGGTGCGCCGCACCTCTCGGTCTACGACCTCACAATCGAGCCCGGCACCGTGTTTGCGCGGCGCCTGGAGCAGGGCCGGCTGGCGCTGCCGGATGACGATCTGGCCGCCGACTTGATGGAGCTCAGCAGCGCCGAGCTGGGGGCGGCCGGCTATGGCCACTACGAGGTGTCCAACTACGCCCTGGCCGGCCACGCCTCGCGCCACAACCGGGTGTACTGGAGCGGGGCGGGCTGGTGGGCCTTCGGCATGGGGGCCACGGCGGCGCCCTGGGGCGAGCGGCAGGCCCGGCCCCGCACCCGGGAGGCCTACGCCCAATGGTTGGACCAGGCCGCGACGCTGGCTCAGGTCGGGCTGCTGGGCCAGGCCGGGGCGCCCCAGGCGGCGGGGATGCCCCTCGATGAGCGCCTGATGGTGGGGTTGCGGCGGCGGGAGGGGGTGCGACCAGCCCAGCTGCTGCGCGCAGAGGGCTGGCAGGAGGAGGAGATCAGGGCCGAGCTGGACCTCCTCAGGCAACGGCTGCAGCCCTGGCTGGCGCGGGGGCTGCTGCTGCTGGAGGGGGAGCGCTGGCGGTTGAGCGATCCCCAGGGGCTGGCCCTCAGCAATGCGGTGCTGCGGGAGCTGTGGAAGTGGTTGGACGACTCTGGGCTGCGAGCCACTGCCGCAGCGCCTCCAGTGCCAGGGAGCGACCCTGCAGCAGGGGCGGGCTGAAGGGCGGTTGGCTGCTGGTGAGCCCGAGCAGGTCGGCGGTCACCCGCACCTGTCCGTCGCAGCCGTCGCCGGCACCGATGCCGATCACGGGGATGGCGAGGTTGAGGCTGAGCTCCGTGGCAACCTCCGCCGGCACATGCTCCACCACCAGGGCGAAGCAGCCGGCCTGCTCCAGGGCGCGGGCCTCGCCCCGCAGCCGTTCCCGGCTTGCGGCGTCGGTGGCCTGGCGCCGGTACCCCGTGCGATGCACCGACTGGGGCGTCAGCCCCACGTGGCCCATCACGGGAATGCCGCTGCGCACCAGGCGGTCGATCACCGCCAGGGTTTCGGGTTCGGCTCCCTCCAGCTTCACCGCCGCCGCCGGACTCTCCTTCAGCACCCGGCCGGCGGCCGCCACCGCGTCATCGGGGTGGCACTGGTAGCTGAGGAAGGGCAGATCGCAGATCAGCAGCGGTTCATGGCCCGTCGAGCAGGCGCTGGCCATGCCGCGGGCGCTGGCGCGGCAGTGATGCAGCATCTCGTCGAGGGTGACCGGCAGGGTGGTGGGGTGGCCCAGTACCACCATGGCGAGGGAATCGCCCACCAGCACCGCATCAGCCCCGGCCTCGGCCACGAGGGCACCGGAGAGGGCGTCCCAGGCGGTGAGCACGGTGATCGGCAGGCCGGCCTGCTTGCGACGGGCCAGATCGGCGGGGCGCAGGGGCACGGGGCGCAGGGCAAGGGGGAGGGGGGCCCATTGCTAGCATCCGCTCGACTCGGACCCACGCGGCCCTGACGCCCAAACCTGGTCAGGACCGGAAGGCAGCAGCCACACGGGATGCTCAGGGCAGGCGTGGAATCCGGGTCACCCCCTTCAGGGATGGAATAGCAGATCAAGCATCAGCTGATTGCTGAGCGGGGTTGGACGCAGATTCCAGCTGGAGCTCCCAGTGACTGGGGCCCTCAGCTCTCGTGATGACCCGGCCGCGTCTGGCGGTGCAGCAGGAAGGGAGGAATCTTGGCGCCGCGCTGCTCTTCCGGGGAGGGACTGGGAGTGAATGGAGAGCTGGTGGCGAAGCTCACCGCAGGCCGCTCGGGGCGGTAGGTGGTGCCACCTTCGAAGCCGGTGGCGATCACCGTCACATGGATCTCACCCTCCAGCCGCTCGTCCACCACGGCGCCCACGATGATGTTGGCGTCGGGGTCGACCACGTCATAGATCACCTCCGAGGCCGTGGTCATGTCCTCCAGGGTCATGTCCTTGCCGCCGCTGATGTTGATCACGCAGCCCTTGGCGCCATCGATGCGGGCCGACTCCAGCAGAGGGCTGCTCATGGCGGCCTGGGCCGCCTCGCTGGCACGGCTGCGACCCGAGCCCACGCCGATGCCGAGCAGGGCGGTGCCGGCATCGGCCATCACCGAGCGCACGTCGGCGAAGTCCACGTTCACCAGGCCGGGCTTGGTGATGATGTCGCTGATGCCCTTGACGCCCATGCGCAACACGTCATCGGCGGCGCGGAAGGCCTCATTGAGGGGCGCGCCGGCGATCTCATCGCGCAGGCGGTCGTTGGGGATCACGATCAGGGTGTCCACATGCTCGGCCAGCCGGGCAATGCCCTCCTCGGCCTGGCGCATGCGCTTGCGACCCTCGAAGCCGAACGGCTTGGTGACGATGCCCACGGTGAGGGCCCCCACCTCCTTGGCCACCTCCGCCAGGATGGGGGCTGCGCCGGTGCCGGTGCCGCCGCCCATGCCAGCGGCGATGAAGATCAGATCAGCCCCCTGCAGCGACTCCTGCAGCTCAGCCCGGGATTCCTCCGCGGCCTTCTGGCCGATCACGGGATTGCCGCCGGCCCCCAGGCCCCGGGTGAGCTTCTGGCCCAGCTGGGTGCGCTTCTGGGCGGCCGACTGCAACAGGGCCTGGGCGTCAGTGTTGAGCACCCTGTAGCCCAGCCCGTGCAGGTCGGAGGCAATCATCCGGTTGACGGCGTTGCTGCCACCTCCACCTACACCGATCACCTCGATCCGGGCCGTCTGGCTGGGAACAATGCCTGCGGCATGGGTCGAGCTATGGGTCATCGCGTCGCGGTTGGCGGAGGCACCGTTGGCCGTTGCGCTGATCGACAGCGTAATCGAATCACCGGGTTGGATCGGCGGCACGGAATTGGGGCCGTCGTCTTGCGCCATGGGGCTGGTGTGCCGGTGAGCTGGGCGCATTATGTCCGCAAGTGGCCTACTTGAGTTTGTTCGATCGCGACCCTTTGCCCGTTTGCCCACGGATCCGGAGTGTCGGTTCCATGGGCAAAGACGGTTCGAGCCAGGCTTAAGGCCTGTTTAGGGCCCGTTTATGGGGAGGGGGGTTTGGGTTTCGGCACCTGCTGCAGAGCCAATTCGGGCTGTTCCGGATCGGTGAGGTCGAGGGTTTTGAGCGGCTTCCCCTTGAGCTGCGGTGGCAGGGTCTTGACGAGGTGGGCCAGCACGTCCAGGCGGCGGGGGAGCTGGGCATCGGCTGGGCCCAGGCGCACCAGGCCCAGGCTGGAGCTCCGCAGCCACAGGCCGCCCTCCGGCGCGAATCGGATCTCTGTCAGGTCGCTGCCCAGCCCGCCACGCCGTTCCAGAACCTCCACCAGTGCCGGGCGATGGCGCGGTTGCCAGCCGCTCACCAACAGGCCGGAAGCACCCTCCCCGGCCATCAGGGCGCCTTGGCGGCTGTTCATCCAGTGGCCGTAGCGATCCACGAAGCCGGCCTCACTGCCCTTGGGGGTGCGGCGTTGGGCGCGGGCCACGGCCTGGCGGTCGATGAGGGTCACCTGCAGCCGCGGCGGTGCCATCAGCCGCGTCACCCGCACCTCCTCCACGGGCAGGGCCTCGGCGAGGGAGGAGGCGACCCGGCTGGGCTGGAGGTTGAGCAGGGGCTGGGGGAACGTCAGCCCCGCCGCCTGGATCACCTGCTCGGCGCCCACCTGCTTGCTGCCCAGCACCTCCACCTGCCGGGGGTCGCTGAGGGTCCAGCCCTGGCGCAGCAGCGTGTAGCCCAGGCCGCCGGCGAGGCCGAGCAGCACCAGCAGCCGCCAGCCGTTGCGCAACCGCTCCCGGCGGCGTTCCAGGCGCAATTGGCGCCTGCGCTCAGCTCCTGGGGGAAGGGGCCTGGACCGACTCACAGCTCACAGCGGGAACTGGCCATCAGTTCATCCATCCAGCGCCGGGCCCGCTCAGCATCGGCGAAGGGGAGGTCATTCTGGGCGCCGCCCCCCACCAGGCGCAGCCTGCAGGCCCCCTGGGATTCCTCGGTGAGGGGCGCCTCGCCCGATCCGAGCGCCAGCAGTTCCACCAGCTCCAGTTGCTTGATGCTGAAGGAGCCCTGCTCCACCAGGGCACCGGCATGGAAGGTGCTCCAGCTCAGCACCCCGTCCACCAGCCTGGCGGCGCCGCAGCCGTCGAGCTTGGCCAGTTCGGAACCCTCGGCCCAGTCCCGGAACAGCTGTTGCCGCCGCCGCTCCAGCCAGCCCAGGGAGGTCAGTAGCACAAAGACGAGAAGCAGGGGCAGCCAGAGCAAGCCGTGAATCATGGGGAGACTCCTTCGAAGCGTCCTGGGGCTGGGTTAGCAGGTGTAGGCCACTCCAGGGCGGCCTGAATCAGTTCATCCACCAGGGTGTCCAGATCTACGCCCGTGGCCTGCCAAAGCATCGGATACATGCTGAGGCTGGTGAAGCCCGGCAGGGTGTTGATTTCATTGAGCCAGAGGCAGCCGCTCTCCGCTTCGCCCTCGGTGTAGAAGAAATCGACCCGGGCCAGGCCCGAGGCGTTCAGGGCCTCGCAGGCCTGCACGGCCATGCTGCGGGCCCGCTCCGCCACCGCTTCGGGCACCGGCGCCGGGATCAGGGTGTGGCTCCTGCCATCGCTGTACTTGGTCTCGTAGTCGTACCAGTCGGCGTCGAAGCGGATTTCGCCCAGCACCGAGGCGCTGTAGGGCCTGGGGCCGCCGCCCCGTATGGCGCACTCCAGCTCCCGGGCCGTGATGCCCTGCTCCACCACCACCCGGGGATCGAGGCCGGCGGCGCTGCGCAGGCCCGCCAGAAGGGAGGGTCGATCCCTGGCCTTGCTGATGCCTACGGAGGATCCCAGGTTGGCGGGCTTCACGAAGCAGGGGTAGCTGAGCAGGGCCTCCAGCCGATCCAGCACGGCCTCGGCATCGGCCTGGAGCTCGGCGGCGGTCACCGCGGCATAGGGGACCTGGGGTAGGCCTGATGCGGCAAAGGCGGCCTTCATGGCCAGCTTGTCCATGCCCACGGCCGAACCGAGCACCCCGGAGCCCACGAACGGCACCTGCATCAGGGCGAACAAGCCCTGGATCGTGCCGTCCTCGCCATTGGGGCCGTGCAGCACCGGGAACCACACCTCCACCGCCAGGGCTGCATCGGGAAAGCCCTGGAAGCCGGGGCGCTCCGCCCCGGGGGCGAGCTGGGCTGCGTTGGCAGGAGTTCCCTGGGCCAGCACCCGGTCGGCCAGCTCCGGACCCCACCAGCGGCCGCGCTGATCGATGTAGAAGCAGCTCAGGGCGTAGCGGGCCGCATTGGCTGGAGCCCGCAGGGCGGCGGCCACCGTGGCGGCCGAGCGGATGGCGATGGCGTGCTCCCCGGAAGCTCCGCCGAAGATCAGGCCCACGTGGATCCGGCCTTGGCTTGGGGCAGGGGTCATCGCGGCGGGCAGCCATCCCAGGCTGGAACTCAGGCCAGTGTGCCGCTCAGCGAGAAGGCACGCACCTCCTCGATGCGCACGTTCACCAGATTGCCGGCCTGAACGGCCGGAGCGCCTGAGCCAGGGCCGGCGCCGGCCCGCTGATCAGCGCTGAAGAACGTGAGCCGGTTGGTGCGGGTGCGGCCCATCCACTGGCTGGCCTGGCGGGGGTTGGGGCCCTCCACCAGCACCTGCTCGAGGCGGTTCTGGTAGCGGGCGCTGCGCAGCCGTGCTGTGCGCTCCACCAGGGCATTGAGCTCCTGCAGGCGCTCCACCTTGACGGCCTCGCTGAGCTGGTCAGGCCAGTCTGCGGCTGGGGTGTTGGGCCGTGGCGAGTAGGCGGCGGTGTTCACCTGATCGAAGCCGATCTCCTCGATCAGGGCCAGGGTTCGGCGGAACTGGGCGTCGGTTTCGCCGGGAAACGCCACGATCACATCGGCGCTGATCGCCGCATCGGGCATGCGCTCACGGATGCGGGCCAGGATGCGGCGGTAGCGCTCCACGGTGTAGCCCCGGGCCATTGCCTTCAGCACGGCGTCATCGCCGCTCTGGAAGGGAATATGGAAATGCTCACACACCTTCGGCAGGGCGGCGCAGGCGTCGATCAGCCGCTCGGTGAAGTAGCGGGGGTGGCTGGTGGCAAAGCGGATCCGCTCCAGGCCCTCCACGTCGTGCACGTGGTGCAGCAGGTCGGTGAGGGTGTGGCGGCGGCGCCCTTCGGGCGTGATGCCAGGCAGGTCGCGGCCATAGGCATCGATGTTCTGCCCCAGCAGGGTGATCTCGCGGAAGCCCCGGGCCGCCAGCCCCTCCATCTCCAGGCGGATGGCCTCGGGCAGACGGCTCTGCTCCACACCCCGCACCGATGGCACCACGCAGTAGGTGCAGCGCTCGTTGCAGCCGTAGATCACATTCACCCAGGCGCACACAGCGCTGTCGCGGCGGGCGGTGGTGATGTCCTCGAGGATGTGGTGCTCGCCGGTGGCCACCACCTGCTGGCCCTGCTCCACCTGGGCCAGCAGGGTGTCGAGGCGGTTGGCGTGCTGGGGGCCCATCACCAGATCGAGCTCCGGCACGCGCCGCAGCAGCGCCTCGCCCTCCTGCTGGGCCACGCAGCCGGCCACCACCAGGGTGAGGTGGGGGTTGAGGCGCTTGCGCTGGGCCTGGCGACCCAGGTAGCTGTACACCTTCTGTTCGGCGTTGTCGCGGATGGTGCAGGTGTTGTAGAGCACCAGATCGGCGCTGAGCTCGGCGCTGGCCTGGCGATAGCCCATCGTCTCCAGGATCCCGGCCATGCGTTCGGAATCCGCCTTGTTCATCTGGCAGCCGAAGGTGGTGATCCAGTAGCTGCCCCGCCCCGGCAGCGGGGCGCTCGGCGCAGGGGGGGCTGCCAGTTGGCGGGAGTGGGTTGCCGTCATCACGCCATTTTCCCGCATGGCGGCTGGGGGCCGGCCTCAGCCCTCCTCCAGCAGCACCAGCTCCTGGTTGGTGCGGGCCAGCTTGCAGGCCAGCTCGCCATGCAGCAACCGCATCAGCTGGATCAGCACGGCGGGATGCTGCCGCTCCAGCTGCTCGAGGCCCTCGCGGCCCAACACCAGGCAGCTGCCCGGCGCTTCGGCCAGCACATCGGCGCTGCCCTCGCCGCTGCCCAGGAAGGCCACCTCGCCGAACCAGCAGCCGGCGCCGAAGCTGGCGAGGCGGCCCTGGCGCCCTTGGGAGCCCTCGGCGTTCAGCACGCTGAAGCGGCCCGATTCGATCAGAAACAGATCGCTGCCCGGGCTGCCGCCCCGGCAGGCCAGCTCTCCGGCCTGGAACCGCCGCCGCTGCAGCAGGGGCTCGAGCACGCGGCGGCTGGCTTCCGGCAGGCGCTCCAGCAGTCCAGGACGCTGCTGCGGGGGCAGGAGGGCTTCAGGGGCGGGCCGTTCCGCCAGCAGCAGCTCCTCGGCATGCTCCAACGCCTCATCCAGGCAGGAAAAGGTCCTCAGCCAGGGGGGTGGGGTCGGCTCGCCGACACCGGTGGGCAACAGCGCTGCGCCATGTCTGCCCAGGCAGAGCAGCACGGTGGTGGGCCTGGAGCCAAGGCTGCCGAGTTGCTGCCGCATCAGCCTGGCGCCCACGGGGGGCAGGCTGGTGACCCGGCCCAGGTCGAGCACCAGCACCGATCCCGCCGTGCACTTGCGGTCGATCTCCGCCAGCAGCTCCTCGCTGGCCGCGAAATCGAGCCCCCCCTGCACCTCCAGCAGCTTCAGCCGGGCCCCCTGGCGATCGAGCCAATCGCGCTCCCCCTGGTGGCGCCAGCGGCGCGAATGGCGCCGGCAGCCGTCGCTGCTGGTGCGCAGGCAGCGCCCCGCCGGGGCGGGCTGGTTGAACAGGTGCAGATCCAGCTGCCGGGACAACCACTCGCACACCGCAATGCCCCGAACGGAGTTGCCCAGGCTGTCCAGGGGCGGGGAGTACACCGCCAGGCCAAGACGGCCGGGCACCACGGCCAGCAGGCCGCCGGCCACGCCGCTCTTGGCCGGCATGCCCACATCGTGCAGCCACTGGCCGGCGTAGTCGTACATGCCGCAGCTGCCCATCACGGCCAGCACGTTGGTGGTGGTCTGCGGCTCGATCACGCTGACGCCGGTGCGGGGATGGCGGCCCTGGCAGGCGAGGGTGGCGGCCATGCTGGCCAGATCGAGGCAGGTGACCGACACGGCGCACTGCCGGAAATAGAGCTGCAGGCTCGGCTCGGGGTCGGTGTTGATGATCCCGAACTGGCGCAGCAGATGGCCGATGGCACGGTTGCGGTGGCCGCTGTCCCGCTCGGAGCGGAACACGGCCTCATCCACCGCCAGGGGCCGGCCGGCCAGGCTCGAATAGAAATCGAGCAGCAGGGCCTCGGCCCGGTCGGAGGCCTGGGCCATCACCTGGGCCGTGGTGGCGATCGCGCCGGCATTGATCATCGGGTTGCGCGGCCGGCCCGACCCCCCGTCCAGGCTGATGGCGTTGAAGGCATCCCCCGAGGGCTCCACTCCCACCGTCTGCAGCAGCTGCTCCGCCGGCAGCAGCTTCAGGGCCAGGGCATAGGTGAACGGCTTGGAGATGGACTGAATCGTGAAGCACTCAGCGGCGTCTCCGACGCTGTACACATGCCCGTTGGTGGTGGCCAGGGCAATGCCGAAGTGGTCGGGGTTGGCCTTGGCCAGCTCCGGGATGTAGCGGGCCGGCTGGCCATCGCTCAGGCCTGAGAAGCGGGCGTGCGCCTCCTCAAGAATCTCCTGGATCGCCGTGGCGTTGACGCTGGACGGGGCCATCGCGAGGCTGCGGGGGGCGGGCCGATGCCGGGGCCGATCCCGGGGCCGGCATCGGCCAGAAGTCTGGAGTGCGGCCCGGCTGACCCCCATGGACATCGGCTCGCCCAGCCCCGTGCCAGCGTGGCCTCCACGCTGCACCCGTCAGGGCTCCAAGCTGATGCGCTGCCGCCTGCGCCCGTTCCCCCTCACCAAGGCTGTGCCCCTGGCGATCAGCCGCGGCAGCACCAGCGCGGTGGAGCATCTCCTGGTGGAGGTGAGCCACGAGGGCCTCACGGGCCTGGGCGAGACCGGTGGTTTCGATACGGGCCATCGCCACTACAGCACCGAGGCCATCGCCGCTGAACTGGAGGCCCTGGCCCCGCGCCTGCAGGGGGCCTCACCCCTGGTGCCCCAGAGCCTGGAGCCATGGCTGGCCCAGCTCTCGCCCCCCGCCCGCTGCGGCCTCGACCTGGCCTTGCACGACTGGCGGGGCAAGTGCTTCGGCCAGCCCCTCTGGCGGCTCTGGGGCCTGGATCCAGGCGCCTGTGTCGCCACCAGCGTCACCCTGGGGCTCGGCACGCCCGCGGCGGTGCTGGCGCGGCTCGAGCGCTGGTGGCAGCAGCTGCCCGCCACCCGCATCAAGCTCAAGCTGGGCAGCCCGGAGGGCCTCGACCACGATCGCGCCCTGCTCCAGGCGGTGGCGGAGGCCCTGGAGCGCAAACGGCAGCAGGGCTGGCCCAGCCTGTGAACTGCAGGTGGATGCGAACGGGGGCTGGAGCCTGGAGGACGCCCTTTGCATGCTGCCCGAGCTCCAGGCCCATGGGGTGGTGCTGCTGGAGCAGCCGCTGGAGCCGCAGCTGGATCGGCAGCGCGACACGGCCGGCTTTGCGGCCCTGCATCCCCACTGCCCCCTGCCCCTGGTGGCCGACGAGAGCTGCTGGAACCTGGAGGATCTGCTGCGGCTGGCCCCCCACACCGATGGGGTCAACATCAAGCTGCTCAAGAGCGGTGGGCTCACCCAGGCCCTGCTGATGGCGGAGACGGCGCGGCAGCTGGGCCTGGGGGTGATGCTCGGCTGCTACTCCGACGGCGCCCTGCTCAATGGCGCCGCGGCCCAGCTGCTGCCGCTGGTGCGCTGGCCGGATCTCGACAGCCACCTCAACCTGGTGGACGACCCCTTCACGGGCCTGGACTGCCTGGGCGACCAGCTGGTGCTGCCCAGCGGCCCCGGGCTGGGCATCGACGTGCCGGCGGCCTGGTCGGCGCCGCAGCCCGCCCCCACCACCCTGCAGCCCCAGGATCCGGTGGTGCTGCTGCTGCATGAGGGCCTCGACAACCTCTCCGGCAAGACCGGATTGGCAATGCTGCGCTATCGGCCCGGGCCGCTGCTGGCCGTG
This sequence comes from uncultured cyanobacterium, assembly GCA_963697335.1. Classification (GTDB taxonomy): domain Bacteria; phylum Cyanobacteriota; class Cyanobacteriia; order PCC-6307; family Cyanobiaceae; genus NIES-981. The sequence goes on from CAVONQ010000002.1 coordinate 40,410, forward strand.
GTGGATCCTGCCCATGCCGGCCGATCCCTGAAGGAGGTGACCGGCATCGATCGCGCTGTGCCGGTGCTGGAGAGCGTGGCGGCGGCCCTGCCCCTGGGGCCTGCGGTGGCGGTGGTGGGGCTGGCACCCTCCGGGGGGCAGCTGCCGCCGGCGCTGCGGGCCGACCTGGCCACGGCCCTGGGGGCGGGCTGGTCGGTGGCGAGCGGGCTGCACAGCCGCATCGGCGCTGATCCAGGGCTGGCGGCCCTGCGGGCCCCCGGGGCCTGGATCTGGGATCTGCGCCAGGAGCCACCCGGGCTGGTGGTGGCGGCCGGCAGGGCGGCGGCTTTGCCCTGCCGGCGCCTGCTGGCCGTGGGCAGCGACATGGCCGTGGGCAAGATGAGCGCCTGCCTGGAGTTACTGGCGGAAGCGCGGCGGCGCGGCCGGGAGGCGCGCTTCGTGGGCACCGGCCAGGCCGGCATCCTGATCGCCGGCTGCGGCGTGCCCCTGGACGCCGTGCGGGTCGACTACGCCGCCGGTGCCGTGGAGGCCGCCGTGCTCGAGGCGGGCGCTGGCCTGGGCCCGCACGGCCTGCTGCTGGTGGAGGGTCAGGGCTCCCTCTGCCACCCGGGCTCCACCGCCACCTTGGCCCTGCTGCGGGGCAGCCAGCCCACCGAGTTGCTGCTGGTGCACCGGGCCGGCCAGCACCACATCAAGGGTCTTCCCCACCTGGCGATCCCACCGCTGGGGGAGCTGATCGCTGTGGTGGAGGGCCTGGCGGCCCTGGGCCGCGGCGATGGCCTGCGGCCCAGGGTGCGGGCGGTGGCCCTCAACACCGCGCAGCTGTCGGAGCAGGAGGCCGTTGAGGCCACAGCCCGCACGGCGGAGCAGCTGGGGCTCCCCTGCGCCGATCCCGTGCGCCACGGCGCCGGGATGCTTCTGGAGGCCCTGGATGGGTCAGCCGGGGCTGATCTCCTGGCCTCCTGATGGACCCCTGAGTGGGGCTGGAAGGGCGAGCGAGGGGATTCGAACCCCCGAATAGCGGCGCCACAAGCCGCTGCCTTAACCACTTGGCGACGCCCGCCATGGCGACGCCAATGTACCAAGTCGTGGGCTGGCCTCCGGGGCTGGCCAGGGGCTCCCGCACGGCGAGGAACCCCTCCTCCTGATGCCAGGCTGGCAGCACTCTCAGCCGCCTCCGCCCTGCCTGACTTGCGCCGCTCCGCCTGGTGTGCCCCCCTGGTGGCAGGCGCCGCCCTGCTCGGTGGGGCCGGGGGCATGCTGGCCTGGACCAACCCCGGCCCCACCGAGTTCGCCGACTTCGCCGCGGACCGGTTGGTGCTGGAGATCTCCAGCCGGATGTGTGAGAGCAGCAGCCTGCCCTCCGTGCTGGGCCTGGCGGCGGCCGACTGCGCCGCCCTGGTGGCCTCCCAGCGCACCGCCCTGGGCGAGCTGGTGCAGCGGCAGACCCGCCGCACCAATCTCGGGCTGTTGAGCATCTATCACAGCCAGCTGGGGGGGCAGCAGGTGCTGCGCTGGCAAGTGCCCCGGTTTGAGGCCACGGTGGTGGGCCTGGCCGGCCGGTTCGTGATCGTGCAGGCGCGGGAGCCGGGTTCATGAGCGCCCAACCGCCCGACGCCAGCGGCAGAAGTACCGGCCAGCTGGCGTTGCGCCTGCCCCGGGCCCTGCTGGAGGCGCAGCTGGCTGATCTCGGCCCCGTGGATCACGAGGGCCTGGTGGCCCTGGAGCTCAGCTGGCGCCAGGGGCGCATCACCGGGTTGCACCCCCTGGACGCCGCCGCCGCGGCCCAGCCGCTGCCCCTGGGTCTGCCGCCCCTGGTGGAGCCCCATGCCCACCTCGACAAGGCCTTTTCGGCCCAGCGCTTCCCGAACTGGGACGGCACCATGGCCGGCGCCCTGGCCCAGAACCAGAGGGAATACGGCGAGCGCAGCGAGGCCCTGGTGCTGGAGCGGGCCGAGCGCGCCCTGCAACTGGCCTGGCGCCAGGGGCTGCGGGCCCTGCGCAGCCATGTGGACAGCGTTGGTCCCGGGGCGGTGGCGAGCTGGGAGGCCCTGCTTGAGATCCGTCGCCGCTGGGCCGATCGGGTGGAGCTGCAGCTGGTCGCCCTGGTGCCCCTGCTCCACTGGCTCACCCCCGAGGGCGAGGAGCTGGCCCGCTGGGTGGCCGAGCGGGGCGGGCTGCTCGGCGGCGTGCTGGGCCCGCCCTACGGCGCCAGCCTCTGCGACCGCGAGGCCCTGGCGGCCCTGTTGGCCCTGGCCGAGCGCCATGGCACGGCAGTGGATCTGCACGTGGACGAGGCCGACACTCAGCCCGCACGGGGGGTGGAGCTGGTGGTGGGTCTGGCCCTGGAGCAGCGCTGCGAGGTGCCGATCGTCTGCAGCCACGCCGCCAGCCTGGTCCTGCTGTCGGATCGCCGCGCCGACCGGTTGGCGGAGCAGCTGGCCCAGGCGGGCATCGGCGTGGTGGCCCTGCCGCTCACCAATCTCTGGCTGCTGGGCCGGCGTCCTGGCCGCACGCCGGACCGACGGGTGCAGGCCCCGATCGCCACCCTGCAGCGGGCCGGGGTGCGGGTGGCGATCGGGGCCGACAACGTGCAGGACCCCTGGTTCCCAGGCAGCGACTTCGATCCGATCGAGCTGCTGCGCCTGGTGGCCCTCAGCAGCCACGTGGTGCCTACCCGCCGCCAGGGCCTGGCACCCTTCAGCACCACGGCCGCCGCTTTGCTGGGGCTGGACTGGGATGGGGTGCTGCGGCCCGGGGCACCGGCCGACCTGGTGGTGCTGGCGGCGCGCAACTGGAGCGAGGTGATGGCCCGCAGCCCCCAGCGCCGGGTGCTGCGGGCCGGGGTGTGGCTGGAGCCGCCGCCGATGGAGCAGCCCTCACCTCTGCTGCGCGCAGTGGGACCACCGCCGCGCCAATGATGGGGAGCTCAGGGCCTGTGTGCTCCCCTGGGTTGCGCTGCGATGGCCTCACCTCCCCCCGCCGCTGGATCGGCCCTGTGCCTGGCGGGGCTGCCGCCCCGGCCGCACCCGGCGGTGATCGCCCAGCTGGCTGAGGAGCTGGCTGATGGGATGGCCCCAGAGCAGGCAGCTGCTGGCGCTGCCCTGGAGCTGGTGGGGGAGGGGCAGCCGGCGGAGCTCGAGCGCCTCTCGCGGGATTTCTTCGACTACTCCCCCCTGCTGGTGCCGTTGTTTCGGGGCCAGCGGGCCCAGCTCGCGGTGCGGGCCTCCACGGTGGAGCAGGTGCGGGCCGTGGCAGCTGGCTGCGCCCGGCTGGGGGTGCCCCTGACCGTGCGGGGGGCCGGCACCGGCAACTACGGCCAGTGCGTGCCCCTGGCCGGTGGCGTGGTGCTGGAGCTGATGGGGCTGAATCGCCTGCGCAGCCTGGACCCCCGCAGCGGGGTGATCGAGGTGGAGGCGGGGCTGGTGATGGCGGCCCTGGAGCAGCAGCTGGCTCCCCACGGCCGAGCCCTGCGGTTGCAGCCCAGCACCGCCCGCAGCGCCAGCATTGGCGGCTTCGTGGCGGGCGGATCCGGCGGCATCGGCTCCCTGCGCTGGGGTTTTCTGCGCGATCCCGGCAACCTGCTGGGCCTGGAGGTGGTGACGGTGGAGCCCGAACCGCGGCTGCTGCGGCTGGATGCGGCGGCCAGCGAGCCGCTCAACCACGCCTATGGCACCAACGGCATTCTCACCGCCCTGCGGCTGCCCACCACCGAGGCCGTGGCCTGGCAGCAGCTCGTGGTGGGCTTCGAGTCCTGGGAGCAGGCCGTGGCGGCGGCGTCCGCTCTGGCCGGCACCGCCCTGCTGCTCCAGGCCATCACCCTGCTGGAGGCACCGATTGCAGCCCGCTCCCCCTGGCCGGCGGGCTGCCCTGCTGCGGCACCCGGGGAACACCGGTTGCTGCTGCTGGCCGCCCCCGACAGCCTGGAGGTGCTGCCGGGCTGGCTGCAGGCCCGCGGCGGCGGCCTCCGCTGGCAGGCCCCCCAGGGGGAGAGCCGGGGCCTGCCGCTGCGCGAGCTCACCTGGAACCACACCACCCTGCACTGGCGTGCCCAGCAGCAGGGCTGGACCTACCTGCAGATGTTGTTGCCCCAGCCGGAAGCGGCCTGCCTGGCGGCCCTCAAGGAGCGCTGGGGCGACGACCTGCTCTGGCATCTGGAGGCGGTGCGCCAGCAGGGACGGGCCCGCCTTGCGGCCCTGCCCCTGCTGCGCTGGCAGGGCGAAGCCCCCCTCGCAGCCCTGATGCAGCAAGCGCGGGAGCTGGGGGCGGTGATCTTCAACCCCCATGCGATCACGGTGGAGGACGGCGGCCTGGGTGCCATCGATTCCGACCAGGTGGCCGCCAAGGCGGCCTATGACCCTGGCGGCCTGCTCAACCCCGGCAAGCTCCGGGGCTGGCTGGAGCTGCAGCGGCAACGGCCCCAGCCCTAGCAGCCCAGGCTGAGCCGGGTGTCGGCGCCGGTCACGGGGTGGGTGCCCTCGGCGTCGCGGCAGAGCAGGCGCTGGTCGACCCGGTCGAGCAGGGCGCCGCTGAAGTCGGCATCGGTGACCGTGGCGCCGCTGAAGTTGCTGCCGGCGGCGATCACGTCGCTGAGGTTGGCGCCGCTGAAATCGGCGCCGCTGAAGTCCACCTTGTCCATCAGCACGCCACTGAGGTCGGCCCCGGCGAAGCTGGCCTCGGGGAAGGCGGCCTGGGTGAGGATGGCGCCGTGCAGGTTGGCCCCGGAGAAGTCGGCCTGGCGGCCGGAGGCGCCCGCGAAGGAGGTGTTGGCCAGGTCCTGGCCGCTGAAGTCTTTGCCGCTCTGGTTGGTGAGGGTGTAGTCCACCCCGGAAAACTCCGCAGCGGCTGGAGAGGCCCCGGCGACCAGGGCGCTGGCCACCAGGCCCAGCACCAGGCCTAGCCCCAGGGCCTGCCGCAGCACCTGGTGGCAACGGCTCAGCCACAGGCTCCACAGTCCTGCCGGTGAAATGGTGCGGAGGCGACGGGCCATGGCGAGCGGGGCGGTGGCGTTCACTCTGGGCCCCCTGGGCGCCGTCGTCAGCCTGGCGCTGCCGTCACCCTGGTGCTGTCGCCGTGGCGAGCAGGTGGCCCAGCAGGTAGAGGGATCCCGCCACCAGCACGGGCCCCCGGCCCGGCCCGGCCGCGGCCCGCAGTGCGGTGGGCAGGTCCGGGGCGCTGTGCATCCGGACGGCCTGGCTGGGGTCCAGGCCGCTGAGCAGTTCGCTCTGGCGCCACGAGGCATGGCCGGGCACCGGCACGATCCAGGCCTGATCCCCCGGGCTGAGCAGGGCCTGGAGAATCTCCGCACCCTGCTTGTTGGCCAGCATCCCCAGCACCCAGTGGCGGGGACCGGGTGGCAGGCCGTGGCGCCGGCCATGCCGATCGAGCTCTGCCCTCAGCCGTTGGGCCGCTGGGGCGTTGTGGGCGCCATCGATCAGCAACGGCAGGCCCTGCCACTGGAGCCGTTGCAACCGTCCGGGCCAGCGGGCTGCGGCAAAGCCCTCCCGGATGGCCGGCTCGGGCAGATCCCAGCCCTGGCGGCGTAGGCCCTGCAGCATCCCCAGGGCCACGGCGGCATTGAGCTGCTGCACCTGCCCCGGCAGCCCCAGCCTCCAGGTGTTGTCATCCAGGGGTGTCACCCACGTCAGGCGCGCGCCCAGCCGGGCCGCCTGCTCCCGCAGCACCGCCTCCACCGCCGGCGTCTGGGGGCCACTGATGGCCTCCACCCCCGGCGCCAGCGCCCCCGCCTTCTCCAGGGCGATGCTGGCCTCGTCTGGGCCCAGCACCTCCAGATGGTCGAGGCCGATGCTGGCGAAGCCCACCACGCGCCGGTCCGGATGGCAGCTGGTGGCATCGAGCCGGCCCCCCAGGCCCACCTCCAGCACCACCAGCTCCAGGTCCGCTTCGGCGAAGGCCAGGAAGGCGGCGGCCGTCACCAGTTCGAAGGGGGTGAGCCGGTGCCGCTCGGCCACGGGCCGCGCCGCCTGCAGCTGGGCCCGCAGCTGGGTTTCCGAGATCGCTGCGCCGTCCAGCTGGATTCGCTCCGTCCAGCTGCTCAGGTGCGGTGAGGTGTAGAGCCCAGCGCGGATGCCGGCGGCGAGCAGGGCGGCGTGCACGAGGGTGCAGATCGAGCCCTTGCCGTTGGTGCCTGCCACCTGAACGGCGGCGAAGCGGCGCTCCGGGTGGCCCAGATCGGCCAGGGCCGCCTGCAGGCGCTCCAGGCCGAGGTCCACGCCCCGGTGGCTGAAGGGCTGGATCAGGTCGGCGAACGGATCGGGGCTGGGCAGGGTCCCGGCGGACCCGGCTTGAGGGGCGTCAGGCAAGGCTGAGCAGGGCCCGCTCCAGCCGCGCCACGGCCTCGCGCAGCTCCCGGGGGCGGATGGTGAGCGGGGGCACGAAGCGCACCACGCCGGGGCCGGCCGGTACCACCAGCAGCCCCTGGGCCAGGGAAGCCTTGACCAGCTCCGGAGCGCTGGGCCCTGCCCCACTGAGCACCAGTCCCTGCAGCAAGCCCCAGCCGCGCACGCCCGTCAGCTGGTGCGGGTGGCGCTGCACCAGGGCGGAGAGTTCCTGGCACAGCAGCGCCTCCATCGCCTGCACGTGCGAAAGCAGCTGCCGTCGCTCGATTTCGGCCAGCACCGTGAGGCCGGCCCGGCAGGCGAAGGGGTTGCCCCCGAAGGTGCTGGCGTGGTCGCCGGGGCGGAAGTGATCCACCGCCTGTTTCACGGCCAGGGCACCGATGGGGATGCCGCCCCCCAGGCCCTTGGCCAGGGTGATCGCATCGGGCTCCACCCCCAGGCGCTCGTAGCCCCAGAGGCGGCCGCTGCGGCCCACGCCGATCTGCACCTCATCGAAGATCAGCAGGATCTGATGGGCGTCGCAGAGCTGGCGCACCCGCTGGAAGAAGGCCCGCTCGCCGGGGTGCACGCCCCCTTCCCCCTGCAGCGGCTCCAGCAGCACGGCCGCCACCCTGGGGCCCTCCGCCTCCGAGGCCGCGAGCAGGGCTTCGAAGGCGGCGGTGTCGTTGTAGGGGAAATAGCGGAATCCCTGCACCATCGGGGTGAACCCCTGGTGGTATTTCGGCTGGCCCGTGGCCGTCACCGTGGCCAGGGTGCGGCCGTGAAAACTGGCCTCCGCCGTGAGGATCAGCGGCGGCCGTTCCACCGTGCCCACCAGGCCCCGCACCACCTGGGCGTGCTTGCGGGCCAGCTTGATGGCGGCCTCGTTGGCCTCGGCGCCGGAGTTGCAGAAGAAGACCCGATCGAAGCAGCTGCGGGCCGTGATCGTGGCGGCGAGCTGCTCCTGTTCCGGAATCCGGTAGAGGTTGGACACATGCTGCAGCCGGCCCAGCTGGCGGGCCAGGGCCCGCCGCAGGCGGCCGTCGCTGTGGCCCAGGGTGCAGACGGCGATGCCGGCCACACAATCGAGATAGCGCCGGCCCTCGCTGTCCCAGACCCAGACGCCCTTGCCGCGGCAGAGGCTCACCGGCAGGCGGGCGTAGGTGTCCATCAACGGCGACCCAGGCGAGGGCACCGGCGCCGGCTGCAGTGGCACCGACCCCTCCCCGGGGCTGGTGGGCATGGCAATAGGAGCGGTGGGACTTGAACCCACATGCCCGAAGGCGCTCGATTTTGAGTCGAGTCCGTCTACCAATTCCGGCACGCTCCCCTGGAGAGGAGCTTAGGCGGCGCTGCTCCCCTGGGTCTGGAGATGGAGCTCGGCCGGCGCGGGCAGGCCGCCGCCGATCCGGTGGATGCAGGCGCCCACGGAGGCCAGCTTGTGCTCCAGGCCGGCGTAGCCACGATCGAGATACTCGAGGCCTCGCACGCTGGTGACCCCCTTGGCGGCCAGGCCGGCCAGCACCATGGCGGCCGAAGCCCTCAGGTCGGTGCCCTGCACCGGCGCGCCGCTGAGCTGGGCCACCCCCTCCACGAAGGCGATGTTGCTCTGCAGGCGGATGGCGGCCCCCATGCGCTGCAGCTCGGCCACGTGCTGCATCCGATTCTCGAAGATGTTCTCCGTGATCACACTGGTGCCGCGGGCCGTGGCCAGCAGGCTCATGAAGGGGGCCTGAAGATCGGTGGGGAAGGCTGGGAAGGGCTGGGTGCGCAGATCCACGGCCTGGATGTCGCTGGCTTCGATGGTGAGCCCGACGCCGTCGTGCTCCAGGCGACAGCCCGCCGCCTCAAGTTTGGTGAGCACCGCTCCGAGATGGTCCGGGATCACTGGGGTGACCCGGAGCCGGGAGCGGGTGATCGCGGCGGCCAGTAACAGGGTGCCCGCTTCGATGCGATCGGGGATCACGGCGTAGTCGGCGCCGTGCAGGCGCTCCACCCCCGTGATGGTGATCGTCTGGGTGCCGGCGCCACGGATGCGGGCGCCCATGGCGGTGAGCAGGCCAGCCAGATCGGCCACTTCGGGCTCCTGGGCGGCATTGGCCATGACCGTCTCGCCGTCGGCGAGTACGGCGGCCATCATCAGGGTCTCGGTGGCGCCGACACTGGGGCAGTCGAAATAGATGCGTCCACCGGTGAGACGTTTGCCGCGACCCGGGACCACCGCCGTAACCACCCCATGCTCGATGGTGACCTGGGCCCCCAGGGCCTTGAGCCCCTTGACGTGCTCCTCAACCGGCCGGGTGCCGATCTTGCAGCCGCCGGGCAGGGGAACCTTGGCCATGCCCATCCGGGCCAGCAGGGGGCCAATACAGAAGAAGCTGGCCCGCAGGCTGTTCACCAGCTCATAGGGAGCTGTGGTGCTGTGGATGCTGGAGCCGTCCAGCACGAGGCTGTCAGTCTCACGGCTGACCTGGCCGCCCAGGCTCTGCAGCATCTCGCCCATGCCCACGATGTCGGTGAGGGGAGGCACGTTGCGCAGCCTGATCTGATCCCGGGTCAGCAGGCAGGCGGCCATCAGCACCAATGCCGAGTTCTTGGCGCCATCGACCTGCAGCTCACCCTCGAGACGCCGGCCACCGGTGATCTGGAGCTGCGGTTCGGTCTTGGTCAGGTCGGTGGCAAGGGATGGCACGGCTGAGGCTGTCATGGATTCCCGGACGTTCCCGGCCTTTTTGTCTGGGCATGTTGACAACAAAAGGCCAGATCGTCTAGGTGGCCGCCGCTGGAACCGCACCATGGCCCCAGCCAAACAAGAGGCAGACTGGCTAGATGACCCACCCTGAGTGATCCCTGACCCAGCCAGGCTTGCTGGTGCATCGGCCTGCCACTGAATGCCGGCACGAAACCTTTGGGGCAGGCCCAGCGGAGGTGCGCCTTCGCACACTGCGGGGTGGTTGTGCAGCGTGACAGAGGCCCCGGGAGCGGGGCGTCGGGGCGATGCCGTATGGTTCCGGGGTCGCAGAGCGGCGGCCACGCGGATGTGGCGGAATTGGTAGACGCGCTAGTTTCAGGTACTAGTGGCAGCAATGTCGTGGGAGTTCAAGTCTCCCCATCCGCATTTCAGATTCCATGATTCTCCTAAAAATCACTAATTCCTCCGAAGTGGTGGCTTCGAAGGTCGGCAAGTTTCTGGAGAGTCTCACCCCAGATGGCATGGATCAAACCACCGTCGAGGACATCGTGGTGGGCAAGTTGATTGAGAACCTGCGGGCTGAGGGCATCAAGGGTGAAGTGGCGGCGGTGAAGGGGATGGAGCTGGAGGAGGCCGAGATCGTGATGCACGACGCCATGCGGGTGCGCCGCCACGAGTGCTTCTGAGGTCGGCCGCTTGCCCCCTGAGCTGATCAGCAGCCGCCGCAACCCGCTGGTGCGCCGCCTGCGCCAGCTGCACGCTGGCAAGGGCCGCCGGGAGCTCCAGCTGGTGCTGTTGGAGGGCACCCATCTGTTGCAGGAGGCGGTGCGCCTCAGCCTGCAGCCCATCGACCTTCTGGCCACGCAGGCCTGGCTCGAGACGCACCGAAACTGGCTGGCCAGCCAGCCGCTGCCCCTGCGGCCTGTGCCGGTGACGACGGAGGTGCTGGCGGCGGTGGCCACCACGGAGCATCCCGACGGCGTGGTGCTTACCCTGCCCATGCCAGGGCAAAGCTGGGGGCCGCCCGTCCCGTCACTGGTGTTGGCTCTGGATCGGCTTCAGGATCCCGGCAACCTCGGCACCTTGATGCGCACCGCCCTGGCCAGCGGAGTGGAGGCACTTTGGCTGCTTGAGGGGGCCGACCCGTTCCAGCCCAAGGTGTTGCGCGCCTCGGCCGGCGCCGCCCTGGCCCTGCCGCTGCAGCGCTGCAGCCGCGCCCAGTTGCTCGCTCGCCTGCAGGAGCTGGGCGCCGTCGCTGCCGACCACCCGGGCCAGGCACCTCAGGTGGTGGCCGCCGTGCCCCCCGGCCCCGCCGCCCTGCCCTACTGGCAGCTCGACTGGCAACGCCCCACCGTGCTGCTGCTCGGCCAGGAGGGCTCAGGCCTGGCGCCGGAGCTGCTGGCCTGCGCCAGCCACTGCGTCACCATCCCCCACAGCCCGGCGGTGGAGTCGCTGAATGTGGCGGTGGCGGCGGCGCCGTTGCTGCTGGAACGGCAGCGCCAGCGCCTCACGGCCTGAGGCTCCAGCGGCAGACAGGCGACCGCTGGCGAGGGAGAATGCCTCCACCTGTGCACGGCCCCTGGTGAGCGACGCCCCTGACGACCGCAGCTTCGACTTCGACCTGATCGTGATCGGCGCCGGCTACGGCGGCTTCGATGCGGCCAAGCACGCCGCCGAGCATGGCCTTTCGGTGGCGATCGTGGAAGCGGCCGAGATGGGCGGCACCTGCGTGAACCGCGGCTGTGTGCCCAGCAAGGCCTTGCTCGCTGCCAGCGGCCGGGTGCGGGAACTGGCCGATGCCGAGCACCTGGCCGGTTTCGGCATCCACGCCGCGCCGGTGCGCTTTGAGCGCCAGAAGATCGCCGACCACGCCAATCAGCTCGTGGCCACGATCCGCACCAACCTCACCAAGACCCTGGAGCGCGCCGGCGCCACGATCCTGCGGGGCCAGGGCCGCCTCGCCGGCAGCCAGCAGGTGACTGTGCGGGCCAGCGGTGGCGGCGTGGAGCGCACCTACAGCGCCCGTGACGTGATCCTGGCCACCGGCTCCGAGCCCTTCGTACCCCCCGGCATCGAGACCGATGGCCGCACCGTGTTCACCAGCGACGAGGCGGTGAGCCTGGAGTGGCTGCCGCGCTGGCTGGCGATCGTGGGCAGCGGCTACATCGGCCTGGAGTTCGCCGACGTCTACACGGCCCTGGGCTGTGAGGTGACCATGATCGAGGCCCTGGATCGGGTGATGCCCACCTTCGATCCCGACATCGCCAAGATCGCCGCCCGCCATCTGATCGACGGCCGCGACATCGATGCCCGCGCCGGCCTGCTGGCCCGCAAGGTGACGCCGGGCTGCCCGGTGGTGATCGAGCTGGCCGACATGCAGAGCCGCGAGCTGGTGGAAACCCTGGAGGTGGATGCGGTGCTGGTGGCCACCGGCCGGGTGCCCAGCAGCAAGCAGCTCAACCTGGCTTCGGTGGGGGTGGAGACCAACCGGGGCTTCATCCCCGTGGATGAACGGATGCAGGTGCTGCTGAACGGCGAGCCCGTGCCCCACCTCTGGGCCGTGGGGGATGTGACCGGCAAGATGATGCTGGCCCACACCGCCGCCGCCCAGGGCAGCGTGGCGGTGGACAACATCCTGGGCCATGTGCGCCGCATCGATTACCGCTCGATTCCAGCGGCCACCTTCACCCATCCGGAGATCAGTTCGGTGGGGCTGAGTGAGGCCGAGGCCAAGGAGCTGGCGGCCGCTGAGGGCTTCGCGCTGGGCAGCGTGCGCAGCTACTTCAAGGCCAACTCCAAGGCCCTGGCGGAGCTGGAGAGCGACGGGCTGATGAAGCTGCTGTTCAACAAGAGCACCGGCGAGGTGCTCGGCGCCCACATCTACGGGCTGCACGCCGCCGACCTGATCCAGGAGATCGCCAATGCTGTGGCGCGCCGCCAGAGTGTGCTTCAACTGGTCAACGAGGTGCACACCCATCCCACCCTCAGTGAGGTGGTGGAGGTGGCCTACAAGCAGGCCGCCATGGCCGTGGCCTGAGGGCCGGCCCGCTCTGTCCATTCCCCTCGTCCGTTGATCGATGCAGATTCGTCGCCGCCCCCCGAACCCCAAGGTGAAGGTGGCCTTCCTGGAGTACGGCGTGCCCCACGCCGAGGAGGCGCCGCGCCACATCCTCGAGGAGATCGTGTGGCAGAAGGACCGGGAAGTGGCCACGGCCCGCGAGCGGGTGCCCCTCCAGAAACTGGCCCGCCAGGTGGCCGATCTGCCCCCCACCCGCGACTTCGAGGCTGCCCTGCGGGCCAGCTGCCGCAAGCCTGCCGTGATCGCCGAGATCAAGAAGGCCAGCCCCAGCAAGGGCGTGATCCGCGAGCACTTCGACCCCGAGGCCATTGCCCGCGGCTACGCCGCCGGTGGGGCCAGCTGTCTGTCGGTGCTCACCGACAAAACCTTCTTCCAGGGAGGCTTTGAGGTGCTGGTGCAGGTGCGCCAGGTGGTGGAGCTGCCCCTGCTCTGCAAGGACTTCATCCTCAGCCCTTACCAGCTCTATCAGGCCCGTGCCGCCGGCGCCGATGCCGCCCTGCTGATCGCTGCAATCCTTACGGATCAGGATCTCACCTATCTGCTCAAGGCGGCCCGCAGCCTCGGCCTGGCCACCCTGGTGGAGGTGCATGACAACGCCGAGATGGAGCGGGTGCTGGCCCTGGAGGGGGTGGGGCTGATCGGCATCAACAACCGGGATCTCGCCACCTTCCATACCGACCTGGCCACCACCGAGCAGCTGATGGCGCGCCACGGCGCGGCGTTGCGGGCCAAGGGCGCCCTGCTGGTGAGCGAATCGGGCCTGTTCAGCTGCGACGACCTCGATCGGGTGCAGAGCGCCGGGGCGGATGCGGTGCTGGTGGGCGAAGCGCTGATGCGCCAGGACGACGTGACCGCCGCGCTGGAGGCCCTGATCCATGGCAGCTGAGGGCACGTCTTGCCCTCAGGCCTTACGGAACTCGATCACTGGAAAACCGCCGAGCTCCGGAGACTTCTGGATCACGAGCTGTCCTGTCTAAGCAGATCTTTCGGCGCCAATGAGGTGCGCCTCAATAAATTTTGTCAAGTATTCATGCCTTGCCACGTGATACCAGGCAGGGGAAGAAGAACGATTGACAGAGCTTGATCCAGCACCAAGTACATGGCTGCAACCTTGATGAGTTCGTCTCTGAAAAGAGCAGTAACTTTGATTTGACCTCATGCTGACCGCGTCGAGAGAAGTCTGTCCATATCCGTCTCCGGAGGCGCTGAGCCTTTGGCTGGCATTCCCTGGAAAAACAGCGAGCGCAGTGGCTCTGCTGACAAAGTGCTGATGCACAACCTCCGTCTTGATATTCTAGGCTGGAATGCCATTTCGGCAATGAGTCGTCGGGGTCTTATGGGTTTAAGACTTGATAGGAAGCCCTACGCTGAGATTGCAGATGGTCTTGCTGGGTTGCACGCCAGACAGGTGAGAATGGGCAGGCGGTTCTTGCCTAATTTCATCATCATCGGCGCCGCTAAGTCTGCCACGACTACACTTGCCACAGTGCTCTCAAGCCATGCTGATATTTACATCAGCCGTCCGAAAGAGCCGAAGTTTTTCGGGCGCCATTACGGTAAGGGATGGTCATGGTATCGGAGCATCTTCAGGGCCGGATGCGGCTTTGCCTTGCGCGGTGAGGCGAGCACGATGTATGCCAGCTCGCTGAGGGAATTTCGGGATGCTCCTGGGCTTATGCATCGATACTTTCCAGGAATGAAAATCGTTTATGTAGTGCGTCATCCCCTTGATCGGCTAGTGTCTCAGTGGCGCCACGTCAAAGGACGATGCCCTGACTATGTGGAGTTTGAGCGAATTCTTTTCGACCGTCGAGCCGCCCGTCTGTTGATCGGATGTTCCAGTTACTACGAAAGGATCAATGCCTATCGAAGATATTTCCCGGATCAGCAGATTCATTGCTTGACGTTTGAGGATCTTATTGCTGATCCTGCTGTCGCCCTCGGGAAGTTGCTTGCTTTTCTGGGGCTTCCGCCTCAGGCTCAAAGCATCCTTGAAGCAGGAAATTTGCCCAGGCTCAACAAGGTGGGAGAAAAGGGTCGTGCCCATGTGTCGAAGCCCGACTGGCCAAGCCCTATGCGTGCCTCAGTGATTCAACGACTCCGCCCTGATGCAGAAGCCTTTCTCGCCTACATCGGCAAGCCGAAAGATTATTGGAACTGGTGATCTGGAGATCCACCCCAGCAGCAGCTCTATCGGCTGCAGGCATGAACAACCTGGTGGCAAATCTCAAGTAGTACCTTGGCACTGATGGTCGCAACCTTGTCTGTTCCCGTTGTCAGGAGCCGAAGCACTTGGACTTGCTCAAGCCTCGTGCGATCAAGAGGCCCTCTGGAGAGACTGGAATCTGATCGATGCGGGACAGGGTCCTGAAGCCATGGTCAGAGGTGCCCGATGAGCACCTTGACCACAGCCCCCAGAACCCTCTCATTGCCTGGGCCTGGGAGATCCCTACACCTTGCGGGAATAGAACTCCACCACCAGCAGTTCGTTGATTTCCAGGGCGACCCACTCGCGCTCGCAGCGGCTGATCACCTTGGCGGTGAACTTGTTCTTGTCCAGTTCCAGGTGGGGAGGGATGTTGGCCAGACCCGGGAACTCCAGGTTGCCCTCCGCCAGCTTGCGGCTCTGCTTGCGCTCGCGCACGGCGACCACGTCGCCGGGCTTGCACTGGAAGCTGGCAATGTCCACGACCCGGCCGTTGACGGTCACGTGGCCGTGGTTCACGAACTGGCGGGCGCCGGGCACGGTGGGCCCGAAGCCGAGGCGGAAACAGATGTTGTCGAGACGGCTCTCGAGCAGCTTGAGCAGGTTGGTGCCGCTGGAGCCTCCCTGGGCTCGCGCTTTCTTGACGTAGCGCACCAGCTGGCGCTCGGAGATGCCGTAGTTGAAGCGAAGCTTCTGCTTCTCTTCCAGGCGGATGGCGTATTCGGAGCGCTTGCGACGGGCTTGGCCGTGCTGACCGGGGGGATAAGACCGCTTGGCGGACTTACGGGTGAGACCGGGAAGGTCTCCCAAGCGCCGCGTGATCCTCAGACGAGGGCCGCGGTAACGAGACATGAAAACAAGGTGGTGGGACGGAACGGGAACCCAGGTGGGGCCCATGACGGCCGCAGCTCGGGCATGCTGGATCAAGTCCGCTGCCCGCGCCTTGACGCGCCAACGATCGATCTTATCGGTTGGCCCCGTGGCCCTCGGACTGGACCCATCCCCTGAGCTGCCCGCTCCTACGGGTCCCTCCCGCTGGCTGGCCTGGCTGCTGCTGGGGCTGATCGGCCTCTACCGCCGCTTTCTCTCGCCCCTGCTGGGCCCCCGTTGCCGCTTCATTCCCAGCTGCAGTGCCTATGGCCTGGAGGCGATCAGCCGCCATGGGCCCTGGCGCGGCGGCTGGCTCACCCTGCGGCGGCTGCTGCGCTGTCACCCCTTCACGCCCTGCGGCTGTGATCCGGTGCCCGACTGAGCCCACCGACCGGCTCCCGGCCCCTCCCTTCCCTTCCCTTACTGTCTCGCCCTGACTATCCCGCCCTGCCGTCCCCCATGGCCGATCTTCTGGTGCTCTACTCCCGCCCGGGCTGCTGCCTGTGTGAGGGGTTGGAGGAGAAGCTGCGCCGGCTCACGCCGCCGCCGCCCCTGGCGGTGGTGAATGTGGATGACGACCCGGCCCTGCAGGCCCGCTTCGGGCTGGAGGTGCCGGTGCTTGGCTGGCGCACGCCCAGGGGTGAGCATCTGCTGCCCCGGGTGCCGCCTCGCCTGGTGGACACGGCCCTGCTGGTTTGGTTGGGCAAGAACGGTTTTCCTGGGGCAAGCGTCTAGAACGGCGCCAGCCAACCCGTTGCCCCGCCATGCCCACCCTGCTTCATCCCCTGCTGCGCGAAGTGGGACTGCAGGTGCCCGAGGGCCTTCCCGACGCCACGGTGCGCTCGATCAGCTGCGACTCGCGCCGGGTGGGTCCTGAGACCCTGTTCATCGGTCTGCCTGGCACCCAGGTGGATGGTGGCCGCTACTGGCGCTCCGCCCTGGAGGCAGGCGCTTGTCTGGCGGTGGTGGGTCCCGGGGCGGTCCTCGACGACCGCCCCGGCGATGGCGATCCGGTGCTGGTGGTGAAAGAACCCGTGGCCCGCTGGGCCGGAGCCCTGGCCGCCGCCTACTGGGCACAACCCAGCGCCCGCCTGGCCCTGATCGGGGTCACCGGCACCAACGGCAAGACCACCACCACCCATCTGATCGAGCACCTGGCGGGGGCGGCGGGGCTGCCGACCGCCCTGTTCGGCACCCTTGAGAACCGCTGGCCCGGCTACAGCGTCACGGCCCAGCACACCACCGCCTTCGCGGATCTGCTGCAGGCCCAGCTGGCCCGCGCGGTCGAGGCCGGCGCCCGGATCGGTGCCATGGAGGTGAGCTCCCATGCCCTCGATCAAGACCGGGTGGCCGGCTGCCAGTTCGCCGGGGCGGTGTTCACCAACCTCACCCAGGACCACCTCGACTACCACGCCTCGATGGAGGCCTACTTCGCCGCCAAGGCGCTGCTGTTCGCCTCGCCCCTGCTCAAGGCCAGTGCCAGCCCCACGGTGGTGGTCAATGGCGACGACCCCTGGGGCGCCCAACTGGCCCGCCAGCTGGGGCAGCGCTGCTGGCGCAGTTCCCTGCTCGACCCCGGCGCCGAGCTGTTCATCGATTCCCTCGAGATGGAGAGCAGCGGTGTGGGCGGCCGGCTTGTAACCCCCCTGGGGGAGGGCCGTTTCCAGTCGCCGCTGCTGGGCCGCTTCAACCTGATGAACCTGCTGCAGGCCGTGGGAGCCCTGGTGCAGCAGGGGATTCCGCTGGACCTGCTGCTGCCCGGGCTGGCCAGTTTCCGGGGGGTGCCCGGACGCATGGAGCGGGTGAGTGCCGCCGGCACCCAGCCCCAGCCGGTGGTGTTGGTGGACTATGCCCATACGCCCGATGGCCTGGACAATGCCCTCCAGGCCAGCCGCCCCTTCACCAGGGGGCAGCTGATCTGCGTGTTCGGCTGCGGCGGTGACCGCGATCGCAGCAAGCGGCCCCAGATGGGTGCCATCGCCGCCCGCCTGGCCGATCGCGTCGTGGTGACCTCCGACAATCCGCGCACGGAGGATCCCCAGGCCATCCTCGACGACGTCTTGGCCGGCATCCCCGCCGGCACCGACCTGGAGGTGGAAGGGGACCGGGCCCTGGCGATCGCCGCGGCGATCAGGGCAGCGCAGCCCGAGGATCTGGTGCTGATCGCTGGCAAGGGCCACGAGGATTACCAGATCCTGGGCACCACCAAGATCCACTTCGACGACAGGGAGGAGGCCCAGAAGGCCCTCGGCGCCAGGCTGGGCTTAGCCGGTTTGAAGTGACAAGGATGGTGAACTCGGAGCAAGCACGCTGCCAGGGCAGCCCTTGGCCAGTACGTTTACCCCGTCCGGTATCTGGTTTCACCGCTCCATGTCTTCTTCCGTGCCCATGTCGAGGAAATTCCTCGCCGAGTTGATCGGTACGTTCTGGCTGGTGTTCGGGGGCTGCGGCAGCGCCGTGCTGGCCGCCGTCTTCCCGTACGACGATGCCGCCGTCAATCCCCTCGGTCTCGGTTTCCTCGGGGTATCGCTCGCCTTTGGCCTGACGCTGCTCACCATGGCCTACGCCATCGGCCATATCTCTGGCTGCCATATCAATCCTGCCGTCACCTTCGGTCTCTGGGCCAGCGGCCGCCATCCCGGCTCCCAGCTGCTTCCCTACATCGCCGCCCAGGTGATCGGCGGCTGGCTCGCCGGCGGCCTCCTGCTGGGCATTGCCAATGGCCGACCCGGCTTTGAACTCAGTGGCAGCAACCCGCTGGCCACCAATGGCTTCGGGGCCCACTCCCCCGGGGGCTACGGCCTGCTTTCGGCGCTGATCATCGAGGTGGTGCTCACCTTCGTCTTCCTGCTGGTGATCCTGGGCGCCACCCACAAGGATGCGATCAAGGACCTGGCCGGCGTGCCGATCGGCCTGAGCCTGGTGCTGATCCACCTGATCAGCATCCCCGTCACCAACACCTCGGTGAACCCCGCCCGCAGCACTGGCGTGGCTCTGTGGGTGGGTGGTGATGCCGTGGGCCAGTTGTGGCTGTTCTGGCTGGCGCCGATCGTTGGAGCCCTGCTGGCTGGCTGGGTCCAGCGTCAGCTGCTGGATGGTCGCAGCGACTGAACTGCGCAGCTGAGTGATCAACTGATCTCTCAGCTGATCAGGCCCGGCGCGGTGAACTCGGCCAGAGTCTTCACCAGCTGGGCCACCTCAGCTTCCGTGGTGGTGATGTGGGTGCAGGCGCGCAGGCAGTGAGGGTCGTCCAGGGTCCGAAGCCAGAGGCGCCGCTGCCCCAGCTTGCGCACCAGATCCCCAGGCTCCATGCCCTCCACCACGAAGCTCACCAACCCTGCAGGTGGGGGCTGGTGCAGCAGCGTCCGTACGCCTGGCAGCGGCTGCAGTTGCTGCCACAGGGACCCGGCCAGCTCCTGGATCTGCCATAGCCGCTGGGCATCGGTGCCTTCACCCTCCAGCAGCTCCAGGGAGTGATTCAGGCCGGCGAACAAAGGGATGCAGGAGGTGGCCACCTCAAAGCGGCGCGCGTCGGTGTGGAAGCCACTGGCCGCACTGCCCTCATGGCTGAGGCTGCGCCAGCCGATGAGGGTGGGCTGGGCTTCCGCCAGCAGCCGCTCGGAGAGGGCCACCACGCCCAGGCCCTCCGGCCCGCAGCACCACTTGTGGCCTGTGCAGGCGTAGATGTCGGCCGCCCGGGCCGCCTCCGCCACCGGGATGCTGCCGAGCGACTGGGCCGCATCCACCAGCAGCCAGGGCCGCTGCGGGTGCTGGCCCAGCCGGCTGGCCACAGCGGCGATCGGCATGGTCTGGCCGGTGTTCCAGAGCAGGTGGGAGAGCACCACCAGGCGGGTGCGCGGGCCGAGGGCGTTCTCCAGCCGCTCCAGCACTGCTGCGTCGGTGGACGCCGGATCGCGCCGCAGGTCAGCGACCCGGAAACGCTCAATCGTGAGTTGCTGGCGTCGGGCCAGCTCCTGGCAGGCCGCCACCACACCGGGGTGTTCGCAGTCGCTGAGCAGCAGCACATCCCCGGGCTGCCAGGGCAGTCCCCAGAGGGGCAGCACGCAGCCACTGGTGACGTTCTCGGTGAAGGCCAGGCGCTGCGGTGCCACCCCGAGCCAGCGTCCCAGGCGCCCCCGCAGGCCCGCCACCGTGGACTCCACGAAAGGCCACACATCCCCAGTGAACGGCCCCAGCTCCTGCAGCCGGCCCCACGCCGCCACCATGGCGTCAAGACTGGCTGTTGGCAGCGGTCCCTGGCCGCCGTAGTTGAAGTAGGTCTTGTTGGCCAGGGCCGGCAGCTGGTCGCGAAATGCGCTGGTCACTCAGGCCTGGGTGCCGAAGGTCACCTGGCAGGCCGCGTTGATCAGCTGGGCTTCCGCTGGGGTGGTGGGCACGTCACCGTTCAGCAGCCCCTCCTCGCAGTCGGCCTCCATCTCATAGGTGCCGGAGCCGTTGTTGACGGCAAACGTGACCCCCGTGTCTTCCACAGGTTCCACGCTGCCGTAGTACAGCTGCCAGTTTGTATCGGGCACGATCACAGTGGGCTGACGGCGCTGGATGGCCCGGTCAATGGAGTTGTTGATGATCGCCGCCGTGGTGAGGGCAGTGATGCCCCACACCAGGGACTGCCCGACCCACCAGCCCCATGGCGGTGAACTGGACCAACCGCCATACCAGCCACCACCCCAGGGGCGAGCGTTGTACCAGCCGCGATTACGGGCCCAACCGCCCTGTCCGTAGTAGTTGTTGACCACCACCGGGCGGCGCCATTGGTTCCGCTTGATGTTGTTGTAACTACGCCAGCGGTTGCTGTCCCAGTCTCTGTAGCGGTTTTCGGCCTTGCGGTAGCCGCGGTCATACCCCCGGTCGTAACCGCGCTGGCGGCCCTTGCCGACCCCCTCGCGGTAGCCGGTCTTGACGCCCTTGTTGTAGCCACGGTCCTTGCCTTCGCGCAGACCTTGGCGATAGATGCGATCGCGTTCCTCCTTGGTGAGGCTGCGATCGGATTTTGGTGTTCTGTCTTTGTTGTTGTGGCTGTTTTTGACGTTCCTGTCTTTGGCTCGATCGTTCTTCTGGTTGTTGCTGGTCTTTCGATTGACGTTGTTTTTCTGATTCCTGTCGCTTGACTTGCGGTCGTTCTTCTGCCGCTTCTCAGGCTTCTGGTCGCGGTTCTTCTTCTTTTTCTTGTCTCGGTCTTTATCCTTGTCTTTCTCTTTGGCGATCAGCACTGGGCCGCTGTCGCCACCTGCCACCATGGCAGCGTTGGCCCGTTGGGCGGCGGGTTGCTGGTGGGACTGCCGCAGAGCAGCCATGGAGGGCAGGGCGGTGGCGCAGGCCATCACCAACGCCATGCTGATGGCGGGCAGGCCCAGACCAGCCTTGTGGTTTGAGTGGAGTGTCATGCCAAGGTCCAATTGGCGATGAATTCACTATGAACAGCCTGGAGGGGCTTGACAGCCGTGGCTTTCCAGTTCTCAAGGTGGTGCTGATTGTGTTCTGAGGTAACGCCGCTGCTTAGGAGCCGCAAGGCAAACCACTCAGCGGCGTTCGGCTTCAGAGCACCTGGCCTAGGGCCACGGCCGCGATGGCCGAAAACAGGGTGATGCCAAGGGCAGTGACCGGATTCTGGCCCTGGGCAACGGCCACCGTCGTCACCACCCCGGCACCGATGCAGGCCACGGCCAGCTGGGTGAACAGTTCACCGCGATCACGAGGAGTGGGGCTGGGGGTCATGGCGGTGCCTTGGTCGTGAGCAGACCGTAGGGGGGGTGACCAGGCCCACCCAGCCGTGGCCACAGGCTTGTTACCTGGCGTCGGAGTTCGTTACGCCCCGCAACCTGGAGGCGGGTCGGGCTCGTCCCGTGCTGGCCCACTGCTCCAGGGCCTCCAGCTGCTCGCGGGCCGTGCGGCTGAGGGGAACCACCTGGCTGGCGGCGGCGATCAGGTCGGCCTCGCCGAACTCGCGCTGCTCGGCAAACGCCAGGTGCATGGCCTCGATCACGGTCTGCTCCAGTTCAGCCCCAGAGAAGCCCGCCGTGCGATCCACCAGCACCTCCAGCGGCAGGCTGTGGTCCGGCCGGCGCTGGCGCAACTGCAGATCGAGGATGGCCCGCCGTTCCTCCGGCCCCGGCAGTGCCAGCAGAAAAATCTCATCGAAGCGGCCCTTGCGCAGCAGTTCGGGGGGCAATCGCTCGGCGGCATTGGCCGTGGCCACCACGAACACCGGGCTGGTCTTTTCTGCCATCCAGGTGAGCACCGTGCCCAGCACCCGCTGGCTGGTGCCGCCATCACTGCGGCCGTCGCTGCTGGCCCCGAGGCCGAAGCCCTTGTCCACCTCATCGATCCAGAGCACGCAGGGGGCCATGGCCTCCACCCTCTGGATCATGTCGCGAGTGCGGGCCTCCGAGGCCCCAACCAGGCCCGCGAACAGGCGCCCCACATCCAGCCGCAGCAGGGGCATGGACCAGCTGTGGGCAATGGCCTTGGCCGTGAGCGACTTGCCCGTTCCCTGGGGCCCCACCAGCAGCACCCCCCTGGGCAGGGGCAACCCATAGGCCCGGGCCTCCTCGCTGAAGGCCCGGCGCCGTTGCTCCAGCCAGTGCTTGAGCGATTCGAGCCCGCCGATGTCGGCGGGGCTTGAGCTGCTGGGGCAATATTCCAGCAGGTCGCTCTTGGCAATCGCCTGGCGCTTTTCCTCCAGCACCTCGGCCAGGTCGTCGGCGCCCAGCTGGCCGCGGCGGGCCAGGGCCCGGGCCGCCAGCTGGCGCACCCGCTGTTCACTGAGGCCGTGGCAGGCCGCCGTGAGCTGGCGCAGCACCGGCGGATCGAGCTGATGACCGCTGGCGGCGGCGATCGAGCTCAGCAGCTGGCCGATCTCGTCAGCATCCGGCAGGGGCAGATCCAGCAGGGTGATGCAGTCATCGAGGTCCAGCGGCACCTTCCACTCCGGCGCCGTGATGATCAGGGTGCGGGGGCTCTGGCGCAGGCTGCCGGCCAGGTTGCGCAGGCGGCGGCAGATGCCGGCATCCTCGCCGTAGCGGTGGAAGTCGCGCAGCAGCAGGATCGCCCCCTGCTCATCGGGCAGGGAATCGAGGCAGCTCAGAGCCCCCATCGGATTGCGGCTGGCCTCGCCCTCGCGGTTCGGGGCGCCGCGCAGGCCGTCCACGAAGTCCCAGCGCAGCAGGGTGCGGTTGCCCAGCCGCCGCGCCGCCTGCTCCAGCAGGGCCTCCACCCGCTGCTCCTCGAGGCTGCGGATCCAGAGGATCGGCGTGCGGGCCCGGATCATCAGGTCGAGGTGGTCAGCCCAGCTGGTTTCGCTCATGGTTGGGAGACGGGATCGCTTGCTCCCTGGGTGGGGTTCTGACGCAGAGCGGCCAGGGCCGCCCAGCGGGGGTCAACGCCAGCTGCCTCGCCTGCTCCCTCGCCACCGTGCCCCCCCTCGGCTGGGCCGCTGCCCCAGTGGGCCGGACCCGGGCAGTCGGCACCGCAGCGGTTCACCAGGGGCAGCTGCAGGCTCAGCTGCTCGAAGATCCAGTGGGCCGGGTCGAAGTCGCCGCGGGGATCGAGCGATTCGCTGAGGCTGTCGGTGTCAAGATCGAGGGGTGGATCCAGCGCCCTGGCCAGGGCCACTTCCAGGCTCTGGGGGTCTGCGGAGCCCAGCCAGATCAGCTCCTGGGCCTTCGCTTCCAGGCAGTGGTTGTAGTGGCGCAGGCAGCGGTCGCAGCAGAGGGTCACGATCGTGGCGGCCTCCCCCTCCACCTCGAGGGCGTCGCCGCGGTGCACCGCCTGCACCAGGCCCCGCACCGGCGTGAGGCTGTCCAGGCCGTTCAGGTGGTGCTCCAGCCTCCATTCCAGCCCGCCCTTGAGGGCCTGGAGCTCACGGATCGGAACGGGCCGCAGCCGTGCCGGCGCAGGGGGGGTGGCGTGGGGAGAATCCATCGGGGGGTTCTGGGGCGGGAAGCACCGGCGGCCGCAGCGATCCATGCCGCTGGGGTGGACCCGCCGGCATCACCGGCGCGGGATCATTTCTTGCCCTTGGGCTCGAAGGGAAGTCGGCCGCCCCGCTCGCCGATGCCGACGCCGCCCGCCGCCACGGTGATGGCCTGCTGGGACTTCTGCTGATCCAGGATGGCCTGCAGGTTGTCGGGCAGGGCCTCGCGGCTGAGCAGAAAGGTCTGCAGCGCCTGGAAGATGTTGGCCACCACCATGTAGAGCAGCACCCCGGCCGGCAGCGGGAAGAACAGGAACATGGCCGTGATCATCACGGGCGTGATCTTGTTGGCCGTGGACTGCTGCGGATTGGCCGGCATGCCCATTCCCGAGAGGATCTGGGAGATGAACAGGGTGGCGCCGAATCCGGCCACCAGGCCGGCGATGTCCCAGTTCACCTGGCCGTCGCTCATGAAGCCCACCTGGCCCAGGGCCTTGATGAACAGGAAGCCGCTGCGGGCCGCCAGGCCGGGGATCTTGGCCTCCACCGTGGCGTCCCCGGGGGCCAGGGCGGTGATGGTGCCGTTCTGATCCACGCGCACCACCTCATCCCCCTTGGAGACGCTCCAGGTGGGCCGGAAGGCGTCGCCGTTGTCCACCCCGGCCAGAACCGAGGCAAAGCTCTCGTTGGTCTTGGTGTGCAGCGTCACGGTTTCGCTGCTGCCCACCGCCAGCTTGTTGCCGGCCTCGAGGCTGGCGATCACGGGCACATGGCTGGTGCTGGTGACGAAGATCGAGTGGCTGGCCGTGTTGAAGGGCTTGGTCTCGATGGTGGCGACCTGGTCGGCGGGCAGCACCTTGAGGTTCACGGTGTAGGGCACATCCGCGAAGGGTGAGCCCCGCAGGGTGGCGAACAGGGCGAACAGGATCGGCATCTGCACCAGCAAGGGCAGACAGCCCGCCAGGGGGCTGCCGAACTCCTTCATCAACTTGCCCAGCTCCTCCTGCTGTTTCTGGGGGTTGCTGGCGTGGCGGGCCTTGATCTCGGCCTGGCGCTTCTGCATCACCGGCTGGGCGATGCGCATGCGCCGGGCATTGCGGATCGAGCCGGCGCTGAGGGGAAACAGGGCGAGCCGGATCACCACCGTGAGGGCAATGATCGCCAGCCCGTAGCTCGGCACCAATCCGTAGAAGAAATCGAGGATCGGGAGGAGCAGGTTGTCGGAGATGTAGCCGATCACAGCGGAGGGGGCCTGGGGGTGGAGGGAGGGCGTGGCTCAGTGTGCCTGAGCAGGCGGGGCTTCAGGCGGCCATGCCCTTGGGGGCGGCCGGACGCCTGGCCTGACGACGCTCCTCGATGTAGGCCTCCAGCTCGCGAAAGCGAGGCATGGAGCGCATTTCGAGCTTGGCGCCGTCGTTGAGCACCAGCACCATGTCGCCCCAGGCGCCGAAGCCGCGGGGCACGCTGCGCACCTCCCGGATCTGGCTGTACACCACCTGGGTGCGGTCGCGGCCCAGCCAGCCGCCATTGATCTCGATGCGGCGGCTGGTGATGCGGAAGCGCAGCCACAGGGCGCGCACCAGGGCCCCAACGGCAAAGGGCAGGCCGATCACGGTGAGGCCGAAGAGCAAGTTGGTGATCAGGTCGCCCTTGGCGGGGCCACCTTCGTAGAACACCGTTTCCTGGATCTCGGTGGGGCTCTGCTTGCTCATCGTCTCAGACCTGCTCGTTGCAGAAGCTGCTCACATTCTTCCAGTAGGGCGTCGTCGCCGCGATCGGCACTGCCAGGCTTGAGACTGAGCAGCAGCCACACCGGACCCTGGGGCGAGGTGAGCTCCTGGCCGACCAGGTGGCTGTGCAGCAGGCGGCGCAGGCGGTTGCGCCGCACGGCCCGCTTGTGAACCTTGGAGCTGATCACCACCCCGCAGCGCCAGGAACTCAGGGCGTGGCCGCGGTCGGCCTTGGGTTCCAGCGGCGCCTTGGCCGGATGCCAACGCAGGGAGAGGTGGGGGCTGTGGAGCTGGCGGCCCCGGCGGTAGAGGGCGTCAAAGACACGCTGCCCCTTGAGCCTGTGGCGGCGGGGCAGGGCCATAGCCTCAGACGGCCAGTCGGGAGCGTCCGCGGCGGCGACGGGTGCGGATCACGCGGCGGCCGGTGTGGCTGCGCATGCGCACGCGGAAGCCAGACACGCGCTTGCGCTTGCGGCTTGTGCCCCCCAGGGTTCGCTTGGTCATGGCTCTCTGATCGCTCCTTCCGTCGCGTGGTTACTGGTGTTGGGTCAAGCTATCAGGCCACCTTGCGGTGCCTGGCAGCAGCTCAGTTGCTGGGGGGATCGATCTGGATCAGCCAGCTGCCGAGGTAGCCCGAAATCGGCACCTCGCCGGGGGCCTGGGCCAGGGCGTTGAACTGGTACATCCCCACATCGAAGGGATTGAACAGGTTCATGTACACCCCGATCGTGTCGGTGTCCGACACCGGGGTGTCGGGGAAGATCTCGATGGCACCGCCGTTCTCGGCCACCTCGATCGTGGCGGGGATGGTCTCCAGGCAACGGGTGCGCGACAGCATGCCTCCCTTGCTCATCTTGCAGAGTTTCACCCGGCTGGGTTCGATCTTGGCGTCGAAGTGGTCGGGGATCGTGACGCTCAGCTTGAGGATCGCGGTCTTGCGGTCCTTCGGGCGCAGCACCAGGTAGTACTCCGAGCGCCGCAGGCGCTGGGTGTTGGTCATGAAGAAATAGAGCTTGCGGTAGTCGCGGCTGTTCTCCCAGCGGAACTCCAGCAGGCCAGGGGTGCCCTGGGCCAGGGCCGGTGGCTGCAGGGCTGCAGGGCTCAGCAGGCTCAGGGCGCTGAAGGCGGCGGTACCGAGCCCCGCTGCCAGGGTGAGGGCCAGGGGGCGGCGTGGTGGGTGAAAACCCATGGGGCCTGCTCCGATCAATCTTTCAATCCCAGCAGAGCAGACGCGGTGCTGCGGGCTGAGGTGGTCGGCGGGCTAGCTGGCGCGGTCGGGACGCAGCCGGCTCGCGCCCCGCAGATAGGGGTGGCACGGCTGGCGATCGGGATCCATCCAGGCGTGGGCCAGCAGGCGGATGCAGTGCTCCAGATCCCCCGCCACCGCCATCTGCTGGCAATCGAGCAGGGCCACATGCTCCCAGCCTGGCCGGCGCCGGGCGATCGCGGCGGGGAAGCAGGCGTCGAGATCGGTGGTCACCGAGAAGGTCACCGAGAGCACCTGATCTCCTTCCAGACCGTTGCGCTCCACCAGCGCCTGCATCAGTTCGGCCACGGCCTCATCGATCGCGGCCGCCGTGTTCGCCTGGCTGGTGGTGGCCCCTCGCAGGGCTCGCAGCTGCAGCCCGCCGCTCATGGGCGGAACAGCCACAGGGGCTGGCCGCACCAGCCCAGCTCCAGGCTGAGCAGCTGCTGCACCCGGTCCACCTGGCTGCGGCCGGGGATCAGGCCGGCGAAGCGCTTGGGCGGGGTGCCGAAGGTGATGGGGCGGCTCTTCTCCGCATCCAGCCCGGCCAGCTCGGCCGCCAGGCGGCGGGCCGCCTCCTCATCCCCCAGAACATCCACCAGACCCAGCTCCAGGGCCTGGGCCCCACTGAACACGCGTCCATCGGCGAAGGCACGCACGGCCTCGGTCTCGAGCTGGCGACCTTCCGCCACGGCCCCCACGAACTGCTGGTAGCTGGAGTCGATCAGGCTCTGCAGCAGTTCCCGTTCCGCCTCGCTCAGGGCCCGATCCGGCGAGAGGATGTCCTTGTAGAGGCCGCTCTTCACCGTTTCGAAGCTCACGCCGATCCGCTCGAGCAGTTTCGAGAGGTTGTTGCCCCGCAGGATCACGCCGATCGAGCCGGTGATGCTGCCTGGGTTGGCCACGATCTTTTCGGCCGCCACGCCGATGTAGACGCCCCCGGAGGCGGAGATGTTGCCGAAGCTGGCCACCACGCGGCAGCCCTTCTCACGCAGTCGCAGCAGGCCCGCGTGGATCTCCTGGCTGTCGCCCACGGTGCCGCCGGGACTGTCGATCCGCAGCAGCAGGGCCGGGCACTCCCGTTGCTCCACCTGGCGCAGGGCCTTGAGCACCCTGGTGCGCGTGCCCCCGCCAATGGGGCCTTCGATGGCGATTCGCGCCATGGTGCGGCGTGTCTTGCGGCGCCAGGGCCAGACCATGGAACTCTTGTGTGGTTGCCGGATCTTAAAAAGAAGCTCCCACCGGCCTTGAACACCGCCCCCATGCCCCAGGCCCTGCGCTGGTTGCTGATGCTGTTGCCCTTTGCCCTCTGGGGCACGGCCATGGCGGCGATGCGACCCCTGCTCAGCGACGCCGCCCCCCTGCTGGTGGCCACGCTGCGGTTGCTGCCGGCCGGGCTGCTGCTGCTGCTGGCGGCCCGGCTGCTGGGCCGCCCCCTGGCCATTCACCGCGCCGACTGGCCCTGGCTGCTCGCCTTTGCCCTGGTGGACGGGGCCCTGTTCCAGGGGCTGCTGGCCCGGGGCCTGGTGCAGACGGGGGCCGGGCTGGGCTCGGTGCTGATCGATTCCCAGCCCCTGCTGGTGGCCCTGATGGCCCGCAGTCTGTTCGGCGAGGCGATCAACCCGGTGGGCTGGCTGGGGCTGGTGCTGGGGCTGCTGGGCATCCTCTGCCTAGGCCTGCCGGCCGCCGTGCTGCGCCACTGGTGGCTGGAAGGGCCCCTGGTGCTGGATCAGCGGGCCTGGAGCCATGGCGAGCTCTGGATGCTGGGCGCGGCGGTGGCGATGGCGGTGGGCACGGTGCTCTGCCGCTATGCGGTGCGCCACAGCGACCCGGTGGCGGTCACCGGCTGGCACATGCTGCTGGGGGGGGTGCCCCTGCTGGCGCTCCACGGGGGACCGCTGCTGGCATCGGGTGGCCCCTGGCTGCCGGCCTGGTCGTCGCTGCAGTGGGGTCTGATGGCCTACGCCAGCCTGCTGGGCAGTGCTCTGGCCTACGGATTGTTCTTCTGGTTTGCGAGCAGCGGTGACCTCACCGGCTTCACCGCCCTCACCTTCCTCACCCCCGTGTTTGCCGTGCTCTGTGGCGTGGTGTGGCTGCAGGAGCGGCTGTCCCCGCTGCAGTGGCTGGGGGCCGGCCTGGCGATGGTGTCGGTGCTGCTGATCAACCGCCGCCAGCAGCTCTGGGGAGGACCGCTCTGATGCGGCTCCTGGTGGTGAACACCCCCGTGGGGCCCCTGGGCAGCGGCGCCGGTGGCGGCGTGGAGCTCACGGCCCTCTCCCTGGTGGCGGGGCTGTTGCAACGTGGCCATCAGGTGATGGTGCTGGCCGCCGAGGGCTCCCGGCTGCCGCCCAGCTGTGGCGGCGCTGAGCTCTGGCTGGAGCGGGGCGAGGCCCAGCCCAGCTGCCAGCACCAGGAGCGCCTCAGCCCGGTGCTGATCCCCGCCGATGGCCTGCTGCCCCGGCTCTGGCGGCGGGCCCTGAGCCACCAGCATCGCGCCGATCTGATCCTCAACCTCGCCTACGACTGGCTGCCGCTCTGGCTCACGCCCCACGTACCCACGCCCCTGGTCCACCTGATCAGCATGGGATCCGTGGGCGAGGCGATGGATGCGGTGATCGCCGAGGTGGCGTCCCGGCAGCCAGGGCGCTTCGCCTTCCACACCGCTGCCCAGGCCGCCGATTTCAGCCTGCCCGGACCGCCACGGCTGGTGGGCAACGGCTTCGACCTCGATCAATACCGCTTCAATCCCCAGCCGCAGCGCCTGCTGGGCTGGGCCGGCCGCATCGCGCCCGAGAAGGGCCTCGAGGATGCGGCGGCCGTGGCGGCCCAGCTGCAGATGCCCCTGGCGGTGTGGGGCCTGCCCCAGGATCCGGCCTATGCCCGTTGGGTGGAGAGCTCCGTGCCCCCCGGCACGCTGCAGTGGCGTGGTTTTCTGCCCACCGAGCAGCTGCAGGCCGAGCTGGGGCGCTGCGCGGTGGTGCTCAACACCCCGAAGTGGAACGAGGCTTTCGGCAACGTGGTGGTGGAGGCCATGGCCTGTGGGGTGCCGGTGGCGGCCTACGCCCGGGGCGGCCCGGGGGAACTGGTGCAGGAGGGGCTCAACGGCGCCCTGGCGGCGGCCGATGACCGGGCAGCCCTGGCCCTGGCCACCGAGCGGGCGCTGGGGGTGGAGCGGGCGGCTTGCCGTCGCTGGGTGGAGCGCCACTGTTCCCGGGCCGTGTTCGCCGAGCGGATCGAGGCCTGGCTGGAGGAGGTGCTGGGGGAGGAGAGGCTGGAAGGGGGTGGAGCCCCCGAGGGGCGCAGATAGGGTCGCCCCAGCCTCCTGGGCCCAGTGACCCCTGCTCCGGTTCCCACTCCCCAGCGTCGCCGGCTGCTGCTGCTCTGCCTTGGCCTGGGGATGGTGCTGTTCCTGTGGCAGCTGGGGGCCAGTGGCCTGGTGGATGAGACGCCACCGCTGTTTGCCGCCTCGGCCCGGGCGATGGCCGAGGGCGGTGACTGGCTGATTCCGTGGGTCAACGGTCTGCCCCGCTACGACAAGCCGCCTCTGGTGTACTGGGGGATGGGCCTGGTCTATGCCCTCCCCGGCCAGGGGTGGTGGAACCCCCTGGGCAGCTGGGCGGCCAGGCTGCCCTCAGCCCTGGCCTCGATCGGGCTGATGCTGGCCCTGGCGGACACCCTGCTGCGCTGGCCCCAGCACGGCCGCCGTGCCGCCCTGGCCGCCCTGACGGCGGCCGTGGCCTTCGCCCTCTCGCCCCTGGTGCTGCTGTGGGGGCGGATTGCAGTGAGCGACGGCCTCTTTTCCGGTTGCCTGGGCCTCAGCCTGCTGCTCTGCTGGCGCTGCTATGCCGCTGGCGGCCGCGGCTGGTGGTGGGGATGGCTCTGGCTGGGCCTGGCGGTGCTGACCAAGGGGCCGGTGGCGGTGCTGTTGCTTGGCCTCACCCAGCTGCTGTTCGGCTGGCTGCAGGGTGACCTGGCGCGGCTCTGGTGCCGGCTGCGGCCGCTGCCGGGCCTGGCGATCACGGCGGCCCTGAGCCTGCCCTGGTATGGCCTGGCCCTGGCGGTGGAGGGGGAGCCGTTCTGGCGCAGCTTCTTCGGCTACCACAACCTGCAGCGCTTCACGGCTGCGGTGAACAACCACTCCCAGCCCTGGTGGTTTTTCGGGCCGGTGCTGCTGCTGGCCAGCCTGCCCTGGAGCCCCGTGCTGCTGCTGGGCCTGCTGCAGGGCCTCAGGGGCCCCGGGCCCTGGCGCTGGCGCCGGGTTCCTGTGGCGTCGCTGCCGCCGGCCCTGTCGCTGCAGCGCTACAGCGCCTGCTGGCTGCTGGCGGTGCTGCTGTTCTTCACCCTGGCGGCCACCAAACTGCCCAGTTACTGGCTGCCCGCCACGCCGGCGGCCGGGGTGCTGGTGGCCCTGGCGGCCCAGCGGGCCCAGGCGACGCGCTGGGGCTGGGGTTGCGCTGCAGCCACCACGGTGCTGCTGAGCCTGGGGATGGCCCTTGTTTTCGCCGCCGCCCCGCTGTGGTTGCCCCTGGTGATCACGCCGGAGATGCCATCGCTCCCCCAGGAGCTGCTGGATTCGCGCCTGCTGGCCCTCGCCGCCGGCTGCTACGGCGCCGCCGCCTTGGGAGGGGCGCTGCTGTGGTGGCGGCGTCAGCCGCTGCTGGGGCTGGCGGCGCTGCAGGGGCCGCTGCTGCTGTTCGTGCCCCTGGTGCTGCTGCCCAGCTGGCAGCTGGGGGACCGGCTGCGGGGCCTGCCGGTGCGGGCCATGGCCAGGGCCGTGGGGCAGCACCAGGAGCGCGCCCAGCCCCTGGCCATGGTGGGCATGTTGAAACCCTCGCTGCACTACTACAGCCGTCGCGTGGTGATCTACGAGGGAGCCCCTGCCTCGGGGCTGGTGAACCTGGCCGATCGCCTGGCGCGGGAGCGCCGCCGGGGCCAGGAGCCGAGTGGGGTCGAGCAGCAGCCCACGCTGCTGCTGGTGATCGATGCCGAAACGGCCGAGCGGCCCCACTGGCGCGATCTGCAGCCCGAGGTGCTGGCCTCCTCCGGGATCTATCGGCTCTGGCGCCTGGATCGCCAGCGCCTGGAGCGCCGTGCCGCGCAGCTGCGCGCCGCCGGCCTGGGGCCGGACTGGCAGGCCCCGCGGCCCGAGCGCTACTGAGCGCTTGTGCCAGCGGGGCTGTCGGCGAGGACCTGACGGCGGCAGAAGCTGCAGCTGCCCCAGCGGGCCATCTCGCCGGCTGGGGCAGGGCAGTGGCAGGCGGGGCAGGAGGCCATGCCGTGCACGTCCACCCGACTGGGATGGAGGGCCCAGGTGCCTGCCGTCTCCTCAGCGCCCAGCTCAGGTTTGATGGCTGGATGGTGCTGGGTGACGCGCACCTCCCGCACGGCAAAGCCGGCGGCCCGCAGGCTGCCGAGCAGCTGGTGGCGGTTGTACTGAAGGGCCTGGAGCCAGGGGCCGGGGGCGGCTCCCACCGTGAGCACGGAGCCCTGCAGGCGCAGGGGGCGGCAGTGGGGGGCCAGCTGGGGACCGGCCAGGGTCGGCCAGCGCTGCCACAGGGCCCCCAGGTTGCCCTGGCGCTGCCACTGCTGCTGCAGGGTGTCGAGGCACTGGGCCAGGGCCGTGGCCGGCGGGTGTCTGGCCGGCACCATCACCGTGATGCTGCCGATGCGGCGCTGACCCATGGCCGGGGCTGTGCCGCGGCCCCGCTGTCGCTGCGACCCTGCCATGGCGCCCACCAGATCCTGCTCCCATTCTGAGTCCTGAGCGCGATGGTGCTGCTCCGATCAGACGCTGGTGAGGTTCATGGTTAGCCTCTGGCCTTGCCCCCAGCTGCGCCATGGGCTTTTTTGACCGCCTCAGCCGACTGCTCCGTGCCAACGCCAATGCGGCGATCGGCAGCATGGAGGATCCCTCCAAGATCCTCGATCAGTCCGTCGCGGACATGCAGTCCGACCTGATCAAGCTCCGCCAGGCGGTGGCCACGGCCATTGCCAGCCAGAAGCGGATCGCCAACCAGGCCGAACAGGCAGAGAGCCAGTCCAAGACCTGGTACCAGCGCGCCGAACTGGCCCTGCAGAAGGGGGAGGACGACCTCGCCCGCGAGGCCCTGACTCGCCGCAAGACCTACGACGACACCGCCACCGCCCTCACCACCCAGCTCAAGAGCCAGGCCGGCCAGGTGGACGCGCTCAAGAAGAGCCTGGTGTCCCTGGAGGCCAAGATCGCCGAGGCCAAGACCAAGAAGGACATGCTCAAGGCCCGGGCCCAGGCCGCCCAGGCCCAGGAGCAGCTCCAGAGCGCCGTGGGCAACCTCGGCACCAACTCCTCGATGGCCGCCTTTGAGCGCATGGAGGAAAAGGTGCAGAACCTGGAGGCCCGCAGCCAGGCGGCGGCCGAGCTGGCCGGTGCTGACCTCGAGAGCCAGTTCGCTGCGCTGGAGAGCAGCGATGTGGACGACGAACTCGCCGCCCTCAAGAACCGGCTTTCCGGCGCCGCCGGCCCCGCCCCACTGGCCCTGCCCAAGGACTCCGATCCCGTGCCCCAGCTGGAGCCGGTGAAGGTGGCCGAGGTGGATGCCGAACTCGAAGAGCTCAAGCGCTCGATCGACAAGCTCTGAATCGCTGCTCTTCTGCCCTGCCGGCCATGGGCCTGGTCGGCGGCAGGCGTGCCCTTACCTTGAGCTCCTCCCCCCTGCTGTTGCCGTGTCTGCTGCCGTGTCCGTCGTCCATCTCACCGACGCCAACTTCGAGGCTGAGGTGACCGCCTGCAGCGACGCTGTGCTGGTGGATGTCTGGGCCCAGTGGTGTGGCCCCTGTCGACTGATGGCGCCGCTGATGGACTGGGCTGCCAGCGACTACGCCGGGCGCCTCAAGGTGGGCAAGCTCGAGGCCGATCCCAACCCCGAGAGCCGCGACCGCCTGCAGGTGCAGGGCCTGCCCACCCTGGTGCTGTTCAAGGCCGGAGCCCCGGTGGCTCGCCATGAGGGCGCCATGGCCAAGGCCCAGCTCAAGGCCTTCCTGGATGCCCATCTCTGAGCGCCTGGCCCAGCTGGGCAGTGGCGTCTTCGCCCGCAACGATCGCCGCAAGAGCGCCTACAGCCTGCGGGCCGCCGCTGCCGACAGCGGCCTGGCCCCCCTGCTCGATCTCTCCCTGGGCTCCACAGATCTGCTGCCACCGCCCGAGGCGCTCGCGGCGATGGCGCGCGCCCTGGATGCCCCCTCGAGTGCGGCCTACTGCCTCCACAACGCCACGCTGCCCTTCCGGGAGGCCGCGGCGGCCTGGGCCCAGCGGCGCTTCGGAGTGGCCGTCGATCCGCAGCGCGAAGTACTCCTGCTGGTGGGGTCCCAGGAGGGCACGGCCCACCTGCCGCTGGCGGTATTGAATCCGGGCGATGCCGCCCTGCTGCTCGACCCCTACTACCCCTCCCACCTGGGGGGCCTGCAGCTGGCCTCCGCCCGGCCCCAGCTGTTGCGCCTCGATGCGGCCAGCGGCTGGCGGCCGGACTTCGAGCGGGTGTCCCTCGCCGAGTGGGAGGCCCTCAAGCTGATGGTGCTGGGGTTCCCCCACAACCCCACTGCCACCACCGGGGAGCAGGCCTGGGTGGATGCCGCCATGCACAAGGCCCTGCGCCATGACGTGGTGCTGGCCCATGACAACCCCTACGTGGACCTGGCCCTCGAGGGTGAGGCCCCGGCCCTGCTGCGCCACCCGGGTTGGCGCAGCCATGGCATCGAGTTCTTCTCCCTTTCCAAGAGCTGGTGCCTGGGGGGGTTCAGGCTGGCCTTCGCCATCGGCGCCGAGTGGCTGATCACCGCCCTGAGGCAGCTCAAGGGGGTCGTGGATTTCAACCAGTCCCTCGCCCTGCAGGCCGGGGCGATTGCGGCCCTGGAGCAGGCCCCCCACTGGCCGGCCCAGCTGGGCCGGACCTACCGGCAGCGGCGCGATCAGATGGCCGTGGCCCTGGAGGAGGTGGGCTGGCCGGTGCGGCGCCCGAGTATGGCCCTTTACCTCTGGCTGGCCCTGCCGCCCCAATGGCAGGGCCAGCACGGCGAGGGCTCCGAAGCCTTCTGTGCCGCCCTGCTGCAGGCCACCGGGGTGGCCCTCACCCCCGGCAACGGCTTTGGCCCCGGCGGCGAGGGCTGGGTCCGCCTGGCCCTGGTCCACCCCACGGAACAGCTGCAGCAGGGCGCCGCCCGCATCGGCACCTGGCTGGCCGCCGGGGCGCCCCGGTGAGCGGTTGGCAGATCCGGCGGTTGCCCGTGTGCGCCAGCACCGAGTGGGAGCTGGATCGCTGGCTGCGCCACAGCCCCCCCGGCCCCCAGGGCCCCGATCCGTGCCGAGCGGTGCTGGCCCGGCGGCAGCGCCACGGCCGGGGGCAGAGGGGGCGGCCCTGGAGTGCTCCCGCTGGCGGACTGTGGCTCAGTGCCGCCTTCCCCTGGCCTGGGGAGGCCCAAGCCAGCCTGCCCATGGCTCTGGCCGTGGGCCTGACCAGAGAGCTGGAAGCCCTGGGTCTGCCGGTGCGGATCAAGTGGCCGAACGACCTGCTGGTGCACGGCCGCAAGCTGGCGGGCCTGCTGCCGCGCCAGCGCTGGCGGGGGGGGCGCCTGCTCTGGGCCCAGGTCGGCATCGGTCTCAACGGCACCAACCGGGTGCCGCCCGGGGCGGTCTCGGTGGCTCAGGCCCTGGCCCGGCCAGGGGGGCGTCTGGGCCCAGGCGCCGGCCGCTGGCATCCCCAGGCCTGCCCCAGGCGACTGGAGGCCAGGGTGTGGAGCGCCCTCAGCTGGGCCATTGCCCAGACAGGTGCCGGGGAACTGGTGC
This sequence comes from uncultured cyanobacterium, assembly GCA_963697335.1. Taxonomy (GTDB): domain Bacteria; phylum Cyanobacteriota; class Cyanobacteriia; order PCC-6307; family Cyanobiaceae; genus NIES-981. The sequence goes on from CAVONQ010000002.1 coordinate 75,322, forward strand.
GGTTCCAGGCCGAACAGCGGCTCTGGCAGCCGCCCCAAGGGGTGCTGGTGGGGGAGGAGCGGTGGCAGGTGGCCGGTCTGGAGCTGGATGGCCGCCTGCGGCTGCAGAGGGGTGCGGCCCGCACCTGGCTCAGCCGCAGCTTCTGAGCCTGTCGCCCCCGCAACAGCATGGGCAGCGGCATCTCGTCGGTTCACGGGTGAGAATGGGGCCTCCCTGATGCCCTGGCATCCCCAACGCCTGCGCTGACGCTCCCTCCACTGCCTGCTCTGATCCGCTCCATGGCACGACTGTTCCACCTCCATCTCCTTCCCGCCGCCCTGGTGACGGGTGGGACCCTGATCGGGCTGGTGGGCCTGGGGGTTGCCCAGGAGCGCCCCCCCGCCGATGCGCCAGCGCCGGTGCCGCCGCCCCAGGCCTCCACGGCCGCCGAGGCTTCTGCCCCTGCTGCTGCCGGCGCTGACCCTCGAGCCGGGCAACCGTTGCGCCCCCGGCGCCCGCCCGCTGCCGCAGTCCCTGCCCCCCGCTCCGTGCCCCCTGCCTCAGCCCGGGACTCCCGGCCACCGGCCAGCTTCGACAGCTCCCTCGATGCCCTGGTGCGCGACGGCGTTGTCACCCAGGCGGAGCGGGACCGGGTGCGCTCCGGCAGCCGCGCCATCCCCTTCAACAGCCCGGCGAATGTCCAGGCCTGCAGCAGCGGCGCCCTCTCGACCCAGGAGTGCCGCCGGGGTGTGGTGGTGCGGGGCTGGGGCCGCCCTGGCAGCGCCAGCTCGGACCCTGGTGGTCTCCTCGGCGGCGCCGAGAACGGCATGGTCGGCCCTGGGCAACAGCTGATCGCCGGCGCCCCGCTCACCACACCGCTCACCGTTCCCGTGGCAGCCTTGCTGGCCGGCGGTGGCGGCGGCTTCCGCCTTGCCGATGTGTTCGCGGTCACGCCCCGCCCCTCGCCGATCGGCGGCAACGGCAACCGCCGCCTGCTGTTTCCCCTGATCGGGGAGGCCTTCACCAGCAGCGGCTTCGGCTTCCGCATGCACCCCGTGCTTGGCAGCTGGCTGATGCATGCCGGCCGCGACCTGGCGGCACCGGAGGGCACCCCCGTGGTGGCCGCCCTCAGTGGCCAGGTGATCAGCAGCGGCGTGGCAGGGGGCTACGGGCTGGCCATCGAGATCGAGCACGATCGGCCCAGACGGCGCACGCTCTACGGTCACCTCAGCGAGCTGTACGTGAAGCCCGGCGACCGGGTGCGCCAGGGTGAGGTGATCGGCCGGGTGGGCAGCACGGGCCTCAGCACCGGTCCCCACCTGCATTTCGAGTTGCGGCTGCCGGGCGATGGCGGCTGGATGGCGGTCGATCCCGGCGATCTCGACCCCGGCCAGGGGGCTGGCGGCAGTGATGCCATCGCCCTGTTGATGGGCCAGCTGCTGCAGACCCTGGAGCGGCCCATCGCGCCCCTGGCCCCTGCCCCACGGGCGGGCTAGCGGGCGGCCAGGGCCGGCGCCTGGGTGGTTGTCTCGGTGATCCGGCCATCGCGGAAATGGACCACCCGGTCGGCGCGGGCAGCCACGTCGTCTTCATGGGTCACCATCACCACCGTCATGCCGCCGCGGTGCAGTTCATCAAAGATGGCCAGCACCTCCTCGGTGGTGCGGGAATCGAGGGCGCCCGTGGGTTCATCGGCCAGCAGCAGGGCGGGTTGGTTGATGATCGCCCGGGCGATCGCCACTCGCTGCTGCTGGCCGCCGGAGAGCTGGTTGGGCTTGTTCTGCAGGCGGTCGGCCAGCCCCACCCTCCCTAGGGCCTCCGCGGAGCGCCGCCGCCGTTCTGGGGCCGCCACGCCGGCGTACACCATCGGCAGCATCACATTGTCCAGGGCCGAGAGCTGGGGCAGCAGGTGGAACTGCTGGAACACGAACCCCAGATCGCGGTTGCGGAGATCGGCCAGCTGGTCGTCGTTGAGCTGGTTCACCAGGGTGCCGTTGAGCCGGTAGCTGCCGGCACTGGGCCGATCCAGACAGCCCAGGATGTTCATCGCCGTGCTCTTACCCGAACCCGAGGCCCCCATCACGGCCAGATAGTCGCCCCGGTTGACGGTGAGGCTGAGGCCATCGAGGGCCCGCACCTCCGTGTCACCTGAGCCGTAGATCTTCTCCACGGCCTCGAGTTGGGCAACGGGCACGGTCACGGCATCAACCGATGGGAGGCGCCGTGGCGCTGGCGATGGCCTGCTGCAGGATCGGCGTGCCCACCACAGCCTCGCTGGCCCATGTGAACAGTGGGCTGGAGAGCACCCCCCCCACCGCCGTCACGATCACACAGCCCACCAGCGCCGTGCGCAGCTCCGGCATGCCGGCAATGGACCAGGAGATTTCCGGGTAGGCCTTCACCACATCAGAAGCTTCCTGGGGCTCTTTCACCACCATCATCTTGATCACGGAGATGTAGTAGTAGATCGAGACAACGGAGGTGACCAGGCCCACGACCACCAAAAGATATTGCTGATCAGCCCAACCGGCGAAGAAGAGATAGATCTTGCCGAAGAAGCCCAGCATCGGCGGAATACCACCCAGGGAAAGCAGGCAGAGGCTGAGGCCCAGGGTGATCAGCGGGTCTTTCTGATAAAGGCCTGCGTAGTCGGCAATACGGTCGCTGCCGGTGCGCAGCGAGAACAGGATGATGCAGGCGAACGCCCCCAGGTTCATGAACAGGTAGGCGGCCATGTACAGCACCATGGCGGCGAAGCCGTCTTCGGTGCCGCAGACCAGACCGATCATCACGAAGCCGGCCTGGCCGATCGAGCTGTAGGCCAGCATCCGCTTCATGGAGGTCTGGGCCAGGGCCACCACATTGCCCAGCACCATGCTGAGGATGGCCAGCACGGTGAACAGCAGCTTCCACTGGGCATCGAAGCTCTCGAAGCAGCCCACCAGGATGCGAACGGCCAGGGCGAATCCTGCCGCCTTGGAACCCACCGAGAGGAACGCCACCACAGGCGTGGGCGAGCCCTCATAGACATCCGGAGTCCACTGGTGGAAGGGCACGGCGGCGATCTTGAAGGCCACGGTGGCCAGCACGAACACCAGGGCCAGGGCAGTCACCGGCGAAGCGCTGGTCTGCAGGGCCAGGGCAACAGCATCCAGTCCGGTGGCACCACCGGTGAGGCCGTAGAGCAGGGAGGCTCCGTAGAGGAACACCGCCGCGGCGGCAGAACCCACCAGCAGGTATTTGAGCGCCGCCTCGGAGCTGCGGGCGTCGCGCTTCATGTAGCCCGCCAGCAGATAGCTCGACACCGAGAGCGTTTCCAGCGAGATGAAGATGCTCACCAGATCGGTGGCCCCGCACAGGAACATGGCGCCCAGGGTGGCTGCCAGGAGAATGGCGGCGTATTCGCCTACCGGCGTACCGCTGCGCTCGACGTAGCGCCAGCTCAACAGCAGCGAGATCAAGGTGGAAGCCGCCACCACGCCGCGGAAGGCGATGGCCAGATTGTCGGCGAGGAAGGAGCCGAGGAAGGAGGGCTCCAGCAATGGGGTGTTCCACTGCAGGGCCAGCAGCACCAGGGCCCCGCCGAGGCCCGCGTAGCAGAGGGGAGGCACCCAGCGGCTGGCGGCCTGCTCTCCGGCCAGATCCACCAGCAGACAGGCGATCAGGGCCAGCAGCACGGCCACCTCAGGGGCGATGGCGCCGGCATTGAGCTGGAGGCTGAGCCCGCCACTGCCTAACCCCGCCCCGATGGCCTGGGTGGCGGGTTGGGCCGCCTCTGCGAGCGTGGCAGCGGCCACGGCTGGGAGAGCACCGAGCAGGGAGATCACGGGGGTGATGCGGCCAGATTTGGTGCCGGAACTGTAGCGGCGTTGCACCGGTTCCCTCAGCGGCGGGATGCGGTGCCGGCCGCCGATGCGATAAAGAGGGGGGAGGTCGTTCGCCTGTCTGTGGGTCACACCCTCGTCATCGTTGAGAGCCCCACCAAGGCCCGCACCATCCGTGGATTCCTGCCCAAGGACTTCCGCGTGGAGGCCTCCATGGGGCACGTGCGGGACCTGCCCAACAACGCCAGTGAGATCCCTGCCGCTCACAAGGGTGAGAAGTGGGCGAACCTGGGCGTGAACACCGCCAGCAACTTCGAGCCGCTCTATGTGGTGCCGAAGGACAAGAAGAAGGTGGTGAAGGAGCTCAAGGATGCCCTCAAGGGTGCCGACCAGCTGCTGCTGGCCACGGACGAGGACCGGGAAGGGGAGAGCATCAGCTGGCACCTGTTGCAGCTGCTACAGCCCAAGGTTCCCGTCAAGCGGATGGTGTTCCACGAGATCACCAAGGCCGCCATCGGTCGCGCCCTCGACGACACCCGGGAGCTCGACATGGAGCTGGTGCACGCCCAGGAGACGCGCCGGATCCTCGATCGTCTGGTGGGCTACACCCTCTCGCCCCTGCTCTGGAAGAAGGTGGCCTGGGGGCTGTCGGCGGGCCGGGTGCAGTCGGTGGCGGTGCGCCTGCTGGTGCAGCGCGAGCGGGCCCGCCGGGCCTTCCACAGCGGCAGCTACTGGGACCTCAAGGCCCAGCTGGACCAGGCCGGTGGCCGCTTCGAAGCCAAACTCAGCCACCTGAAGGGCGAGCGCATCGCTGGCGGCTCCGATTTCGACGAGACCACCGGTGCCCTCAAGGCCGGCAGCAGAGTGCGGCTGCTGGCCGAGGACGAGGCCCGCAGCCTTCAGGCCGCCGTGCAGAGCGGAGCCTGGTCGGTGGCGCAGGTGGAGGCCAAGCCCAGCGTGCGCAAGCCGGTGGCGCCGTTCACCACCAGCACCCTGCAGCAGGAAGCCAACCGCAAGCTGCGGCTCTCGGCCCGCGAGACGATGCGCGCCGCCCAGGGGCTCTACGAGCGTGGTTTCATCACCTACATGCGCACCGACTCGGTGCACCTCAGTGACCAGGCGATTCAGGCGGCCCGCAGCTGCGTGGCTGCTAAGTACGGGCAGAACTACCTGAGCCCCTCAGCGCGGCAGTTCTCCACCAAGGCCCGCAATGCCCAGGAGGCCCACGAGGCGATCCGACCGGCGGGGGAGAGCTTCCGCGACCCAGCCGACACCCGCCTGGACGGGAGGGATCTGGCCCTCTATGAACTGATCTGGAAGCGCACGGTGGCCAGCCAGATGGCCGAGGCCAGGCTCACGATGCTGGCCGTGGATCTCGAGGTGGAGGGCGGCAGCCTCGGCACGGCGCGCTTCCGGGCCAGCGGCAAGCGGATCGATTTCCCCGGCTTCTTCCGCGCTTACGTGGAGGGCAGCGACGACCCCGATGCGGCCCTGGAGGGCCAGGAGGTGCTGTTGCCCGCCCTGGCGGTGGGCGATGCTCCGGCCTGCCAGGGGGTGGAGGCCCTCGGCCACCAGACCCAGCCACCGGCGCGCTACAGCGAGGCGGCCCTGGTGAAGATGTTGGAGAAGGAGGGCATCGGCCGCCCTTCCACCTACGCCTCGATCATCGGCACGATCGTGGATCGGGGTTACGCCACGCTCCTGAACAACTCCCTCACCCCGAGCTTCACGGCCTTCGCGGTGACGGCCCTGCTGGAGGAGCACTTCCCCGACCTGGTGGACACCAGCTTCACCGCCCGGATGGAGCAGAGCCTCGACGAGATCTCCCACGGCCAGGTGGCCTGGCTGCCCTACCTCGAGGCCTTCTACAGGGGCGAGAAGGGTCTCGAAACCCAGGTGCAGCAGCGCGAGGGCGACATCGACCCCGGCGTCTCCCGCACCGTGTCGCTGGAGGGGCTGCCCTGCGTGGTGCGGATCGGCCGCTTCGGGGCCTACCTGGAAACCAAGCGGGTGGCCGAGGACGGCACCGAGGAGCTGCTCAAGGCCACCCTGCCCCTGGAGATCACCCCCGCCGATCTCGATGCCGACAAGGCCGAGCTGCTGCTGCGCCAGAAGGCGGAAGGTCCCGAGTCCCTGGGCGAGGATCCCGAGACGGGTGAGCAGGTGTATCTGCTGTTCGGTCAGTACGGCCCCTACGTGCAGCGCGGCCAGGTGAGTGAGGCCGTTCCCAAACCCAAGCGCGCCTCCCTGCCCAAGGGCCAGAAGCCCGAGGAGCTCAGCCTCGCCGATGCCCTGGGGCTGCTGCGCCTGCCCCGGGCCCTCGGCGACCACCCCGAGGGGGGACGGGTGGAGGCCGGCCTGGGCCGCTTCGGGCCCTATGTGGTGCACCACAAGGGCAAGGGCGAGAAGGACTACCGCTCGCTCAAGGCGGAGGACGACGTGCTCACGGTGCCCCTCAGTCGCGCCGTGGAACTGCTGGCGATGCCCAAGCGCGGCCGCGGCGGCCGCACCGCCCTCAAGCAGCTCGGGCTGCCCGAGGGCAGCGAGGAACCCGTGCAGCTCTTTGATGGTCCCTACGGCCTGTACGTGAAGCAGGGCAAGGTGAACGCCTCCCTGCCGGAGGGCACCACGGCCGACACCATCACCCTGGAGCAGGCGATCGAGCTGCTGGCGGCCAAGGCCGCCACTGGCAAGGCCGCCAAGGGCAAGGCCTCCGCGGGCAAGACAGCCCCAGGCAAGAGCTCCGCATCCGCCAAGACAGCCAAGACCACAGCTGCCAAGGCGGCCAAGAGCCAACCACCTGCCGCCAAAAAGCCCCCGGCCACCACCAAGACCGGCCGGCTGCGGGCCAGTGCCGTGCGGGTGATCAAAGCGGCGGAGAGTTGATGCTGGGGCCCTGCCCCGATGGCCGTCGCTGGGGGCTGCTCCTGCTCGCCGGCTTCACTGGGCTGCTGATGGGCGGGTGCAGTGGTACGCCCCTGGGGGAGCAGCTCTCGCGCAGTTTCTCGGCCCCAGGCCCTGCCGCGCCCGGCGATGGTGCCCCAGCTGCCACGGACGCGGCCACACCAGCGGCGACCCCGGGGTCCCCGAGCGCGGCACCTGGCGCTGCAACCCCGCCCGGCGGGGCCCCGGCCCCGACGGCGGCTCAACCAAACGCTCAGCCTGGGGCAGCCCCCCCTCGGGCACCCGTGCTGTCCCCCGCTCCCTACCGGATCACCCTGAAGCTGGCCGGTGCCGATCCGGCCGCGCCCGCCGAGGCCCTCACCGAGGCCCTGCGGGCGGCCGGCGTGCCCTTCGAGGTGGAGATGATCGAGCGGGTGCCCTCTTCCGGCAGTGCCGCTGCCCCAGCTCCCACATCGACTCCCGCACCTGCCCCAAGCCCTTCGCCCCCCGCGGCGCCTGCGGCTCCGACGACCCGCTGATGGATCCTCGGCCCGTCAACCGCAGCCTCAGCCGCCGCCAGGCCCGCCAGCTGATGGACACCGCCTACCTGGCCGCCGCCACCGGGCTGCTCTGGCTGGCGCTCTACTACCTGCCGGTGGGCAGTCCCCTGTTCCGGCTGGCCCTGCCCCTGCCCCTGGCCCTGCTGCAGCTGCGCCACGGCTGGCGCTGCGCCGTGGAGGGGCAGGCGGTGGCCTGCCTGCTGGCGGTGGCCCTGATGGGGCCGATCCGCGGCCCCCTGCTGCTCTTCCCCTATGGCCTGCTGGCCCTCTGGCTGGGCTGGTGCTGGCGGCGCAAGCTGAACTGGTGGCTCAGCTGGTCGGTGGGCAGCCTGATCGGCGCGGCCGGCTTCCTGGTGCGGGTGGCGGTGCTCTCCCTGCTCGTGGGGGAAAATCTCTGGGTGGTGATCACCACGGCGGCGGCCGGGCTGCTGGAGCGGCTGGCGGGGCTGGTGGACCTGGTGTCCGCCATCGACCTGGCCCAGGTTCAGGTGGCGGCCCTGCTGCTGGTGCTGGTGCAGAACGCCATCGTGGTGCTCGCCCTGCACGCCGTGGCCTACTGGATCTTTCCGCGCCTGCAGGCCCCCATCAGTGAACCGCCCGCGGCTCTGAGGGCCCTGGTGGCCCTCGACCCCCTCTGACCATGCCGGCCCCGCCGGCGGCGGCCCTCGCCTGGGGCTGCACCCGCCCCTTGCTTCTGCTGGCGGCCACGGCCACGGCCGCGGTGGAGGGGATCTCCGCCGCCGGCGCCACCCCCGCCTCCCGGCGCGCCACGGCGGCCGCCGATGCTGAGTTGCTGGTGCATGGACCGCTCGGGCCCCGTCCCCACGCCCTGCCGCCCCTGCCGGCGGGGGTGAGCCCTGCCCTGATCAGCCGGGTGGTGCTGGAGCGCCTGGGGCTGCTGGAGCGCCTGCAGGTGGTGGACCTGGGCTGCGCCGTGGCCCCCGCCGTGCCGCACCTGCGCCTGCCGGCCCTGGAGGGGGCGGGGCCAGCCCGCTGTGTCAGCAGTGGCAGGGCGCTGCCGGCCCAGCGGGTGCGGGCGTTGCTGGAGCGGGGCCACCGCTGGGGGGAGCGCAGTGCACCCGACTGCCCCCTGCTGCTGGCGGAGTGTGTGCCCGGTGGCACCACCACGGCCCTCGGCGTGCTGCGGGGGCTGGGGGTGGCTGCCGATGGGCTGGTGAGTGGCAGCCTGCTCCACAGCGACCATGCCCTCAAGGCACGGTTGGTGCGGCTGGGCCTGGCCCGGGCCGCCCTCGCGGATGCCGGTGCGCCAGGTGACGGGGCTGCTCCAGACGGGGCCGGTGGCGAAGTCGATCCCGTGGCGGTGCTGGCTGCGGTGGGGGATCCGATGCAGCCGTTGGCGGCGGGCCTGAGCCTCGCCCTGGCCCGCCGCGGCGGCACGGTGCTGCTGGCCGGCGGCAGCCAGATGGCGGCCGTGCTGGCCTTGGTGCTGGCCCTGGCCGGTCCGCGTGAGCGGCAGGCTCTGGCGGCCCGGATCACGCTGGCCACCACCGCCTGGGTGGCCGATGAGCCCGGCAGCAACCTGGCCCTGCTGCTGCGACGGGTGGGGGAGCGCTGGCAGGTGCTGCCCCAGCTGGCCAGGGCGAGGTTGCGCTTCTCGGCCTGCAGCAGCACTGCCCTGCGCGACTACGAGCGGGGCTACGTGAAGGAGGGCGTGGGCGCCGGTGGCCTGGCCGTGCTCTGGGAGCGCCTGGGCCATCGCCCGGAGGCCCTGGCCGAGGCCTGTGATCTGGCCTGCCGCCAGCTGCTCGGGGTCTGACCGGCTGCAGGGGCAGGGGGGCCGGCTCCTACGGTCGGTCGATGGCCTGCTCACCGGAGTCTCTCTCCCGCCGCCAGCTGTTGCGCCTTGGAGTGGGCGCGGCGGCGGCCCCCTGGCTGCTCGCCGGCTGCCGGGCTGAGCCCCAGGCCGCGGTGCTGGCGCTCACGGCCCAGGAGCTGCCGGCTGCCTGGCTCAGGGCCCTGCCGGCCGGCTGGAGGGCGCGCCAGCTCGACGGGCCGCCCGCCGTGCTGGAGCAGGGCGGCGGCGACCCCGGTGCGGCCCTGCTGGCCTTGAGTGATGGCTGGGCCGGCTCGGTGGCGCCCTCCACCTGGCAGCCCTTCGGGGCCCCTGAGCTGCTGGCCCGCCTGAATCCCCTGGCGGCGGCGGCCAGCAGGCTGTTCGCGCCCGAGGGGCAGCCGGCGCTGGCCTATCCGTGGTCGTTCACGCCCTGGGTGATCCTGCTGCGCTCCCGTCCCGACCTGCAGGAACGGGCCGAGCAGGGCTGGTCGCTGCTGCTGGATCCGAGCCTGCGCGGGCGCCTGGTGCTGCCCTCCAGCCCGCGGGTTTGCATGGCCCTGGTGGGCTCCGATCCGGAGCAGCTGAGACGGCTCCGGCGCCAGGCCCTGGCCTACGACGAACGCGATGGCCTCAACCTGGTGCTCAGCGGCGAGGCCGAGGCCGCCGTGCTGCCGCTTCGCCGGCTGGTGCCGCTGCTGCGCCGCGACCTGCGCCTGGCCGTGCTGTGGCCCGCCACTGGGGCGCCGCTCAGCTGGCAGCTGCTGCTGAGGCCCACCGGCGTGGAGCAGCCTGTGCCCCTGGCCTGGCTGGCGGATTTGCTGGAGGGGCCGCTGCTGGCCTCCCTGCTGGCGGCCGGCTGGGTGCCGCCCCTGCCGCGGCAGCAGCTGGAGCCGCTGGTGAGCCGCTTCCCGGCGCCCATCGCCAGCTTGCTGCTGCCGCCGCCAGGCCTGCTGGAGCGCTGCTGGAGCCTGCCCCCCCTCGACACCGCCGCCCGCCTGGCCCTGCAGAGCCGCTGGGACGCCGCGGCGCCGCTGCCAGGGGCCTGAAAGCCCAGCTCCTGAACTCCTGGCTGCCTGCCCACTCAACCCCAGAGCCGCCGCCGCGGCGCGGCCGCCAGGCGGCGGTGGGTGTCGGCCAGCAGCTCGGGGATCGCCAGCCCGTGGGGGCAGCGGGGCAGGCAGGCGCCGCACTGCCGGCAGGCCTCGGCATTGAGGCTCTCCCACCAGTGGCCCGCCCGGCCGATCAGGTTGTAGCGCTCCCGGGCAAAGCTCTCCATGCCATGGCCCACGGCCAGGTTGCGCAGCCGCAGCAGCTCGGGAATCGGCACGGCGCTGGGGCAGGGCAGGCAGGCTCGGCACTGGCCGCAGCGCCCGGGGCCTAGCCGCGCCGCCGCCCCCTCGCTCAGCCGGGCCAGGGCGGCCCTGACCTCATGGCTGAGACCCTCGGGGCTGGCCTGGCCGAGCTGGCCGCCGCCCCCCAGCTCACCCGCCTGCCAGCGCTCGGCCCAGACCAGATCCCCGGGCTGGGCCGCCCCCAGGCTGAGGGTGGAGATCCCCTGCTCCAGCAGAAAGCGGTAGGCCAGCTCCAAGGGCTCGAAGGGGGCGCAGTCGGCCAGCAACTCGGGTGAGGGGGCGTAGAGCTGGCCGCCCTTGTCGGCGGGGGAGATGGCCAGCACCCCCAGCCCCGCGGCCAGGGCGGCCTGGGCCAGGGGCAGGCGGCTCTGGTCGAACAGGTGCACGTGCAGGGAGCAGAAGCTGAACCGACCGCTGGCCAGGGCCTGCTCGATCACGGCCTGGCTGCCGTGGCTGCTGAAGCCCACCTGGCCCACCAGGCCCTGTTCCAGGGCCCAGGCCAGCAGCTCGGCGCCAGCCCCCTGGCAGGCCCAGGCCAGGTGCTCGGGCGTGTTCAGCCCGTGCACGGCGAGGCCGTGGAGCCGCGGCACCCCCAGGCGCTCGAGGATGCCTCGCAGTTGCTGCTGGCCCCTGGCCAGATCGCCTTGGGGCAGCAGCTTGCTGGTGATCAGCCAGCCGCCCGCTGGTGCCAGCCCCTCCCTCGCCAGGCCGGCGATCGCCTGCCCCAGGAAGCGTTCGGCCGGCCCGTAGGCGGGGGCGGTTTCCAGATGGTTGATGCCGGCGGCCAGGGCCGCGCCCAGCACCGCTGCCATCTGGGCGGGACTGTCCAGGGCGCGCATCGTGCCCAGGGTGAAGGCCGACACCGCCGGCCCCCGCCCGAAGGGCCGCCTAGCCGGGCTCACGGGGCTGGTCCGGCGTGTCCGGTTCGCCGGGATCGCTGGGGCTGGGGTCGTTCTCGGGCTGGGCCCGGCCCCGCTGCCGCACCAGCTCGGCGGGACTCACCGAGTCGAGAAAGCGGCGGAAATGGGCCTGGTCGGCGGCGTCGGCCTCGGCATCCACCGGAATCGAGGCATCCGCCACCACCTCCTCCAGCATCCAGATCGGAGTGCCGGTGCGCACCGCCAGGGCGATGGCATCGCTGGGCCGCGCATCGACTTCGCTCAGGCCTTCGGGGCCCGTGCTGTCGTGGCTGCGCAGCTTCAGCACGGCGCGGAAGGTGCTCTCCTCGATGGCGTGGATGATCACCCGCTCCAGGCTGAGCCCTCCGGCCTCCAGCAGGGCCACCATCAGGTCATGGCTCAGGGGCCGCGGGGGGCGGTCGTGGCCGAGCCCCACCAGGATGTTCTGGGCCTGGGCCTGGTCGATCCAGATCGGCACCTGGCGCCGGCCGGCGGGATCCCGCAGCAGCACGATCGGGCTGCGGCTGGCCGCATCCAGGGCGATGCCGGCGACGCGCATTTCGACCATGGCCGGCTGTGCCGCTAGGCAGCGATGAACCCGTGACTGATTATGGCCAGGAGGACTGGAGCCCACGCCGATGTTCACCGGACTGGTGCAGGCCACGGGCACGATCGAACGGGCCCACGGCGGCGTGCGGCTGCGCTGGGCCGCCTGCGAGGGCGGCTGGTCGGCCCACGATCTGGCCCTGGGCGAGAGCGTGGCCGTGGATGGGGTGTGCCTCACGGTGGCGGAGCGGTTCAGCGATGGCTTTCGCGCCGATGTGAGTGACGAAACCCTGCGGCGCAGCACCCTCGCGGCCCGGGCCGAACGGCGGGCAGCCGTGAATCTGGAGCCGGCACTGCGCCTGGCCGACCGCCTCGGCGGCCACCTGGTGAGCGGCCATGTGGATGGGCTGGGCACCGTGCTGGCGGTGGGGGCCGAGGGGGAGTCGTGGCGGCTGGATCTGGCCTGGCAGGATCCGTCCTACGGCCGTTACGTGTGTGACAAGGCCAGCGTGTGCGTGAACGGCATCAGCCTCACCGTGGCCGGCTGCAGTCCCGACGGCGCCAGCTTCTGGATCGCCGTGATCCCCCACACCTGGAAGGGCACCACCCTGCAGGGCCTGCGCCAGGGGGATGGGGTGAACCTGGAGGCCGACCTGCTGGCCAAGTACACCGAGCGGCTGCTCGGCGGCGGCAGCCAGCCGGACCTCGATCGCGCCTGGCTGGCCGAGCACGGCTGGCAGGCCTAGGGTCCAGCCTCTGCGGGACGCTTCACCATGGCCCAGCTCAGCACTGCCCGTGATGCGGCGGCCCTGAGAACCTTCACCCTCGGCGAGGGGGTGCTGATGCTGGTACTCGGCTTGCTGGCCATGATTTTTCCCCTCGCGGCCTCCCTCTGGGTGACGGTGATGGTGGCGCTGATCTTTCTGGTGGCAGGCCTGCTGGGCTGGATCAACAACCTGATGCGGGCCCGGTTGCTGGGCCGCTGGCTGGCCTTCTGGCGGCTGGTGGTGTCCACCCTGCTGGTGGCTGCGGGCCTGTCGATGCTGTTGCAACTCGGTTCGGGCCCGGGCCAGGCCACCACCCCGATCGCCACCCTGGCCCTGGCCATCGGGGTGGTGTTCGTGGTGGAGGGGTTGGTGGCCCTGGGGGTGTCCCTGGCCCACCGGCGCATCCGGGGCTGGGGCTGGGGTTTACTCAACGGGCTGATCACCCTGGCCCTGGGCGTGACGATCCTGCTGCTGCCGGGCCCTGTGCTGTTGCAGGTGCTGGGGCTGCTGGTGGGCATCAGCTTCGTGTTCAGCGGCCTTGACCTGCTCAGCTTCAGCGCCAGCTTCCACGGCCCCGATCAGGGGAGCGCCGCCCAGCACGGACCCCCCGGCAGCTGAGGTCATGGGTCGGGGGATCCGAGCTGGGCGGATCCTTCCCAGGCAGACGCTGCTCAGGCGGAATCTTCGCTGGCTTCGGCCATGGGTAGATCGCCGTCATCAAGCGGCAATAGCCGGATGGAGCGGCTGTCCTGGTGTAGCTCGATCCGGAATTCCTGGCCGGGCTGCAGCCCCAGCCGGCGGGTGTAGGCGTTGCCGATCAGCAGATTGCCGTTGCCGTGCACACGGGTGCGGAACTCCGCCTGCCGCCCCTTGCCCGGGCCAGGCGCGGCGTCGCTGCGGCCGGTGCTGCCCTCGGGACCGGGGTAGCGCTTGGCGGCCACCAGGGCCTTATGGAAACTCTTTTTGAGCACGCGGCCACTGGGGCCCACGTACCCACAGGCACGGGCGATCAGGTCTTCAGGCTGGTCGCTGAGGGCCCGGGCCCTGTCGAGCAGGGCCTTGCCTTCAAGCATCCCGCCCGGACCACCGCCACTGCTGGGACTCATGGCTGGAGATCCTGGCAACAGGTCAATATCTGGGATTGTGCCCAGTCCGCAGGCCGATCGGCAACAAACATTGGCGGCGTCGGGGCTCAGAGCACGTACAGGATCCCGTAGAGCACCAGCCAGATGCCGTCCACGAAGTGCCAGTAGAGCTCTGCGGCTTCCAGGCCGAAATGCTTCTCCGCGCTGATGCGACCACCGCTGTGGGTCTGCAGGGCCACGATCAGGATGCAGATCACGCCGAGGGTCACGTGCAGGCCGTGGAAGCCGGTGAGGGCATAGAAGGTGCTGGCGAAGAGGTTGTCGGTGAGGCCGAAGGGCAGGGTGAAGTATTCCACCATCTGGCCGGCCAGAAAGGTGGCCCCCAGGCCGGCGGACACCAGCAACCAGCTGCGACAGGCGGCCAGGCGATTGGCGCGGATCTCGCGGCCGGCGCGGTGGAAGGTGAAGCTGCTCAGCACCAGCAGCACGGTGTTGATGGTGGGCAGCAGCAGCTCGAGTTCGTAGATGCTGCCCTCGGGCAGCGGATTCACCGCTTTGAAGGTGAGGTAGGCGGCGAAGAAGCCCGCAAAGGTCATGCCATCGGCCACCAGGAAGGTGGTGAGGCCGAACATGCGAACATCGGCGTGCAGGTCGGCCTCGGGGCTGGCCTCAACGGCCATCGCAGCCGCTTCAGAGCTGCTCAGGAGCGTGCTGTCAGAGGAGTTGGTGGTGGTCATGACTGGGCCTCAGGACGGGTGCCGTAGCCGTAGGGCTCGGTGACGAGGGGGGCCTCCCCCTTCCAGTTCTCCACCGGCGGGGGCGAGGAGGTGAGCCATTCGGGCGTCAGGGCATTCCAGGGGTTGTCACCCGCCGGTTCACCACTCCTGGCCGTGATCACCACGTTGATCAGCAGCGGCAGGATGCTGATCGCCATGATCAGGGCCCCGACGCTGCTCACCTGGTTGAGGGTGGTGAAGGCCGGGTCGTACTCCGCCACGCGCCTGGGCATGCCATTGAGGCCCAGCCAGTGCTGGGGCAGGAAGCAGAGCTGGAAGCCGATCAGGGTGAGCACGAAGTGCAGCCGACCCAGATCTTCGTTGAGCAGACGGCCCGTGAATTTGGGATACCAGTGGTAGAGCGAGGCGAAGATCACAAACACCGTGCCTCCGTAGACGATGTAGTGAAAATGGCCCACCACAAAATAGGTGTCATGAACGTGGATGTCGAAGGGCACCTGGGCCAGGCTGATGCCAGTGATGCCGCCGAACACGAAGTTGAGGATGAAACCGCAGGAAAACAGCATCGCCGAGTTGAGGGCGATCTTGCCTCCCCAGAGGGTGGCGATCCAGTTGAAAAACTTGATGCCGGTGGGCACCGCAATGAACGAGGTGGCAATCGTGAAAAATAGGCGCATCCAGGGGGGAGTGCCGCTGGTGAACATGTGGTGGGCCCAGACGATCAGTCCAAGCACCACGATGCCCATGATGGAATACACCATGGTGGTGTAGCCGAACAGGGGCTTGCGGGCGTGCACCGGCAGGATTTCGCTCACCAGGCCGAAGGCTGGCAACACCATGATGTACACAGCCGGATGAGAGTAAAACCAGAACAGGTGCTGGTAGACCACCACATTGCCGCCCAAGGCCGGGTTGAAGAAGCCGGTGTGGGCCACGATGTCGAAACTGAGCAGGATTAATACGCCTGCCAGCACAGGAGTTGAGAGCACCACCAGCAAGCTGGTGCCCAGCATCGCCCAGCAGTACATCGGCAGCTGCATCATCTTCAGGCCAGGACGTCGCAGCTTCAGCACCGTGGCAATGAAATTGATGGCGCCGAAGATGGAGCTGCCCCCCAGCAACAGCACACTCAGAATCCATACCACCTGGCCAGCGGCCGGGGTGGTGAGGCTGAGGGGTGGGTAGGCCGTCCAGCCGGACTGGGCGGCGGCACCCGCCAGGAAATAGCTGCTGATCAGCAGGATCCCAGCCGGCGGAATCATCCAGAAGGCCACGGCGTTGAGCCTGGGAAAGGCCATGTCCCTGGCGCCGACGTAGAAGGGGATCAAATAGTTGCCGAAGCCGCCATTGACCACGGGCACGATCCACAGAAAGATCATCACGGTGCCGTGCAGCGTGAGCACCTCGTTGTAAGTGTCACGGCTCACAAAGTCGGACATCGGACTCACCAGCTCGGTGCGGATCACACCGGCCAGCGCCCCACCCACCAGATAGAAGGCAAAGCCGCACACCAGATACTGAAGGCCGATCACCTTGTGGTCGAGGCTGAAGCTGAGATAGCGGGCCCACCCGGTGGGCTGCAGGCTCTCCTGGGGCAGTGGGCCTGGACTGGCGATCGTCATCGGCTGGAACGGTGCGGGGAAAGGGTGAGGGTCACGATCAACAGGCCGGATCAGGTGCTTGTGGTGGGGGTGTTCTGCTCCAGCCAGGCGTCGAAGCTCTCCCGTTCATGCACCACCACGTTGGAGCGCATGCCGCCGTGGTAGGCACCACAGAGCTCGGCGCAGACGATTGGGTAGGTGCCGGCGCGCGTGGGGGTGAAGGAGAGCTGGGTGGTCTGGCCCGGAATCACATCCTGCTTGAGACGGAACTGGGGCACCCAGAACGCGTGGATCACATCCCGGGCCTCCATGCGCAACTCCACGGGCTGGCCCAGAGGCACATGCAGCTCCCCGCTGGTGATGTCGCCCTGGGGGTAATGGAAGATGAACGCAAACTGCATGGCCGTCACCTCCACCGGCAGGGTCGGGGGAACCACCCCGCTTGAGTCGGGCCTGGCGGCGGCGCCGATGCCCCCCCAGATGCGCTCCGGGTCTGGGCCGGAGCTGTCGCTGACCAGGGCGGCCCGGTCCATGCCGCCGTGGTCCATGGCGCTGTGGTCCATGGCGGCATGGTCCATGAGAGGGGCCATGCCGCCCATGCGTTCGTAGATGTCGTAGCTGTAGATACCAACGAAAAGAATGACCACCGCCGGTATGGCGGTCCAGACGATTTCCAGAGGCAGGTTGCCTTCAATGGCCACCCCATCACTGGTGTCGCCAGCGGTGCGACGGAATCGCGCCAGGCTGTACACCAGCACGATGGTGATGCCCAGGAACAGCATGGTGCCAATGCTGAACAAAACCTTAAAAAGGGAGTCGTAGGTGGCGGCGTTGCTGCTCGCATCGAGCGGCAGCATGTTCACCCGATTGCCCACCAGAAGCCCAGTTCCCACAAGGCCAGTGGTGGCCAGGGCGGTGGTGAGGGCTGTGCGGATCTGCACGGCATTGGAAGTACTGAGGCTCAGCCTATGGGCAGGGCCGTGCCGATGCGAGCCATCGCGCCTGCATGGTTGTGATCAGCCCATCTCAGATGGGTGTTGGTGTTGCTGCCAGCTGGCCATGTTGTGAATTGACGATGTGAGCGAATCCTCATCCCTGGCTCCCCGCACCATCGCTACCGTGCAACGACTCTGGGGCGCTTGCTCCGATGCAGACAGGCCTGAGGCCATCCCAGACGCCCGCCTCTGGGGGCCCGCACGAGGCCGAGTCGCCTCTGGTCGACCCCCTTCAGCCCGGCTCCCCTGAGGAGGAGCAGAGCCCCTGGCGGGCCGATCGTCTCAGGCCGCTCACCCGTCTCAGCGGCCACCTGGTGGTGGCCGTGGTGGCGCTGGTGGTGATCGGCGGAGCCACCCGGGTCATGCAGGCCGGCCTGGCCTGCCCTGACTGGCCCCTCTGCTACGGCGTGCTGCTGCCGGGCCGGCAGATGAACCTGCAGGTGTTCCTGGAGTGGTTTCACCGGCTTGACGCTTTTGTGGTGGGAGTCGCCCTGCTGGTGATGGCCGCCGCCAGCCTGGTGGCCAGGCGGCGCCTGCCCGGCTGGCTCCCCTGGGTCTCCTGCCTGGCCCTGGCGCTGGTGGCCGTGCAGGGGGGTCTTGGGGCCCTCACCGTGACCCAGCTGCTGGCCTCCTCGATGGTGACGGCTCACCTGGCTGCGGCCCTCAGCCTGCTGGCCCTGCTCAGCGGCCTGCACCAGGCTCTCAAGCTGCACCAGCAGCCCAGTGCTCCAGCCCTGGAGCGGCCCTGGCTGGGGCTCTGGGGCCTGGCGGTCTGCGCTGCCCTGGTGCTGGTGTTCTGCCAGAGCCTGCTCGGGGCCTGGATGGCCAGCCACTGGGCAGCCGATCGCTGTCTTGCTGCTGGGGACGACTGCCGCTGGCTGCTGCTGCATCGCCAGCTCGCCCCTGCCGCGGGGGGCGCCGTGCTGGCTGTGGCCTCCCTTGCCGCCCTACGTCCCGACCTGCCGCGGTCGGCCCGCCTGCTGGCCCTCGGCGGGGCCCTTCTGGTGGTGGCCCAGGTGGTCCTGGGCGTCACCACCGTGAGGCTGTCCCTCGCCGTGCCCGCCGTGACGATCGCTCACCAGCTCGGCGCGGCCCTGCTGGTGGCCGTGCTGGCCGCCCTGCTGGGCCAGCTGCCCGGCCTGGCCGGCCGGCCTCCCTCAACATCCCCTACCCCTCTCCCCTGAGCTGATCCATGGTGAGCCTCTCTGCCCTGCCCATGGCCCAGCCCCCGGTGGTGCGCCCCTCGGTGCGCCTGCCGGCCTGGCTGGAGGTGGCCAAGCCCCGGCTCATCCCCCTGTTGCTGGCCACCACCCTGGCCGGCATGGCCGTGAGCGGCGCCAGCATCACGACCCCTGTGGTGCTCTGCACGCTGCTGGGCGGGGCCCTGGCCTCGGCCGCTGCTGGGGTGCTCAACTGCCTCTGGGAACAGGAGCTCGATGGCCGCATGCAGCGCACCAGCCGTCGTGCCCTGCCCTCGGGGCGTCTGGCCCAGCGCCAGGCCTTCGCCCTTGCGGTGGTGCTCACCCTGGTGTCAGTGGCGGTGCTGGTGGTGGGGGTGAACCCCCTGGCCGCCAGCCTGGCCCTGCTGGGGCTGTGCAGCTATGTGCTGCTGTACACCGCCCTGCTCAAGCCCCGCACGCCCCAGAACATCGTGATCGGCGGGGTGGCGGGAGCGATCCCACCCCTGGTGGGAGCTGCGGCAGCCAGCGGCGAACTCGGCGCCTCCAGCTGGTGGCTGTTCTCGCTGGTGATGGTGTGGACCCCGGCCCACTTCTGGGCCCTGGCGCTGCTCCTCAAGGATGACTACCGCTCCGTGGGCATCCCCATGCTGCCGGTGGTCAAAGGCGTGCAGGTGACGGCCCGGGCGATCAGCAGCTATGCGTGGCTGACGGTGGCGCTGAGCCTGCTGGGGGCCTGGATGCTGCCCACTGGCGGCCTGCTCTACGGCCTGCTGGTGCTGCCCTTCAACGGCAGGCTGCTGCAACTGGTGCGCAACCTCAGCTGCAGTCCCAACGACCCTGGCTCCGCCAAGGCCCTGTTCCGCTGGTCGATCTTCTATCTGTTCGGCGTGAGCCTGCTGCTGCTGATGGCTCGCCTCCCCCAGGCGGATCCGTTCTCCATCGGCCTGGCGATGCTGCCTACATTGGTCGGCTGATCGACGCGCAACCGCTCTGATGGCCACGGGAGAGAGGGGCTGGTGATCGAAATCGATCGGTTGAGCAAGGCCTACGGCAGCGGCACCTCCAGGGTGGCCGCCCTCGATGGCCTCAGCCTGAACGTGCCGGCGGGCACGCTCTATGGCTTGCTGGGCCCCAATGGCGCCGGCAAAACCACCGCGCTGCGCATCCTCTGCACCCTGCTAGCTCCTGACGGGGGCAGCGTCCGGGTGGCCGGCGTGGATGCCCTGCGGGATCCTCGCCAGGTGCGGCGGCTGCTCGGCTATGTGGCCCAGGAGGTGGCGATCGACAAGATCCTCAGCGGCCGCGAGCTGCTGCAGCTCCAGGGCGACCTCTACCACCTGCAGCCGGCCTTGCGGAACACCCGCATCGCCGAGCTGGTGGAGCTGCTGGGCATGGGGGACTGGATCGACCGGCGCTGCGGCAGCTATTCCGGTGGCATGCGCCGCCGGCTCGATCTGGCCTGCGGTCTGCTGCACGCCCCGCGGGTGCTGGTGCTGGATGAGCCCACCGTGGGTCTTGACATCGAGAGCCGGGCGGCGATCTGGACGGTGCTGCGCCAGCTGCGCGATGGCGGCACCACGATTCTGCTCAGCAGTCACTACCTGGAGGAGGTGGATGCCCTGGCGGACCGTCTGGCGATCCTCGAGGCCGGTCGGCTGATCGCCGAGGGCACCCCATCGGAGCTCAAGGATGCCCTCGGTGGCGATCGCGTCACCCTGCGGGTGCGGGAGTTCAGCGATGCCGCCGAGGCCAGCCAGGTGCAGGAGCTGTTGAGCAACTGCCCTGGGGTGCGCCAGGTGGTGGTGAACCGCGCCCAGGGCTATTCCCTCAACCTCGTGGTGGAGCACCAGGGGGTGGTGGAGCAGCTGAGGCACCAGCTGACCGAGGCCCAACTGCCGGTGTTCGCCCTGGCCCAGAGCCGGCCCAGCCTCGATGATGTGTACCTCCAGGCCACGGGCCGCACATTGATGGATGCGGAGCTGGCCGTGGCCGGCAGCCGGGATCCGAAGGCCGAACGCAAACAGAGCATGCGCTGATCCGTGATGACCACCACTTCTTCTGCCGCTTCTTCCGGCGCCGCTTCCCTGTCCAGCACGGGCTCCCCGCCATCGCCGTTGCCCCTCGCCCCGGAGGCCTCCGCCCTGGCCGAGATCAGCCAGGAAACCCTGGCGCTCACCAAGCGCCTGTTCCTGCAGCTGCAGCGCCGTCCCTCCACCCTGATCGCCGGAGTGTTGCAGCCCCTGATCTGGCTGATTCTGTTCGGGGCTCTGTTTGCCAAGGCCCCCGCCGGCCTGCTGCCGGGTGGCATGAGCTACGGCCGCTTCCTGGGGGCCGGGGTGATCGTGTTCACCGCCTTCAGCGGCGCCCTCAACGCCGGTCTGCCGGTGATGTTCGATCGGGAGTTCGGCTTCCTCAATCGGCTGCTGGTGGCTCCGCTGCGGGCCCGCAGTTCGATCGTGCTGGCCTCGGTGCTGTTCATCATCGCCCTGAGCCTGGTGCAGAGCCTGGCGATCATGGCGGCCGCTGCCCTGCTGGGCTACGGCTGGCCTGGCGGCGGTGGCCTGCTGCTCGTACTGGTCACCCTGCTGCTGCTGGTGTTCGCCGTCACAGCCCTCAGCCTGGGGCTGGCCTTCGCCCTGCCGGGTCACATCGAGCTGATCGCGGTGATCTTCGTGGCCAACCTGCCGCTGCTGTTCGCCAGCACCGCCCTGGCTCCGATTTCCTTCATGCCGGCCTGGTTGGGCTGGCTTGCGGCCCTGAATCCCCTTACCTTCGCGATTGAACCGATCCGCGCGGCCTACGCCGGCCACTTCTCCCTCACGGCCGTCGTGCTGGAAGCCCCCTACGGAGACCTCACCGCCGGCACCTGCCTGGCCGTGCTGGCCCTCCTGGCCTCCGGACTGTTCGCCCTGATCCGGCCCCTGCTGGATCGCAAGCTCACCTGATTCCCGGTCCCCGTGCCCCGTTCTCCCCGCTTCCCCGCCCCGGACCGTCCTGATCCGGAGGCGAGGCTCCTGGCTGCCGCGGCGGAGCGCGACAGCCAGCTGGCAAGCCGCCTGGCTGAGCAGTTCGTGCACCGCCGCGGCGTGGCCGCCCTCGAGAACCTGCTGCTGCGCAAGCTTGAACCCACCCAGGGCGCCGAGGCCTGCAGCTGGCTCGCCACCCTGGTGGGGGTGGACACTCCGTGCAGGCCTGCGGCGGCGGTTGCAGCCCAGGGCCCAGCAGCGACGGTTGTGGTCGAGACGCCAGTGACGCCGGTCGTGCCCGAGTTGTCGGCCGCTGATCCCTGGGCACCGGTCGATGTTGGTCTGGACTGGGGCATCGGCAGCTCCAGCGCTGCTGACAGCTCTGCAGAGGACGGGGGCTCCACGGGCGTGGCGGTGGAGTCTGGAGCGGCTCTGATCGCTTCCTGGCTGCAGGATCTGGGCCGAGAGCAGGCTGACCTGGACCAGCTTGCCGAGGCGTGGAAGCCGGGTGAGTCGGAGGTGGCTGAACCGCAGACGGCTGCACTTGAACTCCAGCAGTCCGAGCTGATGGTGTTCGGTGGGGGCAGCTCCCCTGCTGCGGTGCCGTCCAACTCAACTCCTCTCACTCTCGTCGAGGATCAGCGGGAGCCGATGGCCCAGGCCGCGCCCCAGGCGCCACCACTGAACCCCCCGCTGCCAGCCCAGCAGCCAGATCCTGACCCCCTGCTGCGCCGCCTCCAGGCGGTGGCCACCCCCAACGGCCAGGACCCGAGAACGGCCCAGCTGGCACCGGTGCCGGCCTCGCTGGCACGACTGCGGTCCTGGCTCCATGACGACCAGCTGCCGGAGGCGAGCTGACCATGGCCACGGCGCCATGGCCCAGGGGGCTGATCGTGTCGGTGCAGGCCCCCGAGGGATCGCCGCTGCGCCACCCCGAGGTAATTGCCGCCATGGCCGAGGCCAGCCTCAACCAGGGCGCCAGTGGCGTGCGGCTGGAGAGTCCTGAGCACATCGGTGCGGTGCGTCGCCGCTGCCCGGAGGCCCTGATCGTCGGGCTCTGGAAGCGCACTTACCCAGGCAGCGCGGTGTACATCACCCCGACCTGGACTGACATCCAGGCCGTCTGGGCTGCTGGGGCCGATGTGGTGGCCCTCGATGCCACGAGCCGTCCGCGGCCCCGGGGCGAAGATCTGGCGGAGCTGATCCAGCGGGCCGCCCAGGAGCTGGGGGCGCCCCTGATGGCTGATGTGGATTCCGTGGCCCAGGGCCTGCGGGCCGCCGAACTGGGCTGCAGCTGGGTGGGTACCACCCTGTTTGGCTACACCGAGGACACCGCGGCCCTGCCGCCGCCGGCCTGGGAGCTGCTGGAGCCCCTGCGGGCCTCACTGCCCGCTGAGGTCGCCCTGATCTGCGAGGGGGGGATCCATTCGGCGCTCCAGGCCCGAGAGGCGCTGGAGCGGGGAGCCGATGCCGTGGTGGTGGGCACGGCGATTACGGGCGTGGATCTGCAGGTGGCGGCCTACGTGAAGGGGCTGGTTCAGCCCTGAGGGCGCCGCCTCAAGCCTGCGGAGGCTGAACCAGCGCCCCCGGGCTCACATCATGCCGGGCATGCCCATGCCGCCCATGCCTCCCATGCCACCCATACCTCCCATGCCGCCCATGTCGTCGCCGGGGCCGGCGGCCGCGGGCGGTTCGGGCTTGTCGGCGATCACGGCCTCGGTGGTGATCAGCAGGGCCGCGATCGACACGGCGTCCTGCAGCGCCAGCCTGGTGACCTTGGCGGCATCGAGGATGCCGGCGGCCAGCAGGTCTTCGTACTCACCGCTGAAGGCGTTGTAGCCCTTGCCGCTGCGCAGGATTTCGGCGCTCACCACGGAGCCGTCGATGCCCGCGTTCGCGGCGATCTGGCGCACCGGTTCGCCCAGGGCCCGCTTGACGATCTCCACCCCCGTGCGCTCATCGCCCTCACAACGGCCGGCGAGATCGGAGAGGGTTTCAGCCAGCTCCAGCAGGGTGGTGCCGCCACCGGCCACGATGCCCTCCTCGACGGCGGCCCGGGTGGCATTGAGGGCGTCTTCGATGCGCAGCTTGCGGTTGCGCAGCTCGGTTTCGGTGGGTGCCCCCACCTTGATCACGGCCACACCGCCGGCCAGCTTGGCGATCCGCTCCTGCAGCTTCTCGCGGTCGTAGTCGGAGTCGGTGGCGGCGAGCTGGCGGCGGATCGAGGCGATGCGGTCGGCCACGGCGGCCTGGTGCTCCTCGCTGGCCACGATCGTGGTGCTGTCCTTGGTGATGGTGATGCGGCGGGCCTGGCCCAGGTCGGCCAGGGTGGCCTTCTCCAGGGTCATGGCCTGGTCTTCGCTGATCACCGTGGCTCCGGTGAGGGTGGCGATGTCCTGCAGGTAGGCCTTGCGGCGGTCCCCGAAGGAGGGAGCACGCACGGCGGCCACCTGGAGCACGCCGCGGTTCTTGTTCACCACCAGAGTGGCCAGGGCCTCTCCCTCCACCTCCTCAGCCAGGATCAGCAGCGGCCGGCCGCTTTTGGACACGGCCTCCAACACCGGAACCAGATCGGCGATGCTGCTGATCTTGCGATCGGTGATCAGGATCAGAGCGCCTTCGAACACGCACTCCCGCCGTTCCGGATCGGTCACGAAATAGGGGGAGCTGTAGCCGCGGTCAAAGGCCATGCCTTCGGTGATCTCGAGCTCCGTGGCCAGCGAGTTGGATTCCTCCACGGTGATCACGCCGTCGACGCTCACCTTGTCCATCGCCTGGGCGATCATGGCGCCGATCTCGTCGTCGTTGCCGGCGCTGACGCTGGCCACCTGGCGGATCGCGTCGCCCTCCACGGGCTGGGCCCGCTCGGCGATGCCCTCCACCACGAGGGCGGCGGCCCGCTCCATGCCGCGCCGCAGGTTCACGGGGCTGGCGCCGGCGGCCACGTTGCGCATGCCCTCCCGCACCAGCGCCTGGGCCAGCACCGTGGCGGTGGTGGTGCCGTCACCGGCCTCGTCCTTGGTCTTGCTCGCCACCTGCTGCATCAGCTTGGCGCCGAGGTTTTCGAAGGGATCCTCCAGTTCGATCTCCTTGGCAATCGTCACGCCGTCGTTGACGATGTCGGGGGCACCGAACTTCTTCTCCAGCACCACGTTGCGCCCCTTCGGACCGATGGTCACCCGAACGGCATCGGCGAGGGCGTTGACGCCCCGTTCAAGGGCGGCGCGGGAGGCGTCGGAAAAGCTGACCAGTTTGGTCATCGGCTCAATTGATTTCCAGTGCTTCAGATTCCCATGCGGCCTGGGCCGTGGTCTGGTGGGGAAAGCCGAATGGGCCGCTGGCCTGCCCTGGTGGACCGATAAGGTCGAATGACGGGGGCTTGGAGCCACACAGACGTCTTGGAAGAGTTGCTTCAGAGCGCCCTTGACACGGCTTCAGCCGAAGCCCTGCCCCTGAGCACCGGCAGCAGCGCCAACGCCATGGTGTTCGTGCTGGTCACGGCCCTCGGCCTGCTGATGGCCCTCATCTATGTTCCCCTGCGGGTTTACCTCACGCTCACGGCGCGCAGCCGGCGACTGCGGCTGCTGCTGCGGATCCGCAGGCTGCGGGAGGAGTTGGGCCAGCCGATCGGCAGCTAGGTCCGGCGGATCCCCCCTCAGCGCATCACCATGCCGCCATCCACCTGCAGCACCTGGCCGGTCATGTAGGCGGCACTGGCATCGGCGGCCAGGAAGCGCACCGCCCCGGCCACCTCGGCGGCGGTGCCCATGCGGCCCAGGGGAATGGCCTTGAGGATCGGCTCCTTGTCGAGGCTGGCGGTCATGTCGCTCTCGATGAAGCCGGGGGCCACGGCATTCACGGTGACGCCGCGGGCGGCGAATTCGGCCGCGTTGCTGCGGGTGAGGCCGATCACCCCCGCCTTGGCGGCGCTGTAGTTGGCCTGGCCGGCATTGCCGAACAGCCCCACCACCGAGGTGATGTTGATGATGCGGCCGCTCCGGGCCTTCAGCATCGGCCGGCTGACGGCCCTGGTGCAGAGGAACACCCCGGTGAGGTTGAGGTCGATCACGCTCTGCCAGTCAGCAGTTTTCATGCGCATCAGCAGTCCATCGCGGGTGATGCCGGCGTTGTTGACCAGTACGTCGAGACGGCCCTCGCGCTCCAGCACGGCCTTCACCATCGCCTCCACTTCGGCCTCCTCGGCCACGTTGGCCCGGTGGGCCCAGGCCTTGCCGCCGGCGGCCTCGATGGCGCCCACCACCGCGGCCGCGGCCTCTGCGGAGCTGGCGTAGTTCACCACCACGGTGGCGCCGCAGGCCGCCAGCTCAGCGGCGATCGCCGCGCCGATGCCCCGGCTGGCGCCGGTGACCAGGGCGACCTGACCGGTGAGGGGAGCGGCGACGGCCATCGAGGGGGGAGGCGGGAATGGCGCCGATCGTATGGCGAGGCCCCCCAGCCGGGGATGGCCTGCTGGAGGCCGCGGCGCTTCAGCCGAGCCCCAGCGCGGCCAGCACATCGCCGCTGCCGAGCTGCTGCAGCGCCCCCGGGGCGCCCAGCCCCTGCACCCCCTCGCGCTGGGGGAGTTCTGCGGCGGCCCGGCCGAGGGCCACCACGGGCAGGCTGAGCATCAGGGCCAGCTCCACGCTGGCTGGATCGCTGGCCAGCACCACATCGGCGCAGGCCAGCTGGGCGGCCCGCTGGCTCCAGGAGCCTGCAGCGGCGCTGGCGCTGCGCGCGCCGGGCAGCTTGGCGGCGATCAGGGCGGGCAGCTCCTGCCAGCGTTCGGACGGCCAGTCGCCAGCCCCCCCCGCCGGGGCCTGCAGCAGCAATGGCCCATCGCCGGCGGGCAGGGCGGCGGCGGCGTTCTGCAGATCGGCCGGCGGGATCGGCAGGCGGAAGGCCTCGGCATCCAGGCTCAGCCCCAGGGGCCGCAGCCAGGCCTCCCAGGACTGGGCGGGCCATCCTCCCTCGGGCGCCTGCACCAGCGCGGTGGCCGAGAACCCCTGGCTGGCCACCCGGGTGGGGATGTGGCTCATCGACAGCATCAGGTCCATGGCCCGACTGGGGGCGCGGTTGATGCAGAGCTGGAAGTCCGGCTCCCGCACCGAGCCGAGCAGGTTGGCCCAGTCGGCCAGGGTGGGATTGGCGAAGCTGAAGGGCATGGCGCGGCTGACGCCGGGATGCAGGCGCCAGAGACCAACCGCTTCGGCGGGGCAGACCACCTGCACCACCGCCTTGAGCTGGTCCGCCACGGCGGCCACGGCGGCAAAGGCCTGGAGCTGACGGCTGCTGTCGCCCGGGATCAGAAACAGGGCGCGCATCGAGGGGCAGCCACGGCGGACTGATTGTATGGAGCGGTTCCGGACGCGCCTGGTTGCGGGAGACGCCTGTGCATCTGTTGATTGCCGCCGCCGGCAGTGGCCGCCGCATGGGCGCCGCCGGCAACAAGCTGCTGCTGGAGGTGGCCGGGCGGCCTGTGCTGGCCTGGACCCTCGACGCCGCCCTGGCCTGCGCGGCGATCCACTGGATCGGCATCGTGGGCCAGGCGGTGGATGCCGGAGCGGTGGCGGCGATCATCGAAGCCGCCAGGCCCGATCGCCCGGTGCAGTGGATCCTGGGGGGCGACACCCGTCAGGAGTCGGTGAGCCGCGGCCTGGAGTCCCTGCCTGCCGAGGCCAGGGGCGTGCTGATCCACGATGGCGCCCGCTGTCTGGTGGAGCCGGACCTGCTGGCGCGCTGCGCCGCAGCGGTGGAGCAGGGCCTGGCCGTGATCGCCGCCACGCCGGTGACCGACACGATCAAGCAGGTGGACACCGCCGGGGCAATCCTGGGTAGCCCCGATCGGACCGGACTCTGGGCGGCCCAGACCCCCCAGGGCTTCCCGGTGGACCAGTTGCGTTCGGCCCATGCCCGCGCCCGGCGCGAAGGCTGGAGCGTCACCGATGATGCGTCCCTGTTCGAGCGGCTCGGCCTGCCGGTGCAGGTGTTGGAAGCCCCCGCCTCCAACATCAAGCTCACCACGCCCTTTGACCTCACGGTGGCGGCGGCCCTGCTGGCCTCCGAGTGGGCTGGGTCGTCCGGTTGACCTCAAGCCCCAGGGGCGGGCCGCAGCTGAAGGCGGCCAGCCTCAGCATCCAGCCGAGCCCAGGCGCCCAGGGGCAGGGCCCCATTGCCGGCTTCGTGGCCCACCGGCAGCTCGGCAAGCACCGGAATGCCCAGATCCCCGGTGCGATCGTGCAGCACCTGCTCCAGGCTGAACCGCGCCGCCATCTCGATGGGATCGGCTAGGGACTCCCCTGAGGGCTTGTCGTCGCAGCCGCTGAACTGGCCCAGGCCGATGCCGGCCAACTGACCCAGGGCGCCACTCAACCGCCAGTGGGTGAGCATCCGATCGATCCGGTACGGGGCCTCACCCACGTCCTCGATCACCAGGATGGCGCCGCGCAGGTCGGGCAGGTGGGGAGTGCCCAGCAGGTGCGTGGCCACGGTGAGATTGGCCACCAGCAGGGGGCCTTCGGCCACGCCCGCCCGCCACGGGGTGCCCGGCAGGTCGGCCACCGGTTCGCCGAACAGCAGCGCCCGCAGCCGCTCCTGGCTCCAGGCGGGTTCCGCCGCCAGGGTGGTGAGCAGGGGGCCGTGCACGCCGCCGCCGCGGCCCTGGGCCAGCTGGGCCCAGAGCAGGGCCGTCACGTCACTGAATCCCAGCAGCCAGCGGCAGGGGAGCGGTAGGGGCTGCTCCAGCAGGCGGGCCGCCCCCCAGCCCCCGCGCAGGCAGGCCAGCAGCTCGGCCCCTACCCGTTCGGCCCGCATCAGATCGTCGTGGCGGTCGGCGTCGCTGCCGGCCAGGTAGCCCCAGCGCCGCTCGTGCAGGGCACGGCGCTCCACCTCCAGCCCCCAGCCCTCGAGCACGGTGATGCCCGCCTCCAGCCGCTCCAGGCTCTCGGGGGCGACGAGGGCGGAGCTGGCCGCCACCAGGGCCACCCTGGATCCAGGGCGCAGGGGCGGCGGCTGGCTGGGTGTTCCCTTCACGCCAGCCGCCCCAGCACCAGGGCCAGCCACCAGAGTCCGCCCAGCCACACCTGCTGGCGGAAATGGCGCCCAAAGGCTCCCCGGGACTGGCCCGGTCGTTGCAGCAGCACCCCGGCCCGCACCATGCCGAAGCTGGCGCCGGCGGCCAGCCCCCAGCCGAGCAGGTTGAGGGTGTTCCCCGTTGCCGCCAGGCTCGAAGCCGCCGCGGTCAGGCAGAGAGCCGCGCCGGCGTAGCAGAAGGTCACCGCCAGCGGCGCCTGGCGCCCCAGGCTCAGGGCGCTGCTGCGCACGCCGATCGCCCGGTCGTCCTCCTGGTCGGCCATGGCGTACACCGTGTCGAAGCCGAAGGTCCACAGCAGCGTGGCCAGCCAGACCAGGGCCAGCGGCCAGCCACCGGCCAGGCTGCCCGTGGCGGCGGCCCAGGGGATCAGCACGGCGAAGCCCCAGCAGAGGGCCAGCACCAGCTGGGGGTAGCCGAACCAGCGCTTGGCCGAGGGGTACAGCAGCACCAGCGGCAGGGTGGCGAGGGCCAGCAACAGGCAGAGGCCCCTGCTGGCGGCGGGCAGGCCCCACAGCACCACTGCCAGGGCGAGGGACAGACAGACGGCCAGCAGCACCAGGGCCGTGCCTACCCCCACCCGGCCGGAGGCCAGCGGACGCTGGCGGGTGCGTTCCACCTGGGGATCGATGCGGCGATCCCAGAGGTCGTTGGCGATGCAGCCGGCCCCACTCACGGCCAGGCCTCCCACGGCCAGAGCCAGCAGCAGGGAGACCGGCGGCGGGGCTGTGGGCAGCAGCCACAGGCTCCAGCCCGCCGGGATCAGCAGGATCAGGCGGCCGCTCGGCTTGTCCCAGCGCAGCAGCTCCAGCCAGGCGCCCAGGTCGGCACCCATCGCCGCGGAGCTTCCCGCCGGGTCGCCCTCCTCGCCCACCGCCGAGCCTGCCATGCGCCTCCCTTGCCGATGCAACCGTCTCCAGTCGCGAACGCTAGGCGTCCGGGGCCAGACGCCCCGTGGTCAGTGGCAAACTGGCGGCGCCCTGGCTGCCCCCGGTTCGATGGCCCAGAGCCCCCCCTCCCAGCGCCCTGATCGACGCCGGGTCGCGGCCATCGACATCGGCACCAACTCGATCCACCTGCTGATCGCCGAGGTTGACGAGGAGCTGCGCAGTTTTTCGGTGCTGCTGGCCGAGAAGGCCACCACCCGCCTGGGGGAGCGCGACCCTGACTCGGGCGACCTCAGCGCCGCCTCGATCGAGCGGGCCTTCCGCACCCTGCGCCACGACAAGGAGCTGGCCGAGAGCCACGGGGTGGAGCAGATCGTCACGGCCGCCACCAGCGCCGTGCGCGAAGCGCCCAATGGCCGCGACTTCGTGCAGGCTCTGCAGGACCAGCTCGGCCTCTCGGTGGATCTGGTGAGCGGCCCGGAGGAGGCGCGCCTGATCTATCTCGGGGTGCTCTCGGGGATGGGCTTCGGGGAGCAGCCCCACATGATTCTCGACATCGGTGGCGGCTCCACCGAACTGGTGCTCGGCGACGGCCGTGATGCCCGGGTGCTCACCAGCACCCGCATCGGCGCCGTGCGGCTGCAGCGGGAGTTCTGCCAGCAGGAGCCCCTGCCCCTGGATCGGCAGCGCTTTCTGCAGGCCTACATCCAGGGGGCGCTGGATCCGGCGGTGTCCGAGCTGAAACGGGCCCTGCAGCCGGGGGAGCAGCCCCGGCTGGTGGGCACCAGTGGCACGGCAATGGCTCTGGCCTCCCTGGCGGCAGCGCAGGAGGCCAAGCCGCCCCTCAAGCTGCAGGGCTATCGGCTGCCGAAGGAGCGCATCGACCAGCTCGTGGCGGGCCTGGTGGCGATGACCCCCGAGCAACGTCGGGAGCTCTCGGCCATCAACGAGCGCCGCGCCGAGATCATCGTGCCTGGCTCCCTGATCCTCCAGACCGCCATGGAGATGCTTGGGGCCCCGGAGCTGGTGGTGTGCGACCGGGCCCTGCGGGAGGGGCTGATCGTGGACTGGATGCTGCGCAACCAGATCCTGGGCGATCGGTTCAGCTTCCAGAGCACGATCCGCGAACGCACCGTGCTGCACCTGGCCCAGAGCTACGGCATCGACCGGGAGCGGGCCGATCGGGTGGCGGGCCATGCCCTCAGCCTCTACGACCAGGGCCAGGGCCTGCTGCATCACGACGGCGGCGAGGGGCGTGAACTGCTGTGGGCCGCGGCCCAGCTGCACACCTGCGGCAAGAGCATCAACATCTCGGCCTATCACAAGCACACCTGGTATCTGATCCGCCACGGCGAACTGCTGGGCTTCTCCCAGGCGGAACACCTGATGGTGGCGGCGATGGCCCGCTACCACCGCCGCAGCCTGCCGAAGAAGCGCCATGAGTCGTGGCAGCTGATCGAGGAGCGGGATCAGCGCAGCAGGGTGTTCTCCATGGCCCTGTTGCTGAGGCTGGCCGCCGCCCTGGATCGCCGGCCGGCGGCGGGGATCGCCGCCATCCGCGTGCACCCCGCCCCCGCAGGCGTGCTCGACCTGGAGCTGGTGCCCCATGCTCCCGAGCCTCGAGAGCCGGCCATCGATCTGAGCCTGGAGCGCTGGAGCCTGCGCTCCTGCAGCGAGGTGGTGGCGGAAGCCTGCGGGCTGGAACTCAGGGTGCGGGAGCCCTGAATCGCTGCCAGCGCACTTGTTCGATCGTGCCCAGCGGTCGCCTGGGCTGGCCTGGCGGCTCCACTTCCACCAGGTCCGGCCGGCCGGCCAGCACCTGAAGGTCCGCCTCAAGCGGGAAGGATTGCTTCCCCTGCAGAGTGCCGCGGAACAGGGTGGTTCCGTCGGCGCTGCGTACTTCCAGCCAGCTCGGTTGCTCGGCCCGCAGCAGCAGTTGGCCGGCTCCAGCGGCGCCGGTGCTTGCTGGGGTCGAGGGGGCTGCTGCTGGTTGGGGCGTGTTGGCTGGGGCCTGGGCGGTGCCGCCGCCGCCATCAGGGGCCACCAGCCTCTGGTAGCCGGCAAGGCCAGCGGCGGAGAGCGCGACCAGCAGTCCAGCCGCAGCCATGGCCAGGGGCCATCGGGCCTTTCGGGTGGCCCGGCCTGGGGCTGGGGCCATCGCCTGCGGTTGGACTGGGCTGCTGGACGCTTCAGCAGGGGGCGGGCTGGCTTTTCGGCCCTGAAGGCTGGTCCGCAGCGCCTGGATTTCAGGATCGATCGACACGCCGAGGGCCGAGGCCACCCGCCGGGCCTGGGCGATCACGAACACCGGTTCGGGCAGGCCGTTCGGATCGGCGTCCTCCAGGCTCTGGAGTTGCTCACGGCCCATGTGCAGGCGGTCGGCCAGATCTTGGAGGCTCAGCCCCCGGCGCAGCCTGGCCTGCTGCAGGCACGAGGCCAGCCGTTGCAGATCGGACGTGGGGTCTGCGCTCATGGCAGCAAGGGATCCAGGGGGGCGGCGGGTACGGGCGCCGATTCAGCCCCGGAACCAGAATGGTGCAGATTCTGCAGGGAATGGCTGCCTACTGACAACAGAGGTGTCTTTGCAAGGCACCAGAGCTGACGAAAGCCAACAACGCTGGCCATTCCTAAGCCCCCGGCCGGGGGGGCACTGACATGGGCGATACTGGACTCGAACCAGTGACCCCTTCCGTGTGAAGGAAGTGCGCTACCGCTGTGCTAATCGCCCGTTGATCCGGTCCAGACCCTGCGGATCGGGAACCGTGCTGGGAGCTTAAAACACCGCCGGGACCTGTGCCTGCCGGCATCAGCCAACCCCTGTGCCTGCCGGCATCAGCCAACATGGTGTGCAGTCCGGATGTGCCCGTGAGCAGCGCCCCTCAGTTTCTGCACGCCGCCGCTGGCCAGTCTCCGGGCGCGGCAGACGAGAGCGTGGATGTGCTGATCGTGGGCGGCGGCGTGTGCGGCACGGCCCTGCTGTTCGAGCTTGCCCGCTACACCGACCTGGGCCGGGTTGCCCTGGTGGAGCGCTACGACTCCCTGGCCAGCGTCAACTCCCGCGCCACCAACAACAGCCAGACGATCCACTGTGGCGACATCGAGACCAACTACACGCTGGAGAAGGCCCTGAAGGTGAAGCGCACCGCCGAGATGATCGTGCGCTACGCCGAGTTGCTCGACACCGCCAGCCGGGGGCGCTGTGTGTTCCGCACACCGAAGATGGTGCTCGGGGTGGGACCCGAGGAGTGCACCCTGTTGCGAGAGCGCTACAAGCGCTTCTCGCCCCATTTCCCGGCCATGGAGCTGCTCGATGCCAAAGCGATCGCAGCTTGGGAGCCCAGGGTCGCCCTGCTGAACGGCCAGCCGCGCCCTGAGGAGCTGGTGGCGATCGGTATTCGGGGCAGCTACACCGCCGTCGACTACGAGGCCCTCTCGGCCTCCTTCGTGGCCGAGGCCCGCGCCGCAGTGAAGGGCAGCGACCGCCAGCTGGACCTCCAGCTGGGCACCACCGTGGCGGCGATCACGCCCGAGGGGGAGGGCTTCCGGGTGCTGCTCACCCCCACCCCGGGCTGCGCCGCGGCGGCAGGCCAGGCGGACCGGCAGCTGTGGGCTCGCCATGTGGTGGTGAATGCGGGAGCCCACAGCCTGCTGATGGCCCAGCAGATGGGCTACGGCCTCGAGTACTCCTGCCTGCCCGTGGCCGGCAGCTTCTACTTCACCCCAGATCTGCTCAACGGCAAGGTCTACACCGTTCAGAACGACAAGCTCCCCTTCGCGGCCATCCACGGCGATCCGGATGTGCGGGCACCGGGCAAGACCCGTTTCGGCCCCACGGCCCTGCCGCTGCCGCTGCTGGAGCGCTACCGCCTGGCCTCCTTCTGGGAGTTCCTCAAGGTGCTGCGCCTGGACTGGGCCGTGCTGGCCGTGGCCTGGCAGCTGCTGCGGGTGGGTGACATCCGTCGCTACATCCTCAGGAACCTGTTGTTTGAAGTGCCCTGGCTGAGGCGGCGCCTGTTCCTGGCCGATGCCCGCAAGATCGTGCCTGGCATGCAGCTCGATGACCTGCGCTTTGCCGAGGGTTACGGCGGGGTGCGTCCCCAGCTGATCGACAAGCGCCAGCGTCGCCTGCTGCTCGGGGAAGCCAGCATCCCCGCCCGCCCCGGACTGGTGTTCAACGTGACGCCCTCCCCCGGCGGCAGCTGCTGCCTGGGCAATGCCGCCCGCGACCTGGAGCAGATCGTGGCGCGGCTGGGCTGCGGCTTCGATCGGGCCAGGCTGGAGCGGGAGCTGCACGGTGCGGCAGAGGCCTCTGGCCCCGCGGCAGCCTCAGGCTCCGCCGCGGAAGAGGTGGTGGTGGCTGGCTGAGTACAGCTTGGAGCGGGCCTCGGCACTGGCGGCCAGGGCCGGGCTCACCACGTAGAGGGTGGTGCGGATCAGGCCGCGCTCCTCACTGGCCTGGGCCATGGCCTTGAGGGGCACCACCTGCAGCCACTGGTCCGGCCAGCTCACCCGGTAGCCGATCGCCACAGGGGTTTCCGGGGGGTAGTGCTGCAGCAGTTCCTGCTGCACCTCCTGAACGTGGCGGGCACTGAGGTAGAGGCAGAGCGAGGCCCCCAGGGCCGCCAGTCGGCCCAGGGATTCCTTTTCAGGCACGCCGGTGCGCCCGCCGGCGCGTCCGAGCACGATCGTCTGCACCAGACCTGGAATGGTGAGCTCCTGCTGCAGGGCGGCAGCTGTGGCCTGGTAGGCGCTGAGACCGGGTACCACCTCCACGGCCAGCTGGGCGTCCGCCAGCCGGCAGATCTGCTCGTGCAGGGCGCCGTAAAGGCAGGGGTCGCCATCGTGCAGGCGCACCACCTGCTTCCCCGCTGCGGCCCGCTCCTGCACCAGCGCCATCACCTCCTCGAGAGTGAGGGTGCTGGTGCGGATGCGCTCGCAGCCCTCGGGGGCCAGGGCCGCGATCTCCGGGCTCACCAGCGAGTCGGTCCACACCAGCACCTCGGCCTGCTCGATGGCCCGCAGGGCCCTGAGGGTGAGCAGGTCCACGGCACCGGGACCGGCCCCCACGATCGACACGCGCGGCGGCGTCACTGCACCACCCCACTGGGGTCAGGCAGGCGGCGCTGACGGCCGTAGAGCCACCACAGGCCGAGGCCGCCCAGAGCAATCAGCAGCAGGCTCACCACCTGGGCCATGCGCAGACCCCCCTCGCAGAAGGGCGGTTGGGAGAACAGACAGAGCGGATCGATGCGCAGGCCCTCGATCCATACCCTGCCGGCGCTGTAGGCCATCAGGTAGATGCAGCTGAGGCTGCCGGCCGGCAGGGAGATCCTGCCCTTCTGCCCCTGGCGGAACAGCAGCAGCAACAGCACGCACACGCCCAGGTTCCAGAGCGATTCGTACAGGAAGGTGGGATGGAAGTCCACCTGATCCAGAAACTCGGTGGGACGGTTTGCCAGGGGAATGCGCAGCTTCCAGGGCAGGTCGGTGGGCAGGCCGAAGGCCTCGGAGTTGAAGAAGTTGCCCCAGCGGCCGATCGCCTGGCCCAGGGCCACGGCCGGCATCAGCACGTCGAGCAGGGGCCAGAAGGGCTGGCGACGCCAGCGGCAATAGAGCACGGTGGTGAGGCTGCCGCCGATCAGGGCCCCGTGGATGGCGATGCCACCCCGCCAGATCGCCAGGGCTTCGACCCAGTTGCCCTCGTACTGGCGCCATTCGAGCAGCACGTAGTAGATCCTGGCGCCGATCACGGCCCCCAGCACCAGCAGGGGCAGCAGGTCGGCGATCAGGGTGGGCTCGATGCCCCGCTGCTGGCCGAGCCGGGTGGCCAGGCTGAGGCCGGCCAGCACCGCCAGGGCAATCAGCAGGCCGTACCAGCGCACGGAAAGGGGGCCCAGCTGGAACACCAGGGGCCCCGGGGAGGTGAACACAAGAAACACGTTCAAGGGCCTGATGAGGGGCTCGGCGCCAACCAGCTCAGACAATGCCTTCGGCGGCCTGCACACGCTCCACCTGGCGCTTCTTCAGCACCAGGAAGATCTGGGCCACGGCAATGGCTGCGAAGAACGCCAGCATGCCGT
Organism: uncultured cyanobacterium; assembly: GCA_963697335.1. Lineage (GTDB taxonomy): Bacteria > Cyanobacteriota > Cyanobacteriia > PCC-6307 > Cyanobiaceae > NIES-981. The sequence continues at coordinate 110,546 of CAVONQ010000002.1, forward strand.
AGATCCGCACGGGATCCTGCAGCACCACCTCGGTGTCGATCTGCCCGAAGCCACCCACGTTGGGGTCGTTGGTGAGGGCGGCGCCGGCGGCCACGGTCTCACCGACGACGGCGGTCACGGTGGGGCCGGCCGGGATGGTCTCGCTCACGACAGAGCCGTCAGCCGTGGTGATCTCCACCACGGTGGCGCCGCCCTCAGCGGCAGTCACAGCGGAGACGGTGCCGGCGGCCGTGGCGTTGAACACCGTGTTGTTCGACTTCTCACCGGTGGGATACACCTGGCCGCGGCCCCGGTTGCCGCCCACGTGCAGTTGGTATTTGCCGAAGTGGATGCTGCTGTCCTGGGCGGGATCGGGGGAGAGCAGGGGGAACACGATCTCCTGGTGCTGGTCACCAGGCAGGGGACCCACGAGCAGGATGTTGGGTTGGTCGTCGGAATATTGGGTGTAGTAGATGCCCGCCGTTTCCTGCTTGAGCTCCTCACTGAGGCGGTCCTGGGGGGCCAGGGTGAAGCCATCGGGGAGCATGACCACGGCACCCACATTCAGGCCGGTGCCGCTGCCATCGCCGGACAGCTGTTGCACCGAGGTGTCGTAGGGGATCTCGACCACGGCCTTGAACACCGTGTCAGGGAAGACGGCCTGGGGCAGTTCGATGCGGGTGGCCTTCTTGGCCAGGTGGCAGTTGGCGCAGACCAGCTTGCCCGTGGCTTCACGGGGGCTGTCGTAGTTCTGCTGGGCCCAGAAGGGGTAGGCCCAGCTGGGGGAGGCGGCACCGAGCAGCACGGTGACGCTCAGCAGGCAACCGAGCAGCAGGGAGAGGGAGCGACGCATCAGGGGAGGGGCGACAGGGGCGAACGGGGAAAGCGGATCAGGCCCACCAGGGCTTGTCGCCGTTTCGGAAGTCGGTTTCAGTCCACTGGCTGAGGAACACGTTGTCGTCTTCGACCGAGACGTGGGCCAGGGCCAGGGAGAGGGGTGCCGGTCCGCGCACCACCTTGCCGGTGGCGTCGTACTGGGAGCCGTGGCAGGGGCAGATGAACTTGTTCTGGCCGCCGTTCCAGGGCACCACACAGCCCAGGTGGGTGCAGATGGCATTGATGCCGTAGCTGCCGATGGCGTCGTCACCCTCCACGATCAGGTAGGTGGGATCGCCCTTGAGGCCCTGCACCAGGCTGCGGTCCCCTTCCTTGTGGGTGCTCAGCCAGCCGCTGCCGGTGACGGCATTGCCGAGTTCATCCTTGGCGGACGTTCCCCCACCACTGCCGGCGGCCTTGGGCGGGATGAAGTAGTTGACCACCGGGTAGAGCGCCCCGAGGGCCACGCCCGTGAGGGAGCCGAAGGTCAGCAGGTTCATGAACTGCCGACGGCCCATTCCGGGCACATCACCGCTCGAAGCACTCGCTGGCATCTGGGTCATACAGGGCGGCCTGGAAGCCACAGCAACGTGGCGGCCACCCTAAGACCTGACTCCACCTGAGCCAGGCTGCCAACGGGGCCTGGCGGGGGCTCTGCAACAACCCGTTGCGGATTTCGGTCTCGCCCTGGAATCCCTGGTACTGGCATAGGGGCCTGAGCGTCAGTGGTTGTGGATCCCTCTTCTCCCCTCAGCGCCGAGGAGCTGCTGGGCCTGCTGCGCCGGCGCTGGCAGGCCAGCTATGACCTGCAGCTGGTGCAGCGGCGCGGACGCCTCTACCTCCAGGTGATGTGGGCCTACCTGGAACAGCAGTCGTTCCCGCTCACGGCCGAGGACTACGGGGCCAAGCTGGAGGAGCTCACGGGCCTGCTGAATGGACTCGGGGTGGCGGGCCAGGTGCGCGCCTGGCTGGAGACCACCTCCGACAAGCCCAGGCTGGGCCGGGCCCTGGGCCTGGCCCTGGAGCTGCCGCCGGAGCGGGCCAGCGAGTTCTTTCTCTGAGGGGCGCGGCTCAGGGCCCGGCCGGCCAGGCGCGCAGCCGCTCGGTGAAGGCCACCAGGCCCACGCCCACCAGGTAGAGGGCGCTGATCGCCCCGGTGAGCAGCAGCATCGTCACCGGATCGGTGGAGGGGGTGAGCACGGCTCCAGCCAGGGCCGCCAGCAGCACCACCCAGCGCCAGCCCGAGAGCATGGCGCGGGAGCGCACCAGCCCCAGGGCGCCCAGCAATAGCTGCAGCACCGGCAACTGGAAGGCCAGGGCCGTGGCCACCATCAGCAGCAGCACGAAGTCGAGATAGCGCTCGATCGACCAGCTCGGCTCCACCACGTCGGCGCCGTAGCTGACCAGAAAGCGCAGGGCGGCGGGCACCAGGGCCCACCAGGCGAAGGCCAGGCCGGCGGCGAACAGCACCGCCGAGCCCGCCACCGCGGGCGCCACCAGGCGCCGTTCCCGGCGGTTCAAGCCCGGCAACACGAAGGCCAGCCCCTCGTAGAGCACGTAGGGGAGGGCCAGGGTGAGCCCGGCGTAGCCCGCCACCTTCAGGGACACGAACAGAAACTCCCCCGGCGCCAGCTGCAGGAAGCGGATGCCCTCGGCCGGCATCTCCAGCAGCCGCACCAGGGGTTTGACGAACACCAGGCACAGGGCCGCCCCCGCCAGCAGTGCCAGCAGGGCCCGCAGGACGCGGCGCCGCAGCTCCTCGATGTGGTCCACCAGGCTCATCTCCACCTCGCCGGGGAACTCGTCGCCTGGCGGCGCTGGCCGGGGCTCCCGCTTCCCCTTGCCGGCCTCGATTCGGATCGGCGCTGGTGGCCCGGGACGGCCGGGATCCTGGGGGGAGGTGTCCGTCATGGTGGCCCTGCTGCCAGCAGGCTAAGAGCCCGCTCCGGTTCCCCCCAGAGCAGGCTGCCGCCGCGGTGCCGCACCGTGCCGGGGGCGGCACCTGGAATCCGCTGCAGCTCCGCGGTGGGCACCATCAGCACGGGCACCCGGCGGTTGCCCCGCCCGCGGCTGAAGTGGGCCGCCAGATCGGCTGCGGCCTGCAGATCGTCCTCCCCCGCCGCTGCCGCCGAGCTGCGCAGCACCACGTGGCTGCCCGGCAGCTCCTGGGCATGGAACCAGAGGTCGCCGCGCCGGGCCTGGCGAAAGGCGATCCACTCGTTCTGGCGGTGGTTGCGTCCCACCTGAACCGTCAGCCCCCCCGGGCTGATCAGCTCGAGGGGTTGGGGCTGCCCCTCCCGACCCTGGCCGCTGCCCCGCCGGGACTGCCGGGCCGGTCTGCCGCCGGGGTTGAGGTGCTCCTCCAGATCCCGGCTCAGGCCCTGGAGTGCCTCGAGATCCTCCGCCTGCTCCAGATAGGTGAGGCTGGCCTCCAGCCAGGCCAGGCGCTGCCCGTGCCAGGCCAGCCGCTCCTGGATGGCCGCCACGGAGCGGCGTCGCCTGCGGGCCTGTCGGTAGAGCTTCTGGGCGGTGTCGATGCAGCTGCGGCTGGGCTGGAACTGGCTCAGCAGGGCATCGGCCTGCAGTTGCAGGGCCTCGCTCTCCGGCACGGCATCGAGCAGGGCCTGCTGGCTGGCGGCCTGCTCCTGTTCGCGCCCCAGCAGCCGCTCCAGCTGCTGCTGCAGCTGCCGGCGCTGCTGGCTCAGGCCCTGCTGGGCCAGGGCATGGCCGTAGAACTCCGCCAGGGCCCGGTTGATCGGCATCGCCGGGCCGGCGGTCGGCGGCGGAGCCGCTGCCGTGGGGTCAGGCGAAGGGGGCTCCAGCGAAGGGGGTTCGGCGCTCCAGCAGCGGTAGCCCTCGGCGTCGCCGTGCCAGCAGAAGCGCTCGGACTCCACCGCCCCCAGCCAGGCCTGCCAGCGCTGCCAGAGCTGCTCCCACTGGAGGGGTTGCAGCTCTGCAATCGGCTGCTGCAGCCACTCCTGGGGAGCCAGCTGGCGGGCCAGGGCCGGGCTGATGCCCTGGTAGGCGCTGCGCAGGGCCCGCTCCAGGGGCAGGGGCAGCAGGGCCACCCGCTGCCGCCAGCGCTCGAAGCTCTCGTTTCGGCTCGGCGGAGCGCCGTCCAGGGGTGGGGGCGGCAGGTAGGGGTCGCCGGTGCCGATCGGCCGCCGCCGCGACTGGGCCGCCTTCACCTGGCGCCCCAGGGCCACCACCTGGCGGCCGTCGCCATCGGGCTCCAGCAGCAACAGGTTGCTGTGCCGTCCCATCAGCTCAGCCACCAGCCAGCGCTGCGGAGCCTCGCCGGGGCGGCGGGCGAAGCCCAGCTCCAGCACCCGCTCCCAGCCGACCTGCTGAAGGCTCACCAGGGCCAGCCCACCGAGCCCGTGCTGCAGCTGCTGGGCCAGGGTGCTCCCCTCCCCCTGGCGCGGTGGTGGCGCGATGGCATGGGCCCGGGCCGCCTCGGCCTGCCAGCTCAGCTCCAGCCACTGCATCCCCTGCAGGTGGCGCAGCCCGAGCTGGATCGTGCCCGGGCCCGCCTGCTGGGCCTTTTCCAGGCGACTGGGCAGCAGCAGGCGCCGCCATTCGGCCAGTACCGCCTTGAGGCTGGTCACATCCTGGGGCTGGAGGCTGGCCATGGCTGCGCTCCAGCCCATCCGCGTGTGGCTTCTACTCTGCAGCCCTGCCTGCGCGACTTCCATGGCCCGACTCACCGTGATCACCGGTCCGAGCGGGGTGGGCAAGGGCACGCTGGTGGCGGAGCTGTTGCGGCGCCATCCCGCCATCTGGCTGTCGGTGTCGGCCACCACCAGGCCCCCCAGGCCCGGGGAGGAGGAGGGCAGCAGCTACTTCTTCCTCAGCCGAGAGCGCTTCGAGCAGCTGGTGCAGGAGGGGGGATTTCTGGAGTGGGCCGAGTTTGCCGGCAACCTCTACGGCACGCCGCGGCGGCCGGTGGAGGAGCGCCTGGCGGCGGGGCGATCGGTGCTGCTCGAGATCGAACTGGAGGGGGCCCGTCAGGTGCGGCGGACCTTCCAGGCTGGCTACCAGCTGTTCATCAAGCCCCCTTCTCTGGAGGAGCTGGAGCGGCGCATCCGTGGGCGTGGCACCGATAGCGAGGAGGCGGTCCGCCGCCGGCTGCAGCGGGCCAGGGTGGAACTGGCCGCTGAGGGGGAGTTCGATGCGGTGCTGGTCAACGGCGATCTGGACGCGGCCGTGGCTGAGCTGGAAGCGGCCCTTGGCCTGGCCGCGGAGCGACCCGCACCCGATCCAGCCCCAGGCTGACCAGCCCCGCCATCAAAAAGCGGCCCCAGGGGGGCCGCAGACCGAGGTGAACGGCGAGCCGTCGTTCCTCAGAGGGGACGAAGGATCAGGTCAGGGAAGAAGCGGAAAATCTCGATGGTGATCCCGGCCGTGAGAGTGAACCAGACGGCGGCCACGACGGGGGCGGTGGTGAGGAATTTCTTCATGGTTCCAGGAATCAGCGGGGGGAAACGGTCACTTTGGAATCGGCTTCAACCATTTTTCCACCGGTGAACTCCGAGAAGGCTGCCAGGGGCCAGACGGCGGCGGAGAGGGTGGATTTGAACGCCAGGGGCATGTCGATCTGGATCTCCCGCATGGTGGCGTCCTTGCTGCCGCGGATCGCCATCAGGTAAGAGCGGCCCGCCCAGCCGATCGTGCCAGCGATGTAGAGGAAGAGGAGGCCAGGGATGAGGAAATCACCGGCATGGCTGAAGCGGCCATCCACGATCAGGCGGGGCAGGCCGTCATCGCCGCAGAGGGCCTGGCTGTACACGTTGAACCGTGCCTTGGCCTGGTCGGTGCTGGCCGCCGAGGCCCGCTGCTGGAAGCGGGGGCTCTCGGCACAGGGGGTCAGACCTGCCACCGATTCCGTGGCCGAAGCCATGGGCGCCAAGCCGATGAGGAGAAAGGCCGAGAGCAGAACCGCACACAGGCGGGGGAGAAGACGTCGCATGGAGAGCCTGGGTAGAAGCCGGGAAGAGTGCCTTGCGGAGCCCTGCATCGGCGTGGGGCCGCAGGGCAGGATGTCACTCGCGGACAGTAGGGGAGCTCCCTGGGCGCCATGCCGACGGTTCTGGCCCTCGAAACAAGTTGTGACGAGTCAGCGGCTGCGATTGTGCGCGATCGCACGGTGCTGGCCAGCGCCGTGGCCTCCCAGGTGGAGGAGCACGCCCGCTGGGGGGGTGTGGTGCCCGAAATTGCCTCGCGTCGCCATGTGGAGGCCCTGCCGGCGCTGATCGAGCGCGTCTGCGGCCAGGCCGGCCTGGGACCCGCCGCCATGGATGCCATCGCCGCCACCGCCACCCCTGGCCTGCTGGGGGCCCTGCTGGTGGCCTCGCTCACCGGCCGCACCCTGGCCCGGCTCCATGGCCGCCCCTTCCTGGGCATCCATCATCTGGAGGGCCATCTCTGCTCGGTGCAGCTCGGCGATCCCCTGCCGCCGGGGCCCTATCTGGTGCTGCTGGTGAGCGGTGGGCACACGGAGCTGATCCAGGTGAGCGGCCCCGGGCTCTACAGGCGGCTGGGGCGCAGCCATGACGACGCGGCCGGCGAGGCCTTCGACAAAGTGGCCCGCCTGCTGGGGCTGGGCTATCCGGGCGGACCCGCCATTCAGGCCGTCTCGGGCCCGGGCGATCCCCATCGCTTCACCCTGCCCAAGGGCAGGGTGTCGAGGCCGGAGGGCGGCTACCACCCCTACGACTTCAGCTTCAGCGGGCTCAAGACGGCGATGCTGCGGTTGGTGCGGTCGCTGCAGCAGGCCGGAGAGCCGCTGCCGCTGGCCGACCTGGCCGCCAGCTTCGAGCAGGTGGTGGCGGAGGTGCTGGTGGAGCGCAGTTGCCGCTGCGCTCGCGACCTGGGCCTCGGCACCCTGGTGCTGGTGGGTGGCGTCGCCGCCAACCGCCGGCTGCGGGCCCTGCTGCAGGAGCGGGCCAGCCGCGATGGCCTGCAGTGGCGGGTGGCCCCCCTGCCCTACTGCACCGACAACGCCGCCATGGTCGGGGTGGCGGCCTGCCAGCGCCTGGATCTGGGCCAGACCAGCTGCGCCAACCTCGGCGTGGCCGCCCGTTGGCCGCTCGAGCAGGCGGACAGGCTCTATGAACCTGCGGCCTGCTTCTGAACAGGCTGGCCCCCGCAGACCCAGCGCCAGGTGATCAGCACAACGGTCCTATTGTGAATCTGGAACTGGCGGTATCTCGATGGCCTCCGCAGACGCTGAAAGGGCCAGCGAGCCGGGCCCAGGGGTCGAAACGGAAACCGCAGCCCAGGCCGGCGATCCGGCCCAGGCGATCGAGGCCGAGTCCAGCGAGGCTGCGGCCCACGCCCCCGAGTCCAGCCATGAGCCGGTGAGCCCCACCGAGCTGAATGCCTGGCGGCGCGGCTTCACTCCCCAGGCCGAAATCTGGAACGGCCGTCTGGCCATGCTCGGCCTGTCGGTGGGGCTGACGGTGCTGCTGCTGGCGCGGCTGGCCATGGGCTGAGCCTGAATCCGGTTCTCCCCCTGAAGGACTGGGCCAGTTCGTTGGGCCCGAGGCTCTGGGCCAGGGCATCGGCTTCCTCCACCGTGCCGGCGTTCACCAGATCCAGCAGGAACTGAATTGATGGTCTGCATGCCGTCAAAGCGGCTGCGCCTCAAGATCTCCTCGATCGCATCGAGTTCGCCGCCCTGGATGTCATCCCCGCAATCATCTTGACGGCGGAGCTGGTGTGCAGCGTGCCGAACACCAACTGGCGCGCAGGGCGCCCTGCAAGTCCCTCGCGTGCAGGCCCAGCTGGCCCTGGCGGGCTCAGATGGTCGGCGATGAGGACGGAGACCAGGCCCATGGCAGGCAGCAGGCGGGGTGGGACCCAGGATGAAAAGCAGCAGACCATCGCGTCGACCCGGCCGACTTTCGCCAAGCGTCGCAGCGCCAGTCCGGCCGGTCAGCTGTCGAGCCGGTTCCTAGGATCCCGCCCGTCCGCAGGCCCGTCTTGACCAAGCCCCTCGTCAGCATCGTGCTGGGCACCAGGCCTGAGGCGATCAAGCTGGCCCCGGTGATCCTGGCGTTTCAGCAGGCCCAGGATTTCCGCACCCGGGTGGTGCTCACCGGTCAGCACCGCGAAATGGTGAGCCAGGTGATGGAGCTGTTTGCCCTCACGGCCGACCACGACCTGGCCCTGATGGCGCCGCAGCAGACCCTGACCCACATCACCTGCGCAGCCCTCGAGGGCCTCAAGCGGGAGTTCGCTGAGCATCCTCCCGAGCTGGTGCTGGTGCAAGGCGATACCACCACCGCCTTCGCCTCGGCCCTGGCCGCTTTTTACGCCCAGATCCCCGTGGGGCACGTGGAGGCCGGCCTGCGTACCGACAACATCTTCGATCCCTTCCCGGAGGAGGCCAACCGGCGGCTGATTTCCCAGCTGGCCCAGCTGCACTTCGCCCCCACCGAGCAAGCCGCCGCCAACTGCCGGGCCTCGGGGGTGGTGGGCCGCATCCTCACCACCGGCAACACCGTGATCGATGCCCTGCTGCAGATGGCTGAACGGGCCCCCGCCTACGGGCTCGACGGCCTCGACTGGCAGCGGCAGCGGGTGATCCTGGCCACGGTGCACCGCCGCGAAAACTGGGGTGAACGCCTGCGCGAGATCGGCCAGGGCTTTCTTGCCGTGCTGGAACGCTTCCCCGACACGGCCCTGCTGCTGCCCCTGCACCGCAACCCCACGGTGCGGGAGCCCCTGCAGGAGCTGCTTGGCAGCCACCCGCGGGCCTTCCTCACCGAACCGCTTGACTACGACGAACTGGTGGCGGCGATGCGGGGATGCACGCTGGTGCTGAGCGATTCCGGCGGCCTGCAGGAGGAGGCTCCCGCCCTGGGCAAGCCGGTGCTGGTGCTGCGCCGCACCACCGAACGGCCCGAGGCGATCCAGGCGGGCACCGCCAAGCTGATCGGCACCGCCAGCAGCGACATCCTCGCCGAGGCCTCAGCCCTGCTCACCGATGCGGCGGCCTATGAGGCGATGGCGCGGGCCCACAACCCCTTCGGCGACGGCCAGGCCAGCGGACGGATCGTGGCGGCGGCCCGGGAGTTCCTGACCGGCCCGGCCGGCTGATCCCCCGCGGGCCGCGCCCTCAGCGCTTCTTGTTCGACCAGGGAGGCAGGTCGATGAACACCCTGGTGCCGGCTTCCAGGCCGGAGAGGATCTGGGTGTCCTTGCCGCCGCTGATGCCGAGTTCCACCGGTTGGAACAGGGGCTGGCGGTCCTTGTCCACCAGCAGCACCCCGGGGCGGCCGTCCTCGGTCACGATTGCCACGGTGGGCACCAGGGTCTTGGCCTGCACCTGGCCGGTGCGGAAGTCCACGTCGGTGGTCATGCCGATGCGCAGCTCGGGCTGGGGCTGGAGGAAGCGCAGCACCACATCGAAGGAGGTCACATTGTTGAGCTTCACCGCCCGGGGGGTGATCCGCTTCACCACCACCTCGAAACGACGGTCCGGGAAGGCATCCACCCGCACGCTGGCCTGCTGGCCCAGCTCGATGCGGCCGATGTCGCTCTCGGGCACCTTGGCCACCACCTCAAGGCCCTGGGCCAGCTCCACGATCGAGGAGCTGGTGGCGCCGGCCGTGGCCGAGGCGGTGGTGGTGGGGGTCACGAAGGAGCCTGGATCGGCGAAGCGCTGGGTGATCACCCCGGCGAACGGGGCCCGCACGATCAGGTCGGCCTGCTCGACCTCGCGGGCCGCCAGACGCTGGCGAGCGGCCTCCACGGCAGCCTTGTCCACCAGGAAGGTGCTGCGCACGGTGTTGTAGTCGCTGAGGCTGATGGCGTTTTCCTGGAACAGGGTTTCGTTGCGCTCCAGCTCACTGCGGCTGCGCACCAGCTGGGCCTGGGCCGACTGCAGCTGGGCCCTGAGCTCATTGAGGCGGTCGCTGAGGTCGCCGCTGTCCATGCGGGCCAGGGCCTGGCCGGCCTGCACCAGATCGCCCTCTTCCACGAACAGTTCTTCCAGAACCCCCTGCCGTTTGGGACTCACGTTCACCCGCTTTTCGGCCTCCAGCTCGCCGGAGGCACTCACCACGCCGGGCAGGTCCCCCGACTTGGCCAGCACCGTGTAGGGCTCGAGGTTGGCCGACGCCGCCCCCCTCTGACGCTGCCACACCACCCCCGCCGCCAGCACGAGCACGATGGCGACGCCGGCGACAGCCCAGAGGCGCCGGCGCTGCCACCAACGCAAGGCCGGCGCAGGGGGAGCGATCCCGCTGTCGGGGGGTGTTCCCGGAGCGTCGGTGGAGCGATCGGAGTCGGCCGGAGTCCTGGGCCGGCGGGGGGTGAGGGTGGGAATCGGCCTGGCCAGCATCTCCCCCCAGTCTCGCGGCCGAGGGGGCCCAGCTGCGGCCCGTAGATTTCCCCCATGCTTAAAGCCGGAATCGTCGGGCTGCCCAACGTGGGCAAGTCCACCCTGTTCAACGCCCTGGTGGCCAACGCCCAGGCGGAGGCGGCCAACTATCCGTTCTGCACGATCGAGCCCAACAGCGGCGTGGTGTCGGTGCCGGATCCCCGCCTCGATCAGCTGGCCCAGCTGAGCCGCAGCAAGGAGATCGTGCCGACGCGGGTGGAGTTCGTGGACATCGCCGGCCTGGTGGCGGGGGCCAGCCAGGGGGAGGGGCTCGGGAACAAGTTCCTGGCCAACATCCGGGAAGTGGACGCCATCGTGCATGTGGTGCGCTGCTTCGAGGACGACGACGTGATTCACGTGTCGGGCTCAGTGGGGCCGGAGCGGGATGCGGAGGTGATCAATCTCGAGTTGGGCCTGGCCGACCTCAGCCAGGTGGAGAAGCGTCGCGACCGTCTCAAGAAACAGGTGCGCACCAGCAAGGAGGCCCAGCAGGAAGATGCCGTGCTGGAGCGCATCCAGGCGGAGCTGGAGGCCGGTGGCGCCGCCCGCAACCTCGACCTGAGCCCGGAGGAGCTGGCCCTGGTCAAACCCCTCGGCCTGCTCAGCGCCAAGCCGATCATCTACGCCACCAATGTGAGCGAGAACGATCTCGCCGGCGGCAATGCCCATGGGGAGGCCGTGGTGGCCCTGGCCGCCCGGGAGCGGGCCGAAACCGTGCGCATCTCCGCCCAGGTGGAAGCCGAGCTGATCGAGCTGCCCCAGGAGGATCGCGCCGAATTCCTCGAGGGCCTGGGGGTGAGCGAGGGGGGGTTGCAGAGCCTGATCCGTGCCACCTACTCCCTGCTGGGCCTGCGCACCTACTTCACCAGCGGCGAGAAGGAGACCCGCGCCTGGACGATCACCGCCGGCATGACCGCCCCCCAGGCGGCCGGGGTGATTCACACCGATTTCGAGCGGGGTTTCATCCGTGCCCAGACCATCGGCTGTGAGCAGCTGCTGGAGGCCGGCTCCCTGGCGGAGGCCCGCAACAGGGGCTGGCTGCGCAGTGAGGGCAAGGACTACGTGGTGGTCGAGGGCGACGTGATGGAGTTTCTGTTCAATGTCTGAGCCGCGGCCGAGCCCCCAGCGCCCTGGATCGGCGAGAATCAAGGCCCCAGAGGAGCACACCATGAGCCAGACACCAGGCCCGTCCGGCGCTGCCCCCGAGAGCCCGCGGCCCGCTGATCTCCCCGCCGATCACCCCCATAACTTCGACGCCCAGAAGGAGCTGCACCGCAAGATCCGCAACGATCCCGACTACGACGACTGGGAGTACGGCACTGAACCGCTGCCCCATGAGGCCTGGGCCCTCAGGCAGCCTCCAGAGCCCGCGGCCTGATCCGCTGCACCAGCAGCTGTCCGGCCACGCACAGGGCCGCTGCCGTGAACCACACCCCCACGCCGTGCCCCTGGCGATCCAGGGCCAGGCCCGCCAGCAGAGGAGCCGTGAGGGCACTGAGGGCGAAGCACTGGGAGAACAGGGCCATGGCCAGGCCCCTGTGCTGGGGGGGGGTGATCTCCACCACGGCCTCGCTGGCCACCGGCAGGAAGGCCGCCTCCCCGAAGGCCAGGGGGATCTGGGCCAGCAGCACCAGCACCAGGCCAGCGCCGCTCAGGGCTGAGGCCCCCAGCAGGGCCGTGCCCAGGGCAAAGGCGGCCAGGCTCAGCCCCAGCCCCACGCGCACGGGCCGCCGGGCCAGGGCCTGCCCCACCGGCCACTGGATCAGCAGCAGCAGGCCCAGCTTCAGGCCGATCAGGAGCGCCCCCAGGCTCTCGGGCAGCGCCTGACGCGCCAGTCCCCCCCGCACCAGGTCCAGGGGCAGGGCGCTCTGCATCAGGGCCGGCAGGGCGGTGGCCAGCAGGGCCACGGCCAGCACCGGCAGCAGCGGTCGCCACCAGCCGCTGCCGAGCTCCAGGCCGCTGCCCACGGGGCGCCGCTTCGAGTTCGGCAGCGGTCGCAGCACCAGCAGCAGGGCCATGGCGGCGAGGCAGACCATGTCCACCCCATAGATCCAGCGCAACTGGCCGGCTGCCGCCAGGGCGGCCCCCAGCAGCGCCCCGGTGGCGATGCCGGCGGCGTCGGCACTGCGCACCAGGGCGTAGCCACGGGCCGACGGGATGGTGTGGGCACCCTGCTGGCAGCTCAGGGGCACCGCCAGTTCGATCGCGGGCCAGTAAAGACCCATGGACACGCCCATCAACAGCTGGCCCTGCAGGTAGGCCGGCAGGTCGAGGGCGCCCAGCAGCCGCACGTCGGCCAGCAGGGCGGTGAGGGCCGCCAGCAGCACGGGGCCTGAGCAGTTGACGCCCCGATCCAGCAGCCAGCCGCTCAGAAATCGCCCCCCCGTCCCCGCCAGCGCGGCCAGGGCGACGCCCTGGGTGACGCTGGCGGCACTGAAGTCCTGCTGGTGAAACACCATCGGCGTGAGATAGAGCACGCCACCGGCCCCGACCGACCCCACCAGCCGCACCCAGGCCACATGGCGCAGCGGCGCGGGAAACTGGAACCACCAGCCCCGACGCCGCGGCGTCCCCTCCGTTGCCCGCTCGGCCTCTGCGATCACCTGCTCGTTGCCTGCCGGGGGTGCTGGCCAGTCTGCTGGTGGTCGGCCCCGCGCTCGTGGCTGCCGTTGCGCCCCAGCCCGCGCGCGCCTCGGGGGAGGTGGTGGTGGAACTGGACGGGCTGAAGCTGCCGATCGACCTCGATCAGCTGGCGGCCTGGACCCTCAAGCCGGACCGCGCCAGCGGCAGCCTCGGCCTCTGGCTCAACCTGCTCGATGCCGAGTCCCGCCAGGGCCTGATCCGGCTGTTGCGGGCCCCCCTGCTGCAGGACCGCGGCTTCGGCCTCCAGCTGCTGAGCAGCTGGACCGGGGAGCCGTTGCTGCGCGAGGTGGGAGGCCTGATCACCAGCGCTGCGGGAGAGAACACCGGCGTGCTGCTGCTGGAGACCCTGCAGGAGCTGTTGGCGCGCCAGAGCACGATCACCACCCTCGACCTGCTGCAGGCCCTGCCTCCCCAGAGCCTGAACCTGCGCATTGATGGCCTGCTGGAGCTGGCGGCCGACTGGCGGCGCCAGCTCCAGAGCCAGGAGCGGGCGATTCAGCGGCTGCGGGAGCTGCCGCTGCCCAGCCGCAGCTCCCGCAGCCTGCTGATCGGCCGCCAGCAGCTCGGGGCGCCCCAGCAGATCCTGCTGACGGTGGCCCACCGCTCCGAGCCCCTGCCCCTGGAGCTCTGGCCAGCGCGCCGGGCCAAGCGAGGACCCTGGCTGCTGCTGATGCCCGGGCTGGGGGGCAACACCGAGCAGCTCAGCTGGCTGGCGGCGGCCCTGGCGGAGCGGGGCTGGCCAGTGCTGGTGATCGAGCATCCCGGCAGTGACGAGCAGGCGGTGGAGGCCTCGCTTCGGGGGGAAGGTCCTCCGCCGGGGGCGGAGTCCCTGCCTGATCGGCTGGCGGATCTGCAGGCCGTGCTGGCGGCACGCCGCGATGGCAGCCTGCCGTCGCTGGGTCCCCAGCCCTCAGGGGAGGACGGCATGGTGCTGATCGGCCACTCCCTCGGGGGCCTGGCGGCCCTGATGGCGGCGGGCCTGGTGCCCGAGCAGGGGCTCAGGCAGCGCTGTCAGCAGGCCCTCTCCTCCTTGCCGGTGACGAACCTCTCGCGCCTCCTGCAGTGCCAGCTGCCGGACATCACCGGCGATGGCGCCAGCCGCTCCTTTCCGGTGAGTGGCTCGTCGCTTCAGGACGCCATCCCCCTGCGCGGAGTGATCACCTTCAACGGCTTCGGCAGCCTGTTGTGGCCCAGCCGTGGCCTGGCCGATCTGGCCGTGCCGGCGCTGCTGGTGGGCGGCAGCCTCGATCTGGTCACCCCGCCGGTGACCGAGCAGCTGGGCCTGTTCAGCGGGTCCAGCGATCCCCGCAGCCGCCTGGTGGTGGTGGATGGGGGGAGCCACTTCTCGCCGGTGCGGCTGGCAGGGCAGAACGAGCCGCTGTTCCGCCTCGGCGACCAGTTGGTGGGGGAGAAGCCCGAGCGGGTGCAGGAGCTGCTGCTCGCGCTCACGATCGAGTTTCTGGAAAGCACCCAGCATCCCTCCCTGCTCTCACCCCAGCGGCGGGTGCACAACGAGATCACCGGCTATGTGCTCGATCGGGACCAGGCCGAGCGCTGGCGTCGCGCCATCAACAGCCCCTGAGCTCAGGGCCTCAGAAGCGGATACGGGGATCCAGCAGGGCGACGAGCACATCGACCGTGACCGTGATCAGCACCACAAGGGCGGCCACCACCACCACGATGCCCTGCACCAGGGGGTAGTCGCGCTGACTGATCGCCTCCTGCAGCCGGTAGGCGATCCCCGGCCAGGAATAGGTGACCTCGATCAGCAGGGCGCCGCCGATCAGGGAGGCCACGGTGATGCCGGTGATCGTGAGCACGGGCAGCAGGGCGTTGGGCAGGGCATGGCGCAGGATGACCCGCGCCTCCCCCAGGCCCCGGCTGCGGGCTGCCTCCACATAGTCACTGCCGAGGCTGCGGCGCAGGTTGAGGCGCAGGGCGTTGGCGAAGATGCCGCTCAGCAGCAGCGCCAGGGTGCCGGCCGGCAGGGTGAGGTGCCGCAGGGTGCCCTGCAGGGCCTGCCACTGGCCGCTGGCCAGGCCGCTGCGCAGGCTGTCGAGCAGATAGAAGCCGCTCCCCTCCGGGGGCAGCAGGGTGGGGGGGAAGCGGCCTCCCACCGGCAGCCAGCCCAGCCACACGGCAAACACCAGCTGCACCACCATGGCGGCCCAGAAGGGGGGCAGGGCGTAGGTGCCGATGCCGTAGAGCCGGCCGGCCAGGTCGAGCTTGCCCTCGGGGCGGGCAATCCCGGAGAAGCCCACCGCCAACCCCACCACGGCGGCCAGCAGCAGAGCCACGCTGCCCAGCTCCAGGCTGGCCGGCAGGGTCTGGCCGATCACGCCGCTCACGGGTTCCTGGTTGGTGAGGGAGTTGCCCAGATCGCCGCGCAGCAGATCGCCCAGAAAGCTGCCGTACTGGTGCAGCAGGGGCTGGTCGAGGCCGAGGCGGCTGCGCAGGGCGGCCCTGGCGGCCTCCGGGGCGCGGGTGCCGAGCAGGGCGTCGATCGGATCGCCGGGGGCCAGCCGCAGCAGCAGGAACACCAGGGTGGCGATCAGCCACAGCATCACTGGAGCCAGGGCCAGCCGGGCACCCACGTACTGGGCCAGGGCGCGGCGGCGGCTCATCGGGCTGCCCCCGCCGGCGCCAGGGCCTGGAGCAGCAGGCGCCCGGAGCCATCGAAGCGGGGCTGGCTCACCCCGGGCTGGGCCCAGGCCTTCGGCGACACCAGCCAGAGGGGCACGTAGGGATTGGCGGCAGCCGTGATCCGCTGAATCCGCTGCAGCAGGGCGCGGCGCTCCTCGCCCTGGCTGCTTTCACTGCGGCGCAGCAGGGGCTGCAGCCCGGGCTGCGGCCCAGAAGCTGCCGCTGGCGGCGCTGGCCCCCTCAAGGCAGCGGTCGCCCTGCTCCTGGCTGCAGGCCAGCAGGGGGATCAGGTAGTTGTCGGCGTCGGGGAAGTCGCCCATCCAGTCGAGCAGGATCAGGGTGAAGGCCCCCTCGCCCAGCTGGCGGTAGGCCGTGGTGGATTCCATGCCGCTCACCTCCAGCCGCACGCAGTCGCCCAGATCCTGCTTGAGCTGGGCCTGCCAGGTGAGGGCGAAGAGGCGGTCACTGGGAATGTTGGAGCGAAAGGTGAGCGGCAGCGGCAGCTGCTTGCCCTCGCAGTAGCCCGCCTGGCGGTAGAGCGCCCGGGCGCGCTCGGGGTCGTAGCTCACCCAGGCGGTGGGATCGGAGCCCACCAGGCTGGGCGGCACCAGCTCCCGCAGGGGAGCGCGCAGGCCCAGGGTGACGCGCTCGCTGATGGTGCGGCGATCCAGGCTCAGGGCCAGGGCCTGGCGCAGCGTGGGGTCGTCGAAGGGGGGCTGGTCGCTGAGCAGGGTGAGGTAGCTGATCTCCAGTGCCGGGCCGCTGCTCTCCTGCAGCTCGCCGCGGCGGGCGCGGCTGCGCAGGGCGGCCTGCTGGTCGATCTCCAGGCTGGTGGAGAGCAGCACGTCCACCTCTCCGCTGATCAGAGCGCCGAACAGGGCGGTGGAGTTGCTCAGGGAGACCAGGTCAATGCCGTCGTTGGCGGGCTGCTCACCCCAGTAGTCCGCAAAGGGCTCCAGCCGCTGCTGCTGTTTGCTGAAGAAGGTGAGCCGGTAGGGGCCGGTGCCCACGAAGCGGTCGTTGAGCAGGCTGTCGCCGTGCTGGCGGTAGGCCGTGGGGGAGATCGGGGTGAGGGCCACGGCGCTGAGCAGCTCCGCCAGGGGGGCGAAGGGCTGGCGCAGCTGCAACTCCAGGGTGTGGGAGTCCAGGGCGCGCACGCCGCTCACCCTGTCGCCGAGCAGGTAGCTGAGCTTGCCGATGGCCAGGAACCGCTCCAGGCTGAACACCATGGCGGCGGCATTGAACGGGGTGCCGTCGTGGAAGCGCACACCACGGCGCAGGGCAATGGTGGCGGTGCGGCCATCGGCGCTCAGCTGCGGTGGCGCCAGGGCCAGCCTGGGTTCCAGCTCGCCCGTGGCGCTGACGGCATAGAGCGGGTCGCCCAGGGCGCTCAACAGCTGCATGGCGCCGAAGGTGAAGGCGCCGGCAGGGTCGACGGTGTCGACGCGATTCCTGCTGGCCACCACGAGGCGCTCGGGCAGGGCCTCGGGGCGGCCTGTCGCCGCGGGTGCCCCGCCCTGCTGGGGCAGGCAGCCTGTCAGGGCCATGGCCAGGCAGGCCTGCAGCAGAGCGCTGCAGAGCCGATGCGGCATGGGGCGGATCCTTGGGGCCGGCACCTTCAGCGCAGCGACGGAGCGCTGGCTCCGCTGCAGAGGATTGTGGTCACAAGGGCCGTCGACGGTCGGCGCTCATTCAAGAGCGGTGGGGCCTGGTAGGACGCACCTGTTGCAGGGAAATTTCAAACACTTCCGAACCGTGGCGGGTCAGGGGCCAGCGCCGCAGCCAACAGCGGTCGTGGTGATCGTCCACGCCGATCACTTGGTAGAGCTGCTCATCGGAATCAAGCTGAACGCAGTCCCCCTGATGGGGAATGGTGGTGGGCTTGAGGCAGGAGATGGCCGTCATAGGGGACGTGACGTCAGGGTCTGGAACTGGGAACGCAGGGTCGAAGGAGTGGAACTGGGCCCATGCTGCGAAACGGGTCCAGCCTGAAATGTTCGTGCTGATACCGGCGCCTGCTGGGGTGCGGAGACGCGGATCAAGCAGGGGTCTGCCCGCTGGGGCCGAATGTGCCGTTCAGGGTCCCTTTCGGATGCGGACACTCTGACGCCTTGACCCCACCGGACGCCAGGGGCGGGGCATTGGCGTGGCTGATTGACGTGATCAGCCGGCCTGCCCCGCCGGGGGGCTAGAGGGTGCGCAGGCAGGCGGCCACCTGGTGGACTTCCGGCAGGGCCTCGATGGCATCGAGAGCCTGGCGGAAGTGGGCCTCCAGCACTTCGTGGGTGATCACCACGATTTCGGCTCTGCTGCCCTCGCCCGCACCACCGGAACCCTCGCCGGCGTACTGGACGATTGACTGAATCGACACGCCAGCCTGGCCGAAGCAGCTGCCGATCTGGCCGATCACCCCCGCCTGGTCGCTGGTGCGCAGCCGCACGTAGTTGCGGTGGGTGGTGAGGGCGCCATCCACCAGGGAGCACTGGCGCCAGTTGCCTGCCGCCAGCAGGGGATCCAACCCCCCACCCTGGGTTGCCGATCCGCCGCCGGTGGCCTGGCGGATGCCGGCGATGTTGAGGATGTCGGCGACCACGGCCGAGGCGGTGGGTCCGGCTCCGGCCCCGGGCCCGTAGAACATCACCTGACCCACGGGGTCGCCCTCCACCAGGATGGCGTTGTTGACTCCGTTCACGCCCGCCAGGGGATGGCCCCGGGGCACCAGGGTGGGGTGCACGCGCACATCGAGCTGCAGGCCCGTAGGGGTGGTGTCGGCTGGCGCCGGCGGCTCACTCCCCACCAGTTGGGCCACGGCGAGCAGCTTCACCACGAAGCCGAGCCGGGCGGCGTAGTCCACGTCCCGGGCGTCGAGCTGGTCGATGCCCTCGGTGGGAATGGCCTGGCGGGGCACCGTGCCCCCGTAGGCCAGGCGCGTGAGGATGGCGATCTTGTCGGCGGCATCGCCACCCTCCACGTCGGCGGCGGGATCGGCCTCGGCGTAGCCGAGCCGCTGGGCATCGGCGAGCACCTCGCCGTAGGCGGCCCCCTCGGCCGCCATCCGACTGAGGATGTAATTGGTGGTGCCGTTGATGATCCCGCTCACCCGCTGGATGCGGTTGCCGCCCAGGGATTGCTTCAGCGGTTCGATGATCGGGATGCCGCCGCCCACGGCCGCCTCGATCAGCACATACACCCCCTTCTCGGCGGCCGCGGCGGCGATCTCATCCCCATGGCGGGCGATCACGGCCTTGTTGGCGGTGACCACCGCCTTGCCGGCGGCGATCGCCCGCAGGATCAGGCTGCGGGCCGGCTCCAGGCCGCCCAATACCTCCACCACGATGTCCACGGCTGGGTCGTCGACCACGGCCTCGGGGCTGGTGGTGAGCAGGCCTGGCGCCAGGCTGAGGGGCCGGGGCCGCTCAAGATCGCGCACGGCGATGCGGCGGAGCTGCAGGTCGGCCACCAGGGGATGGCGGCCCTCAGGGCTGCTGAGGATGCTGGCCACACCGGCTCCCACCGTGCCCAGACCGAGCAAGCCGATGCCGATGGTCATGCCGTGCACTGCGAAACCGCGATCCTAGAAATCAGGCCGCCAGCGCTCCGGCCTGGGCCTGCATCAGCTTGAGGATGTTCAGAAAGCCGTTGGCCCGCGACGGTGTGAGGCTGGTCTGCAACCCGGTGGCGGCGATGAAGCCGGGATCGATGGCGGCGGCCTGCTCGGGGGTGAGCCCCTCCATGGCCTGGATCAGCAGCGCCAGCAGCCCCTTGGTGATCGCCGCGTCGGAGTCACCCTGCCAGTGCAGGCGGCCCTCCTGGAGGGTGCCCACCACATACACCTGGGACACGCAGCCCTTCACCTTGAAGGTGTCGGTGCGGAAGGCCTCCGGCAGGGGCTCGAGCTTCTTGGCCAGCCAGAGCACGTACTCGTAACGGCGCCTGGGGTCGCTGGTGCCGGCCAGGCGCGCCACGATCTGATCGAGGGCGGGGCTGCCTGTGGCCCCGGGTGTGGGCTCAGCCATTCAGTCAGCGGCGACGACGCAGGGCCAGCATGGCGGCTGCGCCCCCACCGATGGCGCTCATGCCCAGCAGCCAGCCCGTGGAAGGCGGCAGGGCCAGGGGACGGATCGGGCGGCTGGGGGCGCTGGCCTCGAGGCCGGGGGCTGGTGTCTGGGAGCCCGGCAGTTCGAGGTAGTCGCGGTGGCCAGGGCCCCGGTCCACCTGAACCTCCCAGTCGGGGCTGGCCTGGCTGGGCAGGCTGAAGCGCAGGCGCCCCTCAGCGTCGGTGCGGCCCACTTCAATGGGCTGGCCACCGGGGGGCATCAGCCGAACGATGGCCTCATCGGCCGGTTCGCCGGTGCCGAAACGGCTCTCCAGCAGAAAGTCGTTGTTGAGGGCGGTGACGCGATCCAGGCTGCTCTCGATGGCATGGGCCCGGGCCGGCGGGGCAGCGGCGCCAGCCCCCAGAGCCAGGGCCGTGGCGGTGACGAGGGCCGGAGCCAGGCAGCGCAGCGAGGCGGTGGGTCGCCGGCGGGCGACAAGCTCAGAGACTGCAGCCATGGGGTCCAGAGGCGAGGAACAAGAGGCTCAGGAATCCTGCCAGCGACTGTCACGGCTCTGGCCCGCCTGCACCATCCGCACCATCGAGCTGACCATCATCGAGAGGGCGTCGTGGGTGTCGCCCCGGCCAGCCAGCTCGGAGGCGAGCACGCGATCGGCGGCACTCGGGGCCATGGCAGGGGTGGGCGCAGCCAGCTTCACAGACAGATTCACAGAACTCAGTGGGGCCGTTGGCGAGATCTTCGCAAATACCCCCGGCAGCTGAGCTGCCTGCCGAGGCTTTGTCAAGGTTTGTCGTGACCGTCCAGAGCTGTATCGCCCAGCCAGTGCACGCCCAGCTCCGTGAGCCAGCCATCCAACGGCACATCCCAGGGATCGCTGGGCAGGCGGTCGCACAGGCAGCCGGAGGGCAGCACGGCCAGGGCCGGCAGCCGCCGCCAGGACTCCTGGCGGCGCAGCCGGTCGTACCAGCCGCCGCCGTAACCCAGCCGCACCCCCTGCCGGTCAATGGCCAGGGCCGGCACCAGCAGCAGTGCCAGGGCTTCGGGCTCCAGGCGGCCCGCCAGCTGCAGCGGGGCCTGGATGCCGCAGGCATCGGCGGCCAGGGGTTCCCCCGGTTGCCAGGGCCGGTAGTCGAGGCGCCCATCGGCAATGGCCGGTAGGGCCAGGTGCCTGCACCAGGCGGGGGTTGCCGTCAGCAGGGGACGCAGATCCGGCTCCCCCGCCAGGGGCCAGTAGAAGCCCAGCCGGCCCTGCCGCCCTCCCAACCCAGGGGGCGAGTCCCCCTGGGTTGGGGAGCCGGCCTGGGCCAGCAGGACCGCCAGCTGCCGCTGCAACGCCGCACTGCAGCCGGGCAGCAGCTCTCGGCGGCGGGCCCGGAACCTGGCTCTCAGAGCCTCTTTGCTGGTGCCATGGGGCTGCTGCATCTCGGGGCCGGCTCAGCGCTGGAACCAGCCGGTGAGCGCTGCGGCCAGGGCATCGGCGGCATCATCCGGCCGGGGCGGAGTGTCGAGGCCCAGCTCGCGCATCACGGCCTCCAGCACCTCCACCTTGTCGGCATGGCCATGGCCCGTGAGGGCCTGCTTGATCTGCATCGGCGGCAGCTCCACCACCGGCACCCGGAAGCGGGCCAGGGTCATGATCACCACCCCCCGGGCCTGGACCACGGCGATCGTGGTGCTGGAGCGGTAGAAGAAGAACTTCTCCACCACGGCCAGATCCGGTCGCCAGGTGCGCAGCAGCTGCCTCAGATCGCTGGCGATCTCCACCATCCGCTCGCCCTCACTGCGCCCCGGCGCCGTGGTCACGATGCCGCAGTCCAGCAGCTGCTGCCTGGGCTCCCCGGCGGGGCCGGGCTCCTCCACATCGATCACGCCGTAGCCCACCCTCGCCAGCCCAGGGTCGATGCCGAGGATGCGCACAGCCGCGGCCGCCTAGGCCGCAAGGGCCAGTTCGAACTGACTGCGATCGCTCGGTTCGGCCCGCTCGAACACCTTGCAGAACACCTTCACCACCCGGTCGCCCGAGTCGATCTGCTCCAGGGGGTCCTTGCGCAGGCGGTGGCGCAGGCAGCAGGCCGCCACCCGGGCCACGTCGTGGTCGTCCACGTCGGTGCGGCCCTCAAAGGCGGCCAGGGCCCTGGCCGCCCGGTTGGTCACGATGTCGCCGCGCAGGCCATCCACGTTGAGATCGCCGCAGATGGCGGAGATGCGGATGCGGAGCTCATCGTCGATGCGCACCTGGGGGAGACGCTGCTGGGCCTCCACCACCCGTTCCTGAAGGGCGTCCTGGCGGCTCTGGACGGCGTCGTTGAAGCCATCGGGGTCCTGGTCGAAGGCGGTGCGCTGGTCCACCACCTGCACCCGCAGCTCCGGATCCCGCACGGTGCGCACCTCCACGCTCATGCCGAAGCGATCCAGCAGCTGGGGCCGCAGCTCGCCCTCCTCGGGGTTGCCGGAGCCGATCAGCACAAAGCGGGCCGGGTGGCGCACGCTGACGCCCTCCCGCTCCACCGTGTTCCAGCCCGACGCCGCCGAATCCAGCAGCACGTCCACCAGGTGGTCGTCGAGCAGGTTCACCTCGTCCACGTAGAGCAGGCCCCTGTTGGCCTTGGCCAGCAGGCCCGGCTCAAAGGCGCGCACCCCCTCGCTGAGGGCTCGCTCGATGTCGATGGTGCCGCAGAGCCTGTCTTCGGTGGCGCCCAGGGGCAGATCCACCATCGGCACCTGGCGCTGCTCCACCGGCAACTGCTCCCCGGCCTCGGCTCGCTGGCGCACCTCGGCACTCTGGAGGTCGGGATCCTCCGGAGAGCTGTTGTAGGGATCGCCCTCCACCACCGGAATGCCTGGCAGCAGATCGGCCAGCGCCCGGATCGTGGTGCTCTTGCCCGTGCCCCGGTCGCCCATGATCATCACGCCGCCGATGCGCGGGTCGATCACATTCAGCAGCAGGGCCAGCTTCATCTCCTCCTGGCC
Source organism: uncultured cyanobacterium (assembly GCA_963697335.1). GTDB lineage: Bacteria > Cyanobacteriota > Cyanobacteriia > PCC-6307 > Cyanobiaceae > NIES-981. Next base: position 133,103 of record CAVONQ010000002.1, read on the forward strand.
CACGATGGCGGTGAAGGGGAAGACCCGGCGCTTGCGGGCTTGCGTCACGGTTGGCTGCTGGCTGGGGTCGGAGGGGATTGTTTCACAGGCAACAGGCTGAGCACCTGGGGCGGGGTGGCATCGGCGGGGTAGATCAGGCGCACCCGCAGGTTGCGCTGGGCCCCAGGCGCCAGGCTCACCGTGCCCAGGGCCGGACCCTCCTCCCCGGCCCGCTGCACCAGGTGGAAACGCCGGCGGCTGCTGGGCCGGCCCCCCGGGCCATCCAGGCCGGTCACTTCGATCGGGCCGCGGAACATCACGGCCCGGGAGGGGGTGACGTTGAAGCGCAGGCCCCCCTGGGCCTGGTCGCCCTTGATCGGTGATTCCAGGGCCAGCTGCAGGGTCACCGGGGCTCGGCCGGTGTTGCGCAGCGGCAGGCTGATGTCGTATTCCACGCCGTAGTTGCCGTGGGCGGCCCAGGCGGTGCCCGGGTAGAAGGCCTTGAGCTCGGCGGTCTGGATCTGGTCGGTGCCGAGGCTGCCCCGATCCAGCGAGGCGATCGGCCAGGAGATCGGCGCGGCGGAGGCGCTCAGCCAGCGCTGGCCGGGATCGGTGATGGTGCCGCGCCAGGTGCTGCCGATCTGCACCCCCGCGACGCGGGAGTAGATGATCCGGCCCTTCGCCCCCCGGGGGGTGGGGGTGTGTTCCTTGGGGCTGAGGCCGCCATCGAGCAGCTTGGCCCAGGTGTCCGCCGGCGGGGGCGCGTCGTTGGGGCCGAAGGCGGCCAGGGTGGCCAGGCTCACCGGGCCACTGCTCTGCAGCCGCAGCTGCAGATTGCGGCCGTTCAGCAGCGGATCCAGGCCGCGCACGGGCAAAGGCAGCACCAGCAGGGTGCTGGGACCGCCGGCAGGGAGGGTCCACTGGCGCGGAATCTCCGGGCTGACGGTGCGGGCCAGCAGCTCGGTGGCCACCCGGCTGCCCGGGCCGGCATAGGCCGGGCTGGTGGTTTCCGCCAGCAGCGGCGGCAGGGGCAGGAAAGGTGCCCCCGCCATGGCCGGATCGAGCGACTGGGACAGGGCCGTGGAGCCCCCCAGCAGGGTGAGTGTCACCGGCGCCGGCCCCCGGGGCTGGGCCACCACCGCCAGCCAGAGGGTGGAATCAAGGGCTTCCGGCTTGCCGGCATAGACGTGATGGCTGAACAGGTCGAAGCGGCCGTTGAGGGGCACATCGAGGTGGGCCTCCGGCACGGGGCGGCCGCTGCCCGCAAAGGTGGAGATCAGGATGCCCGGCCCGCTGATCAGCTCCGGGTTGTTGTCGTTCACCACCAGCACCGCATCGAGCCCGCCCGGCAGCGGCGCCACGGTCTGGGGCCTGAGCAGGGGTCTGGGGGGCGGCGCCGTCGTTGCTGCCGGGGCTGGAGCGGCGGCAGCCGGGGCGGGGGCTGCGGCCTCGAGGAGCAGGGCGCTGGCGCCGGTGGCGGCCACGCTGCTGGCGGCCAAGGTGCCGGCGGCGAGCAGGGAACGGATCAGGGAGGTCATGGTCATCGGCGGCCCACAAGGGTTTTGGCGGCCTCAGCGGCCATGGAGCGGATCAGATCGGCGGAGCGGGGGTCGTTGAAGGGCCCCTTCACCATGAAGGCGGCCACGGCGCGCTGGCCGGTGGGCAGGTGGATCAGGGCGGCATCGGAGTAGGCGATGCCGATGTCGCCGGTCTTGTTGTAGGCGGTCACACCGAAGCTGAGCAGTTCGTTGTCGGGGTCGGCGGCGTCCTTGCCCAGGCCCTGGAGCAGTCCCAGGGGAATCAGGGTGTCGGTGCGGGAGGTGGCCATGATTTCACGAAACAGATCCCGGGCCCGGGGGCTCAGTTTCTCGCCGGTGTCCACCAGGGCGATGGAGCGGGCCAGATCCCGGGCGCTGGTGGTGTTGGTGCCATCGAGATCCGGCAGCCAGTTGTTCACCACGGTGGCGGGCAGTCCGAGGGCCTGGAAACGGGCATTGAGGCTGGTCTTGCCCCCCAGCCGCTTGATCAGCAGGTTGGTGGCGCTGTTGTCACTCACCCGGATCATCTCGGTGGCCGCCTCGAAGAACGGGAAGCGAGTGCCCACGGGCTTGCTGGCCATCCAGCCGGCGCCACCGCCCACCAGCTCCTTGGTGAGGGGCAGGGGCTCGTTCCAGCGGATCTTGCCGCTGTCCACGTCCTCCAGGCCCGCCAGCAGGATGGGCGTCTTGATCGAGCTGGCCGCCGGCAGGGCCTGATCCGGCGCCAGCTGGGCGAAGCGGCCATCGTCGAGCACCAGCAGAAAACCGCTGGCCTGCAGGCCTTTCTGGGCCGCCGCCAACTGGGCCCAGCTCTTGCTGAGGGCGGTGAGCTCCTGCTTCGGTAGGAAGAGTCCCGACTTCAGGCCCCTACTCGCCAGGGCCGCGCCCTGGGTGGCTGACTCCCCAGGGGCTGAGCCGCCACTGACGTTCAGGCTGGGGAGGGAGCCATTGGCCACGTAGGGGGCCAGCAGTTTCAGGGCCGTGCCCGCCAGAATCCCTATCCCCACCCCCATCACGGTGAGCCGCAGCAGCAGCCGCAGCGGTTGTCCCCAGCCCGCACGGGGAGCCTGGGGGGGGCGGCCAGCAGTCAACGCAGTTCGGAACGGATGGCCCCGACGCTAAGGGGCTGTCTTGCCCTTGCCCCCCGGGGGGATGGCGCCCTGTTGGCTGGCCCAGCGCAGCTGGCGGACCATCCCCCGCAGCAGGGCGGTGTCCTCGCTGGTGGGGGTGGCGCGCTGGAGCAGGGCGCGCAGCTTGGCCATCCGCGCCCGGGCGGTGTGGGGGTAGAGGAAGCCCACGGCCAGGAGCAGGGACTCGGCATCGCTGAGCAGATCCTCGAGCTCGCCGCGGCGGCACGGCTCCAGGCTGGCCTGGCTTGCCGGAGCGGGCCCTGCCAGGGCCTGCCAGGAGTGAAGAGCCAGCGCAACGGCATGGGAGAGGTTGAGGGAGCGGTAGGGGGTGGCGGTGTCCAGGTGCAGCAGGCAGCCGGCCTGCAGCAGTTCATCGTTGCTGAGGCCCCGGTCCTCCCGGCCGAACACCAGCGCCACGAGCTTGTCCGGCGGCCCATCGGCCAGCCAGGTGAGGGCCGGAATGGCGCCCAGCAGCGGCAGGGGCTCCCCCTCACCGCGGCCGCTGGTGGCGACCACCCGGTGGCAGTCGGCCAGGGCTGCCGCCAGGTGGGGGAACATCCGGGCCCGCTCCAGGTGCTCCACCCCGTGGACGGCCATGCGGCGGGCCTCCTCGCCGAGGGGATCACAGCGGGGGGCCACCAGCCGCAGTTCCTGAACATCGAAGTTGGCGCAGAGGCGCGCCACGCTGCCCACGTTGAGGGGGCCGGCAGGCTCCACCAGCACCACCGCCAGCGGCGAGACCCCCTGCCGGGGAGGGCTCGCCTCGGGGGGCTGTGTCACACCAGCCCGTTCAGGTAGGCCAGCAGATCCGCCATGGCCTGGGGTTCGGGCTGGAAGCGCGGCATCGGCGGCGTGCGGCCGCTCACCACCTGCTGAATCAACTGGCGCTGGTTCTTGCGCTGGGAGACGCCGTGCAGGTCGGGGCCCACCAGGCCCTGGGCGGCAATGCCGTGGCAGCCGCTGCAGTTGAGCCTGAACAGCTGGGCCCCGTGCTCCACCGACCCCCGCAGTTCCAGGGTCTGGCGGGTGTAGGGGTCTCGGCGCGAGGCCGGCAGCACCAGCAGGGCCACCACCACGCAGGCCGCCGCCGCCGCCAGCACGAGGGCCGCCACCAGGCCCCGGGGAATGGAGGGTTGGACGATCTGGCCGGTCATCGAGGCTGGTGGGGGCTGCAGGGCACGGATGAAGCTCTACGGACGTGGCGAGGCAGGATCAACGTTGGCATTGCCTGCCACAACAATGGCGCTGCCCATGGGAAGATTGTGGACTGAGGCCTGTTCCGCGTCCCCATGATCGAACCCCTGCTCTGCGGCATCGTGCTCGGCCTGGTCCCTGTGACGCTGCTGGGTCTGTTCGTGGCCGCCTGGAACCAGTACCGCCGCGGCAGCGTCCTCGACGCCTGACGGGCTGCAGGCCCCCAGGATCAGCACGCTGGTGGAGCCGTAGCGCCGCAGCTGCAGCACCGACCATGCCGGTGGCACGGCCGGAACATCGTCGCTGGCGCATTCCAGCAGCAGCTTGCCCTGGCTCCTGAGCCAGCCGCCCGTGGCGATGGCCTGGGCGATGGCTGGGTAGAGACCCGCCCGGTAGGGCGGATCGGCGTAGATCAGGTCGAAGGGCTGGCCGGGGCAGCCCCGCTGCAGCCAGCGCACCACCTCGCAGCAGTGCACCTGCGCCTGGCCAGGGCCTGGTCCAGCCGCCGGCAAGCCGCCCAGCACCAGCTCCAGGTTGCGCCGGGCCAGGGAGGCCAGGCGGCGGTCCTGCTCCACGGCCATCACCAGCCGGGCGCCGCGCTGCAGGGCCTCGCAGGCCATGGCGCCGCTGCCGGTGCAGAGGTCCAGCCAGCGGCAGCCGGCCAGAACGGGGGCCAGGTGATTGAGCACGGCCTGCCTCACCCGTGCCGGCGTGGGCCGGGCCTTGGCGCCCGCAGGGCTCTCGAGCTTGCGGCCGCCGCTCAGGCGCAGGCTCACGGTGTCCGCTCTCCCGGCAGCTGCCCGGCTCCCCCACCCCTGGGCTGCTCCAGCCAGTGCAGCCAGCGCCGCAGCATCGCCTCACCCGCCGCCGCCGACTTCTCAGGGTGGAACTGGCAGGCGGCGATCGCTCCCTGCCACACCGCCGCGCTCACCAGTTCCCCCGCCACACTCACCCAGGCGGTGGTGCAGGCCGGGTCCACGGGATCCGCGGCGTAGGAGTGCACGAAATAGACCCAGGCTTCTGGGGAGTCGGCGGGCAGGAGCGGACTGGCCTTGCCCGGCAGCAGCGGCTCCCAGCCCATGTGGGGGATCGGATGGCCCGGCTTGCGGGGCAGGGCCCGCACCCGGCCGGGGATCAGCCCCAGGCCCCGGGCGCTGCCCTCGTCGCTGGCCTCGAACAGCAGCTGCAGGCCCAGGCAGATGCCCAGCAGGGGGAGGCCTGCGCCGCACCAGTCGCGGGTGGCGGCGGCAAGCCCGCTGCTCTCCAGCCTCTCCATGGCCGGGTCAAACGCCCCCACGCCCGGCAGCACCAGGCCGTCGCAGCCCTGCATCTGCTCGGCGGACTGCACCGGCACCACCGCGGCCCCCAGGCGCTCGAAGCCCCGCTGCACCGAGTGCAGGTTGCCCATGCCGTAGTCGATCAGGCCGATGCGCGTCATGGCAGCTCCTGGCGCGTTGGCTCTGTGGGCAGGTCGAAGCCGTTGAGGCTATCGATCAGCTGGTACAGCCGCCCCATCCGCCGCCTGTCGAAGTGAAAGCGCAGACAGGGGCGCAGGAAGCCGCGCTCATCGATGCTTTCGGCGGCCTGAATGCTGCCCTGGTCCACCAGGTCGTCGTAGCTGTGGTTCAACTGGCGCAGCTGGTCGGCCGTGAGGGAGGCGTTGAGCAGCAGCTCCACCCGGTCGCCCTGCAGGGCGGCGGCGTGGAACCGGCGGTAGAAGCGGCCGATCTGGGCCATGGCCGCCTCGGCGCTGTCGGTGAGGAACAGCAAGGAGGTGTCCTCCGGGGAGATCAGTCCCCGCTCCTGCATGGCGGTGAGGCTGTGGTCCTGCCAGCTGAGCCAGAAGGGGTCGTCCGGGGCGGCCAGCAGCACCAGGGGGATCGGCGGGGTGCGACCGGTCTGGATCAGGGTGAGCGACTCGAACAGTTCGTCGAGGGTGCCGAAGCCGCCGGGCAGCACCACCAGGGCATCGCTCTCCCTCAGGAAGAACAGCTTGCGGGTGAAGAAGTAGCGGAAGTGCAGCAGCCGGCCATCGCAACTGCTCACGATCGGGTTGGGATGCTGCTCAAAGGGCAGATCCACATTCAGGCCGATGCTGCTGTCACAGCCCGCCCCCCGGTTGGCCGCCTCCATGATGCCGCCGCCGGCACCGGTGATCACTTCAAAGCCTGCGGCCACGGCGGCTTCGGCCAGCTGCTGGGCCAGGACGTAACTGGGATCATCCAGTTCGGTTCGGGCCGAGCCGAACACGGACACCTTGCGCACATCCCGGCGCGGACGGAACACCGCCAGGGCTTCACTGATGTCCGCCAGGGTGCCCTCGACGATGCGCCAGGCCTCGGGCTCCTGTTCCTGGCGGCAGATGTCCAGCAGCGACACCAGGGCCCGATCAATCAGGCGGCGCTGGGGATGGCCCTCCCTCACCGCCGCCATGGCATCCAGGGGACTGAGACCGCCGCCGCGGGTGGCGGCCTGGATGGGCTCGCGGCGGATCGGCTTCAGAGGTACTTGGTGATGGTGCCCGAGAGGGTGGTCTTGGGTACGGCCCCCACCACCGTGTCCACCTTCTGACCAGCCTTGAACACCATCAGGGTGGGGATGCTGCGGATGCCGTACTGACTGGCGACGTTGGGGTTCTCGTCGGTGTTGAGCTTGAACACCTTGATCTGGCCCTCGAACTCCTTGGCGATTTCATCCACGATCGGCGCCACCATCCGGCAGGGGCCACACCAGGGCGCCCAGAAGTCAACCAGCACGGGCACGTCGCTCTTGAGCACGTCCTGTTCGAAGGAGGCGTCGGTAACGGCGGCTGCGCTGGACATCCTTGTGGTGATCGGGTTTCTGCAATCTAGCAAGGGCTTGCCTGGTCTCCCCTGAGGAGGCCAGGCAAGCGTTGCAGGGCGTTAAGGACAAAAGGCCCGGACGTGCCGGGCCGGAGGGTGTGAGGAGTGTGCGAGCGGTTAGGCCCCCACGGTTTCAAGATAGGACTTACTTGCCCATGCCCAGCTGCTGGGCCTTCTGATACACCTTGCCCTCGGTGAGCAGGGAAGGGGCCACCACCACCTCCACCTGCTGCATCTCCTTGAGGGTGCGGGCCCCCAGGGTGCCCATGGAGGTGCGGATGCAGCCCAGCAGGTTCTGGGTGCCGTCGTCGAGGCCTGCCGGACCCCGCAGGATCGTCTCGAGGCTGCCGGTGGTGCCCACCTGGATCCGGGTGCCCCGCGGCAGCACCGGGCTGGGGGTGGCCATGCCCCAGTGGAAGCCCCTGCCCGGGGCTTCGCTGGCCCGGGCAATGGGGGAGCCGATCATCACGGCGTCAGCTCCACAGGCCAGGCACTTGCAGATGTCTCCGCCGGTGACGATGCCGCCGTCCGCCACCACCGGCACGATCCTGCCGGTCTCGGCGGCGTAGTCGTCGCGGGCGGCGGCACAGTCGGCCACGGCTGTGGCCTGGGGGATGCCGATGCCGAGCACGCCGCGGCTGGTGCAGGCGGCCCCGGGACCGATCCCCACCATCACCCCGGCGGCGCCGGCCCGCATCAGCTTCAGGGCCACCTCGTAGGTGACGCAGTTGCCGATCACCACCGGAACGCCGAAGTCGCGGCAGAGGGCCTCGAGGTCCAGGGTCTGCTGGCCCTCAGGCCCCACGTGCTCGGTGCTCACCACCGTGGCCTGCACGAAGAACAGGTCGGCACCGGCTGCGGCGATCGCCTTGCCGAAGCGAAGGGCGGCCACCGGCGTGGCGCTCACCGCGGCGATGCCGCCCCGGTCCTTGATCTCCCTGATCCGCTGGCGGATCAGGTCTTCCCGCACCGGCTGGCTGTAGAGCTCCTGCATCAGCCCCACGAACTCGTTCTTGCCCACCGCCGCAATGCGGTCGAGCACGGGGTTGGGGTCGTCGTAGCGGCACTGCACGCCTTCGAGGTTGAGCACGCCAAGGGCCCCCTGGCGGGTCAGCTCCACGCACATGCCCACGTCCACCACGCCATCCATGGCACTGGCGATGATCGGGATCTCGCGCTTGATCCCCCCCAGGGTCCAGCTGCTGTCCGTCACGGCCGGGTCTACCGTGCGTCCGCCGGGCACCAGGGCGATCTCGTCGATGCCGTAGGCACGACGGACGGTTCGGGAGCGGCCCAGCTGGATGTCCACCGGAAACTGACGTATTCGGGTCAAGCTATCAAGTGGTCTGACGCGCTCGGCCGCCGCCGGGGCAGGCCCTCAGCTGCTGCCGAGGAACGACTCCCAGCGCTGCTTGAGGCCGGCAACCAACTCGCGGCGCTCGCTGCTGCGCAGCAGTTTGGGCAGGCCCTGGCGCACCACCCAGATCACCCCCACCAGCTCCAGCAGGCCGGGCACCAGGGGCAGGCCGTTCAGCGCGCCGAGCAGGGAGGCGTAGAGGCGCAGCACCAGCACCACCGCCACCAGGGCCAGCAGGGCCGTGAGGGGAGTGCGGGCCTGCTGCCAGATCCGCTGCAGTTCGCCGCTGGCCAGCCAGTCCTGCAGCTTGCCGCTGAGCAGGGCCCACTCGCCCCCCTCAGCGTCGGCGGCGTCCGCGCCCTCCAGGGGCGGCACGGTGATGGTGGCGGCGATGCTGGGGTCCAGGGCGGGGCTGGGGGCCGGGGGCGGGCTTGTGGCCGGGGGCTCCACCGGAGCCGCTGCAGGGGCGGCCGCTGGGGTGGCAGCAGGCGCCTGCTCCTTCTGAGCCAGGTCCGGCTGAGCCAGCTCCGGCTGAGGCGGCTGCGGGGGGGTGCCACTGGGCTCGGCCTCGGCCCCCATCGAGGGGGTTGGGCTCGTCTCAGCCTTGTTCTCCTCAGCCATGGCCCTCCGGAAACCCTGCGGTGATCGTGGTCGGGGGGAGCTTAAGCGCGGTTCCCGTGCTGGTCAGACATCAGGGATCGAGCGGCACCTGGGCGGATCGGTTCCCCAGGGTCCGGCTGGGCAGGCGCAGCGGGAAATGGCCGGCCTGCAGGTCGTGCACCAGTCGCTGGGCGATCTCCTCGGCCAGGCGGGGACTGTGGGCCGGGGCACAGCGCACGGGGCGGTCCCGCAGCCGGAAGCTGCCCTGGATCAGCTCGGCGTAGCTGACGCGGCCGAAGGCGGGTTTGACCCGCCTGGGCAGGGCCAGATCCAGCACCGTGGCCTCGAGCTCTGACGCCCCGGCCGCGGCCTGGCGGGCCCCCTGGAGGTGGAGCAGGGGTACCGGCGCGGCGATCGCCACCAGCAGGGCGGCGCCATGGCCCTCGAAGTGGGCGGCCCGGAGCCAGCGGCGATCGAGGCCGTGCAGATCCACCGCCACCGCCGCCACGGCCCCGGGGGTGGTGGCATGGCCGCTGGCCTGGCGCCGGGGGTTGGGCTGGTGGCCACTGCCGCTGCCCATCACCCAGCCGATGCTGCCCGCCACCAGCACGGGGGATCCGGGCCCCAGCAAGGTCAGGCCGGGCATGGTGAGGCCGATGCTGCCGGCGCCAGCGCAGCTGTAGAGGCCTGTGGTGAAGGGGCCCAGCAGGGGGCCAAAGGGGCTGTGGCACACCCCGGGGGCGCTGCTCACCGCCACCAGGCCGTTTTCGGCGATGGCGCGATGCAGCAGCAGGCGCCCGGCGCCGATGCGCTGCAGGCTGAGGTCGGTGTGGAGCTCCCGCCTGGGGTGCAGGGGCGTGGCCTCGCCACTGGCGTCGAGGGGGAGGGTGTGGCCCGCCAGCAGTTTGTCCAGCACGGCGGCGCCGCTGAGCCGGTCGGGGTCCGCCAGGCCACCGCCGATCGGCAGCACCAGTTCGCCGCTGCCGCCGCTGGCCAGGCCGCTGACGCCGCCCAGCTGCACGCCGTGCAGCCGGATCGGCGGATCACAGGGGCCCAGGGAGAGGTGCAGGCAGGCCTGATCGGTGAACACCGCGTCGGCGGCCACCACCACATCGGTGCTGGCAAAGGCCGCTTCGAGCCCCTGCTGCTGCACCAGGTGGCGGTAGGCGCTGGCGTCGCGCACCCGCAGGTCGCCGCGCTGCTGCCGCTGCTGCAGCTCGGCTTCGCTTCGCATCGGTGGCTCCATGGTCTGTGGCCTCAGCGGCGGGCGGGGCCCCGGAACAGCGGGCGGAGCTGTCGATAAGATGGGGGGTGTTGAAGGTTGCCCTGCATGGCGGATCCCACCGGACCGAACAACTCCGGTGACTCCGGTTCCAACGGTGATTCTCGGATCATCCAGACCGACCTTCGCAACGAGATGTCGCGCTCCTATCTGGAGTACGCGATGAGCGTGATTGTGGGCCGGGCCCTGCCCGATGCCCGCGATGGCCTCAAGCCCGTGCATCGCCGCATTCTCTATGCGATGTACGAACTGGGCCTCACCAGCGACCGTCCCTACCGCAAATGCGCCCGTGTGGTGGGCGAGGTGCTCGGTAAGTACCACCCCCACGGGGATACGGCCGTGTACGACGCCCTGGTGCGCATGGCCCAGGATTTCAACATGCGCATGCCCCTGGTGGATGGGCATGGCAACTTCGGCTCGGTGGATGGTGACCCCCCGGCCGCCATGCGGTATACGGAGTCGCGTCTGCAGGCCCTCACCACAGACTCCCTGCTGGAGGACATCGAAGCTGAGACGGTTGATTTTGCCGACAACTTCGACGGGTCCCAGCAGGAACCCACGGTGATGCCGGCGCGGATTCCCCAGCTGCTGCTGAATGGCTCCACAGGCATCGCTGTGGGCATGGCCACCAATATTCCGCCCCACAATCTCACCGAACTGATTGATGGCCTGCTGGCCCTGATCGAGGATCCTGAGCTCAGCGAGCAGGCCCTGATGGCCATCGTGCCGGGGCCTGACTTCCCGACGGGCGGGCAGATCCTGGGCCGCCGCGGCATCCGCGAGACCTACACCACCGGGCGCGGTTCGGTGACCATGCGCGGTGTCGCCTCGGTGGAGACGCTGGAAGTCAAAGGACGCCCGGACCGCGACGCGGTGATCATCACCGAGTTGCCCTTCCAGACCAACAAGGCCTCCCTGATCGAGCGCATCGCCGAGCTCGTCAATGACAAGAAGCTGGAGGGGATCTCGGACATCCGGGATGAATCGGATCGCGATGGCATGCGCATCGTGATTGAGCTGCGCCGCGATGCCTATCCCCAGGTTGTGCTCAATAACCTCTTTAAACTCACCCCCCTGCAGAACAACTTCAGTGCCTACATGCTGGCGCTGGTCAAGGGTGAACCGGTGGTGCTCACCCTGCTCAAGATGCTGCAGGTGTTCCTCGATTTCCGGGTCGAAACGATCGAGCGACGCACCAGATATCTGTTGCGCAAGGCGGAAGAGCGCGACCACATCCTGCTGGGCCTGCTGATTGCCCTCGACAGCCTCGACGCGATCATCGCCCTGATTCGTGCCGCCGCCGATGCGGCCACGGCCCGGACGGAGCTGGTGCTGCAGTTCGGCCTTTCGGAGATCCAGGCCGACGCGATTCTGCAGATGCAGTTGCGCCGGCTGACGGCCCTGGAGGCCGACAAGATCCGGCTGGAGCACGAGGATCTGCTCGCCAAGATCACCGACTACAAGGACATCCTGGCCCGGCGCGAACGGGTGTTCGGCATCATCACCACGGAGCTGGGGGCGATCCGCAGCCGCTACCTCTCCCCCCGCCGCACCGAGATCCTCGATCTCGAAGGTGGCCTGGAAGACATCGACCTGATCGCCAACGAACGTTCGGTGGTGCTGCTGACCGAAACCGGCTACCTCAAGCGGATGCCGGTGAGTGAGTTCGAGGCCACCAGCCGGGGCACCCGCGGCAAGGCCGGCACCCGCAGCCAGGGGGAGGAGGCCGTGAAGCTGTTCATCAGCTGCAACGACCACGACAACCTGCTGCTGTTCAGCGACCGCGGCGTGGTGTATGCGGTGCCGGCCTACCGGGTGCCCATCTGCAGCCGTGCGGCCAAGGGCACGCCGATCGTGCAGCTGCTGCCGATTCCGCGGGAGGAGCAGATCACCTCCCTGCTGGCCGTGAGTGCCTTCTCGGAGGATGCCGTGCTGGTGATGCTCACCAGTGGCGGCTACATCAAGCGCACCCGGCTCTCCGCCTTTGCCAACATCCGCGCCAACGGCCTGATTGCCATCTCGCTGGAAGACGGCGATGACCTGCGCTGGGTGCGGCTGGCCCTGCCTGGCGACAGCGTGTTGATCGGCTCCCTCAAGGGCATGACGATCCACTTCCGCCTCAGCGACGAGGAGTTGCGCCCCCTGGGCCGTACAGCCCGTGGCGTGCGGGCGATGCAGCTGCGTGCCGGCGACCAGCTGGTGAGCATGGATGTGCTCTCGGCCGACCTGGCTGACCGGGTGGCCAACAGCAGCAGCGCCGACGAAGCGGCCGTCGATGATCTGCCGATCGAGGTGGCCCCGAGCGAAGGGCCCTGGGTGCTGGTGGCCAGCGCCAGCGGCCTGGGCAAGCGGGTGCCGGTGGATCAGTTCCGGCTCCAGAAGCGGGCCGGCATGGGTCTGCGGGCGATCAAGTTCCGCTTTGACGGCGACGTGCTGGTGGGGCTCAAGGTGCTGGGGGCCGGCGAGCAGGTGCTGCTCGTGACCGAGAAGGGAGTGATCGTGCGCACCGAGGCCGATGCCATTCCCCAGCAGTCGCGGGCGGCCACCGGCGTGCGGCTGCAGCGACTGGATCGGGGCGACCGCCTGGTGGAGATGGTGCTGGTGCCCCCCGCCCTCGAGGACGAGGAGGAGCCCGTGGAGTCCGTGGAGCCCGTGACGGAGGCTGATCCCGAGGGCAGCGACGGGGAACCGGCCTGATGCTGGGGGTCGACGTGCTGCCCCAGGCGGCGCAGCCGGCCGAAGGCGCCCTCTGCGCTGAGGTGCTGGTGCTGGGGGCCGGACCAGCCGGCCTGGCGATCGCTGCGGCGCTGGCCGAGCAGGGGGTGGCGGTGGCGCTGCTCTGCCCCGGTGATCCCCAGGCCCCCTGGCCCAACACCTATGGGGTGTGGGGCGATGAGGTGGATGCGCTCGGGCTGGGGCACCTGCTGGAGCACCGCTGGCAGCACACCGTGAGCTACTTCGGCCCCGGAGCCGCCGATGGCGCCGACCCCGCCAATGCCCCGACGCTGCACCGGCGGGACTACGGGCTGTTCGACAAGCTGAAGCTGCAACGCCACTGGCTGGAGCAGCTCCGCCGCAGCGGGGTGCCATGGCATCGCGGCGAGGCGGTGGCCGTCGAGGCCTTGGCTGTCGAGGCGGGCCGTGCCGGCGCTCCTCCCGGGGGCTGCAGCGTGGTGACCCTGGCCAGCGGGGCCGTGCTGCGGGCGCGGCTGGTGGTGGATGCCAGCGGCCATGGCAGCCCCCTGATCGGTCGCCCCAGTGATGGCCCCGTGGCGGGCCAGGCCGCCTACGGCGTGGTGGGGCGGTTCACGGCCCCCCCGGTGGAGCCAGGCCAGTTCGTGCTGATGGACTTCCGCTGTGACCATCTCCCCCCGGAGCAACGCCTGCAGCCGCCCACCTTCCTCTACGCCATGGACCTGGGCGATGGTCGCTACTTCGTGGAAGAGACCTCCCTGGCCCTGGCGCCGCCAGTGTCGTTTGAGACGCTGCGGCAGCGCCTGGAGCTGCGCCTGGCCCACCGGGGCCTGGCCATCAGCGCCGTGGAGCACGAGGAGTTCTGCCTCTTTCCGATGAACCTGCCGCTGCCGGATCTGCAGCAGCCCCTGCTCGCCTTCGGCGGTGCGGCCGCCATGGTGCATCCGGCCAGCGGCTACCTGGTGGGGGCGCTGCTGCGCCGGGCCCCCGGAGCTGGCCCAGGCTCTGGCCGCAGCCCTGGCCGACCCCGCCGCCTCCCCCCAAAGCCTGGCGGCCGCCGGCTGGCAGACCCTCTGGGCCCAGCCCCTGCGCCGCAAGCACGCGCTCTACCAGTTCGGCCTGGAGAAACTGATGCGCTTTCCCGAGCAGCAGCTGCGGCAGTTCTTCGCCACCTTCTTCGCCCTGCCAGGCGAGCAGTGGTATGGCTTTCTCACCAACACCCTCAGCGTGCCCCAGCTGGTGGCGGCCATGGTGCGCCTGTTTCTCACGGCGCCCACGGGCGTGCGGCTGGGCCTGATGGGCCTGCAGGGACGGGAGCTCGCCCTGCTCGCCCGCCTGCTGCGCCCCTAGCGGGCCCTGGCCCTTCAGCCTGGCGGGGCCAGCCAGTCGGCGGCATTGAGCTCCGGCAGGAGGGCGTCCTCGCGCTGCACCGCCTCCAGCCAGCCAGGCGGCAGCTCGGCGCCGCTGTCGATCGCATCGAGCAGCCGCCAGAAGCGGTCGAGGTGGCGTTCGATCCGCTCCCGCGCCAGCTCGGTGGTGGTGCCGGCCCGCAGGATGAAGCTCCAGTCGGAGCTCTGGGCAAGCAGCAACTCCCGCCCCGCCTGGGTGAGCAGCTGGCGATCCAGGCTGCGGCCCACCCCCCGGCCGACGCGCCGCACCATGGCCCGCGAGGCCCGCTGCCATTCCGGCACCACCCAGGCATTGGCGGGGTTGAGCCAGTAGTTGTGATAGCCGCCCTCGCCCCAGCTGCTGGGGGAGGGGCGCACCACCTGCAGCGGGCGCGCCTGGGCGAGCACCTCCCGCAGCGTCACCAGCTGGACATCCATGGCGGCGGCCTGGCGGAACAGGCCGGCCAGGAACTGGGGCCCCTCGAACCACCAGTGGCCGAACAGCTCCGCATCGAAGGGCGCCACCAGCAGGGGGGTCTGCTGCATCGACTGCGCCAGACCCACCAGCTCCTGCCGGCGGCCCCGCAGGTAGTCGCGGGCATGCTCCTCCACCCGCTCCAGGGCGGCCGCCGGGTCGTAGGGCTGTTTCTGATCGAGGCGACTGCCGCGCTGGCTGACGCGGTGCAGCTTCAGGCCCAGGGGCCTGCGGCTGGTGATGCCCTCGCCCTGCAGCAGGGCCTCGTCCAGATCCCAGCCCAGGTCGCGGTGGAACTCCCGGTAGACGCTGTCGCCGGGGTAGCCCTCCCGGGCGCTCCACACCGGCAGGGTGGCGTTGCCGTCCCGCCCGAAGAAGGCCACTCCCGCAGGGGTGCAGATCGGGGCAAACACGCCGTAGCGCGGGCGGGGCAGGCCGTGCAGCAGGCCGTGGCCATCGAGCACCGAATAGCGCAGGCCCACGGCCGCGAGCTGCTGGTCGAGGCCCTCGTAGTAGGCGCACTCCGGCAGCCAGATGCCCAGGGGCGCCTCCCCCAGCTGGCGCCGGTGCTCCCGCACGGCGTTGATCAGCTGGGCGCGCACGGCCTCCGGCACCTGCCGCAGCAGGGGCAGGTAGCCGTGGGTGGCGCCGCAGGTGATCAGGTCGAGCACCCCCAGCTGCTGCAGCCGGCGGAAGCGGGCCACGAGATGGCCCCCGCAGGCCTGCCACTGGGCGGCCACAGCCTGCAGCTGCTGGCGCAGGGCGGAGGCGGCGCTGAGCAGCGACTGGGGGGCCTGCTCGAGCAGGCGCAGCCGCACGGCGAGCCAGCCGCTGAAGCGGGCATTGAGCTCGGCGTCGGCCATCAGGCTGAGCAGGGTGGGGGAGAGCCCCAGGGTGAGCCGAGGCCGCTGGGCCGGATCGGCGGCGCTGGCCTCGAGGCTGGCCAGCAACGGCAGATAGCACTCCTGCAGGGCCTCGAAGTACCAGTCTTCCTCGAGGGACCCCGGCTCGCTGGAGCGCACGTAGGGCAGGTGGGCGTGCAGAACGAGGGCCAGTTCCCCAGTGGCCATGGCCTGACTGCGAGTTTTGCACTGTAGGTGCAGTCTCTGTTGAGGTCCCGGACAACGGACCTAGGGTTTTTTGATGGAGAACCCCCCCGGCGCCCGGTTTGAGCCACGACGGCGGCAGCTGGTGGTGGCCGTGGATGGCCACAGCATGTTTTATGCGCAGCAGAAGCTGGGCTGGTTCTTCGATCCGCGCCGGCTGCTGGCCCATGCCGCCGCGCAACCGGGCCTGGAGCTGGCCGGCGCCTTCTGGTACGCGGGGCTCAAGGACCCATCCGACCAGCGCCCCTTCCGCGATGCCCTCACCAGCCTGGGCTTCACGGTGCGGACCCGGCCTCTGCGGGAGCTCTCTTCCGCGGCTCCGCCCACTCCGGCGCCGGCGCCGGCGGCCGCTATGGCAGCCGATGATCCTGGGCGTCGCCCCCCCCCGCCCAGGCCCGTGGAACTGAGGTCCCCGGAACCGAGGCCCCTCGAGCCCCGGCCAGTGGAGCAGAAGCAGTTCGTGCGCGCCAACCTCGATGTGGAGGTGGCCCTGGATCTGATGATGGTGGCGCCGCGCACCGATGTGGTGTGGCTGCTGAGCGGCAGCCGCGACCTGGACCGGCTGGTGGAGGTGCTGCGGGCCCAGGGACTGCGCATCACCCTGATCAGCACCGAGGGCATGGTGGCGCGGGAGCTGCGCAATGCCGCCGATGGGTTTGTGGATCTGGCCAGCCTGCGGCCCTTGCTGGAGAAGGCCGAATCGCTGCAGCAGCCGGTGTTCCTGCGCAGCTGAAGGGGGCGGCGCCCTGCCAGCCCATACAATGCATTAACTCATAGTCACTACGGATAGAGCCGCCGTTATGGCCCGCGACCCAGGCCGTGTCCTGATCTTTGACACCACGCTGCGCGATGGCGAGCAGTCCCCCGGTGCCAGCCTCAACCTGGAGGAGAAGCTGGCCATTGCCCAGCAGCTGGCCCGGCTGGGGGTGGACATCATCGAGGCCGGCTTCCCCTTCGCCAGCCCCGGCGACTTCAACGCCGTGCAGCGCATCGCCGAGAGCGTCGGCAGCCCCGAGGGGCCGGTGATCTGCGGCCTGGCCCGGGCCGCCGCCGGCGACATCAAGGCCTGCGCCGACGCCGTGGCCCCCGCCGCCCGCCGCCGCATCCACACCTTCATCGCCACCAGCGACATCCACCTGGAGCACAAGCTGCGCAAGAGCCGCGCCGAGGTGCTGGCGATCACCGCCGAGATGGTGGACTACGCCCGCTCGCTGGTGGACGACGTGGAGTTCTCCTGCGAGGACGCCGGCCGCAGCGACCCCGCGTTCATGTATGAGGTGATCGAGGCCGCCATCGCCGCCGGCGCCACCACGATCAACATCCCGGACACGGTGGGCTACACCACCCCGGCCGAGTTCGGCGAACTGATCGCCGGCATCAACGCCCAGGTGCCCAACATCGACCAGGCCGTGATCTCCGTGCACGGCCACAACGACCTCGGCCTGGCGGTGGCCAACTTCCTCGAGGCGGTCAAGAACGGCGCCCGCCAGCTCGAGTGCACGATCAATGGCATCGGCGAGCGGGCCGGCAACGCCTCCCTGGAGGAGCTGGTGATGGCGCTGCATGTGCGCCGCACCTACTTCAATCCCTTCCTGGGGCGTCCTGCCGAGAGCAGCGAGCCGCTCACGGCGGTGCGCACGGTGGAGATCACCAAGACCTCGCGGCTGGTGAGCAACCTCACCGGCATGGCCGTGCAGCCCAACAAGGCGATTGTGGGCGCCAATGCCTTTGCCCATGAGTCGGGCATCCACCAGGACGGGGTGCTCAAGAACCCGCTCACCTACGAGATCATCGATGCCCGCACCGTGGGTCTGGCGGACAACCGCCTCTCCCTGGGCAAGCTCAGCGGCCGCAGCGCCTTCCGCGCCCGCCTGGAGGAGCTGGGCTACGAGCTCGACCGGGACGACCTCGACGACGCCTTCGCCCGCTTCAAGGAGCTCGCCGATCGCAAGCGCGAGATCACCGACCGCGACCTCGAGGCGATCGTGAGTGAGCAGGTGCAGCAGTATGACGAGGGGCGCTTCAGCCTCAAGAGCGTGCAGGTGAGCTGCGGCACGGGGCTGCAGCCCACCGCCACCGTGACCCTGCTCACCGCCGACGGCGCCGAGATCAGCGAGGCCTGCATCGGCACCGGGCCCGTGGATGCCGTGTGTCAGGCGCTCAACAATCTGGCCCGGGTGCCGAATGCCCTGGTGGAGTTCTCGGTGAAGAGCGTCACCGAGGGGATCGATGCCATGGGCGAGGTGACGATCCGGCTGCGGCATGACGGGGTGCTCTATTCCGGCCATGCCGCCGACACCGACATCGTGGTGGCCTCAGCCCAGGCCTTCGTGAATGCCCTCAACCGGCTGGTGTCAGGCAGCCAGAGCCAGCCGCTGCATCCCCAGAAGGCGCCCCTGCCCCAGCTCGGCGATCTGCCCCTGGCCGATCGGCCCAGGGTGTAGGCGATGGGCTCCCCCTCTCCCGGCCAGGGCCGTTCCCTGCTGAGCTCAGCCCTGCAGCTGGGGCTGCTGCTGCTGGTGGCCCTGGCCATGCTGGTGCCGCTGCTGTGGCTGGTGAGCACCTCCCTGAAGGGCCCCGCCGAGAACATCTTCACCAGCCCGCCGGCCCTGCTGCCCGCCGAACCCAGCCTGGAGGCCTACCAGCGGCTGTTCGCCGACAACCCGATGGTCACCTACCTGCTGAACAGCACGGTGGTGAGTGCCCTGGCGGTGCTGGCCAACCTGCTGTTCTGCTCCCTGGCGGCCTACCCCCTGGCCCGCCTGCGCTTTGCGGGCCGGGGCCTGGTGCTGGCCCTGGTGGTGGCCACGATCCTGATCCCCTTTCAGGTGGTGATGATCCCCCTCTACCTGCTGATGGTGCAGATCGGTCTGCGCAACACCCTCTGGGCCCTGATCATCCCCCAGGCCGCCACCGCCTTCGGCATCTTCCTGCTGCGCCAGAGCTTTCTGGGGGTGCCGGTGGAGCTGGAGGAGGCGGCCCGCAGCGACGGCTGCACGCGCCTGGGGGAGTGGTGGAACGTGATGATCCCCGCCGCCCGGGCCGATCTGATCACCCTGGCGATGTTCGTGTTCATCGGCACCTGGAGCGACTTCCTCTGGCCCCTGGTGATCCTCGATGAGCCCAGCCTCTACACCCTGCCCCTGGGCCTGCAACAGCTGGCCAGCAGCTTCTCGCTCGACTGGCGCCTGGTGGCGGCGGGGGCTGTGGTGTCGATCCTGCCGGTGCTGGCCCTGTTCATTGCCCTGCAGCGCTACATCCTGCCCAATGCCAGCGGCGACGCAGTGAAGGGCTGAGGCCGGCGAACCCTGGCGCTCAGGGCTGGGGCGCTTCCGGCGCCGCCGCTGGTTCCGGGGTGGCCGCGGGGGGCTTCGGAGTGGCCGGTGGCGTGGGCCTGGCCGGGGAAACGGCAGCGGAGCTGCGCTTGATCTGCCGCAGTTCAGCCTTGAGGGCTTCGGCCTCGGCACTGAGCACGTCGATGCGGGAGGAGTTGCGCTCCACCACCTGCAGCCGCTCCACGGTGGAGCGCAGCTGCTCCTCCATGCCGGTGGTGCGATCCAGGGCACGGCTGTTTTCCAGCCCCTGCAGGCGCTCCTGCAGCTCCAGGATCTGCACGCCCTGCTGGCGCGTCTTCCCCACCATCACCAGGAACAGCACGGCCAGCAGCACCGTGCTGCCGGCCTGCAGCCAGTTGACCCAGTCAGGCAGCTGGGGGAGGGGCCGGATCTTGGAAGCCGAAGCACCTGGGAACGGGGCCATCGAGAACGTCTCCTGCTGTTGACGGGCCGCGCAAACAATCCTGGCGGATCGCCCGGGTGCCTGCATCCTCTCAGGGGGAAGGGGGCAGGCTCGGCGGGTGGCGATCGCCTGGCGGCCACCTTCCCCTTCGCCTACTACCTCATCGAGACGATGTCGTCTTGCCAAGGGGTCAAGGCCGCCTCACCAGCGGGTGTGTAGTGCCGCAGGTTGCGCGTCACCTCCGTGAGGCCATGTTCCAGCCCAGCGGCGAGCCGCGCCAAGTTCCACCGGCAGCAGGCGATCGCCATACAGCGGCAGCAGCTGTTTCAGTGTCGCGTCATGCCATGGCATGACGCGAAGGTCCTGAGGATTCCGGCCACACTGCCGCTATGAAAGGTCTGGGCGGAGGACCAGGCAGCTCCCGTGCCTTCCCTGCAGTAGGTGGCGCTGTTCGGCAGCTACGGCCGGGCCAGCGGTGGGGTGGGCAGCGTCCTGGATCTGCTGTTGATCGACGCCCGCGCCAGCGGGAGCCAGCAGCAGAGGTTGCTCTGCTGGCAGCTGGAGTTGCTCCCCCTAAGCTGCGATGCAGTGGTGCTCACCCTGGCCGAACACGAGGCGCTGCTGGGGGCTGGATCACGCTTCGCCACCGAGCTCCACCGCGATACCCGCTGGGTGTGGTGCCGTCAGCCTTCCGATCCACACCCATGACCATCCTCGTGACCGGCGGCGCCGGCTACATCGGCAGCCACACCGTGCGGGCCCTGCAGCGCGCCGGCCATCCCGTGCTGGTGCTCGACAACCTGGTGTATGGCCACCGGGTCATCGCCGAGCAGGTCCTGCAGGTGCCCCTGGTGGTGGGGCAGCTGGGTGATCGCCCCCTGCTCGATGCCCTGCTGCAGGGCTCCCATCCGCAGCTGCCGGCCGGGCCGGTGCGGGCCGTGCTCCACTTCGCCGCCTACGCCTACGTGGGCGAGAGCGTGGTGGATCCCGCCCGCTACTACCGCAACAACCTGGGCGACACCCTGGTGTTGCTGGAGGCGCTGCACGCCGAGGCCGGGCGCCGCGGCCAGCCGATCCCGCTGGTGTTCAGCTCCACCTGCGCCACCTACGGCATCCCCGCCGCCGACCAGATTCCGATCCATGAGCGCTGCCCCCAGGCGCCGATCAATCCCTACGGCCGCAGCAAGTGGATGGTGGAGCAGCTGCTGGCTGATTTCGGCGCTGCCTACGGCCAGCCCAGCGTGATCTTCCGCTACTTCAACGCCGCCGGTGCCGATCCCGCCGCCGACCTCGGCGAAGACCACGACCCCGAAACCCACCTCATCCCCCTGGTGCTCGAGGCCCTGGCCGGCCGCCGCGACGGCCTTCAGGTGTTCGGCCGCGACTACCCCACCCCCGATGGCACCTGCATCCGCGACTACATCCACGTGGCCGACCTGGCCGCCGCCCACGTGCTCGGCCTGGAGCGGCTCCTTGCCCAGGGCGGCCAGCACACCTACAACCTCGGCACCGGCAGCGGCTATTCCGTGCAGCAGGTGATCGATGCGGCCTGCAAGCACACCGGCTGCAGCCTCCGCGTCGTCGACGCGCCCCGCCGCCCCGGCGATCCCGCCGAGCTGGTGGCCGATGCCTCCCTGGCGATGGCGGAGCTGGGCTGGAAACCCCAGCGCTCGGATCTGGCCACGATCCTGGCCGACGCCTGGGCCTGGCACCAGCGCCGCCGGGGCTGAGCGCTTCAGCTCAGCGCCAGCCGTTGCAAGCCCCGAAAACGCTCGAAATCCCGATCGAAACTCACCAGGCGCCAGCCGTTGGCCATGGCCAGCGCGGCCAGGTAGGCATCGGTGCAGAGCCGTGGGGGCAGGTCTCCCTGGCGCAACAGCCGGTGGAACACCTCCCAGCCGTCATGCTCTGGTGCGGCCAGCGCCACGCCTGGTTGACGGCAAAACGCTAAGAGCAGCGCCGAGGCTTCGGCGCTGCTCTTCACGGCAGTACCCATCAGCTTGGGCTGACTCAGAAGGCGCACCAGCCCAAGGGCCGTCACGGTGCAGAACAGCACCTGTTCAGCCGCCTGCTGTTCCCAGTAGTGCAGGGCCTGGCGGTGGTGGAGATGGTCAGTGGCGGCTAGAGCCAGCCACACATTGAGATCCGGCAGGTCGGTGCTGGTGCTCACGGGTCGAGCAGCTCGAACAGCCCTGCATTGCTGCAGTGCTCACGGCCCAGCCTCAGGGGGCCGTCCAGGCGCGGCAGCTCGGCGGCGGAACGGCCACGCGGGGGAACGTCTTGAACGGTGCTGAGCCCCTGCTCCACGTAGCTGCGCAGCAGTTGTTTGAGCGTCATGCGCTGGCTGGCCGCCCGCGCCTTCAGCCTTTCGAAGAGCGGATCCGGAAGATCCAGCGTCGTGCGCATACCCACCCCGGTGATGTGTGCGCATCTTAGTGCGCATCAACCGCAACCCCATGGCGCTCAGCGGCGGCCTCCACCAGCCGTTGCTCGGTGGCCCGGTACACCGCCTCCGCCTCCGCGGCACTGCGGCCGATGCAGGTCATGCCGAGCTTGCCGTACTCCGAGAGGCAGCCCAGCAGATGAAACACGCTGCCGCGCAGCTGGGCCGGGTCGTAGTGCAGGCCCGCTTCCGCCACGATGTCGATCAGGTCGATCGGCAGCAGGCCGCGCAGCTCAGGAGCGCAGAAGTTATCGGTGGCGCGGTAGTGCAGCGCGGCGCCGGTGGGGGAGCGGTAGAGCCCATCGCTGGGGTCGAGCCGGCCGCTGGTGATCGCGTTCAGGGCCATGTAGGGGTGGGTGGTGCCCCCCTGGCGCAGGTTGATCTCGATCGCCTGTAGCTCCCAGTGGCTGCCGAAGCGCCGGGCGATGAAGTCCACCGCAAAGCGCTCCAGGGCTCCCTCGGCGGCCAGGGCCCGGCCGATGGCCAGCCCATGGGCCATCAGCTCCCGGCGGTAGGCCTCGGCGGCGGGGAAGCAGCAGCCCAGGTAGGTCTGGCCGCTGGCCCCCCCCAGCACCTGCTCGTGGGTGGAGAGCACCTCCACGGCGCCGGGCCTGCCGCCTGTTCCCGGATGGATGATCCCCTGAACGCTGGGGGAGCGCAGGGCCTCACCCCCCTGCAGCCAGGCCTCCACCAGGGCCCCCTGGTGGGCCATCAGCTCCTGCCAGCAGGGCGCCGTCATCGGCAGCTGCACCAGGGCCTCGCGCAGCAGTTGCTCGCCGCCGTGGCGCCGGGTGCTCGTGCAGCTGCAGTGGGGCCAGCTCCAGCAGGGCGTTGCCCTCGCCGCTGAAGCCCTCGTTGAGCTTCACCACGCAGCGCTCCAGCTCGGGATGCTGCTCCCAGAGCTCGGCCGTGGCCTCCGCCAGGCTGGCCAGGTCGAACACCAGCCCACTGCCGGGCGGGTGGGGCACGCCACAGCGCTGAAACAGGGTGCGGCTGCCGGCCTTGCTGCCCCAGTGCAGCAGGTGGGGGGAGGTGCCCAGCAGCGGCACCTGCAGGCGCTCCGAGAGCTGCCGCTCCAGGTCACTCACCACGAAACAGCTGATGAAGCTGCGGCCCGGCCGCAGCAGTTCGCCGATGCGGGCCAGCAGGGCCGGCCGCTCCAGCAACTTGGCGGTGAGGGGCCGGCCCGAGGCGTCGTCGGTGTCGAACAGGTGCAGGCGGCGGCGGGCATGGGAGGTGGGCACCCCCGGCAGCAGCTCCAGCACCGCATCCACCACCAGCTCGGCCAGGGGCTTGCTGCTCGCATACACCATGCGTACCCCCGGGTGGCGCAGCCCGATCAGGGCGAACAGCTGCCGTTCCTCGTAGTGGTGCGACCCCGTGACCAGGGCCATCTGGCTCTGGTCCATCGAGAGCGAGGGCACCAGCAGCACGTCCACCCCCGGCCCCAGGCCGCCGGTGGTGTAACCCCAGGAGGGCTGCAGTTGCCGCTGCAGCTCCACAAAGCTGAGCGCCGTCATCCCCGGCCCCCCTCAGGCACTGAAGGCTTTGCGGGGCGGGATGGGATAGGGGATGCGGCGATGGCGCATGCGCTTCCACACCCGCACGAAGGCCCGGATCAGCAGCTCCAGCTCGGCGCGGCTGATGCCGCTGCCCGCCAGTTGGCCATCCCGCTGGCGCGCCTCCAGGATGCGGCGCACCATCGTGCGCGCTTCGTCCTCATTGGTGCCGGGCGGCAGGGAGCGCAGGGCGGCTTCGCAGCCGTCGGCGAGCATCAGGATCGCCGTCTCGCGGCTGCGGGGGGTGGGGCCGCGGTAGCGAAAATCGGCCTCCCGCACCGAGGGGTCGCGCTCGCGGGCGTGGTGCAGGAAGTAGCCCATCTTGAGCGTGCCCTGGTGCTCGGGGATGAAGTCCGCCAGGGGCCGCGGCAGCCGGTAGCGGCGGGCCAGCTTCAGGCCTTCGTCCACGTGGGCCTGCAGGATGGCGGCGCTGGCGTAGGGGTCATCGAGGGCGTCGTGGGGATTGGCCCCCTCCTCCTGGTTCTCGATGAACCACTGGGGTCCGTGCAGCTTGCCCACGTCGTGGTACAGCGCCCCGGTGCGCACCAGATCCACGTCGGCGCCGATGCTGCGGGCCCCCTCCTCGGCCAGGCCCGCGATCATCAGGGTGTGCTCGAAGGTGCCGGGCGCCTCGCAGGAGAGCCGGCGCAGCAGGGGCCGCTCCAGGTCGGCCAGTTCCAGCAGCCGGGTGCGGGTCATCAGCCCGAAGAAGGTCTCCACCAGGGGGGCCAGCAGCAGGCCCGCCATCAGCAGCCCCGCCAGCAGCAGGGCTTCACTGAGCAGGTCGAACTGCCCCGGCTGGCCGCGGCCCTGCAGCAGCAGCCACTGCAGCAGCACGGCCCCGCCCGGCAGCAGCACGGCCAGCTGCAGCAGCTCGGCCCGGCTGCGCTGGCGGCCGGCGGTCACCGCCGCCACCGCCGCCGTGGCTGCGGCCAGCAGCAGGCGCAGGCCCAGCAGACCGCTCATCGGCACCGGCCAGAGCAGGGTGGCGGCGGCCAGCCAGGCCAGGCCGCTGGCGGTGCCCAGGCCCTGGGCCAGCAGCAGGGTGGGCGGCACCAGCAGCACCATCGGGCTGGCGCCCGGGCCGAGCCAGAGGTGCACCCCCTGCACCGCCAGCAGGGTGCCCAGGGCGAGCATCGCCTGGCGCGGTTCGAGGCTGGGGCGCCAGCGGCGCAGCAGCAGCACCATGGCGCCGGTGATGGCCAGGCTCTCGAGGAAATGGGCCAGCCACACGAGCGGCCTGGCACGGCGGTTCACCAGGCCGAAATGGTCGAGCACGTCGAACACCTGGGCGTTGATCACCTCCCCCTGGCGCACCACCAGATCGCCTTTGCTGACGCTGATCGTGGGGATCCCCTGCTGGCTGATCAACGCCTCGATGCGGCGTTGGCTGAGGGCCGGGTCGCTGCGCAGGTTGGTCTGGCCCTGCAGGCTCTGCACCACCAGCCGGGCGCCCAGGTCCCGGCCCTGTCCGCTCAGTTGATCCAGTTGCAACGAGGCGGCCTCCTGCAGCTGTCCCTCCGAGACCCCCGGCGCCAGCCCCTGGCTGAGCATGCGCAGCTGGGCCCGGCTCACCTCCCCCTGCCAGGCCGTGAGCTGGGCGCGGCTGAGCCCCCGCAGCCAGCGGCGTTCCTGCTCGCTGAGCGGCAGGGCCTCCACCCGGTCCTGGGCGCTGCCCAGCTGGTCCTGCATCAGCTCGAGCTGCGCGCCCAGCTGGGCGCGCAGGCGCAGGCTGGCCTCCCCATCCACCACCTGGACGGTGGTGCGGGGCAGCATCTGCTGGCGCCGCTCCTCCAGGGCCGTGCTGTCCACCACCTCGGCCGATTCAGGCGCCCGCACCGTGAACGGGGCGAGCATGCCGGGGCGCAGGCTCGGCTCCGCCAGCCACGACCAGCTGCTCAACACCGCCACCAGGGCGCACACCATCAGCACCGCCAGGCTGTCCTGGCCGCGCCAGCAGGCGGGTGGCTGGCGGGGGCGCTCCGTGCGCAGCCACTGGCGCCACAGGCTGCGCACCCAGCCGGGGATCTGGATCGTCGACTGCCGGCCACGCATGGTCTGACGCTAGCGAGGGGCGCTCGGGCGCCAGCATTGCAAGCTGGGGATTGCCCATCCCCTCGATCCATGGCCACCCGTCTCGATGGGCGTGAGCTCGCCGCCGTGATCGAAACGAGACTCGCCGCCACCATCGCCGCCCACCAGAGCCGCCTGGGGTGCCCCCCCGGCCTGGCGGTGCTCAGGGTGGGCGACGACCCCGCCAGCGGCGTCTACGTGGCCAACAAGGAGAAGGCCTGCGGCCGGGTGGGGATCCGCAGCCTCGGGGCGCACCTGCCGGCCGCCACCAGCCTTGAGCAGATCCGGGCCACCATCGAGGGCCTCAACGGCGATCCGGCCGTCGACGGCATCCTGGTGCAGCTGCCCCTGCCCGGCGGCCTGGACGCGGCGCCCCTGCTGATGGCCCTCGACCCCGCCAAGGATGCCGATGGCCTGCACACCCTCAACCTCGGCCGCCTGCTCAAGGGGGAACCCGGACCGCGCAGCTGCACCCCGGCCGGGGTGATGGCCCTGCTGGCCCGGGCCGGGGTGGACCTGGCCGGGCGGCGGGCGGTGGTGGTGGGGCGCAGCATCCTGGTGGGCCAGCCCATGGCCCTGATGCTGCAGGCCGCCGATGCCACGGTCACCGTGGCCCACTCCCGCAGCCGCGACCTGCCGAGCCTCACCCGGCAGGCCGAGGTGCTGGTGGTGGCGGCGGGTCGCCCCCGCATGGTGGGGGCCGAGCACGTGCGGCCCGGCGCGGTGGTGGTGGATGTGGGCATCCACCGACGGCCCGAGGGCGGCCTCTGCGGCGACGTGATCTTTGAGGAGGTGGAGCCCCTGGCCGCCGCGATCACGCCGGTGCCGGGGGGGGTGGGCCCGATGACGGTGGCCATGCTGCTGGTGAATACCGTGGTGGCCTGGTGTCGCCGCCATGGGCTTGAGCACGGGCTGGATGATCTCGTCCCTTGAGATCCCCGTGAGCCCAGCAGCCGATCAGCGCCTGCCGCCTCGCAGCCGCCCCAGCAGGCGCTTCAACAGGGACGGTTTGCGCTTGGCGCCCAGCAGCTGGGCGCCCTGGGCGGCGATGGCCGCCAGCTCCCCCTGCAGCCGGCTGCGTTCTTCGGCGCTGAGCTGATCGGCGCTCACCCGGGCCAGCAGCTTGCGGCTCTGGCGCAGGTTCACCAACAGCCGCTGGGGGGGGTGTCCCTGCCGGCACTGCACCCGCAGGGTGTCGAGCACGTCCTGCAGCTGCTTGGCCCTGGTGCTGCGGCCCCTGCTCTGCGCGGCCGCCGCGGCCAGCGCCCGCAGCTGGGGCCTTGGCGGTGCCACGGCCAGCAGGGGACTGCCCTCCTCCTCGCTCCCTGCCGATTCCCGCTCCAACCCCCACTCCTGCGCCAGGCGGGCCAGGGCTTCGGCGGCGAACAGCGGCAGCGGCGGAGCCGTGAACGGAAAGTGCTTGGCCAGGCCCCCGTCGAGCTCGGCGCGGCGATCGATCAGCAGAAACCCCAGCGCCTGCCAGCAGGGGCGCAGCCGCTTCGGCAGCAGGGGCAGCTGGGCGCTCAGCCCCACGATCAGCGGCTCCGCATCCGCCAGGCTGGAATAGCGGCGCGGCTGCCGCTGGAACTGCTCCAGAAAGGTCTCGGCGAGGGCCAGTTCGGCCAGCTCCTGCTCCAGCTGGGCGGGATCGGCCAGCCGGTAGGCCTCCTGGATCCAGGCGTCGGCGAGGCCGAGCCGACCGTGCTGCTCCCGCAGCTTGAGGCGCCGCTCCAGCCAGCCGTAGGCCAGCTTGGTGTCGGGCGCCATCTGCAGGCTCGCCTCCAGAAACTCCAGGTCGGCCCGGCTGACGCCCGGGGGCAGGATCGCCACCAAGGGCGTCTGGAAGCGCCCGTAGCGCTGGGGATCCTGGGCCAGCAGGCAGCGCATCGCCGCCAGCCGCCGGTTGCCATTGATCACCACCCCATCGGTGTCCACCAGCAGCGGCTCGGTCTGCACGGCGAGCCGTTGCAGCTCCTGCAGGATCGGCCCGCGCGGGTCGCCGGCCTTGGTCACCAGCAGCCCGTGCAGCAGGGCCTGGGTCTCCATGCTGTCCTCGGCGGCGTGCAGCCGCGCCAGGGCCGCCGGCTCACCGCCCAGCTGCTCCTCCAGATCGGCCAGCAACCGGCCGTTGTCCACCCGGTACACCAGCAGCTCCTGCTCCAACGGAGCCGCCGGGACCGTCACGGCCCCGTCATGCAGGGTCACCCAGTGGTCGCGCACGGCCTGGGCGGCGGCGCTGGCGATCCGTTGCCGGCGGGCGCTGACTTCGAGGAGGCGGGGCAGATCCATGCAGGGGGAGCCAGCGGGATCCAGTGTCCCGCAGAGGGGCGAAAAGCCCCGCCGGTCTTGCCGTGTGTGTGGCCTCGGCCCGCCAGGCCTGAGGAATGGGGCTTCACCTGAGAGAATCGCGCCCAGTCCCCATCTCCCCATGACCGCGGCGGTGAGCACGACCCCTGGCAGCCCCGCCGACGGCACCGGTGCAGGCCACGAGGGGGCCGGCTTTGATTTCCCTGCCTATCTGGAGGCGACGCGCCTGCGGGTGGAGACCGCCCTGGAGGCCTCCCTGGGGCCGGAGCGGCCCGAGTCGCTGCGGGAGGCAATGCGTTATTCGCTGCTGGCCGGCGGCAAGCGGCTGCGGCCGATCCTCTGCCTGGCGGCCTGTGAGCTGGCCGGTGGCGACAGCGCCCTGGCCATGCCCACGGCTCTGGCCCTGGAGATGATCCACACCATGTCGCTGATCCATGACGATCTGCCCGCCATGGACGACGACGACCTGCGCCGAGGCCGACCCACCAACCACAAGGTGTATGGCGAGGCCAAGGCGATCCTGGCCGGTGACGCCCTGCTCACCAGGGCCTTCGAGATGGTGGCGTTGCGCAGCCCCCAGGTGCCGGCCGAGCATCTGCTGCGCGTGGTCGGCGAGTTGAGCCTGGCCTCCGGAGCCCCGGGTCTGGTGGGGGGGCAGGTGGTGGATCTGGAGTGTGAGGGCAAGGACGTGGACCTCGACACCCTGGAGTACATCCACCTCCACAAGACCGGCGCCCTGCTGCGGGCCTGCGTGATCAGCGGCGCCCTGATCGCCGGCGCCCCGGAGGCCCTGCTCACGGCCCTGCGCACCTACGCGCGGGGCATCGGCCTCGCCTTCCAGATCATCGACGACATCCTGGATGTCACCGCCAGCAGCGAAGTGCTTGGCAAGACCGCCGGCAAGGATCTCGCCGCCGACAAGACCACCTATCCCAAGCTGCTGGGGCTGGAGGAGTCGCGCCTGCGGGCGGAAGCCCTGGTGACTGGCGCCAAGGCCGCCCTGGAGCCCTTCGCCGCCGCAGGCCAGGCCGCCCCCCTGCTCGCCCTCGCCGACTACATCACCAGCCGCGACCGATGACCGTGATGCCTGTGGCGGCCATCCATGACGCCCAGCCCCTGGCGGCCCTGCTCAGCAACAACGCCCTCTGGTGGGGTCTGGCCGCCTGCGGCCTGGCCCAGGCGTCCAAGCTGCTGATCGAGCTGGTGCTGCACCGGCGCTGGCGGCCGGCCGTGCTGTTCGAAACGGGCGGCATGCCCTCCAGCCATTCCGCCCTGCTCACGGGCACCACGGCGGCGCTGGGCTGGCAGCAGGGCTTCGCAGATCCGCTGTTTGCCCTGGCGGCCACCCTCTGTTTCGTGGTGCTCTACGACGCCTCCGGGGTGCGGCGGGCCGCCGGGCTCACCGCCGAGCGGGTGAACCAGCTGCCCGACGCGCTCTGGCCCGGGGAGCCCGGCGCCCCCGAGGCCAGACCCCTCAAGGAAAATCTCGGCCACACCCGCCTGGAGGTGCTGGTGGGCAGCCTGCTGGGCCCGGCGATCGCCCTGCCCGGGCTGGTGCTGCTGGGCTCTCCCCTGGAGCTGGCCCACGCCTGGGGTGTGTGGCTTGGGCTCGGTTGAGCCAGCCTCCCGCCCCGGCTGAGCCGCCGGTCCCTGGCACCGTGTTCACAGCGGGGCAACGGGCGGCCTGCACGGGCTTCGCCGCCTGGCTGGCCGAGCCGGCGGAGGGCCGGCCGTTCGTGCTCAGCGGCTACGCCGGCACCGGCAAGACCTTCCTCTCGATGGCATTCCTGCAGCTGGTGGAGGCCCAGCAGCTCTGCTGGACCGTGGTGGCCCCCACCCACAAGGCGGTGGGCGTGCTGCGCCACCACCTCGGCCGGGCCGCCCTCCAGCCCACCTGGTACCCCTCCACCATCCACCGCCTGCTGCGGCTGCGTCTGAAGCGGCAAGGTGATCGGGAGCGCTGTGAGGAAACGGAGCAGACCGCCGCGGCCCTGGAGCACCTGGGCCTGGTGCTGGTGGATGAGGCCTCGATGGTGGACAGCACCCTGCTGGAGATCAGCCTGCGCTGCGCCCATCCCTTCGGCACCCGCCTGGTGTTCGTGGGTGATCCGGCCCAGCTGCCGCCGGTGGGGGAGCCCTGCAGCCCCGTGTTCAGCCTGGGGCGGGCCGCTGCGGCGGAGCTCACCGAGGTGGTGCGCCATCAGGGCCCGGTGCTGCAGCTGGCCCAGGGCATCCGGGAGGAGCGGCTGCCCGCGCGCCAGCCCCCCGCCCTGCCGCCCGTGCGCACGGAGCTGGGGGAGGTGGCGCTGCTGCCCCGCCCGCAGTGGCTGGAGGCCGCCCAGGACGCCCTGCGCCGCAGCGCCGCCACCGACAACCCCGATCTGGCCCGCATCCTCTGTTACACGAACCGCTCCCTGGAACAGCTGGTGCCGATCGCCCGCCGCGCCCTGCATGGCGCCATGGCCGACCAGCTGCCGGTGCTGCCCGGCGAGGTGCTGATCACCCGCAGCGCCGTGATGGCGCCGGCCTGCCGCGAGGGCGATGAGGCCGCCGAGGAGCCCGACATGGTGCTCGGCTCCAACCGGGAGCTGCTGGTGCGCGACGTGACGCCGGAGCGCTGTGATCTGGGTGAGTTCGGCCTCAGCTCGGCCGATCTGGGCGGGGGCCTGGCGGTGCCCGTGGTGGACACCCTGATGGCGGCGGTGGACAGCGGCGACAGCCAGTTCAACCTGCGCCTGCTTCCTCCCCTCGGCACGGCCGGGCGCGCCGCCATCGAGCAGGTGCTGGCCACGTTGCGACAGCAGGCCCGCAGCGCCGACAAGCAGGCGGGCCGCGCCCTCTGGCGGCGCTTCTTTCTGCTGCGGGATGCCTTCGCGGCGCTCGGACCCGCCGCCGTGCTCACCGTGCACCGCAGCCAGGGCAGCACCTTCGCCGAGGTGTTCGTGGATGGCGATGTGTTCTGGTCGCGCGATCCGCTGCTGCGGCGCCAGCTGCTCTACGTGGCGGTGAGCCGGGCCAGCCAGCGGGTCGCCCTGGTGGCGGGTGCGGGAGGGAGCGGCGACGCCCAGCTCTGGCAGCAGTGGCTCTCCAGCTGAGCTGCAGCAGCGGGGTTCCACTGAAGGTGGTGGCTAGAGGCTGAGCTGCAGCCCCTCGATCCCCTGCCAGCCGAGATAGACCGCCAGGCCCAGGCTCACCAGCCCCACCAGAGCATCGCCCCGGGCCAGCAGCCAGGCCTTGCCGCCCCGCAGCAGCGGCAGCACCCGCTCGCTGCCCAGCAGCAGCAGGGCCAGCAGCGGCAGCAGCAGCAGCAGCGTGCTGGTGAGGCTGAACAACAGGGTGCCCAGCACCTCCTGGCCCGGCGCCAGGCCGGCCTCCAGCAGGCTGCCGGCGGTCTTGGCGAACAGGAACAGATCGTCCGGGCTGATGATCTGCAGCCCCATGCTCAGGGCCAGCAGCAGCGGCAGGGGCAGGGCGCAGAAGCGCTCCAGCTTGTCGGCCCAGGCAGGCGGAGCATTCGCTTCGCCGCGGTTGAGCAGCTCCTTCAGGCCCAGGGCCAGCAGGGCCCCGGCGGCCAGCAGGTCGAGGCCGGTGCGGTGGGCCGTGCCCTTCTCCATGCTGAGCAGCAGCCCATGGCCCACCGTGAGCAGGGCCGCCACCACCACGGCGCTGGTGGCCCACCAGGCCAGCACGAAGCCCACGCCCCGCAGGCGGGGGCGTTCGCCGAGCAGCAACAGCAGCAGCAAGCCGATGTGCAGGGGTGAGATGGCCAGGGCCAGCCCGAAGGCCGAGAGTTCCCCCAGCAAGTGGCCCGTGGTGAGGTGTGTCAGGACCGCACCTCAAACCAGTCGGCGCCGGTGAGGCCGATCGGCTGGGTCGTCACCCGCCGCACCCGCGCCAGGGACGGGCCCCGTTCACACCAGAGCCTCAGGGCCTGGAGCTGCCCGGCGCTTCCCTCGGCCTCCAGCTCCACCAGGCCGTCGGAGCGGTTGCGCACCCAGCCCCCCAGGCCGAGGCTGCGGGCCTCGCGGCAGCAGGCAGCCCGGTAGCCCACCCCCTGCACCTGGCCCTCCACGGTCAGCCGCCAGCGCTCAAGGGGGATTCCCTGGGGCGGTTCGCCAGGGTGAATGAAGCGGCGCTCGTCGGCACCGGCACGGCGTTCGAGGCTGCGGCGGCGATCCGGCCGGGAATCGCCGGGCAGCCAGCCCAGTGCAGGTGCAGCCAGCTGGCGTGCAGCGTTGCTGTTGACCATCCTTCGCTCCGGCTCGGACAACCCCAGCCTTCAAGCTGCCATAAAGCGCCGGCGCCGGCCACATCCTGGAGCTGCCAGCGATGGAACTCATGGCCGCGCAGCCGCTCGCCGCGCCGCACCAGCAGGCCATCACTGAGGACCGTGGCCTCGCGGTAGCCCAGGCTGAGGCTGCCGCGGGCGGCGGTGAAGGGCAGCACTCCCGCCATGGCATGGGAGCGCCCCTGGGGATCCAGCAGGCTCTGGCCCAGCAGCATGAGCCCACCGCATTCGGCGGCGATCGGGATCCCGGCCGCGGCGGCCTGGCGCAGCGAGGTGAGGCTGCGCCGGCTGGCCGCCAGCGTCCCGGCGTGCAGTTCCGGGTAGCCCCCCGGCAGCAGCACCGCCCGGCAGCCCGGCGGCAGGGGCTGATCGGCCAGGGGACTCCAGGGCAGGGGCTCCAGGCCCCAGGCCCGCAGCAGCTCATCGGCCTCGGGATAGCCGAAGTGGAAGGCGGCATCGCTGGCCACGGCGATCGGCAGCGGCCGGGGGGCCGGCTCGGCCCCATGCAGCGCGGCGATCGGGTCCCCCCTGCCGGCCCCGGACGGCACCGGTGCCAGCAGGGGCCAGAGCCGTTCGAGATCGAGGTGGCGCTCCGCCAGGGCGGCCCAGGCCTGCTGGCGCTCAGGCAGATCGGGGATTTCATCGGGCGTCAGCAGGCCCAGGTGGCGCGAGGGCCACACCAGGGCCTCCTCGCTGGGCAGCACCCCCAGCAGCGGCACCTCGATCGCCTGCAGGGCCTCGGCCAGCAGCTGGTGGTGGCGCGGACTGCCCACCCGGTTGAGCACCACGCCGGCGAGCTGCACCCGGGGCGGGCCGTGGTCGCGGAAGCCCCGCACCAGGGCCGCCAGGGAGCCGGCCTGGCGGGAGGCCTCCACCACCAGCACCACGGGCAGATCCAGCAGGGCCGCCACCGCTGCGGAGCTGCCCTCGCTGCTCGACCCGCGGCCATCGAACAGGCCCATCACCCCCTCCACCAGGGCCAGGT
This sequence comes from uncultured cyanobacterium, assembly GCA_963697335.1. Taxonomy (GTDB): domain Bacteria; phylum Cyanobacteriota; class Cyanobacteriia; order PCC-6307; family Cyanobiaceae; genus NIES-981. Next base: position 166,082 of record CAVONQ010000002.1, read on the forward strand.
CGGCGCGGCTGCCATGCCACTGGAAGCAGTCCTGCACCCAGCTCTCACCGCAGAGCAGGGGGTCGAGGTTGCGGCAAGGCAGGCCGCTCACCCGGCTGAGCAGCTGGGGATCGAGATAGTCGGGCCCCACCTTGAAGGGTTGCAGCCGCAGGCCCCGGCTGCGGGCCAGGGCGGCCAGGCTCACGCTCAGCAGGGTCTTGCCGCTGCCGCTGCTGGGCGCTGCGATCAGGCAGGGCACCTCAGGCGGGCAGCAGCCGGGCGGCGATCGGCGCCGCTGCCGCCAGCAGCGGGTTGGTGGTGTCGTGGCCGCCGGAGAGCAGCCGGGCCAGCTCTTCCTCCTCACTCTCATTGGGGAGCGGCACCACGTCTTCCTCGAGCTCCATCGAGGCCATGCCTCCGGCCTCCAGGCGCATGCAGCCCCCGGATTCGGAGCAGAGGATCACGCACAGGGGCGGCCGGCCCTCCGGAGCACAGATCAGGCGCAGGCCCACCAGGGCGCCGGGATGGATCTTGGGGCTGCCCACGGGCACGGGCATCAGCCGGAACTGCACCGGCGAGCCATCAGGGCGGCGGAACTCGGCGCCGATGCCCTCCTCATGGGCGCCGCTGCCGCAGCCATCCACGGGCACGGCGTACGACTCCACCAGCTCCCAGCCGAGCCGGTCGGCCAGCCAGGCCGCCAGCAGCAGCCCCTTGAGCGGGTGGTCGCCCTCCACGTCGATGTCCAGCTGCACCACGTGCTCGAGGGCGTTGCGGCGCGGGGGCGGATCAAACACCATGGCCAGCGACTCCCGCCAGGTGCGCAGCCGCATCCAGTTGAGGTCGTTCACGGCCTGGCCGGCCGCGATCCGCTGCACCAGCAGGTCGATGCAGCGCCGGGGTCGGCCCAGGGAGCTGTCCACCACCAGGCGTCTGGAGGGCGGCGCCAGGGCCTCCAGCAGTTCGGGGGCCTCGTCGAGGCTGCTGTTCCACCACACCCAGCAGGGCAGGTCGTCGGCGATCAGGGGCAGCACCAGATCCAGCTGGCTCTTGAGCACCTCGCGGCCGCCGCGCAGCACCACCACGTCGCCGCAGGCGGGGCCGCGTCCACCCTCCTCGGGCAGGGGGCAGTAGGCGGCCACAAGGGTTTCGAGCGGCCTGGACTCCTCCAGGGTGGGGGCCAGGGTGATCAGGCGGCGCGGCATGTGGGCACTGATCGCCCCGTCCACGAACTGACCGCGCTGGTCTTCGGCACTGGCGCTGCCCGCCTGCTGGCCCAGGCGCCAGGACAGGCGCTGGTCCATCACGGCGGTGCTGAACGGCAGGTCCAGATCCGGCACGGCGGCCTTGGCCGCCTCGATCATGTCGGGGTCCAGCAGGCCCGTGAGCGGTCCGGGGGTGCGGCCGGTGCGGATCAGGTGCTGCTGCAGCCAGGAGGGTTCGTACACCACCAGGCTGAAGGTGGGTGCCCCGTTGGCATGCTGCAGCCCCTCCCCCCAGAGGTGCTCCAGGTAGGCAGCCACATCGGCGGGCGGCAGGGCGGTGGGGGCCTGGAGCGTGAGCTGGGGGGACATCAGGGGGTGGCGATGGTGGCTGGAGCTGGAGAGGGGATCAGGGGCGGCGCCACACCAGGTCGTCCTCGGCCAGCAGGTTGTCGGCGGCCGCCGGACCCCAGGTGCGGGCCTCGTAGGGGTGCACCGGCAGCTGCCAGGGCGAATCCTCAATCAATTTGATCAGCGGGGTGTAGAGCCTCCAGGCGGCTTCCACCTCGTCGCTGCGGGTGAACAGGGTGGGTTCCCCCAGCATGGCGTCGGCGAGCAGCCGCACGTAGCCCTCGTCACTGGGTTCGCCGAAGGAGTCGTCGTAGCTGAAGGCCATGTCCACCGGGCGGCTGCGCATGCCCGAACCCGGCGACTTCACCTCGAACTTGATCTCGGCGCCCTCGTCGGGCTGGATCCTCAGGATCAGCTGGTTCGGGGTCGGGGCGCCGCCGGCGGCATCGAACAGGTGCACTGGAGCCTTGCGGAAGGTGAGCACCACTTCGGAGAGCCGTTTGGGCAGGCGCTTGCCGGTGCGCAGATAGAAGGGCACCCCCTGCCAGCGCCAGTTGTTGATGAACAGCTTCATGGCCACGTAGGTCTCGGTGGTGCTGTTCGGATTCACCCCCTGCTCCTCCCGGTAGCCCTGAATCGGCGTGCTGCGGCTGCCACCGGCGCTGTACTGGCCCCGCACGCAGCACTTCCAGGGCTCATTCTCATGGGCCAGGTGGGCGGCTTGCAGCACCTTGGCCTTCTCGTTGCGGATCGCCTCGGCGTCGAAGCGGCCGGGGGGCTCCATGGTGGTGAGCGCCAGCATCTGGGTGAGGTGGTTCTGCACCATGTCCCGCAGGGCGCCTGAGGTCTCGTAGTAGCCGGCCCGCTCTTCCACCCCCACGGTTTCGGCGGCCGTGATCTGCACGTTGGCGATGTAGTTGCGGTTCCAGATCGGCTCGAAGATGGTGTTGGCGAAGCGCATCACCAGGATGTTCTGAACCGTCTCCTTGCCGAGGTAGTGGTCGATCCGGAAGATCTGTTTCTCCTTGGCGCAGCCCAGCACCACCCGGTTCAGCTCCTGGGCACTGGCGTAGTCGGTGCCGAAGGGCTTTTCGATCACCACCCGGCTGCGCTCGCTGTCGCTGAGCAGACCGGCGGCCGCCAGGGCGCGGGTGCCGCTGCCGTAGAAGGCGGGCGACACGGAGAGATAGAAGGTGCGGTTGCCCCGGGTGGCCCGCATCCGGTCGATCGCTTCGAGCCGCTCCCCCATGGTCACGATCGTGGCCGGGTTGGAGAGGTCGGCCGACTCGTAGAAGAGGCCAGCGGCGAAGTTCTCCCAGGCGGCGGGGTCTTCGGCGATCACCTGGCTGAGGGAGCTGGCCATGCGCGAGCGGAACTCCTCGTCGCTCCAGGGGCGGCGGGCGCAGCCGAGCACCGCGAACTCACTGGGCAGACGCCGCTGGCGGTGCAGCTCGAACAGGGCCGGGATCAGCTTGCGGTGGGTGAGGTCACCGCTGGCCCCGAAGATCACGATGATCTGGGGAGCGATGACCCGCTCCTGGCGCAGGCCGACCCGTAGCGGATTGGTGAGAACGGCGGCCATGGAGCACCCACTGATCTCTCTGGTTTAACGGCGCCAGGGCCAAAGCCCAGGCCAGCGGTGCCTTTGTGATCCGCTCTGTGAGCGAACTCGAAAAAAGCCCGCCTGGGTCAGTAGGTCTCCACGTGCCAGCGGTCGGCCTTCTTGAGCTGGGGCCGCAGCTCGCTCCAGTCGATGCCCTTGGCGGCGGCGGCGGTGGTCATGGCCTCGTCGATGCCCGGCTCCATGCCCCGCAGACCGCACATGTAGACGTGGGTCTTGGGGTCTTCGATCATCGAGAAGATTTCATCGGCATGCTCCAGCACCCGATCCTGGATGTACATGCGGCCGTCCTTGGCGTTCTTCTGCTCGCGGCTGATCGCCTTGGTGTAGCGGAAGTTGTCGGGGAACTGGCTCAGATAGTGCTCGAAGTCCGCGTCATAGAGCAGGTTGGGGGTGGTGGGCACACCCATGAACAGCCAGGCCTTGCCGCGGAAGTGCCAGCCGTTCTTGTCGCGCTCGGCCGGTTCGAACATGCGGCGCAGATAGGCACGCATCGGCGCGATGCCGGTGCCGGTGGCCAGCATGATCACGTTGGCCTCCTCATCTTCAGGCAGGAGCATCTCCTTGCCCACCGGACCGGTGATCTTCACCTTGGCCCCGGGCTCGATGTCACACAGGAACGAGGAGCAGACGCCGTTGATGGTGGCGCCATCCAGCTCGTACTGGAGCTGGCGCACGCACAGCGACACGGTGTGGGCCTGCATGTTGTCGCCGTGGCGGGTGCTGGCGATCGAGTAGAGGCGAAGCTTGTGGGGCTTGCCCTTGGCATCGGTTCCGTCGGGGATGATGCCGATGCTCTGGCCCTCCACGTAATGGAGCTGGGGATCGCCGCCGGCCAGGTCAAAGGTGATGTGGTTCACCCGGCCGATGGCCCCCTCGGCCAGCAGGCTGTAGTTCTCGGTGACGGTGCCGACAAACGGATCCTTCGGCTTGTAGAGGTTGACCGGAACGGCGGCGTGGGACACAGCAGCTGGTTTCGAGGGGCTGGGGGCTGGAGCAGGGGGCGCTTCGGCGGCAGGAGCCGAGGCGACATCGCCGGAGGCGGCGGGCAGCCCATCCGCCATCTCCACGGCCTTGATCCGTCCGCCCTGGCGGGCGATGGTCTGGAAGATGGTCTGGAGCTGGGCGAAGGGCACGGTGAAGCGACGCTCGGCCTGCCGTTGCCGGCCGATGCCGAAAGCCTCGACGACCACGGTCACCATGCGGCTGTCGGACTGGGAGGCACTGCCCGTTGAAACACGCATGATGGCTGGGCCCCGGCAAAAATCCGGCTGATCATAGGAAACACACCGGATCGTCGATCCTGGGGGAATGGGCCTAGGTTTGTGATGCAGCACACACGGACTCCATTGGCGCAGCGCCTGGCATCGCCTCTCGCCGCAAATCCCGTGGTTGCCGGCCCCGAGGTGAGTGGTTCGATGTCTTCCGACACCGGGTTCACCGCCACCAGCTCCGCGGACACCGGCAGCTGCCGCCTCGACACCATCCAGCAGGAGATGGAGTATCTGGCCCACGGCACCCGCCGCCTGGCCGTGCAGCTGAGGCTACCGCTCCACGCCGACTGCCTCTGGAGCGTGCTCACCGACTACCCCAACCTCAGCAGCTTCATCCCCAACCTGGCCAGCTCCCGCCAGCTCTGGCGCCGCGGCAATCGGGTGTGTCTGGAGCAGGTGGGCACCCAGCAGTTCTGCGGCCTGCGCTTCAGCGCCAAGGTGGAGCTGGAACTGGTGGAGCACCGCGAGGCCGGTGAGCTGCGGTTTGCCATGCTCCAGGGCGACTTCCGGCGCTTCGAGGGGGTCTGGCGGATCGCCCAGGAGCCCCAGCGCAGCACCCCGGAGAGCAGCCTGCTCTACGAGCTGATCGTGCAGGGCCGGCCCGGCATGCCGCTAGGACTGATCGAGCAGCGCCTGCGCAAGGACCTGGCCAGCAACCTGCGCGGCGTCCAGATGGAGGCGATGCGCCGGGCCGCCATCGGCTGAGGCCCATCGGTCAGGGCCGCGGCAACGATGGAACGCGATCAACGCGTACCGCCGTCAAATGTGCCCGATGTTCATGTAGCCGAAAGCAGGCGAATAGCCTCAGCCGGTGCAGCTCGTGCGGGCGCCCATTAGGCCGAGCTCAGATCACTGAGCAGTCGAACTTCCATGCTGTTGACCAGCATGAATCAATACCCCCAAGGGGATTCGAACCCCTGTCGCCTCCGTGAAAGGGAGGTGTCCTAGGCCTCTAGACGATGGGGGCGAGGCCACAGCAGAAACAACGGCAGAATTGGTTTCGGAACCGCAGTGCTGATGGGAGGAAGCTACGGGCCAGGGTGACCCTTCGTCAAGGCAGGTTGGTCCTGCCCGCTCCAGACCGGCACGGTCACGTGGAAGCAGGCCCCCTCCCCCGGCTCCGACACCACCCAGATGCGGCCGCCATGGACCTCGGCGATGCGGCGGCACACCGAGAGGCCCACGCCATAGCCGGAGGTGGTGTCGGCGGTCTGGGGCAGCCGCACCCGATCGAGAAAGATCTGCTTCTGCTGGGCAGCGGGGATCCCCGGGCCACTGTCTCCCACGCTCACCTCCAGCCACTGCTCGGTGCGGTGCAGCAGGGTGAGCCTCACCTCGCCCCCCGAGGGGGTGAACTTGAAGGCGTTTTCCAGCAGGTTGAGCAGAACCTGGTGCAGTCGCCGCTCGTCGCCGTAGACGTCCGGCAGGTCGGCGGGGATGTCGGTGATCAGCCGCAGCGCCTTGCCCACCCAGAGCTTCTCCAGTTCGAGGATGGCCTCGGCGGCGAGCTTGCCCAGGCTCAGGCGCTTGGGGTTGAACAGGGCCTCCCAGCGGGTGGTGCCCACCTCGAGCAGGTCCTTGGAGAGGGCCTCGATGTCGTCGAGCCGGCGGCGCACCACCTCCTGGTAGCGACGCTCGTCGATCTGGCCGAGCTGGTGGCTCTGCAGGGCCAGCTTGGCGGCGGTGAGCGGGGTGCGGAGCTCATGGGCCACCATCCGCAGCAGCCGTTCCTGGATGCCCAGGCGCTCGATCAGGGTTTCGTTTTCCTGGCGCATCACCAGCAGCTGGTCCTCCAGCTGCAGCTCCCGCCGCGACTGGCTGGCCTCGAGATCGAGGCTGCCGCGGTTGATGCCCAGGTCGTTGACCACGGCCAGCTGCTGCCAGCGCGGCAGCCAGCTCTGCAGCCGGGGGCTGATCGGATTGCCGGCAAACACCTGGCGCGGCGCGGGGGAGAGTTTCACCAGGGCCGGGGTGGCGAGCAGCCGATGCAGCTCCAGCAGTTGCGGTTGCCGGCGCGGATCGGCGATCTCCAGCTTCACCTCGAAGCCCAGATCGTCGCGTTTGAGCACCTGCAGCAGGGCCCGCAGATCGGCACTGGCCAGCTGCTGGCCGGTCGCCACGAGCAGCAGGTTCAGCACCTGGGGGCCGACCTGGGTCGTGCTCGCGCCCGTGGCCGTGCTCGTGGAGTCCTCGTTCACAGGTCCCACGTTATGGCGTTTGGGCGGCGGCGTCTCAGCGTGGCTAAGACAAGGGCAAGGTCTGCCGCGCGTTGGCACCTCCTGGGTCCAAGGCCCGTTCCCAGGACGCCACACAAGTCACCCTTGCTGTAAAGCCTCTTCCGGAGGCATCGCCCCCATGTCGAGCACCCCCCCGCCACGCATCCAGCTGGACAGCAACCTGAAGCGCTGGTTTGCCCGCAATCTGGGCCTCTGGAAGTCGCGCCGGGCGTATTTCTTCTCGGATGGTGAAACCTTGCAGGTGGAGATGATGCTGCGGGTGCAGGCCTTTGACTCGCCCCTGGATGGGGATGCGGCCTACCGCTTCACCTGGTGGCCGGAGAAGGAATTCGATTTCTTTGAGCGCAAGCCCCAGTACCCCCGCACCGGCACCATGGAGGCCGTGCTCTGCGGTCACCAGTTGCAGCGCAACAGCGGTTATCTGGAGGAGAGTTCAGCCGCCAGCCAGATCCGGCAGGTGGATGAGCACGAGCTGATCTTCACCTCGCACTACGGCGACTGGACCATCCTCGAGCACATTCGCCTGGTGGACCAGGACCGCTACCGCTCGCGCTTCATCTACTCCTGGCGCCATGGTGCCCTGGAGATTGCTGAAAGCCACCACGAGCTGCACCTGGAACCGGCCGGGGAGCTGCTGCAGAGCTGAGGCCCCCTGGCTGCAGCGGTGATGCAGCATGGGTGGATTCTCAGCGCGTGGTGCTTGTGGGTTGCCGATCGGGCCGCGCTGGGCTGCTGGTGCTGCCGCTGTTGGCGGTACTGGCCTCGCCCCGCCCCCTCCAGGCCGCCGCGGCCACGGAGGCCGAGATGGACCTCTACACGCGCATCGCTTCCCTCAACGTGTGCCTCGCCCTGGTGGCCGAGGTGCCGTTCGACAAGGCGGTGGCGGTGGCCGGCGAGACCATCGCCAGGGTGATCCGCGGCGAGCACGACAGCGCCATTGAACAGCTGGGCGGCCAGCCGCTCAGCCTCGAGGAGCTGCGCAAGGGCTCGATCAACTCGGCGGTGCTGGGGGCGGTGGAGATCTGCCCGGGCCAGGTGCCCGACACGGTGCGCCGTGATGTGGAGGCGGCAGTGCAGCGGGTCACCGGATCCGAGGCGATTCCGCCCCCGCCCCAGCCGGCCACCCTCCCCCCCGGCGACGCCGCCAACTGATCCCCAGCTCCTCCCCCATGGCCACGGTGCACCGCTGCGACTACCGCCCCGCCCCCTGCCTGCTCGATCGCACCGACCTGACGGTGCGGCTGTTCGACGACCACACCGAGGTGGAGGCCCGCCTGGCCCTGCGGCCCAACCCCGCCGCGGAGCCGGGGCCGCTGGAGCTGCGCGGCCTGAACCTGGAGCTGCTGGAGCTCCACCTCGATGCCGAACCGCTGGAGGCCTCGGCCTATGGACTCCTTGACGACGGCCTGGTGCTGCGGCAGCCGCCCCAGCGCCCCTTTGTGCTGCGCAGCCTGGTGCGGATCCATCCCGAGCAGAACACCACCCTGGAGGGGCTCTATGTGAGCAGTGGCCTGTTCACGACGCAGTGTGAGGCCGAGGGGTTCCGCCGCATCACTTATCACCCCGACCGCCCCGATCTGCTCAGCCGCTTTCAGGTGCGGATCGAGGCCGATCGCCAGGCCTGCCCGGTGCTGCTCTCCAACGGCAACTGCGTGGAGAGTGGCCCCCTGCCGGGCGACCCTGGGCGCCACTACGCCATCTGGGACGACCCCTTCCCCAAGCCCTCCTACCTGTTTGCCCTGGTGGCGGGCCAGCTGGAGGAGGTGCGCGACAGCTTCACCACCGCCAGTGGCCGCACGGTGCAGCTGCGGCTGCACGTGGAGGCGGGCGACGGCCCCTTCACGGCCCACGCCATGGCCTCCCTGAAGCGGGCGATGGCCTGGGATGAGCAGCGCTATGGGCTGGAGTACGACCTCGATGAGTTCAACATCGTGGCGGTGCGTCACTTCAACATGGGCGCCATGGAGAACAAGAGCCTGAACATCTTCAACTCCAAGCTGGTGCTGGCAGACCAGGAAACGGCCACAGATGCTGAGCTCGAGCGAATCGAAAGCGTGGTGGCCCATGAATACTTCCACAACTGGACGGGCAATCGCATCACCTGCCGCGACTGGTTCCAGCTCTCCCTGAAGGAGGGCCTCACGGTGTTCCGGGATCAGAGTTTCAGCGCTGATCTTCACGGCGCGGCCCTCAATCGCATCGAAAACGTCTCGATGCTGCGCAACACCCAGTTTCGAGAAGATGCTGGCCCCACGGCCCATCCCGTGCAGCCGGATGCCTACCAGGCCATCGATAACTTTTACACCACCACCATCTATGAAAAGGGCGCGGAGGTGATCCGCGCCCTCCACACCCTGCTGGGTGAGGAGACCTTCATGCAGGGCATGGCGCTCTACGTGCGCCGCCACGACGGCTCCGCCGCCACCTGCGACGATTTCGTGCAGGCCATGCAGGACGCCGCCGAGGCCGCCTGGGCCGCCGGAACCCCGGCGGTGGCCCGCTTCGATGTCGATCAGTTCCGGCGTTGGTATCACCAGGCCGGCACGCCGGTGCTGCAGATCCACCGCCACTGGGACGGCGAGCGGGGCGAGCTGGAGCTGGTGATCCAGCAGCGCACCCCCCCGACGCCTGGCCAGCCTGACAAGCAGCCCCTGGTGATTCCCCTGGCCCTCGGTCTGATCGATCAGGCCGGAGCACCCCTGCCCGTGCGGCTGGAGGGCGAGGACGAGGCCACGGCGGCTGCCGCCCAGCGACCCCTCTCCTGGGGGCAGGGCACCCGGCTGCTGGTGATTGAGGCCGAGCGGCAGCGGCTGCGCCTGGTGGGCCTGCCGCGCCAGGCCCATCCCCCCGCCCTGTCGCTGCTGCGGCAGTTCTCGGCGCCGCTGAAGCTGGAGATGGGCCGCCCCAGCAGCGAGCTCGTGCATCTCCTTGCCCATGACAGCGAGGCCTTCGCCCGCTGGGATGCCGGCCAGGGGCTGCTGCGCCAGGCGGTGCTCGCCCGCGCCGCCGGCCACCCCGACGGGGGGCTGGAGGATGCCCTGATCACGGCCTTTGGCCGGATCCTGCACGACCCCCGGCTCTCGGAGGCCAGCCGCGCCACGCTGCTGGCCCTGCCAGGGCTGGCGGAGCTTGAGGATGGCCCTGGCGTGCCCGATCCGCCGGCCCTGTTCGATGCCCTGGAGGCGCTGCGGGGCCTGTTCGGGGCAGCCCTGGCGGAGCCCCTGCAGGCGGCCCTGGAGCGCTGCACCCCGGAGTGGGGCCTGGCCTGGCCCAAGGGCAATGGCGCCCGGATGCTCACCGGCACGATCTGGAGCTGGCGCGCCGCGGCAGGGGATCCGGTGGTGATCGCGGCGGCCAGGGCGGCGGTGGATGGTCCGTCGATGACCCTGGCGCGGGCTGGCCTGCGGGCCCTGCAGGCCCGGGAGATCCCGGAGCGTCAGGCGGCGGTGGAGGCCTTTTACGGCCGCTGGCAGGCCAGGCCCGTGATCCTGGATGCCTGGTTTGCCCTGGAGGCCTCGGCCCCGTTTGCCGATGGTCTGGAGCGGGTGCAACGGCTGCTGCAGCACCCCCGCTTCGACCCTGCGGCCCCCAACTCGGTGCGCGCCGTGCTGGGGGGCCTGGCCGGCAATCCGCCGGTGTTCCATGCCGCCGATGGCAGCGGCTACCGCTTCATGGCCAGCCAGATCGAGGCCCTCGACCAGCGCAACCCGATCACCGCCTCGCGCCTGGCCAAGGTGTTCAGCCGCTGGCAGAGCTACGGCCCCAGCCGCGGCGGCCAGATGCGCCTGGCCCTTGAGACCCTGGCGGCAGCAGAGCTGTCCACCAACAGCCGCGAAGTGGTGCAGCAGTGCCTGGGGGCGGTCTGAGCCTGAGCCCCCTTAGGCACTGATCAGCGGCCCTTGCCGTTCACCTCCTCATGCAGCTTGCGGAAGGCCGCCTTGCGGGAGGCGCCGCCCTCCGGGCCGGCGTGGACGCCCCAGAGCCCTTCCCAATAGAAATAGATCACGCCGTGGCCCCGGGCGGTGGCCAGTTTCACCTTCTCGCGCAGGGTGGCCATGTTCGGGGTGCGGCCGCCAAACCCCGCCAGGATGCCGATCTCCACAGGCATGCCCCACTCCTTGGCCTTCACCAGGGCCGGTTGGTTGAGATCCTTGGCGAAGCCCTGCACCGAGTAGGCGTAGTTCTGCACGATCAGGTCGTCCACCAGCTCGCCCACCGACCAGAGCTCCCAGTCCTGCAGCCAGCGGTTGTAGGCGAAGCGGAACGGACCAGGCGAGAGGCTGATCACCCGCTCGGGCGGTTGCCCCCGGCGGCCGCGGCCCGAGCTGGCATCCAGCTCGTTGAGTTGCTGCCGCAGCTCGCGCAGCAGGTCGGTGAGCTGCTGGCGGCGCCACTTCATCCAGAAGCGGTCGGTGTGGTTGGCGGGGGGATCCACCCCCTTCTCGGCCCGGTAGAGCTGGCGGGTGTAGGGGTCGTAGCCGAGTTCCACCGGCCAGGCGAAGTGGTCGTCGAGCTGGATGCCATCCACGTCACAGCGTTGCACGATCTCGGTGATCAGGCCGAGGAAGCGCTGCCGCACCCCCGGGTGGGCCGGGTTCAGCCACACCATCGTGGTGCCGTGCATGGCCACCCCCGTGCTGCCGTCGCGGCGCTGCAGCACCCATTCCGGCCGCTCCCGCACGATGGCGGCATTGGCCGGCTCCATCAGGCCGTACTCGAACCAGGGGATCACCTCCATGCCACGCCGCCGGGCGCTGCGGGTGAGCCGGCAAATCGGATCGAGATCGGGGTTCGCCTTGGCCAGGGCCGGCTCCATCGGCGCGTGGCGCGAGCGGTGGAACGTGGTGCCCCGGCTCCAGACGTTCGGGTAGAGGGTGGTGAAGCCGCTGCTGGCCAGGTCGGCCACGGCCCGATCCAGGCGTGGGCCGTCGTAGTAGAGGGTGCTGGGGCTGTTGGTGAGCCACACGCCGATGCGGCGGGTCTGGGACCCGCTGGGGCGGGCGGCGGCCCCGAATGGCAGGCCCATCACTGCTGCGAGCAGCACGTTGAGGCTCACCGGCAGCAGGGCCTTGAGCCGGCTGCCCCGCTTCAGCGGAACATGGAGCTCACGGAGCTTTCCTCGTGGATGCGCCAAATCGCCTCGCCCAGCATGTTGGCTACGGATAGCACCCGGAGCTGGGGGAAGTGGCGCTCCTCGGCCAGGGGGATGCTGTTGGTCACCACCACCTCCTCAAACAGGCCCGGCTCGGAGAGGCGCTCCACGGCGGGGGGCGAGAAGACGGCGTGGGTGGCGCAGCAGAACACCCGGGCGGCCCCGTTGCGGCGCAGCAGCTTGGCGCCCTGGGCGATCGTGCCGCCGGTGTCGATCATGTCGTCGATCAGCACGGCGGTCTTGCCGGCCACATCGCCGATCACGGTGAGGCTCTCCGCCACGTTGTGGGCGGCGCGGCGCTTGTCAATGATCGCCAGGGGGGCATCGTCCATCTGCTTGGCGAAGGCCCGGGCCCGGGCCACCCCGCCCACGTCCGGCGACACCACCACCATCTCGTCGAGATGGCGGGTGCGCAGATAGTCCACCAGCACCGGCGAGCCGTAGATGTGATCGCAGGGGATGTCGAAGTAGCCCTGGATCTGGGAGGAGTGCAGATCCATGGCCAGCACCCGGTCCACGCCGCTCTTGGTGAGCAGGTTGGCCACCAGCTTGGCGGTGATCGATTCGCGGCCGGCGGTCTTGCGGTCGGCGCGGGCGTAGCCGTAGTAGGGGATCACGGCGGTGACCTGCCGGGCTGAGGCCCGCTTGCAGGCATCCACCATGATCAGCAGCTCCATCAGGTGGTCGTTCACCGGGGCGCAGGTGGGCTGCACCAGGAACACGTCGCAGCCGCGGATCGACTCCTGGATCTGGATGTAGGTCTCGCCGTCGGCGAAGCGCTTGATCACCCGGGGACCGTCCGGCACGCCGAGGTAGGCGCCGATCTCCCGGGCCAGGTCGTGGTTGGAGGTGCCACTGAACAGGCGCAGCCGCCGGGTGTCGTGGGCGGGTTCGGTGGCGGTGCGCTCCTGTGCCAGCCGATCAGCGGTGAGAAAACTGGTCACGGCGGGCGCAGACGCGTCGGCTCAAGTCTGATGGTAGAAGCGAGCCGGCCCGCACGACTGCAAACAACCATGACGCTTTCCGAGCCGCTCCACGCCCGGGAGAGGGGTTCCGCTCCGGGCTTGCCGCCGCTGCCGCCCCGACTGGTGCTGGTGGCTGCCGGCCCGCCCGAGTCGGTGTCCGCCCTGTTGCAGCAGGCGGCTCCGGCCCTGGCCAGGGTGCTGGGGGCGGGTCTGGGCCCGGGCCTGGCCGGGGCGGCGGGCCGGGGCGATCCCGCAGAGGAACTGGCAGCCCTGCTGGCCGGCGGGCCCCCGGTTGATCAGTTGCCATCGGAGCAGGCGCCATCCGATCGGTCGGCGCCAAGGCCCGTGCTGGTGCCGCTGCTGGTCGATCCAGGGCTCAGCCTGGAGGACGGCAGTTGCTGGGCCGAGGCCCTTGGGGCCTGGCGCCAGCCCACCGTGGTGGTGCTGGGCGCTGGGCAGCTGCGCAGCGGGCTGCCGGCGGCCATGACCGCCCTGCTGCGCCAGGCGGCGGTGCCGCTGGCCGGCCTGGTGCAGTGGGGCCTGCCCTGGGAGCCGGAGCGCCGTCGCCGGGAGGCCCTGCCCTGGCTCGGTGCCCTCGACAGCATCAGTGGGGATGGGGCCCGTGCTGTGGAGGCCGCCCATTCCCATGACCAGGGCCGCCATCTGGCCCTGGCCCTGCGGCTGGCCTGCGACCAGCTGAGGTAGGCCTTCAGGTGCCGGCGGGCTTGTTCCCCCCTGGCGGGGGCCAGAGGCTGCTGGGGGCCGACTTGGCGACCTGCCGCAGCTCCGATCCCCCGGCTGCTGCCTTGTTGCCGTCCTTGGCGGAGGCCTTGGGGGGAGGGGCCAGGGGCACGGTGGCGAAGCTCACGCTCTGGTTGGGTCGCAGGGTGGCGGCCATCAGGCTGAGCACCTCGGCAGAGCTGAGGTTGGTCTCCACTTGCCCGCTGAGGCTCTGGACCAGGGCCGGAATGTCCTGGCTGCGCCCGGGGGTGCTGAGCTCCTTGAGCAGGCTGCGCATCACCGCTTCCTGATTGGCGCTGCGGCTCTCGATCGGCCGTCCCGGGTCGCGGTAGCGCACCAGGTGCTCCACCTGGGCAGCCTTGAGCCGCTGGACGCCGCTCTGAAGGTCGATCTTGAGTCCCTGGCGCTTGTCCTCGTAGGCCATGGTGCTGCCCGGATTCACCTCCAGGGCGCCGAGGCCATCCACGAGGCTGCGCAGGGCGCCGCGGCTCAGCACCAGGTAGCGGTCCGGTTCGGTGCTGGTGAGCCCCACCAGGTTGCGGGCGGCATCGGCCGTGAGCGCGACGCCGCCCTCGCGGTAGAGACTGCCGAGTGACTTGAGCCCGGTGCTGCCCGGCAGCTTCACCGCCAGGGCGGTGGGCAGGTTGAGCACCTGCAGCGGGCCGCCGGGGTTGACCCGCAGCAGCAGCAGGGCGTCGGCATTGGCGGCTCCGGCGGGAGCGGCCTTGTTGTTGGGGTCCTGCAGGCGATCGGCGTCAACCCCGATCACCAGCACGGTGACGGCGCGGCTGGGCGGCTTGGCCAGATCGGTGAGGGCGTCCGCTGACTGGGACCCGCCACTCGGGTCCGACCGGGGCCAGAGCACCCCCAGCAGGCCGAATCCTGCCCAGGCGCCCATGGCCACCAGGGCCAGACGCAGCACCACAATCGGCCGCAGCCAGGAGGCAAGCCGCTTACCGCCCCGAGGGGAACTGCGCTGCGGGGCAGGGCCGGCGGCCGGTTGGGTCGTGGGGCTGGAGGGCATCGGGATCGCTGGGCGCCCGTTCATCAGTGGTGCACCACTTTGACTCACCCCCTGCAGGTCTCCACCCGATAGGTTGAGCGTCAGCGAGAGGCCCTGCCTTGCCGGCCCGTTCCCCATCCCCGTCAGGCGGTGCCCTGGCCCCCCATGAACGGGCCCTTCCCCTGGCCAAGGGCAGTGTCTACCCCGCCAAGGAGCTCTGCAGCCAGTGCGGGCTCTGCGACAGCCGCTGGGTGGCCTATGTGCGGCAGAGCTGCGCCTTCCTCACCCAGCGCTTCGAGGCCATGGAGGCCGCCGCCCACGGCCGCAGCCGCGACCTCGACCAGGAGGACGAGCTCTACTTCGGCGTGCACCAGCGGATGCTGAGCGCTCGTCTGCGCCAGCCCCTGGAGGGGGCCCAGTGGACCGGCATCGTCAGCCGCATCGGCGTGCGCGCCCTGGAGACGGGGCTGGTGGATGCGGTGCTGTGCGTGGGCCAGAGCGAGCACGATCGCTTCACCCCCGTGCCGCTGCTGGCCCGCACCCCGGCCGAGGTGCTCGCCGCCCGGGTGAACAAGCCCACCCTTTCGCCCAACCTGGAGGTGCTGGAGCAGCTCCCAGGCAGCGGCATCCGGCGGCTGCTGGCCATCGGCGTGGGCTGCCAGATCCAGGCCCTCAGGGCCGTGCAGCCCACCCTGCCCCTCGATGCGCTCTACGTGCTGGGCCTGCCCTGCGTGGACAACGTGTCCCGCGAGGGACTGCAGACCTTCCTGGAGAGCACCGTGAGCTCGCCGCACACCGTGGTGCACTACGAGTTCATGCAGGACTTCCGCATCCACTTCCGCCACAGCGACGGCCGCACCGAAACCGTGCCCTTCTTCGGGCTCGACACGCCGAAGCTCAAGGATGTGTTCGCCCCCAGCTGCCTGAGCTGCTTCGACTACACCAATGCCGGTGCCGACCTGGTGGTGGGCTACATGGGAGCCAGTTTCGGGCGGCAGTGGATCACGGTGCGCAACCCCCTGGGCCAGCAGCTGCTCGACCTGGTGGAGCCGGAGCTGGACGTGGCCCCCGTGACCAGCCGCGGCGATCGCCGCGCCGCCGTGCAGCAGGGCATCGAGGCCTATGACAAGGCCGTGAAGCTGCCGCGCTGGCTCGCCGATCTGATCGGGGCGTTCGTGCAACGTTTCGGCCCCAAGGGGCTGGAATATGGCCGCTTCTCGATCGATTCCCACTTCACCCGCAACGCACTCTGGGTGCGGCGCCATCATCCTGAGAAGGCCGAGGCCCACATCCCGGCATTCGCCAAGAAGATCGTCAGTCGTTACCGGTTGCCTTCAGCGTGAGTCAGGTTCCCTCCGCCGCCCGGCGCCGCTGTGGTGTGTTGCTCCATCCCACGGCCCTGCCGGGGCCTGGCCCCTGCGGCAGCTTCGGAGCGGAGGCCCACCGCTGGATCGAACTGCTGGCCGAACACCACATCGGCCTCTGGCAGCTGTTGCCCCTGGCCCCCACGGACGCCACGGGATCGCCCTACAGCTCCCCCAGCGGCTCGGCCCTGAACCCCTGGCTCCTGGATGGGGCTCGGCTGGTGGACGAGGGCCTGCTCACGGAGGCCGATCACCAGGCGCTGCCTGGGCAGGCCAGCACTGAGCGCCTCGATCTGGAGGTGATGCCCGAGCGCTGCGCCGCCCTGGCTGCCGCCCTGGCGCGCCGCTGGCCCCAGCAGAACGCTGCCACCCAGGAGGCGTTCTCGACCTGGCGCCACAGCCAGCGCCACTGGCTGGAGGATCACTGCCGCTTCATGGTGGTGCGGCAGCAGCAGGGCGGCCGCCCCTGGTGGGAGTGGCCCGAGCCCCTGGCCCGGCGGCAGCCCGAGGCCCTGCGCCAGCTGGATCGCGACTGTGCACCAGCGCTGCTGGAGCAGGCGCTGGTGCAATGGCAGCTGCAGTGCCAGTGGCAGGCCCTGCGCCAGCGCGCCCACAGCTGCGACCTCGACCTGGTGGGCGACCTGCCCTTCTACGTGGCCCACGACAGCAACGATGTGTGGTGCCGCCCGAGGCTGTTCTCCCTGGCGGGGCAGGCCGGCGACCTCGAGCAGCAGAGTGGCGTGCCACCCGACTACTTCTCGGCCACCGGGCAGCTCTGGGGCACGCCGGTGTACCGCTGGCCCCGCCACCTGATCAGCGGCTTCCGCTGGTGGATGGCGCGGCTGGATCGCCAGTTCGAGCTGTTCGATCGTCTGCGCCTCGACCACTTCCGCGCCCTTGAGGCCTTCTGGAGCGTGCCCGGTGGTGATGCCACCGCCGAGAACGGGCGCTGGGGCTGGTCGCCGGGGGGGCTGCTGCTGAGCCTGCTGTGGCTGCGCTGCCGGATGAAGGGGCAGCTGCGCGGAGGGCATCTTCCCCTGATCGCCGAAGACCTGGGCGTGATCACTCCGCAGGTGGAGGCCCTCAGGGATCGCTTCCGCCTGCCGGGCATGAAAATCCTGCAGTTCGCCTTCAACGGCGACGATGACAATCCCTACCTGCCCGCCAACATCCACGGCCCCGGCTGGGTGGTGTACACCGGCACCCACGACAACCCCACCACCACGGGCTGGTGGCACAGCCTCGATCACGAGGGCCGCCAGCGGGTGGAGCAGGCCCTGGGCGCGGCGGTGACCGCCCCGGCCTGGCAACTGCTGGAAGCGGCCCTGGCCAGCCCGGCCGATCTGGCCGTGGCCCCCCTGCAGGACCTGCTGGAACTCGATGACCAGGCCCGCTTCAACACCCCGGGCACCAGCTCAGGCAACTGGACCTGGAGGCTGAGGCAGCCCGTGGCCAGCCTGGCCGGACCCCTCAAGGGCCTGGGCGAGATGGCCCACCGCTATCAGCGCGCCTGAGGCTGGAACCGGCCCGGTTCCGCCGGGCTGGCGCTGAGCGATTGACCGAGCCACCGCACGGCTCCGGGGGCGGTCGGTGCTGGCGTGATGCGCAGGGTCCAGGGGGCGCTGAGGCTGAATTCGAGCCGGCCGCTGGCGGCCTTCAGCTCGGTGCTGCCGCCGCCAGGGGTCTCGAGGCTGAGGCTGGCCGGCGCGGCCAGGGTCACCACCAGGGCGCCCTGTGGGCTGGCGGCCTGTTGCGGTGTGGAGGTGGCTAGGGCCTGCCTCCGCCAGAGATCCAGGGCCTGCCCCGCCCCTGCCTGGCGCAGCGGGCGCAGGCTGGGAACAATGGCGAGCAGGGCCTGGTCGCCGCCCCGCTGGCCGCCTTGCTCCTCCATCGGCAGGGGCGGAATCGGGCTCACGGCCAGCAGTCCCTCCTGGGCGAGTTGCTGTTGCTGCAGGTTCAGCCCATACACGAGCCCGAGGGTGAGCACGCCATAGAGCAGGGTCCCCTGCCAGGTGGTGAAGACATCGATCGAGCCCGGCGTGAAGCGGCGCAGCAGACCCTGCTGCGTCTCCTGCAGCGGCAGGCGGTCGGCCGAGGCCGGCAGCACCCCCTCCAGGCTGCCGGGCTGCAGCTCGAGATGCCGCTCGATCAGGGGCAGCATCGTGCGCAGGTAGGCGGCCTCGGGCAAGCGATCGCGCCAGCCCCGCTCCAGGGCCTCCAGCACCGGCGTGCTGATGCGGGTGTCCAGCGCCAGCTGGCGCAGGCTGAGCTGGCGTTCCTCGCGGCGCTGCCGCAGGGCACGCCCTGCCGCCACCAGGGGATCCTCCCTGGTGGCGGCAGTGGGAACGGACGCCCGCCCGCTCCGCCAGCGCCACAGCCACCGCAAGGGCCTGGGCCGTGCCGCTGGAGGCGTGGTGGAAGGGGACCGGGGCGCGGATGGCGGGCTCAGGACACGGGGGCGACCAGGACGTTCCATTCTCGGCGATCAAGGGCTCGCCAGCTTCCCTCCGGCAAGGCGCCAAGCCGCAGCCCTCCGATCCCGATCCGCTGCAGATCCTGCACAGGGTGCCCCAGCAGCTGGGCTGTGCGCCGGATCTGGCGGTTGCGTCCCTCGCCCATCTCCAGTTCCAGGCAGGTGCTCCTGGCGCTGCGCTGCAGCACCCGCAGGCCCACCGGCTGACTGGCCTGGCCATCGAGCGGCATGCCCGCAGCCCAGCGGGCCAGGCTGGCGCGGCTGGGGCTGCCCGCCACCTGCACCCGATAGAGCTTGCGGTGGCCATGGCGCGGATGGCTGAGCCGCAGGGTGAGGTCGCCCTGGTTGGTGAGCAGCAGGGCGCCCCGGCTGTCGGCATCGAGGCGGCCGATGGGGTGGAGGCCCCGGCCCCGCCGCAGCTCCGGTGGCAGCAGCTCGAGCACGGTGGGTCGCCCCCGGGGGTCGCTGCAACTGCACAGCACGCCCACCGGTTTGTTGAGCAGCAGCAGCAGCGGCTCGGCGGGGGGGGCGAGGGGCTCGCCATCCACCGCGACCAGATCGCTGCTGGGATCGGCGCTGTCACCGATGCGGGCCGTGGCTCCATTCACCTGCACTCGGCCGGCGCGCAACAGGTCTTCGGCCCGGCGGCGGGAGCAGAGTCCAGCCGCCGCCATCAGTTTCTGCAAGCGCTCTCGGGCCATGGACCCATGCTGCAGGAGGCCGGGAAAAGGATGGTAAGTTTACGAAACAGAACTGTTTCGCAATTCTCTCCCATGCCTTCCCTGCCCGTGGCCGCTGCCGATGGGTCTGTTCAGCCGGGTGGCGCCGACCTGGTGCGCAGCTACCTGCGTGACATCGGCCGGGTGCCGTTGCTGAGCCATGAGCAGGAGATCACCCTGGGCCGCCAGGTGCAGGAGCTGATGGCTCTGGAGGAGATTGAGCAGGAGCTGACGATGCGTGCCGGCGGCACGGCGCCGGAGCAGGTGGAGCTGGCGTCGGCGGCGGGCCTGAGCGTGCCGGTGCTGAAGAAGCGTCTGCAGGCGGGCCGTCGGGCGAAGGAGCGGATGGTGGCGGCGAACCTGCGGCTGGTGGTGAGCGTGGCGAAGAAGTACACCAAGCGGAACATGGAACTGCTGGACCTGATCCAGGAGGGCACGATCGGCCTGGTGCGGGGTGTGGAGAAGTTCGACCCGACGCGGGGCTACAAGTTCAGTACGTATGCGTACTGGTGGATCCGCCAGGGGATCACGCGGGCGATCGCGGAGAAGAGCCGCACGATCCGGCTGCCGATCCATATCACCGAAACACTGAACAAGCTGAAGAAGGGCCAGCGGGAACTGAGCCAGGAGCTGGGCCGCACGCCCACGGTGAGCGAGCTGGCGGTGTTTGTGGAGCTGCCGGAGGAGGAGGTGAAGGATCTGCTGTGCCGGGCGCGGCAGCCGGTGAGTCTGGAGACGAAGGTGGGGGATGGCGAGGACACGGAGCTGCTGGACCTGCTGGCCGGGGACGGTGAGCTGCCGGAGGACCGGGTGGACGGGGAGTGCCTGAAGGGGGACCTGCGGGCGCTGCTGGAGCAGCTGCCGGAACTGCAGGGGCGGGTGCTGAAGATGCGCTACGGCATCGATCCCGAGGGCCAGGGCCTGGGCGAGCCGATGAGCCTCAGCTCGATCGCCAAGAACCTCGGCATGAGCCGCGACAAGACCCGCAATCTCGAGCGCAAGGCACTCGAGGGGATTCGCTCCCAGTCGCGTCGCCTCGAGGGCTATCTGGTGGCCTGAGAGGCCTAGAAGAACTGGTCGAAGTTGTCGAAGTCAACGGCGCTGAAGGTGCCGTTCTCCACCTGCTCCATCAGCCGCTCCAGCTGGGCCCAGAGGGCCCCCGCAGTGCCGATCGAGAGCACGAAGGACACCAGCAGGGCCGCCCCCGAGGCGAAGCCGAACACCTGCAGGGCCCCGCCGATGAACAGGGTGACCCCCACCACGATGCCGATGTAGGGGAGGGTGGTGCCGCCGTTGCTGAGGGGCAGCAGGGGCAGACGATCCTGCTTCCACCCCTCCAGCCGGTTCTGAACCATCTTGGCGAAGGTGAGGCCGCAGAGCACGCTGATGGCCAGCCCCAGCCCCGACACCAGGTAGGGCGGCTGGATGAAGGTGCCGTACTCAATCAGGATCTCGCTGGCGTCGAGGTCGAGCGGGGCGTTGTCGATCACGGCGCGCGGTCGGGTCGGAGGGTGACCCTAGGCGGCGGCCAGGGGGTTGAGCCGCGCCAGCAGCGTGCCCGCCAGCTTGCGGGCGTTGAAGGTGCGCCGCAACAGGCCCATCAGGGCGCGCAGGTCGTCGGCGTTGAGACGGTCGTCGCGCACCAGGGTGAGCAGCAGCCTCTGGCGCAGGCTGGCGCCATCGGGACCCAGCAGCAGCTTCAGCCCTGAGCCCATCACCGGCAGCAGGTCAGCCCTGGGACCGTCGTTCTCCAGCACCGCCAGCAGGCTCTCGAGCCGTTCGATCTGCAGCCGGCCCTCCCGGTCGAACAGCACGTCAAGCAGCTTCTCGCGCATCTCGGCGGTGTCGCCCGCCAGCAGACGACGGGCCACGTAGGGGTAGGCCACGCGGATGATCTTGAAGTCGGGGTCGAGCCGCAGCGCCAGCCCCTCCTGGCTCACCACGGCGCGGATGATCAGCGCGAAGCGCACCGGCACCCGGAACGGGTAGTCGAACACCAGCTCGGAAAAGCGGTCGGTGACCGCCTTGAAGTTGAAGTTGCCGACGTTCTCGCCCAGGGTGCCGCCCAGCACCTCCTCCAGGGCCGGAATGATCGGTTCGAGGTCGGTGTCGGGGCTGAGGAAGCCCAGGGCCACGAAGTCGCTGGCCAGGGCCCGGAAATCGCGGTTGATCAGATGCACCACCGCCCCGGTGAGGGTGAGCCGGTCGGCATCGGAAATCGAATCCATCATGCCGAAATCCACGTAGGCCACATGGCCCAGCTGGCCGGTGCGCCCCGGCAGGGCGAACAGGTTGCCGGGGTGGGGATCGGCGTGGAAATAGCCGAACTCCAGCAGTTGCTGCAGCCCCGCCATCACCCCGGTGCGGATCAGGGCGGTGGGGTCGAGATGGCGCGCTTCCAGCACCTGGCGCTCCTGCAGCTTGGTGCCATGGATCCAGCTGGTGGTGAGCACCCGCCGGGCACTCAGCTGGCGCTCCACGTGGGGCACGGTCACCTCGGGATGGGCGCTGAACAGGCGGGCGAAGCGCTCGGCGTTGTCGGCCTCCTTGTAGTAGTCGATCTCGTCGAAGAGGGTCTGGCCGAACTCGTCGATGATGGCGTCGAGCCCGAAGCCCAGGTTGAGGGGCAACAGCGGCGCACTGAGCACCGCCAACATGCGGATGATCACCAGGTCGCGGCGCAGGATCTGGGGCAGGTCGGGCCGCTGCACCTTCACGGCCACCCAGTGGCCGTCGTGCATCTGGGCCTTGTAGACCTGCCCCAGGCTGGCGGCGGCAATGGGGTAGTCGGGGAACAGGGCAAACAGCTCCTGGGCCGGTGCCCCCAGCTCCGTCTCGATCGTGAGCAGGGCCACCTCCTGGGGGAAGGGGGGCAGGTTGTCCTGAAGCTGGGTGAGCTGCTCGAGCCAGTCGCGCCGCACCAGGTCGGGGCGGGTGGAGAGGGCCTGCCCCACCTTGATGAAACAGGGGCCGAGGCTGGTGAGGGTGGCGAGGATGCGCTTGCCGAGCCGCTGCTGCACGGCCCGATCGCTGCTGCCGGCATGCACCACCAGCACCAGGGCCAGGCTGATCAGCTGCCACAGCACCGAGCTGAGCCGGCTGAGGAAGAGCCACGGCCGCCCCAGCAACCAACGCCGATCAGCCTTGGGGTCGTAGGCCGGCGGGGCGGTGCTCGCTGCGGCGGTCAAGGGCGCGATGGGGTGAGTGGACTGACTCTAGAAAGTCCGGCAGGGCCGACCGCGCGGGGGACGACCGCCCTGAACCCGCCCGCCCTGAAGCCACTCCCCCTGACGCCGACCCGGCGGGAGTCCCCAGCCCAGGAGCGGCCAGACTCCTGACTCCGTGCCAGAGCGCTGCCGGGCCTGTCTGCGCAGCCGCATCCCTGGCCCTCGCCCTGCCGGTGTTGCTCCCCCCCGCTGATCCCGATCTCCTGGCCCTGCACCTGCCCGCCCATGGGCGCGGCCGGGGTCTGGCGCCGCAACTGGCCCGGTTGCTGCGCCGCCGGCCCGGCAGCTGGGATCTGCCCGAGCTGCCGGGTTTCGGTGGTCCCCTGGAGCCGGAGGGCGCCGTGGCGGAGGAGCAGCGCCAGTGCGCGGTGCTGCTGGGGGCTGAGCACTGCTGGTTCGGGGTGAACGGGGCCAGTGGACTGCTGCAGGTGGCCCTGCTGGCCCTGGCGGCCCCCGGCAGCCGGGTGCTGCTGCCCCGCAACCTGCACCGCTCGCTGCTGCATGCCTGCGTGCTTGGTCAGCTGGAGCCGGTGCTCTACAGCCTGCCCTTCGATCCCGCCACTGGCCTGTGGCTGCCCCCCACCCCCCAGCTGCTGGAGCAGGCGCTGGCGGCAGCCCGAGCGGGCAGCCCCCTGGCGGCGGTGGCGGTGGTGTCCCCCACCTACCAGGGGCTGGCGGCCGACCTGCCGGCCCTGGTGGCGGTGGCCCACGCCGCCGGCCTGCCGCTGCTGGTGGACCAGGCCCATGGCGCCGGTGAGGCCGTGGCCGCCGGGGCCGATCTGGTGGTGCTTTCCTGCCAGAAGAGCGGCGGCGGGCTGGCCCAGAGTGCCGTGCTGCTGGCCCAGGGCGAGCGCTGCGCCGTGGAGGCGATCGAGCGGGCCCTGCTCTGGCTGCAGACCTCCAGCCCCAGCGCCCTGCTCTTGGCCTCGGCTGCGGCCAGCCTGCGCCATGGCCGCAGCGCCGCCGGCCTGGCCCAAAGACATCGAGCCCTGGCGCAGGCCCGGCGCCTGCGGCGGCGCTGTCGTGGCCTGGATCTGCCGCTGCTCAGCAGCCAGGACCCACTGCGGCTGGTGCTGCCCACGGCGGCGATGGGCATCAACGGGGTGGAGGCCGATGCCTGGCTGCTGCAGCGGGGCGTGATCGCGGAGCTGGCGGAGCCCGGCAGCCTCACCTTCTGCCTGGGGGTGGTGCCTCCGGCCGGGGTGGTGCGGCGGTTGCCGGGGGTGCTGGCCGGCCTGCGCCAGGCCCTCGGCGGTCCGCCGCTGCCGCCCTTCAGCCCGCCTCCCCTGGCGGCGGTGGCACAACCGGAGATGCCTGTGGCCGTGGCCTGGCGGGCCGCCGCAGAGCCCGTGCCCCTGGCGGCGGCGGCGGGCCGGATCGCCGCGGAGCCCCTCTGCCCCTATCCCCCCGGGATTCCTCTGCTGATCCCGGGGGAGCGAATCGATCCGGCCCGGGCCCACTGGCTGCAGCGGCAACGGCAGCTCTGGCCTGGCCTCATCGCTGATACGGTGAGGGTTGTGGTGGGCTGACGCGGGATCTCCAGCGGCGTGCCACGCCCCCTGTATTGCGCGCTCCACAGGCCTCGCCGGTGATCGACGACCCCACTGCAGCGTCCCCGACGCCTCCCTATCAGTGGGATTTCGTCACCCCCGGCCTGCCCGATGGCGTCTTTGATGCGGCCCCGGGCTTCAGCCCCACACCGATGGAGCTGCGGGTGATGCTGCTGGCTCACCTGCGGCCGCGGGCCGATTCCCTGGTGTGGGATGTCGGCGGCGGCACCGGCGCCCTGGCTCTGGAGATCGCCCGGCTGATGCCCCGGGGCCAGGTGCACACCCTCGAGCGTGACCCGGAGGCCATTGCCCTGCTGGAGCAGAACCGCCAGCGGCTCGGCATCGTCAACCTCCACATCCACCCCGGCGCGGCCCCCGACGACCTGGCCACCCTGCCCCCCGCCCCCGACCGGGTGGTGCTGGAGGTGGGCCGGCCCCTCGGCGATGTGCTGCGGGTGGTGTGGGACGCGCTGCAGCCGGCGGGACGGCTGGTGATCAGCACCGCCAGCCTGGAGGGTCTGGTGGATGCCACCGACACCCTCGGGCAGCTCGCCGCCCGCGATGTGCAGGTGGTGCAGGCCACCGTGCACCGCATGCAGCGCCGCGGCAGCCAGGCCAAGCTGGCCGCGGCTGAGCCCCTGTTCCTGATCGCGGCAGAGCGGCCGTGATGCCGCAGCCCCGCACCAGCACATCGCTGCCGCGCCTGCTGAGCGGCTGGGCGGCCGGGGGCTTCGGCTTCGTGGTGGTGATGCTCGGCGGCTGGTGGTTCACCGTGGCTGTGGGCGTGATCGTGCATCTGGGGCTGCTGGAGTTCTTCCGCATGGCCCAGTTCAAGGGCATTCGGCCGGCCACCAAGACCACCCTGGTGGCGGTGCAGCTGCTGCTGGCCACCACCCAGCTTGCCGGCACCGACAGCTGGCTGGCCGGCGATGTGGCCGCGGCGGTGCTGCCGGCCTCCGGCGCGGTGATCTGCGGCTGGCTGCTGCTGCAGCCCGTCACCGGCACCATCGCCGACATCGCCGCCTCGGTGTTCGGCCTCTTCTATCTGGGCTTTCTGCCGAGCCACTGGATCAAGCTGCGCGATCTGCCCGACTCCGGCCTCGAGCTCACGCTGCTGGCCTGCTTCCTGATCGTGGCCACGGACATCGGCTCCTATGCCATCGGTCGGCGGCTGGGCCGGCGGCCGCTCTCGCCGATCTCGCCGGGCAAGACCGTCGAGGGAGCCCTGGGGGGTGTGGCCTGTGCCATGGCCGTCGGGGCGGTGGGTGGTACCTGGATCGGCTGGAACTGGGGCTGGCTGATCGGAGTGGTGCTGGGGGCGGTGGTGGCCCTCTTCGCCCTGGTGGGGGATCTCACCGAGTCGATGATGAAGCGCGATGCGGGCCTGAAGGATTCCGGCGATGCGATCCCCGGCCACGGCGGCATCCTCGATCGCATCGACAGCTATCTGTTCGTGCCGGCGGTGGTCTATTCCCTGGTCACCCTGGTGCTGCCGCTGCTCGGTTCCTGAAGGGGTTCAGGGGGTCACCGTGGCCCGACCCTCCAGCACCACCCGGCCGCTCTCCACGGCGGCGCGCTCGATCTGCACAGCGGGGTCCATCGGCAGCCTCAGCTCGGTGCTGCCATCCACGGCGCGGATCACCACCGTGCCGGCCTCCGCGCTCAGGCTGGTTTCCAGCTCCAGCGCCCCATGGCTCCTGAACACCAGGTGCTCCTGGCGGAGGCTGAGCCTGCTGCCCCGCCAGGCGGTGCCGCCGAGCAGCTGGCCGGCGAGCTGGTCGGCCAGGGGTTGCCAGCTCGCCTGGGCCAGGGAGTGCTCCAGCCCCGTGGGGCTGAACCGCACCTCCCCCCTGATCCCGAAGGGCTGCCCCAGCTCGATGGCCTGGCCCCGCAGCAGCCCAGCCACCTGGAGGCTGATCGGGTCGCTCGTGAGCGTCACCGCGTCGAGCTCCAGCCCCCGGTAGTGCACCTGGCGGGCCTGGAGCTGGGCCCCGGCCAGCCGGCCCCGCAGCAGCTGCAGATCGGCGCCCTCCAGCTCCAGCGAGAGGGCCTCGATCTGCTCGCACTGGCGGCGGATCCACAGCTGCAGGCCCGCCGCCAGCAGCTGCAGCAGGGGCCCGCTCATGCTCCGTCGCCGGCCAGCCAGGCGGCGGCCACGCTGGCCGGCTGGTCGATGTGGGGCAGGTGGCCGCAGTTCTCCAGCTCCCGCACCCGCTCCCCGAGCAGGGCCAGGGCGGCGCGTTTCTGGGGCAGCCGCAGGATGCGGTCGTCGGCTCCCCACAGCACCGCGATCGGTTGCGGGGGCAGGGGAGCGCCGCAGCCGGCGAAGCCCCCCGAGCGGGCGAAGCGCCCCAGCGCCGGGCCCCAGCCCGGCGCGGCCAGGTGCAGCGAGGCGATTTCCAGTTCGGCGGGGCCCACATCCCGATCGGGATCGGCGAAGGCGCTGCGGCAGAGGCCCTTCCTCACGCCGGGCAGGGCCAGGAAGCGCACCCCGAGCCCATCCAGCAGCGGCGGCAGGGGCATGGGCCGGCCGGTGAGGCCGGCGGGGGCCAGCAGCAGCAGGCGGCTGATCTGCTCGGGGTGGCGGCGGGCCAGTTCGACGGCCACGGAGCCGCCCATCGAGGCGCCGATCAGGCCGATCGCTGTGGCCTCCTGGCTGCGGCTGGCGATGGCCGTCAGCAGGGCCGTGAGGTGCTCCAGCACGGCGGCGGGGCCGTAGCGGGCCTGGGCCGGACGGGGACAGAAGCCGAAGCCGAACAGGTCGGGAATGAACAGCTGATGGCGCTGGGCCAGCCGTGGGGCGATGCGCCGGAACTCCAGAAAGGAACTGTCGAAGCCGTGCAGCAGTAGCAGCGGTGGCCCCTGGCCCAGCACCGCCACGGGCCAGAGGTCGGGCAGCCCCTGCAGGGGCCACCACTGCACGGCCTGGGCCAGGGCGCGGCCCTGGGGATCGAGCAGCTCCCGGGAAGCCTGCTCCACCAGGGCCTGGGAGCTGAGTTCAAGCGGGCTGCTGGTCTCGGTGCTGGCGCTCACGCCGCGACCCGCTCGCCGCAGCGGGTGCTCACCAGGGCGGCCATCAGATCGATGGGGCTGACGCTGAAGGGCAGGTGGTGCAGGTCGGAGCCGGGGGCGCAGGCAAAGGCGCAGGCCTGTTGCAGTTGCTCCAGGGTGGCCTGGCCCAGCCCCAGATCGGCCAGATCAGCGGGCAGGTCGAGCTGGCGGAACAGGGGCAGCAGCTGACGCCGGGCCTGGCCGGCCAGCTGGTTGCCCCCGAGCACTTCCTCCAGCCGCAGCTGCACCAGGATCCCGACGCCCACCTTCTCGCCATGCAGGGCGCCATGGCTGGCGCTGAGCTGGGTGAGGCCGTTGTGGACGGCGTGGGCGGCCACGGTGCGGCAGCGGGCCCCGCCGATGCCGCCGATCAGGCCGGCGGTGAGGCCACAGGCCTCCGCCACCCGTACCCAGGCCTCGCTGCTGGGGTCCAGCAGGGCCTGCTCGGCGTCGAAGAGCAGCTGGTCGCGCAACACCCGGGCCATCTGCACGGCCTGCTGAATCAGTCCGTCGCTGCTGGCCGCGGAGCTCACCGAGGCCTCGTACCACTTGGCCAGGGCGTCGGCGATGCCGCTGGCCAGGGTGCGGGCCGGGGCGGTGCGCACCAGGGCGTGGTCGAACACGAGCAGCTCGGGACAGCGCTCCAGCTCCACATCGCGCTCAAAGGCGCCCTCCGGGCTGTAGATGTTGGCCAGGGCCGTCCAGCCGGCGCAGGTGGCGGCGCTGGTGGGCACGGTGACGCAGGGCAGGCCGTGGCGGTGAGCCAGCAGCTTGCCGGCATCGAGCACCTTGCCGCCGCCGCTGACGATCACGGCATCGGGTCGGCCCTCGCTGCCGCCGGCAGCCAGGCTGCGGCCCAGGCGCTCCAGGTCCAGCTCGCAGCAGTCGTGCTCCAGCTGCTCCAGCTGTGGCTCCACATCCACCTGGCGCAGGCTCTGCTCCAGCTTCTGCCGCAGGGGCAGCGTGGCGGCCCCTCGCCCCAGCAGCAGGGGGCGGCGGCAGAGGCGGGCGATGCGGGGCAGGGCCTGCTGCCAGGCCCCCTCCCCGCGCAGCACCTCGCCGGGGGCGATCCTGTGGGCCTGCAGTCCGGTCGCGGCCGACGGAGCGGCAACCGCTGCCTCGAGGGCTGGGCTGGCGGGCTCCTCAGAGCCGCGGCGGGAACGCTGGCGCATCAAACCATCGTAACGACGATTTCAACCGCCCAGCTGTCCAGCCGGGCGGTTGAAATCGGGTGCCTCTGCAGGGAGACACCCAGAGGGAGCGGCTTCAGGCGCCGGCCCCGGCCAGTTCGGGCATCACGGGCAGGGCACTCTGCTTGCGGATCACCACCTGTTTGTCGTCGCCCACATCGACCAGGGCGGAATCCCCCTCGCTGATCCGTCCCGAGAGGAACTCCTCGGCCAGGGAGTCTTCCAACAGGCGCATCACGGCCCGGCGCAGGGGACGGGCGCCGTAGGAGGGGTTGTAGCCCTCTTCCACCAACCGTTCCTTGAAGGCTTCGGTGACCGAGAGGTGGATGCCCTTGTCGTCCATGCGCTGGAACACCTCCTTGAGCATGATCTCGGCGATCTCTTTCACCTCGTCGCGGGTGAGTTGGCGGAAGACGATGATCTCGTCGAGACGGTTGAGGAACTCAGGGCGGAAGTACTGCTTCAGCTCCTCATTCACCAGCGAGCGGATGCGGTTGTACTGGGTGTCCTCGGCAGCACCGCCGGAGAACTCGAAGCCCAGTCCGCCGCCACCCTTCTCGATCACCTTCGAACCGATGTTCGAGGTCATGATGATCAGGGTGTTCTTGAAGTCCACCGTGCGGCCCTTGGAGTCGGTCAGACGACCGTCTTCCAGCAGCTGCAGCAGCAGGTTGAACACATCCGGGTGGGCCTTCTCGATCTCGTCGAACAGCACCACGGTGTAGGGCCGGCGCCGCACCGCTTCGGTGAGCTGGCCGCCCTCGTTGAAGCCCACGTAGCCCGGAGGCGAACCGATCAGCTTGCTGACCGTGTGGCGCTCCATGAACTCGGACATGTCGAGGCGGATCATCGCCTCCTCACTGCCGAAGAAGTAGGCCGCCAGCGACTTGGTGAGCTCGGTTTTGCCGACGCCGGTGGGACCGGAGAAGATGAAGCTGGCGATCGGCCGGTTGGGGTTCTTGAGACCCACCCGGGCGCGGCGAATGGCGCGGGACACCGCCTTGACGGCTTCGTCCTGGCCGATCAGCCGCTGGTGGAGGGTTTCCTCCATGTTCAGCAGCTTGGCCGACTCGCTCTCGGTGAGCTTCTGTACGGGCACCCCGGTCCAGGAGGCCACAATGTGGGCGATGTCCTCCTCGGAAACCATCGGAGACCGGTCGGGATCGGCGTGACCGATGAAGGAAGGCAGGCTGCCGATGTCTGAATCCGAACTCCCGGCGTCACCGGCCTGGGGTTCATCGTCCTTGCGGGCCTGCAGGATCGTGCGGATCTGATCGCGCAGCTCCACCTCGCGGTCGCGCAGTTCGCCTGCTTTGGTGAAGTCCTGCTCGCGCACGGCCTCCTCTTTCTGCTTCTGCACACCGCGCAGCTGCTTGTCCACTTCCTTGGCGGCAGGGGGCAGCTTGGAGTTCATCAGCCGCACCCGACTGCCGGCCTCATCGATGAGGTCGATGGCCTTGTCCGGCAGGAAGCGGTCGGAGATGTAGCGATCGCCCAGGGTGGCCGCGGCGACCAGGGCTTCGTCGGCGATCTTGAGGCGGTGGTGCTCCTCATAGCGCTCCCTGAGGCCGCGCAGGATCTCGATCGTGTCCTCCACGGAGGGCTCGCCCACCATCACGGGCTGGAAGCGACGCTCCAGGGCCGCATCGCGCTCGATGTGTTTGCGGTATTCGTCGAGGGTGGTGGCGCCGATGCACTGCAGCTCCCCACGGGCCAGGGCTGGCTTGAGGATGTTGGCGGCGTCGATGGCCCCTTCGGCGGCGCCGGCGCCGATCAGGGTGTGCACCTCGTCGATCACGAGGATCACGTTGCCGGCCCCCCGGATCTCCTCCATGATTTTTTTGAGGCGCTCCTCGAACTCACCGCGGTACTTGGTACCGGCCACCAGCAGGCCGATGTCCAGGGTGAGCACCCGTTTGTCCTCGAGGATGTCGGGGATGTCGCCGGTGTTGATGCGCTGGGCGAGGCCCTCGGCGATGGCGGTCTTGCCGACGCCAGGCTCGCCGATCAGAACGGGGTTGTTCTTGGTCCGGCGCCCCAGGATCTGGATCACCCGCTCGATCTCCTTCTGCCGGCCGACCACCGGGTCGAGCTTGCCGTCGGCCGCCTGCTGGGTGAGGTTGCTGCCGAACTCATCCAGGGTGGGTGTCTTGGTGGAGCCCTTGCTGCCACCGCCGGCGGCCACTTCGGCCGTCTCGCCCAGCATGCGGATCACCTGGGTGCGCACCTTGGCCAGGTCGACACCGAGGTTCTCGAGCACCCGGGCGGCCACGCCCTCGCCCTCCCGGATCAGGCCCAGCAGCAGGTGCTCGGTGCCGATGTAGTTGTGGCCCAGCTGGCGGGCCTCCTCCAGGGAGAGCTCCAGCACACGCTTGGCCCTGGGGGTGAAGGGGATCTCCACCGCCACGAAGCCAGAGCCGCGGCCGATGATCTTCTCCACCTCGACGCGGGCGTCCTTGAGGTTCACGCCCATGGACTTGAGCACCTTGGCCGCTACGCCGGTGCCCTCCCCGATCAGGCCCAAAAGGATCTGCTCAGTGCCAACAAAGTTGTGACCAAGGCGGCGGGCCTCTTCCTGGGCCAGCATGATCACCTTGATGGCCTTCTCGGTAAACCGCTCGAACATGGGGCGGGGCCTGGTGCAAGTTCACCCAACCTATCAGGGTTGACTGGGTGGTGTGGTTACGGGGAGGCCAGTTCGCAAAAGCCAGTGGTGGCAAGAAGCTGAACGCTTTTAAGTGCAACTCAGTGCAGCAAATTGGAGCTTCTGTGCAATAAGAAAAGCCGGTTATCCGCACCGGTCGATCGTGTTGTCCGCTCGATCGCCCCGGGCCGGCTCCACAAGCGAGAGCCATTGGATCAGGGCCGCCTCGCCGTTGCGGTAGTAATCGCGACGCCTGCCGCGGCTGCTGAACCCCAGGGCCCCATACAGGCCCAGGGCGGCCCGGTTCCCCTCGCCCACCTCCAGGGTGGCGGCCCTGGCACCGCTGCTGCGGCCCTCCGCCAGCAGGGCCTGCAGCACCTGCCCCCCCAGGCCCCGGCGCCGTTGCTGCGGCCGCACCGCCACCAGGGTGATGTGCAGCTCATCGACGATCAGCCAGCCGCAGGCCATCGCCACCAGGGCGTCCTCCTGCCAGAGCCCCACCGCCGTGCGTGCCTGATCGGCCAGTTCCGTCTGCCACTGGGCAGCGCTCCAGAGCTGGCCCAGGGCGGCGGCGTCGAGGTCCTGGCAGGCCGCCAGGTGCTCGGGCTCCAGGGTGCTGAGCCGCAGGCCCCGGTCGGCGCCGGCTTGGCCATGGCTCCCCTGGCCACCGTCACCAGGCTCGCCGGGTCCGCTGCTGACTCGATCTCTTCCGTACATTCGTCTGTGTCGTCGCGCACCCGACCTGCGGTCTTCCCATGGTGATGTCCAGCGAGCCCGTCACCGGGACTGATCCAGCGCCCGGTCAGATCCCCCAGGCGGCGGTGGCCCAGCAGCCCTTCGAGAGCGGCTGTGACGCCAGCAGCCCCAACCGCAACCTGGCGCCGATCAGCACCAGCCTTGACGCCGAGGGTCGCCTGGTGGTGGGGGGCTGCCGGCTGAGCGATCTGGCCCGCACCTACGGCACGCCCCTCTATGTGCTGGATGAGGCCACCCTGCGGGCCAGCTGCCGCGCCTACCGCGATGCCCTGGCCGCCTCCTATCCCGGCCCCTCCCTGGCCCTCTATGCCTCCAAGGCCAACAGCTCCCTGGCGATCACCGCCCTGGTGGCCCAGGAAGGTCTGGGGCTCGATGCCGTGTCCGCCGGGGAACTGCTCACCGCCCTGGGCGGGGGCATGCCGCCGGAGCGCATCGTGCTGCACGGCAACAACAAGAGCCTGGAGGAGCTGGCCCTGGCCGCCCAGGCGGGCGTCACGGTGGTGGTGGACAACTGGCGCGACATCGAGTTGCTCAGCGCCCTGGCCCCTTCCCTGGCGGAGCCGGTGCGGCTGATGCTGCGCTTCACGCCGGGCATCGAGTGCCACACCCACGAGTACATCCGCACCGGCCACCTGGACAGCAAGTTCGGCTTCGACCCCGAGCAGTTGCAGCAGGTGCTGAGCCACCTGGCCGGCTGCAGCTGGGCCCGCCTCACCGGCCTGCACGCCCACATCGGTTCCCAGATCTTCGAACTCCAGCCCCACCACGACCTGGCCGCCGTGATGGCCGACGCCCTGGCCCAGGCCCGGGGCCTCGGCCACCCGGTGAGCGACCTCAATGTGGGCGGGGGCCTCGGCATCCGCTACGTGGCCGGCGACGACCCGCCGACCATCCAGGCCTGGGTAAGCACGGTGGCCGAGGCGGTGGCGGCGGCCTGCCGCGACCGGGGGCTGGACCTGCCGCGCCTGCTGTGTGAGCCGGGCCGCTCCCTGGTGGCCACCGCCGGCGTCACCGTCTACGAACTCGGCAGCCGCAAGGCCATCCCCGGCCTGCGCACCTACCTCTCCGTGGATGGCGGCATGAGCGACAACCCCCGCCCGATCACCTACCAATCGCAGTACACAGCCCTGCTGGCGGACCGGCCCACCGCCGAGGCCAGCGAGACGGTGACGGTGGCGGGCAAGCACTGCGAATCCGGCGATGTGCTGCTGCCGGAGATCGCCCTGCCGCCTGCCACCAGTGGCGACCTGCTGGCGGTGTTCGCCACCGGCGCCTACAACGCCTCGATGGCCTCCAACTACAACCGCATCCCGCGGCCGGCGGCGGTGCTGGTGCACGAGGGTCTGGCGGAGCTGGTGCAGCGCCGGGAGCAGCCGGAAGACCTACTGCGCTACGACGTTCTGCCAGCGCGCCTGACGCCGGTAACCTGACGCCGAGAATTGGGTTCAGGCGTGACCGGGCCGTGGCTGGAAGGTTGGCTTCGGCTGCTGGATCTGCGTCTGTTGATCGATCTGGTCTGCGCCACGGCCCTGGGCATGGTGGTGCTGGGGCGGGTCACGGAGGCACGGACGCTGTGGCTGCTGCGGGGCTACCTGCTGCTGGTGGCGATGGCCTGGCTGGTGCAGCGCTTCGCCAACCTGCCCCTCACCACCAAGCTGGTGGATGCCCTGGTGCTGGCCTGCAGCCTCGCCCTGGCGATCCTCTGGCAGGGGGAGCTGCGGCGGCTGATGGAACTGCTGGGTACCGGCCGGCTGGGACTGCTGTTCGGCGACCGCAACCGCGATCAGCTGATGTCCAGCTCGGTGGGGGTGCTGAGTGAGGCGGCGGGGCGGCTCTCCCAGGCGCGGCGGGGCGGCCTGATCGTGGTGGACCTGGGCAGCGACCTGCGCCCCGAGGATTTCCTCAGCCCCGGCCTGGCCATCGATGCCCAGCTCTCGGTGGACCTGCTGCTCAACCTCTTCGCCGCCGACACTCCCCTCCATGACGGCGCGGTGCTGGTGAAGGGCAACCGCATCCTGGCGGCGGGGGTGATCCTGCCCCTCTCCCGCCAGGGGATGAACCGCTACGGCACCCGCCACCTGGCCGCCATCGGCCTCACGGAGCGCTTCGATCGCTGCCTGGCGATCGTGGTGTCGGAGGAGACGGGCACCCTGGCCCTGGCCAGCCAGGGCCGCCTGGAGCGGCCGATCACCAGCAGCCGCCTTCATGATCTGCTCACCCGGGCGTTGGCCCAGTCCAGCGGGCGTACCGTGACCAAGGACACGCCGGATTCCCGCGGATGAGTCGCGCTCTGGCGACCAGCAGCACAAGGCACACCCATCCTTTGCCGGCTGGGCTGGATCCCGCCCGGCTGCCGGCCCATGTGGCGGTGATCATGGACGGCAACGGCCGCTGGGCCCAGCGGCGCGGCCTGCCCCGGGTGGTGGGCCACCGGGCCGGCGTGGAAGCCCTCAAGCGCACCCTGAGGTTCTGCAGCGACTGGGGCGTGGGCGCCCTGACGGCCTACGCCTTCTCCACCGAAAACTGGAACCGGCCCGGCGAGGAGGTGAACTTCCTGATGGCCCTGTTCGAGCGGGTGCTGCAGCGGGAGATCGAGGGCCTGGAGCGGGAGCAGGTGTGCATCCGCTTTCTGGGCGATCTGGAGCCCCTGCCCCTGGGCCTGCAGAACCTGATCGCCCAGGCCACCGCCCGCACCGCCGCCAGCACCGGCATCCGCTTCAACGTGTGCACCAACTACGGCGGTCGGGCTGAGCTGGTGCGGGCAGCCCGGCGCCTGGCGCAGCGTGCCGCCCAGGGGGAGCTCGACCCCGCCAGCATCGACGAGCAGTGCTTCGCCGCCGAACTGCACACCGCCGGCCAGCTGGATCCAGACCTGCTGATCCGCACCAGCGGCGAGCACCGCATCAGCAACTTCCTGTTGTGGCAGCTGGCCTACGCCGAGCTGCACATCACCGACGTGCTCTGGCCTGATTTCGACGGCGAGGCCCTGCACGCCGCCCTGCTGGACTACCAGAACCGGCAGCGCCGTTTCGGCGGCGTGGACCCGGCCCCTTGAGCACGCCCCCTTCCGGCGTCCCGACCGCCCACTCTTCCCGCCCTGTCCTTTCCCCTGTCCTGCCTTGCCCACCTCCGTGACCCTCCGCCACGACTGGACCCGCGCCGAGATCCAGGCCCTGCTGGAGGCGCCGCTGATGGAGCTGCTCTGGCAGGCCCAGCAGGTGCATCGCCAGGCCAACCCCGGCTACCGGGTGCAGCTGGCCTCGCTGCTGAGCGTCAAGACCGGCGGCTGTGAGGAGGACTGCGCCTACTGCCCCCAGTCGATGCACCACAGCGCCGATGTGAGCGGCCGGCCCGAGCTCGCTGTCGAGCCGGTGCTGGCCCGGGCCCGGGCGGCCAAGCAGGCCGGCGCCCACCGCTTCTGCATGGGCTGGGCCTGGCGCGAGATCCGCGACGGCGCCCCCTTCGAGGCGATGCTGCAGATGGTGCGGGGCGTGCGCGAGCTGGGCCTGGAGGCCTGCGTGACCGCCGGCATGCTCAGCGACGCCCAGGCCACCAGGCTGGCCGAGGCGGGCCTCACCGCCTACAACCACAACCTCGACACCAGCCCGGAGCACTACGACCGCATCATCAGCACCCGCACCTACCAGGAGCGGCTCGAGACCCTGGAGCGGGTGCGGCGGGCCGGGGTGACCCTCTGCTGCGGCGGCATCATCGGCATGGGGGAGGCGCTCAGCGACCGGGCCGGGCTGCTTGAGGTGCTGGCCAACCTCGATCCCCACCCCGAGAGCGTGCCGATCAACGCCCTGGTGGCGGTGGAGGGCACGCCGCTGCAGGAGCAGCCGCCGTTGGATCCGCTCGAGCTGGTGCGGATGGTGGCCACGGCCCGGATCCTGATGCCCAACAGCCGGGTGCGGCTCAGTGCCGGCCGCCAACAGCTCAGCCGCGAGGCCCAGATCCTCTGCCTGCTGGCCGGCGCCGATTCGATCTTCTACGGCGACACCCTGCTCACCACCGGCAACCCCGACGTGGCCGCCGACCAGGCCCTGCTCGCCGCCGCCGGCGTGACGGTGGAGGGGGCGGTGCCCGCTGCCGAGCTGTGCCCTGTCTGAGCCGCTCCCCATGGGCCTGAGCCTGGCCGCCTTCTACCGCTTCGCGGCCTTCGATCCGGCGGAGCTGCCGCCGCTGCGCCAGCGCCTGCTGGCCTGCGGCGAGGCCGGCGGGGTGCGGGGCACGGTGCTGCTGGCGCCGGAGGGGGTGAACGGCACGGTGAGCGGGCCAGCCGAGGCGGTGGAGGCGCTGCTGGTGCTGCTGCGGGCCGATCCGCGCCTGGTCGCCCTGGAGGTGAAGCGGGCCGAGGCGCCCCAGCAGGCCTTTCACCGGCTCAAGGTGCGGCTCAAGCGCGAGATCGTGACCATGGGCGATGCCTCCCTGCGGCCCTACCTGGCGGCGGCGGTGGGCCGCCACGTGGCGCCCGATCAGTGGGAGGCCCTGATTCAGGATCCAGACACCCTGGTGGTGGACACCCGCAACGCCTACGAGGTGGCCCTGGGCAGCTTTGACGGCGCCATCGACCCCGGCACCTCCAGCTTCCGGGAGTTCCCCGCCTGGGTGGAGCAGCAGCTGGGGCCCCTGGTGGAGCAGCGCCGCCCCAAGGCGATCGCCCTGTTCTGCACCGGTGGCATCCGCTGTGAGAAGGCCACCGCCCACCTGCTGCAGCAGGGTTTTGAGGGGGTGCACCACCTGCATGGCGGCATCCTGCGCTACCTGGAGGAGCGGCCGCAGCAGGGCAGCAGCTGGCGGGGGGAGTGCTTCGTGTTCGACCAGCGGGTGGCCGTGAATCACCAGCTGGAGCCGGGTGAGGCCAGCCTCTGCCACGGCTGCCGCATGCCCCTCACCGCCGCGGACCGCCAGCTGCCCAGCTACACCGAAGGGGTGAGCTGCCGCCACTGCGTCGACCGGCAGGGCAGTGCTGATCGGGAGCGCTACGCCGAGCGCCAGCGGCAGATGCAGCTGGCCCGCCAGCGGGGCGAGGATCACCTCGGCCGGCGCTTTCCGGTGCCGCCCAGCGGCGGTGGCTGAAGCGCGGCCGATCCTCTACAGCTTCCGCCGCTGTCCCTACGCGATCCGGGCGCGGCTGGCCCTGGCGGCGGCGGGGCTGGTGCCCGGCGTGGATCTGGAGCTGCGGGAGGTGAGCCTCAAGGTCAAGCCGCCGGAGCTGCTGGCGGCGTCGGCCAAGGGCACCGTGCCGGTGCTGGTGCAGGGGGAGCAGGTGATCGAGGAGAGCCTGGCGGTGATGGCCTGGGCCCTGGGGCGCCGGGATCCCCAGGGCTGGTTGCAGGGCTGGAGCGCAGCCGAGGCCGCCGCCATCGAGGCGCTGATCGCGGAGAACGACGGGCCGTTCAAGTACCACCTGGACCGCTTCAAGTACGCCGGCC
Source organism: uncultured cyanobacterium (assembly GCA_963697335.1). Taxonomy (GTDB): domain Bacteria; phylum Cyanobacteriota; class Cyanobacteriia; order PCC-6307; family Cyanobiaceae; genus NIES-981. The sequence continues at coordinate 203,016 of CAVONQ010000002.1, forward strand.
GGTTCGGCGCCGAGGGGGAGCAGGAGAACCATCGCCAGGCGGCCCTGGCCATCCTGCGCCGCTGGAGCCGGCACCTGGAGCCCGGCGGCTGGCTGCTGGGCGAGCGGCCGTCCCTGGCCGACATGGCCCTGCTGCCGTTTGTGCGCCAGTTCCGCCTGGCTGACCCGCAGCGCTTTGACGCCGAACCGAGGCTGCAGCCCCTGCAGGCCTGGCTGGACCGCTTTCTGGCAGGAGCGGAGCTGGCGGCGGTGCTGGATCCGCCCTGGGCGGCCCGCCAGGCCTGGTGGTCGCCCGGCTGGCTGTATCACCTGGCCCTGGGCCCGGAGTGGCAGGCGGCGCAGGCCGCGGGCGTCTACCGCCGCTCCACCCGCGGCCGCTCGCTGGAGCAGGTGGGATTCATCCACCTCAGCCAGGCCCACCAGCTGGCGGCCACCCATGGCCGCTTCTATGTCGACCTCGACCCCGCCGAGCTGAAGCTGCTGGTGCTCGACCCCGCGCGGCTGGCGGCAGCGGGCGCGGTGGTGCGCCTGGAGCCAGCACCGGGCAGCGGTGAGCTGTTCCCCCACCTGCACGGGCCGCTGCCGCTGGAGGCGGTGCTGGCCGCCTGGCCCTGGCGATCCGAGGATGGCCCAACCCAGAGCTCACGATGGTGAACCCCTCCCGAGGTCCGGAACGGCTGGTGCGCGCCGGCCAGTGGCTGATCGCCCTGCTGTTCGCCTACTTCCTGATCCAGGTGGGCGGGGCGCTGATCGCCGACCTGCCCCTGCTCTCCAGAGCGCCCCAGCTCGAGCAGTTCCTCGACCAGCCTCGCCGGGCTGCGCTGGAGGCCGAGCTGCAACCACTTGAGAGCCGCCGCGAGGCGCTGCAGGAGCAGGCCGAGCGCCTGGGTGAGCGCCAGCAGCAGGCCCAGGCCCGCTACGAGCGCGAGAAGGCCAGCTTCGACAACTGGCGCTCCACCCGCTCGGCCACGGCCCAGTCCGACCAGAACCCGGAGGTGATCGCCCGGGCGCGCCAGCTCGATGGGCTGCTGCAGCAGCAACAGCAGCTCAGCGGCGAGCAGGCGGCGCTGACGGCCCGCTTGCGGGCGCTGCAGGCCTCGATCGCGGTGCCCCAGCAGCAACTCCAGCAGCTGCAGTCCGAGGCCCAGGGGCGCTTCCAGGCGGCCCGGCAGCGGGCGGAACTGCGGGCCTTCGGCATCCGGCTGTTGCTGGTGGGGCCGCTGCTGGGGCTGTCGCTGTGGCAGTTCCGCCGCTTCCGCCGCAGCGACCAGTGGCCCTTCGTGTGGGGCTTCCTGCTGTTCGGCCTGTTCGCCTTCTTCGTGGAGCTGGTGCCCTACCTGCCCAGCTTCGGCGCCTACATCCGCTACGGCGTGGGTGCCCTGCTCACCTTCCTGGTGGGCCGGGCCCTGATCCGCTGGCTGAATGGCTACCTGGCGCGCAAGCAGCAGGAGCAGGCGGCGCCGCAGGAGCAGCGCCAGCACACGATCCGCTACGAGAAGGCCCTGCAGTCCCTGGCGCGCAGCCAGTGCCCCAGCTGCGAGCGCAGCCTGCCGCGGCGGGAGGGCGTGCTGCCCAACTACTGCATGCACTGCGGCTTGCAGCTGCAGCACGACTGCAGCCAGTGCGGCGCGCTCCATTACGCCTGCTTCCCCTACTGCCCCAGCTGCGGCAAGCCGGCGTAATGGAGCCCGCCCTGCCGAGCCTGGCCCAGCTGGAAGCACAGGCCCGTCAGCGCGGCCTGTTGCTGCGGCTGCAGGTGGGGCGCCTGGCTGCGCTGGGCTGGAGCTTGCGGGTGGGGGTGGCCCGGCGCCAGGCTGGGGGCGGCCAGGAGGGGCCGCTGGTGCTGCTGGGGGAGCTGAAGGGCTGGGCATTGCCCACGGCCGCTGGCCTGCGGCTCGACACGATGCGGGTGCAGGGGGAGGACAGCGACGCAGTGGGGGCGCTGATCTGGGCAGCCACCTTCGCCTGGGCCCTGGAGGCCACCCCCTGCCGCCGGGCGCGGCTGCTGGCGATTCGCGATGACGACCGCCAGCACCGGCGCCTGGTGCGCTACTTCCGCCAGCTGGGCTTTGAGCCCCTGCAGGAGCTTGGCTCGGGCGTCGCCGACCTGCCGGCCCGTCTGGTGTGGGGCGGCGCCGGTCTGCTGATGCTGGGCGACTGCGCCGAGGGGCTGCGGCGCAGCGTCCGGCGGCTGGAGCGGCGGCGATGACACCAGGGCTGGCCTGACCCTGCTGATGGAGGGGACGCTGAAGGCGGGCGATCTCCTTCCGCTCCAACGTGATCCGCACCGTCCAGGGCTCGGAGATCGTGCTGCCCAACGCCATGATTACCGCCACCCCGGTGCACTACATCCATTACCTGAACTCCCAGGGGCGTGTGGATCTGGCGGTGCGGGTGAAGCACGGTGAGATCCGCTGCTGGTCACCAAGGCGCTGCTGAAGGTGGCTTTGGAGGGGCTGGGGGTGCTGGCTGACCCCGCCCCCAAGGTGGTGCAGCACCAGATCGGCCGCGATTCAGATCCAGCTGTAGCTGCTCAGTGCCATTCACGAAGCTGAGCGCATCAGCCTCCGGTTGTTCAGCTTGGGCCGCGGTGAGTTCTTCGGCGAACTGCTTCTGCACGCGCCCTGCCCACTGCCAGGTGGGTGCAGGAAGATGCCGTGCTGTTCGAAATCCCGATCGGCCAAGTGCGCCTGCTGCTGGAGAGCCGGCCCGACTTTGCCGAGATCGCGCTCCAGGCCCTGGCTCGCCGGGGCGATGTGTTTTTGAGCTACGAGAGCTGCCTGCGCGAGCGGTGAGCGGGAGTTAGGCCATCCTTGGAGTTGTGCGATGGCTGCATCAGAAAGACGCACAAGTGCAATAAGAGTGCACAATTGATGCCGGGCGCAAGCTGCTTAGGTGTAACTTTGAAGATGATCCTGGCGACCAAGCCCGCATTGATGCGGCGTTAAAGCTTCGGAATCAGGAAGCGCTTGAGGCGTCAAAACGCGCTACAGAGCGCGCAAAGAACGGGCCACTGCACCGCCCCAACAACGACGAAGCGTTGCTGAAAGGCGCTTCCTGGGCGATGAGCTTCACCAAGGGTCTCACGCACACCCAAGAACTTGGCCTGGTTGCCGACAATGCCTATGCCCAGCAATTGCGTGACGCCATCTGCGGCGGTGCGATAGCTGCGTTTACCAACGATGTGGTCGTCCCTACCCTGGAACATGGCCGGCGGAAGTGGGAAGCGCCCACCGCGGGCTTTGTTTTCGAGCTGCAAGGTCCTGATGCTCAGGCAGTCACAATGCCCCCAGCACCGGCACTTAATCGCGTAGACGGCAGCTTTGATGAGCTGGCCTTTGAGATGGCTGAGGTCTATGAGCTTGCGCTCTTGCGCGATGTGCCGTTCTCAGCCTTCCAGAGGGGCAGTACAGAAGCCCGAGTGGCCAGCGCAATTGACCGACTTAATTCTCTTCCCTACGCGAAACACGGTTTGCCATTCGGCCTCCCGGATCCTGTCAATGGGAGCCCCCGTCCGCGTCAATCAGAGGGTGGCAGGCTTACTGCGCAGAAGGCTTTCCGTGGATCTAGCTATGGCGTGGATCATGGCCCCTATTTGTCCCAGTTCATGCTGATCGGTAGCTCTGAGGGACCGAGTACGCCGCTTGAGGATCAGGGACAAATCGCGTTCGGCAATCAGTTCATCGATCAGCGTGTGCGTAATACGACTCTGAAGGACTGGATGATCAAGTGGAAGGACTGGCTCGCGGTGCAGCAAGGGGCCGACGTCCGTTTCAACGCCACGCTCTTCGCGCCAGGCAAGCGTTTCATCCATACGCCGCGTGATCTCGCCACCTATGTTCACGATGACGCTCTCTATCAGGCCTATTTGAATGCTTGTCTGATCTTGCTGAGCATGCGCGCTCCATTCGATCCAGGATTCGCCGAGCTTGCTGGTGGAGAAATCGACGGGAAGAGTAATAATTCAACAGGCTTTGCCCTGTTTGGTGCTCCGCACATCCTGAGCCTGGTTACCGAGGTTGCGACCCGCGGCCTGAAGGCCGTGCGCTTCCAGAAGTTTCAGAACCATCTGCGGCTGCGGCCGGAGGCGCTGGCCGGACGTTTAGCGCGCGCTGATCAAATCGAGACGTTGCCGCAGGTCCAGTGCATCGATGCCATCAGAGGTCAATTCAAGGCAATGGCATCTCAGCTCGCACCAGTTATGGGCGAGATCCGAGCTCACAATCTCAGCATGGGTGGCGAGGATGAGCCGCTCCTACCCATGGCCTTCCAGGAGGGATCACCGATGCACCCCGCCTATGGCGCGGGGCACGCAACGGTTGCCGGTGCGTGTGTGTCGGTGCTGAAGGCTTTCTTTAACACCAGCGCTGAGTTGCGCTGGGTGAACGGCAGTGTGCGGTTCTTAGATCCAAGCGATATCAAGGAGAAGAACTGTGGAATCCCTGTGCAGTTCGTTACTGCGGACGGTGGTGCGCGGCTGGAGATGCAGCAAGTGGAGAAACCGTTGACACTCCTCGGTGAACTCAACAAGCTGGCGGCCAACATTTCTATCGGTCGCAATATGGCCGGCGTCCACTACTTCTCTGATTACTACGACAGTCTGCGGATGGGAGAGGAAATTGCAGTAGGCATCCTAGAAGAACAGGCCCATCTCTACCCTGCTAAAGGGGGCGAAGATAGTTTTGAGATGTCCCTTGTTCCCTACGATGCACCCTCGCCGAGGCACGAGATTAGATTGGTCAAGGGTTCTCGAATCACCAAGAGCATGCTTCGTAATCCGCCAAAGGTTAGCTGAAAGATATCTCTGGTCCGTGATGCTCTGTCAGCGTTAAAGTTGTCAGGTGGTTGTGATCTGTCTGGCCTGACCACTCGCCAGCTCGCATAGCGTTTGGACCGCTGATAGAGAGCACGTCAATTCCGCCATCGCTTACTTTTAAGAAATGTCGACCCGATCCAATCACTTACGGGTTTACTGCTAGCAAGTATGGCGAGACGACCGAACGTTATGGGCATTCCTCTGGTTCTGATTCATGGCTACTCCGATAGTAGTGATGGCTTTGAAGAATGGCGCATGGCGCTTGTTGCGAAGCGTGGTCTGAAAAGCAAAGACGTTCATGTGGTCAACTATGTCTCTCTTTCTGACGAAGTTGCGATCGGCGATATTGCTGAGGGTTTAGATCTTGCGCTGCGCGACCAAGCGCACCTGGGCAAGGATGACCCATTTGATGCCATTGTGCATTCCACCGGAATGTTGGTGATTCGCGCCTGGTTGTCGCGCTACAGCTCCATGAGCCGTCCTGGGCGCTTGCGCCATCTGATTGCCTTGGCTCCCGCTACCAATGGATCGCCAGTGGCCCACAAGGGGAGGAGCTGGCTTGGCGCGATGGTGAAGGGAAGCAAGAAGTGGAATGGCCCGGATTTTATGGAAGCCGGCAATGAGGTGCTGCACGCGTTGGAGCTGGGTAGCCCCTTCACCTGGCAATTGGCAGAGAAAGACCTATTTGGCGATGGCAATACCGCCAGATTTGAGAAAGGAGAGAAAAGTCCCTTCGTGTTCACACTTTGTGGCGACAAGGATCTTGGCCGGCTGGCAAATCTCGCCACCAAAGCTGTGGGAACGAAGATCAGAGGGTCCGACGGGGTGGTGCGCTGGGCAGGCGCCGCCCTCAACTCACGGCGCCTGTTGGTGGACTTCACCGACCCCTCAGGCATGGACAAGGAAGCCGGCCGCACACAAGCATCGATTTCAGACTGGAGTAACCAGAACAATATCCTGGTGCTGTGGCCTGGATTGAACCACGGCACGATCATGCAGCCCGATCAGGATGCTCGCCTTCTGAACCTTGTGTCGGACGCTCTGGACGTTCAAGACAATGATTCGTTTGAGGAATGGAATCAACAGGCTATCGAGAAGGCAGCGGAGGCCCGTGGCCGGGAGCTACCGCCGGAGCCTTGGCAGCAGTTCGTCATACGGGTAGTCGATGAACGCGGTGATGGCGTCAATGACTGGACCATGGGTCTGAGCATTCAGAAGAAGGGGGAGCGATCGGTGGAGGCTGTGGAGCTGGATGATCTCCACCCCTGTGAGCGGGATAAAAGCTATCGTTGCCTTCATGTGAACCTCCGTGAGGCAGGCTTGGAGACACCAGAGGAGCTTGCCAAGATTAAACTATTCCAGATGGTGCTGTTTATGAATACCAAATCAACCTATACAGTCTATGAGGCCAGCAAGGCAGACAACACGAAGCTGTGGAAAGACATCGGGAAGGGGACTTCGGAGCTCACCATCGACCTGACAAAGTGGCTTGCACCGAATGATGACAACTTTGTTCTACCGATGGCATTTACCACGACCTACATTGAGTTTCGCGTCAATCGAGAGCCTTCTGTTCGGCTTGATGGTGCCGCTAGGATCTGCCATATTCAGCCCCCTAAATCTCATTAGAGTTTCGCTTTGGTGGCCTATGCCAACCCGGTGTCTAACTGTACGTGGAGCTATCCAGGCCTGGCGTTCAGAAGGGGGTCTTGATCAGACTTCATCCATTAAACATTAAATCCTTCCCACTCCTCTGGGCTCAACACACAGTTCAGCGGCTTTGCGGTGAAGGAATGCGTTAGTCCTGATGGACAGCCAGCTCAGCTTCCCTGTTCTGTAGCCCCACCCAGAAGCCCGTAAGCCTTGTAAAGCCCCGCAGCTCTGCCACCCCCCGCTCCCTACCTTCTCCATAGGCCCCAGCCCAGCCCATTCGCCCGGAGTGCGTCGATGACGGCCATCAGCCAGTGCCCCTTCGCGGGTCGCTCCGGGGCCCCCACCACGGCGGGCGACCAGGCCAACCGCCACTGGTGGCCCCACCAGCTCAATCTGGCCATCCTTCACCAGCACAGCCCGGCCTCCAATCCGCTTGGGGCGGACTTCGACTACGCCCAGGCCTTCAGCCAGCTGGACCTCGCCGCCGTGAAGCGCGATCTCCATGCCCTGATGACCGATTCCCAGGACTGGTGGCCGGCGGACTGGGGCCACTACGGCGGTCTGTTCATCCGCATGGCCTGGCACAGCGCCGGCACCTACCGCACCGGCGATGGTCGTGGCGGCGGCGGCACTGGCAACCAGCGCTTTGCGCCGATCAACAGCTGGCCCGACAACGGCAACCTCGACAAGGCCCGGCGGCTGCTCTGGCCCATCAAGCAGAAGTACGGAACCAGCCTCTCCTGGGCCGATCTGATCATCCTGGCCGGCAACTGTGCCCTCGAATCGATGGGCTTTCCCACCTTCGGCTTCGGTGGCGGCCGCGTGGACGTGTGGCAGCCGGAGGAGGACATCTACTGGGGCCGCGAGACCAGCTGGATGGGGGATGAGCGCCACAGCGGCGACCGCGACCTCGAAAACCCCCTGGCTGCGGTGCAGATGGGGCTGATCTACGTGAACCCGGAAGGTCCCAACGGAGAGCCCGACCCGGTGGCCTCCGGCCGTGATGTGCGCGAGACCTTCGCCCGCATGGCCATGGACGACGAGGAAACCGTGGCCCTGGTAGCGGGCGGCCACACCTTTGGCAAGGCCCACGGCGCCGGCGATCCGGAGCTGGTGGGCCCGGCTCCAGAGGGCGCCACCTTGCAGGAGCAAGGGCTGGGCTGGCACAACCGCTTCGGCACGGGCAAGGGCGCTGACGCCACCACCAGCGGCATCGAGGGCGCCTGGAAGCCCAACCCCACCACCTGGGACCGGGGCTACTTCGAGATGCTGTTCGGCTACGAGTGGGAGCTGGAGAAGAGTCCGGCCGGTGCCTGGCAGTGGCGGGCCAAGGATGTGCGCGAGGAGCACCTGATTCCCGACGCCCACGACCCCGGCAAGCGCCACCGGCCGATGATGACCACCGCCGATCTGTCGCTGCGCTTCGACCCGATCTACGAGCCGATCGCCCGGCGCTTCCACGCCGACCAGCAGGCCTTCGCTGACACGTTTGCCCGCGCCTGGTTCAAGCTCACCCACCGCGACATGGGGCCCAAGGCCCTCTACCTCGGCCCCGAGGTTCCCGCCGAGGACCTGATCTGGCAGGACCCGGTGCCCGCCGTGGACCATCCCCTCATCGGTGCCGCCGCGATCGCCGAACTCAAGGCCCTGGTGCTGGCCTCGCGGCTCACGCTGCCTGAGCTGGTGGCCACCGCCTGGGCCTCCGCCTCCACCTTCCGCGGCTCCGACAAGCGTGGCGGCAGCAACGGCGCCCGTCTGCGACTGGATCCCCAGAACAGCTGGGAGGTGAACCAGCCCGAGCAGTTGGCGCGGGTGCTCTCGGTGCTGGAGGGCATCCAGCAGGGCTTCAATGCCGCCCAGAGCGATGGCACCCGGGTGTCCCTGGCCGATCTGATCGTGCTGGCGGGATCGGCTGCCGTGGAGGCGGCGGCCCGTGCGGCCGGCCAGCCGTTGCAGGTGCCCTTCCGCCCAGGCCGCACTGACGCCTCCCCGGAGCAGACCGATGCCGCCTCCTTCGCGGTGCTGGAGCCCCAGGCCGATGGCTTCCGTAATTTCCAGAAGCGGGCTTTTGCGGTGCGGGCTGAGGAACTGCTGATCGACCGGGCCCAGCTGCTCACCCTCAGCGCCCCTGAGCTCACGGTGCTGGTGGGGGGCCTGCGGGTGCTGGGCGCCAACGCGGGCGGCTCCAGCCATGGGGTGTTCACCCACCGCGTCGGCACCCTCAGCCCCGACTTCTTCGTGAACCTGCTCGACATGGCCACGGTCTGGACCCCCAGCCCCGATGCCGCTGCCAGCCCCCTCCCCGACCACTTCGAAGGCCGCGACCGCTCCAGCGGTGAGCTGCGCTGGACCGCCACCCGGGTGGACCTGGTGTTCGGCTCCAACGCCCAGCTGCGGGCCATCGCCGAGGTCTATGCCCAGGCCGATGGCCCCGCCCGCTTCGCGGCGGATTTCGTGGCGGCCTGGACCAAGGTGATGGAGCTCGGTTGTTTCAACCTGCCCGCCCCAGCCTGATCCGCTCGGCCACAAACGCCACCACCGCCTCGATCACCGCCGCCTGCTCCACGTCGCGGAACAGCTCATGGCCGCTGCGCTCGAACTTGGCGATACACACCAGGTTGGCGGGGGTGCTGATCGCCCCGGCCAGCAGCTCCGCCGCCGCAGGGTCCACCACCTGGTCGGCCCCGCTGTGCAGGATCAGGGCCGGCTGTTGCACCGCGCAGAGGCGCCGCCGGGCCACCCCGGTCAGCTCCAGGAAGGAGAGCAGGGCGTCCATCGGCACCCAGGGATAGCTGGAGTCGGCGGCGGCCTGGGCCGCATCGGCGTAGTTTTTGGGGAGGGGCCAGCGGCGCAGCAGCCTGCCCAGCAGCGGCACCAGTACCCCCAGGGGCCGCCCCGGCGCCAGGGGAGACCTCAGTTGCAGCGGAGTGGCCACCAGCACCAGGCTGTCGATCGCCGGGGGCTGGTCGGCCGCCAGCAGCAAGGCCAGCAGTGCCCCCATGCTGTGGCCCACCACGATCACGGTCCCGTTCTCTGGGCCAGCCTCTGCCCGCAGGGCCGCCAGGGCGGTGCTGGCGTCGGCGAGCCAGTCGGCCCAGGTGATCCCCTCCAGGGCCTGGGGGGACGCCTCCCCGTGGCCCCGCAGTCGCGGGACGGCGAGGGGCAGGCCGAGCTGCCGCAGGGCCGGCTCCAGGGCCTTGTAGGTGTCTGGTCCTCCGCTGAAGCCGTGCAGCAGCAGAACGCCGAGGGGGGAAGTCCCTGCCAAGAGCGGCCTCAACGCGCTGGTGCCCCGCCATCATCCCCATCAGCACCCCGTGGCCAGCCAGCACCGGGGCCTGCAGGGCAGTGTCACACTGGCGTCCTGCTGGCGTCCCCCATGGCCGAGACGAACTCCGACTCCTCCCTGAAATCGCGCCTGATCAGTGCCCTGGTGGTGCTTGGCGTGCTGGCTGGCCTGGCCGTGGTGGTGTGGTCCACCGTTGTGATGCTCGATCTCAAGCACCTCAACACCTCCGGCTTCACGCTGCCCTGAAGGCCCCTGGTCCCTAAGTTGCCCCCAGCAACCGCCTTTCAGGCAGCCAGATCCCCATGGATGTGTTCGAGGCCATCGTCAGCCGACGCGCCGTCAAGCAGTTCGATCCCAGCCACCGGCTGACGCCTGCGGAGGAGCGCCGCCTCCTGGAGGCCACCATCCAGGCCCCCACCAGCTTCAACATCCAGCACTGGCGCTTTGTGATCCTGCGGGATCCCGAGCTGCGCGCCCGCATCCGCACCGAGCTGGGCAACGACCAGGCCCAGATCACAGACGCCTCCCTGCTGGTGCTGTTCACGGCCGACACCAGGGCCTTCGCCAAGAACCCCGAGCGCTACTGGGCCAACGCCCCCAAGGAGGTGGCCGAGTTGCTGGTGGGCTGGATGGGCCCCTTCCACGAAGGACGCGAGTGGCTGCAGCGCGATGAGGCCCAGCGCTCGATCGGCATGGCGATGCAGACCATGATGCTGGCCGCCACCGGCATGGGCTATCAGAGCTGCCCGATGATCGGCTTCGAGATCGAACAGCTGGCCCAGCTGATCCAGCTGCCTTCCGACCATGTGATGGGCCCGCTGGTGGCCATCGGCAAGGGCACCAAGGAGCCCTGGCCCAAGCCCGGTCAGGTGCCTCTGGAGGAGCTGGTGGTGGAGAACCACTTCTAAGCACTTCGATTTTGAGTGAATCAGGGGGCTACTTGTCCGTGCTAGGCTGAGTAAATAATTAGGAAAAGTGTGCGGTTAATTTATGCGAATTACGCAGGCTTTTCGAAATAGGTTTGTCCGTATTGGGTCGCTGGCGCTGATTGCAGCCTCGCGTTTGGTCGCTGCTGAACCCGCTTTGTCCGCAGAGCAGCTGGCCCCGGCCAAAGTCGGGGAGATTGCCGAGGAGGCCTTTGTCTACGGCTTCCCGATGGTGATGAATTACGCCGTTTTCCATGCGTATTTCATTGATCAATCAGGGCCAGACTTCAAGGCGCCAATCAATCAGCTCTACAACACGGCTCGTGTCTACAGTCCCAAGGACACCACGGTCGTCACGCCCAACAGCGACACGCCCTATTCCTTCGTGGCCATGGACCTGAGGGCAGAGCCCTTCGTGATCTGCAACCCCGAAATTGAGAAGTCGCGCTATTTCTCGGTGCAGTTGGTGGATCTTTACACCTTCAACTATGGTTACATCGGTAGCCGTGCAACCGGCAATGCGGCCGGCTGCGCCATGATCACCGGCCCAGGCTGGAGCGGCACCACGCCGGAGGGCATTCGCAAGGTGTTTCGCAGCGAAACGGACTTCTCCATCGCTATTTTCCGCACCCAGTTGTTTGATGCGGCTGATCTCAGCAACGTCAAGACAATCCAATCCCGCTACAGGGCCCTCACGCTCTCCAGCTTCGTGGGTAAGCCAGCCCCGCCAGCCGCTGCCCCGATCAGCTGGCCCAGCATCGACACCAAGCTCGCTGATGCCGACCCCTTCTCCTATCTGAATTTCGTCCTGGCCTTCAGCCCCCCAGTGGGTCCGGCAGCCGTGGAGCTGCCCATGCGGAAGCGCTTTGCCTCCATCGGCGTTGAGGCCGGCAAGCCCTTCTCCACGGACAGCCTCACCCCAGAGCAGAAGCTGGAGATGGAGCAGGGCATGAAGCGTGGCCTGGAGAAGGTCAAGCAGAAGGCGGCCACGCTGGGGGCCCAGGAGAATGGCTGGCGTGTATCCCTCGATGGCTTTGGCGATCGCCAGGCCCTGGGCGGTGATTTCACGCTCCGGGCTGCCGCAGCAATGGCTGGGATCTACGGCAACGATGCCGTGGAAGCGCTGTATCCCCTGCTCTCCACCGACAGCGACGGCAACAAGCCCGATACCAGCACCAACCGCTACACGCTCACCTTTGCGGCCGGTCAGCTACCACCAGTCAACGCTTTCTGGTCGGTGACGATGTACGACGGTACAACGCAGCTACTGATTGACAACCCGATCAATCGCTATCTGATCAACTCCCCGATGCTGCCAAGCCTGAACAAGAATCCAGATGGTTCACTGACCATCTACATCCAGAAGGACACTCCGGGCCAGGAGAAAGAATCGAACTGGCTGCCCGCTCCCGATGGTCCGATCTACGCCGTGATCCGCCTGTACTGGCCCAAGGAGTCGGCCTTGGATTCAACCTGGAAACCCCCGGTGCTTGAGCTGGCGCGCTGATCGGGTCTACGGTCGGCCTAACCAAAAGCCCAGGGCAACGATGATCCAGCAGCTGAAGCAACGGCTGGAGTCGTTGCGGTTGGTGGCAAGCCTGGGCCAGTTCCTCAAGCATCCAGGCGAACTCGACAGCGTGTTCGCCATCGCCCGCCACCTGCAGGGCAGTCCCCTCGCCACCCAGATGCAACGCCATCTGCTGGAGAACCCGGCCATGGCAGCCCTGGTGGAGGACGGCTGGCGACCGGCCCCGGTGGATCTCGATCAGCTGCTGGCACTCCCCGCCGACAGCCTGGGCCATGCCTATGCCCAGCACCTGCGCGGCCAGGGCCTCACCGCAGAGAGCCTGATCGATCCCACGCCGATCACCTCGCCGCGGGAGTACATCACCCACCGGTTGCGGGAGACCCACGACATCGTGCACGTGCTCACCGGTTTCGGCGTGGATGGGCCCGGTGAACTGGGTCTGCAGGCCTTCAACCTGGCCCAGGTGCGCTCTCCCCTGGCGGTGATGCTGATCTTTGGAGGTCTGCTCAAGGTGCTCCAGGAGGATGAGCCGCTTGAACCTCTGCTGCGGGCCCTCAGCCAGGGTTTTTCGATGGGCCTGGCCGCCAGCATGGTGGTGGCCGCCAAACTGGAGGAGGGCTGGGAAAGACCCCTGCTGGCCTGGCGCCAGGAGCTGGGGCTGCCGGCGGGGCGATGAACTGGGTGGCCCCGCCCTACCCCCGCCATGGCCCTGCTGCTCTGGGCTCAGCGCCGCCAGATCGGCTGCTGTCTGTTGCCGCAGGCCGCCTTCCTCGGCACGGGGATGGCCCTGGAGGGCCGGTTCAGTCCGGCGCTGCCCCCCTGCGCTCCACCCCTGGCGAGAAGCGCTGAATGATCCGACTCGCCCCGGGCTCCCTCGTGTCCCGCCGGCTGCAGGAGCGGCCGGGCGAGCTTCCCGGGCCCCTGTTTGTGCACGGCGGTCAGCCACCCACCAGCCTCTCGGCCCTGGTGTTCAGCCCCGAGGGGGCCGTGGAGCAGCGCCTCGATGGCCTCGATGACCTCGATGCCCTGCTGGCCACAGGGATGCCCTGCTGGTTGCGCCTGCAGGGCCAGGCCGATGCGGCGCTGGTGAGCGAGGTGCTGGCACGGGTGGGTGTTCCTGGGCTGTTGCACGCGCCCTTGATCGACACGCCCCAGCGCACCCGCCTCGATGCCGTGGAGGATGTGGTGCTGGTGGTGATGCACCGCCTCAGCTTTTCCCGAACGCCTGCGCGGCTGATCTCCGAGCAGGTGGGTCTGCTGTTGATGCCCAACCTGCTGCTCAGCCTCGAAGAAGCCCCCAAGCCGGATGCCTTCCCCCGCCTCAGCCGCTGGCTGCTGGGCCTGAGGCCGCCGCCTGGCCAGGAGGATCTCGATGACCTGCTGCACTTCCTGATCGATGAGCTGCTCGATGAGCTCTTCCCGATGCTGGAGGACCTGGCCGATCTGCTGGATGACATGGAGGAGGCCGCCCTGCGCAACCCCAGGCCCAGCCTGCTCAATCGCACCTACCAGGTGCGCGCCACCCTCAGGCAGATCCGCAGCCAGGTGTGGCCCCTGAGGCCCCAGATCATGATCCTGCTGCGCCAGAACCACCGGCTGCTCGGTGGTGAGGCGCTGAGCGGTTTCCAGGACATGGACCAACAGGTGGCGCTGATCTTTGAGCACGTGGAGCTGTTGCGGCACCAGTGCGATGCCGTGACCGACGCCTACATGGCCAGCATGGGAAGTCGCATGAACCAGGTGATGAAAACCCTCACCATCGTGTCGACCATCTTTGCCCCGCTCACCTTCGTGGCGGGCATCTACGGCATGAACTTCGTGCGAATGCCCGAGCTCAAGTGGGCCTTCGGCTATCCGATGGCCCTGGCGTTCATGGCCCTGGTTGCCATGTTGCAGAGCTACTGGTTATGGCGGCGCGGCTGGTTCGAGGACTGGACAGCCCAGCGCAGTTGGCCATCCCAGCGCGGTGGGCCTGAGCGGGGCGGGGGCTTGGGTCGGTAGAGCGCCCATACCCCTCTACCTTTCGGCATCCCTGCCTGCCCCAGACTTCTGGGGCGCGTCCCCATCCGCCGCCGCTGTGCTCCCCCACCCCACCGAAGCCCCCTTCAGCGCGCTGCCGCCGCTGCTGCTGAGCCGGCTCCTGCCCAGGCCGCCGGCCCCCGGGGAGGGGCTGCGGCTGGCCCTCTGGCAGGGGGAGGGGACGGCGGGAACTCCAGAAGCGGTGGAGGCGAACCTGCTGCGCCTGGAGCAGGTGGCCGCCGAGGCCGCTTCCTGGGGCACCCAGTTGCTGGCCTTCCCTGAGCTGTTTCTCAGCGGCTACGCCAGCGAGCCGCAGCGGGTGCGGCAGCTGGCGGAGCCGGTGGATGGGCCCAGCCTGGAGCGGGTGGCGGCCTGCGCCCGTCGCCACGGCCTGGCCATCGCCTGCCCCTACGCCGAGCGGGCGCTGCTGGGCGGCCAGGAGCGCTTCTACGACGCCATCGCCCTGGTGGATGCCGATGGCACCCTGCTCAAGAACTACCGCAAGACCCACCTCTGGGGGCCGGATGAGCGGCTGTTCTGGAGCGAGGGCTACCGCCTGGCTGAAGAGGGCGAGCCCTTCACCGTGCACCCCGTGAACGGCCTTGGCGTGGGGCTGCTCAACTGCTACGAGGCCGAGTTTCCCGAACTCACCCGGCTGCTGACCCTGGCCGGCGCCAGCCTGGTGCTGATCCCCACCGCCGCCGACACCTGGGTGCGCCTCAGTGATGGCCGCCGCACCGCTCACCCGTACCCGGACGTGTCTCGCACCCTGCTGCCGGCCCATGCCTTCGCGAACGGCTGCTTCGTGGCCTACGCCAACCGCTGCGGCCTCGAGTTGGTGGAGGGGGAAGCCTGGGCCCACTACCTGGGCAACAGCGTCATCTGCGGGCCCGATGGCGCCCTGCTGCTGGCGGCCCAGAACCGCCCCACCCTGCTGCTCGCCGACCTGATCCCCGCCGAGTTCCGAGCCCCGCACCCGGAGGGCACCACCTACCGGGCCGACCGCCGACCGGACCTCTACGGCTCGCTGCAGGCCCCCGCCGGCTGACGGACGATCCCTCGGGTCGTGCATACGGTGGGAGGCCTGCCCACCTGAAGCCGCCCATGGCCCTGCACCAGACCGGCGCCACCAGCCAACGCGACCAGCAGGAGGCCGAGCTGCTGGTGCGGCCGCTGCCGCTGGACCTGTTCCCCGCCGAGGGCCAGGAGCCCGCCCTCACGGCCGCCATCCTCACGGAGGAGCTGCTGCTCGATGGCAACAGCAAGCAGAACCTGGCCACCTTCTGCCAGACCTGCGAAGAGCCCGAAGTCCACGCCCTGATGGATCTGGGCCTCGACAAGAACCTGATCGACAAGGACGAATACCCCCAGACGGCCGAACTGGAGCGCCGCTGCGTCAGCCTGCTGGCCGATCTCTGGAATGCTCCCGCCGGGGCCACCGGCTGCTCCACCATCGGCAGCAGCGAGGCGGCGATGCTCGGCGGCATGGCCGCCAAGTGGCGCTGGCGGGCGGCGCGGCAGGCGGCGGGGCTGCCGGTTGACAAGCCCAACATGGTGTGCGGCAGCGTGCAGATCTGCTGGCACAAGTTCGCCCGTTACTGGGACATCGAGCTGCGCGAGATCACCATGACGCCGGGCCGTCTCTGCATCACGCCGGCGGATGTGCTGGCCCTGGTGGATGAGAACACGATCATGGTGGTGCCCACCCTCGGCGTCACCTATCACGGCCTCTACGAGGATGTGGCGGCCATCAGCGACGCCCTCGACGATCTCCAGGCCCGCACCGGCCTGGACGTGCCGATCCATGTGGACGCCGCCAGCGGCGGCTTCCTGGCCCCCTTCACCGCCCCGGATCTGCCCCCCTGGGACTTCCGCCTCGAACGGGTGAAGTCGATCAATGCCTCGGGCCACAAGTACGGCCTGGCCCCCCTGGGGGTGGGCTGGGTGCTGTGGCGCCAGGCCAGCGACCTGCCCCAGGAGCTGATCTTCAGCGTGTCCTATCTGGGGGGCGACATGCCCACCTTTCAGATCAACTTCTCGCGGCCGGCCGGCCAGGTGATCGCCCAGTACTACACCTTTGTGCGCCTGGGCCGGGAGGGCTACCGCCTCACCCATGGCGTGGCTTACCAGGTGGCCCGTTACCTGGCCGCCGAGCTCGCCAAGCTGCCGCAGTTCTCGGTGCTGCACGATGGCGACCCCGCCAAGGGGATCCCGGCCGTGGTGTGGCAGCTGCAGCCCGGCACCGATCCAGGCTTCAGCCTCTACGACCTCGCCGATCGCCTGCGCACCCGGGGCTGGCAGGTGCCCGCCTACCCCTTCACCGGCGCCCTCGCCAGCCAGGCCTTCCAGCGGATCATGGTGCGGCGCGGCTTCAGCCGCGACATGGCCGACCTGCTGTTGCGGGATATCAACCAGGCCATCAACCACTTCAGTGACCATCCCGTCACGGTGCCCCTGTCGGCGAGTGAGGCCGCGTCCTACAACCATCTCTGAGAGACGCCATGGCGATCTCAGTGCTGATCCGCTGGGCTCAGTTCTGGTCCAGCTCGAGGATCACGATCGCCACCATCCCAACACCCATTCCGAGATATTGCTGGCGGCTGATGCTCTCACCGTAGAGCCAGCGGGTGGCCAGGATCAGGGTGATCACATTGAACACCACGCACACAATCGAAGCCGTGGCGATGTTCTTGTAGCGGAAACTGTGGGCCAGGAGACTCATCGCCACCATGTAGATGGCCATCCCAAGCCAAAAGGCTGGCCGGCTCTGCTGCACGATCCAGGCTTTGATCGCCAGATCACCCAGGGTGAGAACCGCACCGCCTAGCAGAAGCAGTGCCGTTGGATTCAACCCCATAGGTCGCCTCAGCGCTCTCCTTCCCGCTCTTGGTTCATTGAACCAGCACGGAGCGGGCTCCGGGTCCGGAGACGCCCGATCCCTACATTGCGTCAACAGCCCCGTGCCTCAGTCCGCCTCGGCGTGGTAGCTGCTGCGCACCAGCGGCCCACTGCGCACCTGGCTGAAGCCGAGCCCCCGGGCGATGCCGGCGAGTTCCTCAAAGGCCTCGGGCTCCCAGTAGCGCGCCACGGGAAGGTGGGCCAGGGACGGGCGCAGGTATTGGCCCAGGGTGAGTCGCTGGCAGTCCACCCGCCGCAGGTCCTTCAGCGTTGCCACAACCTCGGCGAAGGTTTCCCCCAGCCCCAGCATCAGGCCGCTCTTGGTGGGGATGGCGGGGGCCACCTCCCGGGCCGTGGCCAGCAGACCCAGGGAGCGGCGGTAGGTGGCGCCGCGGCGCACCTCCCCCTGCAGGCGCTCCACGGTTTCGAGGTTGTGGTTGAAGCACACCGGCGCCGCCGCCAGCACCGTGGCCAGCCGCTGGCGCTGGGCGGCCAGGGCCGCCTCGGGATCGGCCACCCCGCCCCAGAAATCGGGGGTAAGCACTTCAATCGCCACGGCGGGGCTGCGGCGCCGGATCGCGGCCATGGTGGTGGTGAACAGGCTGGCGCCGTGATCGGCCAGATCGTCCCTGGCCACGGCGGTGAGCACCACATAGCGCAGCTGCAGCGTGGCCACGGCCTCCGCCACCCGCTCGGCCTCGGCCCCATCCAGCGGAAGCGGTGCCCGGCCTTTGTCCACCTGGCAGAAGGCGCAGCTGCGGGTGCAGATCGAACCGCCCAGCAGGAAGGTGGCCGTGCCGGCGGCGTAGCACTCGCCCCGGTTGGGGCAGCGGCCCTCCTCGCAGATGGTGTGCAGTCGCTGCTGCTTCACAACCCCCTGCACCGATTCCAGGGCGGAGGCCCCGCCGATCGGCCGCCGCAGCCAGGCGGGCAGCCGTTCGGCGGGGGCGATGCTGCTGTAACGGCTGGAGGTCTGGCTCATGGCTGGTGGTTCATTCCATCCGTCGCCTGCCCTCGAAGGCCCGGGCCAGGGTCACCTCGTCGGCGTACTCCAGCTCACTGCCCACGGGCAGGCCGTAGGCGATGCGGCTCACGGTGGTGAAGGGTTTGAGCAGTCTGGCCAGGTAAAGGCTGGTGGTGTCTCCCTCCACGCTGGGGGTGAGGGCCAGGATCATCTCCTCGATGCCCTCATCGGCCACCCGCTGCACCAGCGGTCCGATCTGCAGCAGCTCCGGGCCGACGCCGTCCATCGGCGAGATCAGGCCGCCCAGCACGTGATAGCTGCCCCGGAACTCCCGGGTGCGTTCCATGGCCAGCAGGTCGCGGGAGTCGGCCACCACGCAGAGCTGGCCATTGCGGCGCTCCTCATTGCGGCAGATCTCACACAGGGGGTCAGCCGAGAGGTGAAAGCACCGCTGGCACTGGCCCACCTGGCTGCGGGCCGCCAGCAGGGCGTCGGCGAAGCTGCGGATCTGCTCCTCCGGTTGGCGCAGCAGATGCAGGGCCAGCCGCTGGGCCGTGCGGGGGCCGATGCCGGGCAGCCGCTCGAACTGGTCGATCAGCCGGGCTAACGGACGCGTGAAGCCGCTCAGCGAACCGCCGCAGATGGGCTGAATGTAGGCGGGCCGGCGCTCGCAGCAGAATGGCGCCACCGGTCCCCGTCTGCCTGCCATGACCAGCCCCTCCGCCCTGCTGCCGCGCCCCCTCATGCGGGGGGCCCTGGCCCTGCTGCTGGCCGTGGTGCTGGTGGGCTGCAGCACGGCTTCGGCGGGGCTGAACCGCTTCCAGAACCCCGACGGCCGCTTTGCCTTCCTCTACCCCACCGGCTGGGTGCGGGTGCAAGTGAGTGGCGGCCCCCAGGTGGTGTTCCACGACCTGATCCACAGTGATGAGACCCTCAGCCTGGTGATCTCCGAAGTGACCCCCGAGAGCGACCTCACCAGCCTGGGCAGTGCGGTGGCCGTGGGGGAACAGCTGCGGCGGGCCGTGATCGCCACTGAGGGCAGTGGCCGCCAGGCGGAGCTGCTCCAGGCCGATGAGCGCCAGCAGGACGGTCGCACCTTCTACGACCTCGAGTACGCCGTGCACCTCGACGACCGCGATCGCCACGAGTTCGCCACGGTGGTGGTGGACCGGGGCCGCCTCTACACCTTTGCGGCCAGCACCAATGAGGGGCGCTGGGACAAGGTGAACGAGCTGTTTCACCAGGTGGTGACCTCCTTCACCCTGCTGGTCTGAGCTGGAGGCGGAGGGGGCCGGGCCATGGCGATGGCGGGCTCTGTGGTGGTGGTGGGCGGCGGCCTCTGCGCTGGCCTGGTGGCCCTGGAGTTGGCGACGCTGGGGTTGGAGGTGGTGCTGGTGGAGGGATCTGAGCCCGCCGCCACAGCCCTCAGCTACGGCCTGATGCCGCTGCCGGCGGCCCTGCCCTGGCTGCGGCTGCAGCTCCGCCATGGCCCCCTGGGGCTGCGCTGCCGCTGGCTGCGGCTGCACAGCGCGGCCGCAGCCACAGGTTTCGCCCCCTGGCTGGATCGCCTGCCCCTGCCGGCCGCCCAGGTGGAGGCTCCGCTCTTCCTGGCCGCCCTGCCCGCCGCCCTGGCCGCCGCTGGGGTGCGGGTGCTGCCGGCTCAGGTGCAGGGCCCGCTGCAGAGCGGCCCGGGGGGCTGGCGACTGGGGTTGGCACAGGCCCAGGGTGCTGATGGCGGCGCCGGGGGGCCAGCTGCTGAATCTGTGCTGGAGGCCGCCCAGGTGGTGCTGGCCGCCGGAGCCGGCTGCCGCCAGCTCTGGCCTGCCCTGCCACCCGACCTGCAGACCAGCTGGGCGGGGGTGCTGGAGCTTGCCGAAGCCCCACCCCCGGGGCCCTGCTGGCCAGCTGAGCTCGTGGTGCCGCGGCAGTTTCAGCGGCCTGCCCTGGAACGCCAGGCGCTCGCCCCAGGGCCACCGGCCTGGGTGGTGGATGCCGGCCTGGTGCCTAGCGCGCGCCGCTGGCTCGCCGGCCAGATCAGCCTGGTGCGGGCGGCGGCACCTCTGGAGCCCGGCGCGCCGCCGCCCGATCCGGTGGCCATGGAGCAGCGCCTGCGCCAGGGGCTCAGTGGCCTGAGCCCTGCCCTGGCCGGGGCCCCCGCCCGTTTCCGCCAGGTGCCGGTGACCTTCTCCCCGACGGCGACGCCCCTGGCGGGCCCGGTGGACGGAGCGCCGGGGCTGTGGGTGTTGAGCGGCTTCTCGGCGGCCTTCAGCCAGGTGCCCCGGGAGGCGCTGCGCCTGGCCGTGGCCATCGCTGCCGCGGTGGCCGATCCGGTTCAGTAATGGAGTCAGCCTCAGTCAGAGGGGCAAACTTCAGTAGACGTAGTTGTTGTCGAAGCTGCCGTCGCCTTCACCGGCGGGTCTGGGCCAGTCGGCCTCCCAGTAGCTGATGCCATCGAGCATGAAGGGCCGTCCCCCCAGGCGCTCCGTCTTGAGTTCGGTGGTGCCCATGGCCGTGATCAGGCCCCCCAGTTCCATCGGCCCCAGGTTGGTCTTCACGTCGTTGCCGCCGGCGGCGAGCAGCACCGGCAGCCGCACCAGGTTTTCCGGCCGGGTGAGCTTGCGGAACAGGGCCTTGAGGGCCAATTGCTGCCGCTCGATGCGGCCGATGTCGCCCCACTCGTCGTGGCGGAAGCGCAGGAAGCCTTCCAGGTCATTGCCCTTGAGCCTCTGGGGACCGGGCTGGAGATCGATCGAGAGCCCCTGGCTTCTGTCCGTGTAGCGCATCCGCTTGGGCACATCCACATCGATGCCGCCGAGGGCGTCGGAGATGCGGCGGATGGCGTTCAGATTCACCACCACGTGGTGGGTGATCGGCTGGCCCATCTTGCGAGACAGTTCCCGCTCCAGCAGATCGGTGCCCCCGAGTGAGTAAAGGGCATTGATCTTGGTGGGGCGGTAGCCCTCCGCCTCGATGTAGGTGTCGCGGGGCACCTGGGTGATGCTGGTGATGCCGCCATTGATGCGCAGCGTGGCGATCACATCGGTGTTGCCACCACCCACATCGGTGCCAAGCACGAGGATGTTCTGGTCGCCGATGCCACTCCAGGCGGCAAAGGGATTGGTGATGCGTGGGTTTTCCGGCAACGACGCGCCGCCCAACCAGTCAGCCAGCGGCATGGACACCAGCAGCCCGCCCCCCAGCCCGATCAGCATGGCCAGCAGCACCGGCCCACGCCGTCGCCGCTTGGGGGGCTGCTGATGGGGGGCCCGCCGGGCCTCGCTGGTCTTCATGCAGAAACGCTATTGCACAGGGGCGTGGTGCAAGGCTGCCTCTGAGCCGGTTGGCCGGGCAGTCGCCTTGGGGCTAGGTCCTCAGCAACTCGTCGAGCTGTTCATCGCGGCGCAGGCCGGCCTGCACCCGCCAGAGGTTGGCGTAGACGCCGCCGGCGCGGATCAGCTGGTCATGGCGCCCGCTCTCGACGATCTGGCCGTGGTCCATCACCACGATCCGATCGGCATGGCGCACGGTGGAGAGGCGGTGGGCGATCACCAGGGTGGTGCGCTCGGCGGTGAGGTGCTCCAGGGAGCGCTGGATGGCGGCTTCGGTCTCGTTGTCCACGGCGGCGGTGGCCTCATCGAGCACCAGCACCGGCGGGTCCTTGAGGATGGCGCGGGCCAGGGCGATCCGCTGGCGCTGGCCGCCCGAGAGGCGTTGGCCGCGCTCGCCCACCACCGTGGCGTAGCCCTCGGGCAGGGCACGGATGAACGCGTCGGCTTCGGCGCCGCGGGCGGCGGCCTCGATGGCCGCGGGGCTGGCCTCGAAGCTGCCGTAGGCGATGTTCTCCGCCACCGTGCCATGGAAGAGGAACACCTCCTGGCTCACCAGGCCGATGGCCTGGCGCAGGTCATCGAGCCGCAAGGTGCGAATCGGAATGCCGTCGAGGCGGATCTCGCCGGCCTGGATCGCGTAGAGCCTCAGCAGCAGCTTCACGATCGTGCTCTTGCCCGATCCGGTGGCCCCCACGATGCCGAGGGTGCTGCCCGCGGGGATCGCCAGATCGAACCCCTGCAGCAGCGGCTCTCGGCCCCCGTAGCCGAACTGCACCGCCTCGAAGCGGATCTCGCCGCGCACCTGCTCCACAGGCAGGGGGCGTTCACCGCCGGGGATGGCCACCGGCGTGTCGAGCAGGTCGAGCACCCGGTTGGTGGAGGCCATCGCCCGCTGGTAGTCGTCCAGGGTGCGGCCCAGGCTGGTGAGCGGCCAGAGCAGGCGCTGGGTGATGAACACCAGAAACGCGTAGGTGCCCGTGGCGATGGCGCCGCTCTCGGCCTGGAGGCCACCGATCACGAGGATGGCGATGAAGGCGAACAGGATCGCGTAGCGGATCAACGGCACGAAGGCCGCCGAGAGCCCGATCGCCCGGCGGTTGGCCTGGCGGTAGGCCTGACTCTGACGGCGCAGCCGCTCCAGCTCCCAGCCCTCGGCCGTGTAGCTCTTGATCGTGAGCATGCCGCCCAGGTTGGTGCTGAGCTGGCTGGCCAGGTCGCCGGCCTGCTGCCGCACGGCGGCGTAGCGCGGCGCCAGCCGCTTCTGGAACCGCAGCGATCCCCACAGGATCACCGGGATCGGCAGGAACGACACCCCCGCCACCGCGGGGGAGAGCACGGCCATGGCGCCACCCACGGCCAGCACCGTGGTGAGCAACTGCAGGATCTCGTTGGCGCCGTGGTCGAGGAAGCGCTCCAGCTGGTTGATGTCGTCGTTGAGCACCGCCATCAGCCGGCCGCTGCTGCTGGTTTCGAAGTAGGCCATCTCCAGCTGCTGGAGATGGTCGTAGGCCTCGAGACGCAGCTCGTGCTGCACGGTCTGGGCCAGGTTGCGCCAGAGCACGCCGTAGAGGTATTCGAACAGCGACTCAGCGCTCCAGATCAGGAAGGAGAGCAGCGCCAGCACGCCCAGCTGGCCGGCCACGCTGCTCACCCCGAAGCTGCTCAGCCAGGCCGTGTCCTGCCGCACCACCACATCCACCGCCAGGCCGATCAGCACCGGCGGCGCCAGATCGAACAGCTTGTTGAGCACCGAACAGGCCGCGGCCAGCCTCACCAGGCGGCGATGGGGGCCCAGGGCCGCCAGCAGGCGCCGCAGGGCCGAGGGCTGGGCAGGGTGATCGGCCGTTGGGAGGGCGGCGGGGGGTGGCGCCATGGCAGGGGGAGGGGCTGGGGCGTGCAGGCCCCACTCTCCCCTTCCGGGATCACCAGCGGTTGCCGCCGCCCCCATAGCCGCCGCCATCGCGGTTGCCGCCACTGCGGCCACCGCCACCACCTTCGCGGGGGGTGGCCTTGTTGACCCGGATCATGCGCCCCATCCACTCCACGTTCTGGAGATCGTCGATGGCCTTCTGTTCCTCAGCATCGCTGGCGAGTTCCACAAAGGCGAAGCCCCGCTTGCGACCGGTTTCGCGATCGAGCGGCAGGCTGCACTGACGCACCTCCCCGTACTGGCCGAAGAGATCAAGCAGATCCTCGCGTTCAGCCTGGAAGGAGAGGTTGCCGACGTAGATGGTCATGAATGAAGCAAATCCTGGAACGAATTCCTATGAACGGAACGGTGTGGTGCTGGCCAGCAGGAGCTGGGGCAGCGCGACCCTCTGGCGCCAACTGGAATCCCTGCCAATTTAGGCGACAAACCAGGGGGCGAGGCTCGGGGCTGCCCTGGGGAAAGTCGTCCTGACCACCCGGCGCCGACACGGGCTGAGTGTAAAAAACCTTGAAGCAGTTCCTGAAGAGACTCTGAAGAAGCCGGAGCGATCCCGGCTGCTCGGGCATTGTCAGCAAACCCTGATCTGGTTGAGTGTTGCCATGACGGCCCCTGTCCCCTGGAGCCTGGCCTGGAGCGAAGACGGCGAGCTGGCTCCCCAGGATCGCTTTGATCTCTTCCAGAGCCTGGTGCAGACCGAGAGCCAGGATGTTCAGGCTTCGCTGATCGCGGCCGTGGAGGTCATGGCGCTGACCGAGGTCAGCGCCAGCCACTGCACCAGTGTCACCAGGCTCTGGGCCTGAGCGGGGCTGGATTCAGCCCCGGAACCTGGAGATCTGCAGCGGCTTGTTCAGCACCCGCAGCTCCTGCAGGCTCGCAAAGATGTCCTCTGGCATGCCCTTGGGCAGGTCGATGATGCTGTGGGCGTCAAAGATCTGAATCCGCCCGATCGCCTTGCCCTGCAGGCCGGTCTCGTTGGCGATCGCACCCACCAAATTGCCCGGCTTGATGCGGTCGCGCCAGCCGAGTTCCACCCGGAAGCGGTCCATGTCGGCTTCGGGAGCCCCCAGGGAGCGCTCGGGACGTCCGCCGCCGCGGCGCAGCTCGCGCCCACCGTCGCGGCCACTCTCACGACCCACGTCACGGAACTCGCGGCCACCATCGCGTCCGTCGCGGCGGGCCGGGCCCTGGGGCCGCACCTGGGTGAAGTCGTCATTGCCCTGCAGCAGCAGGGTCTTGCCCGCCAGAGCGAGTTCCAGGGCGGCCAGGGCCAGCTGGTCTGGGGAGCAGCCCTGTTCCTGGGCCACCCGCTGCAGGATCTCGCTCAGCAGGGCCCGTTCGTCAGCGCTGATGGCGCTCTGCTGCAGGGCGCCGGTGAGGCGCTGGCGCAGGCGATCGAGGCGGCTCTGGTTGATGGTGGCGTTGTTGGGCACCTCCATCGGCTCGATCGGCTTGCCCACCGCCCGCTCCAGTCCGCCCAGGAAGCGCCGCTCCCGGGGGGTGAGGAACAGGATCGCGTCGCCCTTGCGGCCCGCCCGGCCGGTGCGGCCGATGCGGTGCACGTAGGCCTCCCCGTCAAAGGGGATGTCGTAGTTGATCACCAGGGCGATCCGCTCCACATCGAGGCCGCGGGCGGCCACGTCCGTGGCCACCAGCACGTTCACCTGGCCGGTCTTGAGCCGCTCGATCGTGCGCTCCCGCTGGGCCTGGGGCACGTCGCCGTTGAGCACGGCCACGTCGTAGCCGTGGGCCTCCAGCGATTCGGCCACGTTGAGGGTGATGGCCTTGGTGCGGGCGAAAATGATCACCCCCTCGCTGGTCTCGCTCTCCAGCACGCGCTCCAGGGCGGCCAGCTTGAGGGGGGCCTGAACGGTGAGGTAACGCTGACGGATGCGGCTTGCATCGGCGGCCCGCGTCTTGATCGTGATTTCGGCGGGGCTGTTGAGGTATTGCTGCGAAATCCGGCGGATTTCGGCGGGCATGGTGGCCGAGAAGAGCACCACCTGGCGTTTCTCGGGCAGCTGGCCCAGCACCCATTCCACGTCGTCGATGAAGCCCATGCGCAACATCTCATCGGCCTCGTCGAGCACCAGGGCCCGCAGCTCCGAGAGGTCCAGGGTGCCCTGGCGCATGTGGTCCATCACCCGCCCGGGGGTGCCCACCACGATCTGGGCGCCGCGGCGCAGATGGTGGATCTGGTCGCGGAAGTCGGCGCCGCCGTAGACGGCCACCGTGCGCACCTGGGGCAGATGGGAGGCGTAGGTGCTGAAGGACTCAGCCACCTGCAGGGCCAGTTCCCGGGTGGGGGCAAGCACCAGCACCTGGGGCTTGCGCTGCTCGGGATCCAGCCCGGCCAGCATCGGCAGGGCGAAGGCCGCCGTCTTGCCGGTGCCGGTCTGGGCCTGGCCCACCAGGTCGCGGCCCAGCATCAGCTCGGGGATCGCCGCCTGTTGAATCGGTGAGGGCTCGCTGTAGCCCACGGACTCCAGGGCCTGCAGGAGCTCAGGGCCGAAGCCGAAATGGGCGAAGCCGCTGGCCGGACCGTGGTCGTCGCCGCCAGCCGCCGCGGGGGCCTGGCTGGTGGTCTCGGCAGCAGGGGAGGCTGTTGAGCCTGAAGTGTCAGCAGCAGCGCTCTCCTGAGTCGCCGTCTCCCGAACCACAACCTGCTCATCGGCTGCCGGATCGGTTGAGCCGGTGATGTCGCTGCCGAGAACGGCCTGGGGAGTGATGGAAATGGTGTCGGTGGGGGTGGTGGTGGGGTCGGGGCACACGACGGTGGTGCCGCTGAACGATTCAGTCACGGAAGTCAATCGAGCCTGTCAGGCCAGGGCCTGGTGGAATCCTTCTTCGCAGGACGGCAGATGCCCAGATGGAGGGAACCGCTGGACCGTCAAGGGGGT
Organism: uncultured cyanobacterium; assembly: GCA_963697335.1. GTDB lineage: Bacteria > Cyanobacteriota > Cyanobacteriia > PCC-6307 > Cyanobiaceae > NIES-981. The sequence goes on from CAVONQ010000002.1 coordinate 229,261, forward strand.
GTCGTCGCTGTGGGCTCCCGCCGGTCGATGACATGCACGACGCTGAGGCGATGGGCTGAGGAGCCGTTGCCCTTGCTGCCGTTGAGATCACGCCAATGGGCGTGAATCTCCTTGAAATCCTTGAGTTCTTGAAAATCCTTAGAACTGCCTAGCCCTTGAGAAAGGGTGAAATCAAACCTTATCACCCTGGGGTGTGATCAGCTCCGCTCGATGTCTGGCGCGGGTCAGGGCGGTGTACAGCAGGCGGTCACTGGGGCGGCCCGTGTCCGGCATCAGGATCCACACCTCCTCGGCTTCGCTGCCCTGGGCCTTGTGCACCGTGAGGGCCAGGGCAGGCTGCAGCGCCGGCAGCTGGGCCGGGTGGAGCCAGAGGTGCTCGCCGCCGCCCACGCCGAACAGCAGGCGAGGCTCCTGCCCCTCCGCCGGGGCCGCCATGATACCCACATCGCCGTTGGCCAGGCCCAGCTCGATCAGGTTGTGCTGGCAGAGCACCGGCGTTCCCAGCGGCCACTGCTGCACCGGTTGCTCCAGGCGCTCGCCCAGCAGGGCCCGATGGATCGCCTCCACCCCCCAACGTCCGCGGCGCACGGGGGTGAGCACCAGCAGGGCATCGAGCTGGGCCAGCAGCAGGGCCTCGGCCTGCTGCTCCCCTGGCCTGGTCCCGTCGCAGAGCCGGCGCAGCTCCTGCTGCTGCCGCTGCAGCCGCTCCAGCAGTTCCCGCGGCAGCCGCCGGGGAGAGGCCTGCCGCCAGGCCAGGTTGTCATTGGGCTGCAGCTGGCGCAGTTGGGGGATCAGATGGCGCCAGTCGCCTGATCCCTGCGGCGCTGCGTCCACCGGCTTGGGGCCAGGGCTGGGCCGCAGGCTTGCCGCCACCTCCGCGATGGCGCCGCCGTTGCGGTAGGTGGTGCGCAGCTCCACCGCGGCGGGGCCCAGGGCCCGCCGCCTGTCGGCACGCTGCAGCTCCAGCAGCACCGGCCCGGGGCCCACCGGCGGTAGCTGGGCGCCATCGCCCACCAGCACCAGGCTGGCCTGGGTTGGCAGCGCCTCCAGCACCGCCTGCATCAGGGCCAGGTCCACCATCGACACCTCATCGATCACGAGCAGATCCAGCTCCAGAGGGTGCTGGCGGTTGCGCCCGAAGCGCTCTCCCTGGCTCTCCAGCAGGCGATGCAGGGTGGTGCAGGGCACCACCTCGGTGCGGGCCAGGCTGGCCCGCAGTCGGGCCGCGGCCTTGCCGGTGGGTGCCGCCAGGTGGATGCGGGCGCCGGGGCTCCGCAGGCGCACCGCCTCCAGCATCCCCGCCACGGTGCTGGTTTTGCCGGTGCCCGGCCCCCCTTCCAGCAGCACGAGCTGGTGGTTCAGCACCGCTGCCACCGCCCGCTGCTGGTCGGCATCGAGCCTGCCCGCGGCCGGGATGGCCCCAACCTCTTCCGGTACGGGTACGGCCCGGGCCCGCTGGATCAGGGCCTCCAGCACCTGCTGGCGCTGCGCGTGCCAGCGCCGCCACACCAGCCGCTCACCCTCCAGAACCAGGGGCCCCCAGGGGTCGCTGGCCAGGGGCGAGGCCGCCACGGCCCGGAGCTGCTCGGGATCGGCCAGCACCAGCTCCAGCTGGCCCTCCGCCAGGGCAATGGTCAGGGCCGCCATCACGGCGTCCAGGGCCGGATCGCTCGGGCAGCCATGCAGCCGCGGCAGGGCCTCCTGGAGCGAGGCAGCCAGGGCGACAAGCCAGGCCGGCCGCAGGTCGCCGGCGGGGTCGGGCAGGGCAGCGGGGGAGCGGGTCATGCCTCCCCCTCCAGCACCTGATTCAGGGCCAGCAGGCGCTCCAGAGGCGGGGTCTCCACCGCCAGCCCGGGTAGCAGCACGGCCTTGGCGGCTTGGCGCTGCGCCCGCTGCGTCGGCCCCGGCACGCCCCGCAGGAAAACGTAGGCGTAGCCGCCCAGGTGGCAGGCAGGGTCGTAGCCGGGCAGGCGCCAGCGCAGGTAGCGGTGCAGGGCCACCAGATAGAGGTGGGCCTGCAGCGGGTAGTGGTTCGCGGCCATCAGGGCGGCCAGGGCGTCAGGCCCGTAGTGGCGGGGGCCGCAGCCCAGGGGCTGGCCCTCGGCATCCCGCTCGCCCAGCCAGTTGCTCTTCCAGTCGAGCACCCACCAGCGCTCGCCCTGGCGGAACACCAGGTCGATCGAGCCTGTCAGGAAGCCGCGGCTGTGCACATCCAGCAGGGTCAGCCGCTCGGCGTAGTCGCCACCGAAAGGACCGCCGGGGTGGTCGCGGAATGGCCGGGCCAAGGCCTGGGCCCGCACCAGGCCGAGGGGCAGATCGAAGCCCATCTCGTTCAGCCGCTCCGCCTGGGGCAGTTGGGCCAGCTGGAAGGTCCCCAGGGGACCACCCAGGGGGCTCAACCGCAGCTGGTCCAGCCCGCAGAGCAGGCCCTCCAGGTGGCTGGCGGCGATGCCGCTGCGCTGCAGTTCGCGCCCCACCAGCTCGGCCTGGGCGGCGGCGGGTTGCTGGTAGTCGAGCTGCTCCAGGATGCGGTGCAGGCAATCGCCTGCCTGGGAGCCGCGGGGGAAATCCGCCAGGGGGCTCTCAGCCGGCCACGACTCTTCGGAGGGTTCCCCAGGGGGCTCGCCGGCCCCGGAGGCGCTCAGGGGCTCGGGCAGCTCGGGCTCCAGGGCGAGGCCATCGGTTTCGCGGCCCTCCTCCAGGGTCTGGGGGGCGGCGGCGTGGCTGCCCCGGGTCCAGCTGGTGTAGCTGCTGCGGCCCCAGGTGCGATCGAGAGGATGGGTAGGCACCGGCCCCACGGCCAGCTCCGGGCCCACCGCAGCCGCTGGCGCCACCAGCACGGGTGCGCCCGGATCGGGAAGGTCGCGCAGCCGCAGCGGCAGAGTCCGCCTGGCAATCTCCTGGTCGAGGCGCTGGCGCAGCTCCTGGTCGGAGGGGCCGGTGTAGGGATCGTCGCCCAGCCCGGGCGGGGGCTCCTGGCCGAACAGCCAGCCGTGCAGGGGGTTGCCCTGCTGCTCCTTGACCGGACCCCAGGCGAGCAGCAGGCGTCGCCGGGCCCTGGTGCAGGCCACGTAGGCCCGCCGCTCCGCCTCCTGCAGTTCGGCCTCGCCGTGCTGCAGCCGGGCCTGGCAGCCCCGGCCCCAGTGGGCGTTCAGGTGCAGGTCGAGCACCGGTGCGGGGTGGTCCGGCGGCTGCCAGCGCAGGCCCGGGTCCGGGGGCCGGCGGCTAGGGGCCTTCCACAGGTAGGGACAGAGCACCACGGGGTATTCGAGGCCCTTGCTGCGGTGGATCGTCACCACCCACACAGCCCCATCCTCCACGTCGCTGTGGGGCTGGTGGGTCTCGGGGGGATCGGGGTCCGGCTCCAGGCGCCGCTGCCGCAGCCAGTCGGCGGCGGCGGCCGGCCCCAGCTGGTGGCTGTGCAGCTGCTCCTGCACCAGGGCAGCGCACTGCTGCAGATCGGCCAGCAGCCTGCCGCCCGGGGCGAGCCGGGCCAGACCAGGGGCGTCGAGCAAGGCGGCCAGCACCCCCATCAGCCCGCGGCGTTGCAGCTGCTCGGTGCCGCTGGCCAGCTCGGCGGCCAGGGCGCTCCACCGCTCCGGGCTGGCCGCGGCCAGCTCCGCCGCACTCCAGCCCAGCAGCGGCGAGGCCGCCAGCAGCCGCAGCCGGCGGGGATGGCCTGGGTGGGCGAGGGCATCCAGCAGGTGCTGCAGGGCGGTGGCCCCCGGGCTGGTGAACACATCGCCGTCCATCACCAGCCGGCTGGCGATCCGGCAGCGCTCCAGGGCCGCCCGCAGCTGCTCGGCCTGGCGGTGGGTGTTCACCAGCAGGCAGATGTCCTGGGGGACCTCGCCGCCAGCGATCAGCTCCGCCACCACCCGGGCCACCTGGCTGGGCAGCCGTTTCTCCAGCTCCGTGCTGCTCTGGGGGGCCTCGCCGTCGCCCCCGCCACTGCCCACCCACAGCAGCTCCAGGCTGCTGGCCGGCTCCAGGAGTCCTGGGGCCGCCTGGCCTGGCCTGGGCTCCACCTCGGGCACCTTCAGGCCGGAGCGGCGCAGGCCCGGCGCCATCAGGCCGTTGAGGGCCTCGATCAGGGTGCCGGTGGCGCGGTAGTTGGTGCTGAGGGCGCTGACGCCCCCGCTCGCTTCTGCCGCAGCGGCCGCAAGCCTGTAAGTGGCCAGCTCGCCGCCGCGGAAGCGGTAGATCGCCTGCTTGGGATCGCCCACCAGCACCAGCCGGTGCCGCTCCGGACTGAAAGCCCGCGACAGGATCCGCCACTGGATCGGATCGGTGTCCTGGAACTCGTCGATCAGGGCGGCGGCGTAGCGCTGCGCCACGGCCTCCAGCAGGGGGGAGGGGGTGTGGGGGTCCTCGCCCGGATCCAGGCTCTCCAGCAGCTGGCCGTAGCCCATGCGGCCGCTGCGCTCTCGCCGCCGGGCCAGCTCGCGGCGGCCCCAGTGGCAGGCATGCAGCAGCAGCGCCTCGGCCGGACCCTCCAGCAGGGCTGCCACGGCCTCCATCAGGGGCCGCTCCGGCAGGCTCGGGTCCCGGCCGCCGGGGGCTGACGGGTCGGCCTCGATCGGCCTGGCCCGCTTCAGGAAGGCGCCAGGGTGGAAGTACTCGTTGAGTTCCTTCTGGGCCAGGCAGGCGGCGTGGTCACCGCCGTCCGGCTGGCCCGCGATCCAGGCGCTCAGGATGGCGCAGCGGTCCTTTCTGGGGCGAGGGGAGTAGGGAGTGATCGTGCTGATCCCCCTGGAGCGCCAGTCGGCCGCCGTGCTGCACAGGCTGCTCTCCAGGGTCTGGCCGTGCTGGGCCCAGAGGTCGCAGAAGTTGGTCCAGCTGCTCCCCCAGAGGCCCACCAGCTGGTCGGTCAGGGGCTTGTGGGCCTCCATCCCCTCGGGAAGGGGGTCGAGGGAGAGGGCGGGATCGCCATCCAGCCGCGCCAGCAGCTGCACCAGGGTCTGCGGGCCCTTGAGCCGCTTCTGCAGCCCCGCCAGCAGGTGGGCCGGCAGGGCCAGCACCTGCTGACGCCAGTAGTCGTGGCACACCTGCCGCAGCAGGGGGGCGGAATCGGTGTCGAGCTGCAGCTCGGGCGGATGGCCCGACTCCAGGGCATGGCGCTGCAGGGTGCGCAGGCAGAAGCCGTGGATGGTGGTGATGTCGGCCCCATCGAGGTCTTCGAGGGCCAGCAGTAGGGGCGCCCGCAGGGCCTGGGCCCGGGGCCGGGCCCAGGCGAGCCAGTCCGCCAGGGCGGGATCCACGCCCGCCCCATGGCCCGCTCCATCACCCTGCCCAGCTCCCGCCCTCTCCTCCAGGCCGCTGAGGGCCTGCTGCAGGCGGCGGCCGATCCGTTCGCGCAGTTCGGCGGCCGCGGCGTTGGTGAAGGTCACCACCAGCAGCTGATTCAGGGGCAGCTCGGCCTCGCTCACGAAGCGCAGCACCAGATGGGCCAGGGAGAAGGTTTTGCCGGTGCCGGCGCTCGCCTCCAGCAGCCTCAGCCCCGGCGTCAGCGGAAAGCGGTTGGCCTCGAAGACGGCCCTCATGCCAGCCGCTCCAGCATGGGATCGAGCAGCTCGGCGGCCAGCTCCCGCACCGGGTTCTGCTCCAGCAGGACCACCCCCGGCAGCTCAGCCCCGAAACAGAGGGCCTGCTCGGGCTCCAGCCGCTCACCAGGCACCTGGAAGCTCCCCTCCCAGCGGTTGATCGCGGCGCCCTCGTCCTTCAGCAGCAACGCCCAGCCCGTCTCCGGCGGCACCGGCCAGCAGCGCTGCCGCCACTGCTGCCGCAGGGCCGCCAGGCGCTCCAGTTCGGCCCGGGCGCCTTCCGCATCGGGGGCCTGGAGCTCCAGCTCCTTCCCGAATCCCTTGCTGCCGCGGGCCAGCAGCACGGCCCCGCTGGGCTGCTGATCGGCCGCGGCGGCCAGCAGTAGCCGCAGCCACAGCTCCAGCCGCTGGCGGCTGTGGGCCCGGGCGGTGTGCACGAGCACCACGCTGCTGCCGCGCCAGGGCAGCTCCTGCTGCCAGGACTGCCAACTGGCCAGCCGCTGCTGCGCCGGTCCCAGGGTCTCCAGGGCCTCGGTGAGGTCGCGCCAGCGTTGCGCCAGCCCCTCGGCCTCCAGTTCTCCTCCCGCCAGGGGCGGCAGCAGGCCGCGCCCCCGCTGGGCCTCAAGCCAGCTGCCGGCCTCAGCCAGGCGATCGTCCGCCGGATCGGCCGGGCAGGTCTCGCCCCGGCCCAGGGCCTGGCGCAGCAGGGAGGAGCGCTGGCGCTCGTCCAGGGCGGCGGCGTCCAGATCCTCGATGGCCTCGCTCCACTCCTTCGGCTGCAGCCCGAGCGACTCCAGCCAGCTCCCCTGGGGTTGCGCCAACCAGTGGCGCAGGTCTTCGTAGAGGCTGGGGGAGGGGGGGGTGCTTGACGCGATGCTCTCCGGGGCGGCCGTGGCTGCCAGGGCCCGCAGCAGCGGGGGGGGCTGCGGCCGATCCAGCAGCTGCCGGGCCGCCAGCCGGCGGCGGTCGCAGCTGGCCGGCGGCCCCTCCGCCGTCGGCAGGAAGTTGGCGCGCTCGAGGGGGTTGGCGGGATGCTCCTGCACCAGCCCCGAGGGGCCTGAGGCCGGGCTGAGGGCGCTCTCCAGCCAGGCGATCCACTGGCTCACCGGGGTAGCGGGCTGCAGCGGCTCCCCCTTGCGCTCGTCGCGGCAGTTCCAGGTGATCAGCAGGTGGTCGCGCGCCGAGAGCAGGGCCTCCAGCAGGGCGTAGCGATCCTGATCCGCCGGGCTGGGATCGCCCAGCTGCCGCTGCCGCTCCAGGTGGTGAAACCCAGGCCGCCGGCTCTGGCGCGGAAAGCTGCCCCCATCGAGGCCCATCAGCACGATCACCCGGTGGGGAATCGCCCGCATCGGCTCCAGGGCACTGATCGTGAGCGCCCCACTGCGGTGGCCGAACCGGCCGGCCTCCTCGGCCAGCCGCTCCTCCAGCACTGCCGCCACCACGGGAGCCGCGAGTTGCAGCTCACAGCCGGCAGCGGCCCGCTGCCAGTCGTCGATGGCGGCCAGCAGCGGTGGCAGCTCCCAGGCCGCATCGCCTGCGTCGCCGAACAGATCCTCCAGGCCGGCCTGCAGGCTCCTGGCCCAGGCGCCACTGCTGCGGGGCCGCCGCCACCGCTCCAGCCAGTGGCGCAGCCGGCCGAGCAGATGCAGCCAGCGCCCCAGCAGCTCCAGGCTGGTGCCAGCGGCAAACGGCGCCGTCTCGGCCGGGGCCAGGCCGGGCGTCTCGGGCAGCACCAGCCCCAGCAGCAGCCGGTCGATCGCCCAGCTGAGGCTGCCGCAGGCCTCGCCGCCCCGCTCGAGGCCATCCAGTCCCCAGCGGAACCCCAGCCGCTGCAGGTTGCGGTGCAGGTCGGCCATCTCCTCGGCGCTGAGCTGGAAGCGCTGCCGCAGGGCTGGGCTCTCCAGCAGGGCCTGCAGCGAGGAGGCGGTGAGCCGCTCCCCCGCCTGGCGTACCAGGGCCAGCAGGCTGGGGCCCAGACCGGCCTGGCCCTGCTGGCTGCGATCGGTGAGACGCCAGTCGAGCGCCACCCCGGTGGCCTCGCGGTCGCCGAACACCGAGGCCACCAGCGGCGCGAAGGCATCCACCTGGGGCGTCATCACCAGCACGTCCCGGGGCTGCAGGCTGGGGTCGTCATGCAGCAGCTGCAGGATGCGGTCCCGCACCAGCTCCAGCTGGCGCAGCCGCCCCGGACAGGCGTGGAATTCCAGTGAGCGATCGCCCCTGGTGGCGCGCTCCAGTTCGGGGGTGCTGGCGGGATCGACCAGCTGGCGCTGCAGCTGGCGCAGCAGCGGTGCCGGCTGCCCCGGGTCGGCGGGGCCGGTAGGGGAGGTCAGGCTGGTGGGATCCAGGAAGAGGTCCCCCTGCTGGCTCGCCCCCAGCTGGCCCTGGCCCGTGCCCTCCAGGAGCTGCTGAAACTCTGCCCCCAGGCGCCCGAAGCGGGCCTCCAATCCCCCCGCCTGGGCCAGCCAGTCCGCCCCGAGGGGCTGGCGCAGGGCCACGGCGTCGCTGAGCAGGGAGCGGCGGCTGCGGCAGTGCTGCCAGAGGTCGGGGCAGGGGGTGAGCAGGTACACCTCCACCGCCATGCGGCCACTGAGGGCGTGCAGCAGCTCCACCTGCACCGGGGCCATGCTGCTGAGGCCGAACAGGCGCAGGCGGGCGGGCAGCTCGGGGCAGGTGTCCGGGTGTTGCTGCAGCCGTGCCACGGCCTCCCGCACCCGCAGGCCGAAGGGCTTCACCCCGAGCTTCTGGCGCAGCAGCCGTACCAGCAGGGCCTGCCAGTCGCTGCCATCCTCCAACCCCTCCCACCACAGGCCCAGCAGGTCGGGGCGGTAGAGGGCGTAGTCGTCGAGGGCATCGGCGATGCAGCGGCCCAGCTGCCACTGGGCCAGCCCCAGCTCCTGGCCGGAATCGCCCCGTTGCTGCAGCCAGCGGCGCAGGGGGGCGGCGGCGGGCTCGTCCACCAGGGCGGGCAGCAGCTCCAGCACCGGCCACACCAGGTCGTTGGCTCGCCAGGGATCCCGCTCGCCGCCTTCCCCGCCCAGCACGGCCTCGAGCATCCGACGCAGCAGGCTGCCCGGGAAGGGGTAGCGGATGTTGGCGGCGATGCCCCCCAGCTCCACGGCCAGCTGCTCGCCCAGCCAGCGGCTGGTGGGCCAGGTGTTCACCACCACCTGCACCGTCTCCAGTGGCGGCGGCGGATTCTCGCGAAGTTGCACGGCCAGCAGGCTGGCCAGGGTTTCGGCCCTGTTGCTTCGGAAGACGGTGAGCACGGCCGGCGCCCGGCTCAGGCCGGAGCGACCAGGCGGGAGGGGGAAACCGGCGGGGGGGCTTGCCCTATGAACTGCGGGGCTCGGCCCATGAACCAGGGGCGGTCGCCGGCAACGCTGCGGGTGGCGCCGGTTTCGGGGCAATAGGCGGAGAGGCGGCCGCCATAGCAGGCGCCGGTGTCAATCAGCACGATCTGGCCCCGGTTCTTGCGCCGCACGGCCTTGCCGGGGGTGTGGGCCACGATCACGTCGCCGAAGCGACCGTCATAGGTGTCCCAGAAGGAGCTCCGCACCGTGAGCGAGGGCTCCCAGCTGTCGGGATCAAAGCCGGCGTGGGTGGCTACCCAACCGCTGCCCCAATACACCAGGGGCAGGGCATCCAGCCGCTCAAGCCAGAGGCGGCAGCCGCGATCCCCCAGCTGGCGGTAGGTGTCGCAGGCGGCCAGGACCTCGCGGGCGCTCGGGCCCCGCAGCTTCAGGGCGCGCACCAGGCTGGCCTCATGGTTGCCCTGGAGCCACACGGCGCGACCGCAGCAGACCAGCCCCCAGGCCAGTTCCATGCTGCGCTCGATCTGGGGCCCCCGATTGATCACATCGCCGCAGAGCACCAGCCGATCGCGCTCGGGCAGGAGACCGGCCAGCCGTTCCAGGGCGTCGGCGCAGCCATGAACGTCCCCGATCACCCAGTGGCGGGAGGGAACGGCGGGGGGCGTCATCAGGAGTCTGCGTTGGTACCAGTCTGGCCCCTGGCCGCCCGACCTGTCAGTAGTCGGTGCGAAACCACATGGCCCCAGGCCCTGGCCCGCAAGGCCAGGACAGCACTGGTACGGTTCGCCACACCTGCCACCGGGAGCCATGGAGTTGCAGTCATTGACGGTGTTGCAGAGGGTGCAGGCCCTGGTGAAGGCCCTCAACGGCGCCCGCCGCACCAACGAGGCCCTGGCCCGCTGCAGCAATGGCGAGGAGATGCTCGATGTGCTGCTCAACGCCTCCGCCAAGCTCGGTCTGGGCCTCAGCCGCGAGCAGCTGCGCGACACGCCGCCGATTCGTGACTGGGTGTGGTGGAAGAACAAGGAGGCCCTGCTCACCATCGGCGACAACAAGCCCCGCTATCAGCAGGATGGGGGCCAGGGACGGGCCAGGCCCGAGCCGGCCTCGAGCCCGGCAGACCCAGACCCAGCCGCGCCGCCCGAGCGCAAGCGCTTTTTCGGGCTGTTCTGAACCGGCTCAGGCCAGGCTGGCCAGGGGATCGGCGATGGCGCTGCTGGGGGCCTCGAACTGGCCCACCAGTACGAACTCCAGCCGCAGCTTCAGGAAGGTGATGAACTTCTCGTCGGTGGAGAGCACCGCTGCAGCCGGCCTGGGCACGGTGCTGGTGCTGGCGGCGAGCTCAGGGGCCTCCAGAAAGGCCGGCCGGCGCACCAGCCAGAAATCGATCGCCTTGCCCTGTTCGCCGTAGTGGCGTACCCGCTCGCGCAGCACCTCCTCCAGGGGCTCTTCCACCGTGAGGAACGACTCGCTGGCGGCAACGAAGTGGTAAGTGCTCATGGCTGCAGGCTGCCGAACAGGGGGTCGCGGCGCGGATTCTGAACCAGCGCCTTCATCTCGCGCACGGCCTGCGTCAGCCCCACGGCCAGGGCCCTGGCCACGATGCTGTGGCCGATGTTCAGTTCCTCCATCGCCTCGATCCCCGCCACCGGCTCCACGTTCTGGTAGGTGAGGCCATGGCCGGCGTTCAGCCTCAAGCCCAGGCTGCGGGCGATGAAGCTGGCCTCGCAGAGCCGGGCCAGCTCCCGGGGTTGCTCACTCCAGGCGGCGTCGGCGTAGGCCCCGGTGTGCAGTTCCACCCAGCGGGCGCCGCAGGCCCGGCTGGCCTCCAGCTGCTGCGCCACGGGATCCACAAACAGGCTCACGCCGATGCCCTCCTGCTGCAGCCGGCCCACGAGATCCGTCAGCGCCGCGCCCTGGCCGGCCACGTCGAGGCCGCCCTCGGTGGTCACCTCCTGCCGCTTCTCGGGCACCAGGGTCACCATGTCGGGGCGCAGGCGCAGCGCCACGGCGGCCATCTCGGCGGTGGCCGCCATCTCCAGATTGAGGCGGCTGCGCACGGTCTGGCGCAGCAGCTCCACGTCACGGTCCTGGATGTGGCGGCGGTCTTCGCGCAGGTGCACGGTGATGCCATCGGCCCCACCCAGCTCGGCCAGCAGGGCGTAGGTGACCGGGTCGGGCTCCACGGTGCGCCGGGCCTGGCGCACCGTGGCGATGTGGTCGATGTTGACGCCGAGGCTGGCCATGGCAGCGGATAGGGGCCCTTTGGATCCTATGGAGCAGCCCTGGGGCGATCGCGCTGCCCCCGATGGGCCGCAGGCTCAACTGCCCGCCCGGGCGGCGACAAGCGGGAGTGGGTCCGTAGCTTGCCTGAATGATCTCGACCCGGGAGCGAGCAGCAACAATGGCCCGACCGGAGGCTGAATCCGAGGGCCCGGGCCGTCTCAGTCGCGCCGATGCCGGCTCTGCCCAGCTCCCCGCGCGCTCAAGGGAGCGCAGCGTCTGCCATGGCATCAGCCCCTGGCTGGCTCCTGTGGCGATGGTGGCCACCCAGGATCTGGCCCTGCCCCTCTGGTTCCGCTCCCTGGAGGTGCAGGGCCAGGAGTTCCTGCCCGCCAGCGGCCCGGTGTTGCTGGCCCCCACCCACAAGGCCCGCTGGGACGCCCTGCTGCTGCCCTACGCGGCGGGTCGCCGCGTCAGCGGCCGTGACTGTCGCTTCATGGTGACCATTGATGAGATGCGGGGGCTGCAGGGCTGGTTTCTGCGGCGGCTCGGCTGCTTTGCGGTGAACCAGCTGCGGCCTTCCCTGGCCAGCCTGCGCTATGCCGTGGAGCTGCTGGAGGCCGGCGAACAGCTGGTGGTGTTTCCGGAGGGGCGCATCCGACGGGAGCCCGCCGTGCCCCGGCTGCAGCAGGGGTTGGCGCGCCTGGCTCTGCTGGCGGCCAGCAAAGGGGTGCAGGTTCCGGTGGTGCCCGTGGGCATTGCCTACAGCCACAGCCTGGCCCTCCCCTGTGCCAGCGGCGCGCTGCATCTCGGTGCGCCGATGCGCATTCAGGGCGAGGGCCGAGAGGCGGCGAAGGCCTTCACGGCCCAGCTCGCCGCTGCCATGACGCTGCTGGAGAGCCAGGCGGCCGAGAGCCTCGGCCTGCCATCGAGGCCGAGATCCTGTCCGGGGATGGCCCAGGACGGCGGCCCAGAGCCATCCGGTGCTCCAGACCAGTCCCCTTAGAGTTTCGCCACCATGACATCCTCTGCCGTGCATAGGCTCCACCGCCGTCTGTGCGGAACTGCTCTGGCCCTGACGGCCGTGCTCGCGCCCCTCGCGGCGACTCCGGTCCTGGCCCAGCAGGAGCCTGAACGCACCCTCGCAGGGACCCAGAGCCCGATCAGCCTCAATGCCGTCAGGAAACTGCTGGCCCAGGGCGATGCTGCTGCCGCCAGCGGCAATCTCACCGAGGCGCGCCGCAACTTCGATCTCGCCCGCGACTACTGCCGCCGCCTGCTGGGCTTCTACCGCGATCTGAGCGGCTCGTTCCGGGGCCTCGACGCCCGCATCCCGCGCGAGATGGATCAGAAGGGGCGAGAGGCCCTGGAGCTGATGGCCCAGACCAACCTGCGGCTGGCGGCCCTGTTCCGCCGGCAGAACGAGCCGGAGGTGGCCGTGCCCCTGCTGGTGGAGGTGGTCAAGGTGATGACTCCCACCACCGAGGAAGGCCGCAAGGCCTACCAGATGCTGCTGGAGATCGGTTTTGCTACCACGCCCTACACGGCCGGCCAGGCGGCAGCGGCCAGCTGAGCCGGACAACCCCCTAGATTCCCGCCGTTGCGACGACCGCCCCATGGTGCAACCTGACGAGGTCAAGGCCGCCATCCAGCGCGCCATGCCCGATGCCCAGATCGCGGTGGAGGATCTCACCGGCGGCGGTGACCATCTCCAGGTGACGGTGGTCTCCACGGCCTTCACCGGCCTCACCAGAATCCGCCAGCATCAACTGGTGTATGGCGCCCTGCGCCAGGAACTGGCCAGCGAGGCGATCCATGCCCTGGCCCTGCAAACCTCAATCCCTAGCTGAATTTCATGGACGCTTCTGTCAAGCAGCGCATTCAAACCCTGGTCACCAGCAGCCCGGTGGTGGTGTTCATGAAGGGCACCAAGCTGATGCCCCAGTGTGGCTTCTCCAACAACGTGGTGCAGATCCTCAACGCCCTGGGCGTGCCCTTCGAGAGCTTCGATGTGCTCTCCGATGCTGAGATCCGCCAGGGCATCAAGGAGTTCTCCGAGTGGCCCACCATTCCCCAGGTGTATGTGAACGGGGAATTCATCGGCGGTTCAGACATCCTGATCGAGATGTACAACTCCGGGGAGCTCAAGGAGCAGCTGGCCGTGGCCCTCGCCAGCTGACCGTCCCAACGAACGGCCAGCGGCCCGCCGTGATCGGCTCAACGGCGGCCGGTTTCGTAGCCGCTCTCGTAGAGCGCCCTCAGGTCGCCGTCCGGGCCGATGAAGCTGGAGGGGTCGAGAATCCAGCGCTCCACCAGCTCCTCCAAGCGCCGCAGCGCCAGGGGATCGAGTACTGACGTGCGGCGCAGCGCGTGCAGGTAGCCATCGGCATAGAGCCGCAGGTCCCCTGGGCCGTGGTGCCGGTGCGAAAGCTCCTGGCAGGCGTCACACAGCGACTGGAAGTGGCGGATGGCGTCGGGGTGCTGAAGCGCGTTCATGGTGAGGGCTGACCCTGGTTGCCATTCTGGCCATGATCGTGGATGGGCGCGCAGCGGACCACCGAACCAGCCGGCTCGCCTGTTGACAGCAGTGGCTGATACGTGTCGGGTCTCGACAGGGCAGTTAGGTTGGAGCGACTCAGGGTCTTGACCCCCACAGCGGTGCCCACCGAACCACCCCCTTTGCTGCAGCCTGCCTCCGATCTGGCCAAGCGTGTGCTGGTGGTTGATCCCCACGCCACCCTCCGCACCGTTCTGGCCCAGCGCCTGCGGCAGGACTCCCATCTGGCTGCCGCCGTCGCCACGGCAAAGGAGGCCCTGGAGGTGTGCCGCGACCAGTCGCCCGATCTGCTGATCAGTGCCGAACTGCTGGATGAGAGCAGTGCGCTACGCCTGGCCAGCCAGTTGCGCTGCCCGGTGATGGTGCTCACCGCCCGCTCCGGCTCCGAGCCCGTCGTCACCCTGCTCGATGCCGGCGCTGACGACGTGCTGCGCAAGCCGTTCGGGCTTGAGGAGCTCGCCGCCCGCTGCCGCACCCTGCTGCGGCGCAGTTCCACCGGCCTGCAGGAGCAGGTCTGCGTGGGTCCCCTGGAGGTGCACCTGCTGCTGCGCCAGGTCACCCTGCGCGACCAGCCCGTGGAGCTGAGTCCGCGCGAGTTTGCCCTTCTCTGTGCGCTGTTGATGCCGCCTGGGGTGGTGCGCAGCCGCCAGGAACTGCTGCGCATGGCCTGGCCCCCGTTCAGCGGCGGCCCCCGTTCCGTGGATACCCAGGTGCTCACCCTGCGCCGCAAGCTGGAGCAGGCCGGCCTTGGAGAGGGCGGCGGCATCGACACCGTGCGTCAGCAGGGCTACCGCTTCAGCCTTGACACCCTGCCCGAGCATCCGGCGGCAGGGCCTGACCTGCTGCCGGTCGGTTCACCCCTGGCCAACCCGGTCAACTCCCTGGCTTGACACCAGCGCCCAGATCAGTTCGCCGGCCAGCATCACACCACTGAGTGCTGCCAGCAGTTGGTAGGTCCAGGGTGGGCTGATTCGACCGATGCCGGCGATGGTCAGGCCGCTGCTCGCTGCGAAGCGATTGAGGAAGTCTGGAAAGCGAGCCACGCGCTGGGGCAGCAGCCAGGCCGAGCCATCGCTGGAGCGCACGTAGTACACGCGGCCCCCCTGGCTGGTGGTGACCGGCGTGAGGGCGGTGATGCTGCTCCAGTTGAGGCTCCAGCCTCTGCGCAGCAGCCAGCTGCACCAGCGGGGATGGCCCACCCGGATCCCCTCCCCATCGAGCTCCACCCGTTCGCTCGTGAGAGCCATGACCAGGACCAGGCCAGCTGCCAGAGCCAGAAGCAGCAGTGCGGTGGCAGCGCCACCGGGGGCCAGGGCCGGCAAGGGCACCACCAGGGCCAGGTAGAGGGCCAGCAGGGTGAAGCGGATCAGCGGCGCCATCGGGTAGCGGTGCGTCGCTGGGGTCATCGGTCCTCAGGCGATCCGGGCAGAGGTTCCAACAGCGCTGACGGGCTGTAGGCGCCGCTGAACACCTCCTGTTCGCGCCCCTTCCAGAACGCGCCCAAACGCATCAGATCGGCGTGGGCCTCCTGGAGACGCTCGAGATACTCCTCCGGGGCCAGCTCCTGCTTCGTCTCCTTCAGCTTGGCGAGACGCAGCATCTGCAGCAGCCAGGGTTTGCTGAGGTCGCCCCGTTGCTCCAGGTAGCGGGCCAGCTGGGCGGCGCTTGGTTGCTCAGGCGGGGGCGAGCTGCTGGGCATCTCAGGGAGCGGCTGTGGCCACTCACGTTATGAAGACTGCCGGCGGCGACGTGGCTGCCGGGGGCTCAGGCCGGCAGCGCCCAGGGATTGAGGCCGAGGTCGGCACCGATGCGGTGGGCGCAGGCGAAGCCGCTGAAGGCCACGGCGTTGAGGCCCTGGCCGGGGAAGCAGGAATCACCCACGCAGTAGAGCCCGTCCACGCCGGTGCGGTTGAAGGGCATCGGCAGCAGCCCCGGCAGCCGCAGGGCCGGCACGGGCCCGTAGCTGCCGCCGCTGCGGCCCAGAAAGCGCCGGTGGGTGCGGGGGGTGCCGATCTCCCGGTGCCGGATGGCGCCGCTGAGGCCGGGCAGGATTGACTCCAGCCGCTGGATCAGGCGGGCCGCATCGGCCTCTTTCTTGGCGGCGTAGGCGCCGGGGCTGAGCTGGCTCCAGGCCCCGACGGCGCTGGGGGTGAACGTGTGCAGGATGTGGCGGCCCTCAGGAGCCAGGGAGGGATCGAGCAGCGTCGGCATCGACACGAACACCACGCCCTGCTCGGCCTCCATCTCCTCCCAGGCCTCCAGCAGCAGGTGGTGGCAGTGGAAGCCCTCGGGCACCGCGGCCGCATCGATGCCCAGGTGCAGGGAGAGGAAGGAACTGGAGGGCTTGTAGCGGCGCCGCCAGGTGGCCTCGGCGGCGGGGGTGTCGGCCAGCTCCACCAAGGTGCTGCGGGGCGAATCCTCCCCCGCGAAGGTGTCCCAGCGGGTGGCATTGCTCACCACCCGGCGGCCGCGGATCTGGTCGCCATCGGCCAGCTCCACCCCCACCGCATGGCCATTCTCGAGCAGCACCCGGGTGACGCGGGAGCGGTAGCGGATCGTGCCGCCGTGGCGCTCCAGGCCCGCCACCAGCTTCTCGGCGATGGTGCCGACGCCGCCGCGGGGGTAGTTGATGCCGCCGGCGTGGCGGTCGGAGAACACCATGCCGGCGTTGATCATCGGCGTGAGATCCGCCGGCATCACCGACCAGCAGAAGCACTCCATGTCGATGAACTTCAGCAGCGCCGGATCGCGGATGTGGCGCCGCGCCACTGCCCCGGCGTTCTCCGGCAGCCAGCGGGCCAGCCCCAGGCAGGCCAGGGGCGCCTTGAAGAACACCTTGGCCAGGTAGGCGGGATCCTCCAGCGACAGCAGCGGCATCGCATCGAGGCAGCGGAACACCTGCCAGCAGGTGTCGTAGAAGGCGCGGATGCCCTTGGCCTCGTGGGGGAACAGGGCGGTGAGATCGGCGATGAAGGTGTCGTAGTCACGGGCGACCGCCACCTCCAGGCCGCCGGGCAGGTGGTAGGCCAGCTGGGCTGGATCGGGCACCGTGTCGCAGTGCTCGCCCACATCAGCCAGGGCGCGGGTGAGCAGGTTGGTGTGGCCCTTCTCGCCGAAGCCGAAGATCATCGAGGCGCCCACATCGAAGGTGTAACCCTCGCGCCTGAAGCTGCCGCCGCTGCCGCCGGGGATCAGGTAGCGCTCCAGCACCAGCACCTTGGCGCCCTTGGCGGCCAGCTGGGTGGCGGTGACCAGCCCGCCGATGCCGGAGCCGATCACAATCGCATCCCACTCTGGCCGGTCCACCGTGGTGTCGCTCGCAACAGGGCGCGACCCTAGGACCGAGCGCCGCTCAGTTGAGCCGCACCTCCAGGGTGGGGCTCACCGCATCGGGCTGCTGGGGCCCCATCGGCAGCAGCTTCAACTGGCCGCCTGTGGCACTGAGGGCCTGGCGCAGATCGAGGGTCCGCACCCGCTGATCGCCGAAGGTCTTCCAGTTGAAGGTGACGAGGTTGGAGACGCTGGTCGGTGGTGTAGTCGGGGGTCACCTCGGCTTGGCCGGTGGCAGGCCACCCCGACCGGACTGGGAGTGCCGGGGCGTCCCGGCTGTGCCGCAGAAGGGCTCCAGATCCGCCAGGGACCGATCGCGGTAGGCGCCGTAGCGGCGGCGCTTGTCGCGGATGCGCTGGGGCAAGTCCGGCATCAGGGCGAAGTTGGGCGGCATCGGCTGGAACTTGCCGCTGGGCGCCGTGGCGATGAAGTGGAGCATCGCCCCAGCCATGGTGGTGGGCGGCAGCCGCAGAGGCTCCAGCCCCCGGGCCAGCCGGGCCGCATTGGTGCCGGCCAGCCAGCCACCGGCCACGGCCGCCGCGTAGCCCTCGGTGCCGGTGATCTGACCGGCGGCGAGCAGGGTGGGGCGCTGCCGGAACTGGAGGGTGCTCTCCAGCAGCTGGGGGGCCTCCAGGAAGGTGTTGCGGTGCATCACGCCGAAGCGCACGAAGCTCGCGTTCTCCAGCCCCGGGATCAGCTGGAACACCCGCTTCTGCTCACCCCATTTCAGGTTGGTCTGGAAGCCCACCAGGTTCCAGAGCCGGCCGTCGCGGTCCTCCTGGCGCAGCTGCACCACCG
The DNA here is from genome assembly GCA_963697335.1 of uncultured cyanobacterium. Lineage (GTDB taxonomy): Bacteria > Cyanobacteriota > Cyanobacteriia > PCC-6307 > Cyanobiaceae > NIES-981. The sequence continues at coordinate 247,026 of CAVONQ010000002.1, forward strand.
CATGGGCCCGCCGGGTGCGGCGCACCTCCCTGTCGTGCAGGTCGCCCCAGCGGGGATCCCAGAGCCCGATCGGCTTGAGCGGCCCGTAGCGCATCGTGTCTTCGCCGCGGCGGGCCAGCTCCTCGATCGGCAGGCAGCCCTCGAAGAAGGTGGCGCTCTGGGTCTCGAAGTCCTTGAGCTCGGCCTGCTCGGCCTCCAGCAGGGCCTGGCGGAAGACCCGATACTGCTCCTCGCTCATCGGGCAGTTGATGTAATCGGCGTCGCCCTTGTCGTAGCGCGAGCCGCGGAAGGCCACGGAGAGATCGAGGCCCTCGCCCTCCACGATCGGGCTGGCGGCATCGAAGAAGTGGCAGTCGGCCCGGCCGGTGAAGGCGCGCAGGTCGTCGGCCAGGGCATCGCTGGTGAGCGGGCCCGTGGCCAGCACGCCGATCTCGTCGGGCCCGGGGAGGCAGCGCTGCTCGCCCCGCTCCACCGTGATCAGGGGGTGGCGTTCCAGGGCGGCGGTGAGGGCGGCACTGAAGCGGCCCCGATCCACGGCCAGGGCACCGCCGGCGGGCACCGCGTGCCGATCGGCGGTGCCGATCACGGTGGATCCGAGCCGGCGCAGCTCCTCCTGGAGCAGGCCGGCGGCCCGGTCACTGGAGAGGGCCCCGAAGCTGTTGCTGCACACCAGCTCGGCGAACTCGGCGCTGTGGTGGGCTGGCGAGCGTCGCAGGGGACGCATCTCCACCAGTCGAACGGGCAGACCTGCGCTGGCGATCTGCCAGGCGGCTTCAGTGCCCGCCAATCCGGCCCCCACCACGGTGATCACAGGTTGCTCTGGGGGCACGGAGAAACCGGTTGCGTCTGCCGTGAACTCAGGCGCGGGCGCGCCTGATCATCAGTTGCAGCTGACCCACGGCAGCGCGGCCGATGTGAAACACGGCCCAGCCGGCAGCGAGCAGGATCGGAGCGGCAACCAGCACCAGCCGAGCGTCCATGGAGGGCAGAGGGAAGTGTGGCGATCTTAAGGACAGGCCGCCACCGTGGTGTCTGCGGGCTGTCGCTCTGATTGGTTTTGTTAGGTGCCTCCACGCCCGGCATGGACCATGGCCAGCGCCCTGTAGCGATCGGCATGCTCCAGCTGCTCGGCCATCGCCTCCTCGCTGAGGGGGCGTTTCACCTGGGCCGGGGCCCCCATCACCAGGGTGCCCGGTGGCACGTCGCGGGTCACCACCGCCCCGGCGGCCACCAGGGCCCCCGCCCCCACCCGCACGCCGTTGAGCACCACGGCGCCGATGCCGATCAGGCAGCCGTCCTCCAGGGTGGCCCCATGCACCACGGCCCGGTGCCCCACGGTCACCCCTGCGCCGATCAGCACGGGCTGGCCAGGATCGCCGTGCAGCACGGCGCCGTCCTGCACATTGCTGCCGACACCGATGCGGATCTCGCAGAGATCGCCGCGGGCCACGGCGGTGGGCCACAGGCTGGCCCCCTCAGCCAGCTCCACCGCGCCGATCACCACGGCACTGGGGGCGACCCAGGCGTCGGGGTGGATGAGGGGGTCGGGCCAGGGGAAGGGAACCATGGTCGAAAGCCTGGGTCGGCGCCATTTTCGGCCTCCAGAACGTGGCCCCTGCGTGGCTTGGAGGAGGTCGCCATGGGGTGATACGTTCCATGGGTGCCCACGGGCGCGGGTCGCTAGCTCAGCGGTAGAGCACTCGGCTTTTAACCGATTGGTCCTGAGTTCGAATCTCAGGCGACCCATTCAGCTGTCACCTTGTTTCTTGGCTCAGATCCCCTGTGAGTCAAAGGGTTTGAGCTAAACCAGTGGTCACGGAAGTTGAGGCAGGTTGCAGGCCGTAGGGGCCTGTTGATGGGATTGTCTGTCAGTACTCACAAACGCTGACAGCCCGGCCCGGGCAGGGTGAAGGGGTCCAGTTCGGTCATCTGTCCACCCCGATGCGACCGCGCAGCGTCCTGGTCCAATCGCTCGAGCGGCTGTGTCTCGCGGGATGCCCCTACAGGTTCCGGGTGCGCAGCGAGAGCCTCCACCTCACTATTGATGAGACCCAGCGCGGGGGGAAGACCCAGACGGCGAGGGGTTTCAGCGCTGACCACGACCACACCGGGGGGCACCCCATGGGGTGGTGCCCCACCAGGCGTTCCAGCTGCTCGGGAGTGAGGCGGCGTGCCTCCGCCGCCGGGGGAATCTGCTGCCGTGCCGCCCTGGGCAAGCTGGTGATTGTCGCCCTCGCCGGTGGCCTACTCGTGACCGGTCTGCAGGTGCATCCGCTGCGGCAGCAGATGGCCTTGAGACCCGCACCGTCCGGCACGCTGCCGGCGGAGCGCACCCTGTGACCGCCCCCTTCAACGGCTCCTCCGCACACCCGGCCGCAGCACAGGCGGCGGCCAGCCGCTTCCCGCCCCTTCGGCGCTTGGCGCTCACCTGCCTGCAGGTGAACCTGGGCTACCGCTGCAGCCATAGCGGCAGCCACTGCCATGTGAATGCCGGGGGCACCTGCTCCGAGTCGTCGAGCAGCACCGACATGAAACGGGACAGATGTTTCCCAGGTGCGGCGACACCAACCGCATGCTGGCCGAAACCCGCTTCGCTCCCCATTTCGACTTCATCGGGGATTTCGGCCGCCGTTTCGGACCCATCCTGGGCTGCGGTTGAACCCTGCCCTTCAGATCGAGCCCACCGGCGGACGGGGGGCAGTCGGCGCTGGAGGAGAGTGGCCGTGGCTGCTGCTGAAGCCGCCGGCAGGCCGAAGCCGGCGGAACACCCGGTAGCCCCGCCGCACCAAGGCCAGGAGGGGCCCAGGCGCCCGCAGCCCCGTGGGCGCGATCAGGGGCCGATACAGCACGTGGTAGGCCCAGCGCAGATCCCGCCAGGCCCGGCAAGGGGTGGGGTCGAGGAAGTCGGAGATGTCCACGATGTGGCCCCGGCCACGGTGCTGCACGACATTGCGGCCATGCACGTCGTGCCCGTGCAGGCCCCGGCTCTCGGCATGGGCGATGGCGGCGTCCACGTCGTCCAGCACCTGGGGCGGAATCGGGATTCCCAGTCGGACGCAGTCGTAGAGGGTGTGGCCGAGCAGACGCTGGAGCACGAGGTAGCCGGCGCCGACGTGATGGCAGCGGGAAAAGGCCGGATGGTTGCCGATGCGGCGGTACACCTCGGCTTCCTCGGCCAGGCCCGGGCGACCTGGGGCGTAGACCTTCACGACCAGCTGACAGTGGCGCGGATGCAGCAGCACCGCAGCGAAGTTTCCGGTACCGAGGATGCACCAAGGCCGGGGCAGCCGCTTCACCACCACCGGGTCGCGCGGGTCGGGGCTGTGGAGCAGCAGCTCCGGCAGCAGCACGGACTCCACCTCCGCCAGGAAGGGCTGGAGAGCCGGCAGGTCGAACCCGGCGTCGGCAGCGGACATGGCGGGCACGGCAGAGGGGACGGGCCTTCGCGAGCGCAAGCTAAGCACCACGTCGCGCTAACGGCGCACCGATGAAGCCATCAAGCAGAATCGAAAACCCGCTGTTGCGACCCCGTGTCGTCTTCCCTGGTGAGCGGTGTCCAGATCGTTCTGGGCATCGCTCTGCTCTTCGGTGGTGGAGAGCTGTTCGTGGCCGGGTCCGTGGCCCTCTCGCTGCTGCTGGGCATCCCACAGATCGTGATCGGCCTCACGGTGGTGTCGCTGGGCACCAGCGCCCCGGAGCTGTTCGTGAGCCTGATTTCCACCATCCAGGGGAATCTCGGCATGGCCGGTGCCGACAACCTGGCAGTCAGCAACATCGTGGGCAGCAACATCTTCAACGTGCTGGTGGTGCTCGGCCTCAGCGCCATGATCATGCCCCTGCGCGTTCAGAGCCGCCTGGTGCGGCGTGATGTGCCCCTGCTGCTGGGGGTGTCGATGGCGGTGTGGGGGATGGCCTCGGGCGGACGCGTCACCTGGCAGGCGGGTACGGCCCTGCTCGTGGCGACCGTGATGAACATCGTGTGGGAGATGCGCACCGCCCGGGAGAATCCGGAGGAAGGCAACGAGATCGACGCCTCCGAGCGCAGCACCCCCCAGGTGGCCGCGGTGAAGCTGGCGGCAGGCCTGGCGTTGCTGGTGGGTGGATCCCAGCTGCTGGTGCAGGGCGCCACGGCGGCGGCTCTGGCCCTGGGGGTGAGCACCACCGTGATCGGCCTCACGATCGTGGCCGCCGGCACCTCGATGCCGGAGCTGATCACCTCTCTGGTGGCGGCCTACCGGGGCAAGGCCGACCTGGCTATCGGCAACGTAGTGGGCAGCAATCTGCTCAACCAGCTGGTGATCCTGGGCCTCTGCGCCACCGTGTCCGGCACCCGGGGCCTGGGGGTGGATCCGGTGATGATCCAGCGCGACCTGCCGATCATGGTGCTCACCACCATCGCTTGCCTGCCGATCTTCTGGACCCAGGGGGTGATCACGCGCCTGGAAGGGGGAGTGCTGGTGGCGCTGTACGGCGCCTATCTGGTGGAGCAGCTGCTGCTGAGCATCGCGCCGGGCTATTCCGACGAATTCCGCCTGCTCGTGCTGGTGGTGATCGTGCCTGCGTTGATGGTGTTCCTCAGCTGGCAGGTACTGGCATGGCGGGAGGCGCGCCGTTCTCCCTAACTTCAACCGTGCGCCACTCCCAACCAGACTCCATGCCGGCTTTCCAGCTCCTGATCCGGGCCGTGGCGTTCGCGGCAGCATCGCTTGTTCTGGCCTCCTGCGGCCCTCCGGATACCCAGGCTCTGCAGCGCCTGGCCTGTCAGCAGGCTGGCGCCAACCTCGACATGCAGTCGCTCACCCAGATGGAGGCCCTGCGCAAGGCTCTGGGCCTGGCACCGGATGTGGATCCAATCGCGGCCTGCCGCGCGGTCGGGGTGGAGCTGAATCCGTCGCCCACCACCCCTCAGTCTGCGGATCAACCCGAGGCCGGCTCCAACCGAGAGGAGTGAGGCATCCAGCCGCGACCGGCGTGGTGAGTGGCTGGCAGATCCGCCGCCGCTGGACGCTCCTCACCAACATGCCCCCTGGATTCGGATCCGTTGCACCCCACGTGCACCGCTCTGTTGCTGCTTGCCCCCTGGCCCTCGAGCCCGTTGAGGCCGGCCTGACGGACCGGCAGCCGGCCCGCCCCGGCGAATCGATCTTCGCCCGCGGCATCGGCCGGGACATCCTCAGGGTCGGTGTGATCTTCGCCCTGATCGTGATCGCCCTGATGGTGTGGAGCTACCGCACCCAGGGGCCCGACGGGCCCTGGAAGACGATGGTGTTCACCACCCTCTGCCTGGCCCACATGGGCCAGGCCCTCTCGGCCCGCAGCGACCGCCCCCTGATCCAGGTCAATCCTTTCAGCAACCCCTGGCCAGTTTCTTCGGCACGGTGCCCCTGGCGGCCGAGGATCTGCTGGTCTGCGTGGGGGTGAGCCTGGTGTTCTTCGTGGTTCTGGAAACGGACAGGATCGTGCGGCTGTGGTGGCGCAGTGCCACCTCCGATTCCCCTGCCGTTCAGGGTTGATTCCCTCCATGCTGTCCGTGATCGAACAGGTGCCGCAGCTGATCCTGGCGGCGGTCGAGACCACCCCCCTGCTGGGCTACGGCGCCATCGCCCTGGTGATGCTGCTGGAGAACGTGGTGCCGCCGATCCCCTCGGAGGTGGTGATGCCCCTGGCGGGGTTCCTGATTCAGCAGGGGAAGCTGGAGGTGGTGCCCACCGTCCTCGCCGGACTGCTGGGCACGGTGCTGGGGGCCTGGTTCTGGTATGGCGTCGGCAGGATGGTCAACGAGAAGCGCCTCGAGCGCTGGCTGGAGCGACACGGCCGCTGGTTCGGCCTGAGGCCGGAGGATCTGGCCCGCAGCCGCCGCTGGTTCAACCGCCATGGCGTGGCGGTGGTGTTCTGGGGCCGCATCATTCCGGGCGTACGCACCTTGGTGTCGCTCCCGGCCGGCATCGAGCTGATGCCGCAGCCCCTGTTCCTGGCCTGGACCACCGCGGGCAGCCTGATCTGGATCCTGGCGCTCACCCTGGCGGGGCAGGCGCTTGGAGCCAGCTACGGCCGGGTGATGACCTGGCTGAAGCCGTTGGGGTCCATCGTGGCGATCACGCTGGTGGCCGCCGGGCTGCTGCTTCTGGTCGGGTACCTGCGCCGAAGGCGGCAGCGCCAATCCCTACCACCGATGCGGTGAGCAGCGCCGGCTCACTCGTCCTGCTTGCTGGCGGCCATCGGCGGATCCGAGATCAGGTGCAGATCCACTTGAAGCCCCTTCAGGCAGTGCTGCAGACGCTCGGAGAGGGTGCGCCGCAGCACCGCCTGGCGCCTTGAGCGCAGGGTCTGTCCCATCACGATCTGGGTGATCCGCCGCTCGGCGACGATGCGGGCAATGCTGCCGAGCACATCAGCGCTCTCCACCCGCAGCAACCTCATGGCCGCTTCCTGGATCCTTCCCAAGAAGGGTGGTTGCGCTCCGCCATGACCAGCCTGAGATAGATGCTCCAGAGCGGGAGGAGTCCGACCTCCGCGGGGCCGAGAAGGCACCTGCGGTGTCGGTACTGCTTTTTGCCATAGCATTAATGTCGGGTACCTGTGGCCTATTTCCGCTACCGATCGCCCCGATCTCAAGCTGTCCAGCAGCGACAAACAGCTGTTCGTGATGGCTGACGCTCTCGAGGGCATCTCTGTGGCTGCGTTCGTGCGACCTGCCGCCAAGCAGAAGGCAGCAGAGGCCATCCAGCGTGATTGAGCGGTGTCCCTATCCCAGGCGCCACAACCGCTCCAACTTCGACAGCGGCGAGCCGATCCCCTGCTTTCGCATGGGTCGTCTGGCCAGGGATCTGCGCTGGCGTGGGGAGGGGATCGGCTCGCTGCTGGTCGGCCTTGCCGTTGAGCGCCGTCTGCAGGTTCGACAATCTGTGGGCGGCTATGCCCTGATCGTCGATGCCATAGGCGATGCCTCGAAGAGCTTCTACCTCCATTACAGCTTTCAGCCCTACCTCGACCCCCCCCCTCAGCCTCTCCCTCCCGCTTGGAGGACAGCCAGGCCAGGCCAGGCCTGAGCCCTGATGACGCTGACGCATGGGGATGTTGAAGGGTTCCTTGAGTCCGAATCGGAAAGCTTGCCCGTCCTTCGTGACCATCAGCGCTGACTCTCCGCCATGACCGGATCTCAACAAGTGACCTGAGCGGGACGGCTGAGGTCTGTCAGTGATCTGTCAGTCGGTCAGCACTTGCTTGAGCGCAACGCGGTCGACCTTGCCACTGGGGTTCAGGGGAATCTCCCTGAGCACCACAATCTCCTCGGGAGCCTTGTAGCCAATGCGTTCGCGGGCAAAGCGGATCAAGTCACACCTTGATGGCACTGGGGCAACCTGCTGGAGCGTGATGGAAGAGAGCACGTTCTCGCCATGCATCTCGTCATGGATGCCGATTGCACCGGCCAGTTCCACGGCAGGGTGTTCGCACAACGCCTTCTCCACATCCTGGGGGCAGATCTTGGAGCCGTCGTGCACGATGCTCTGCTTGCGCCGACCACAGAACCAGAGATAGCCGTCTGCATCGGCCCGTGTCTCGTCGCCGGTGTCCAGCCAGCCCCCAAGGAGTGTCTCGGCTATGGCGGAGGGGTTGTCCCAGTAGCCCGTCATCGCAGAAGCTGAACGCAGCCAGACCCGGCCCACTGAACCGATCCGGTTCTCCCCGGAGGGGGGCGACACCGTGGCGACCCCGCACTCGCTCATGCGAGGCACTCGTCGATGGCAAAGGCCACGGAGGCCTCGAAATCCCGCCGCAGCTGCACCGGGACCTTGTCACCACCTGAGAGGCAGAGGCGCACAGGGGAGAAGTCCCGGGGATTGAGGTTCCGGTCATGCATCAGCCCCAGGGGAAGTGATCCCGCCAGATCTGTGGCGTCCAGCTCGGCGCGGTGCTCATGGTGGTACAGCAACAACACCGCCCCGCTGACCTTCAGGGCATGGTCCATCTCCGGCACCCATAGCGGTAGTTGAGTGGGGTGATCACCAGGCCCAGCCGGTTGGGCATGAGAGATGCCACCCGTTCTCCCTGCTGGAGCGGCAGGCCTGCATAGACCCCCACCAAGCGCTCCACCTGTTGCTCCAGCTCCTGCCAGCGGAGGCTGGTCCGCGGCTCCTGGAGGGCTGGTCCGGTGGGATCGCGGTCCAACCCCACGTCCAGCAGCCGATCGAGACGGTCGGGAAGTGTGAGGGGCCGCTCAGCAGCAGCCGCCCGGCTCCGTGATCGGGGTGGAGGAGGGGGCCGAGCCCTGGGAGCTGAACGGCAGAGCCCCTCCGCAGCCGGGGAACAGGCCGTAGTGCTGGCTGAAGTCGCCGATGAAGCTGAAGTGCTCAGCGAAGCGGCTCTCCGCCAGCATGCGGTAGGTGTTGCCGCACACCGGGAACACACGGCCCGTCTCGATGCTGTGGTGCTTGTCGAACTCCAGCCGATGGGGCTGGCCCGGCACGCTGCCGCGATAGATCACCGCCTGGCCGTGGTCCTCGCAGGCGTCCTCGAGGCTGTCGCTGTGGAACAGGCGGTAGGTGGCTGAGAAGAACTGCAGCTCGCCGGTGCGGGCCGCCAGCTGCGGATCGGTGATCGCCAGGGGGCGGTCCTCCACCAGGCGCGGGTCGGCAAAGCCGGCCTGGCGGGCCAGGCGCAGGAAGTCGTTCCAGTACAGGGCGCCGCCGAGGCATTCGCCGTAGAGCACCGGATCGAGGCGCAGCGCCTCAGGCACCCGCCGGTCGGCATAGACATCGGCGAAATAGAACTCGCCCCCCGGCCGCAGCAAGCGGCGCACGCCGCTCAGCACCGCCAGCTTGTCGGTGCTCAGGTTCACCACGCAGTTGGACACCACCACATCGAAGCTGCCAGGCTCCAGGCCCAGGGCGTCGAGCTGCTCGATCCGCCCCTCCAGCAACTGCACGTTGGCAAAGCCGAACTGCTCGGCATGGAAGCCCTGGTGCTCCCGGGCCACCGCCAGCTGCTCGGCGGTCATGTCCACCCCCACCACGCTGCCCGTGGGGCCCACCAGCTGGGAGAGCAGGTAGACGTCGCGGCCGCTGCCGCAGCCCAGATCCAGCACCCGGGCGCCCTCCAGCAGGGGGGGCATCACCAGGCCGCAGCCGTAGTAGCGGGCCAGCACTTCGGGATGGAGGCGGGCCAGGAGTGGTTTCAGGTCCGCCGGCAGGGCGGTGGCGTCGCAGCAGGCGCTGGTGCGCAGGTCAGCCGTGCTGCTCAGCACCGTGCCGTAGTAATGCTGCACCTGGCGGCTGAGGTCCTGGTCGGGCTGCGCAGCATCGCAGGCGGCCCGGTCACTGGTGGTGGTCATGGGGAGAGGAGGGAGTCCGGGTGGGTCAGGCCAGGGAGCCGCTGCAGCTGGAGCCACTGCCGGCCGTGCAGCCGAAGCAATGCTCGCCCACGGCGATCGGCTGGTGCCTGGGATCCAGCCGCAGCAGATCCCTGAGATGGGGCCTGGGCTTGTCGCTGCCGCCGGCGGGCAGGTCGAGCATCTGATTGAAGTCACAGTCGAACAACTGCCCCTGCCAGTCGACGCTGATCAACGAGCGGCACATCACCCCGTCCAGGTTGGCGTCGCGATGGCTGGAGCGCAGCAGCTCGAGGTAGCTCTCCAGCTGGCCGCTGACCCGCAGCACCGCCGCGAAGCGCTGGATCGGCATGTTGGCCAGGGCGAACAGCTGGTTGAAGCGGATGCCGAAATCGCGCTCCAGCACCTGCTTGTATTGCGCCTCCAGCTGCTGCTGGGGCGGCGGCAGCGCGGCGCCCTGGGGGTTGTAGACGAGGTTCAGCACCAGGCCCGAGTCCGGCTGGCCGTAGCCGAGGCCCTGCAGCTGCTGCAGGCCGGCAATGCTGCGCTCGAACACGCCATCGCCGCGCTGACGGTCCACGTTGTCGGCGGAGTAACAGGGCAGGGAGGCCACCACCACCACCCCCTGGTCGGCCAGGAAGGCCGCCAGATCCTCCTGGCCGGGTTCGCTGAGGATGGTGAGGTTGCAGCGGTCGATCACCGTCACCCCCAGCTGTCGCGCCTCCTGCACCAGCTGACGGAACAGCGGATGCAGTTCCGGTGCGCCGCCGGTGAGATCGAGGCTGCCCAGACCCCTGGCCTTCAGCACCTGGGGGATCAGGGCCGCGGTGGCGGCGTCCATGCTCTCGGTGCGGGTCGGGCCTGCGCCCACGTGGCAGTGGCTGCAACTCTGGTTGCAGCGGTAACCCAGGTTCACCTGCAGGCAGCTGAGGGCCTGGCGCCGCAGGGCTGGAAAGCCCTGCGGGCCTGCCGAGACCCCGTTGCTGCCGCTGCTGGTGCCGGTGCTTGGACTGGTGCTGGTGCCGAGGGATGCGCTGGACATCAGACGCTGGTGAGGACGCGCGGACCCCGGGGCTGATCCCCCCCCGGGCGCAGGGGTTCGAGGCTGATGCTCAGCTTGGTGGCGCTGCTGGAGGGTTCGGTCGGGATCGGCATCGACACGCTGCCGGCCAGGTCGGGCACGAACTGCACACACCCCACCTGGCGGCCGTCCACCTCGGCCCAGAGGCGGTAGGCGTGCTGGGGTGGGGGAGCCGGCAGGCCCTTCAGCTGCAACAGGTTGTAGCCCTGGTCGGCCTGCACCACCACCTGGCCGCTCACGGCACCGCTGGGGGTCATGCCCTTGAGGGCCATGGTGCGGCTCACGGGCAGGGGATCGCCCGGCGCGCCGCTGGTCGCCGGCCGCTCGGCCAGCTGCTGGCGCAGCTGCTGCACCTGCACGCCCATCAGCACCAGAGCGCCAGCCATCGCGGCCATGGCCAGTCCAGCCCAGCGGGGGCGCGGTGTCGCCGCCGGCCGGACCGGTGCGGGGGTTGCCGGTTTGAGCAGGCGCCGCCGCAGGCGCGCCGGTGGAAGCTCCTGGTTGGGCAGGGCCAGGGGCAGCAGCTGCAGGGTGGTGGTGAGCTCGTCGAGACGCACCTGCAGGCTCGGGTTGGCAGCCAGGTGACGCTGCAGTTCCGCCTGCTCGGCCTCATCGAGGTCGCCCAGGGCGTGGCCGGCCAGCAGTTCATCGAGGGCGCTGTCGGTCGGTGGTGTCAGATCGGGTGCAGACATCAGCGGCGCCGGGAGGGAGAGGGGGTGCTGGGCTGGTCCACGGGGCCAGGACCGGCCTGAAAGTCGACCATGTGGCGCCGCAGGGCCAGCAGGCCCTGGCGGGAGCGGGTCTTCACCGTGCCCAGGGGGATCTGCAGCCGCTCCGCCACCGCAGACTGGCTCAGGCCCTGGTAGTAGGCGAGTTCCAGCACCTGCCGCTGCTTGGGATCGATCTGCGCCAGGGCCAGGGCCATGCGCTCGCCCAGGTCGGTGAGTTCGGCCCAGCGCTGGGTGCTGGGGGGCTCGTGGCCCAGCAGCTGGTGGGACCACTGCTGCACGATCTGCCAGCGGTTGCGCTGCTGGGCCAGCCGGTTCAGGGCCATCGAGCGGGTGAGCAGCAGCAGATAGGCCAGCACGGGTCCACGGCTGGGGTCATAGCTGCCCTGCCGCCAGAAGCGCAGAAACACGTCGTGCACCAGGTCTTCGGCGGCGTGGCTGCTGCGGCAGAGCCGCAGGGCCAGGCGATAGACCGCCGGGCTGTAGGCGTCGTAGAGGGAGGCCAGATCGCCGTGGTCGATCTCCAGCTCCGGTGCGTCAGCTGAGCCGGCGTGCAGCGCCGCCGACTTCCGGAAGGCACCGGTTGTTCCCCGGGCGGATGGGGGGTGCGGGGGCGCCATGGCCGTCGGGGCAAGGAGCGGATCTGGAACCACTACCGACGAACGGGCCGATCGGATGGCGCCTCCCGATCAATCACCAGCAGCAGGCCCCCCATGATGGCCAGATTCTTGAACAGCTGGATCCGTTCCTGGGGATCCTCCAGGGCGGTGTGGAACACCAGGGTGGCGGGCACGAGGAACACCAGCAGCAGGGTGGCTCCCAGGCGCTGACGCCAGCCACTGATCACCAGCACGGAGCCCACGGCCATCAGGGCCATCGACACCGCCAGCACCAACCCCGGGACGGGCAGCCCCCGCTGCTGCATCTGGGCCGCCACCGCCGCGAAGCCCCCCAGCTTGCCCAGCAGGGATTGCAGGAACACCAGGCAGAGCAGGGTGCGCCCGAGGACGGCCCACCAGGAAAAGGAACGGGTCATGGCCGCGGCAGGCAGGTGGATCAGGCTGGGGCCGTGCCCGGCTTGCCGGAGGCCCCCTCCCGCTGGAACAGTCCGTCGAGATAGTGACGGGCCACGGCCCGATCCTGGCAGCCCTGCTGGAACAGGAACCCCGCCAGGGCGGCCTGCATCAGGCGGTACTGGTCCCATTGGGGATGGGTGCGCACAAACTCTCCCATCGCCTCGAACAGGTCTTCGGGGAACTGGTTCTCGATCGACACGGTGGCCGGTGCGTGGTCGGGGACGGGGCTCATCGGGCTGCGGCTCAACGGGGTGTCGTTCAAGGGGCTCGGTCGCGCTTCGACCCCATCAGGCCATGGCGAGTGGCCGCCGTCAAAGCGGTGCCCGGGGCCCCATCCCGCCTGGACGCACGCTGAGAAGTGAGTGGGGATGGGGTGTTCCGGGAGAACCGTTGCGGCCAGGCCCGGTCCCGTCAGGTCAGGCTCCGGGCCGTCAACGGGAGAACCGCTTTTCCCCGCCGATTGGTCCCAGGGGGGGCGCTGGGCCGGATGGCCGCCGTGAAGCCTGGGGAAAACCCCCCAGGCCAGTGGGGAAAAACGAGGGGAGTGGCGGAAAAGTTGATTGCTCAGCATTGGTGATCGGTCGCAGCGGTGCCGAGCCCCTCAGGTCATGGCCCGGCCCGGTGAGCCAGAAGCACTTCGACGAGTTGTATCAATCGCGCCATTAGGGGGGGTGGTCGACGGGCTTGGCTAGCCGTCAGCCCATTTCCGGACTATGCCTTCCAACCCGCGGCTTCACGCCATCGACACGATCCTGGCGCGGCCCCTGGTGCCCACCATGCCTGCCACATCGCTCGAAGAGCTGTGGGCCAGCGATGTGTTCACGCTCGAGAAGATGAAGTCGGCGTTGCCGAAGAACGTCTTCAAGTCGATCCAGCGCTGCATCCGTGAAGGCAGCAAGCTCGATACCTCCGTGGCCGATGTGGTCGCCCAGGCGATGAAGGACTGGGCCACCGGCCGCGGTGCCCTGTACTACGCCCACGTCTTCTACCCGCTCACCAACCTCACCGCCGAGAAGCATGACGGCTTCATCTCGGCCCAGGGTGATGGTTCGGCCTTCACCGAATTCAGTGGCAAGGTGCTGGTTCAGGGGGAGCCTGACGGCTCGTCCTTCCCCAACGGCGGCATTCGCTCCACCTTTGAAGCCCGCGGCTACACCGCCTGGGACGTGACCAGCCCGGCCTATCTGATGGAGACCCCCAACGGGGTCACCCTCTGCATCCCCACCGTGTTCGTGTCCTGGACCGGTGAGGCCCTCGACAAGAAGACCCCGCTGCTGCGCTCCAACAAGGCCATGAACAAGCAGGCCCAGCGCCTGCTGACCCTGCTGGGTGAAACCGAAATCGCCACGGTCAACTCCAGCTGCGGTGCTGAGCAGGAATACTTCCTGGTGGATTCGGCCTTCACCGCCCTGCGCCCCGACTTGCAGCTCGCCGGCCGCACCCTGGTGGGAGCCCCTCCGGCCAAGGGCCAGCAGTTCGACGACCACTACTTCGGCGCCATCCCCGAACGGGTGCAGGTGTTCATGCAGGACGTCGAGCGGCAGATGTATCGCCTCGGCATTCCCGCCAAGACCCGCCACAACGAGGTGGCTCCTGGGCAGTTCGAGCTGGCGCCCTTTTTCGAGGCCGCCAACGTGGCCACCGACCACCAGCAGCTCACGATGACCTTGCTCAAGAGCACGGCCAAGAAGCACGGCTTCAGCTGCCTGCTGCACGAGAAGCCCTTCGCCGGGGTCAACGGCAGCGGCAAGCACGTCAACTGGTCGATCGGCAATCCCACCCAGGGCAACCTGCTCGATCCCGGCTCCACGCCCCACGAGAACATGCAGTTCCTGCTGTTCTGTTCGGCCGTGATCCGCGGCGTGCACCTGTTCGGTCCGCTGATGCGGGCGGCCATCGCCACCGCCAGCAACGACCATCGCCTCGGTGCCAATGAGGCGCCGCCGGCAATCATCTCGGTGTATCTGGGCAGCCAGCTGGAGGATGTGTTCCAGCAGATCCGCGCGGGCAACCTGCAGGGTTCGGCCCAGGCGGCGTTGATGTCCCTGGGGATCGACACCCTGCCCGAGCTCAACAAGGATCCCGGCGACCGCAACCGCACCTCACCCTTCGCCTTCACCGGCAATCGCTTCGAGTTCAGGGCCGTCGGCTCGGGCCAGTCGGTGGCCGGTCCGCTGGTGGTGCTGAACACGATCCTGGCCGATTCCCTGGAGTGGGTGAACGACCAGCTGGAGGCCGCCATGGCCGCCGGCAGCAGCCTCGATGAGGCGGCCCTGGCGGTGATGAAGGACGTCATGAATCAGCACGGTGATGTGGTGTTCGGGGGGGATGGCTATTCCGACGAGTGGCACCGCATGGCGGTGGAGGAGCGGGGACTCGAGAACCTGCCCACATCCGCCGATGCCCTGCCGGTGCTGGAGCGGCCTGACGTGAGGGCCCTGTTCGAGCGCCAGGGCGTGCTCTCGCCGCTGGAGCTCGAGAGCCGTTTCGAGGTGTATGCCGAGCAGTACGTGCAGGCCATCGAGGTGGAGGCCCGCCTGCTGCTGCGCATGGCCCGCACCCAGATCTATCCGGCGGTGTCGGACACCCTGGGCAAGATGGCGTTCTCGATCAAGAGCCAGGAGAAGGTGGGTCTGTCCCCCGACACCTCCATGCTCAAGACGATGGAGTCCCTGGGCAGCGATCTGCTCGCGGGCTGCACGGCCCTGGAGGAGGCCATGGCTGTCCATCCCGACGGCATTCATGCCCACCTGCGCCACTGCGCCGATGGGGTGCTGCCGGTGATGCTCAAGATCCGGGCCGCCGCCGATGGTCTCGAGCAGCTCATCGACGATGACGCCTGGCCGCTGCCCACCTACCAGGAGATGCTGTTCATGCGCTGAGGCCGGCTGGCTCGCACCTTCAGTTCCCTCTGGGCAGGATGGCAAAAGTCCCCTGCCCGGAATGTCCCATGGATCCAGACGTGGCCCTTCCGATCGGCGCGGGCCTGGTGATGATTCTGTTGATCGTGGTGGGCGCGGTGGTGATCGTGCTGCGCCCCAGCGATCTCCCCGACCGCAAGCCCTGATTCGATTCGTTGCAGCAGGCATCGATCTGTTCCACTCCAGCCCGCCCCTCTGGTGGCCCTGGCGAGCCCCGTCTATGACGAGGTCATCCCTTCAGGATCAGGAGGCCTGCCGTTGATCCGCGCCATCCCCAAGGATTGCCCAGCGGCGAGTCCAGCCCTCAGCCGCCTGGTGGTGGGCCAGGCCCTGGACTATTTCGCCCTCCATTTCCGGCGTCCGATCGCCATGGCGGCGGTGGCCGACGCCCTGGGCATTTCCGAGGCCTGCCTCGACTTCTGCTTTGACCAGTCGCGGGGCATGACCCCCTACGAAGCCCTGCAGCACCATCGGCTCAATCGACTGTTCGCGGCCATCACCCTGCAGCCGCGTCGCTCGCTGACACGGGCCATCCTGGCCTGCGGCCTGCAGCGCAGTGCGGAGACGGTGAGCCGCTTCGAAGACACCTTCGGCATCGCCATGCCCCTGTTCCTGCTCACCTGCCGCCGGGCCGAGCAAGACCGCCACTTTCGCCGCCACCACCCGCAGCGGGAGGCCCTGGTGCAGGCCTCAACCGCCTAGGGACGCTTCCCTAGGATTGATCTTCGACGTGAGACTTTTCTGTCAACCCTTGTTGCGGGCGGCCAACGCCCCTTCCTGCTGAGGCGGCTGCTGCACGGCCTGGGCCCCAAGCTGATGCTTCTCATCCATCTGGGCTGCGCCCTGCTCCTCTGGACTGGACTCGGTGTAGGAGCGGTCCTGTGGGGGGTGGCCCTCTATCTGCTGAGGATGCTCGGCACCACCGCCATCTATCACCGGCTGCTCACCCATGGCAGCTACCGAGCTCCCCGGATGCTGTGGTGGATCGGCTCCCTGGTGGCCTGCTCCTCTGGCCAGATGGGCCCCAGCTGGTGGAAAGCGCACCACCTGCAGCACCATCGCCACGTGGATACGGCCGCCGATCCCCACACACCGCTCCAATCCGCCAACGGCTGGCGCGGCTTCTGGCACTCCCAGGTGGGCTGGCTGTTCACGCCCCAGTTCCACCCTGCCGAGCTGCCGCCAGACATCGAAGCCGACCCAGTGTTGCGCACGATGGATCGGCTGCACGTGGTGCCCGTGCTGGCCCTGGGGGCTCTCTCCTGGGGCCTGGGGGGGCTGGAATGGTTGGGTGCCTTCTGTCTCAGCACCGTGGTGCTGTATCACGCTGTGGCCAGTGTGAATTCCCTGGCCCACCTCTTTGGTGAGCAGCCCTTCAACACGGGTGATGACAGCCGCAACAATGGCTTCGTGGCCCTGATCACCCTGGGCGAGGGGTGGCACAACCTGCACCATGGCTTCCAGGCGTCGGTGCGGCAGGGGTTCACGGTGCGCCACGGCAAGGTGCGCCGCCTGCCTGATCCCACTTACAGCTTCGTGCGCCTGCTGGAGAGGCTCGGCTGGGCCAGCCAGTTGCGGTTACCGAGTGATCACGCGCTCCTGGCCAGGGCGCGCTGAAGCTCCTGCTAGCGGCCCCATCCCTGCGCCACCTACCCCCGCAGTGGCCATCCCCACATCACGCCACACCAAAAAGCCGCCCCCGTAAAGGGACGGCCAGGTTGAGCTGAATCGGGGATTGGTTGGGTGGATCAGCTGGTGAGACCAGCCGATTCACCCGGCCAGATCACCAGCGGTTGCCACCGCCACCGCCGTTGCCGCCACCGGCGCCGGCGAACTGGCGTCCGCCACCACCACCACCGGTGCGGGGCTCAGCCTTGTTGACACGGATGTTGCGGCCCATCCATTCGACGTTCTGAAGATCGTCGATGGCCTTGGTCTCGTCGGCCTCGTTGGCCATCTCGACAAAGGCGAACCCGCGCTTGCGACCGGTGTCACGGTCGAGGGGCAGGGTGCACTTGCGCACAGCGCCGTATTCGGAGAACAGGTGCTGAACGTCTTCAACCTCGGCGTCGAACGAGAGGTTGCCTACGTAAATGGTCATGAAATCTGGTCTTTGAGTCAATGAATCGATTCTTCGAGCCCTGAGAAGAGTCGCTGGCCTAGTGGAGAAATCCTGTTGGAGCCGCCGTTTCGGAGAGAAACCTGCTGAAGACTGCTGTTGAACCTCAATCACCTTACACGACTGAAGCAGGACACTCCGGCAGCTGGCCTGGAGGCTCAGGCCTTCTGGAAGGCGCTTGTGGTGGCCTCCACGGCGATCGGCCGCACGTTCCAGATCCGCTCGGCGTACTCCTGAATCGACCGATCGCTGGAGAAGAAGCCGCAGCCCATGGTGTTCGCCACCGACATGCGGGCCCAGCGGCTGGGGTCCTGCCAGCAGGCATCCACCTGCTCCTGGGCCAGGCGGTAGCTGCCGATGTCGGCCATCACCTTGAAGGGATCGTGGCTGGTGAGGTTGGCCAGCAGGGGGTAGAAGAGGTCGCGGTCGCCCTCACTGAAGTGGCCGGCGCCGATCAGCTCGATCGCGGCGCGCACCACCGGGTCTTTCTCGATCCAGGGCATGGGGTGGTAGCCCATCTGATCAAACTCCTGCACCTGTTCAGCGGTGTGGCCGAAGAGGAAGAAATTGTCGGCCCCAACCCGGTCGCGGATTTCCACATTGGCGCCATCGAGGGTGCCGATCGTGAGGGCGCCGTTGAGGGCCATCTTCATGTTGCCAGTGCCCGAGGCCTCCTTGCCGGCGGTGGAGATCTGCTCGGAGAGATCCACGGCGGGATAGATCTTCTGGCCGAGGCTCACGCTGAAATTCGGCACGAACACCACCCGCAGCCGCCCCTCCATGGCGGGATCCATGTTGACGATTTCGGCGATGCCGATGATCAGGCGGATGATCAGCTTGGCCATGGCATAGCCCGGAGCCGCCTTGCCGCCGAAGATCACCGTGCGTGGCGGCAGGTCCTCGCCATTGCGTAGCCGCAGGTAGCGCTCCACCACGTGCAGGGCCGCCAGGTGCTGGCGCTTGTACTCGTGGATGCGCTTCACCTGCACATCGAAAATCGAGGCCGGATCGAGCAGCAGTCCCTGGCTCTGGTGGATGTGGCGCACCAGCCTCTGCTTGGAGGCGTCCCGCACCTGCATCCAGCGGGCCAGGAAGCCCGGATCGTCCATGTGGCCGGCGAGTTCCTGCAGATGGGTGAGATCGCGGCGCCACTGGCTGCCGATCACCTCATCCAGCAGGCTGGCCAGACCGGGGTTGGACACCAGCATCCAGCGCCTTGGGGTGACACCGTTGGTGACGTTGGTGAAGCGATCGGGCCAGAGCTCGGCAAAGTCGGAGAGCACGTGGCGACGCAGCAGCTCGCTGTGCAGTTCGGCTACACCGTTGGTCCTGTGGCAGCCCACCACGGCCAGGTTGGCCATGCGCACCTTGCGGTGGGGTCCCTCCTCGATCAACGAGAGGCGCGCCAGCTTCTCAGGCTGACCCGGATACTTGATGCGGGCCATGCGCAGGAAGCGTGCGTTGATCTCGTAGATGATCTGCAGGTGGCGGGGCAGCAACTGCTGGAACAGCTCCACCCCCCAGGTTTCGAGCGCTTCCGGCAGCAGGGTGTGGTTGGTGTAACTGAGGCTGGCGGTGGTGACCCCCCAGGCGGTCTCCCAGTCGAGCTGGTGCTCATCGAGCAGCAGCCGCATCAGCTCCGCCACGGCAATGGCCGGGTGGGTGTCGTTGAGCTGCACGGCGAACTTGGTGTGGAACGCGCTGGCGGGCAGGCCCTGACCCTTGAGGATCCTGAACATGTCCTGCAGGGAGCAGCTCACGAAGAAGATCTGCTGGGAGAGGCGCAGGCGTTTGCCCTGCTCCATCTCATCGTTCGGATAAAGCACCTTGGAGAGGGTTTCCGACTGCATCTTGTGCAGCACGGCCTTGGTGTAGTCGCCGGCGTTGAAGGAGGCGAAGTCGAGGGCCTCAGGCGCCGCGGCGGCCCAGAGCCGCAGGGTGTTGGCGGTGCGCACGCCGTAGCCCAGGATCGGTGTGTCGTAGGCCACGCCGATCACCGTGTGCTGGCCGATCGTCACCGGGTAGCTCCACTCCGGCCGGATCACCTCCCAGGGGTTGCCCTGGGCCAGCCAGGAGTCGGTGACCTCCTGCTGGCCCCGGGAGGTGATCTGCTGACGGAAAATGCCGAACTCGTAGCGGATGCCGTAGCCGATGGCCGGAATCTCCAGGGTGGCCATCGACTCCTGGAAACAGGCGGCCAGCCTGCCAAGACCGCCGTTGCCCAGCCCCGGTTCCGGCTCCTCGCTGATCAGTTCCTCCAGATCGAGCCCCAGCTGCTCACAGGCCGCCTCGGCCTCCTGGCGCAGGCCCAGGTTCACCAGGTTGTTGTCGAGGTGGGGGCCCAGCAGATACTCCGCCGACAGGTACACCGCCGTGCGCACCTGGGCACGGGTGTAGGTCTCGGCGGTGTCGACCCAGTTGTGCAGCAGGCGATCGCGCACCGCCAGGGCCAGGCTGCGGTAGTGGTCGTGGCGGGTCGCCAGCGAGGGGGCCTTGGCCTGGCTGAAGAACAGATGCCGCTGCATGTCTTCAGCCAGGGGCTGGTGGATGAAGCAGCTTCGGCTCGTGGAGCTGGGTTCGGCCATGGGAGCCGCGATGGGCAAGGAACGTCGGTCTGTTCTCCTGCCGGCTCAGCGGCGATGCTGTCGGGATGACTACAGAAGCCCCGACCTGTGAGGGAAGCGGGTCAGAGCTCGTCGGAGCAGCTCAGAGCTCGCTCTCCATGTCGGGCTTGATCGAGCAGTCGCTCTGGGGGTAGCTCACGCACAGCAGCGCGAAGCCGGCCTCGATCTGTTCGTCGTCCAGGAAGCTCTGGTCCGACTGGTCGACGCTGCCGCTCAGCACCTTGCCGGCGCAGGTGCTGCAGGCGCCGGCCCGGCAGGAATAGGGCAGATCGATGCCGGCTTCTTCAGCCGCATCGAGGATGTACGTGTCGTCGCTGCAGCTGAAGCTGCGGCCGTCGTCGAGGCTGATGGTGAAGCTGGCCATGGCTAGGGAGCCCAGGGCTCACGATGGGCAAATTCCATTGCATCCCCGGCGCCGTTTCGTTCATGTGATCGGGAACACCGCTGTGATGATTCGATCACCTGGGCTCTCCTGCCCATCCCCGCCGCCGCAGGCCCGTAAGCGATGACCACCCCGGCTCCGCCACCCCATGACCTGCTGCTGGTGCGCCACGGCGAGACGGCCTGGAGCCTCTCGGGCCAGCACACCGGCCGCACCGATCTGCCGCTCACCGCGCGCGGGGAAGCCCAGGCGCGCCAGCTGCAGCCTGTCCTGGTGGGGCGATCCTTCGCCCTGGTGCTCTGCAGCCCGCTGCAACGCGCCCGCCAGACCTGTGCCCTGGCGGGACTGGCGGAGCGGGCGGTGCTCGACGCCGACCTGGAGGAGTGGGACTACGGGCGCTATGAGGGGCTCACCACCGACCAGATCCATGCTGAGCAACCGGACTGGCTGGTGTTCAGGCACGGCTGCCCGCAGGGCGAATCCCCCGAGGCGGTGGCCCGCCGGGCGGATCGGCTGATCACCAGGGCGCGGACGGCCGAGGGGCCGGTGGCGCTGTTCGCCCACGGCCACCTGCTGCGGGTGCTCGCCGCCCGCTGGCTGGGGCTGCCGGCGGCGGCCGGCGCCCAGCTGCTGCTCGACACGTCCTCCATCTCGGTGCTCTCGTGGTATCGGGGCATCCCGGCTCTCGGCTGCTGGAACGCCCCAGTAGCGGGTCCGGCTTGGCCTCAGAGCTGATCGAGGGCTGAGCCCAGGGCGCTGTAGCAGTGCTCGAGCTGGGCCTCGTCGAGGCAGAGCGGCGGCAACAGGTACACCACGTTGCCGAGGGGACGCACGTACACCCCCTCGGCCAGGCAGTGGCGCTGAATCTGGCGCCCCACCGCGCTGAGGTAGCCCGGCCGGTCCACGGCCACGTCGAAGGCCGCCACGGTGCCGAGGCAGCGGGGGCGCCGCACCAGCGGCTGGCGGCTGAGGGCCTCCAGCCGCGGCCGGTGGCGAGCCTCGAAGCTGCGGTAGCGCTCCGGGCAGGCCTCCAGCAGATCGAGGCTGGCGAGGGCCGCCGCGCAGCCCAGGGGATTGGCGGTGAAGCTGTGGCCGTGGAAAAACGTGGCCAGCGGGTCGCTGCTGATGAAGCCCTGGTACAGCCGCTCGCTGGCCAGGGTCACCCCCATGGGCAGGAAGCCGCCGGTGAGCCCCTTGGAGAGGGCCATCAGGTCGGGCTGGAGTCCGGCCCGCTGGCAGGCGAACAGCGCACCGCTGCGGCCGAAGCCGGTCATCACCTCATCGGCGATCAGCAGGGCGCCGCTGGCCCGCACCCGCTCCTGAACCGCCTGCAGGAACGCCGGGCGCACCATGGCCATGCCGGAGGCTCCCTGGATCAGGGGCTCAAGGATCACCGCCGCCGTGGGCACGGCCAGGGCCCGCTCCAGGGCCTCGAGGGCCGCCTGCTCCCTCCCCTCCACGGTGGCGTCGTCCCAGCAGGTGTGGGGCCAGTCGACCCTGGCCACGGAGAACAGCCAGGGATCGAAGGGAGTGGTGAACAGGGAGCGGGCCCCCACGGCCATGGCCCCCACGGTGTCGCCGTGGTAGGCACCCTCGAAGGCGATCAGCTGGCGGCGCTCGGCCCCCTGGTTGTGCCACCACTGCCAGGCGATCTTGAGGGCCACCTCCACCGCCGTGGAGCCGTTGTCGGAGAAGAAGAGCCGCTCCAGCCCCGCCAGGGCGCTGAGCCGCTCCGCCAGGCGCTCGGCCGGGGCGTGGCTGAAGTCGGCGAAGATCACCTGCTCCAGGGCCTGACACTGGGCGCTGACGGCCGCGGCGATGCTGGCTTCGGCGTGGCCGTGCAGGGTCACCCACCAGCTGCTGATGGCATCGATCAGGGTGCGGCCGTCATCGAGCAGCAGCAGGGCGCCGCGGCCGGCCACGGCCCGCAGCGGCACCGGCGCCGTGGCCACCTGGGTGGTGGGATGCCACAGGTGCGGATGCCAGCGGGGCTGGGGATCGGAGTTCTGCGGCACGTTCTGGGGGGTGTTCTGCTGCAAGTCCTGCTGCGTGGTGGGCGGGCTGATCCGGGCTGTGGGCGGGCCAGGGGGGGAAGTCTGCTCGGCCACGGCAACAAAGGTCCATGAACGGAGGTCACGCTCTGTGAGTTTTTACCCAGGGTCCGTCAGATTTTGGACAGAGCTGGATACCTTCCCTCCACGCCCTTTTCTCCCTTCCATGGCTCTGCCCCTCCTGGATGTCAAGCCCACGGCTGTGAACGCCCGGGTCGCCAATTTCATGCCGGCCACCGAGGAGTCGCCGCTGAAGGCCCCCTTCGCCCTGACACCGCTCCAGGATGCCGCCAGCGTGGATCTGCAGATCGACCAGGCCTACCGCCAGATCTTCTTCCATGCCTTCCGCAGCGACCGCGATCCGGTGCTGGAGTCGCAACTGCGCTCCGGCCAGATCCGCATGCGCGACTTCATCCGGGGCCTGCTGCTCTCCGAGAAGTTCCGCCGGGATTTCTACCGCTGCAACAGCAACTACCAGATCGTGGAGCAGGTGGTGGGCCGGGTGCTGGGCCGGCCGGTGTACGGCGATCAGGAGCGGATTGCCTGGTCAATCCTGATCGCCGAGCAGGGTCTGCCCACGTTTGTGGATGCCCTGCTCGACTCCGAGGAGTACCTGTGCCAGTTCGGTGACGATCAGGTGCCGTTCCAGCGCTCCCGCACCCTGGCCGGCAAGGCGGTGGGCCAGGTCCCCTTCAACCAGCAGGCCCCCCGTTACGGGGCCTACTGGCGCGACACCAATGCCCGCCGCCTGCCCTCCGCTGGCTCCAGCCCCTGGCAGCCCGGTGTGCCCAGGCCCGCCTGGCTGCGCGACCAGCCCAGCCCCCTGGCCCGCAAGATCTGGAGCGGCACGATCCTCTTTGGTGCCGGCTTCCTCAGTGTGGTCGGGCTGATCACCGTGGTCGCCATGCTGAGCACCTGAGCCCTCAGGGGCTGGGTGGGGCTGGCTTCTCGCTGTCCTGAAGGGAGGGAAAACTCTCACGGATGGCAGTGGCCAGCTCCTGGCGGATGCTGGAGCGGAAGCCTGGGGCGGCCTCGGCCGTCAGCACCGGATAGGTCTGGTCGCTGTTCGCCTCGCCCCGCAGGGGCTTCCAGCTGGTGCTCTCCCGTTGCTTCAGTTCCGCCACAGGGGCCTGGAAGTCAAAGGTGAGGCTGCGGACGCCCTGGCCCAGGGCTGCGATCCAGGCCTCCCGCCGCTCCTGCAGGCCTCGGGCCTTGAGGGTGTCGGGCAGGCCCAGCACGGGCTGGTAGTGATCCAGCACGGCCAGCTCCTCCTCCAGCAGCACGCGCCAGGCGCCGATCTCCCCTTCCGCCAGCTGCTGCCCGGCTTCGCTGGCCGCCATGGCATCGCGGTGCAGGGCCAGCCAGCGGTAGTGGGACTTCTCCTGAAGCGTCTTCTTCTGGGCCGACTTCCCTTTCTGGCGTTTGGGCAGCAAGGCCTCGGCCTTGCGCAGGAAGGCCCGATCCTCCGGCTCGAGGTTGATCGCTCCCCAGCGCTGGCGGTACTCCCAGAGTTCCTCATAGCGGCGCAGGTCCTCAGCGGGCCAGCCCAGGGCCTGCAGTTCCTCGGTCCTGCTGCTCTCGTCCTTCACCACCACCAGCTCACGCAAGGTTGCTGGGCAGCGTAAGGGTCAGCCCAGGGCCTGGCGCAGGGCCACCACGGCGAACAGCAGGAACAGGCCGCCCCCCAGGCGGTAGAGCAGGCGCTCATCCACCCTGTCGCCGATCCAGCGGCCGGACCCCACCGCCAGGGCCGTGACCAGGGCGTGGCCCAGCAGGGTGCCGGCCAGCAGCCCGATGAAGGTGAAGCCCGGGGCGGTGGCCAGCACGATCGTGGCCAGCTGGGTGCGATCGCCCAGCTCGGCGATGAACACCAGGGCGAAGGCCTCCCAGATCACGGCCAGGGGTCGGCTGCTGAGCAGTTGTCGATCGGCGGCGATCACGGCCTGCTCCGCTTCCTGGGCCTCGCCCCGGGCCGCATCGGCCGGCAGCGTCTGGGCCTCCAGCAACAGCCGGATGCCGAACACCAGGAAGAGGCCGCCCGCCAGCCAGGGCAGCAGACGCACCGGCAGCAGCTCCCGCAGGCCGTAACCCACCCCCAGGGAGAGCAGGGTGACCACCGCCAGGGCCGCGAAACTGCCCAGGAACACCCAGCGACGCGGGTGCCGCACCGCCAGGATCAGGGCCATGAAGAAGGTCTTGTCGCCGAGCTCCGCCACGGTGATGGCGCTCAGGCCGGAGCCGAAGGCAGCCAGGCCCGGATCCATGCTCACCGCCCCAACCCCCAGTGTGCCCCTTTAATACCACCAAAGCGGCGGCTGCCACCGCTCGACGGCCCCGGTCCGCCGGTCAGCGCACCACCAGCACCGGACAGGGGCTCTGGGTCAGCACCCGCTGGGTCTCGCTGCCGAGCAGCAGCCCCTGGAGCCCGCGCCGGCCGTGGGAGGCCATCACGATCAGGTCGCAGGCCTCGCTGCGGGCCTCCTCCAGGATCGCCATCGCGGGCTGGGCACTGATCCGCTTCACCACCTCAGCGGCCACGCCGGCCTGCTGCGCCGTGGCGGCGGCGGCGGCCAGGATCTGCTCGGATTGCTGCTGGGCCGCCTGCATCAGCGCCTCGATGGCGCTGGTGTCCACCAGTTGCCCCGCCCCCACCAGGGATACCGGCAAGGTGCCCTGCACGGTGAGGATGCGCAGGCGAGCCCCGAGGGCGCCGGCCAGGGCGAGGGCCTGCTCCAGGGCCCGCTGCGACAGGGCCGAACCATCGGTGGCGACAAGCAGGTGCTGAAAGGTCATGGCGGAGCCCGGGGCCTCTTCCAGGTTTAGCCCCGCCGCCACCGTGGCGCCCGGGCTGGGCGCCGCCTCAGTGCAGCGGATCGCTGATCACCAGCACGGAGATGGGCAGGCGGCGCATCAGCCGCCCCATGCGGTCGCCGGCGGGAATCGGCAGTCCGGCCACCAGGCGCCGTTGGGAGCGCAGGATCACCAGGTCGTGGCGGCGGGCCGCCGCCACGATGCAGGCGTCGATGCTCTGGTCGGACCGGATCTCCACCGTGATCGGCACGGCGGCGGCCTGCGCCTCGGTGCCGGGCTGCCAGCGGGCCAGTTGGGCCTCCACCGCAGCCCGCTGCTGGCTGCTCTGTCCGAGGTCGGGCACGTGCAGCAGGGTGATGCTGCCGTCCAGGGCGGCGGCCAGCCGCTCGGCCAGCTGAAACTGCTCCAGGGCACCGGCGGTCACGTCCTTGATGGGCACCAGGAGCCGCTTCAGGCTGGCGGGATCCCGGCGCAGGCCGGCCACCACCACAGGGCAGCTCACCTGGCGGCAGGTGGCCTCCACCAGATCGCCGAACAGCCACTGGCCGAGCCTCCCCGGGCGAGCCAGGCCCATCAGGACCAGGTCACTGGCCTGCTCCATCGCCACCCGGGCAATGCCGGCCGCCACATCACTGTCCACCCGCAGCAGGGGCTGGCAGGGCACCTGATCGGCTCTGGCGATGCCGCTGGCGGTGTGGAGCAGCTCGCGGGCCCGGCCCAGACTCGCCGCCATCGCCGAGGGGCTGGAGTGCCCGGCTTCCGCCTGCCGCGGCGACACCACCGCCAGGGGCAGCACCAGGCCCGGATCCTGTGAGGAGCCACCGATCAGCAGCCCGGCCAGGGCGAACAGCCGGGCCTCACTGTTCGGATTCGACACCGGCAGGAGCACCCGCAGGGAACGCCTCACCAGGGCCAGGCGGCCGGTCGCCTCGGCCGTGAGGGAGGCGGCCGCCGCCTGGGCCAGCCTGGGGATCGCCTGGGCGGTGAGGGCGGGGCCGAGGGTGGCGGTCACCACCATCATCGCCAGCACGCTGTTGAGCACTGCGGCATCAAACAGGCCGGCCCGAAATCCCACGAAGGTGGCCGCCAGGGTGGCCGCCACCTGGGGCAGGGACAGCGACCACAGGGTGAGCACCTGGGTGCGGTTGTAGCGGTAGATCCAGCCGGCCCAGAGGGCGGCCAGCCCCTTGGTGGTGATCAGCGTGGCGATCAGGGCGATGGCGAAGGGGCTGCCCAGGATCGTTCTGAAGAAGGTGGGCAGGTCGAGCAGCAGCCCCAGGTCGATGAAGAAGATCGGGATGAACAGGGCCGCCCCCACGAACACCACCTGCTCCTTCACCCTCCCTTCCGGCAGCACGCGGTTGACCGCCAGGCCCGCCAGGAAGGCGCCCACGATCTTCTCCACCCCTGCCAGTTCGGCCCCCAGACCCGCCACAAACAGGGTCAGCAGCACGGCCACAAACAGCTGGCTGTCGTTGTTGACGCTGCGGCGCACCAGGCCCGTGCCCAGCCGGGTGATCGTGCCCACCAGCAGCAGGGCGAACAGGGCCACCTTGCCCAGCAGCAGGGCCACTGCCGGCGCTGAGAGTTCGCCGCGGCTCAACCCCATGCAGAGGGCGAGCAGCAGCAGGGCGGCCAGGTCGGTGAAGATCGTGCCGCCGATGGCCACCACCACCGATTCCTCCCCCACGGCGCCGTAGCTGCGCACGATCGGATAGCCCAGGGGGGTGTGGGAGGCCAGCACCGAGCCCAGCAGCACGGCGCTCAGAGGCGTGTAGCCGTAGGCCAGGGCCAGGGCGGCCCCCCCCAGCAGCGGCAGGCTGAAGGTGAGCAGGCCGAACTGGAAGGAGCGCTGGCGGATGCGGGCGAATTCGGCCAGGTCGATCTCCAGCCCTGCGATGAACAGCAGGTAGATCACGCCGATGTCGGAGAGCAGGCCCACGGTGGGGCCCTCGGTCTGCAGCCACCCCAGGCCATAGGGGCCGATCAGCACCCCGGCAGCCAACAGGCCCACCAGATCGGGCAGCCGCAGCCAGCGGGCCAGGGGGGGCACCAGCACGCTCAGGCTGAGCAGCAGGGCGAACACGGCCAGGGGTGATCCCTGCAGGAAGGCGGCCATGCCGCTGCTGGGGGCCATGGCTCAGGAGCTCCGGCGTCGCAGGGCGCCCTTCCAGCCGGCCAGGTGGCTGGCGGCGGCGGAACGGGCCAGGGTGCGGGCGGCGGGCAGGGCCGGCTGCAGCTGCCCGGAGCTGAAGGGGGGCAGGGAGCGGCTGCGCAGCCAGGCGCCCCAGCGGAACTCGTGGAAGGGGATCAGGGGCGCCGGCTCGATCACCCCCTCCTTCTTCAGGCGCCACACCAGGCTGCGGAAGGGGTCGTCCTGCAGGCCCAGCAGCTGGTCCGGCAGCACCGAGGCGGGCAGCGGACCGTGGCCGCGGCCGTCATAGAGGTACAACCAGCCGAGGCCAAGCAGGTGCTGGAGCACCGCGGCGCGGTCGCCCGTGGGCAGATCCAGCACCACATAGCCGAAGGCGGTGGCGGCTGGATCCAGTTCCAGCAGGGCCCGCAGACGGTGGTGGCGATCCACCATCCACACCTCCCCGGCGCTGCTGCGGGCCAGGGGCACCGGTTTGGTGCCGAGGTAGCGCTGGCGCTCGCCCCGGTCTTCGGCCTGGAAGTCGTTCTGACGGCTGCGCACTTCTGCCATGCCCACGCAGAGCTGGGTGGGCCGCAGGCTGGCCACGGGCAGCTCGATCAGGGGAGTGTCCGGCCGGGGTGGGGGCAGCTGCTGGTAGGGGGGGAGGCGCAGCGCCATCGGCGAGGACGGACCGGATCGGTGCCATCCTCGCCCGGAACGCCCTGGAGCGCCCAAAAGGGCTCAGCCCTGGCTCAGCAGGGTGCCGAGGCCGATCTGGTGCAGGATGCCCTGGCCGGTGATGGCCTCGGTGAGCACGCCGATCACAAAGCCGAGCATGGCGGCGCGGCCGTTGAAGCGCTCGGCCCGCTGGAGCTGCTCGGAGTGGATCTGGGCGGCGGCGGCGTTCTGGAACCAGCGATCGTCGGCCTGGGAGGAGGAGGTCATGGCGGCGGAAGTAACGATGTCATCATGTTACGAAAGACTGCGAAATCTTGACGGTTGGGATGTTTTGGTTCCCTGATCTTTGATCTAAGGGTTTCTGATCGGAGTGGCTGGGGCTCGGCGGGGGCGGCGATAGGGTCGTCGCAGGCTTCCGCTGCCATGAGTTCACCGGCTTCCGCTTCGTTTCTGGCCGATGCCGCCCTGACGGCCGGCGCCGGTTCCCTCGGGGTGCTGGTGTGTGGCCACGGCAGCCGCAACCGCCTGGCGGTGGCCGAGTTTGCCGCCCTGGCTGAGCAGCTGCAGCAGCGGCTGAGGCCGGTGCCCCTGGAGTACGGCTACCTGGAGTTCGCCAGGCCGATCCTGCGCGACGGTCTGGAGGCCTTGCGCCGTCGCGGTGCGGAGCACATCCTGGCGGTGCCGGCGATGCTGTTTGCGGCGGGCCATGCCAAGAACGACATCCCTTCGGTGCTCAACACCTACGCCGCCGAGACTGGACTGCGCATTGATTACGGCCGGGAGCTCGGGGTGGATCGCCGCATGATCCAGGCCGCCGGGGCCCGGATCCGGGAGGCCCTCGCCAGCGCCCCCAGCCCCGTGCCCCTGCAGGACACCCTGCTGGTGGTGGTGGGGCGCGGGTCGTCCGACCCCGACGCCAACTCCAACGTGGCCAAGGTCACCCGCATGCTGGTGGAGGGCTTTGGCTTCGGCTGGGGCGAAACGGTGTACTCAGGCGTCACCTTTCCCTTGGTGGAGCCAGGCCTGCGCCAGGCGGTGCGTCTGGGCTACCGCCGGGTGGTGGTGTTTCCCTACTTCCTGTTTTCGGGCGTGTTGGTGAGCCGGATCGTGCAGCACACCGAGCGCGTGGCGGCCGATCATCCCGATGTGGAGTTCATTCAGGCCGCCTATTTAGGCGACCATCCCCATGTGCTCGACACCTTCGAAGAGCGGGTGATGGATGTGGTGCGGGGCGACACCGCCATGAACTGCTCCCTCTGCAAATACCGGGCCCAGGTGCTCGGCTTTGAAACAGATGTGGGGGCGCCGCAGCACAGCCACCACCACCACGTGGAAGGGCTCACGGATGGCTGTGACCTGTGCGAGCGCGAATGCACGGGAGCCTGCCAGCCCGATGGGGTTCCCATCCCGTTGGGGGCCGCGGCCACAGACCACGGCCATGCCCATGGGCACCACCACCACCCCGCCTACCCCCACGCCGACCACCCCCTGGGCCCCCGCACCCTGCGCTCCGGTGGCGCGACGGGGTAGTCGGCCGCACCTGGCGCAGTTGTCTCGCGTGGGGGGGTCGGTGCTCCCGGCCCCCCAGATCAGCAAGGCTGATCATCGAAGGCTTTCCCCATGTTTCGGGGCTTTTCCCCAGATCCGGAGGGGGTTTTCCCCAGAACGGTGCCGCCGATGACCGTTGCGGCGTGGGGGCTGGGGATTTCTGCGATCTGTTCAGCTTCGTCTTGACAGCGTGGCGCTGGGTCGGTCCCGGCTCGGCAGCCGCTGGTTCAGCTCACCAGGATCTGCTGCGCGGCAGGAAGTCTCAGCCTGCAATGCCCTGCCGAGGCCAGGGCGCTCCGGCTTTGACGGCGGCTCGCGGATGTGGCGTACTGGGCCCCACTGCCGCAGCGCCGATGCCGATGGACTGCACCCCTTCCCCTGCCGGAGAGCCTGAGGCTGGTGATGGCGCCAGGGGAGAGTCCGCGGCGGTTCTGGAGAGCGAGGTGGCAGATGTGGTGTTCAGCGCGCTGCAGCGCTTTCTTGCTACTCACCCAGGCTGGAATCAGCATGGCTTCACGACTTCGGCCCTGGCCACCTTTCTGTTCCAGAACGGTTGCACCGATGCCTGCGTGCAACAGCACTACCTGAATAGTCTTTTCATGCTCTGAGGCGCAACGACGAAGCGGACTCTGAACGTCCACTGCCAGCCAGCCGCGCCGGCCGCTGCTGCAATCGCCCATAAAAAAAGAGCGAAGGCGCCAACCTTCGCTCTCGTTCTCCCTTGCCCGACCCTGTTAAAGGTCGCTCAGTCATTGTGCGGAGTGGCGCCCTGAACGGTTGTGCCAACAGACACAGGAATCGCCCGGCTGTGCCTGTCTCCTGACGCAGCGGCCCCGGATGGTCCCCCCGGCACTGGGCTCAGTCCCCCCGGACCAGCCGCTGGCAGGCGGCCTCGCAGGCCCGCCAGGTGATCGCCATCGCCGTGAGCGTGGGGCTCTGCCAGCCGGCGCCAGGCCAGCAGGCCCCGTCCACCACCAGCACATTGGGAGCCCGCCAGCACTGGTTGAAGGGATTCACCACGCCCTCTTCCTCCCTGGCGGCCATGCGGGCGCCGCCCAGCTCATGGATGTAGTAGCCGGGCGGGGCAGCACCCTGGCCCGCGGCATGGCTGCGGAGGATCCAGGGCTCCAGCAGGGGCAGCACGAACAGGTCTTCGAGCGGGCGGATCGTGCCCCCAGCCGCGGCCACCACCGCCGCCATCCGCCCCTGCATGTGGGCCACCATGGCGGTTTCATTGGGTCCCCAGCCCATGGAGATGTGCGGTGTGGGCAGCCCCCAGGCATCGCTCTGGTCGCTGTTCAGGGTGACCCGGTTGTCGGCCCGGGGCAGCACCTCGCCATGGCCGATCAGGAAGCCCACGGCCTCGCCGCGGCGGCGCTGCAGCAGGCTGGGCGGATCGAAGCGCTGCACCGCCGCCCAGATGCCGTAGCCGCGCTGGAAGCCCTCCTGGCTTGCCCCGTCAAGGTTCACGGTGTTGGGGATGAAGCAGCTGCCGGCGCCGGAGAGCTCGGCCGGTTCCGCAGGTTGCTCCAGGTCGGGAATCGAGAAGAAGCGGCTGCTGGACACGTGGTCCATCAGATAGTGCCCCAGGCTGCCGGAGGGATCGATCAACCCGCCGCTCCTGCAGGCCTCGCCGGAGTGCAGCAGGATCCGCAGGGTCTCGATCGTGGAGGCGCACAGCACCAGCAGCGGAGCCTGCAGCTCCTGCCGTTCGCCGCTGTGGCTGTCGATCACCACCACGCCCCGGGCCCGCCCCTGGCCCGGCTCCATCACCAGATGGCTCACCAGGGCGCCGCTGCGCACCGCGGTGCGGCCAGTGGCCAGGGCCCGGGCCAGGGTGCTGCCGGGGCTCGACGAGCGGCTCCAGCCCGGGCCGCGGTGCAGGTTGAAGCCCCGCGAGTGGATCAGGGGCAGGTCCAGGTCGCGGCCGATCGCCTGGCGCAGGTGCTGTTCGCCCGGGGTGAGGGGCAGGGGATCGAGGAACTGGCCATCGGGGAGCTGGGGCAGGCCGTCGGCCTGGCCGTGCACCCCGAGCAACCGCTCCAGGCGGTCGTAGTAGGGGGCCAGATCCGGCTCGTCGATCGGCCAGCTCGGACCACAGCCATCGCGTTCGCCGGCCTTGAATTCGTGGTGGCTCAGCCGCAGGGTGATGCCACCCCAGGTGAGGCTCTTGCCGCCGAGCTGGCGGCCGCGGGTCCAGAGGAAGGGGCGCTCAGGCGGGGTGGAATAGGGATTGAGCCGCTCGTCGGCGAACAGTTCGGGGTTGTTCTTCCAGTAACCGGGGTGGTGGGCCTGCAGGCGCTGACGGCCACTGGCGAGATGGGCAACCCGCCTCAGGCTGTTGAGCGGCTCGGCGCCGCGGGCGCGGGCGGCGCCGAGCTCCGCCCCGGCCTCGAGCACCAGCACCCGCAGGCCAGCCTCCGCCAGCACCATGGCCGCCACCCCACCGGTGGCGCCGGAACCCACCACGATGGCGTCAGGGCGCTCTGTCATCGGCGCGAGCTCAGCTGCCCGAGAGGCTGGCATCCAGCCGGATCAGGCTCTGCAGCAGCACATTCACGCCCTGTTCGCACTGCTCCGGCGTGGTGAACTCCGCGGCGGAGTGGGACACGCCATCGCGGCTGGGCACGAAGATCATGCCCATGGCGGTGAGCCTGCCCAGCTCCTGGGAGTCGTGGCTGGCGCGGCTGGGCAGGTGGGTGTGGCTCAGCCCCAGCTGCTGGCAGCTCTCGGTGATCAACTCCTGCACCATCGGATCGGCGGGGCTGGGATCCACCACGAACTGGGGTGTCATCGCGATGCGGGTGCGGCTGGCCACAGCGATGTTCTCGATCTTCCGCTCCAGGTGGGCGCGCATGTGGTCGATCACGCTGTGGGAGAGGTCGCGCATGTCGAGGGTGAACTCCACCCGTCCCGGCACGATGTTGGCGGCATTGGGCCATACCTGCAGCTTGCCCACCGTGGCCACCGGATCGCCGGGGAAGTGGAGGGCCATGTCCTCCACTGCCAGGATGATCTGGGCCGCGGTGGTGAGGGCATCGCGCCGCATGCCCATCGGCGTGGTGCCGGCGTGATTGGCCTGGCCGGTCACGCTGATCGTGTAGCGCTGCTGGCCCACAACGCCCTCCACCACGCCGATGTCCTTGCCCACGGCCTCCAGCACGCCCCCCTGCTCCACATGCAGCTCCACGAAGGCGGCGATCTCCCCGGGCGCCCGGCGGGCGCTGGCGCGGTGCTCCCAGGAGCCGCCGATGCTGGCCAGGCCCTCCTGAATGGGCACCCCCAGGGCCGTGGTGTAGCTGCTGGGGTCGTCGGAAGCGCGGCCCACCAGGCTCTTGCAGCCCACCATGGTGCTCTCCTCATCGGCGAACACGATCAGCTCGAGCGGGTGCTGCAGGCGCTGGTTGTGCTCCGAGAGCACCCGCACCACCTCCAGCCCGGCCAGCACGCCCAGGGCGCCGTCGTAGTGGCCCCCCTCCGGCACCGTATCGATGTGGGAGCCGGTGGCCAGCACGGGGGCTCCCGGCTCGAGGCCCTCGTAGCGGCCGATCATGTTGCCGGCGGCGTCGATGCGCACCGCCATGCCCGCCTGCTCCATCCAGCCCTGCACCAGGGCGCGGGCGGCGCGGTCTTCATCGCTGAAGGCCAGCCGCCGCACGGCCCCGGAGGGCACCCGGCCGATGCTGGCCAGGGCTTCGAGGTTGAGGGCCAGGCGTTCACCGTCGGCCCGCAGCGCCAGCAACGAGCTGACCGCGGCCAGGGAGGCGGTGTCGCTGCCGAGATGGCCGTTGCTGAGGGGGCCTGGGCCCAGGGGAGCGGCGCTAAGCTGAGTCATGGAAAGGACCGTATCGGCTGAGGAGAATCGGCTGATCAGGGTGCGGGCGATTCCCCTTGATCCATCCGGCCGGAGGCGGGTCTGATCAAAGGTGCCCTTAGGCACAAACTCACGGACCAGGATCGTCAATCATCTCCAGAACCTAATTCTCCGCATCACGCGTGGTGGACCCCATGGGCCCATCACGTCCAACCCACCCACCTGCGATGACCTACTCGATCGTTGCCTGGGACAGCCCCACCGGGATGACCGGTGTGGGCGTAGCCACCCGCCACCTGGCCGTGGGATCCCTCGTACCCCACGCCAGACCTGGTGTGGGGGCCGTGGCCACCCAGGCCGGCACCAACCCCTATTTCGGTCCGTGGGGCCTGGATCGGTTGGAGCAGGTTCAGCAGCAGAGCGGCGGGGAGCTGGGGGCTGAGGCGGTGCTGGAGTCGTTGCTGCAGGACGATCCGGGGCGGGATGGCCGCCAGGTGCACCTGGTGGACAGCCAGGGCCGCACCGCCGCCTGGACAGGCCCCGACTGCGCCGGCCTCGCGGCCCATCGCTGCTATCCCGGCTTTTCGGTCGCGGGCAATTACCTCGCCTCCGAGCTGGTGCTGCTGGCCATGGCCGAGGCCTACATGGCCGCCGAGCGCCATGGTCTGGCCCTGGAGGAACGCCTGATGGCGGCTCTGGAGGCGGCTGAAGCCCACGGCGGCGACTATCGAGGCCGTCAGTCGGCCGCCCTGCTGGTGATGCACCAGGAGAGCTATCCCCACATCGACTTCCGGGTGGACCATCACCCTGAGCCGCTGGTGGCGCTGCGCGAGATCCTGGCCGAAACCAGCCAGCCCTACTACACCGGTTTCCGCGCCACCCTGCCCACCACCCTCGGGGTGGCCCAGACCGCAGAGCTTCCAGCGGCAGGGGTGGAGTCGCCTCAGCCGCCCGACATGCCGATCAGCGCGTAGGCCGGCTCTGCCTGATCGGCAGCCCCGGGCCTCCAGCCCAGCCGGTCGGCCAGTTCCCTGGCCTGGGCGGGCACATCGGCGGCCACGAACAGCTCGTGCATGATCTGCACGCCGATCAGGTGATTGATCACGGCGTCGAGCTGCACCCGCGTTGCCGGGCTGGTGGCGGGATCGTCGTGGCGGGCGAACAGCGCCGCCACCCCCGCCCGATCCAGCAGCCCGGCCCGCTCGATGGCCTCGGCGCTGAGGTGGCGGTCGGCCAGCACCTGCATGGCGGCGCGCTTCTCGGGGTCGGCGTGGGCCGGTGGGGCCATGAAGGCAAACTTCTCGCGGCGGTAGAGCTGCTCGGGCAGCAGGCCGCGCATGGCCTCGCGCAGCACGTATTTCTCCGTTTTGCCCTTGATGCGCAGCTCCGGCGGCACCTGCACGGCAACGGCGGCCAGATGGTGGTCGAGGAAGGCGGGGCGCGCCTCCATGGCGTGGGCCATGTCCACCCGGTCGCCGCCCCAGGTGAGGATCTGGCCCTCCAGCATCGTTTTGATCCACACATACTGGGCCCTGTCGAGGGCATGGCGGCCCTCGAGTTGGGAGGGATCGAGGCTGGCGGCGATGGCGGCGCCGGGCTCATAGCCGGCGCAGGCCTGGCGGTGCAGCGGAGCCAGCAGGGCCGGCACCAGGGGAGCGCAGGCCAGCCAGGGCTGGAGGCAGCTGGGCGTGAAGCCCACCACGGCCTCCAGGGCCGGATCGTGCACCTGCTCCTCGGCCAGCATCGCCCCCTGCACCAGCTGGTTGGCCTCCTGCAGCAGCTGCTCCCACTCCTGGCGATCGGCCTCCGGCAGGTCCTGCAGCCCGTGCAGGAACATGTCGCGACGGAAGGCGGGATACCCCCCGAACAGCTCATCGGAGCCCTCGCCGGTCATCACCACCTTGTAGTGGGAGCGGTTGACCTCGCGGCTCATCAGGAATTTGGCCACCGCCAGGGTGTTGTAGATCGTGCGCTCGGTGTGCCAGATCGTGGCCTCCAGGTGGCCGTAGAGCTCATGGCCGGAGAGCCGCATCACCAGTTGGTCGGCGCCGGTGGCCTCGGCCATCGAGGTGGCGATCGGGGTTTCGTCGTAGCGGCTGTCGTCGAAGCCGATCGTGAACGCCTTCACCGGGTTCTGGCTCACCGCGGCGGCCAGGCCCAGGATCGAGCAGGAGTCGATGCCGCCGGAGAGGTAACAGCCCACGGGCACATCGGCCACCATGCGCACTTCCACGGCTTCCAGCAGGGCCTGGCGCACGGCGGCGATGTGGTCGGCCTCCGTGCGGTCGGGATCGCGCTCGCCGCTGCGGGGGAAGTCCACGTCCCAGTAGGGCTGGTCGTCGATGCTGAAGCGCCCGTCGTGGCGGCGCACGGTGAGCACGTGGCCGGGTTTGAGCTGGTGCACCCCCTCAAAGGCCGTGGTGCCCGGCACCATGGTCTGCATCAGCTGGTGGAACAGGCCTTCGGAGCTGAAGCGCCGTTGCACGCCGGGGTGGGCGAACAGCACCTTGAGCTCGGAGCCGAACACCAGGCCCTCCTCGGTGAGGGTCCAGTACTGGGGCTTGACGCCGAAGCGGTCGCGCACCAGGTAGAGGCTGTCGAGGCGGCTGTCGAACAGGGCGAAGGCGAACTCCCCGCGCAGCAGCGGCAAGCTGGCTTCCAGGCCCCGCTGCTGGTAGAGCCGCAGCAGGATCTCGGAATCGCTCTTGCTGCTGAAGTGATGGCCCTGGGCCGTGAGCGAGGCGCGGATCGCCTGGAAGTCGTAGAACTCACCGTTGTGGGCCATCAACAGCTGGCCGTCCTCAGACACAAACGGCTGGCGGCCGCGGTTGGCATCGAGGTCGATGATCGAGAGGCGGGCATGGCAGAAGCCCACGCCCTGATCCGGCAGGCCCCTCACGCCGAAGCCATCGGGGCCCCGGTGAACCTGGATCGCCGCCATGTTGACGAGCACCTGCTCGTCGATCGGCTGCTGGGGCTGGAGCTGAAATACTCCCCCGATGCCACACATAGATCGTCTCCTGGATGAAAGCTTGTACGGCTGAACGTGGCGGACTTCAGATGATGTCCATCACCTGGTCTGTGCGCTCCACCATGCAGGTGAGCAGGGCCATGCGGATGAACACGGCGCCGCGGGCCTGGGAGAAGTACCAGTTGTGGGGGCTGCCATCGAGGCAGGTGCCCAGCTCGGCCCCGCGGGCCAGGGGGTGGAGGATGATCGCTTCAGGCCGGTAGGGCAGATCGGCGGTGAGGTGGAAGCTGCGGCCATGCACCTCGTAGTTGTCCCCCACCCAGGCGATCGCGTTGATGTAGATCACATCGAGATCGGGCACGGCGGCGCTGAGGTCATCGCTGGTGAGCACCTTGATGCCGGCCTGCTCCAGCTCCTCCCGCTGGCCTGGATCAAAGTAGCTCTCGGCTTCCCCAGGGTCGATGCCAGGCTCGTGGAACAGCACCAGTTCATCGATCATCTGCGGGAATTTGGTGAGGATGCGCAGCAGGGAACGCACCGTGCGCATGCGCTTCGGGATGCCCACGATGCCGATGCGGATGCGTTGATCGGTGGGCACATCCTGCTCCACCAGCTGGGGCCGCCACTTGAAGATGGTGTAGAGGTCGGCCATGGCCTGGGTGGGATGTTCATCGATGCCATTGCCGGCATTGATGATCGGAATCCGCAGAGATTCCGTCATCTCGTAGATGGCCTGGGCATTGGTATCCCGCAACACCACGCAGTCGCCGTAGTTGTTGAACATCTCGGCCACATCCCGGAGCGTTTCCCCCTTGGCGATACCAGTGGTGCTGCGATCCGTGATCGTGATCGTGTCGCCGCCGAGCCGGTGCCAGGCGCTGTCGAAGGAGAGTCGGGTGCGGGTGCTGGGCTCGTAGAAGGCGTTGATCAGGATCTTGCGCTGCAGCGGGCTGTTGAAGCGGATGTAGCGCTGGGGATTGCTCTCGAACTTCGCCGCCAGCCGAAACACCTGCAGCAGGGAAGTGGCGCTGTATTGCAGCGTGGAGATCACATGCTGATTCATCAGATCACTCAGGGCCCCGCCGTGCTCGCGGATCTGCTCGAGCAGGGCCTGTGGGTGAGCGTTCCCATAGACATCAGGGCCGAGCCGATTGAAGTGGGGAGAGTGCATCGTCAAAGGTGATCCCGGGGGCTGGGGATGTTGTGGTCGAACGGGGTGGAAGGCTCCATCTTCCGCCTCAACCGGGTTGTTGTCTGGAATCTCTTGTGTTTTCTGCAACATCGGAACCGCAAAAAAGTAGCGGTATTGACCGTTTTGTGATCAGTCGGCCCTGGCGCTACCAGACCCGGCCGTTGCGCCACTCCACGAACCAGATGCCCAGGATCACCAACACGGCCAGCACGAGGCCGGCGATGCTGCCGTACACCACCAGGCCGAACCACCAGCCGGAGATCAGCCAGGAGCCGGCGGGGGCGCTGGTGCTCAGCAGCAGGGAAGGGAACAGGGCCATGGCTTGGGGGATGGGCACGACTCAGGGGCTCTCGGGATCGCCGGCCAGCTGGCGCCAGTCGTACTGCTCGGGCCAGTAGTGGCTGCCCAGGCCCATCACCAGGGCCGAGACGGCGGCGGAGACCAGGGCGGCGCAGTAGGGGGCGATCAGCCCGTAGGCCAGCAGGCCGCTGACCGAGCCCAGCAGCATGGCGGCGGTGGCCGCCTGGCGGTTGGCCTGGCGCCAGTAGAGCCCCATGGCAATCGGCCAGATCGTGGAGGCCACCAGGGCGCCGGTGAACAACAGCAGCTGGTACATCGACGTCACGTATTGCCAGGAGAGCAGCATGGTCAGCAGGCCCAGGGCCACCACCACCCGGCGGGCGGCCTGGCGGATCTGCTGGTCGGTGGAGTCGGGGCGTAACCAGTGGGCGATCACGTCCTCGGCGATCAGATCGGCCGTGGCGGCGAGCAGGGAGTCGAGGGTGGAGGTGAGCGAGGCGAAGATGATCACGAACACCACCGCGGCGCCGCTGCTGCCCAGCAGCTGGGCGGTGACGATGGGGAACACCATGTTCACCTGGGGAATCTCGAGGTTCTGGGCCAGGGCCATCAGGGCGATGGCGCCCGTCACGATCGGCACGGTGACCCAGGCCAGGCCGCCGAGCACGAAGGAGCGGAACACCACCGAGGGGCGGCTGGCGAACACCCGCGACCACCAGATGTTGTTGTGGAACACCTCGCCCATGCTGAACAGCCCGGTGTTCCAGGCGAAGAGCAGACCTGCCGGCAGCAGCAGATTCAGTCGCTCGGGATGCTCGCTGGCCAGGGCCGTGTACACCTGATCGGTGCCGAAGCGGCTGAAGCCGAGCACGGCCACCAGCACCAGCAACGCCATGATCAGCAGCGACTGGATGAAGTCGGTGCCCACCACCGCTCGCATGCCGCCGAACAGGGTGTAGGTGGTGGACACGCCGATCACACACACCATGCCAAGGCGGTAGTCGAAGCCCGAGAGCGACTGCAGCAGCAGGCCGGCCCCCATGCCCTGGGTGATCAGAAAGCCCAGGGTGTAGGCCATGGTGATCAGCAGGAACAGGGCCCAGCAGAGCCGCCCGTAGCGCAGCCGCACGAAGTCGCCGCTGGTGCGGGCCCGGGGCATCAGCCGCTTGATCCGCACCGCCAGGGGAGCGAACAGGAACAGCCCCAGGCCGGCGAGGGCGTAGCCGAACATGCCCCAGAGGCCGAGGGTGTAACCCACCTCCGGCGCCGCCAGGGTGGTGTTGCCGGTGACCCAGCTGGCCATCAGGGTGGCCGTGCTCAGGGCCAGGCCGATGTTGCGGCCGGCGAGCAGGTAGTCGTCGGCGTCGCCGCTGCCGCGCCGGCCCCACCAGATGCCCAGGGCGATCCAGAGCACGGAGAAGCCCACCAGGAGCAGCCAGGCGGCGCCCGGCGCCAGCATCGCGTCAGTCGTCATCGGGGCAGGGCATCAACCGGGGTCATCGAAGGGATCGCGCTGGTGCCAGCGCCGGTGGCCGCGCAGCACCATCACCACGGTGGTCAGGGTCACCAGGCCGCCGAGCACGAAGATCAGCAGGGCCCGTTGCAGCTCGGTCATGGCACCAGCCTCCAACGCAGCACAGCCTGAACACAAAAAAGCCCCGGAAACCGGGGCCTGTTGAAGAGCAAACAAGTGGTGGCGGGGGCGAGATTTGAACTCGCGACCTTCGGGTTATGAGCCCGACGAGCTACCAGGCTGCTCTACCCCGCGGCACCAGAGGAGTGTACCAGCCGGTGTCCTGCGCTACAGGTGGATCTCAGTCGAAGCGCAGCTCGCCGCGCACGTCCAGCTTCAGGTGCGGTGCCGGCTCCAGGAACGAGCGGCGCAGCTCCTCGAGGGTCATCGGCGTCAGCCAGTCGAGCTGCTCCAGCAGGTGCAGGGCCACGGCGTGCTTGGCCCGCCCGGCGCCGTCCTCCACCTTGATCGCCACCCCCAGCCCCTCGCCCACCCGGCTGAGGCACTGAATCCCCTCGGCACCTCCCTTGCTGAGCACCTGGCCATGGCCCAGGCGCATCAGCTCGGTGTCGAAGCGGCCCTCGCCGGCCACCAGCTCCGGATGGCTGAGCATCGCCCGGCTGAGCCGCTCCAGGTCGGGTTGGGCGCCAGCTCCGAGGTGGGCGTAGAGCAGGGCCATCTGGGCCAGCTGCAGCTGCAGGGTGGGTGCGCCGCAGTCGTCGCGGGCCGTGACCAGTTCAGCGGCGGGCAGGCCGAGCAGTTCGGCCACCCGCTTGAGCACCTCCTGCTGCAGGGGATGCTCCGGCTGCAGGTAGCTCTCCAGGGCCCAGCCCATGCGCCGGCAGGTGGCCAGGAAGGCGGCGTGCTTGCCGGAGCAGTTGTGCTCCAGGGGGCTGCTGCCGTGCTCGGGCACGGGGCTCTGCAGCTGCTCGGCCTCCACCTCGGCGCCCCACAGCAGCCGGAAGGCCTCGCGGGCATGGCCGGAGGTGCCGGCATGGGAGGCGCAGGCAATGGCCAGGCCCCGGTCGCCGCAGTTGATCTGGTCGGCGGTGCCGCTGGCCACGAACACGGAGGCCTGAAAGGGCTTGAGGGCCGAGCGCACGAAGCTCAGCTGCTGGGGATCGCCGGCCCGCATCAGCACGCGGCCGCGGCCATCGCACACCACCGCATGCACCCGATGGCGGGATTCGGTGATGCCGTTGCGCAGCAGTCGCACCTCCAGGGGAGGAATGGAGGTGCGGGCCGATCCGCCGAAGCTGGGGGGCAGGGACATACAGGGGAGTCGGTCGATCTGGCCGTGCTCAGAGAGCCTGACAGAGGCTCGCCCCCAGCAACATCAAGGTGACGGCCAGGCCGATGGCCTGCTGGAGCCGGGCCAGGATCGGCCTCACCTGGTGCTGGGCCACCAGTAGATCCTGCTGGCGCCAGGCCAGCGGCTTTTCCCACACCTGGCCGTCGTACCAGCCGGACTCCTCGTAGTCGACCCGCTCGCTGATCAGGCGCCGGTGGATGGTGCTCCAGCCCAGCCACTGGCGCACCAGCAGCAGGGTGGGCAGGGCGATGGCGGCGGCCACCCCTGCCGCCACCATGCGGGCCGGATCGTGGCGCAATACCCAGCTGCCGCTGGCCACGATCACGCTGAGGGGCGCCACCAGCAGCCAGCTGATCAGCAGCGGACGCATCAGGCCATCGAGACTCTCGGCAGGCCAGGCGAAGAACCAGGAGCTGCGCAGTTCTTCGTATTGCTTGAGCGGGCGTTGCTCCGGCGGTACCGGGCAGGGCCCGAGCAGCTCCATGGTCACGCTCAGGCGTTGAGATCTGGCCCTGAGCCTACGTAGGGCACCTGTTCGCCGTGGCCCCAGAACGACTCCAGGTCGTAGTAGCTGCGCTCCGCCGGGGTGAGCACGTGCACGATCACCTCGCCGTAGTCGAGCAGCACCCAGCGACCCTCCGCCTGGCCCTCGCGGCGCAGGGGCAGGCGGCCATGCACCTCCTCGAGCTTGTCTTCCACCGAGCGGGCGATGGCGCGCACCTGCACCTCTGAGAGGCCACTGCAGATCACGAACCAGTCGGCCAGAGAGGACACTTCATCCACCCGGATCAGGCGGATGTCCACGGCTTTGCGGTCGTCGCAGGCGTCGGCCACCAGCTGGGCGAGGGCTTCGGTCTGGGGATCGCGGGGCGACGACAGGGCCGGAGCTGCTGGGTGGGCCGTGGGCAGCGGGGCTGCCGTGGCCATGGCTGCGGGCGTATGGGCGGGGGTGATCGGCTCAGCCATAGACGTTTTCACTCGTGACCGACTGGCGTGATCCCTGTTGCTGGGCCATCTCGGCCCGGGCCTTGCCGGCGCTCTTGCGCAGGGCTTCGAGGCGGTCTTCGTAGAAGGTGCGCTTCTTTTTCTTGCGGGTCTGCTCGGCCAGTTCCTTCAGGGCGCCACCGAGGCTCTTGTAGGCGTTGGGCAGGGTGTAGCCGAAGCGGCAGGCCAGATCGATCGCCCGCTCATCGGCGCTGATCGCCTCCTGAAGCCGCTTTTCGGAGTTGTTCTTGAGGTAGAGCCGGTAACCCGCGAAGCCCGAGAGGCCCAGGGCCATCAGCAGCAGCAGACCGTCCTGAACCCAGAGCTCACCGATGGCGCCGCCCAGGCCGATCGCCAGGGCCGCCATCTCCCAGCCGTCCCGGGGCACGGCGTCGTTCTGAATCCGGCCCACCTCGTGCCAGAACAGCAGATTGCGGTGGTCGAGGGCGAGGCCATCCCAGGTTTCGAGATCCACCTGGATCTCGATCTCATCGCGGCCGATCTCCTCGAGGGTGATCAGGGGGGGCTCAACCGAAGCCGCGGCTTCCACGAACACCCAGCTCTGCATTTCCGGAGGCAGCAGCCCCTTGAGGCGCTGGAGTTCGCTCATCGACGGGAATGGTTAGCTGGTGGACACTCAGCCTAGCCACCATTGCGGCATGGCCTGGTTGGCGCTGAACCGCGTGGGCCACCGAGGCATGAGAGCCTGATCGGGTTTGGCCGACGACCCCCCATGCCCCGCCGCACGGACCTGAAGCGGATTCTGCTGCTGGGCTCCGGTCCGATCGTGATCGGCCAGGCCTGCGAGTTTGACTACTCCGGCACCCAGGCCTGCAAGGCGCTGCGGGCCGAGGGGTTCGAGGTGGTGCTGGTGAACAGCAACCCGGCCTCGATCATGACCGATCCGGACATGGCGGATCGCACCTACATCGAGCCGCTCACGCCCGAGGTGGTGGCCCGGGTGATCGCCGTGGAGAAGCCCGACGCCCTGCTGCCCACCATGGGCGGCCAGACCGCCCTCAACCTGGCGGTGACCCTGGCCGAGAACGGCACCCTGGCCGAGCACGGCGTGGAACTGATCGGCGCCGACCTCAAGGCCATCCGCATGGCCGAGGACAGGCTGCTGTTCAAGGAGGCGATGGGGCGCATCGGCGTGGCCGTGTGCCCCTCCG
This sequence comes from uncultured cyanobacterium, assembly GCA_963697335.1. Classification (GTDB taxonomy): domain Bacteria; phylum Cyanobacteriota; class Cyanobacteriia; order PCC-6307; family Cyanobiaceae; genus NIES-981. Next base: position 289,765 of record CAVONQ010000002.1, read on the forward strand.
GCATCGCCAACAGCCTCGAGGAGGCGGAGACGGTGGGCGAGGCCATCGGCAGCTACCCGCGCATCATCCGGCCGGCCTTCACCCTGGGCGGCAGCGGCGGTGGCATCGCCTACAACCCCGAGGAGTTCCGCGCCATCTGCAAGAGCGGCCTCGAGGCCAGCCCTGTCTCCCAGATCCTGATCGAGCAGTCGCTGATGGGCTGGAAGGAGTTCGAGCTGGAGGTGATGCGCGACACCGCCGACAACGTGGTGATCGTGTGCTCGATCGAAAACCTCGATCCGATGGGGGTGCACACCGGCGATTCGATCACCGTGGCGCCGGCCCAGACCCTGACCGACCGCGAGTACCAGCGCCTGCGCGACCAGTCGATCGCGATCATCCGCGAGATCGGCGTCGACACCGGCGGCAGCAACATCCAGTTCGCGATCAACCCCGCCAACGGCGACGTGGTGGTGATCGAGATGAACCCGCGGGTGTCGCGCTCCTCGGCCCTGGCCTCCAAGGCCACGGGCTTTCCGATCGCCAAGCTGGCGGCCCGGCTGGCGGTGGGCTACACCCTCGACGAAATCACCAACGACATCACCGGCGCCACGCCGGCCTGCTTCGAGCCCACGATCGACTACGTGGTCACGAAGATTCCCCGCTTCGCCTTTGAGAAGTTCCAGGGCAGTCCGGCGGTGCTCACCACCTCGATGAAGTCGGTGGGGGAGGCGATGGCGATCGGCCGCTGTTTCGAGGAGTCGTTTCAGAAGGCCCTGCGCTCCCTGGAAACCGGCCACGCCGGCTGGGGCTGTGACCGCCCCGATGCCAGTCCTGAGCCCGCCGCCCTGAGCGCCGCCCTGCGCACGGCCACGCCGGAGCGGATCTTCGCGGTGCGCACCGCCATGGTGGCCGGCCTCGATGACGCCGAGATCCACCGCCTCAGCGCCATCGATCCCTGGTTCCTGGCCAAGCTGCGCGGCATCCTCAGCGCCGAGCAGGAGCTGCTGCGGGGGCGCCGCCTCGAGCAGCTCGATGCCGGCGCCCTGCTGCGGCTCAAACAGCTCGGCTTCTCCGATCCCCAGATCGCCTGGGCCACTGGCAGCGACCAGCTGGCCGTGAGGCGGCACCGCCAGGCCCTGGGGGTGAATGCGGTGTTCAAGACGGTGGACACCTGCGCCGCCGAGTTCGCCTCCACCACCCCGTACCACTACTCCACCTACGAGCGGCCGCTGGAGCGCATCGCCGCCGACGGCAGTGTGGTGCCGCTGCCCCCGGAAGACGAGGTTCAGCCGGAGAGTCGCCAGAAGGTGATGATCCTGGGCGGCGGCCCCAACCGCATCGGTCAGGGCATCGAGTTCGATTACTGCTGCTGCCACGCCTCCTTTGCTCTGCAGGAGGAGGGCTTCGCCACGGTGATGGTGAACAGCAACCCGGAAACGGTGTCGACCGACTACGACAGCAGCGACCGTCTCTACTTCGAGCCCCTCACCCTCGAGGACGTGCTCAACGTGATCGAGAGCGAGAAGCCCACCGGCGTGATCGTGCAGTTCGGCGGCCAGACGCCCCTCAAGCTGGCCCTGCCCCTGCTGCGCTGGCTGGCCTCGCCCGAGGGTCAGGCCACCGGCACCCGCATCTGGGGCACGTCCCCCGAATCGATCGACACCGCCGAAGACCGCGAGCAGTTCGAGGCGATCCTGCGGCGGCTGGAGATCCGCCAGCCCCGCAACGGCCTGGCCCGCAGCGAGCCGGAAGCCCTGGCCGTGGCCGAGCGGGTGGGCTACCCGGTGGTGGTGCGGCCCAGCTACGTGCTGGGCGGCCGGGCCATGGAGGTGGTGTTCAACGCCCAGGAGCTCAACCGCTACATGGCCGAGGCCGTGAACGTGGAGCCCGACCACCCCGTGCTGATCGACCAGTACCTCGACAACGCCGTGGAGGTGGATGTGGACGCCCTCTGCGACCGCACCGGCACCGTGCTGATCGGCGGGGTGATGGAGCACATCGAGCCGGCGGGCATCCACTCCGGCGATTCGGCCTGCTGCCTGCCGACCGTGAGCCTGGGGGATGAGAGCCTGGCCACGATCCGCGCCTGGAGTCGCGATCTGGCCCTGGCCCTGAATGTGCGCGGCCTGATCAACCTGCAGTTCGCCGTGCAGCGCAGCCCGGCAGGGGAGGAGCGGGTGTTCATCATCGAGGCCAACCCCCGGGCCTCCCGCACGGTGCCGTTCGTGGCCAAGGCCACCGGCGTGCCCCTGGCCAAGGTGGCCAGCCGCCTGATGGCGGGGCGCACCCTGGACGAGCTGGGTCTGCACAGCGAGCCGCGGCCCCCCTTGCAGGCGGTGAAGGAGGCGGTGCTGCCCTTCAAGCGCTTCCCCGGCTCCGACAGCCTGCTGGGCCCGGAGATGCGCAGCACCGGTGAGGTGATGGGCCTCGCCCCCGGGTTCGGCATGGCCTATGCCAAGGCCGAGCAGGGGGCCGGCGAGAGCCTGCCCACCGGCGGCCGCGTATTCCTCTCCACCCATGACCGCGACAAGCCGGCCCTGGTGCCCGTGGCCCGCGGCCTGGCGGACCTGGGCTTCGAGCTGATCGCCACCGCCGGCACCGCCGCGGTGCTGGCCCGACAGGGTCTGGCGGTGGAGGTGATCCTCAAGGTGCACGAGGGGCGGCCCAACATCGAGGACGCGATCCGCTCCGGCCGCATCCAGCTGGTGGTGAACACGCCGATCGGCCGCCAGGCCACCTTCGATGACGCCTACCTGCGCCGGGCGGCCCTCGACTACGCCGTGCCCACCCTCACCACCCTGGCCGGAGCCCGGGCAGCCGTGGAGGCGATCGGGGCGTTGCAGCAGCAACACCTGACGGTGACGGCCCTGCAGGACATCCACCCGATGGCGACGGTCTGAGCCGGCCCCGCGGTTTGCCTGGGTAGCGTTGGGGCCCTGCGCCCATGCCCGTGACCGCCACCACCAGCTCTGCCAGCACGACTGCCGTCGCCATTCCAGAAGGCAGCGACTGCACCGCCGCCTTCCGCGCCGCCTACGAGAACCGCTACACCTGGGATCCCGGTTTCGCGGGCTATCAGGGCACCTGCTCCTGGGAGCAGGGTGATCGCCGTGCTGAGGGCCGGTTCACGGTGGGCGCTGACCTCAAGGCCCAGGTGGAGGGCATCGCCGACGAGGAGATCCACAAGGCGATGGCCTCCCAGCTCTGGGAGGTGGCGATCCACCGGGTGCGCCGCAGCTTCGAGCAGACCCACGGCGCCAACACCTTCACGGCGGGCAACACCGACGCGGTGGGCACCGAGGTGATCGTGGGCGGCAAGAACGACGGCGACCGCTACCGCATCCAGGACGATGTGGTGACCATGGTGCACCGCCACATCCACGGCACGGTGGTGACGATCTTCACGGAGTCGGTGACCCACACCGGCGCCGGTTACCTGAGCCGCTCCTACACCAGCCAGTACGCCGATCCGGCCACGGGCGCCGCCCGCGGCGGCCTCAGCCGCTTCACCGACACCTTCGTGCCCCTCAGCGACGGGGGCCCCTGGGTGCTGAGCGAGCGGGAGGTGGCCACCGAGGCCCATGGCGAGACCCCGGCCAGTCGGCAGCTGTTTCGTTTCGAACACCTCGAGCCCCTCGCCTAGGGGTGGCCGGATCCCAGGCCCCGTGACACCATCGCGGCAACACTGAGATCCTGCCTTGGAGTTGCTGCAACAGATCAATAGCCTGGTGTGGGGCCCACCCACCCTCTGGCTGATCGGTCTCACGGGCCTGTATCTGATGCTCGGGCTGCGGTTCATGCCGCTGCTGAAGATCGGCTTCGGCTTCCGGCAGGCGATCGCCTCGATCCGCAGCTCCAAGGGCGAGGGCGACGTGTCGGCCTTCGAATCCCTGGCCACGGCCCTGGCGGCCACGATCGGCACCGGCAACGTGGCCGGCGTGGCCGGGGCGATTGCCGTGGGCGGTCCCGGCGCCGTGTTCTGGATGTGGGTGATCGCCTTCGTGGGCATGGCCACCAAGTACGCCGAATCGCTGCTGGCGGTGCACTACCGCGAAGTGGATGGCCTCGGCGAACACGTGGGCGGGCCGATGTACTTCATCCGCAATGGCCTGGGGCCCCGCTGGGCCTGGCTGGGGGTGCTGTTTGCCCTGTTCGGCACCCTGGCCGGCTTCGGCATCGGCAACGGGGTGCAGGCCCACGAGATGGCCAAGGCCCTCAATGAAAGCCTGGCGATTCCGCCCCTGGCCACGGGCATCGGCATGGCGGTGCTGGCCTATCTGGTGCTGATCGGCGGCATCGAGCGCATCGGCAAGGTGGCCGAGGTGGTGGTGCCGCTGATGGCGGCCGTTTATGTGGTGGGGGCGCTGATCATTCTGGCCCTGCACATCGACAAGATCCCGGCCGCCTTCGGTGTGATCTTCAGCAATGCCTTCTCGGGCCAGGCCGCCGCCGGTGGCGCCCTCGGCACCGTGATTCAGATGGGCATCGCCCGGGGCATCTTCTCCAATGAGGCGGGCCTGGGCACCGCGCCGATCGCCCAGGCCGCGGCCAAGCCCGGCGATCCGGTGCTGCAGGGGAGTGTGGCGATGCTCGGCACCTTCATCGACACCCTGGTGATCTGCACGATGACGGCCCTGGTGATCGTGGCCAGCGGCCTCTATGACAGCGGCGATCGGGGCGTGACGCTCACCATGGCGGCCTTCGACTGGGGCCTGCCGGGGGGCCGCTGGCTGGTGACCTTCGCCACCGTGTTCTTCACCGGCACCACGATCCTGGGCTGGGGCTACTACAGCGAGCGCTGCCTCGAGTTCCTGGTGGGCACCGGTGGCATCAAGCCCTTCCGCCTGCTGTGGGTGGCCGTGGTGGTGCTGGGCTCGGTGGCCAGCTTCGACGCGATCTGGACAATCGCCGACATCCTCAACGGCCTGATGGCGATCCCCAACCTGATCGGCCTGCTGCTGCTCTCCGGCACCGTGTTTCGGCTCACCCGGGCCTACCGCTTCGATGGGGAGGCCCGCAGCTGAGGGCGGGCCCCACCGCTTGATCAGGGCAGGGGCTCAGGACAGGGGCTCAGGGCAGGGGCGCAATCGCCCTGAGCTTGTCGTTCAGCTGGCTGGCCATGGCCTGACGGCCTACGGCCAGCACCTTGAGCGTGTCCTCGTGCATGCGCAGCTGGGCATCGGCCACCTGCATGCCCTTCACCAGTTCCTTGAGTTCATTGGGAAGGCTGTTGAGGTCATAGCGCTTGCCCTCGAAGGTGAGCACAGGCGGCTGCTGGGGGGTGGAGGTCAAGATGCGGAACGCTCAGGTGCCCTCAGGTTACGGACGGACCCGCACCGGGATCAACGCGGCGAGTCGCTCCGCCGCTTCCCAGGGGGCGCTTGAACACGAACATCAGCAGCGGCCCCACCTGGGCCGCCTCCACCAACTCCCAGTGCTCCCGGCCCAGGGCATTGAGGAAGAACTGCAGCTGCTCGGCCGGGTGCCGGGGGGTGCTGTTGAGGGGGCTGTACTGCTGGGGGAACTCCCGCTCCAGGAACTCAGGGCTGAGGGCGCCCCCCAGCCGCTCGCTGTCGCTCTGGGGCGACGGCGGCTGCGGTGGGTTGCCGCTCTCCACGTCGATGTGGATCACCCGGTATTCCCAGCCGAATTCAGAGCCGATGGGGGTGTCCGTCATGGTTCGAGGTGGATGAACTGGCGGCGGCAGAGCTGCCGGTAGCGACCGTCCTGGGCCATCAGCTGATGGTGGCTGCCCTGCTGCACGATCCGTCCCGCCTCCAGCACCACGATCCGATCCGCCTTCTGCACCGTGGAGAGGCGGTGGGCGATCACCAGCACGCTGCGGCCGGCCATGGCGGTCTGCAGGCCGGCCTGCACGGCCTCCTCGGCCTCGGCATCGAGGGCACTGGTGGCCTCATCGAGCAGCAGCACGGCGGGATTGCCCAGCACGGCGCGGGCGATCGCCAGCCGCTGCAGCTGGCCGCCGGACACGTTGCGGCCCCGCTCCTCCAGCCGGCTCTCATAGCCGTGGGGCAGCTGGCTGATGAAGCCATCGGCGTTGGCCAGGCGGGCCGCCTGGCGGATCGCCTCGGCGGTGGCCGGCCGCCCGAAGGCGATCGCCTCGGCCACCGTGCCCGAGAACACGCTGCTCTGCTGGGGCACCAGGGCCACGGCCTGGCGCAGCTCCCGGGCGCGCAGGTCGGCCAGGTCGTGGCCATCCAGCAGCACCCGGCCCCGCTGGCAGTTGTTGAAGCGCAGCAGCAGGGAGAACAGGGTGCTCTTGCCGGCTCCGGAGGGACCGACCAGGGCCACCACCTGGCCGGGTTTCACCTCCAGGCTCACCTGGCGCAGCACCGGCTCGCCATCGCCGTAGGCGAACCACACCTGCTCGAGTTGGAGGGCGCCGCGCACCGGACCCAGCGGTCGTGCCTGGGGGCGGTCGGGCGTTTCCACGGGCTCGTCCTCGATCGCCCGCAGCCGCTGCAGGGAGGCCTGGCCCTGCTGGAACTCGTTGAAGTTGGTGGTGAGGTGGGCGATCGGATCGATCAGCATCAGCAGGGCGGCCACGTAGCTGCTGAAGCCCTGGCTGTCGAGCTGCCCCGACTGGATCCGCCAGGCGCCGATCCAGAGCACCGTGAGGATGCCGGCGGCCTCCAGAAATCCCACCACCGGATGCTGCAGGGCGAGCAGCCGCAGGGTGCGGTAGCGGGCCTGGCGGTGCAGGTCGATCTCCTGGTCAAAGCGCCGCTGCAGCCAGGGCTCGGCGGCGAAGGCCCGCACCAGGGGAAGCCCGGAGATGGCCTCGCCCAGCAGGCTGGCCAGCTCGCTCACCTGCTCCTGGCTGCGCTCGGCCGCCCCCATCACCCGCGCCCCGAAGCCGCTCACCAGCAGGGCCACCAGGGGCGCCAGCAGCAGGGTGGCCAGGGCCAGGGGCCAGTCGAGCCACAGCATGTAGCCCAGCACCGCCACCAGCTGCAGGGCACTGGGGGTGGTGTCCTGGATGGTCTTGTAGATCACCTCGCCCACCCGGTCGGCATCCTCGGTGAGGCGGTAGGTGAGGTCGCCGGCGGAGAGCTTCTCCAGGGCGTTGAAGTCGAGCTGCTGCAGCCGCGCGAACAGCTGTTGGCGCAGGGACTGGCTGACCCGCAGGGCCGGGTTGGCCAGCAGCGTGTCCTGGCCGTACTGGGCCGCCTTCTGCACCATGAACACCGCCAGGGCGGCCAGGATTGACTGCAGGGTGAGGGCCACGTCGCCGGCGCCGATCGCCGGAATCAGCCGCCCCGCCAGCCAGGCCAGCACGGGCCAGCAGAGCACGAACACCAGGATGCAGGCACCGCCGGCCAGCAGGCGCCGGCGGTGGGGTCTGAGCAGGGGCCAGAGCCGTCGCACCGTGCCGGCCAGGCTGGGGGCAGAGGTCCGCTGCAGCTGGGGCAGGCTGTCCGGAAGCGGTGCGGGCATCAGGGCACGCTATCGCCCGTCCCTTTGGCCAGATTCGCCGTGAAGCTCGACCAATTCCTCAAATACCAGGGGCTGGCGGCCACCGGTGGTGAGGCCAAGATGCGCATCCAGCGCGGCGATGTGCGCGTCAACGGCCTGATCGAAACCCGCCGGGGCCGCCAGCTGGCCCTCGGCGATGCTGTGAGCCTGGACGGCCGCGAGATGATCGTCACCCCCACGGCCAACAGCCGCTGACAGGCGGACCATTAGCTTTTCAGCACGTCGCTGGGAGAAGACCTTTGGCCAAGGCTGTCATCGCAGGCAATTGGAAGATGCACATGACCTGCGCCCAGGCGCGGGAGTTTGCTGCCACCTTCCGGCCCCTGATCGCCGCCCTGCCGGACGACCGCCAGGTGGTGATCGCTCCGCCGTTCACGGCGATCCCCACCCTGAGCCGCCATCTGGAGGGTGCCGGCGTGGCGATCGCCGCCCAGAACGTGCACTGGGAGGAGCAGGGGGCGTACACCGGCATGGTGTCGGCGCCGATGCTGGTGGAGCACGCCGTGACCCACGCGATCGTGGGCCACAGCGAGCCGCGCAAGTACTTCAGCGAGTCCGACGAGCAGATCAACCTGCGGGCCCGCACGGCCCAGAAGCACGGCTTGATTCCGATTCTCTGTGTGGGCGAGAGCCTCGACCAGCGCGAGACGGCGGAAACCGAACGGGTGATCCACCGCCAGATCGAACAGGGTCTGGAGGCCGTGGACCCCACCCGGCTGATCGTGGCCTACGAGCCGATCTGGGCGATCGGCACCGGCAAGACCTGCGCCGCCGAGGAGGCCAACCGCATCTGCGGCCTGATCCGCGGCTGGGTGGGCAACCCCGAGGTCACGGTGCAGTACGGCGGCTCGGTGAACCCCGCCACCATCGACGACCTGATGGCCCAGAGCGACATCGATGGCGTGCTGGTGGGCGGCGCCTCGCTGGATCCCGAGAGCTTTGCGCGCATCGCCAACTTCCGGGTGTCGGCGGCGGTGTGAGCCATGGCCAGCCAGCCCCTGAGCTGGGGTGAGCGCACGCTGGTGATGGGGGTGCTCAACCTCACCCCCGACTCCTTCAGCGATGGCGGCCGCTACCTGGATCTGGAGCCGGCTCTCGGCCATGCGGCCCGCCTGGCTCGCGAGGGTGCCCACGTGCTCGATCTCGGCGGCCAGAGCACCCGTCCGGGGGCCAGCGAGGTGGGCGCCGCCGAGGAAGCCGCCCGGGTGCTGCCGGTGCTGCGAGCCCTGCTGCAGGGCCGGCTGCCGGCGAACCGGCCGCTGCTCTCCATCGACACCTTCCGCGCCGCGGTGGCGGAAGCGGCCCTGGAGGCCGGGGCCGACTGGATCAACGACGTGAGCGGCGGCCGCCGCGATCCCGCCCTGCTCAAGGTGGTGGCCGCGGCGGGCTGCCCGCTGGTGCTGATGCACAGCCGTGGCGACAGCCGCAGCATGGATGATCTGGCCGTCTACACCGACGTGGTGGAGGAGGTGCGCCAGGAGTTGCTGCGGGCCACCGACGCCGCCCTGGCGGCGGGGGTGCGGGCGGATCGGCTGATCTGGGATCCGGGCCTGGGCTTTGCCAAGACCACCGAGCACAACCTCACCCTGCTGCGGGGATTGGCGGTGCTGCGGCGGGAGGGCTTCCCCCTGCTGGTGGGGCCCTCCCGCAAGCGCTTCATCGGCGCGGTGCTGGAGGAGCCCCGGCCCAGGGCCCGGCTCTGGGGCACCGCGGCGGTCTGCTCCCAGGCGATCACCGCCGGCGCCGATGTGCTGCGGGTGCATGACGTGGGGCCGATCGTGCAGACCGCCCGCATGGTGGATGCGATCGTGCGCGGTGCCTGAACCGATGCTGGCGTGGAGGCCTGAGGGTCAGGCCTTGGTGACCCCCTCGATCCGGTCTTCGATCTCCTGGTAGATCTCCTGGAGCTGCTGGATGTTCTCGTCTGAGGTCTCCCAGTAGCCGCGGCCGTTCACTTCCAGCAGGGTGCCGACGATGCGGCGGAAGCTGTGGGGGTTGAGCTCCATCAGCCGCTGGCGCATCTCCGGATCGTTGATGAAGGTGTCGTTGGCCTCTTCGTACACGAAGTTGTCCACGGCGCCGCTGGTGGCACTCCAGCCCAGGGTGAAGTTGAGCCGTTTGGCCACCTCCCGCACGCCCTCGTAGCCGGAGTTGAGCATGCCCTCGTACCACTTGGGGTTGAGCAGCTTGGTGCGGGAATCGAGCCGGATCGTTTCGCTCAGGGAGCGCACCTGGGCGTTGGCGGTGGTGGTGTCGGCGATGTAGCTGGTGGGGGCCTTGCCGTCGTCGCGCAGGCCGGCGATCAGCTTGGTGGGGTCGGAGTCGAAGTAGTGGCTCACATCGGTGAGCGAGATTTCGGCTGAATCCAGGTTCTGGAAGGTCACGTCGGCGGTTTTCATCGCCGCCTCGAACACGCCGCGCTTCTGGTTCATCTCGCCGGGATTGTCGGCGTTGAAGGCGAAGGTCTTGCGGGAGAGATACATCTCCTGAAGCTCACCCTCCTCCTCCCAGGTGCTGTTCTCCACCGCCAGGTTCACATTCGAGCTGTAGCTGCCGCTGGCATTGGAGAACACGCGGGTGGCGGCATCGCGCAGGGAGATGCCCTCCTGCTCGGCCTGCTCCTGGGCGTGCTTGCGCACGAAGTTCATGGCCAGCGGTTCGTCGGCCTCGGCGGCCATCTTCACGCCCTGGTCGATCAGGCCCATCTGGTTGATGAACAGGTCACGGAACACGCCGCTGCAGTTCACCACCACGTCGATGCGGGGCCGGCCCAGCTCTTCCAGCGAGATCAGCTCCAGCTTGTTGACGCGGCCGAGCGAATCGGCCACCGGGCGCACGCCGATGAACCAGAGGATCTGGGCCAGGGATTCGCCGTAGGTCTTGATGTTGTCGGTGCCCCAGAGCACGCAGGCGATCGTTTCCGGCCAGGTGCCCTGCTCGGCCTTCTGGCGTTCGATCAGCCGGTCCACCACCACCTTGGCGGCGGCGATGGCGGCCTTGGTGGGGATCGCCTGGGGATCGAGGGCGTGGATGTTCTTGCCGCTGGGCAGCACGCCGGGGTTGCGGATCGGATCGCCGCCGGGGCCCGGCAGCACGTATTCGCCATCCAGGGCCCGCAGCAGGCTCTGCATCTCGAAGTCGGCGCAGATCTGCTCCAGGCAGAACTGCAGGTAGCCGAACAGCCGATCGAGTTCGGTCTGGTCCACCTGGGCGAAGCCGGCCGAGCAGCAGGCGCCCAGCCAGGGGCTGGGCAGCTTGAAGCCGAAGCGCTCCAGCAGGTTGAAGAACCAGGCGAAGTTGCGGCGCAGGGTCACCCGGCCGTCGCTGCCGGTGACGGCCTTCACCATGGCGCCCACGGCGGCGCGGGAGGTTTCGGTGATCACCCGGTTGAGTTCCACGTCGGCGAGCACGCCGTCGTCGTTGCCCTTGTAGATCTCGGCGATGGTGCGGCCGCGGCTCTCGGCCAGCAGGGCCGGCAGGGAGCGCAGGCCGTCCTCCTCGCGCTCGAGGGCAGCGATGTTCACCAGGGTGGCGATCGCCTCCTCGGCGGTGGGGGGCTTGCCGATGGTGTGCAGGCCGCAGGGCAGCAGCCGGCTCTCGATCTCCATCAGCTGGCGGTACACCTGGCCGATCACGGCATCGCGCTCAGCCAGGTCGAGCTCAGCGGCATCGCCCTGGGGCAGGGCCACGTCCTTGTCGAGGTTGCACTGGCGGGCGGTTTCCACCGCCGCATTGACGATCTGCACGCCGCGGCTGCTCTCGCGCAGCTGCTGGTAGGAGCCCACCAGCTCGCCCAGTTCCTTGAGGCCCCGGTAGAGGCCGGCATTTTCCGCCGGCGGCGTGAGGTAGCTGATCGTTTCGGCGTAGCCGCGCCGCTTGGCGATCGTGGCCTCTGAAGGGTTGTTGGCGGCGTAGTAGTAGAGGTTGGGCAGGGCGCCGATCAGCGAATCGGGGTAGCAGGTTTCGCTCATGCCCATCTGCTTGCCGGGCATGAACTCCAGCGAGCCATGGGTGCCGAAGTGCAGCACCGCATCGGCGCCCCACACCTTCTCCAGGTAGGTGTAGTAGGCGGCGAAACCGTGGTGGGGGCTGGCGCTGCGCGAATACAGCAGCCGCATCGGATCGCCCTCGTAGCCGAAGGTGGGCTGCACGCCCACGAAGACGTTGCCGAAGTGGCGGCCGTAGATCAGCAGGTTGGTGCCGTCGGAATTGAGGTTGCCGGGGGGCTTGCCCCAGTTCTCCTCCAGCCGCTCGGAGTAGGGGGTGAGCCGCTCGTACTCCGCCACGCTCATGCGGTGGGCGATGGCCAGTTCGGGGGCGCCCTCGAGGGCCTCGGGGTCCTGCAGCACCGACTCCATCAGCTCCTTGGGGGTGCGGGGCAGGCTGCCGAGGTCGTAGCCCTGGGCGGCCATCTCCTCCATCACCCGGTGGATGGAGCCGAACACATCGAGGTAGGCGGCGGTGCCCACATTGCCCTTGTCGGGCGGGAAGCTGAACACCGTGATCGCCAGCTTCTTGGTGGCCCGGGGCTTGATCCGCAGGGAGGCCCAGCGGATCGAGCGCTCGGCGATCGCCTCCACCCGGTCCTGCAGGGTGTGGGCCTTGCCGGTGGCGTCGTCGCGGCCGCTGAGCACGATCGGCTCGATGGCGCCATCGAGCTCGGGGATGGCGATCTGCAGGGCCACCTGCACCGGGTGCAGACCCAGGTCGCTCTCTTCCCATTCCTGGGTGGTCTGGAACACCAGCGGCAGCGCCACCATGTAGGGGCGGTTGAGGCTCTTGAGCACCTCGATCGCCTTGGGGTGGTCCTGGCGGGCCGGACCGCCCACCAGGGCGAAGCCGGTGAGTGATACCACGCCGTCCACCAGGGGGCTGCCTGGCTTGAGCGGGTCGTAGAAGAAGGCGTTCACCGGCCGGGTGAAGTCGAGGCCGCCGCAGAACACCGGAATCACGGTGGCACCGCGGTATTCCAGTTCCTGGATCACGGCCACGTAGTGGGCCTCATCGCCGGTGACGATGTGGCTGCGCTGCAGCACCAGGCCGATCACCGGGCCGCTGCGGGCCTTTTCACTCAGATCGGAGCGGCTGGCGCTCCAGTTGAGGTATTCCTTGAGGTCCTCGAACATGGACGGCGCCAGGGGGTGCCAGATGCCCAGGTCGGGGAACACCACCGGCTCGGCCACGGCCACCGCGGCCCGGTCACTGCCGCTGCGGGGGAACACATACTTGTCGGCCAGCATCAACAGGAAGTTGCGCAGGTTGTCCGGCGTGCCGCCCAGCCAGTACTGGAAGCTGAGCATGAAGGAGCGGGCGTCCTGGGCCTTCTCCACCGGCAGATACTTGAGAACCGTGGGCAGGGTGTTGAGCAGCTTGAGCATGGCGTCCTGGAAACCGGCGCCGCCGGCCTCCTTCCGCTTCTTCATGAAGCCGGCGATGGCGCTCTTGCTCTGGCCCAGCTGGGCCATCGAGAAGGTGCCCAGCTTGTTGAGACGCATCACCTCCGGCATGGAGGGGAACACCACGGCGGCCTTGAGGTTGTCGCGGTGGGGCGCCACGGCCTCCACCACCTTCTGGGCCAGGTCCTCGATGAAGATCAGCGAGGCGATGAACACATCCGCCGCCGCCACATCGGCGCAGAAGTCGGCGTAGTTGGTGGGGTCGCGCAGCTCCTCGATCAGGTAGCCGCTCAGCTCGATCGCCAGGGGACCGTTCTGGTCATTCAGCGCCGTGGCCGCCTGGGTGAGGGCGTTCTGGTACTGCGGCTCCAGCACCACGTAGACGGCTTTCATGACCGCACCGCAATGGGAGGCGGCAGGGCTGACCCGACGGTTGGCGGAACGGACCTGCGTGAACATGCGGGCGCTGGAAGGGGTGGGCAGAGTTTACGAAGCCCCTACCCAGGGCGGTGGCTGCCCCATAGGCTCTGCTGCAAGCGTTGATGAGAACGGTTTCGAGACCATGACCAGCACCGCCGCCAGTGCCCCCACCGCGTCCTCCGCAGCGGCCCCCTCGATCGCGGTGGTGGTGGCCGGCGCCCTCGGCCGCATGGGCGCGGAGGTGATCCGGGCGCTGCTGGCGGCGCCCGACTGCCGCCTGGTGGGGGCGATCGACACCACCCCCGGCAAGGAGGGCGCCGATGTGGGCCTGGAGCTGGGCCTGGGCGAGCTGGAGGTGGCCGTGACGGCCGACTTCGAGGGTTGCCTCTGCCAGGCCAGCCAGCTGGTGCGCCAGGACGGCCCCGGCCAGGGGGCGGTGCTGGTGGACTTCACCCATCCGAAGGTGGTGTACGAGCACACCCGCGGCGCCATCGCCTACGGGGTGCACCCGGTGATCGGCACCACGGGCCTGAGCCCCGAGCAGCTGAACGATCTGGCGGTGTTCGCGGGCAAGGCCTCGATCGGGGGCGCCGTGATTCCCAACTTCTCGGTGGGCATGGTGCTGCTGCAGCAGGCCGCCGCCGCCGCCGCCCGCTTCTACGACTTCGCCGAACTCACCGAACTGCACCACAACCGCAAGGCCGATGCCCCCAGCGGCACCTGCATCAAGACCGCCGAGCTGATGGAGGAGCTGGGCAAGAGCTTCAATCCCCTGCAGGTGGAGGAGCACGAAACCCTGGCCGGCAGCCGCGGTGGCCGGCGCGAGAGTGGCCTGCGCCTGCACTCGGTGCGCCTGCCCGGCCTGGTGGCGCATCAGGAGGTGATGTTCGGCGCTCCGGGCGAAACCTATACGCTCCGCCACGACACGATCGACCGGGCCGCCTACATGCCGGGCGTGCTGCTGGCGGTGCGGCGGGTGAGGTCGCTGCCAGGCCTGGTGTATGGCCTGGAGCGCCTGCTGTGAGGGACGCCAGGGTGAGGCCCGGAAGGGGGACGCGATGCTGATACCGCTCAAACCAGGGGAGCTGACGCGGCTGATCCCGGCGGTGGCCACCGGCCCCCAGTTCAACGCCTGCAGCGGCTCGCCCCGCAAGCTGCTGCAGCGCTTCTTCATCTCGGTGATCGGGGGTGTGATCAGCCTGCTGGTGAGCCAGACCCTGCTGTTCTCCAGCCAGGCCGGCCCGATCATGCTGGTGACGGGCTTCGTGTTCCTGCTCTACATGCTGTGGGGGCCGATCCTGGAGGCCGGCCGCCGCAACGCCACCCTGCGCAAATACCCCGCCGCGGCGATCTTCGAGGGCCAGGTGGGCGACCTTTACACCACCGAGGTGGTGGAGAACCGGCGCGAACAGGCCGACAAGGGCGGCCGGCTGGAGCTGGTGGAGAACCGCCGCACCTGGCTGACGCTGGAGCTGGGGGACGAGGAGGGCTACCTGGGCAAGCTGCGCTTCCCGATGGACAAGAAGCATCAGCTGATCCGGCGGGGGCAGGTGGTGCGGCTGTTGGTGCTGAGCGAGCGGCGCGACTTCTCCCGCATCGGCGCCATCACCGACGCCTGGCTGCCCCAGTTGAAGCTGTGGGTGGGCGAGTATCCCTTTCTGCTGAAGCCGGCCTTCGAGGAGCTGTGCCTGCGGCGCCTGAGGTAGGGGCGAGCCGGCCAGGGGAGCCAGCCCATGGGCAACACCCCGTCACACTGCGCAACAATGTGTTACATTTCATGCAGTGAACGAGCTTCTCCCATGACCCAAGCCAATCCGGCCATCATCCGCGGCGCCACCGTGACCACCGAAGACGGCGGTCGCCTCAACGCCTTCGCCAGCGAGCCCCGCATGGAAGTGGTGAGCCCCGAGAGCGGCTGGGGTTTCCACGAGCGTGCCGAGAAGCTGAACGGCCGCATGGCCATGCTGGGCTTCATTGCCCTGCTCGCCACCGAATTCGCCCTGGGCGGTGAGGCCTTCACCCGCGGCCTGCTGGGCATCGGTTGATCCCACCTGTGGCGCTTCTCTGAGGGCGCCTGACTGAGCGCGGCTCACTGAGCACCCCTTCTCCTTGAGCCGCAGACTGACCTGCGGCTTTTTTGATGCCTGGCTCCGCGATGGTGACCCCCCCCTATCGGGCCCTGGTGCACGGGGCCGGACCCACCGGCGCCCTCAGCGCCCTGGCCCTGGCCGAGGCCGGCTGGCAGGTGACCCTGGCTGACCCGATGGACGCGCAGCAGCTGTGCAGCCGCCAGCGGGCCTACGCCTTCAGCCACGCCAGCCGGCGCCTGCTGGAGCAGCTCGATCTCTGGCCGGCCCTGCAGGAGGTGATGGTGCCGTTTCGGCGCCTGCTGCTCTGTGATCAGGAGCTGGGGGCGTCGGTGCCGTTCGGGCTGGGCGATCTGGCCCCGGCCCTGCGCCGTGGTGCCGGCGCCGCCGTGGGCTGGGTGGGGCTGCACCGGCCCCTGATGGAGCTGCTGCTGGCGCGGCTGCGGGCCCACCCGGCCGTGGCCCTGAAGCTGGGCGGTTCCCTGGAGGCCGCTGCCTCCCCGGGGGCCGGGGCGGACCGCGAGGCCCCCGATCTGGTGGTGGCCGCCGATGGCCCCCACTCCCCCCACCGCGAGGCCCTGGGCATCGGCGTGTGGCAGCACACCTACCGCCAGAGCTGCCTCACGGCCCAGGTGGCCCTGCGCGGCAGCGCCGTCGACGAGGCCTGGGAGCTGTTTCGGCCCGAGGGGCCCTTTGCCGTGCTGCCCCTGGCGTCCGGCCAGGCCCAGATGGTGTGGAGCGCCGCCAGTGGCCGCTGCCGCCAGCTGGAGAGCCTGGGCTCCAATGCCTTTCTGGATGTGCTGGCCGCCAGCCTCCCGGACGGCCTGCAGCCCGATGGGCTGCTGGATCGGCCCCGGGCCTTTCCGGTGGGCCTGCTGCTGGCCCGCCGGCTCAGCCGTGGCTCCACGCTGCTGGTGGGGGAGAGCGCCCACCGCTGCCATCCCGTGGGCGGCCAGGGGCTCAACCTCTGCTGGCGCGATGTGGCGGTGCTGCATCGGCTGGCCCGTCGCACCGCCGCCGGACGGCTCAGGCCCGAACGGCTGCCGGGGGCCTACGGCCGCCGCCGCTGGCCCGACCTGCTGCTCACCCTGGCGGCCACCGATCTGCTGATGCGCCTGTTCTCCAACCGTGTCAGGCTGCTGCTGCCTTTTCGGCGCCTGGGCCTGGCCGCTCTGGCCTCCGTGGCTCCGCTGCGACGGCTCAGCCTGGGGGCCATGACCCACGGCCCCTGCCAGCCATGGTGATGTCTCCGCTGATGGCGCCCTGACGATGGTCATCAGCTCCAGCCCCCAGTCGCCGCCTCCCCAGGCCCTGCTGCGCTACCTGCGCAACCAGCTGGGCCTGAGCGAGAGCGCCCTGGCCCTGGGCATCAAGCAGGCCCAGCTGGAGCAGGCGCCGCTGCCGGCGGTGCTGTGGCGCTACGGCCTGATCAGCCTGGAGCAGCTCGAGCAGGTGTGGACCTGGCAGGACAGCAACCTCTAGGTCTGGCCGAGAGCTCAGTCGTAAATGATCAAGGAGGTGATCGACTGGGCCTCGGGCAGGCGACTGCGGCCGGACAGACCGGCCAGTTCGGCCACAAAGCTGAAGCCGCACAGCTCGCCCCCGGCGCTGCTCACCAGCTCGGCGCAGGCGGCTGCGGTGCCACCGGTGGCCAGCAGATCGTCCACCACCAGCACCCGGGGGCTGCCTTCGAGGGCATCGCTGCAGATTTCGAGGCGGTCGCTGCCGTATTCGAGGGCGTAGTCGACGCCGGTGACGGCGCCGGGGAGCTTGCCGGGCTTGCGCACCGGCACGAAGCCCAGCTCCAGGCGGGTGGCCAGGGCCATGCCCACGATGAAGCCCCGCGATTCGATGCCCACGATCAGATCCGGCTGCAGGGCGTTGGCGGCCAGCTCCAGTTGGCGGATCACCTCCTGCCAGCCCTGGGGATCGCGCATCAGCGGCGTGAGATCGCGGAACAGGATGCCGGGCTTCGGGAAGTCGGGCACATCGCGCACGAACTGGCGCAGATCAACGGCCATCGGCGTGACGAAGGGGCGCGGGAGCTGGCATCATCGCAGCCATGAGCGACCCAGCTGCAGCACCGCCAGCCCCGCCCCGGGCCGCTGAGCAGACCAGGCTGCCCCGCCGGGGACTGGAGCGGCTCGACCTGTTGCTGCTGAGCGTGGAGGCCCTCGACCTCAACGGCGGCGAGGCGATGGTGTGGATGAGCGAAGAGATGGGCTTCACCGGCCTGTTCCCCAACCGGGTGGAGCTCTGGAAACGGCGCTGCTACAACCCCCTGCGCCGCACCACCCGGCGCGGCGAGCTCGATCCGGCCGAGACGGACGCCCTGATCCGCATCCTCTGCGCCCTGGCCGACCGCCTCTACCCCCTGCTGCGGGCGCTGCTGTCGGAGGCCGAATCGCCCCAGGTGCGCGAGCAGCGCTGGCAGCTGTTCCAGGGGCGCCTGGGGGCGCTGCTGAACGAACGCATGAATCCCCGCCGGGTGGGGGTGCAGCGGCTGCTGGATCCCGTGCTGGGGGCCCCCCAGCGCCATCAGCTGGTGCAGACCCTCGCCCTCGGCGGCGGCATCGGTGGTTTCGAGCGGCTGCGCGCCAGCCTGATGGACCCCGGCGGCTGAGCCCCCTTGCCCCGACCTGACCCCACCCGCCATGACCCCACCCTGAGTCCGCCATGAAACAGACCCTGCGCTTCGAACAACTCAGCTGCCGGCTGCAGGTGGAGGGTCTGCCCGATGTGTCGGTGGGGCAGGGGGGCGAGGCGATCGGGATCATCACCGGCTGGAGCCTGAGCTGGGCCGGCCGGCCGGAGCTGGAGGGGCGCAAGGAGCACCTGCTGGCCCTGATGCAGGTGGTGTTGCCCTATGCCCGCCATCTGATCAGCGGCGTGCGCCGCCGCTTCGGCGGCCCGCCCCTGCCCGTGGAAATCGCCCCCGCTGGGGCAGACACCGCCGGGGCGAGCCACACCCTGCTGCTGCGCAGCAGCCAGCCCGACACCCCGCCTCTGACGATCGGCCTGGATGACGCCGAGCTGGCGGATCTGGTGCGGGTGCTGGACCAGCTGCGCCTCGATCCGCGCCTGCAGATGCCCCTGGATCTGCCCGTGCCCCAGCCCCTGAAGCCGCGGGAGGTGCAGGGGCGGCTGCCGCGGCGGCAGCGTCTGGCGGCTCCGCTGGGGGGAGCCGTGGCCCTCGCCATGGCCGCGGGGGTGAGCCTGCTGCTGCCCGAACCCCGCCCCCAGCCGGTCGCCGCCCCCCAGGCCCCTGCGGCCGCGGGCGCCCCCGCCGCTGGCTCCACGCCTGAGCCAGGTCCGAGTCCCTGAACTTGACGCCGGCGCCAGGCTGGTCACACTGAGTCCAGGATTCAGGTTCCTTGGGCTACGTCAGCCAACGCCCTTCGTTTCCCGTTCTCTTTGCGCTTTGATCTGTCCGCTGCATGACGACACTGAGCTGGTCTGAGTTGCGGATCCGGGTGGCGCGCCTGGGCGCCAGCCTCGATGTGGTGGTGCGCAGTGATCCCGAGGTGTGTGGCCTCAGTGGTGAGGAGTTTCGGCTCACCCTGCACCACGGCGGCCAGGGCGACTGCACGGTGGGCGGCCTGCACCTGATCGACTGCCCCAACGAGCTGGTGCTGATGGAGTTCGAGCGCTGGATGCGTGGCGCCGGCCACGCCCTCGAGGCATGACCTCCTCCCGCCGTCCCCTGCTGCAGCTCCCCCAGAAGGCGGCGGGCCAGCGCAAGGTGTTTCGGCGCAAGAGCCGGCCGACGCGGCTGCGGCAGTTTGGCTCCGGGCTGCTGCTGGGGGCCCTGGGCTGTGGCCTGCTGGCGGGGCTGCTGCAGATCCCGGCGCGGCTCGATGCCTTCCTGCTGCTCAGCGAGGCGCTCGTCCACCTGATCGAGGGGGTGAGCACCTTCCTGCTGGGGTTCGTGCAGCTGCTGGCCGTGGTGCTGCTGGTGGTGGTGGCCCTGGGGGCGCTGGTGCTGGTGGTGGCTGGGGTTGTGCGGCTGGTGCGGGCCTGCCTGCCCCGCCGCCCCTCGAGCTGAGGGCGGGAGCGGGCTCAGCCGTGCAGGCGCGAGAACCAGAGGCCGGTGAGCTGCCAGCTCGACCACAGAAAGGCGGCCAGAAACAGCCAGTTGAGCCAGGCGGGGCGCTGGCGGGGCTCCTGGGCCATGGGGGTGTGGGGGGAGGGGATCCCCTCAGCCTGCCACCTGAACGGGTGTGTCGTTCCTTGTCTGTTTGTCGCTGAGGCTGGCCAGTTGCTTAGTCTCTGTGCCATGGGAAATCCGATCAGCCGGGAATTATTTCTGGAACGGGCCCGTTCGCGCTTTGGCGATCGCTATGACTACGGCGAAATAATCTACAAAAGCTATAAATCACCCATCAAGATTCGCTGCAAGATGCATCCGGTGAAGCAGATCTGCATCACCCCTGAAAAGCATCTGCAAACCACCGGCGGCTGCAAGTACTGCCTGCGGGAGATGCGCATTCAGATGCTGGAGCGGGAGCTCAACCGCCAGAGCGCCCAGCATCCCCCCGTCCAGGCGGGCGAGGCCGCTCGGCTGGAGCCCCAGACCGCTGCTGGCCTGGGCCCCCAGACGCCGCCGCCGCCGGCCTCACCACCCGCCCCCTGAGCCCTGGCCTGTCGCCCGTAGCCCGGCAGCTCAAGACCCAGGCCCTGGAGGTGTTCCGCGACCCCGCCGCAGCGCTGAGGCCACCCCTTTCGATCTTCAAGACCGCACCCGCAGGCTCGGTCAGGGGGCGCCGCGGGAGCACAACGTGGCCCTCGATGCGCCGGCTTGGATGGCACCTTGATGAAGGAAGCGCCGCTGCTGGCGGTGACCCTGGTGGACAACCAGGATTTGGTTGAAGCCGCTGGCCTACGCCTTCATCCTGCTGCGGGATGAGGGCTATCCCTGCAGCTTCCGTGCCGATTACTGCGGGGCCTCCCACCCCGCCGCGTTCATCACCAACGCCGAAGGCTGGGCCGAGTGGCACTGCCAGGGAGGCTCGGTGACGGGGTGGGTGGAGGAGAGCTGGTGGGAGGAGCCGTCTTAGCCGTAGGGATCCTCACGGGATCTGGAGTGTGCTAAGGGTATAGAGACCTGTGCTCAAAGGGCCTGCTGAGGGCCTGCAGTCCGGCTGACATTTTGTAGCCAATTGAACAGGTGGTTTGCGGACCCATGAACCACACTGAAGAAGACAGGAGCGGTGCTGAGATCCTAAGGTGGGCAAGGGATTTCCAGAATCGGGTGAGGATTTCTAATTGTGGTTATCAGAAAGGTGAGGACCGGCTGCTGTGGTTCATGGAACCATCCAATGACTAGTTGGCAGGGCATCTAAGAGTCTCGTCAGACTTGACATACTTGCGGCACTGCTCTAAATTTTCAATTCCTATAGACCTTGGGCTAGTGGCAAGCTGGTTGACCGAGTTTCAGGAGTGGTACGCCGAGCAGCACCCCATTGTTAAAGGCGCAGTTGTACTAGGCGGTGGCGCCGTTGCCTGCGCTGGTGGTGTTGTTGCTGCCCCCGTTGTCGGTGCGATGGCATCTGCAGCAGGTCTAGGGGTAGCAGGAGGATCCCTAGCGGGCGCTGCCGCGTCTTCGGCAGGTCTTGCTGCTTTGGGTGGAGGCTCCTTGGCTGCAGGTGGTCTGGGGATGGCTGGAGGAACAGCTGTAGTAGCTGCAGCAGCAGGTGCGGCAGGTGCAGGTGCCACATCAATCCTAAGCAAGAAAGTTGATTCCGAAGGTGAACGCACGAAGGAAGACTTCAAGAGGGCTTCAAGCGAAAGGGTTCAAAAAGGTGACATTCGTTTTGAGGATGAGGTTTGACGATGGCTTCTGTCGCTGACTTTGCAACTGAATTTGCCAAGAGAGCTGCAAATGGCAAAAATCCTTCTGTTTATGTGTCTAAGTTGCATGTAGAGAGCTTCCTTCTGGTCTTGGCGCGAGAGGGGTTCTCGTTCGCTAAGGAGGCACTTGAGCAAATCACCGATCCAGATCTCAGAAGAATCATTGAGACGATCTTCTTCTCAACCGTGATTGGAGCGGGCGCGGGTGCTGTTATCGGGGGAGTAGTTGCTGGCCCCCCGGGAGCTCAAGTGGGAGCTGCTGTTGGTGCAGGCCTAGGTTTCGCAGCCGGCTGTATCGCCATAACAATTACTGCTAAGCAAAAGGGGGATGGCCTTCAGATCTCTATGGCCTAATACACTTTAGCACTTCCCTCTGGAGTTCAATAGGGATTATCATAGTTTGCGAAAGTGCATCAGGCTGCAACAGTTGCCTGCCAACATCAAGATACAGAAGACGGGAGCGATACGTAATGGCTGGTCTTGGGGTTGTTGCCCGCTTCTGATCTTGGCGTTATGCGGCCTACCTGAAGCTAGCCATTCGAAAGCTTCCTACATCTGAGCTTTGCGCCTGCCTCGGGCTGCAATCCATGAACACTCAGCTTGGTGAGCCTATAATTTTGAAATCTGCCTTGGGGCGCACGTCATAGTGTCGGTTCAGTAAGCCTTCCGCGCAGGAGCCCTAAGTGCTACCACCCATCACGAGACAGAAGTACGCTGAAAGGTTGGCCGAGTTAATCAGGCGCGGGGAAGCGGTGCCTGTCTCAAGCAAGACTATATCGAGCGAGAATTGGGTCACTGGCATGACCACCTCCAGGCTAGTCGAGACAGTTGATTGGCCAGAATTCGTAAAGTGGCGCACCAACTGCACGACTCTGCTCGACCAGCTGTTGCCTACTTCCAGTGCCCATCGTGCCACCGCCGAGCAATTCAAAACAATAAAGAATAATCGTGATTCGCTGCAGTTTGGCATTCAGTTCATGAAAGCCGTTTCTGAAGACTTTGATCAAGGATTTTTTGACGACATCGGAATGCAGATTGAGACTGAGATCGCTGCTGATTATCTTGGTCAAGCGATAATGCTGGTCGAGTCGGAGTTGCGGGAACAGATCAGCTCTGCCCCAGCGGCCGTCCTTGCCGGGGTGGTTCTTGAGAAGTGTCTTCGCTCAATGTGCGAACATTTGAGCCCCCCAGAGCCAACAACACTAAATAACGGAAAGCCCCTAACATTGAAC
Source organism: uncultured cyanobacterium (assembly GCA_963697335.1). GTDB lineage: Bacteria > Cyanobacteriota > Cyanobacteriia > PCC-6307 > Cyanobiaceae > NIES-981. Next base: position 312,229 of record CAVONQ010000002.1, read on the forward strand.
CCATTAATCGAAGCATTGCGAAAGAGGGGCGCATTCAACGAGGTACAGGCCAAGCACCTCCGAGCATGGGCTGACATTCGGAATAGTGCCGCGCACGGACAATTTGAAGAATTCACAACGGAACAAGTAAAGGCAATGATCAGAGGCATTGAATTGTTTCTGGCGCAAAGCAGATGATCTCTAATATGAGCATCCAGAGAGTCCACTTAGGCCGCCAGCAGAGATTTCTGGCCTAGTAGCACCTATAACCTCAAGCTGCGCCTTAAACTTAGCTTGAGACAGATCTGGAAGAGCAGAATGAACATTCATTGGACAAAGGAACACTTGCCGTTTCGGGAGAGCCTTATTGAGGTCAACATGGTTGTTGGGTATCGCGACCGCACCACTCAGAACATTACGGATTGCCCTGCTTATATTTTGCAAGGCATAAGAAATGGGGTCCTGAAGAATTATCCAACTGCATTGAAGAAATATAACACGTCTTACTGCAACGCTATCCCCAAGATTATCAGTGGCTTTCTGACAGCATTCAAGGATCGTTGCGTTCACCATGCTGCCCTCATTGTGCCACCTTCCTCTCGGGATGACGCGCGGCCTTATGCGGAAGCTTTGTTGAAGGCTGGGATAGCGTACATCGACTTATCCGACTGTGTACAGAGAATCGATTCTTCTTTCCGCGCAGGTGGGGCGGTGTCGTTTGAAGATGTTTGCTCTTCAATCAAGGTTATTCAAGAACCACCGACCGAACCTTACGGCTCCCTAGTCGTGGTCGATGATGTTTTGTCTTCCGGGCGTTCAGTCGCGGCAGTCGTGCTGGCACTTCGCAATTCAGGATTTATTCTTCAATCGACCGAGATTTTCGTGGCTGCTGTGCTCTCTGTCGAACGCAAGGTTCAGGTCGAACCGGCTGGCGAGGAAGAGACTGCCTAACATCATCATCCAACCGGCCCGTTCAAACCAGTTTGTATAGTAGCCATGATTGCCGCGCGCGGCTGATGATGGGCGTAATGCGGAAACACAGCTTGAGCCATGCCTAAGCGTCAGCGGTCGATAGGGTCGCTTCGGCGGGAGCTCGTCATGAAGTCTCGGGAGGCGGCGCTAACGGCAATTCGTGTCTTTAATGACCCACAGGTTAACTTCAAGTCGGAGACGTTTATCGTCTTGATGATGATCGCTTGGACGTATCTTCTGCACGCATACTATCGGGCACAGAAGGTCGAGTATAGGTACTATAAGCAGGGCCCAAAGCGGCGGATTTTCGATCGCACAAAGCATGGCGCCTACAAATACTGGGAGCTGGAGGGCTGCTTGAACGAGAGCAGCTGTCCGCTCGACCGCGACACAGCGAACAACCTTCGGTTTCTTCTTGGCCTTCGTCATGAAATAGAGCACCAAATGACGAAGTCCCTGGACGCTTACCTAAGTGGCAGATACCAGGCATGCGCCCTTAATTTTAATGAGTATCTCAAGAGCCT
>CAVONQ010000003.1:0-124668 GCA_963697335.1 uncultured cyanobacterium
GTAGGGCAGAAGGCCTTCGTACCCGCTGGCAACCATGCTGCGGATTCACCTGCTGCAGCAGTGTTGTTTACTCAGTGATCCGGCAAGAGATCTTAATTGAGGTACCTACCATGCGCCGCTTTGCCGGGATCGACCTGATCAGTGACCGGTCGCAGTGAGGGTTAGATCGATTGTGAGCTGGTACAGGCGGTGCTGCCCCCACCCCCAGGGCTGATTCAAAGTCTCTCAGCAAGAGTTGGCTGCCGGTTGCCGCTGCGCCATGGCCAACAGCGCTGTGATGTCGTGGCAGACAGCCTGCATCCCTGAACGGATGGACTGAAAGCCGCCCAGTCGCAGCAGGTTGAGAGCGGCTGTCCGCAGCGTCGCCAGCGCTCCGGCGCCGTTGCCCCGATAACGGTGGGCGTCCTCATGCAGCTGGGTGTCACGGATCCAGTGCCAGCTCTCAATGCTCCAGCGGTCGCGCACCAGTTGCAGCAGGGCTTCTGGGGTGGTGCGCAAGCTGGTGAGGAAGAAATGGGTCTGCCGGAAGGTCTTGCCATCGCGGGGCCCGTCGGCGGCCATCTCCACAATCCAACTGGTGCCGCTCCAGGTCTCGCGGATGTGCTCCGGTGCCTGCTTGGCGCGGAGCGTCCAGGTGATGGCACGGCCGTGGCTGATCTCATGATCCGTTGCCACCAAAGGGATGTGGCGTTTCCCCTGGAACTGGCTGCGGATCTGACGGTGCAGTGTCTTTTGGTTCCTCTTAACGGTCAGGAGGAAGTCGGCCCCCTGCTCGGTGAGCTGTTGAAAAACATCCCCAGCCCCCAAGTGGCTCCCTTTGGTTCTGTAACACCCACGGCAGATCTACTGCAGAACCCTCAGAATTTAGACTGGGAGATGACATTCCGTTGCCGGAACCTTTTTGGAGGTTTACCCCCGTCGAAAAACATGGCACGGAGCCTGCTGCGGCCTATTGCCTGGTGACAAATAGAAGTTCTCTAGAAACTTTTTTTTGATCCCGTTTAGGAAACTGCCACTCTTGCGTCAGCTCTGTTTGTCGTCTCCCCTTCCCAAGCAAGGAATCCGATGCCACATCCGAAATCTAGAAGGCGGAATGAAGCACCTGTAGTTCATCAAAGTGCGGCGGGAATTGACGTTGGCAGCCGGTTTCACGTGGTCGCTATCCCCAGCAGCTGCTCAGGGGAGCCTGTTAAGAAGTTCTCCAGTTTTACAGGAGATCTAAAGCGATTGCGTGATTGGCTTTGTCAGCACAATATCAAAACCGTAGCAATGGAATCTACTGGAATTTACTGGATACCAATTTACGAGATTTTAGAGCAGGCAGGTCTCGAGGTATTCCTTGTCAACGCCCGTCATGTTAAATGTGTCCCGGGGCGTAAAAGTGATATCTCAGACGCTCAGTGGCTGCAGCAATTGCATAGCTGGGGCCTGCTTAAAGCCAGCTTTCAACCAAGCGAAGGAGTCGCCAACCTCCGATCATTATTGAGGCTACGCGATGGCCTTGTAAAAAGCAGGGCATCACACCAGCAACATATTCAGAAAGCATTGATGCAGATGAATCTCCAATTGCACCATGTCGTAAATGACGTTATGGGCAAGACAGGGCGCCTCATTATCGATGCAATTCTTGCAGGAGAGCGTGATCCAAGCACTCTTGCGGCTTTTCGCGACAGACGCTGCAAGAATCATGAATCAGTGATTGCAGAAGCACTGCATGGGCATTTTAGGGAAGATCATCTTTTCGAGCTTGCAGTTGCCGTGCATATGTTTGATGAGTATTCGGCACAGATTGTAAAATGTGAGACAACAGCGCATGAGCTACTGGACAAGCTTGCACGAGCCAAGGAGGCCTTGCCTGAGCCACTTACTAAAGGCAAGGTCAAGGCAAAAAGGAAGTCAGAATATTCTTTTGATCCGACTAGTTACATCAATGCTCTTACGGGAGCAGACCTGAGTGGCATCTATGGCCTTGGCCCTGGAAATCTTCTCACCATAGTCAGCGAGTGTGGCACAGATATGGAGAAATGGCCCACAGCAAAGCATTTCACATCCTGGCTAGGCCTAGCACCACAAAACAAGATTTCAGGCGGACGTGTGCTTTCCTCGCGCACGCGGCCAGGTTCAAGCCGTGCTGGCTCAGCCTTTTGGATGGCCGCACTAATTGCGTCACGGTCGCAAACTGCAATTGGAGCATTCAGTCGAAGACTAGCGATTCGACGCGGTAAGCCGAAGGCCCATGTTGCTACAGCAAGAAAGATAGCGGAACTATTCTATAGAGCTGTTCGCTATGGTGGCTGCTATGTGGATCCTGGCTCTGCAGACTACGAAGAGAAGCAGAAGCGACTCGCGATTGCCAGCCTCGAAAGGAAGGCTGGCATGTTGGGATTCAGCATTGTAGAAAGTCAGATATCAAGCCCCAAAGCCCTTGCGATGGAGGGTGTTACTTAGGAAAGGTTTCTGGGTGTGGAGCGCATCTGCCTGGATCAGCACCCCCTCGAGATCCAGCTCCCCGAGCAGTTGCCGGAGGACGGCCCGCTCGTGGTTCGCGCCAGTGGCGTAGCAGGCCTGCGAGATCGCCACACCCAAGGCGGCCGAGTACAGCGTCACCTGGGCAATGAACGCCGAACCACCGCCGGGTGTGGTCTCGATCGAGCCTCGCAGGGTCTTGCCGTCACACACCAGCTGATCGAGATCTGCTGCACCACCAGGGATCTGGGCGATCGTCCAGTCACGGATGGCCGCGCACAAGGCCGCCACATCCACCTGCAGGAAGAAGTAGCGGAACGCTGAATCCGATGGGGGCCGCCGCAGTTCAAGGCCCAGCTGCTGACCCAGCACCGAATGGTGACGGCGAGCAAACCGCTCCAGATCCCGCAAGCTTTCGCAGCCGCTCAGGATGCCCAGCACCGCCACCAGCAGCAGGTACCAGGCCGGAATGCGCACCCCCCGCCGCATGCGGGCATCCGGTATCACCTTGAGGAAGCTGATCAGATCAAGATCAGTTGCGGCAGAGGCGGTTTCGGGCACAGGGAAGGGGCGATACCACCAAACAAACCCCATGCAGGCAGCCCAGGCCAGAGCACCTGTGACACACTTTGAATCAGCCCTGCCCCCACCCCTACCACTGGTTCGGGTTCCAGGTTCAGCCGTTGCCCTCACGCCAGCCGTCCATGTGCAGGGCTGCCAGGGCTCCACGGCTCTCCAGCAGCGCCTCCGCCAACTCCCGCACAGCGCCATGGCCTCCATGACTACGCAGCACCCAATCGGCCCGCTGGCGCAGGCCCAGGGCGGCATCTGCCGGCGCCACCAACAAGGCGGTGGCCGGCCGAACTGCCAGATCGTTGAGGTCGTCGCCGATGAAGGCCGTGGCCTCCCGGCCGCGGTCCAGCTCAGCCTGCAACTCGCGCAGCCCCAGCAACTTGTCGCCCACCTCGGCGCGGCAATGGCGGATCTGCAGATGGCGGGCCCGATGCTCGATGGCACCGCGGCGGCCGCCGCTGAGCAGAGCCACCTCAATACCGGCGCGCTGCAGCATGCGGATCGCCAGGCCATCGCGCACGTTGAAACGCTTGGTCACTCCACCGCTGGCCTCGTAATAGAGGCCGCCATCAGTGAGCACCCCGTCCACATCGCACACAAGCAGCTTCACAGCGGCCAGCCTCGGGCCGATTGCCAGACGCCGGATCCTGGAGCGCAGGGCCTGCAAAGGAGTGGCCATGTGGGTCAATAGGTGCTCACGGCCAGGTCGTCCTGCACCACGGCGCGCAGCTCCATCAGCTGGCGCAGCAGGGCTTCCAGGCGATGCAGGGGCACCATGTTTGGCCCATCACTGAGGGCCTGGTCAGGGTCGGGGTGAACCTCCATGAACAGCCCATCCACCCCAGCCGCCACCGCCGCCCGGGCCAGAGGCGCCACGAACTCCCGCTGACCACCGGAGCTGGTGCCGCGGCCGCCCGGCTGCTGCACGGCGTGGGTGGCATCGAAGATCACCGGGCAGCCCAACGCCTGCATCTGGGGCACGCTGCGGTAGTCCACCACCAGGGTGTTGTAACCGAAGCTGGAGCCCCGCTCGGTGAGCCAGAGGCGGCCGCTTTCGGGCGTCAGACCGCCCTCGCCCAGCTTGTTCACCACCTGGGCCATGTCCCACGGCGCCAGGAACTGGCCCTTTTTCACGTTCACCACCTTGTCCGTGCCGGCCACCGCCTGGGCGGCGGCCTCGAGCAAATCAGTCTGGCGGCAGAGGAAGGCGGGGATCTGCAGCACGTCCACCGCTTCGGCGGCGGCGGCGGCCTGGTGGCTCTCGTGGATGTCGGTGAGCACAGGGATCTCCAGCTGCTGTCTCACCTCTTTCAGGATCCCCAGGCCCTCCTCGGCCCCGGGCCCGCGGAACGAGCTGCCCGAGCTGCGATTGGCCTTGTCGAAACTGGCCTTGAAGACATAGCTGATGCCCAACTCGGCGCACATTTCGCTCACTCGCTCGGCCACGTGCAGCACCAGATCTCGGCTCTCGATCACGCAGGGTCCGGCAATCAGGCGGAAGCTCATCAGGAGGGGGGCAAAGGGATTCAGCTGGGGGAGGTGGCTGAGGCACTGAAGCCGGCCTTCACCAGATCATGCAGCCGCAGCAGCCCCTCCAGGCGCAGGGGGGCCTCCAGAGACACCACCGGCAGCACCGAAATCGCCTTGCGGCGGTTGCGCTCCATCAGCTCCAGGGCCTCGGCGGCCAGCACCTCGGGGGTCACGGTGATCGGATCCCTGGTGGCCATCTCAGCGGCGGTGATCCGGTCCCAGTCGCCCGGGCCATAGCGCTGCAGGGTGCGGCGCAGATCACCGTCAGTGATCAGCCCTGCCAGCTGGGAAGGATCACTGCCGTGAACCCAGCTGGCCCCGAGACTGCCCAGCCCAGGACTGCCCTCAGTGAGGTGGGCGATCACCACAGGCAGGCGCGCTTCCGGATGCAGGGCCTGAATCTCGCCGGCGGGCACCATCAGGTCTCCCACTGTGAGCGTGAGGCGCCTGCCAAGGGAGCCGGCCGGATGGTTAATGGCAAAGTCCACCGGCGAAATGCCGGCCCGCTCCATCCACACCGCCGCCAGGGCATCGCCGATAGCCATGGCCACGGCCGTGCTGGCGGTGGGGGCCAGGTTGAGGGGGCAGGCCTCCCGGTCCACGGCTCCGTCAAGAACGAGATCGCAGCCGCGGGCCAGGCTTGACTTCTGCCGTCCCACCAGGGCAATGCGGCTGGTGCCCCGCCGCTTCAGGTGGGGAAGGATGGCCAGCAGCTCTTGCGTCTCACCGCTGTTGGAGAGCAGCAGGGTCACGTCATCTGAGGCCACGATGCCCAGGTCACCGTGTAGGGCGTCCACGGGATTGAGGAACACCGCCGTTAGACCAATCGAAGAGAAGGTGGCGGCAATCTTGCGAGCCACGATTCCGCTCTTGCCCACGCCAGTGACGATTAGCTTGCCCCGGCGCTGCCGGCAGCTCTCCAGCAGCTCCAGCGCAGCCTCCACCTGCTGGGGATCGAGGCGATCGGCGGCCGCGGCGATCGCAGAGGCCTCCTCCTGCAGGCAGCGGGTAAGGGCGGACAAGGGCAGCACGGGAATTGGAGTCATTCTTCCAGCACCGCTCAACCAAGCTTCCTTCAACCCAGCACCCTCCCCACCACGGCCGCAGCCGGGAAGCCCGCCCGGCGCAGGCTTCCCACGGCGGCCTCTGCCGCCTTCCCCGGCACGGCCGCCAGCAGGGGGCCGCAGGTCTGGGGATCGATCAGCAGGGCCCGCAGGGCCGTCTCCTGGGCTGAGCTGCCTGGGCCAGCCCCCTCGCCTGGCACCAGGCGCACCGGACCCGCCAGCAGCTCCAGGGCGCTGGCATTGGACGGCGCCAGGCTGCTGGCATGGCCCTGCTGCAGCAGCTCCAGGGCCCCCGCCAACGGTGGGATAGACCCGCCCGCCAGCACCACCTCCAGCCCGGCCCCACTCGCCGCCAGCATCTCGCCCAGGTGCCCCAGCAGGCCGTAGCCGGTCACGTCCGTGCAAGCGCGGCAGCCGTGCTGCCGCAGCAGGGGCACCAGGGGAGCCTGGCTCTGCTGCAGCTGCTCGAGGGCGGCGTCGATCCAGCTGGCCCGGGCCACGCCGGCCATGGCGGCGGCGAACAGCACCCCCGTGCCCAGGGGGCGGCTGAGCAGCAGGGCATCACCCGGTTGCAGGGGCCCCTTGGGCCAGTGCTGCCGCGGCTCCACCACCCCATTGACGCTGAGGGCCACCACCAGGCCGCCGCCGTCGCGGGCCTCCAGGGTGTGGCCCCCCAGCAGGGGGGCCTGCAGGGGCTCCAGCACCGAGCGGATCCCGGCCAGGCACTGGTGCAGCAGCTCCTGCTGCAGGGACGCCGCAGCCTGGGGCAGGGTGAGCAGCGCGAGGGCGCTGTGCACCTGGGCGCCGCTGGCCCAGAGGTCGCTGCAGGCGTGCAGGGTGGAGAGGCGGGCATTGAGCCAGGCATCGGCCACCAGGGCGGGAAAGCCATCCACGCTCTGCAGCAGCAGCGCCCCGTCGGCCGTGCCCGTCACCGAGGAGGCGTCTTCGGCAGAGGTGCTCTGGCCGCTCTGGGCCAGGGCCGCCAGCAGGGGTGCGGCCGGCAGTTTGGCGGCGCAACCGCGGCAGGCCATGGCGTCCTCGGTGTCGGGCCCCATGGCGCCATCCGGCAGGAAGCGCTGCATGAAGCGCCGGTCGATGTGGTCTTTCCAGCGCCACAGCCAGCGGCTGGGGCCGAGCGCCAGGGGACCCCACAGGGCGATGGCCCGGGGGGGACGGCCCGCGGCACCGCCGCCATCGCCGAGCAGTTGCAGTGCGCGTCGCTGGGGCCGCCAGGGTCGCAGGGCCGGCAGCCGGGCCGGATCAGCCGCCAGCAACCGCTCCAGATTCAACGCCAGCGTGGGCGCCGCCCGCACGGCCCACACTCCAGAGGGCGCCCGGGGCGCCGCGGCCAGCACGGCGCAGTCTCCGCAGGCCAGGATCGTGGGGTGGTCCAGCACCTGCAGGCTGGCCTCGGTGAGCACCCGGCCGCGCCGATCACAGGCCAGGCCGGCAGCGGCCAGCCAGGCGGGAGCGGCGCTGCCCGTGCAGGCCAGGTCGGCGGCGGCCGCAGGCTCCACACCTCGGCGCACCGCCACCTGGGCTGCCCGCAGCAGTCGCTCTCCCAGGCGGTTGGCGGGGCCCGAGCCGAGGTGCAACCCCTGGCCCCGCAGCAGCAACTCCACCTGCTGACCGCGGCGGCGCAGGGCCAGGGCCAGCTCCACCGCGGCGGCGCCACCGCCCCGGATGCGCAGCCTGCGATCGAGGGGCTCCAGGCCGTCGAGCCAGGCGAGCATGGGCTCCAGGGGCTTCACGGCCAATGCCGGCACTGGGCTGGTGCCCACGGAGCGTGTCCCTCCGGGACTGGTCCCGGCCGTCACGGCACCCACGTCCAGGCTGAGCCAATCCCAGCGCAGCGCGGGGCGGCCCTGCAGATGCAATTGGCAGCGCTGGGGATCGAGGCCGTTGATCTCGGCGCGGATGAAGCCCACGCCGGCCCGCTGGCAGAGCTGGCGCAGGTCGATGCTGGCCTCGTCACGGCTGTAGAGGCCAGCCACCAGGCCCGGCACCATGCCCGAGTACAGAGCCGTGCTGTGCCTGCTCACCAGACTCACCTGGCCAGGTTGGGGCCGCCGGCCGCGGCCCATGGCCCAGCGCAGCAGCACCAGGGCGTGGGTGTGGCCGCCGCCGGCCAGGAGGAGATGGCCGGCCGGGCCGGAGGAACGCATGGGGAGGCGGGAGCGGGCCGGAGCGGGTGGGGCTCAGAAGGGGAAGAGCATGAAGGCCTTGGCGGCCAGGGGCAGCAGGAACTGCAGGGCATCCATCGTGCCGCCCACCAGGGCCGAGCCGACGCCATTGCCTCCACCCCCCAGCTGGCCCGGTGGCGCGCTGATCGCTGCGGCTGCCTGGCGCAGCTGGGCCGCCTGGGTGTCTTCGCCGCCGGCGGCATAGAGGCTGGCGGCGTGGTTGAAGTCGCTGGCGGCCAGCTGGGCCTTGCCCTGCTCACCGCGGGAGATGCCCCGGGCCACCCAGCTCACGGCCGCGCCGGGTTGCTGCCGGATCGCCGAACTGAAGAAGTGCTCCGCCTCGGGATAGCGGCCCAGCTGGGCGGCCTGCACGCCGGCGTTGTGCAGTTCCCCGAAGCTCAGCTGGCCGTGGTCCACCCCCCGGGCTCCCTGCCAGTGGGCGCGGGAGAGGGCTCCCGGATCGAGCAGGGCACCGCTCAGGTCCGCCTGGCGCAGGTCGGTGCCCTCCAGGCGGGCACCGCGCAGGTCGGCCCCCCGCAGGGAGGCCCCCTGCAGGGTGGTGAAGCTCAGATCCGCCCCCATCAGCTGGGCGCCATCCAGCCGGGCCTGGCCGAGGTTGGCACGCTGCAGGCGGGCCTGGCGCAGGTTGACGTCCTCCAGCTGGGCATGCACCAGATCGGCGCCAGCGAGGTTGCAGCGCGGGCACTGCCGCTGCTCCAGCAGCTGCAGCAGGTCGTCGCTGGAGGAGGCGAGCACGGCGCCGCCCAGCAGGGAAGGAGAACCCAGGCTGACGGAGGCCAGCAGCATCAAGGTGCTGCGTCGGAGCGCTCCGAATGCTTGGCACGCCCACCAGTGCCGTGTCATGGCCCGGCTCTCCATGACTCGATTTATAGCGCCATAGCCCAGTGCCTAGCGTTCAACCATGGACAGCGGCGATACGGGTGAGCGACATGGCGGCAACCTGACCGCTGCCGCCGCCCGCCTGGGCCAGCCCGCCGGCCGGCTGCTCGATGCCAGCGCCTCCCTGGTGCCCTTCGGGCCACCCTGGGCTCTGCGCCGTGCCCTGCTGCGGGCGGGGCTGGGGTCGGCCGTGCGGGTGTACCCCGACCGCGGCTGGGAGAGGCTACGGGGGCAGCTGGCGGCGCTGCATGGGCTGGAGCCAGCCCAGGTGCTGCCGGGCAATGGAGCCGCTGAACTGTTCACCTGGGCGGGCCGCGACGCCGCCGCAGCGGGGCTCAGCCTGGTGCCCCAGCCTGGCTTCGCCGACTACAGCCGGGCCCTGGCCTGCTGGGGCGGCAGGATGCAGAGGCTGCCCCTGCCGCTGTCCTGGCCCGAGGCCTTCCCCCAGCCCTTCCCGGCCCTCCCCGACAGCCCCAGCCCGGCGGAGGAGCCCCAGGTGTTGTGGATCTGCAATCCCCACAACCCCACCGGCCAGCTGTGGAGCCGCCACTCCCTCGAACCGCTGCTGGAGCGCCACCGCCTGGTGGTGTGCGACGAGGCCTTCCTGCCCCTGGTACCAGGCGGTGAGGGCCAGTCGCTGCTGCCCCTGCTGCAGCGTCATCCCAATCTGGTGGTGGTGCGCAGCCTCACCAAGCTGCTGGCCTGCGCCGGCCTGCGCATCGGCTATGCCCTCGGCAGCGCCGAACGGCTGCGGCGCTGGGCCGCCTGGCGCGATCCCTGGCCCGTCAACGGCCTGGCCCTGGCGGCGGTGGAGCAGCTGCTGGCCGATCCGAGGGCCCTGGCGGGTTGGACCCGGCGGGTGCATGGCTGGGTTGCCCAGGAGCAGCCCTGGCTGCGGCGGCAGCTCGGACGCTGGAGCCAGTTCACGGCCATGCCCTCGGCGGCCAACTTCCTGCTGCTGCGCGGCAGCGGCCCGCTGGTGGAACTGCGCCAGGCACTGGAGCGCCGCCACGGCATCCTGCTGCGCGACTGCCGATCGTTCGAGGGCCTGGGAGCCAGCTGGCTGCGCCTCGGCCTGCAGGACCGCCGCGGCCACCGGCGGCTGTTGGCAGCGCTGGCCCAGGAGCTTCCCCCCTGCGACTGATCAGGAGCGGGATCGGGGCCGTCTGGCGGCCACCAGGTCTTGCAGCAGGCTGGCTAGCTGCTGATCGGCATCCGGGGTGTCCAGCCGGGCCATCCCCTGGGCCATGGCCTCCAGCGGATCGGCCTGGGGCGGCACCCGGCGCAGGCGCGGGCCCAGCAGCCGCCACACGGCACGCTCCAGGGTGGGCAGCTCAGGGGCGTGCTGCTGCACGATCACGGCGGCCGCCAGGCTCGCGGCCGCCTCGGCATTGGCATCCTGGTGCCGGTCGGCCGCGCTGGGATAGGGCACCAAAATGGCAGGGGTGCCACAGGCGGCCAGCTCGCTGAGGGCTCCAGCCCCGGAGCGGCTGATGGCCAGGGACGTGGCCTCCAGCAGCCCCGCCATCTCATCACTGAAGGGCCGCTCCACGACGCCGGGGGGCAGGGGGGCGCCGGCCTCCGGGTCGCTGCTGCCGGTGAGGTGCACCACCCTCACCCCCGCGGCACAGAGCCGGGGCAGCAGCGGCCGCACCATCCGATTCAGGCCCAGGGCTCCCTGGCTGCCACCCATCACCAGCAGCAGCGGCCCCCCGCCAGGGGGCAGCCAGGACGGGGGGACCGCCGGCGCGCGGAATTCCGGCCTCACCGGGGTGCCCGTCACCAGCACCTGGCAGCCCGGCAGCTGCGCCACGGCCTGGGGCAGCCCCACCGCCAACCGGGTGCAGAACCGTCCCAGCAGCCGCGTCACCCGCCCCGGCACGGCGTTGCTGTCGTGCAGCACCACGGGCACACCACACCAGCGGGCCGCCAGGATCGCCGGCGCAGCGATGTAGCCGCCGCTGCTGAACACCGCGTCGATCTGCTCGCGGCGGAGCAGCCGCCGCACGCTGCCGATGGCCACCAGCAGCCGCAGCAGGTTGAGCAGCTTGCGCAGGCCGCGGCCCTGCAGCCCCCCCGCCTTCACCGTGTGCAGGGGATAGCGCCGCGGCACCAGCTCCCGCTCGAGCCGGTCGGGCACCCCCAGCCAGCGCACGTCCCAGCCCGGGGGGAGGGCTTCAGCCACAGCCAGGGCAGGGAACAGATGTCCCCCGGTGCCACTGGCCGCGATCAGGAGCCTGGGCATGGACGTTGCCGCCAACGGCGCCTAACTTAAAAGCCGTCCCAGCAGCTGCATGCGCCACCCCCGGCACCGTTCCCTGCGCTCCACGCTGCTGAGCGCGGCCATCCTGCTGCCCCTGCTCGGCCTGGAGGCTCCCCTTGCCCTGCCGGCCCGCGCCGCCGACCCCATCCCGACCCAGCTCCAGAGCCTGCAGGCGGCCCTCAATGGCCAGGGAGATCTCGAAGCCCTGCTCAAGGTGGGGCCGGGCCTGGACCCCGCCGACGTGGTGCGCCGCCGCAACACCCTACTGAGCAAGTTCCCCGATGCCCGCTGGACCCTCACGCCGGGCGCGGCCCTGCGCGACGGCCGCGCCACGGTAAAGCTGCAGGTGAGCGGCAGCCGCACCGAAGGGCCCACCACCTACCGCCTCGAGGCGGAGCAACGGCTCGCGCTCGAAAGTGACGGCCGCCGCATCACCGGCCAGACGGTGATCAACGAACAATCCGTGCTGCGCAGTGGTGATGACCCCCTGCCCGTGAGCCTGCTGATCCCCGATGCTGTGCTCACGGGTCAGCGCTACGACGTGGACGTGATCTTTGACGACCCCCTGGATGGGGCGATTGCCGCCGGCGGCATCGTGGCCCTCAGCCCCCAGGAGGTGGCCACCCAGGACAGCCCCACCCTGCAACTCGGGGCCCTCGGCGGCGGCGGCCTGTTCAAGACGGTGCAAGCCCCCTACACGCCGGGGGAGCAGACCTGGGCCGTGCTGATGGTGCACCCCAAGGGGATTGTGAGCGCCACCAAGCGGGTGCGCGTGGTGGCCGATCGGGCCCAGCTCACCCTCTGAACCCCCGGCTCACTCGCTGAACCAACGAGCCAGGGCTGAGACGTCATCATCGCCGTGGCCCCGGGCCATCAGGGCGTCCTCGATGGCGGCCACCCGCTCGGTCAGGGGCAGGGAGAGATCCACACCAGCGGCAGCCTCCAGGGCGATGGCGAGATCCTTGCGGTGCAGGGCCAGGCGAAAGCCCAGGGGGTAATGGTCCTCCAGCATCTGGGCGGCCCGGTGGTCCAGGGCCCAGGACCCCGCCGCCCCCAGCTTCAGGGCCTCGACCACCTGGGGCATGGGCAGCCCCAGGCGACTGCCCAAGGCCATGGCCTCGGCGACGGCCCCATAGCTGCCCGCCACCAGCACCTGGTTGACGGCCTTGGCCTGCTGACCCGCCCCCACCGGCCCGAAGTGGCTGATGCACTGACCCACCACCTCCAGCAGGGGCCTGGCCCGGGCCAGATCCTGCGGCGCCGCCCCCACCAGCACCGAGAGTGTTCCGGCAGCGGCCCCCTCGGTGCCCCCGGTCACGGGGGCATCCAGGTAGGCCACGCCATGGCCGGCCAACCGCTCCGCCAGCTGGCGGCTGGTGGCCGGCGCGATCGTCGAGAAGTCGATCACCAGGGATCCGGGGCGCAGACCCTCGATCGCCCCGGCGGGGCCCAGCAGCACCGCCTCCACAGCCGGCCCATCGCTCACGCAGAGGCAGAGCAGCTCCGCGTCCGCCGCCGCCGCCGCCGGGCTGGAAGCCGAACGGGCCCCGGCGGCCACCAGGGGTTCCTCCCTGGCGCGGCAGCGGTTGTGGACCAGCACGGGGTAGCCGGCGGCCAGCAGGTTGGTGGCCATGGGGGCACCGAGGGCTCCCAGCCCCAGGAAGGCCACGCTGGGACGCGTGGGCAACTGGTGGGCCGGGTCAGGCAACGATCGGGTCATCGAGAGCGCGGCCTCGGTTGCGAGCAGGCGCGGGATTGGCGTCGGGCAGCCCCGCCTGACCTCAGGCCTCGTCGAGGGCGGCCACGCCCGGCAGCACCTTGCCCTCCAGCAGCTCCAGGCTGGCGCCACCGCCGGTGGAGATGTGGCTCATCTTGTCGGCCACGCCCACCTTCTCCACGGCGGCCACGGAGTCACCGCCGCCGATGATCGTGCAGCAGCCCTTGGCGCTGAGGTCCGCCAGGGTGTGGGCGATGCCGTTGGTGCCGGCGGCGAACTGGTCGAACTCGAACACGCCCATGGGGCCGTTCCAGATCACGGTCTTGCAGTCGGCCAGGGCCGCCTGGAAGGCCTTGAGGGCGTCGGGACCGATGTCGAGGCCCATCCAGCCGTCGGGAATGGCGTCGATCGGGGTGGTCTGGCTATTGGCGTCGGGGGCGAAGGCATCGGCCAGCACCACATCGGTGGGCAGCAGCAGCTGCACGCCCTTCGCAGCCGCCTTGGCCTCCAGCTCCCTGGCGAGTTCGAGTTTGTCCTCCTCCACCAGGCTCTTGCCCACCGCCAGGCCCCGGGCCTTGTAAAAAGTGAAGATCATGCCGCCGCCGATCAGCACCTTGTCGCACTTGTCGATCAGGGCCTCAAGCACGCCGATCTTGCTGCTCACCTTGGAGCCGCCCACAATCGCCGCCAGGGGGCGCTTGGGCTCGTCGATGGCGCCCTGCAGGTACTGCAGCTCCTTCTCCATGAGGTAGCCGGCCACGCTGGGGCTCAGGGCCTTGGTGACCCCCTCGGTGGAGGCGTGGGCGCGGTGGGCGGCGCCGAAGGCGTCGTTCACATAGACATCAGCCAGGGCGGCGAGCTGGGCGGCGAAGCCAGGATCATTCTTTTCTTCCTCCGCGAAGAAGCGCACGTTCTCCAGCAGCACCACGTCGCCATCGGCCATGGCGGCGACCTTGGCCTCGGCATCGGGGCCGATGCAGCTCTCGGTTTTCAGCACCGGCTTGCCCAGCAGCTCGGCGAGGCGCGCCGCCACCGGGGTGAGGCGCATGGCCTCGTTCACCTGGCCCTTGGGCCGACCGAAGTGGGCCGCCAGGATCACCTTGGCGCCCTTGCCGGTGAGGTCGTTGATCGTGGGCAGGGCGGCGCGGATGCGGGTGTCGTCGGTGATGGCGCCGGCGTCATCGAGCGGTACGTTGAAGTCGACCCGCACCAGCACGCGCTTGCCACGCAGGTCGTCAGCGGAGAGGCTGGCCAGGGATCGCTTCGCCATGGAGTGCGCGGGTAGGGGTAGGGACAAACGGGCGGGAGCTTAGCTCCCAGCCTCCTCTACCACCTGGACAGCCGATCTGACCAGCCGCTGGGTGTCTGGATGGCCGCCGGGGGCGCCGCGCTCCAGACTGCCATCACTGGGGCCTAGCACCATGTTCGACACCGTTCTCTTCCCGATCGATCGCAGCCGCCAGGCCCTCGACACCGCCGCCGTGGCCCTGCAGCTGGTCCAGCAGCACAGCAGCCGCCTGGTGCTGCTCTCCGTGGTGGAGCCCGACGACGACCCCGCCGCCGTGGCAGCCCTGCTGCAGGAGGCCCGCCAGAGCTTTGAGCAGAAGGGGGTGGCCTGTGAGCTGGTGGAGCGGGAGGGCAAGCCCGCCTTCGTGATCGGCGATGTGGCCGATGAGATCAATGCCGACGTGATCGTGATGGGCACCCGCGGCATCGCGATCGAGAGCGATCAACAGAGCACCGCGGCCCGGGTGATCCAGCTGGCGCCGTGTCCGGTGCTGGTGGTGCCCTGATGCCGCCCCAGACCATCCAGCTCAGCGTCAACGCGCCGGCGATCCAGTGGTACCCGGGCCACATCGCCAAGGCGGAGAAGGCCCTGGCCGAGGCCCTCGCCAAGGTGGACCTGGTGATCGAAGTGCGCGATGCCCGCATTCCCCTGGCCACGGGCCATCCCCGTCTGCAGCGCTGGATCGGCAGCAAGCACCACCTACTGGCCCTTAACCGGGTGGACATGATCCCGAGGGCGGCCCGGGACGAGTGGAGCGCCTGGTTCAAGCGGCAGGGCCAGGTGGTGTGGTGGTGTGACGCCAGGGTGGGCACCGGCGTGAAGCAGCTGCAGCAGGCCGCGATCCGAGCCGGCGCCGCCCTCAACGCCCGCCGGCTGGGTCGGGGCATGCGCCCCCGGCCGGTGCGGGCGCTGATGCTGGGCTTCCCCAATGTGGGCAAGTCGGCTCTGATCAACCGGCTGGTGCGCCAGAAGGTGGTGGACAGTGCCCGCCGGGCCGGCGTCACCCGCAGCCTGCGCTGGGTGCGGCTGGGCCAGGACCTCGACCTGCTCGATGCGCCCGGCGTGCTGCCGCCCCGGCTGGATGACCAGCAGGTGGCCCTGCGGTTGGCCCTCTGCGACGACATCGGCCAGGCGGCCTATGACAACGAGGGAGCGGCCCTGGCCTTCCTGCAGTTGCTGGTGCTGCTGCAGGCGGTGCCGGCCGCCGGCGTGCCGAAGGATCTGCTCCTGAGCCGCTACGGCCTGGCCCAGACCGACCTGCCCGGCGGGGGCCCCGATGTGGAGGGCTGGCTGCAGGCCGCCGCCGGGCGGCACACCAGCGGCGACAGCCTGCGCATGGCCACCAAGCTGCTGGATGACTTCCGCTGCTCCCGGCTCGGGGCCCTGGCCCTGGAGCTGCCGGCGGCCCCGCTGGCATGAGCGCAGAGCCGATGAGCGCAGACCCCATCAAGCCAGAGCAGGGGAGGCGTTGCTGATGGCCGCGTTCGGCGAGGGGGAGGGCGAGCTGCTGACGCTCTCCTATCCGAAGCCGCTGCCGATGCGGCTGGATCGCTGGCTGGTGGCCCAGCGGCCGGAGCAGAGCCGGGCCCGGATCCAGAAGTTCATCGAAGCGGGCTACGTGCGGGTGAATGGGGTCACCGGACGGGCCAAGACCCCCCTGCGGCCAGGGGACCGGGTGGAGCTGTGGATGCCGCCACCGGAGCCGCTGCCCTACCTGATGGCCCAGGAGATGCCCCTCGATGTGCTCTACGAGGATGCCCATCTGATCGTGCTCAACAAGCCGGCCGGCCTCACGGTGCATCCGGCGCCGGGCAACAGGGACGGCACCCTGGTGAACGGCCTGCTGCACCACTGCCCCGACCTGCCCGGCATCGGCGGCGAACTGCGGCCCGGCATCGTGCACCGGCTCGACAAGGACACCACCGGCTGCATCGTGGTGGCCAAGAGCCAGGAGGCCCTGGTGAAGCTGCAGGTGCAGATCCAGAGGCGCATCGCCTCGCGCCACTACCTGGGCGTGGTGCACGGCCAACCCCGCGCCGACCACGGCACCGTGATCGGCGCGATCGGCCGCCATCCCGTGGATCGCAAGAAGTACGCCGTGGTGAGCGACGCCAGTGGACGGCACGCCTGCACCCACTGGTCTGTGCAGGAGCGGCTGGGGGATTTCGCGCTACTGCGCTTTCAGCTGGACACTGGCCGCACCCATCAGATCCGGGTGCATGCCGCCCACATCGGCCATCCGATCGTGGGCGACCCCGCCTACTCCCGCTGCCGGCGCCTGCCCGTGGCCCTGCCGGGGCAGGCCCTGCACGCCGTGCAGCTGAGCCTGGATCACCCGATCAGCCAGGAGCGCCTGGTGTGCGAGGCGCCCCTGCCGCCGGCGTTTGAGCGGCTGCTGGAGCAACTGCGGGGCCGGCTGCGCTGAAGACCTTCCGTTCCAGCCTCAAAGGGTGCCCCGCCGGTATTTAGAGCGTCCCCACCAGCATGTCGTCGAAGTGGGTGGTGAAGGCACCGGCGCTGGGCTCGTTGCGCTTGTAGATCCCGAATTTGAAGCGGTAGTAGGGGGTGGGGCCGCGGTTGGGGATCGGCTGCACATTGGGGGTTCCTGCCGAACCCATCCAGCTGCCGATCTGATTGCCATCGGCGGCCACGCTCATGCTGCTGTTGCCGCCGGGGAGAAAGCGGAAGCGGATCTGAAAGTTGTGCCATTGCCCCGGCACAAAGCTGAAGCGGGCCACCTTGTTGAGCTGGCGGGAGCCGCCATTCACACTCTTCGTGATGAAATCCACCTCATGGGATTCCCCCCGTCGCATGCGGATGCCCGCGAACGGGTTCCTACCCCCCAGCTGCCAGAGCTGCATCAGGTAGAAGGAGTTATTGGACACCCCACTGCCCTCGGGAATCCGCAGCCGGAAGTCTGCTTGTAGGGTGCGACCAGCCTTGTAGTAGCCCTGCTGGCTGAGCTCGGCGCGGTCCTTCACACCGCTGCCTTGGCCGCTGACATTGAAACTCAGGAAGCGGTTGCTGCCCTCCTGAGCAATGCTCACCGGGGAGAAGGCGCCTTGGTATTTACCAAGCAGATCAGGGGAACCCGCTTCGATGTAGTTGCCCCCGCTGCCAAGCCGGGCGCTGGGGCCAGGAGGGATCTTTCCAGCAGTGGGGTGACGGTTGAGAATTTCACCGTCACCAGTCAGGCGGATAGTGGTGGCTTTTTGGACTCGGGCTCTACTGAGCACCCGGCGCCTGGAAGTCTTTCTGCGATTCTGAATGCGCATACGAAGATGCTCACACTTGGCGAACAAAAGAAGAGCTTAGTCCTTTAATGCAGACTATTTTGTAAATAGTAACACAATTTAGTCGCCGGATAGCCCCTGGACTGTTGACATTAGAATCCACTCACACGGGCTGGGGCAGCCGCGGACAGGCCTCCACCAAGGTGCGGGTGATGGCGGCTTGGGGATGGCGCAATAGCTCGGCCCCCGGGCCCTGCTCCACGATCCTGCCGCCCTCCAGCACGATCACGCGATGGCAGAAGCCGCCGGCCACAGAGAGGTCGTGGGTCACGAACAGCATGCCCAGCCCGAGACGCTGCTGCAGATCCCGCAGCAGGGCCAGCACATCGGCCTGCACCTCCGCATCGAGCATGCTCACGCTCTCGTCGCAGAGCAGCACCTTGGGCTCCAGGATCAGGGCCCGGGCGATGGCCACCCGCTGCTGCTGACCGCCGGAGAGCTGGCGCGGCAGCCGCTGCTCGAACGCCTCAGGCGGGCTCAGGCCCACCGCCGCCAGCAGTTCCCGGGCCCGCTGCCGGGCCGCGGGCCGGCTGGCCAGGCCGTGGATGCGCAGGGGGTCGGCCACGGCGTCAGCCACGGTCATCTGGGGATTGAGGCAGGCCAGGGGGTCCTGGAACACCATCTGCAGGCCACGGCGGGCCTGCCGCAGCGACTCGCCGCGCAGCTGCCGCAGGTCGATGCCATCCAGGCGCACCGCCCCTCCCCGCACAGCCGTGAGACCCATCAGGGCGCGGCAGAGGGTGCTTTTGCCACAGCCTGAGGCCCCCACGATCCCCACGGTTTCGCCGCGGCCCACCTCCAGGCTCACCCCATCGACGGCCTTCAGCCAGCGGGGCCGCCAGGGAGCTGAAGGCAACGGATGCCAGCAGCGCAGCGCCTCGATCTCCAGCAGCCGCTGCCGCTCACCCGGTGGACGGGCGCCCGCCGCCTCCCGCTCGCGGGCCCGGGCCACCAGCCGTTGGCTCAGCGGCGCCTGCGGCTCCAGCAGCAGCTGCCGCGCCGGGGCCTGCTCGATCAGGCGGCCCTGGTCGAGCACCGCAATCTGGTCGCACCAGCGCCCGGCCATGGCCAGGTCGTGGCTGATCAGCAGCAGGGCGCTGCCGGCCTCGCGGCAGAGCTGGGTGAGCTCCGCCATCACCTGGCCAGCCACGGCCACATCAAGGCTGGTGGTGGGTTCATCGGCGATCACCAAGGGCGGCCTCAGGGCCATGGCCAGGGCAATGGCCAGCCGCTGGCGCATACCGCCACTGAAGGCATGGGGATAGTTGTCAAAGCGCTCCGCGCTGATGCCCACCCGCTGCAGCAGGTCCTCGGCCCGCTCCCGCAGGGCACGCCGCCGCCAGCCGGGGCGATGGGCCGCCAGGGTGTCGGTGAGGTGATCCCCCACCGTCAGCAGCGGATTGAGACGGGTCATCGGGTCCTGGAACACCAGGCCCACGGCCTCGCCGCGCAGGCGCCGCAGGGCGGCCCGGCCCAGCTGGCGCGGATCCTGGCCACCGAGGCTGAGACTGCCGCTGCACTGGCTGCCCTCGGGCAGCAGCTGCAGGGCCGCCCGGGCCACGGTGCTCTTGCCGCAGCCGGAGGGGCCCACCAGGGCGAGGGTCTCACCGGGATGCAACTCCAGCTCCAGGCCGTCGAGGGTGGGGCTCGGCGCACCCGGATAGCGAACCACCAGGTCCTTGGCGCACAACACGGGCTCAGTCATGGCCCCCAGCTTGGATCCGCTGATGACGACAGTGCTCCCGATCGGGCCGCGCCTGCATACGATTGGTGCAGTCCGCAAGGTTGCATGCTCCGCGCGGTTTCCGATCTGAATCCCCCGCTGGAGCACGCCGGCGCCCCGGACCCAGACACGGATCACCCCGTGGTGGGTGGTCGTCAGAGCCGCGCAGTGACCGCCGAGTCGCCGGTGCCTTCCAGACTCAAGACAGACTTAGAGGGGGGGCAAGAGAGCGTGCCACAGGCCCCTTGCCTCGATCTAGCGATCGGGCCTCCGGCGGCCCGGGCCCTGCCCAAGCGGCGTCCGATCCACAGCCCCGCCGACTACGGCCTGGAGCTGCCTCAGTGGCTGCAGCGCTGCATCGAGCACGCCCCCCCCGGCGCAGGCGAATCGTGCCCCACCGACGCCGAGGCCCTGCTGGCCTCCGCCTTTGACTTCGCCTATCAACTCCACGAGGGCCAGTACCGGGCTTGCGGCGATCCCTACATCGTGCACCCGATTGCCGTGGCCGATCTGCTGCGGGACATCGGCGCCAGCGCCAGTGTGATCGCCGCCGGCTTCCTCCATGACGTGGTGGAGGACACCGAGGTGACGCCCGAGGAACTGGAGCAGCACTTCGGCGCCGAGGTGCGCGCCCTGGTGGAGGGGGTGACCAAGCTCGGCGGCATCCACTTCACCAATAAAACCGAGGCCCAGGCCGAGAACCTGCGGCGGATGTTCCTGGCCATGGCCAGCGACATCCGCGTGGTGCTGGTGAAACTGGCCGACCGGCTGCACAACATGCGCACCCTCGGGGCGCTGAAGCCCGAGAAGCAGCTGCGCATCGCCCGCGAGACCCGCGAGATCTACGCCCCCCTGGCCAACCGGCTCGGCATCGGCCGGCTCAAGTGGGAGCTGGAGGATCTGGCCTTCAAAATCCTGGAGCCCGAGGCCTACCGAGACGTGCAACTGCAGGTGGCCACCAAGCGCAGCGAGCGCGAGGAGCGGCTGCGGGTCACGGTGCAGCTGCTGCGCGACAAGCTCGCCGCCGTGGGGCTCTCGGCCTGCGAGGTGAGCGGTCGCCCGAAGCACCTCTACGGCATCTGGAGCAAGATGCAGCGCCAGCAGAAGGCCTTCCACGAGATCTACGACGTGGCCGCCCTGCGCATTCTCTGCCCCAGCCTCGATGGCTGCTACCGCTCCCTGGCGGTGGTGCACGACACGTTCCGGCCGATCCCCGGACGCTTCAAGGACTACATCGGCCTGCCCAAGCCGAATGGCTACCAGTCGTTGCACACGGCGGTGATCGGCCGGCACCGGCCGATCGAGGTGCAGATCCGCACCGCCGAGATGCACCAGGTGGCGGAATACGGCATTGCCGCCCACTGGAAATACAAGGAGGGCGGTTCACCCGCCGCCCTCGGCAACGATGCGGAGCGCTTCAATTGGCTGCGCCAGCTGGTGGACTGGCAGAAGGATGGCGGTGCCCAGGACAGCAACGACTACCTGGCCTCAATCAAGGAAGACCTCTTTGACGAAGAGGTGTTCGTGTTCACCCCCAACGGCGATGTCGTAGGCCTGCGCAAGGGGTCAACGGCAGTGGATTTCGCCTTCCGCATTCACTCCGAGGTGGGCAACCACTGCCAGGGGGCACGCATCAACGACCGCCTCTGCCCCCTGGCCACACCGCTGCAGAACGGCGACTTCGTGCAGATCCTCACCGCCAAGTCTGCCCACCCGAGCCTCGACTGGCTCAACTTCGTGGCCACCCCCACGGCCCGCAACCGGATCCGGGCCTGGTACAAGAAGAGCCATCGCGAGGCCAACATCCAGCGCGGCACCGAGATGCTGGAGCGCGAACTGGGTCGGGAGGGCTTCGATGCCCTGCTCAACGGCGAGGCGATGGCCAAGGTGGCCCGCCGCTGCAACCTGATCAGCACCGACGACCTGCTCGCCAACCTCGGCTTCGGCGGGGTGACCCTGCACCAGGTGCTGAACCGCCTGCGCGAAGAACTGCGCCTCGCCAACAGCGCCGCCACCCCGGTGCTCAGCAACGAGGAACTGGCCCGCTCCGTGAAAACCCAGGCCGGCCCGGCCACCGCCACGGCCAGCCCCACCGGCCCCGGAGCCTCCAGCGCCATCCTGGGACTTGAGGGCCTCGACTACCGGCTCGGCGGCTGCTGCAGTCCCCTGCCCGGGGAAGCGATCCTCGCAGCGGTGGCCCTCGGCAACCACGGCATCACGATTCACCGCCAGGACTGCGCCAACGTGCAGCAGGTGCCGGCCGAGCGCCGCCTGCCGGTCCGCTGGAACCCCGCTTCCGACCAGGAGAAGCGCCGCTACCCGGTGCAGCTGCGCATCGAGGTGTTGGATCGGGTGGGCGTGCTCAAGGACATCCTGATGCGCCTCTCCGACCATCGCATCAACGTGAGTGACGCCCGGGTGCGCACCACCCCCGGCAAGCCGGCCCGCATCGAACTGCGGGTGGAACTCAGCGGCGCCCACCAACTCACTGGCACCATCAACCAGATCGCCTCCATGGCGGATGTGCTCGACATCTGTCGTACGGGGATTGGTTGAGAAAACTCTGATCAAGCCGCTCAACTCGGAGGACGCCCATGATGCGGATCAGCGCCATTGAATTGCAGGCCTGGTGAACATCGCCGTCGATCACTGCCCATGCGACCATACACACCGCCACGATCATTCCCAAAAGATTTCCGCCAGCGCTTGAAAGGGCGCATGAAGATGCCGATCTCACCGCAGGCGCTCACCAGGCCAGCACCAGCGGAATGTTTTGAGCCTGTCCCAGGCAGCCCCCTGGTCTTCAATGATGGCCGGGGAAGGAGCAGGCCGGCAGTGCTCAAGCCGGTCAACTCTGACCGGCCAACACCTTAAAGGGATGACAAGCCAGGCGAAGTTTCAATGATCTCCTCTCGAATGCCATGCTAGCCTTCAAGAAAAGACTGGAAACGAAACAGTGCATAAATTTGGCCGCCTAGATTCTTTAGGCATTTCCTATGGCACTGACAAATCCAGCCGTGCACACAACTACCTTCACTTTTACGAGCACTTCCTGCATCGCTTTGTCGATTTAGATTTTCAGTTTGTTGAGATTGGCATCTTCAACGGCGGCTCTATTAGAATGTGGCTTGAATACTTTCCTCAAGCAACAATTCACGGCTTAGACATCGACCCAGCACGGGTAGCCTCAATTGATCACCCTCGCTTCGTAGGTCATGTTGTTGACCATGAGGATCTTTCGTCAATCACCCAGTTGATTGCGCAGATTAGCCCCCTGGTCCTATTGGATGATGGCTCTCACTTCTGGCCACATCAGCTGATCACGTTAGAGCATCTTTCCAGCCTAGTTCTCAACAACGGACTATTAATTGTGGAAGATTTAGAAGTCTGCTATCAGCCTCTCGCCGCAACTTATTCTCGCGGGTCCAAGATCTCTCCCGCCGATCAGATAGCCCAGATATCTTCAAGAGTTCTTTCTGGTGGACTGGACGACTGTCCTACTGCCTCAGCTTCCGTCCAGATGTCAAATCAGATTTTTTCCAGCATCTCAGTTTATTGCCACACAATGGTTGCCTGCAGGAATCAATACTACGGAAGCTAACTCGGGCAACCGTATCTCTATCAATATGTCTCTAAGTTTGACTAACGCCCCTCACCTTGAGGTTGCATTCGAAACCCAGCAGGGTGAACTTTCAAGCTGGCATTCTCTTGATTGCCGGCTAGCAAGCTTGCCAACGGACTCATCCAGCTTGACACCAAACGAGCTTTTGGATTATGCCATCTCTCATAGTGACACCTCAAGTAGCGTGGCATCCAGGAGTGATTTTAATGTCATTCATGTCAGACGGAATGCATCCTCATCGCCTGCATTCCACTCATGGCATACCCGCGCAAGAATCGCAGATGTGCCATTTCTGTTCAACCCCGCACCGCTAAACGCAGCCAACAATACACGTCGAACCAAACTTGTATATTTCTTAAATGCTAGCTTATCGGCATCCTATCTCTTAATCCTTTCCAAGCAACTGAAGCTGTTGCGAGGCGCAAAGGTTGATAGCGATCCATCATTCTCTTTTCTGTTGGTATTTATCGGGTCTCCAGCCGAGGCCGAAGCTGCCGTTGACCGCATCAAGAAGTTTTTACCTAGCCTCTTTCCACATAACTCTGATTGCCCGAATAATCGATTTAGGCTAATCTGCAATGCTCATTCATGTTATGAATACGAAGGCATCCTCGCAACGTGGGCAGAAGCCAGGTCCGCCATGGCCCCCAGTGATCTATTGATTTACGCCCATTGCAAAGGGATTTCTAAACTAGATCAAGCTCGTCGCCGTGACGTACACGAAATCGCATCTTCGCAATTACTTCTTTCTAAGATCTATGCCAACATAGACATTATGAATGTCTTCCCTTTCCTCACGCGGCTTGGCGTCGCTACCGGGGGGCCAGGTTGGATGTGGTTTAACTTTTGGATGGCTACTTCTCAATACCTTGCCAATGTCGAGCGGCCAATTCTCACGACGCGTCGCCACTACTATGAAGATTGGCTGTACAGACAACTTACCAACCCTGTGCCGCCTGAACGCTCCACGGACGCTGAACAACCTGGCGAGCCAGGGGCTTGTTCCTACACTGGCGACGTAAAGGGATGCTACAACGCCCTTAGCATTCCAGGCTATTTTAATATCGGCGACTCAATCCCACCATTAGACGTATTATCGGCTGCGGAGCTATTGACCGCAAAAGTCCTTGCTCGGCATTCTCGTACTCGCAAGCAAGCCCTATTGCGTGATCAGTGTTGATGCACGCGAGGCGATCACCGCTGAGCTGCATGTCTGTGCCTTCTGGATAGTCTGGGCCTCTGCCCCCGTTCATCTCGGGTGGGGTGACAGAGTCAAGAACCAGCGTGGATGTGATCAGCGCTGCTTGATTTGAGCGTGCTATCGGCCCGTACATCGCCAAGGGTTACTCGATATTTACCAACTGAGATCGCAAATGAGAGGATGCAGTATTAAGCGTTGAAGGATTCACCATTGGGCCAATGCTAGACCTAACGAGCCTCAAGATGCATGCTTCTTCCCGATAGCCAAATTGAGATCTCCGCATCGACAAGTCAGCAACATAATCTCCGAGACACTCATGGGCAGAGACCTTCAGGGGATCATTGCTCGTCCATTGGAAGTTTGCAGCACGTTCGGCAGAGCATTCAACGGGCCCCCGAGCGATTGAAGTCCAAGAGATCAAGTCAGTGCTATGCATAGAGGGAATGGCGCGGGGTTCTCTGCTCATGGATGGCGCTCGACCCAGGGCCCTAGCAATCAGCCATACACCCATCTTCTGGACCCTGGAGAATGGCGAGCCCCTCTCTTCCAGAGGGAAAAACAACAGCAATGCTGACCGAGATCAAATCCGGACCTGCGCAGCACAGCTTGTGACGTTGTCAGCAATGACAAGCCAGAACGCAACCCGTGGCTGAGCCGCTATGCACAAGGGGTGCAGCGACGGTCACTTGCAACTGGGCTGGGGCAATCACTTCCCAGACTGCCCGGCACCCCCGACGAGCTGACCCCCTTCCTTCCCAGAGGTTCCGGATCCCCCGCGCCAGCCGTGGCCGACGTGCCTCGACACCTGGTGGGGTCCCGGAATCATCAATGGCCGACGACTGGCAGCCCTTCCACGACTGGCTGGCGCGCACCGTGGTGCAGGACGACTGATCGCGGGGGCTCTGGGCATGGGCATTCAGCCACAGCACCCGGGCCGTGTGTCAGCTGCTACAGCCCAGTCGGGGCAGGTTGTCTACAACCTGGCGAAGCATTTATCTCGTCAACCACCAATCTGGCCATGACGCCTGAACAGGCCGCCGAACTGATTGACCACACCCTCGATCAGGTGCATCAGCGCCTGCAGGATCTCCAGGATCAGTGCCTCAGCAAAGACCACCATGCCCTGGCTGAGGAATTTCGCGAATGGCGCCATCCCACCGGTGGCCACATCGACCTGATGGTGTTCCCCGGACTCGCCAATTCCTGAACCGGGTTTCTGCGGCAGGTTCCTGAATGAGCCCACAGTCAAAATGGCGGCGGCGAGGGCGGCACACCAGCGTCCGATTGAGCCTGGGCCTGCACCAGCCAGCGCCAGTACAGCCAGCCTCCCAGGGGGCCTGCCGCCAGTCCCACCAGCAGCGATCCGAGCAACATGCGGCTCACAAAGGCCCAGCCCAGCTGCCAGATCGCCTCGCTGCGCAGGCTCTCCAGC
This sequence comes from uncultured cyanobacterium, assembly GCA_963697335.1. Taxonomy (GTDB): domain Bacteria; phylum Cyanobacteriota; class Cyanobacteriia; order PCC-6307; family Cyanobiaceae; genus NIES-981. The sequence goes on from CAVONQ010000003.1 coordinate 25,256, forward strand.
CCTGGCCAGCCCTGGCCGGGCCCCAGCAACACACTGCCCAGCTTGAAATTGAACCAGTAGAGGGGCAGGTAGGTGAGGGGGTTGCTGATCCAGGTGCCGGCGGCGGCCAGCAGGTGGTTGCCCCTCACCAGGCTCGCCAGGGCCACGCCCAGCAGGGTCTGGAGCCCGAAGAACGGAAAGCAGCCGCAGAACACCCCCGCCGCCAGCCCCCTGGCCCGCTGACTGGGGCTGCCCTCCTGCTGCCACAGCCAGTGGATCGCCCGCCGGATGGCGCGCACCGCGGGAGCGAGCGGTTGAAACTGGGGAGGACGCAGCGCCATGGAACGGGGTGACAGGCCAGCTGGTGCGGGATGACGAAGCGGTAGCGGAGAGCTCCCAAGGCGGCGACACGATCGCGGCGGTCGCCACGGCGATCGCGCCGGGGCAGGGGAGTGTGGCGATCGTAAGAATCTCCGGCCCCCGGGCCGAGGCCATCGGTGAGCGCCTGTTCCGGGCGCCAGGGTCCCAGGTGTGGGACACCCATCGGGTGCTCTATGGCCACGTGGTGGACCCAGCTTCGTTGGAGATGGTGGATGAGGCTCTGCTGCTGCTGATGCGGGCGCCGCGCAGCTTCACCCGCGAAACCGTGGTGGAGCTCCATTGCCATGGCGGCCTGGTGCCGGTGCAGCGGGTGCTGGAGCTGGTGCTGGCGGCGGGGGCCCGTAGGGCCCAGCCCGGGGAATTCAGCCAGCGGGCCTTCCTGAACGGCCGCCTGGATCTCACCCGGGCCGAAGCCATGAGCGAAATGATCACGGCCCGCAGCCGCCGCGCCGCCCAGCTGGCCATGGCCGGCCTCGATGGCGGCCTGCAGCGCCGCATCGGCAGCCTGCGGGAGCGCCTGCTCGACCAGCTGGCCGAACTGGAAGCTCGTGTCGACTTCGAAGACGACCTCCCCCGCCTCGACGCCGGCGCCGTGGTGGCCGCGCTGATGGCTGTGCAACAGGAGTTGGAGGACCTGGTGCTGGAGGCCCGCCAGGGGGCCGCCCTGCGGGAGGGGCTGCGGGTGGCGATCGTGGGGCGCCCCAACGTGGGCAAGAGCAGCCTGCTCAACCGGCTCAGCCGCCGCGAGCGGGCGATCGTGACCGACCTGCCCGGCACCACCCGCGACCTGCTGGAGAGCGAGCTGGTGCTCGACGGCGTGCCGCTCACCCTGCTCGACACCGCCGGCATCCGGCCCACCGATGACGCCGTGGAGCAGCTCGGCATCGCCCGCAGCCGTGAGGCCCTGGCCAGCGCCGATGCCGTGCTGCTGCTGTTCGACCTGCAGGTGGGCTGGACCGAGGAGGACGCCGCCCTGCGGGACCTTGTGCCGGAGGGAGTGCCCCTGCTGCTGGTGGGCAACAAGGCAGATCTGATGCAGTCAGAGGCGGTGGGGACACCCTCGGACGGGGTGATCAGCGCCCTCACCGGCGCCGGCAGTGACGCCTTGGTGCAGCTGCTGCTGCGGCGCTGCGGGGCGGGCGATCTGCAGGGCATCCAGGTGGCCCTCAACGCCCGTCAGCGCGATCTGGCCAGCGAGGCGGCGGCGGCCCTGGCGAACAGCCTGGAGGCCGCCGAGCAGGGGCTGCCCTGGGATTTCTGGACCATCGACCTGCGCACGGCGGTGCGAGCCCTCGGCGCCATCACCGGCGAGGAGGTGAACGAGGCGGTGCTGGACCGGGTGTTCTCGCGCTTCTGCATCGGCAAGTGAGCCGGGCAGGCTGCCATGGTCCTGGAGGCTTCACCCCCTGCCATGCCCCCCCTGAGCCCCCTGCAGCTTGAGCCCCTCCTGCGCGCCTGGCTGGCGGAAGATCTGGGCCGCGGCGACCTGACGGCGCCGGCCCTGGTGGGGATCCGCGGCCGGGCCCACTGGGTACCCAGGCGCGCCGGGGTGTTCTGCGGCGGGGCGCTGGTGGAGCCCCTGTTCCGGCTGCTCGATGCCGAGGTTCAGGTGCGGCTGCTGGTGGCCGATGGCGAGCGAGTGCAGGCCGATGAGCGGTTGCTGGAGCTGGAGGGGGACGCCGCGGCCCTGGTGGCAGGCGAGCGCACCGCCCTGAACCTGGCGATGCGCCTGAGCGGCATCGCCACGGCCACCGCCGAACTGGTGCAGCAGCTGGAAGGTAGCGGTGTGCGCCTGGCCGACACCCGCAAGACCACCCCGGGGCTGCGGCTGCTGGAGAAATACGCCGTGCGGTGTGGCGGCGGCCTCAACCACCGCTTCGGGCTCGACGATGCCGCCATGCTCAAGGAGAACCACCTGGCCTGGGCCGGCGGGGTGGAGCCGGCCCTGGCGGCGGTACGCGGCGCCGCCCCCTGGCCCGCCCGGGTGATCGTGGAAGCGGAGACCGCCGCCGAGGCCGAGCAGGCGATCCAGGCCGGCGCTGACGCGGTGCTGCTCGATGGCTTCAGCCCCGCGGCACTCGCCGAGCTGGTGCCGGCCCTGCGCCGGCTGGCCACAGGCCTGGACCGGGCCGTGGTGCTGGAGGCCTCCGGGGTGGAGCCCGCCCAGCTGAGCGCCTGCGCGGCCAGCGGCGTGGACCTGATCTCCAGCAGCGCGCCGATCACCCGCAGCCCCTGGCTGGACATCAGCATGCGCTTTGCGCAGCAGTGGATCTGAGTTGTCACCGCCGCAATGAAGAATCCTGCGGGCTGCAGTCCGCCGAATGGCCGGATGCCCCGGGCCTTGCCAGAGTCCTGGAGCATCCGGCGTGGCGTGCTTTGTCTTCCCCAGGCCCTTCGGCCGATTCCTCCCCAGGGAGATCGACCCGACAAGGCAGGCCCCTGCGCCTGAGCTGCCCCCGAGCCCGCCGCCTGGGCCGCGCCCTCTGCAGCACGGCCGCCCTGGCAGCCCTGGCGGTGGCCGCGGGGCTGGCGTCACCGGCCGCCGCCCTGGCGGGAGGGGCCGTGGAACGGGTGGCCCGCTCCGGGGAACTGGTGCTGGTCGGCCCCAGCGACGCGCCGCCCCTGCTGAGCGGCGGTAGCCAGGGCCAGCCCCAGGGCTATGCGGTGCTGCTGGGCGAGCGGATCGCCGCGGAGCTGGCCAGGGCCGTGGGCCGACCCGTGAGGCTCCGGCTGGTCATGGAGCCCGACCTGGCCGCCACCGCCGGTCGAGTGACAGCCGGCACCGCCGACCTGGCCTGTGGCATTCCCTTCACCTGGGAGGCCGACATGACCGCCGACTTCTCGATGCCCGTCGGCGTGTCTGGGCTGCGCCTGCTGGCCCCCGCCGGCCGCTTCGACGGCAGCCCGGCCGCCCTGGCCGACCGGCCGATCGCCGTGGTGCGGTCCACCCTGGCGGTGACGGAGCTCAAGGGGATACAGCCCGAGGCCCGGGTGGTGCCGTTCGCCAATCTCTCCGAGGCTCTCGATGCCCTGGTGGCGAACCAGGTGGAGGGGGTGATCGGCGACACCAAGGTGCTCGCTGCCCTGGCCAGGGAGCGGGGGCTCAAGGGCCTGACGCTGGTGCCCGACGAGCCCTTCGAGAGCTATGGGGTGGCCTGCCTGCTGCCGGAGAACGACTCCGCCTTCCGCAACCTGGTGGATCTGGCCATCGCCCGGCTGCTGCAGGGCTATGTGGACGGCCGACCCGAGGACGTGGCCGCGGTGGATCGCTGGCTGGCTCCCGGCACCGGCCCCGGTGCCGCCCATGAACAGATCGACGAGATCTTCCAGGGGCTGTTGCTGGGCCGGGAGGCGATCCGGCCCCTGCCCGCGGCCGACGGCGATCAGCAGCCCGAACCCGGCAGCTGAAGCGGCCTCTCCTCCCCTTCCCGCCGTTCCGTTTTCCCGTCCGCGCGTCTCTTCCCAGCACCCGTCATGGCCTTTCTGACCCGCTCCCGCCTCTTCGGCCTGCTGCTGCTGTTGTCGATGCCGCTCGACTGCGCAGCGGCCCTGGCCACAGCCGCCGCCCAGCAGGGATCGACCGCAAGCATCGAGGAGCGGCTGCAGCGGATCTCGGCGGTGGTGCGGGACAGGGAGCGGCAGGCCGGCACCGACCTGGAAGGCCAGGACCCCGAGACAGGGCCCCCGGACGCCCTGGCCTACGTGTTCGTCAACGCCCCCACCCTGGGTTGGGGCAACGGCGGCTTCAGGAATGGCGGCTTCTACAACGGCGGCTTTCGCAACGGCGGTTTCTTCAATGGCGGCTTCCGCAACGGGGGGTTCCGCAACGGCGGCTTTCTCAATGGCGGCGGATTCCGCAACGGCGGCGGCTTCAGAAATGGGGGCTTCCGCAACGGCGGTGGCTTCCGGAACTTCCGCTGAGCAAGGCCCCGATGAGCGTCACCCCGGTGCCTGAGCTGCCCCCAGCCGAGCTGGCCTCCAGGGAGGCGTCTTCAGGGGAGCTGGCCTATGGGCCGGTGCGGCTGCTGGTGCTGCAGCCCACCCCCTTCTGCAACCTCGACTGCAGCTACTGCTACCTGCCCCAGCGGGACGACCGCACCCGGCTGTCGCTGGAGCTGCTGGAGGCGGCCCTGGAGCGGGTGCTGGAGAGCCCGTTCTTTGACGGGGGATTCACCCTGCTCTGGCATGCGGGCGAGCCGCTCACCATGCCGATCGCCTTCTACGACGCCGCCAGCGCCCGTATCCAGGCCGTGCTGCAACGCCACGGGCTGCCGCCCTCCACGGTGGTGCAGTCGCTGCAGACCAACGCCACCGTGATCGATGCGGCCTGGTGTGACTGCTTCGAGCGCCATGACATCCACGTGGGCGTGAGCATGGATGGCCCCGCCTTCCTCCACGACGCCCACCGGGTCACCCGCACCGGCCTGCCCAGCCATGCCGCCGTGATGCGGGGGGTGGACTGGCTGCAACGGCGGGGCATCCCCTTCGAGGTGATCTGCGTGCTCACCGCCGCAGGGCTCGACCATGCCGATGCGATTGTCGATTTCTTCCTGCAGCAGGGCATCGGCGACGTGGGCTTCAACATGGAGGAGACCGAGGGGGTCAACACCCACTCCAGCCTGGAGGTCTCAGCAGGGGAGCGGCCCGCCCTGGAGGCCCGCTACCGCCAGTTCATGGAGCGCGTCTGGGACCGCTGCGGCGAACAGCCCGAGCGGCTGCGGATCCGCGAGTTCGAGGGCATCACCAGCCTGGCCTGCGGCGATGCCCGCCTGGTGCAGACCGACATGAACACCCCCTTCGCCATCGTGAACGTGGATGCCCGCGGCAACATGTCCACCTTCGATCCGGAGCTGCTCTCGGTGCACACCGAACGCTTCGGCGACTTCTGCTTCGGCCATGTGCTGCGCGACAGCCTGGTGGATCTGGCCGGCACGGAGAAGTTCCAGCAGGTGGAGCGCGAGATCCGCACCGGCGTGGAGCGCTGCCGCGCCAGCTGCGACTACTTCGGCCTCTGCGGTGGCGGCGCCGGCAGCAACAAGTACTGGGAGCACGGCCGCTTCGACGGCACCACCACGCAGCACTGCCGCTACCGCATCCAGCTGGTGGCCGAGGTGGCCCTGGCCGGCATGGAGCGAGAGCTGGGCCTCAACCCCTGAGGCCCTGACCCCGACGCTCGGCGAGCTGCCCGAACAGTTCCACGTACTGACGCGGCCCGCCGGCCAGGCTGGCGTCGATGCGCAGGGAATCCTGCGGATCGGTGAGGCCAACCAGGCAGCCATCGGCGTGGGAGGGGCGGTCCACGGCGCCGCCGCTGCTGTCCACCAGCACCACCCGGTTGGACGTGCCGAACACCTCGCCCAGCTCCTGCAGCAGGGTGAGAAAGCCCCGGTCGCTGCCGCCCCGCAGCCAGCCCCCAGCGGGGGCCGGCACCGAAGTGATCGTGTCCCCCACCCCCACCAGGGTGGGCATCAGCGCCGGCTCGAAGGCCGAGCGGGCCAGCTCCAGCAGGCTGGGGTGGTCGTGGGGGGCTGTGCGCACGTTGAAGTCGGCGCCGAGGGGGGCGCTGCCGGTGCGGCGCCCAATCGCCTGGTTGAGCAGCACCAGCAGGCCCACCTCCTTGAGGGCGCCGCGCAGCATCAGCTGGAAGTCCGTGGTGCCGGTGCCGGCGGCGCTGGCGGGCTTGAGCTGCTCGCTGCCCTGCCGGCTGCCCAGGTTCGGGGCCAGGTGCAGGAAAAAGGCCTCGCCCAGCCCCGCCGCCGGGGCCTCCGCCAGCAACTCCCCCATCACGTCCAAGGCCAGGGCCTGCAGATCCTGCTGCCGGGCCACGTCGCCCTGCACCGCAGCGAGGAGCCCATTGAGATTGAGGCTGGGGGAGAGGGGGTTGTCGAGCACAGCCGCCTCCACCAGGGCCTCCCGTTCGGCCGCAGCGCGTTGGGGCAGCAGCGCCGGCAACCGCTCCAGCAAGGTCCGCCGCAGCCGCTGCGGCACCGCCGCCAGAAAGGCGAGCTCCCCGGCGGACACCCCCGGGTGGCTCACCCGGCCAAAGCGGTCCTGCAGCTGCACGCCGCCGGCCGCCAGCCCCGGCAGGTAGAGGCCCTCGGCGGCAGGCTCGGCCAGGCCGGCCAGGGCCTGCTCCACCACCCGGTTCACCCCCCGGCTGCCCTCATGCTCGCCATTGGTGAGCACGGCAAACTGCCCCTCCAGCTGCCGCGCCGCCCGGATGTAGGCCGGCTCCAGCCGCCGCTGGCGGGGATCGTGCACCAGCTCCATGCACACCCCGTCGAGGTCCTGCACGATCAACAGCTCGGCCGGGGCGGCCAGGTCGTCGAGCAGGGCTTCCGGGCTCAGGGGCTTGGACGAGAGGGGCATGGCCGGGGGTGCCGGGGCATCGGGCGCGGCCGGGACCGCTGCCATCACCCTGCCCCATCGGCCAGCCATTGCACTTCCTTTCGCCAGCGGTGAATCCCGGCATCCAGTCAGCTCTGTTGTGGTACCAAACTCAAAACAGGTGGCTGCATGGGTTCTGCCCTCTTTCTGAGCATCGACCAGGGCACAACAAGTTCCCGGGCGGCGCTGTATGACCGCCAGGGCCAGCAGGTGGCCTGCTGCGGCGCGCCCCTGGAGTGCCACTACCCGGCGGATGGCTGGGTGGAGCAGCACCCGGAGGCGATCTGGCAGAGCCAGCTGGCCGCCCTGCAGCAGCTGGAGCAGTCGATCAGCCCGGAGCAGCGCCGCGCCGTGGCGGCCTGCGGGATCGCCAACCAGCGTGAAACCACCGTGCTCTGGCGTCGGGGCACGGAGGAGCCCCTGGCCCCGGCGATCGTGTGGCAGGACGGCCGCACCGCCGCCCTCTGCGCCGCCTGGAAGCAGGAGGGGCTGGAAGCCACCATCCGCCAGCGCACCGGCCTGCTGGTGGATCCCTACTTCAGTGCCAGCAAGATTGTGTGGCTGCTGCGGGAGCTGCCGGCGGCGGCGGCGGCAGCGGCGGCCGGGGAGCTGTGTTTCGGCACCGTGGACAGCTGGCTGCTGTGGCGGCTGTGCGGACGCCATGCCACCGACTGCAGCAATGCCAGCCGCACCCTGCTGATGGACCTGGAGCAGCTGCGCTGGGATCTCGACCTCGCCTCCAGCCTGGGGGTGCCGCCGGACGCCCTGCCGGAACTGCTGCCGAGCCAGGCCGCCTTCGGCACGATCGCGGCGGGGCTGCCCTTCGCCGGCGTGCCGATCACGGCGGTGCTGGGGGATCAGCAGGCCGCCACCCTGGGCCAGAGTTGCCTGGCCAGCGGCGAGGGCAAGTGCACCTACGGCACCGGCGCCTTCCTGGTGATCAACACCGGCGCCACGATCCAGCGCTCCGACGCCGGCCTGCTCAGCACCGTCGGCTGGACCGACGCCTCTGGCCGCCCCACCTACTGCCTCGAGGGCAGCCTCTTCAATGCCGGCACCGCCATTCAGTGGCTGCGCGACGGTCTGAAGCTGATCGAGCGCTCCGACCAGGTGAACGCCCTGGCCGCCAGCTGCAGCAGCAGCGGCGGCGTGATGCTGGTGCCCGCCTTCACCGGCTGGGGTACGCCTCACTGGGATCCGGCGGCCCGGGGCCTGCTGATCGGCCTCAGCCGTGACACCGGTCCGGCCCAGCTCGCCCGGGCCACCCTGGAGGGCATCGCCCTGGCGGTGGCCACCCTGGTGGAGCTGGCCGAAGAGGCCCTGGGCGAGCCCCTGCAGGAGCTCGCCGCCGATGGCGGGGCGGCAGCGGCCGATCTGCTGCTCCAGGCCCAGGCCGATGCCACCGGCCTGCCGGTGCGGCGCCGGGCCGACCTGGAGAGCACGGCGCGGGGGGTGGCCCTGCTGGCCGGGGTACAGGTTGGAGAGCTGGAGGGCCTGGGCGCCTGGAGCGACCTGGTCGGGGCCCCCGGTGCCCGGCGCTTCGAGCCCGCGATCAGCCCGGAGCAGCGCCAACATCGGCAGCAGCGCTGGCGGTCCGCCGTGGAGCGCAGCCTGCACTGGCATGAACCCGACCTGCAGCAGGCCCAAATGGTGTCCCCTTCTGGAGCAACCTGATGACAGTGGATCTGCTCGTGATCGGTGGCGGGGCCACCGGGTCCAGCGTGGCACTTGAGGCCGCGCGCCGCGGCCTCTCGGTGACCCTCGTGGAGGCGGGCGACATCGCCCAGGGCACCAGCAGCCGCAGCACCAAGCTGCTGCACGGCGGCGTGCGCTATCTGGAACTGGCCTTCCGCCGGCTGGACTGGCGCCAGCTGCAGCTGGTGCGGGAGGCACTGGGGGAACGGGGCCACTGGCTGGAGGCGGTGCCGTTTCTCGCCCACCGGCTAGAGCTGCTGCTGCCTACGGCCGGCTTCATCCAGCAGGCCTACTACGGCATCGGCCTGGGGCTCTACGACCTGCTGGCCGGGCGCCGCGGCATCGGCGCCAGCCGCTGGCTGGCCCGCGGGGCCGTGCAGCAGCAGTTGCCTGAGCTGGCTCCAGGCTACAGCGGTGTGGCCTACAGCGATGGCCAGTTCGACGATGCCCGGCTCAACCTGCTGATCGCCCGCACCGCAGCGGGCCTGGGTGTGAGCGTGCACACCCGCACCCGGGTGGTGGAGCTGCTGCGCCAGCAGGGCCGCCTCAGCGGCGCGGTCGTGGAAGACCTGCAGACGGGGGAGCGCCGCGAGCTGCAGGCACGGGTGGTGCTGAACGCCACCGGCATCGGCGCCGACGCGATCCGCCGCATGGCCGATCCCGACCAGGGTCCGCGGCTGCAGGCCAGCCGGGGCATCCACCTGGTGCTGAAGGGAAACCTCTGCCCCGGCGGCACCGGCCTGTTGATTCCCGCCACCGACGACGGCCGGGTGCTGTTCCTGCTGCCGTTCTTCGGCCGCACCCTGGTGGGCACCACCGACACCCCCTGCCCGGTCGGGGAGGCCAACACCCCCAGCCCCGAGGAGGAGGCCTACCTGCTGAGCTACGTACGGCGCTGGTTCCCCCAGCACGGAGAGCCGCAGGTTTGCAGCCGCTGGGCCGGCGCCCGCCCCCTGCTGCGCCCGGCCAGCGCCGCCACCCCCGCTTCCGCGGGTGCAGCCCCGGAAACCTCCACCGTGGTGCGCGAGCACGAGGTGGAACAGCTGCCCTCCGGGCTGATCAGCGTGATGGGCGGCAAGTGGACCACCTGCCGCCCCATGGCCCTCGATGGCCTGAACGCCGTGGCAGCCCAGCTGGGCCGACCCCTGGCGGAGCCCGCCGGACCCACGCCGATCCTGGGGGCCGACGTGGACTCCGAGGTCACCCGTCAGGGGCTGGCGGCCCTGGAGCAGCGCCTCGGCGCTGAGCACCCAGCGGCCCTGGTGCAGCATCTGCTGGCCAGCCATGGGTTAGAGGCCGAGGCGGTGCTCGCCTGCGCCGCCTCGCCCCAGGAGAGGGAACCCCTCAGCCCGGTGATTCCGCTCACCGCCGCGGAGGTGCGCCACGCCGTGCGCCACGAGTGGGCCCGCAGCAGCGACGACGTGCTCTGCCGCCGCTGCCGCCTCAGCTTCGTGGACAGCGCCGAGGCCGAACGGCTGCGGCCCGAGGTGCAACGGCTGCTGGATCAGGAGCTGGCAGGCTGAGGCGGCTCGCTGGCCTCGGCCACCATCTCCATCTCGCCCACCAGCCACCAGAAGAAGCCGTAGGCGGGCAGGTAGATGAACCAGCTGTCGCTCGCGGCAGGAAACTCACACCCTCCCACCACCTCGCGCATGCGGCTGCCCCGCCACTGATCCAGATCGAGCTGGGTGGAGGCGCCAGTGCCCGACACATTGGCCGCCACCACCATGGTCATGTCGGCGGTGCTGCGGGAGTAGCTCAACACAGAGGGGTGGTCGCTCTCCAGCAGCTGGAAATCCCCCAGCCGCAGGGCCGGCAACTGCTGGCGACTGGTGAGCATGCGGTGGTGCCAGTTGAGCAGGGAGCCGGAGAGCTGTTGCTGCACGGCCACGTTGACCACCCGATAGTCGTAGCCGGGGGCAGTGATCGGTGGCAGCACCAGCAGGGGATCGGGCGCCGTGGAGAAGCCACCGTTGCGGTCCCGCGTCCAGGCCATCGGCGTGCGGTTGGCATCGCGGTCGCGCAGCCCGGGCCAGTCACCCATGCCCAGCTCGTCGCCGTAGTACAGGCAGGGGATGCCGGGCAGGCTGTAGATGAGGCTGTGCAGCAGGGTGTTGGGGCGTGGATCGCCGTTGAGCATCGGCGCCAGCCGACGGTTGATGCCCCAGTTCAGCCAGTGGCCCTCGGCGTTGGGAAAGCCGGTGCACACCGCCTCCACCACCGCATCGCTCACCAGGTGACCATCGCCCAGCCACAGCTCGTCGTGGTTGCGCAGGGGCAGGGCCCAGCGACAGCCCGGTACGGCGTTCTGGGCCTCGCGCAGGCAGGTGTAGAGCTGGTCGCAGCGCCCCTGGGCCACCGCCGCGAACAGGTGGGCGGTGAGGGCAAACTCAAAGGCCGCGTGCAGTTCCCCCTCCGCCAGGTAGGGAGCCGACTCCTGCACGGGCTGAATCGCCTCGGCCAGCAGCAGCACGTCGCGGCCGCAGGCATCCACCCGCTGCCGCACCCGCCGCAGGAAAGCGTGGGTCTCGGGCAGGCCCTCGCAGCGGCTGCCCTCCTCCTCGAACAGGAATGGCACCGCGTCGAGCCGGAAGCCGTCGATCCCCTGCTGCAGCCAGAAGTCCACCACCGCCAGCATCTCCTCCTGCACGGCCGGGTTGGCGTAGTTGAGGTCGGGCTGGTGGCGCAGGAAGCGGTGCAGGAAGTACTGGCCCGCCACCTCATCCCACTCCCAGTTGGAGCTCTCGTAGTGGCGGAACAGCACGGGGGCGTCGGCGTAGCAGTCGTCGCGATCCCGCCACACGTAGAAGTCGCGCTCGGAGCTGCCGCTCGGCGCCCAGCGGGCCCGCTGGAACCAGGGGTGCAGCACGCTGGTGTGGTTGAGCACCAGATCGAGCACCACCTTGATGCCGAGCCGATGGGCCCGCTCCAGCAGCTGGCGCAGGTCGGCCAGGCAGCCCAGATCGGGATGGATGGCCTTGAAGTCGGTGATGTCGTAGCCGCCGTCCTTGAGCGGAGAGGGGTAGATCGGCGTCAGCCAGATCGCATCCACCCCCAGCCAGCTCAGATACGGCAACCTCTCCCTAATGCCGGCCAGATCGCCGATGCCATCACCGTTGGCATCGGCAAAGCTGCGCGGCAGCAACTGGTAGATCACACAGCCTTCCCACCAGTGCGCCACCGGATCAGGCATCAGGCATCCAGACCCTCTCGCTCTGTCTTGGTTTAGGCGCAAATGGCCGCCAGCGCCAGCACCCGGGCCTCAGCAGCGCAGCCCGCTGGCCTGCTGGAAGCGATGTTCGTGGCGCCGGTCCCAGCCCAGCTGCAGCGCGCTGGCGATCGGCTGGCTGCCGTCGCAGGTCCAGCGCAGCTCTCCGTGGGGGCTGCTGAGCGTGAGCTGCTGGCTGGCGCCGTGCCACTCGCGGCTGAGCACCCGCACCGGCAGGCCGCCCTCGGCCACCGGATGCAGGTGCTCGGGACGGATGCCCACCAGGGTGCCGTCCTGCATCGGCAGCAGGTTGATCTGGGGTCGGCCGATGAAGCGCGCCACCGCTACGTTGGCCGGCGTGCCATAGAGCTCCTGGGGGGTGCCGCACTGCTGCAGGCGCCCGTGCTGCAGCACGGCGATGCGGTCGGCGATGCCCATGGCCTCCTGCTGGTCGTGGGTCACATACACCACCGGGGCCTGGCTGCCGCAGAGGATCGTGCGCAGCTGGGGGCGCAGCTCCTCCCGCAGCTGGGCATCGAGGTTGCTCATCGGTTCATCCAGCAGGAACACCCGCGGCTGGCGCAGCAGGGCCCGGGCCAGGGCCACCCGCTGGCGCTGGCCGCCCGAGAGGTCGGCGGGCCGTCGCTCGCGCTGATCCTCCAGCTGCAGCATGGCCAGCACCCGGGCGATCTCCTGCTGCCGCTGCTGCCGCGACACCCCCCGTAGCTCCATGCCCAGCGAGAGGTTGCGGGCCACGCTGAGGTGCGGGTAGAGGGCATAGCTCTGGAACACCATCGCCACCTGGCGCCGCCCCGCCGGCAGGGCGGTGATGTCGCGCTCGCCCAGCAGGATGCGGCCGCCATCGGGCTGATCGAGGCCGGCGATCAGCCGCAGGATCGTGCTCTTGCCGCAGCCGCTCGGCCCCAGCAAGGCCACACACTCGCCCGGCTCCACCCGCAGGTCGATGCCCGCCAGGATCGCGCGTTGGCCGAGGCGGCGTTCCAGGCCTTCGAGGCGCAGGGCGGGGGCTGGTGCGCTGCTCATCCCTTGATCGCTCCCTGGGTGAGGCCGGCCACGATCTGGCGCTGGAACAGCAGCAGCAGGGCCAGCAGCGGCACGCTGCCCAGCACGGTGGCGGCGGCGAAGGCGCCGTAGGGCACCGTAAACACCGAGGAGCCGGCGATGCGGGCCATGGCGGGCGCCAGGGTGAGCAGCTCGCTGCGGCTGAGCCAGGTGAGGGCGATCGGAAACTCGTTCCAGCTGAACAGGAACACCAGCAGCGCCGTGCTCACCACCGATGGCCCCATCAGCGGCAGCAGGATCCAGCGCAGCCGCTGCCAGAGGCTGAAGCCCTCCAGCACAGCGTTCTCCTCCAGCTCCCGCGGCAGCTCCGAGAAGGCCGCCTGCAGCAGCAGCAAGGCCAGGGGCAGGGACAGGCCGGCGTAGGGCAAGCACAGGGCCAGCAGGTTGTTGGCCAGCCCCAGCTGCCGCGCCACCTGCAGCAGGGCCAGGAACAGCAGCACGTAGGGAAACACCGCCGCCGCCAGCAGACCGCCGCCCACCAGCAGCCGCAGCAGGCCGCCGCGGCGGCTGAGGGCATAGGCACAGGGTATGGCGAGGGCGAGGGTGAGCAGGGTGCTCAGGGCCCCCACCACGGTGCTGTTGAGCAGGTAGCGCCAGAAGGGGGGATCACTGCCCAGCACGGCGCCGTAGTTGGCCAGAGTCCAGCCGCGGCCAAGGGCCGCCGCGCCGGCCAGCAGGGCCTCGGGGGTCCGCAGGGAGGTGTAGAGCTGCCAGAGCATGGGCGCCAGGCTCCAGACCAGCAACAGGACCACCAGGGCCAGACGGCCGCCGCGGGGCGAAGCGGCCTGGCTCATGCCGTGCCCTCCCGCCGCCGGCGCTGGCTGAGCACCAGGGCCAGGGCGCAGCCCAGCAGCAGGGCGAACATGCCCAGCATCACGGTGGCGCTGTAGCCGAAATCGAGAAAGCGCATGGCGTTCAGGTAGGCGTAGAGCGCCAGGCTCTCGGTGCTGCTGGCGGGGCCGCCGCCCGTGAGCACGGCCACCAGATCGAACACCCCCAGGGCCTGGGCCAGGCGGAACAGCAGCACGATGAAGATGTAGGGGCGCAGCAGCGGCAGGGTGATCCAGCGCAGGGCCTGCCAGGGGCGGCCACCCTCCAGGGCCAGGGCCTCGTAGAGATCGGCCGGGATGCTCTGCAGCCCGGCCAGCAGCAGCAGGGCCACGAAGGGGGTGGTTTTCCAGACATCGGCCAGCACCACCGCCATCCAGGCCAGCTGGGACGACGCCAGGAAGGGCAGGCTCGGCAGGCCGACGGTCTGCAGCAGGCCGTTGATGGGCCCGTTGGGGTCGTTGAAGATCCAGCGCCAGCCCAGGGCCATCACGGTGGTGGGCAGGGCCCAGGGCAGCAGGCTGAGGCTGCGCACCAGGCCCCGCCCCCGCCAGCGCTGATGCAGCAGCAGGGCGATGGCCAGCCCCAGCAGCAGCTCCAGCCCCACCGACACCACCGCGAAACGCAGGGTCTGGGCGGCGTCCTGCCAGAAGCGTCCATCGCCGAGCAGCCGCTGCCAGTTGGCCAGGCCCACCGGCACGGGCTCCAGGCCCGTGAACACCGACTGGGCCTGCAGGCTCAGCCAGGCGTAATCCAGGATCGGCCACACGAACACGGCCAACAACAGCAGCAGCGCCGGGGCGATCAGCAGCAGGGTGAGGGCCGCACTCATCGCTGCGCCGCCTGACCGCTCGCCTCAAGGAGCTGCTCGCTGGCCCGGCCGGCCCGGCCCATCGCCAGGGCCGGCGCGCTGTCGCCGGTGATCACGCCACTGAGCTGGCGCTGCACGATGTCGCTGAGCTGGGCGTAGCCGGGGTTGATCGGCCGCAGCACCACGGCCTCCAGGGCCTGCTGGAGCACGGGCAACAAGGGGCGTTCGCGCACCAGGTCTGGGTCTTCGAACAGGGCGGTGAGGGTGGGGGTGTAGCCCCAGCGCCGCACCAGCTGGCGCTGGCTCTCGGCGCCGGTGAGGGCCTGCAGCGCCTGCACGGCCTCGGCGGGATGGGCCGTACCGGCCAGCACCGAGAGCCCCCAGCTGCCCTGGGTGGCACCGGGGGTCTGGCCGGGCTCGGCCACCATGGTGGAGACGCCCACCTTGCCGGCCACGGCGCTCTGGGGCCCCTGCAGCTCCTGCCAGGCGTAGGGCCAGTTGCGCATCAGGGCGGCGTCGCCGGCCTCGAAGCTCTGCAGGGCCTCGGGTTCGGCGAAATTGGCCACGGCGGCGGGGCTGACGCCCGTGTCGATCAGGGAGCGCATCCAGGCCGCGGCCTGATCGGCGGGGGGAGCCAGCAACCCCATGCCGGGCTGATCGGCCTGCCAGGAGCCGCCGAAGCCGTGCAGCACCTCCAGAAACACGCAGCTGAGGCCTTCGTACTGGCGGCCCTGCCACACGTAGCCCCAGCGCACCCGGCCCTGGTCCTGCAACTGCCGGGACACGGCCACCAGCTCGGCGGGGCTGCGGGGCGGCTGGTCCATGAGGTCAGTGCGC
Source organism: uncultured cyanobacterium (assembly GCA_963697335.1). Taxonomy (GTDB): domain Bacteria; phylum Cyanobacteriota; class Cyanobacteriia; order PCC-6307; family Cyanobiaceae; genus NIES-981. The sequence continues at coordinate 40,465 of CAVONQ010000003.1, forward strand.
CAGTAGAGCAGGCCCATGTCAGCCACCAGGGGCAGGCGCCACAGGCGGCCATCGATGCGGTTGCCGGCGCGGGCGCCGGGGGCCAGGGGCTCGAGGGCCTCGGCGCCGAGCCAGTCGTCGAGGGGCAGCAGCCAGCCCGCAGCGGCGTACTTGGCCGTCCAGGTGACATCCATCAGCAGCAGGTCGTAGGGGCTGTCCCCCAGCAGCAGGCTGCTGATCGCCAGATCCGACACCGACTCGGTTTCAAACGGGCCCCGGGTCACGGCGATACGCAGATCGCGGTGATGGCGGTTGAAGGCCGCCACCTGCTCGGCGGTGGCATCGGCGAAGGGGGCGGGCATCAGCACCCGCACCGTGGTGGGCTGCTGCCCGGCGGCCAGGGTGCGCCAGCCGACACCCCCCCCGGCCAGGGCGACCAGGATCCCCAGCATCAGGCCGAGGGCCAGGAGCCAACGCCTGGAGGGAAAGCTCAAATCGCGCGCAGGGTGCCCAGTTGCTGCTCAGCCCAGTGCTGCACGGTGAACTCCTCCACCGCCTCGGACATCGAAGCCATGCGGCGCTTCTGCTCGTCCAGGGGCATCTCCAGGGCGGCGACGATGGCCGCGTCCATGCTCCGGTGGGAGTAGGGGTTGGTGACTACCGCGTCTTCCAGTTCCACCGAGGCCCCGGAGAACTCGGAGAGCACCAGCGCCCCACCCTGGCCCTGGCGGGTGGCGACGTATTCCTTCGCCACCAGGTTGAGACCGTCCCGCAGCGGCGTGATCCAGCACACGTCCGACTGGCTGAACCAGGCCACCAGCTCGTTGTAGGGAGTGCGGCGGGTGGAGAGGCGCACGGGGGTCCAGTCGATGCGACCAAAGCGACCGTTGATGCGGCCCACGATCTCCTCCACCGAGCGCTGGATGTCTTCATAGATGCGCATGCCGCTGGCGGCGGCCACACAGGCGAGGAACAGCTCCACTTCGCCGTGCCACTGGGGCTGCTGCTCCAGCACCCGCTCGTAGGAGAGCAGCATCTCCTCGTTGCCCTTGGTGTAGTCCACCCTGGAGGCCGAGATGATCAGCTTGCGGCCGGCGTGCTGCTCGGAGATCTGGGCCGCCATCGTCTGCACCTCAGCGCTGTCCCTGAGCTCACGGATCACATCCGGGGAGGTGCCCACCGGAGAGGCCTGGATGTGTACCCGGCGGCCGTTGTGCTCCAACCAGGGCAACACCGTGGGCTGGGCCAGGGCACTGCCGTGGTGGCGGAACTTCGCGGCCACCGGCACGGGATCACCACAGCGGGCGCCGCGCAGATTGATGGCGGTGCGGGAGAAGTTGTCGGCGTAGCGGGGAATGTGGAAGCCCACCAGGTCGCAACAGAGCAGGCTGTCGAGAATTTCATCACGCCAGGGCAGGATGCTGAACACGTCGTTGGAGGGGAACGGCGTGTGGTGAAAAAAGGCGATCCTCACATCGGGTCTGAGGGCCCTGATCTGGGCTGGAGCCAGCCAGAGGTTGTAGTCGTGCACCCAGATGGTGGCCCCTTCCGCCGCCTCCTCACAGGCCGCGCGGGCAAACGACTGATTGACCCCTACAAAGGTGTCCCAGTCTGAGTTGTCAACACTGAACAAGCCTGGGAAGCTGTGTAGAATCGGCCAGAAGGATTCCTTCGAGGTGACGTGATAAAAACTCGAAATCTGCGTTTCGGTCAGCGGCAGTCGTCGCAGGGTGAATGGACTGGCCAACGGCACCGTGAGCCGTTCGTCAACAGCATTGGAAGCATCATCCTCTTGGCGCCAGGAAATCCAGGTGCCGGAGCGCTCCTCCAGAAACAGATTGCGGAGGGTGGGGATGATGCCGTTCGGGCTTTTCTGATCGACGAACTCGATGCTGCCATCGGCGGCTGTTTTGAGGTCGTAGGGGGAGCGGTGGTAGACCAGCACAAAGCTGCTGCTGCCGAAGGCCTGGCTGGGATCTGACTGCGCAAGGATGCTGGGCATGGGCAAACTGTCTGTGGCACGCATGGCTTGGGGAACTGGCATCAACAGGACGTGGTTGAACCTCGCGGGGCTCGCTGCGCTACGAATCCGGATAGGACGAGATTGGAATCAGCTTGTCCGCCTGGCGGACAAGCACCATCAGAGGACCACAGCGGCACACTGTTATGGCCTTCAACAAGCAAAAAGGTCCTGATATCATAGATCAAGTGTACCACTTTGTCAAGCGGTCTTGACTTGTTGATGATCTTCGCTCCGGCTTATTGCGGACCAGCCGTTGAATCATCGCCGGAATGGGCAGATGGAGACTGTGACTCACGATATCGACAGACGCCCCGACGCTGTCACCAGAAGCAACGCCCCCATTGAAATTTTTTTGCTGCGATCCAGGTGATCATCAAGATGCCATCCGGCAAACCGGGGCCGTCCTAAGCTGATCCCAGCTCTGTAGCGAATCCTCCGTGCCGCTCAGCCTGGTCCAACGGGGACAACGGGTGCGTGTTGTGTCGCTACCCGTCTATCCAGCCCTGCAGGGGCGACTTCTGGCGATGGGCATTCGGCCGGGGGCCGAGCTGGAGGTGCTGCGCCGCAGCAAGCCCGGCGGCACCCTTCACCTCGCCAGTGGGCTGCTGGAGTTCATGCTCCGCCACGACCATGCCGAGGAGCTGGAGGTGGAGGCACTGCCCCAGGCCTGAGCGGGAACCAGCCCTCGCCGCGGCCCAACCACCAGCGCCAGGGCTGCTGCGAGCCTGGTTCCGATCCTGACGTGGATTCATGGCCGCGTCCTGACGCAAACGACCTGGCGAGCAGGGGCCCGTGCAGAGCCCAGTCACCCCAACTCCTAGCGCCATGAATGGCTGCGACCGAGGCAAAAAACGTGAATCGGATGTGACCCAACGACCGCCTGCGACGTGACTCATGTCACCAGCTGCCGTGGCTGGCCCTGCTACTGCTGGCGGCATCACGCCAGCAGTAGCCCACCCTGGTAGACCAGCAGGGCCAGCAGCCAGGCCAGGCTGAGCGACCAGGCCAGGGACAGCAAGGCGAAGCTGCGGCTCCTGGACTCCTTGAGTTGGATGGCCACAGTGCCCAGACAGGGGGTGTAGAGCAGCACGAAGGTCATGAAACTCAGAGCCTGCAGGGGTGTGATCGCCTGGCTGATCACACTGCCCAGGCTGGCTTCACTGGTGGCATAGATCACGGCCATGGCCCCCAGCAGAATCTCCTTGGCGATGAAGCCGAAAAACAGCGACACGGTAAGGGCCGAGGTCATGCCGATGGGCCCAAGCAAGGGCTGGAAGAACTGGCCAATGGCATCGGCCAGCGTGTTACCTGATCCCTGAATGGCCCCGGCTGGCAGGTGGGTGAGCAGCCAGATTCCCGCCGCTCCGATCAGGATGAAGGCCCGTGTCGTCACCAGGAAATTGAGCATGGAGGTCCAGCCCCTGCGCAGAATCGTGCTCAGGCTGGGAGCGCGATAGGGAGGGAGCTCAAGCACGAAGGCCTCGCGGCTGGGAAAGGCCCGCTTGAACACCAGACCGGTGATCACCGCGGCCAGGAAACTAAGCCCATAGAAGCCAAACACCACCAGGCCTGGGGCCCACCAGGGCCGGGGAAAGAAGACCCCGGCCATGAAGATGAACACTGTGAGACGCGCCTGGCAGAGGGCGAAGGGAATGCAGAGCATGGCCAGCAGCCGCATGCTGCGATCACGGATCACCCGGGTGCCCATGATCGAGGGCACATTGCAACCAAAACCCATGATCTGGAGCACAAAGGCACGGCCATCGAGGCCCAGCCAGTGCATGAAGCCGTCCATCAGGAAGGCGGCTCTCGGCAGATAGCCCGAGTCTTCCACCACCGCCATGATGACGTAGAAGAGGAAGATGATCGGCAGGAAGGTGGTCACCGTACCGACCCCCAGCCACACACCCTCGATCAGAAATCCCCGCAGGAACTCTGGCGCTCCCGCAGTCACCAGCAGCGGCTCCAGCACGGCGGTCTGCATCCAATCCACCAGGGCTGCGAGGAGTTCCTGCAGCGGCGCACCCAGGGCATAGAGCAGCTGGAACATCGCCATCACGATTCCCAGGAAAGCCAGCAGACCCAGCACCGGATGCATGAGCAGGCGATCGGTGCGTCGGGTCCGCCGGTTGACCAGCCGCCGCGGCTGCGTCACGGCCGCGGCGGCCAAGGCTGCAGCCCTGGCCTCGACACCGAATGGCGGCTCCGGTCGACTCGCTGGGCTCACGGTCCCCACGCCCCGGTGCACGGCCTCGATCAGCTCCTCGATCCCCTGGTTGCGTTTGGCGCTGACCGGGAGCAGGGGCAGGCCCAGCTCCGCACTCAGGCGTTGGTGGTCGATCGCGATGCCCAGCCGCCGCGACTCATCGCTCATGTTCAGGGCCACCACCATGGGTATCCCGAGCTCCCGCAGCTGCAGTACAAAGCGGAGCTGGTTGGTGATCTGGCTGGCGTTCACCACCACCAACAGCAGGGCGGGGGGGGTCTGGTGCAGGAAACGCTGCACCACAGCTTCGTCCTCACTGCTGGCGCTGAGGTCGTGAATGCCGGGCAGATCCACCAGGGTGTGGCGCCGCCCCTGGCGGTCGGCTGGCATCGAGCCCCGCAGCAGCTCCACCGTGAGCCCTGGCCAGTTGGCAATCTGAGCATCGCCGCCGGTGAGCCGGTTGTAGAGGGTCGACTTGCCCGTGTTGGGCATGCCGATCAGGGCCACGGTGGAACACTCGGTGGCGTTGGTGCCAGCACCACGCCTCAGCAGTGCCGCCCGCGGAGCTTGAAGGCCTCGGCCAGACGCGTCCATGGGCTGCAGAGGGGGGATTCAGATCTAATCCCCGCAGGCTGTCTGGCTCCGGCCCAAACCGCACCGTTGCAGGTGACCTCTGATGCGCAGCTCTCCTCAGGAGCCGGGGCTCAGCGGCGGAAGGCGGAGAGGGATGATCAAGGCCGGATTGTTGTTCCACCCCGGCACACCGGCCGCCCCCGCCACCCATGCTGCGCATCGCCCACGCCCTCGAAGCCCAGCTCACGGCGGCCCTGGAGCGGGCGTTTCCCGATCAGGCGGCGACGGCGCGGCAGGGCGGAGCTGCCCTGGATCCCCAGCTGGCGGCGGCCAGCAAGCCTGAGTTCGGCGATTTCCAGGCCAACGGCGCCCTGGCCCTGGCCAAGCCGCTGCGCCAGGCGCCCCGCGCCATCGCCGCAGCCATCGTGGCTGAGCTGGGCGCCGACCCCAGCTTCACGGAGCTCTGCCTGGAGCCCCAGATTGCCGGCCCGGGCTTCATCAATCTCACCCTGCGGCCGGAGCGGCTGGCGGCCGAGCTGGCGCAGCGCCTCGACGATCCGCGCCTGGGGGTGCCCAGTGTGCAGGGGGCCAGCGCCGAGGCGCCGGCGCCGGTGATCGTGGACTTCTCCAGCCCCAACATCGCCAAGGAGATGCACGTGGGGCACCTGCGCTCCACGATCATCGGCGACTCCCTGGCCCGGGTGCTGGAGTTTCGCGGCCATCCGGTGCTGCGGCTCAACCACGTGGGCGACTGGGGCACCCAGTTCGGCATGCTGATCACCCACCTCAAGCAGGTGGCGCCGGAGGCCCTCAGCACCGCCGATGCGGTGGATCTGGGCGATCTGGTGGCCTTCTACCGCCAGGCCAAGGCCCGCTTCGATGCCGATGGGGCCTTCCAGGCCAGCTCCCGCGAGGAGGTGGTGAAGCTGCAGGGGGGGGATCCGGTGTCACTGAAGGCCTGGGGGCTGCTGTGCGACCAGAGCCGCCGCGAGTTTCAGAAGCTGTACGACCGCCTCGCCATCGACCTCAGCGAGCGCGGGGAGTCCTTTTACAACCCCTACCTCGAGGCGGTGGTGGCCGATCTGGAGGCCTGTGGCCTGCTGGTGACCGACGACGGCGCCCGCTGCGTGTTCCTGGAAGGCGTGAGTGGCAAGGACGGCAAGCCCCTGCCGGTGATCGTGCAGAAGCGCGACGGCGGCTTCAACTACGCCACCACCGACCTGGCCGCCATCCGCTACCGCTTCGCGGCGCCCCCGGAGGGCGATGGCGCCCGGCGGGTGATCTATGTGACCGATGCGGGCCAGGCGGCCCACTTTGCGGGGGTGTTCCAGGTGGCCGAACGGGCCGGCTGGATCCCGGCCGGGGCGCGCCTGGAGCACGTGCCCTTCGGGCTGGTGCAGGGCGACGACGGCAAGAAGCTCAAGACCCGCGCCGGCGACACCGTGCGCCTGCGCGACCTGCTGGATGAGGCCGTGGAGCGCGCCGAGGCCGACCTGCGCCGCCGCCTCAGGGAAGAAGAGCGCAGCGAAGACGAGGCCTTCATCCAGCAGGTGGCCACCACCGTGGGGCTGGCGGCGGTGAAGTACGCCGACCTCAGCCAGAACCGCAGCACCAACTACCAGTTCAGCTTTGATCGCATGCTGGCTCTGCAGGGCAACACGGCCCCCTACCTGCTCTATTCGGTGGTGCGCATCGCCGGCATCGCCCGCAAGGGGGGCGATGGGGCGGCGGCCGGTTCCGAAGCTGCCGCGGTAGCGGGGGATGTCTCGCTGAGCTTCAGCGAACCGCAGGAATGGGCCCTGGTGCGGGAGCTGCTCAAGCTCGATGGCGTGATCGTGGAGGTGGAGGAGGAGCTGCTGCCGAACCGGCTGTGCAGCTACCTGTTTGAGCTCAGCCAGGTGTTCAACCGCTTCTACGACCAGGTGCCCGTGCTCAAGGCCCCCGAGCCGGCTCGCGCCTCGCGCCTGGCCCTCTGCCAGCTCACCGCCGCCACCCTCAAGCTGGGCATGGGACTACTGGGGATTCCCACTCTGGAGCGGATGTGAGCTGGTGGCTGGCGCAATCTCCCCAAGCCTCCGCATCAGCGGCGTAATCGACAGCCCCTGCACGATCACCGAAAAGGCCACCACCGCGAACGCCACGGTCACCACGGAGTCGCGGTAGGGGAGGCTGGTGGGCAAGCCCAGGGCGAGGGCCAGGGCCAGGGCACCGCGCAGGCCGCCCCAGAAGAGCACGTGCTGGTGGTTGGCCTTCACCCTCAGCGGCGATGCCTGGAACAGAAGGCAGCAGCCATAGGTGGACAGGGCCCGGCCCGCCAGCACCAGGCCAATGGCGATGCCGATCGGCAGCAGCACCCGGGTGAAGTTCTGGTGCGCCTCCAGCATCCCCATCAGCAGGAAGATCAGCGAGTTCACCACGAAGGCGGCGTACTCCCAGAACGATTCCACCGCTTCGCGGCCCTTGGGGGAGATGGCGCCCAGGGGGCCGAGGTTGCCCAGCATGATGCCGGCGGTGAGGGTGGCCAGCACCCCCGACACCTCCAGCTCCTCCGCCAGCAGAAACGAGCCATAGGCCGCCACCGTGGTGAAGGTGATCTCCACCAGGGGGTCTTCGGTGCGGCCGGCCAGGGCGAGCAGGGCCGCGGCCACGGCGGCTCCGCAGGCCACCCCACCCACGATCGTGAGCGCCAGAAACTGGACGGTGCCCAGGGGCGTGATCGTGGCGCCGGTGGCGAAGGCGATGGCGATGCCGAAAGCCACGGCAGCGGTGCTGTCGTTGAGGAGGCTCTCCGCCTCCACCAGCTCCCGCAGCCGGCCATGCACGCCCGCCTCCTTGAAGGTGGCGATCACCGACACCGGATCGGTGGCCGAGATCAACACGCCGAACAGCAGTGCCGCCTGCCAGCTCCAGTCGGCCAGGTAGTGCATGCCCAGCGTGGTGATGCCGGCGGACACCACCACGCCCAGGGTGGCCAGGGTGAGCACCACGGGCAGGTCCTTGCGCAGGGAGGGCCAGGCGATGAAGATCGCCGCCTCGAAGATCAGGGGCGGCAGGAAGGCATTGAAGATCAGCTCCCGCGTCAGGGCGATGTCAGGAGCGAAGGGCAGCCAGGCCAGCAGGATGCCTCCCAGCACCAGGCCCACGCTGTAAGGCAAGCGCAAGCGGCGGGCCAGCATGGCCACCACGGCCGCCACCAGCAGCAGCAGCTCAACCTTTTCGATCGTGAGCATGGGGAAGGGAAAACGGCAGGCGATGCCAGACCCCAAGCCGGGGAGAAGCCGCCCTCAGACTCCCACCGGTTGGCCAGCTGCGGTGGCCGTGGCTTCCTGGGCCTTCAGCACCTCCTCCAAGCCGGCCAGATCCTCATCGGTGATCTTGGTCTGCATGGGGCAGTGCTTAGGGCCGCACATCGAGCAGAACTCGGCCTGCTTGTAGATGTCAGCCGGCAGGGTTTCGTCGTGATACTCCTTGGCCCGCTCCGGATCCAGGCTGAGCTCGAACTGTCTGTTCCAGTCGAAGGCGTAGCGGGCGCGGCTGAGTTCATCGTCGCGATCGCGGGCACCGGGGCGGTGGCGGGCGATGTCGGCGGCGTGGGCGGCGATCTTGTAGGCGATCAGGCCCTCACGCACGTCTTCGGCATTGGGCAGGCCCAGGTGCTCCTTCGGGGTCACGTAGCAGAGCATGGCCGTGCCGTGCCAGCCGGCCAGGGCGGCGCCGATGGCGCTGGTGATGTGGTCGTAGCCGGGGGCAATGTCCGTCACCAGCGGTCCAAGCACATAGAAGGGTGCCTCGCTGCACTCCTCCATCTGCTTTTTGACGTTGAACTCGATCTGGTCCATCGGCACATGGCCCGGACCCTCCACCATCACCTGGATGTCGTGCTCCCAGGCGCGGCGGGTGAGCTGACCCAGGGTTTTCAGTTCGGCCAGCTGGGCGGCATCGGAGGCGTCGTGCTGGCAGCCGGGACGCAGCGAATCGCCCAGGGAGAAGCTGCAGTCGTAGCGCTTGAAGATCTCGATGATGTCATCGAAGCGGGTGAACAGCGGGTTCTGCTTGTGGTGATAGAGCATCCACTGGGCCAGGATGCCGCCGCCGCGGCTGACGATGCCGGTGAGGCGTCCCTTCACCAGGGGCAGGTGCTCGATCAGCAGGCCGGCGTGGATGGTCTGGTAGTCAACGCCCTGCTGGCAGTGCTTCTCGATGATGTGCAGGAAGTCGTCGGCGTCGAGCTTCTCGATCGAGCCGTGCACGCTCTCCAGGGCCTGATACACCGGCACCGTGCCGATCGGCACGGTTGAGGCGTTGATGATCGCCGTGCGCACCTCATCGAGGTTGACACCGCCGGTGGAGAGATCCATCACCGTGTCGGCGCCGTACTTCACCGCCAGCCGCAGCTTGGCTACCTCCTCATCGAGGTCGGAGGCGTTGGGGGAGGCGCCGATGTTGGCGTTCACCTTGCAGCGGCTGGCAATGCCGATCGCCATCGGCTCCAGGTTGGTGTGGTTGATGTTGGCGGGGATGATCATCCGGCCCCGGGCCACCTCCTCCATCACCAGGGACTCGGGCAGATTCTCCCGCTTGGCCACGTAGGCCATCTCCTCGGTGACCACACCCTGGCGGGCGTAATGCATCTGGGACACATTGGCGTCGCCACGACGCTTCTCAATCCAGGCGCTGCGCATGATCGGCTCGGGAAGGGGGTGCAAACGGACCGGCGGCCAGGGGATGGGAAGGCACGACTCCGGATCCGAACACTCCCGGGACCAGACGGACCACGGTTGGATTCGGCACACTTCCCTGCGCCGGCATGACCCGGATCAGGTTCGGAGGGTGTGATCTCAGCCCTGGCGACACCCGCCGGAAGTGGCGTGTGCGGGGCACCCCTAGTGACACCAGAACGCTAGCAAGGTTGTCCCGGCTGCGCCTTGCCGCGGTCCTCAGCCCTGGGCTGGGTTGCCCTGCAGCCCGTTCAGCGCCGCTGCCACCACCCGGTGGTCCCCGTCCTGCTGCAGGCCGCTGAGCAGGGTTCTGGCCCGCTCGACGACGCCGGCATCGGCGGGGAGTGAGCTCTGTTGCATCAGGCGGCCCAGGATCTCGGTGCCGCCCACCCGCACGGTGTCGTCGGCATCGGTTAGGGCCAGCTCCGCCAGTTCAAGCAGATCGGCCGCCCCGGCCTCGGGGTGCTCGGCCACGGCGGAGAGCACGCTGCAGCGCAGCAGCCACTGGGTGTCAGCCCGGAAGGCCTCAAGCACCACGGGCCAGGCCCGCTCCAGCCCGTAGCTCACCAGGGCATTGGCCGCCTCAGCCCGCACGTTGGCGTCCTCATCGTGGCGCACGGCCTGCACCAGGGCCTCCCAGCCGGCTTCGGTCTGCTTCACGCCCAGGCCGGCACAACTCAGGGAGCGCACGATGAAAGCCGACTGCTCCAGCCCCCGCAGCAGCAGCGGCACTGCCTGTTCATCCGGCACCTCCCGCAGCCCCACCAGGGCCGGCATGGAACGGGAGGGATCACCGGAGAGGATGGCCTCCTCCAGCGCCGCGAGGTCGGCGGGCTGGTTCTGGGGGCGGGGGTCGGAAGCTTCGCTCATCCCTCCAGCCTGGCGGATGGCCGGCCCTGGCGCAGGGCCTCCAGCAACGAGCGGCGCCGTCTGCGGCGCCTGTGAAGGCTGCTGCCGAGCAGGGCCGTGCCGATCACCAGCGCCGGCAAGGCCTGCCAGCGATCGGGGCCGCGGCGCTGGGCCAGCACCCCCAGGGCCACCACCAGCAGCAGCGGGGCCGAGAGGGCCAGCATGGTGTGCAGCAGCGGGCGCTGGCGGGTCGAAACAGGGGGACTCATCGGGGCCGCTCCATCCAGCGCAGCAGGCTCAGGGTGAGCACCCGCACGCCCACCGCCAGGGCGCCCTCATCGGGGGCGAAGGTGTTGCTGTGCAGGGGCGTGCAGCCGTCGGGCCCCGCCACCCCGAGGCGAAACATCGTGCCGCGGATGCCGTCGAGCAGCTCGGCGAAGTCCTCCGCCCCCAGGGAGGGCTGATCCAGCCACTGCACCTGCTGGCCGCCCAACACCTCCGAGCCGGCCTCGGCCACCAGCTGGGTGAGGGCCACATCGTTCTGCACCGGCGGCGAGATGCAGCGGTAGCGCACCCGCGCCTCGCCGCCATGGCCCCGGCAGAGGGCGTGGACCGTCTCCTCGATCCAGGCAGGCAGCTGGGCGTGCACGTCGTTGTCGAGGCAGCGCACGGTGCCGAGCAGACGCACGTGGTCGGCGATCACGTTGAAGGCCTTGCCCCCCTCGATCCGACCGAAGCTCACCACCACGGGATGCAGGGCGTCGAGCCGCCGCGAGATCGCCTCCTGCAGCCCACTCACCACCCTGGCCGCGATCCAGATGGCATCGGTGCTCTGGTGGGGCCTGGCGCCGTGGCCCCCCTCCCCCAGCACCTCCACCTCCAGCTCGCCCGCCGCCGCCGTGAGGCTGCCGCTGCGCACGCCGATCATGCCCACCGGAATGCTCGGAAAGGCATGCAGGCCGAACAGGGCCGCCACGTTCTCCACGGCCCCGTCGGCCTTCATCCAGGCCGCTCCCTGGGCGGTTTCTTCGGCGGGCTGGAAGAGCAGCCGCACCCGCTGGCGCAACAGCTGGGGTTGCCGTTGGGCCACCGCACTGAGCAGCCGCGCCACCCCCAGCCCCACGCTGGTGTGAAGGTCATGGGCACAGGCGTGCATCAGGCCCTGAACGGTGGAGGCGTAGTCGAGCCCGGTGCGCTCCTCCACCGGCAGGGCATCCATGTCCACCCGCAGGGCCACCACGGAGGGATCGGAGGGGTGGGCGCCCGGCCCAGCCCCAGCCGGCCCCAGCTCGGCCAGCACGCCGGTGCGGCCCACCCCCTCGCGCACCTGCCAGCCCCAGCGGCGCAGCTCCCCGGCCACCAGGGCCGCCGTCTGCTGCTCATGGCCACTGAGTTCGGGGTGGCGATGCAGGTGGCGGCGCAGCTGGATCAGCTCCGGCAGCACGGCCTGCAGCTCCGCCTCCAGGCCCAGAGACTGCCAGCTGAAGCCGGCGCCAGCGCCGCCGGCCTGGCCAGAGGTCGCCGTGAGGGGGGTGGGGGGCATCGGGAATCAGCTCAGGGGGTGCGGCTCAGGAGAGGGCCAGAAACTGCTGGAGAGCTTCCACCGGAGCGGGCGGCCAGCGCCGCGTCTGCCGTAACCATTCTTCCTGGCGGTAGCGGGGATCGAGGCCGGAGGCGGCCGCCCAGTTGCTCTCGGCCTCGCCGCGGTGGCCCTGTTGCCAGAGCAGGGCCGTGAGGCCGGCGCGGGCATCGGCAAACATCGGATAGCGCCGGATCAGCGAGCGCAGGGCCTGCTCAGCCCCGGCGCAATCCCCCAGCTGGAAGGCCGCCAGAGCGGCGCTGGAGCGGGCCATCGCAAAGCCCGGCCGGGCCAGCGACGCCGCCTCGAAGCTGGCCCTGGCCGCCGGCCAGTCGCCCTGGGAGCCGAGCACGTTGCCGAGGTTGTAGAGGGCCGAGGCATCGGCCGGATCACGCTCCAGGATCCAGTGGTAGTCGTCTGCGGCGGCCTGCCAGCGGCCCAGGGACTCCTCAGCGGTGCCGCGGTTGAGGTGGGGGTCGGGGCTGGACGGATCGAGTTGCGCGGCCCGGCTCTGGTCGGCGATCGCCGCCTCGGCATCCCCCAGCGCCAGGCGCACATTGCCGCGGTTGCTCCAGGCGGCGGCGTCGCCGGGCGCCAGGGCCAGCACCTGATCCCACAGGGGCAGGGCCTCGCCGAATCGCCCCTGGCGACTGGCCTGCAGGGCCTGCTCGAACAGCCGTTCATGGGCGGCCGGATCCGGCTCGGAGCCCGCGGCACCGCCGCCTTCACCCCCATCGGCGCCAACGGCACCGGCGCTGCCCAACCAGACCAGCAGCGCCAGCCCAGCGGCCAGCAGCACCCTTGGCCACCGGCAAGCGAGGGCGCGGGCTGCTTGGAGCCAGCTGGCCTCGGCCTGCATGTGGTGGGTCGCTCGCCTGCTCATGCGATGGCGCCCTGGGCGTCGAGATGGGCACGGCCCGCCGGGGTGAGCAAGCGCCCCCGGGGGGTGCGTTGCAGCAGGCCCTGCTGGAGCAGATAGGGCTCAACCACGGCCTCGAGGGTGGCCGGGTCCTCGCCGAGTCCGGCGGCCAGGGTGTCGAGCCCCACCGGGCCACCACCGTAGGCTTCCAGCATCAGCCGCAGCAGGCGGCGGTCATGGGCATCGAGCCCGCGGCCGTCGACGCGGTGCAGGCTGAGGGCCTGGTCAACAAGGGCCGCCGTGATCAAGGGCTGGCCGTTGACGGCCGCCACATCCCGCACCCGGCGCAGCAGGCGGTTGGCGATCCGCGGCGTACCTCGGCAGCGGCGGGCCACCTCCAGGGCCGCCTCGGGCTCGAGCTGCAGCCGCAGCAGCCCGGCGGCCCGCTGCACGATCGCCTGCAGGTCGTGCAGGCCGTAGAACTCCAGTCGCTGGATCAAGCCGAAGCGATCCCGCAGCGGCGAACTCAGCGAGCCGGCCCTGGTGGTGGCCCCCACCAGGGTGAAGGGGGGCAGCGGCAGGCTGCGGGTGCGCGCCGTGGTGCCCTTGCCCACGGTGAGATCGAGGCGGAAGTCCTCCATCGCGGGGTAAAGCAGCTCTTCGGCCACCCGGCTGAGCCGGTGGATCTCGTCGATGAACAGCAGCTCGCGGGGCTGCAGGTTGACCAGCAAACCCACGATGTCGCGGGGGCGCTCCAGGGCGGGGGCGCTGGTGATGCGGCAGCGCACCCCCAGCTCCTCGGCCAGCACCAGGGCCATGGTGGTCTTGCCCAGGCCCGGGGGGCCGTAGAGCAGCACGTGGTCGAGGGCTTCGGCGCGGGCCTGGGTGGCCTCGATGGCGATGCCGAGCACCTGCTTGAGCTCACCCTGGCCGATGTAGTCGGCAAGGCGGCGCGGCCGCAGCGAATCCTCGCGGGCCTGGGGAGCCTCGGCGGCAACCTGGGGCTGGGGACCAACCGGGGGATACGCCTGGGGATCCACCAGCCGCTGGCCGGTGCCAGCGCCGCTGCGGCGACGGTCCTGGCCCTGGGATCCGGAGGAGACGATCGCCATGGCTGGAGGGTACCGGCCCCGCCCAGCCGCTGTGCCGCCCGAGGCGGCCTGAAGGGCACCTAGGGTCAGCATCTGAGCAGGCGTGCAGCGGAACCGGAACCATGGCCAAGGGCGGCACCAAGAAGCTGGCCGCCAAGGCCCAGCGGGATGCGGCCCGGCGCCTGCTGGCCGACAACCGCTTCGCCCGGCACCAGTACGAGATCCTCGACGACCTCGAATGCGGCATCGAGCTGCTGGGCACGGAGGTGAAATCGGTGCGGGCGGGGCAGGCGAACCTGCGCGACGGCTTCTGTCTGATCCGCAACGGCGAGCTGCAGCTGCACAACGTGCACATCTCGCCCCACAGCCATGCCGGCGCCTACTTCAACCACGAGCCGCTGCGGGTGCGCCGCCTGCTCGCCCACCGTCGCGAGATCGAGCGGCTGCGCGTGGCCCTGGAGCAGAAGGGCCTCACCCTGATCCCCCTCAACCTGCACCTGCACGGCTCCTGGATCAAGGTGTCCCTGGGCCTGGGCAAGGGCCGCAAGCTGCACGACAAACGGCAGGAGGAGCGGCGCAAGCAGGAGGCCAAGGACACCCGCTCCGCCATCGCCCGGCTCTAGGGGCCCGACTCGGCCGGCCCGTCGTCTCCGTTGCGGGAGTTCCCGGCCGCGGGAGAAGCATCCCTGGGCAGCGGAGGGCCGCCGTCGGGGGGGGGCTCAGGTCGGGTGGCCGCAGGGGCTGAGCGCGGGGGTGAGTCGGGCGTGCCGGGAGGCTCCGGCGCTTCAGGGCTCTGGGAAGTGGTGGGCTCGGGAGGAGCGCTCGGCGCTGGCAGGTCGGCCCTCAGCGACAGGGTGATCAGCGCCGGGGCGACCCCCTCATTGGTCACCAGCAGCTGCACCGGAGAGGCCTTCTGGGCGGGCAGACTCACCACCCGCAGCGGACCCTTGGGCTCCAGCAGCGTGCCGTCGGCGCTGAACACGCTCATCGCCATCAGCGGCGAGCCATTCACCCCCAGCACCAGGCGGTGGCCCGGGGTGAGCCGCACCGGGAACAGCCGCGCTCCGCCGGCCTCCACCGAGGCCGAGATCGTCTGGGTCTGCAGGGGCCGGGCTTCGATCGCTTCGATCTGCACGTTGCCGAGGATCTGCTCCGCGGCGGCAAACCAGAGCTGACGGAACGGCTCCGCCGGGATCCCCGAGCCCTGGCGCCCCGGCAGCAGGTTCTGGGCATTCCCCGACACCAGCTGCCGCAGCACCTGGGGGCTGATCCCCTGGCTGACCAGGCTCTGCTGACGCCGTTCCCAGTCGGCGTTGCTGAAGCCGCCGAGACGGCGGCGGATCTCCAGGGGCAGCTGCTCCACCCGGGCCAGCCATTCCTCGGCCAGGTCGTTCCATACCTTGCGCAGGGGCGCGTCTTCCAGGGAGTCGCTGGGGGGGCGCCCGCCCCGCTCCGGGAACTGGGCCAGCAGGCTGGCATCTACCAATTTCAGGAACCAGGTGCGATCCACCTGCAGGGCGCGCAGCCGGTTGAGCAACTGCTGGCGCTGATCCACCTCTCCTGGCGGCAGGCTGCTGGGCAGCTGCAGGGCCGCATCCGGCACCGTGGGCGCCGCCTGGCGGCCACGGCTGAGCCACCACCAACCAAGCGCCGTGCCCACCACGGCGGAGAGCACCAGGGCCATCACCACCGGCCAGAGGCCACCCTCGGCGGCCTCGTCGCGAGCCTCGCCGCGGCTGCGGGCCGGGGGCGCAGGCACGGGCACAGGGGCCCGCAGGGGCGGCAAGTCCGGCCCAGCGGCAGGGGCGGCGGCCAATGGGACGGCAGCGGCCGCAGAGGAGACAACGGCCGTGCCGGCCAGCTCCAGCACCGGCGGCGGCACCAGCACCACGGTGCGGTCGGCCCTGGGCACCGGCCCGGTGGACTCAGGCATCGCCAGCGCCTGAAAGGCCGTGAGCGCCTGGCTGGCCGACGCGAAGCGCTGATCGGGCTGGCGCTGCAGCAGGCGTTGCAGGGTGTTCTGCAGATCCGGCTCAGCACTCAGGGCCGCGGGCATGCGCCACTGGGCCGTGACCGGATCGAGCAGGCTGGCCGGTGCATCCCCACTCAGCAGTACCAGGGCCGTCACGCCGAGGGCATGCAGGTCCATCCAGGCCTCGGGCCCGGAGCTGTGGGCCAGCTCCGGCGGGGCATACCCGGGGGTCACCACCACGCCGCCGGCCACCAGCCCGAAGTCGAGCAGCACGGGCAGGCCGTCGCTGTCGCGGCGCAGCAGGTTGGCCGGACAGAGATCGCCGTGCACCAGCTCCTGGCCATGCAGCACCGCCAGCACGGGCAGCAGCTGGCGCACCAGCAGCATCACCTCGCCGGCACCGAATACCATCTGCCGCTCAGCCCGCACCTCGATCAGCTGCTGGTAGGTACGGCCCGCCTGCCACTCCCGCACCAGCCAGAGGGCGTCACCGTCCCGCACTGCGCTGCCCAGTCGCGGCACCTGGGGGTGGAGCACCCCCTGCAGCCGCCCCCAGCGGGCCAGGGCGGCGGCCTGGTCGGTGGGGGGCTCCAGCCGCCGCAGGGCCACCAGGCCATCACCGGCCAGCTGGTCACGGGCGCGCCAGAGGCTGCCCTGGGCTCCCTGGCTGAGGCATTGATCCAGCCTGTAGCGATCGCCGATCAGCGCACCTGGCTGCACGGAAGGAGCGGAATCAGGGGGCATCAGCCGGCCGCGGCCAGAGCCCGCTCAGGTTGCCGCAACCCCTTGGTGGCGAGCCACTCCCGGTCATAGAGCCGGGAGCGGTAGCGGTCGCCGCTGTCACACAACACGGTGACGATCGTGTGGCCTGGACCGAGGCGACGGGCCGTCTCCACAGCCGCGGCCACGTTGATGCCCACCGACCCCCCCAGGAACAGGCCCTCCTGCCAGAGCAGGCCATAGATGGTGTCGAGGGCGGCCTGGTCGACGATGCGCACGGCGTCATCCACCGGTGCCCCCTCGAGATTGGCGGTGATGCGGCTGTTGCCGATCCCCTCGGTGATCGAGCTGCCCTCACTGCGCAGCTCGCCGCTGCTGGCCCAGCTGTAGAGGGCACTGCCCTCGGGATCGGCGAGCACGCAGCGCACGGCGGCGTTGCGTTCCTTCAGGAACAGGGCCACGCCGGCGTAGGTGCCGCCCGTGCCGGTGGCCGCCACCCAGGCATCGACGCGGCCGTCGGTCTGCTCCCAGATCTCGGGGCCGGTGGAGCGGTAGTGGGCGCGGCGGTTGGCCAGGTTGTCGAACTGGTTGGCCCACACCGCGCCAGGGGTTTCGGCGGCAATGCGGCCCGAGAGCTTCACGTAGTTATCGGGGTCGCGGTAGGGCACCGCCGGCACGGTGCGCACCTCGGCCCCGAGGCTGCGCAGCAGCCCGATCTTCTCCGCCGACTGGGTGTCGGGAATCACGATCAGGGCGCGGTAGCCGCGGGCATTGCAGAGGTGGGTGAGGCCGATGCCGGTGTTGCCCGCCGTGCCCTCCACCACGGTGCCCCCGGGCCGCAGCAAGCCCTCCTGCTCGGCCTCCAGCAGGATGCCAAGGGCGGCTCTGTCCTTCACCGAGCCGCCGGGGTTCATGAACTCCGCCTTGCCCAGAATCTCGCAGCCCGTGAGCTCACTCAGGGCATGGAGGCGGATCAGGGGGGTGTGGCCCACCGCCCCGACGAAGCCCTGAGTGATCTGCCCCATGCCGTGATCGCCGCGTGGCGGGATCGTAGGCAACCTCCCTAAGGTCGGGCCTGCACCCGGCACTCCCATGACCACAGGCCTGCCGGCCAGGCTCCGTCAGGTGCGTCAGCACAGCCTGGATCTGATCGCACCGCTGCAGCCGGAAGACCTCTGCCTGCAGGGCATGGCCGACGCCAGCCCGCCCAAGTGGCACCTGGGCCACACCACCTGGTTTTTCGAGACGTTCGTGCTCCGGCCCCTGCAGGCGGCGGGGGTGGAGCTGGGCTTCACGGCTGCGCCCGAGGCCTGGGGCTTCCTGTTCAACAGCTACTACGACACGATCGGCGAGCGCCATCCGCGGCCCGAGCGGGGACTGCTGAGCCGCCCGCCGATCGAGGCCGTGCTGGCCTGGCGCCAGCAGGTGGATCAGGCCCTGGAGAGGCTGCTGGATCAGCAGCAGGGGCCTGGCACGCCATCCGCAAGCCACGAGCTGCTGGAGCTGGGCCTGCAGCACGAGCAGCAGCACCAGGAGCTGCTGCTGATGGACCTCCTGGATGGCTTCAGCCGGAATCCTCTCCAGCCCTGCTATGCGGCCGAGCCCGAAGAGCGCTTCCGCAGCGCCTGGGTCGCCGGCAGCCAACCCTCCCCGGCGGCGGCTGGCTGGCTGGAGCACCCCGGCGGGCTGCTGGAGATCGGCCACGACGGCACCGGCTTCCACTTCGACAACGAGGCTCCCAGGCACCGCCAGTGGCTCGAGCCCTTCGCGCTGGCCGAGCGGCTGGTGACCAATGGCGCCTACGCCGCCTTCATCGCCGATGGGGGCTACAGCAGAGCGGAGCTGTGGATGAGTGAGGGCTGGGCCCTCGCCAGGGCCGAGGGCTGGCAGGCCCCCCTTTACTGGCGCGATGGGGCGTCCGAGCCCTATGCCTTCACCCTGGCGGGCCCGCAGCCGCTGCACCCCCAGGCCCCCGTGAGGCACCTGAGCTGGTTCGAGGCCGACGCCTTTGCCCGCTGGGCCGGGGCCCGCCTGCCCACGGAGGCCGAATGGGAAGCCCTGGCCGGGCGCCTGCCCCAGGCCCATGGCCTGCTCTGGCAGTGGACCGCCAGCCCTTACCGCCCCTATCCCGGCTTCCGCGCCGCCCCTGGGGCCGTGGGCGAATACAACGGCAAATTCATGAGCTCCCAGATGG
Source organism: uncultured cyanobacterium (assembly GCA_963697335.1). Taxonomy (GTDB): domain Bacteria; phylum Cyanobacteriota; class Cyanobacteriia; order PCC-6307; family Cyanobiaceae; genus NIES-981. Next base: position 59,228 of record CAVONQ010000003.1, read on the forward strand.
TGCTGCGCGGCAGCTCTTACCTGACGCCGCCGGGCCATGCTCGACCCACCTACCGCAATTTCTTCCCGCCTGGCTGCCGCTGGATGGCCTCCGGCCTGCGGCTGGCCCAGGACCGCCCCAACGACCACCCCAGCCCCCCAGCCGCGTGACCCCACTGCCATCCGCCCCCGCCAGCCGCATCGCGGCCGCAACAGCCGCCCCCACCGAGCTGATCGACCTGCACCCCGAGCCCGCCGACATGGTGCGCCTGGTGAGCGAGGGCATGGCCCTGCGGCCGCGGCAGCTGCCCGCCTGGCTCCTTTACGACGCCGAGGGCTCCCGGCTGTTCGAGGCGATCTGCGCCCAACCTGAATACAGCCTCACCCGGGTGGAAACGGCCCTGCTGGAGAGCCGGGCCGAGGAGCTCGCCGCGGCCCTGGGCGAGGGCGTGCTGGTGGAATTCGGCGCCGGCAATGCCCGCAAGGTGGCGCCGCTGCTGCGGGCGTTGCGACCGACGGCCTACGTGCCGATGGACATCAGCGCCAGCCACCTGGCCGGCGCCTGCGAGGCCCTGCAGGCCCAGCACCCGGCCGTGCCCGTGCTCGGCATCTGCTGTGACTACAGCCAGTTGGACCACCTGCCTGAACACCCCCTGTTGCAGGGCGAGCGCCTGCTGGGCTTCTACCCAGGCAGCTCCCTGGGCAACTTCAGCCCCGACCAGGCCCGGCGGCTGCTGGAGCAGTTCAGCAGGCTGCTGGGTCCCGGCAGCTGCCTGCTGATCGGCATCGACCAACCCAAGGGCAGGGCTCGGCTGGAGGCGGCCTACAACGATGCGGCCGGGGCCTCGGCCGCCTTCGGCCGCAACCTGCTGGTGCGCCTCAACCGCGATCTGGGCGGCACGTTCGATCCCAGCGCCTTCGCCTACCGGGCCCGCTGGGAAGCCGACCACAGCCGCATCGCCATGGCCCTGGTGAGCCGGAAGGAGCAGGAGGTGCAGCTGGCCGGCCGCCGCTGGCGGTTTGGGGCGGGCGAGGAGCTGATCACCGAGTACAGCGTCAAGTACACCCCTGAGGCCTTCACTGCCCTGGCGGCTGCGGCCGGCTGGAAGGCCCTGCGGCGCTGGAGCGACCCCTCCGGCGACCTCTCGCTGCACCTGCTGGTGCCGGAGGCGGCGGACCGGGGCGGCCCCCAGGGAGCAGACTCGGAGGGGTCTGCGCCAGTGCAGCGGGAGAGCTGACCATGAGCCGGGAAGAACAGCGGGCGGCGATGCGCCAGGTGCGCGAGGAGTTGGCGGGCGAGCTGGAGGAGCTCTACCGCCGGGCCTTTGACCGGATCGGCGACGCCAGCCTGGGAGAAGGGGCCGTGGCGCGCCTCACCCAGTTGTTGCTCCGCTCCCGGGAGGCCGCGATCACGCCCCTGCAGGAGGAGATCGAGGCGCCGCTGCTCACCACCCCTGCCGGCGAGCCCACCCCGGGCCGGCCGCCGGCATGAGCTGGCTGGAGGATCTGGAGGCCCGGCTGGAGAGCCAGCTGGAGACCTTTCTGGCCGCCAACCCCGAGCAGGAAGCCCTGCTGCGGGATCAGAACGATCGCGACCAGCGCCGCGACCTGCTGGCACAGCGCCTGGCTCTGCAGAGCCAGGCTGAACGCCAGCGCCAGGGGCTGCTGCAGCTGGCCGAGGAGATCCGCTCCTGGCAGGCCCGCATCCTCAAGGCCCGGTCCGCCGGCGCCGACGCCCTGGCCGACCGGGCCGAGGCGCGGGTGGAGGCGCTGATGCTGCAGGGCCGGCGCCACTGGGAGGAACTCGCCGCCCTGGGCAGCCGCTTTGCGGAGATCGAGCAGGCGATCGCTGAGCTGGCCTCCCGCCAGAGCCAGGCCCGCCGGGCCGCCGGCGGCGCCGACCTGGAGCGGGACTGGGCCGCCTTCGAAGCGGAGCAGGACCTGGAGCGCCTGCGTCGCCGTCAGGCCTGAGGCCCCTGCCTAAGCCTTGGGCTCGGGCTCAAGCCTTGGACTCGGGCTCAAGCCTTGGGGGCGGGTGGCACCAGATTGACGCCGTCGGGCGGCGGGGTGGGATCGGGATCGGCGATCAGCATGTGCTGCAGCACGATCTCGGGGCGTTCGCTATCCCGCCAGCGGATCCGATAGGCGGGCATCTTGGTGCCGCGACTGGTCGTCTGCTCGACCGGCTCCATCACCCAGCCTCGGCGAGAGCGGCCCTGGGGGTTGCGCTTCACCACCGCATCTGCGTGCTGGAAGCGAAAACCGACGCGCTCGCCACTCATGGAATCGCTGCCCCCATTGGGGAAGATTGCCTACCGCTGCAATTATCTCATTGCGCCTCGCCGCTCAGGCTTCCTCGCTGTCTCGGCTGCGCTGCAACTCGGGTCGTAGCAGCGGAAAGGCGATCACATCGCGGATCGAGGCGCTGTCGGTGAGCAGCATCACCAGGCGGTCGATGCCGATGCCGAGCCCGCCGGTGGGGGGCATGCCCACCTCCAGGGCCTGGAGAAAATCCTCGTCCACGCCCTGGGCCTCCAGGTCGCCGGCGGCCTTGCGCCGTTGCTGCGCCTCCAGCCGCTGGCGCTGATCCACCGGATCGATCAGCTCGCTGAAGGCATTGGCGGTCTCGCGGCCCACGATGAACAGCTCAAAGCGCTCCACCAGGCCCGGCTTGCTGCGGTGGGCCCGGGCCAGGGGAGAGTTCTCGACCGGGTAATCAAGCACGAAGGTGGGCTGGATCAGGCTCTCCTCCACCCGCTGCTCGAAGGCCTCCACCAGCAGCCGTCCCACCGAATCGGCCAGGGCCGGCACCTCGAGGCCCTGGGCGGCCATGGCGGCGGCGGCCTCCTCGCGACTGCCGAAAAGGCTGAAGTCGAGGCCGGTGGCCTGCTGCACGAGCTCGTGCATGGTGGCCCGCCGCCAGGGGGGCGTGATGTCGATCGTGGTGCCCTGGTAGGGGATCACGGTGCTGCCGCACACCTCCTGGCAGACATGGGCGATCAACGCCTCGGTGAGTTCCATCATGTCGGTGTAGTCGGCGTAGGCCTGGTACACCTCCACCGAGGTGAACTCCGGGTTGTGGCGGGTGCTCACCCCCTCGTTGCGGAAGATGCGGCCCAGCTCGTAGACCCGCTCGAAGCCGCCCACCACCAGGCGCTTCAGGTGCAGCTCCGTGGCGATGCGCAGGGTGAGCGGCAGGTCGAGGGTGTTGTGGTGGGTCTCGAAGGGGCGGGCATCGGCGCCGCCGGGCTGGCTCTGCAGCACCGGGGTCTCGATCTCGAAGAAGCCGCGCTCGTCGAGCCAGCGGCGCAGGGCGCCGATCGCCCTGGCCCGGCGCCGGAAGGTCTCGCGGGTGTGGGGGGAGACGATCAGATCGAGGTAGCGCTGGCGGTAGCGCTTCTCCACGTCCGCCAGGCCGTGCCACTTGTCCGGCAGGGGCTGCAGGGCCTTGCAGAGCATGGTCCAGCCCGTCACCTTCACCGAGAGCTCGCCCCGGTCGGTACGGCGCAGGCCGCCCTCCACGCCGATCAGATCGCCGGCATCCACCAGGGTGGTGAGCTGCTGGAAGGCCTCGGGGTCGCTGGCCGCCAGGGTGGCCTTGTCGATGAAGAGCTGAATCACCCCGCTCTCATCCGCCAGGGTGAAGAAGGCGAGCTTGCCCATCACCCGGCGGGTCATCACCCGCCCGGCCACACACACGGGCGTCCCATCCTCGGCGCCGTTGGCCAGGTCGGCGTAGGTGACCTGCAGATCGGCCGTGCGGTGGGTGGGGGCAAAACGCAGCGCGTAGGGCCCCTTGCCGAGCTCCGCCAGGGTATGGGCCTTCTCCAGGCGGGTCTTGCGCAGCTCCGACACGGGGGATGGGGATCTCAGCTGGCAGCCATCCTGCAGGAGAGGAGCTCAGCCCCGGCTGGAATCAGCCCGCGGCGCTGAGGCCCATCTCGCCGAGGCGCTGGGAGGCGTAGCCGGTGCCCCGCACCGTGAGGATCAGCTCGGGGTTGCGGGGATCGGGCTCGAGCTTGCCGCGCAGCCGCGCCACGTAGACATCAACCACCCGCAGGTCAGCGGCGCGGCGCGGCGGATAGCCCCACAGCTGCTCGAGGATCTCGGCCCGGGGCACAACGCGGCCGGGTTCCCGGAACAGCAGCTCCAGCAGGCTGAACTCGGTGTAGGTGAGGGCGATGCGGTCGCCTTCGCGGGTCACCTGGCGGCGGTTGGTGTCCACCACCAGGTCTCCGAGCCGCAGCACACCGCTGCCACTGGGCATCTCCCGCGGCTCACTGGCGGCCGAGCCCCGGCCCACCCGCCGCAGGATCGTGGCGATGCGTGCCTCGAGTTCCTTGGGACTGAAGGGCTTGGGCAGGTAGTCGTCGGCGCCGAGGTCGAGGCCGGACACCCGCTCAGCGATGGCATCGAGGGCCGAGAGAAAAATGATCGGCACGCACGACTCAGCCCGCAGCCGCCGGCAGACGGCGAAACCGTCCAGCTTGGGCAGCATCACATCGAGCACCACCAGATCGGGCTGCTCCTGGTGAAAGAGGCTGAGGGCCTCTTCGCCGTCCTCGGCGCAGATGACGCGGTAGCCGGCGAGCTGCAGGCGCATCAGCAGCACCCGGCGCACGGCCGCCTCGTCGTCGACTACGAGCAGCGTGGCCTTGGGCTCCGCTGGCGTGATCGACATGTCCGCGGAGGGCATGGGCGCAGCGCCTAGGGGATGAAGAATCGCAACCATACCCCTGAGGGAGGGGTTCGGTCATCCCCCAGATCGGCTCCTGGAGCGCCGTTCTGCCCATGCTTAAGCATTTCTGCAGAAACAGACAGAAGCGGGTGTTGCTGCTACGCGGCTCAGGGCCAACGGGACGCGGCGTAGCGGTCCCATTCCTGCCGCGCCGCGGCCAGGGCGGTGTCGCTGTCGCTCTGGCCCAGCATGGCGCGCTGGAGCTGGGTGTAGACGATTGTCTGCAGTCGCTTGATGCCGGGGATCGCCGGCACCAGCACCTGGGCCCGCTCCAGGGTGGTGGCCGAGAGCAGGCGCGCGTTTTCCACCAGTCGCTGCTCGGCGGGGGCGCCGCCCTCCTGCTGCTGGCGCAGGCTGACCTGCAGCCGCTCCAGGGCGGCCACCGCCGATGGCAGCACCCGGGCCTCCTCGGCAAAGCGGTATTGGTTGTCGGCGTTGGTGAGGAACAGCCCGAAGCTCACCGCAGCCGCCGCCATGGCGCTCTGCTTCGGCACCACCAGGTTCATCACAGCCACGTTGGCGGCGCCATCGGCGCCGGTGAGGGGCGCGAAGGGGCTGGTGCGTGCGGCGATGCCAGGGGCGTTGGTCTGGAGGTTGCGCAGGAAGTCCGGCCCGGTGGACACCTGGGCGAGATCCCCGGATTGGTAGAGCTCGATCGCACGCCGGTAGCCCTGGCTCACCACTTCCCTGGGCAGCAGGCCCCGTCGGTAGAGACCACTCCAGAAGGCAAAGGCCCGCCGGCCCGCGGGGCTGTCGAAGGCCGCCCGACGGCGGTCATCGAGCAGGCGCACGCCCATCTGCACCATCGACTCCAGCAGCTCAGCCGAGTCGTCGGGCACCACGGTGGTGAACAGGGCATAGCGGCCCGTGCGGCGCCGCACCGCCTCGGCATAGGCGGGCACCTGATCCCAGCGGCTGGGTGGCGCCGCGTAGCCCGCCTGCTGAAGCAGCGCCCGGTTGGCCATCGTGATCCGGGCCGTGAGGTACCAGGGAATGGCGAACTGGCTCCCCTCCTGCCGGCCCGCCTGCCAGATCCGCGGCAGATAGCGCTGCTCGGCCCCGGGAGGCAACACGGGCTGCAGGTCGAGCAGGCCCCCCTTGCTGGCCAGGTTGGCCGCAAAGGGGGGGTTGAGGTTCACCAGATCCGGAGCGGTGCGGGCGAACACAGCGGCCAGCAGCTTGCGCTCCACCGAGCCCCAGGGCACATCGGTCCAGCGCACCCGGATGCCGGGATTCCGCGCCTCCCAGGCCGCGATCACAGCCCCCAGGTAGTCGTTGAAGCGCGGGGCCAGATCCAGCGTCCACACGTTCAGCTCCCGCCGGCCGTCGGGGCCGACTCCACCACCACCGCGGCCGCCGCAGGCCCCCAGGGCTCCGCTGATCCCGGCCGAAGCGCCGGCCATCGCCAGCAGCCGCAGCAGCTGTCGCCGCGTCAAGGCCATCGGGTTCCGCCTCCCATCACGTCACTGCGCAGTCCTGGAGCCTGCAGGCGCCAGAGCAGCAACTGCAGCGAGCACAGCATGGGCGCTAGCAGGGCGGTGATCAGGGTCTGGGCCGTGAGCACCTGCAGGGGAGCTATGCCCAGCTGGCCCGACCAGCGCTGCTGCAGCATCACGCTGAGGCCGAGCAGGGCCGTGCCGAGCAGGGCCAGCAGGCCGAGATTGAAGCTGCGCTCCAGCCGGGGATGTCGGCGGCCCAGCCGGCCCCACCACCAGCCCAGCAGCACCAGCCCCGGGATCTGGCTCACCGGGCCCAGCTGGAGGGCATCGAGCATCAGGCCCAGCACCAATCCCGCCAGCATTCCCGACCAGGGCCCATCCACCAGGGACCAGGGCAACAGCCAGAGCACGGCCCAGCTCGGACCCACCCCCGCGAGCTGAAGGATGGCCGGGGACCCCAGGCTGATCAGAGGCACCACCAGCACCGTGGCGGCGCACCAGCGCTGTCGAGCCAGGCCGCTCATCGGCCGGCCTCAACCCTGGCGCCGCTCACTGCGGCCTCACCTGCACCCAGTCCACCGCATCCAGGGGGGCGCTGAGCTGCACCACGGCCTCCGGGGCCGGCACCGCGGCCTCATCCACCGTCTGCACCACCCCCACCGTCAGGTTGGGGGGCACCAGGGTGCTGGCCGGGGATGTCACGATCACGTCGCCGGGGCGCACGTTGAGATCCCGATCGATGAAGCGCAGCACGGGCCTGGGCGTGCCGAGGCCCACCAGCAGCCCATGGCGCCGCACCCGGGCCACCCACACCCCCACCCGGCTGCTGGAATCGGTGAGCAGGGCCACCGTGGCCGTGCTGGGCGTCACGCTCACCACCCGCCCCACCAGGCCGCCAGGGGCCACCACTGCCTGGCCCGGAGCCACCCCCTGCAGGGAGCCGCGCCCGAGCACCAGCTGGCGCCACCAGCCCCCGGCGGTGCGGGAGATCACGGGGGCAGAGATCGCGTTGCCGCCGGCCTGTTGAAGGTCCAGCAGCTCCCGCAGCCGCAGGTTGTCCGCCTCCAGCATCGAGAGGCGAGTCTGCTGATCGAGCTGCTGGGCGGACTCGATCCACTCCCCCTGGGCACTGCCCGGCCAGAACGGGCGACTCAGCAGGGCATAGGCATCGCTCAGCACAGCCCCCTTGCTGAGCCGCACCCCCACCAGCGCCAGCACCACAAGCGCCCAGGGCCAGTAGGCCCTGAGCCGGCGCAGCGGCGGCAGTCGCGGCTGGCGGTCCGACTGCATCGGCCTCAGGCCGCCATGCGCACGAAGTCAGGGGTGTCCAGCACGCGCTCCAGGCGCTTGTAGTCCTCCAGGACCATGCCGCAGCCCATGACCACGCAGAGGAGCGGGTCCTCGGCGATGTGGGTGAGGATGCCCGTCTCGTGGCTGATCAGGTCGCTGATGCCGCGCACCATGGCGCCGCCTCCAGCCAGCATGATGCCGCGATCGACGATGTCGGCCGCCAGTTCCGGTGGGGTGCGCTCCAGGGTGCGCTTCACGGCCTCCACGATCACGTTGAGGGGCTCGGCCATGGCCTCGCGGATGTCGCCGGCTCGCACGTTGATGGTGCGGGGCAGGCCGGAGAGCAGGTGCAGGCCGCGCACATCCATGGAGGTCTCGTCGTGCTCGTCATCGGGGAAGGCTGAGCCGATCCGGATCTTGATGTCCTCGGCGGTGCGCTCACCCACCACCAGGTTGTGCACCTTCTTGAGATACACCCCGATCGAATCGCTGAGTTCGTCGCCCGCCACCCGCACCGATTCACTCAGCACGGTGCCGCCAAGGCTGAGCACCGCCACCTCGGTGGTACCGCCGCCGATGTCGACGATCATGGTGCCCACTGGCTCGGTCACCGGCAGACCGGCGCCGATCGCCGCAGCCACCGGCTCATCGATCAGATGCACCTCCCGCGCGCCCGCCAGCCCCGCCTCCCGCACGGCGCGGCGCTCCACGCCGGTGACGCCGCTGGGGATGCCGATCACCAGCCGCGGCGCCACGATGCCCCGCCCCTCGTTGCCCTTCTGGATGAAGGTCTTGATCATCTGCTCAGCAGCGTCGAAGTCGGCGATCACGCCGTCGCGCAGCGGCCGGATGGCCCGGATGTTGCCAGGGGTGCGGCCCAGCATCAGCTTGGCCTCATCGCCCACCGCCAGGGGCACACCACGCTCGAGATCCAGGGCCACCACAGAGGGCTCTTGCAGCACAATGCCCTTGCCCGACACATACATCAGGGTGTTGGCCGTGCCCAGATCGATGCCGATGTCGCGGGAGAACTGGAAACGACGAAAGAACACGGACATCCGTTCAGGCAGCCCCGCATCATACGGGGGCCATCGGGGAGCGTTACGGCCGGCCCCCAGGGTGGAACTGAACCGTTGAGGGCGCCTCAAGGGGTGCCGCATCATTGATCCAATCGACCAAGGAGACCCGCTATGGGCGTCAATTCCATCACCCTCGTCGGCCGTGCCGGCCGCGATCCCGAAGTGCGCTACTTCGAATCCGGCAGCGTGGTGGCCAACCTCACCCTGGCGGTGAACCGGCGCAGCCGCGACGACGAACCGGACTGGTTCAACCTCGAGATCTGGGGCAAGCAGGCCCAGGTGGCCGCCGACTATGTGCGCAAGGGTTCCCTGCTGGGAATCATCGGCAGCTTCAAGCTCGACCGCTGGACCGACCGCACCAGCGGCGAGGAGCGCACCAAGCCGGTGATCCGGGTGGATCGCCTGGAACTGTTGGGCTCCCGCCGCGACGCTGAGGGCGGCATGGGAGGCGGGAGCGGCAGCTTCGAAGGTGGCAGCTTCGGGGGTGGCGAACCCAGTGAAGAGGAAGTGCCGTTCTGAACGGTGAGGGGGGAGCACGCTCCCCCTCCGGACACCGCCTGGCTCAAAGGCGGCAGCTCACTGGCGGGAGCTCAGTAGCGGTAGTGCTCGAGCTTGTAGGGCCCTTCCACCGGCACGTTGATGTAGGCAGCCTGCTCGGCGCTGAGCTCGGTGAGCTTGGCGCCAATCTTCTCGAGGTGCAGGCGGGCCACCATCTCATCGAGGTGCTTGGGCAGCACGTACACCTCCTTGCCGTACTGATCACCCTTGGTGAACAGCTCGATCTGGGCCAGCACCTGATTGGTGAAGGAGTTGCTCATCACGAAGCTGGGGTGGCCGGTGGCGCAGCCCAGGTTCACCAACCGGCCCTCAGCCAGCAGGATGATCCTATTGCCGCTGGGCAGCAGGATGTGGTCCACCTGGGGCTTGATGTTATCCCAGGTGTACTGCTTCAGGGACGCCACATCGATCTCGTTGTCGAAGTGGCCGATGTTGCAGACGATCGCCTGATCCTTCATGCGAATCAGGTGCTCGTGGCGGATCACCTGGAAGTTGCCGGTGGCGGTCACGAAGATGTCCACGTCGGCCACCACGTCGTCGAGACGCACCACTCGGTAGCCCTCCATCGCCGCCTGCAGAGCACAGATGGGATCGATCTCGGCAATCATCACCGTGGCGCCAAGGCCTCTGAGGGACTGGGCCGAGCCCTTGCCCACATCGCCGTAGCCCATCACAAGGGCCACCTTGCCGGCCACCATCACGTCGGTGGCGCGCTTGATCGAATCCACCAGGGATTCGCGGCAGCCGTAGAGGTTGTCGAACTTGCTCTTGGTGACCGAATCGTTGACATTGATCGCCGGGAAGGGAAGTTCAGCCGCCTTCTGCAGCTGATACAGCCGCGCCACACCGGTGGTGGTTTCCTCCGTGACGCCCTGGATGGCGGCATGGATGCGGGAGTAGAAGCCCGGCTGGGCGGCGAGCTTCTGGCGGATGCTGTTGAAGAGGGCGGTCTCCTCTTCGTTGGAGGGGTGATCGAGAACGGACGGATCTTGCTCGGCCTTGGTGCCGAGAATCACCAACCCGGTGGCATCGCCACCGTCGTCGAGGATCATGTTGGGCGTGCCGCCGTCGCCCCACTCGAGGATGCGGTGGGTGAAGGCCCAGTACTCATCGAGGGTTTCGCCCTTGTAGGCGAACACAGGGACGCCACTGGCGGCGATCGCGGCAGCGGCGTGGTCCTGGGTGGAGAAGATGTTGCAGCTGGCCCATCGCACTTCGGCGCCGAGGGCCGTGAGGGTGTCGATCAGAACGGCCGTCTGGATCGTCATGTGCAGCGACCCGGCGATGCGGGCGCCCTTGAGGGGCTGCTGGGGGCCGAAGGTGCGGCGCAGGGCCATCAGGCCCGGCATCTCCGTTTCGGCAATGGCGATCTCCTTGCGACCGAAGTCAGCGAGGCCGATGTCGGCGATCACATACGACGATGTGGTCTGCAGTGTGGGCGCAGTGGGGGTGGCCACCATGGTTGGGACTCCTGAAGAACTGCTCACTCCCGGCTGGGAGGGCATGGATGGGGAAATATCTGCAGAGACGCCGAGGCTTCGGGCTCGCTTGAGCGGCAATCTACAGACAGCTTCCGGATTCGCGTGAGCCCCTCCGCCCCGCCCTGGCGCCGCCAGCAGCTCGCCGATGCCGCCGCCACCCGGGCCCTGGGGGGGGCGTTGGCCCAGTGGCTCAGGCCCGCGGGCCAGGGGCTGGCGGCTCAGGCGCCGATGCTGCTCCTGCAGGGCGACCTGGGCAGCGGCAAGACCTGCCTGGTGCAGGGCCTGGCCGCGGCCCTGGGCATCGGCGAGCCGATCACCAGCCCCAGCTTCGCCCTGGCCCAGCACTACCTGCCGTGGGGAGCCGATGCGGCGGCACGTCCCCTGGTGCACCTCGATCTCTACCGGCTGGAGCAGCCGGGCGCGGCCGATGAGCTGCTGGCCCAGGAAGAGGAAAGTGCGCTGGAGCTTGGCGCCGTGCTGGCCGTGGAATGGCCCGAGCGTCTGAGCCTGCCGCCCAGCGAGGCCTGGTGGGTGGAGCTGCAGTTGCTCGACGGCACCGACCCCGAGGCCGGCCGGGAGGCCCTGCTGTGGCGCCCCTGCGAGGCTCGCTAGCGCCGCTCAGAGCGGAGGCCGGCTCTACCGGGCAGCCAGAAAGGCCTCCACCTGGGCGGCGCTGGGCTGGGGATCGATGGCACCGGCCCCCTGGCACACCAGGGCCCCGCAGGCGCTGGCGAAGCGCATCAGCTGCTCCACCGCCAGGCCGTCATCCCCCTGCAGCAGCATCGGCCTGGCGACCAGGCCATGCAGCACCCCGGCCGTGAAGGCATCCCCGGCGCCGGTGGTGTCCAGCACCGGCACCCGGTAGGGAGCCATGGCGCCGCTGGCATGGCCGAGGCACCAACGCAGCGGCGCCGCCCCATCGGTGACCACCACGGCCGGCTGCTGGGGCAGGGCCGCCCGCACCAGCTCCGGATCGGCACTACCGAACAGCCACTGGGCCTCTTCAGCAGCGCACTTCACCAGGGCGGCCCGCTGCAGCAGGGCGCGGATGCGCCCGGCCTGCTCAGGCCTGGGACCCGCCTGCGGCGCCGCCATCCCATCCCAGAAGGTGGGTCGCCAGTTGACATCCACCGCCAGGGCCACGCCGCGGCTGCCGGCCTGCTCCACGGCGAACTCCAGGGCCGCCGCGGCGCCGCCGGCCAGGGGCAGGGTTCCCACCAGCAACCAGCTCGCCGACTCCGGCAGGGCTGCCGCCGCCAGGGCCTCGTCGGCGAAGCCCTCGCCACGGTCGCCCGCGAAGCCACCGAACTGGCGCTCGCCGGCCAGGTCGCGGCGCACCAGCACGATGCGGGTGGGCCGGCGGCCATCCCACTGCAGGCCGCTGGTGTCGACGCCCCGGGCCTGGAACAGCGCAGCCAGGGCCTCGCCAGCCGGGTCACGGCCCAATCGGCCCAGGAAGGCCGCCCCCGTACCCAGGCGGGCCAGGGCGCAGGCCACGTTGGCGGGGGCCCCACCGAGACGGTCGTCGCAGTCGCCAGGGGCGGCGCAGGCGGGATCGCCGCCCAGGGGTCCCAGGCGATCCACCAACGCCTCGCCGAGGCAGAGCACCAGCGATCGTGGGGCGGCCGGTGGCGGGGCAGCCAATGGTGGGGCAGCCATGGGAGCGGGGCCATCTCCCCCCAGGTTGGCCCAGGGCCGAGCCGGCGTCAGCCGGGCTCCACCAGCCCCCGGGCAAGTCGGTCCTGCAGGGCGGCGATGATGCGGGCATTCGCCGCCGGGAAGGGAAAGTCCGCGAGCTGCTCCGGCCGCACCCAGCGCACCTGCTGGCTGGCCAGGGGCTGGGGCTCGCCGCTGCTCCAGCGGCAGAGGTGCACCACGAAGCGCAGCCGCTTGTGGCTGTAGGCGTGCTCGAGGCAGATCAGCTCCTCCCCCACCTGCACCTCGATGGCCAGTTCCTCGCGCAGTTCGCGGGCGATGGTGGCCGCAATCGCCTCGCCTGGCTCCTGCTTGCCACCGGGAAACTCCCACAGCCCCCCCAGCAGACCCTCCGGCAGGCGCTGATCGATCAGCACCCGGCCGTCGGCGTCGAGCACCACCCCCACCCCGATCACCTGGAAGGGCACGGTCTTGGCGACGTCCTTCACGGGGAAGCGGGCGGGATCGCCGGCAGCGTAGGCAGCGCAGTGGCCCTGCCAGGGGCAGACCCCGCAGCGCGGTTGGCGGGGGGTGCAGACGCTGGCGCCCAGGTCCATCAGGGCCTGGTTGAAGGCGCGGGGATGGCGGCGATCCAGCAGGGTGTGGCTCAGCTGCCAGTACGCCGCCTGCTGGCGGGCCGGGGGCTGGGGGCAGGCCAGCAGCCGCGCCAGCAGCCTCCGCACGTTGCCGTCCAGGATCGGGTGGGCCAGGTCGTAGGCCGAGGAGAGGATGCTGCCGGCGGTGCTGGGGCCCACCCCCGGCAGCGCCAGCCAACCCTCGAGCTGCCGCGGCCAGGGGTCCTGGGGGGCTTGCTGCTCAGGGCCCTGGCCAGGAGGGGCATGCGTCAACAGCTGCCTGGCTCCCTGAAGCAACCGCCGTGCCCGGACGTAATAGCCAAGGCCCTGCCAGAGCAACAGCACGCTCTGCTCCTCAGCGCCGGCCAGGGCCTCCAGGCTCGGGAAGGCCGCCATCCAGCGCTGCCAGTAGGGGAGCGCCACCTGCAGCTGGGTCTGCTGCAGCATGATCTCGGCCACCCAGATTCCCCAGGGATCGAGGGCCGCGCCGGGCTGGGGCGGGCTGCCATCGGGGTGCAGCTTCCAGGGCAGCCCATGGCGACCCTCCAGACGCCACCAGGCCAGCAGACGGCTGCGCAGCGTCGGCGCCAGGCCGGTGAGCCGCTCCGTGGCCGCCTCCAGGCTCCACGCCACCGCTGAGTCCGAACCGGCCCGCATCCCCTGTTTCCCCCCTACCTCGCCTCCTGGGAACTGGAGACGGACACCTCCCGGTAGCGCTCAGGGTCGGCCAGCAGCCTGGCCAGATCCGGCACCACCGCCAGGGTTTCTCCAGTGCGCTGGCGCAGCAGCCGGGAGTGGTAAGCGCCGGGCTCCACGCCCTGGCGGCGCCAGCGCAGCACCTGCCAGTCGAGGCCCAGCAGGCGATAGAGCAGGGCCTGCAGGCGCAGGGCCGGGGTCAGCTCGGCAGGCCGCTCACGGCGGCCCATGGGGCGGCCTAGTTGGGCGGCGGTCTGGCGCAGCTTGCGGGGAAGGCGCTGACGCAACCGCTCGGGGCTGAGCGATTCGAACAGGCGGATCAGCCGCTGGTGCTCCGGGGTAAAGACGTTGTAGCGGTGGCGGCTGCCGCGGTGGTTGTGGGTCACCACCCGGATGCCGGCCAGGTCTGGGCTGAAGACGAAGCGGCCGCCCAGGCGCCAGGCCCGCAGCAGCCAGTCGCGCAGGGAGGTCCGCCACAGGCGGCTGGAATGGATCCAGGGGCCGACCCGGCGGGCGTAGGCCGTGCGCACCAGCCAGAAGCTGCTGGGGTCGTAGTAGAGGTCTTCGGGGCGCAGCAGCAGCCGCAGATCCCTGAGGTCGGGGCCGATCGTGAGCCGCTTCATGAATACCGGCCGAATCGAACCATCGGGCTCTTCGTGACAGGTCGCCAGCTTCAGGGCCGGCGCCAGCAGCAGGTCAGCGCCGCTCAGGGCGAGCCGCTGCAGGCCCAGCTCCAGGTGATCCGGCAGCAGCAGGTCGTCGTGGTTGAGAAAACACACCACCGGCGCCCTGGCGAGGGCCAGCCCGAAGGAGTTGGGGCCAGACTGCTCCCCGAAGCGCTCGCCCAGGTTGTAGTAGCGCACGCGGGGATCGGCCAGGGCCGCAAGCATGGCGCCCGTGTCCGGCGCGCAGCAGTCGCCCACCACCAGGGCCTCCCAGTCAGCACAGGTCTGCAGCTGCAGCGCCCGCAGGGTGCTGCGCAGGGCCTCCACCCGTTTGTAGGTGGCGATCACAAAGCTGACGCGGGCGGCGGGGGGCAGCACGGCGCTCACAGGTAAGCCAGGAGCATTGAGATCAGGCTGCGTGCCTCATTGGAGAACACGCCCTGGCGTTTGAGCAGCCGCTCGATCTGGCCGAGGGTCATCCAGCGCAGCGCTGGCGAGCTGGGCAGCGCATCGGCCTCCGCCATCAGGGCGATGCTGTAGCGGGCCACGGAGCGGTAGAAGCGCCCCCCCTCATCGGAATGAAGGCTGCTGAGCACGGGGGTGGCCCGCCCGCACAGCTCTGCCAGCAGAAGCTCCTCGGCATCCAGCTCCGGCACGGGAGAGGGGGCGCCGCCGGCATCCTGCAGGGCCGGGCCGTACTGAAACCTCTCCCGGAAGCCGATCTCGGCGCGGGCGCGGAACAGCAGGTGCAGCACCCCGTTGAAGCGGCTGCCCAGCAGCACCGCCGTGCCCTGACGCTCCTGGGCCACGATCGGCTGATCCCAGCTCTGCACTTCACGTTCGCTGGAGCGTACCGCCACCTGGCGGACATCGAAGCTGCCCGCCGGCCCCAGCAGGCGCGGCTGGCGGCCCTCCAGCCAGTCCAGCTCCCCATCCAGCGACACGGTGCGCACCTGAAAGGGGTGGCTCTGGCGTAGCTGCTCCAGGGCCGCCAGGATCTCTGCCTCGCTGCTCAGCGCCTCGCTGGGCGGGGCGGCGTAGGAGCGCAGCAGACTCTCACCGATCCCCCCCTGGCCGTGCCAGCGACTGAAGGGCACCGCCCCGCCGGCCAGCAGCGACCAGTCCGAACTGGCCAGCACCGAGCGGGCATCGGTGTTGATCTGGAAGTCGGTGCCCAGAAGGGCACACACCTCGGGCAGCGGGGCCCAGCGATAGCCCTCCGCCGTGTCGAGGGCCAGCTCCGCTGGCACCTCCACGGTCATGTTGCGGTTGTACTTGCCCAGGAAGCGGGTGCCCTGCTCCGACTGAAGGCTGTCGGCATGCACCCGGGCGGCCGGATGGCCGGTGAAGAAGTCGAGAAACGGGGTGGCCTTGCCGTGGTGCAGGCGCTGGTAGTTGCTGCGGGTGGCCTGCACCGAGGGAGCGGCCTGGCAGAGGCCGATGTTGCCTGGTTCGGGCTTGGCCTGGATCAGCAGATGGGGCACACCACCCCGGCGCTGCAGCAGAAAGCCGAGGATGCCGATCTCAGGCTGGTTGATCAGGGGCTGGCGCAGGGTGACGCTGGACGCGTTCTCGGCCTCCACCGCCACGATGCTGAAGAAGCCGCCGGAGTGGTGCTGCAGGGCGCCGTCGCTGTAGTGCCACTCCCGCGAGTGCCGCCAAGGAATCTCCTCCACATGCATGTCGCAGGTCTGGCGGCGATGGTCCAACCAGGACAGCAGCGACTCAGGCGGCATGGGCAGGAATGGGGAGCAGGGGGCCGCAGGGCTTTGCGAGGGGACGCTAATCCTGCCCCCGTCTCGCCCTCAGCTCGCCACGTAGGCCTCCACGGCGCTGCCGAGGCGGCGCAGGCCAGCCAGCCCGTCCCGCTCCAGGTTGCGCACCCGGTCACGGCTGATGCCCAGCACCCGACCGATCCCGGTGAGGCTCATCGGTTCGGCCACGTCGGCCGACTCGGGATCGATGCCGTAGCGCATCTTCAGCACCCGCCCCTGCAGTTCCGGCAGCTGCTCCAGCAGCGCCCGCAGGTCCCCCTTCAGGCACTCCCCGTCCACCCGGTCCTCCGGCAGCTCACCGTCCCCGGCCAGCAGGTCCAGCAGCTCCGTGTCCTCGCCATCCCCCACCTTCGTCTCCAGACTCACCGGCTGCCGCGCCCGGCACAGCAGATCCTTCACCTCCTCCTCCGGCAGCTCCACAAACACCGCCAGCTCGCTCACCGTGGGCGTGCGGCCCAGCTCCTGGCTCAGTTCCCGCTGGCCCTTCTTCAGCTTGTTCAGTGTTTCGGTGATATGGATCGGCAGCCGGATCGTGCGGCTCTTCTCCGCGATCGCCCGCGTGATCCCCTGGCGGATCCACCAGTACGCATACGTACTGAACTTGTAGCCCCGCGTCGGGTCGAACTTCTCCACACCCCGCACCAGGCCGATCGTGCCCTCCTGGATCAGGTCCAGCAGTTCCATGTTCCGCTTGGTGTACTTCTTCGCCACGCTCACCACCAGCCGCAGGTTCGCCGCCACCATCCGCTCCTTCGCCCGACGGCCCGCCTGCAGACGCTTCTTCAGCACCGGCACGCTCAGGCCCGCCGCCGACGCCAGCTCCACCTGCTCCGGCGCCGTGCCGCCGGCACGCATCGTCAGCTCCTGCTCAATCTCCTCCAGAGCCATCAGCTCCTGCACCTGGCGGCCCAGGGTGATCTCCTGCTCATGGCTCAGCAACGGCACCCGGCCGATGTCACGCAGGTAGCTGCGCACCAGGTCCCCATCCACAGCGGGCATGGAGCGGGCTGGGCGCTCGGAGCGCTGGGCGCGGGGGGCGGTGATGGGGGTAGGGGCAATGGCGATGGTCATGCTTCAGGCCCTTGAACTTTGGTTAAGCCTAACCTAAAGAAGTGTGAACGCTCTCTCATCTAGGTCCCAAGGCCGGCCCCGGGCCTTCAGCCCATGCCGAAGTGGCCGATCAGCCAGCCCGCCGTGCTCAGGTAAATGAACACCCCGGCCACGTCGGTGGCGGTGGTGATGAACGGCGCCGACATCAGCGCCGGATCCAGCTTGAGGCGATCGAAGAGCAGCGGCAGCGCCGCCCCTGCCGTGGCCGCCAGGGTGGTGATCGCCAGCAGACTGATCCCCACCGAGAGGCCCACCAGGGGGCCTTCGCCGCGCCACCAGGCCCAGGGCACCACCACCACCAGCATCAGCAGGCCCAGCAGGGCGCCGGCCACCGCCTCCCGCGCGATCGTGCGCCAGGCCCCCAGCGCCTGGATCCGCTGGGTGCTGAGGCCGCGGATCACCACGGTGGAGCTCTGGGCGCCGACGTTGCCGCCCGTGCCGATCAGCAGCGGAATGAAGGCCGCCAGCAGCACCACCTGGTTGAGCACCTCGCCCTGCAGGGCGATCACCTCGGATGTGAAGCCGTTGGCCACCACCAGCACCGAGAGCCACACCACCCGGCGCCGCGCCACGGTGAACAGGTTGCTCTGGAAATAGTCGTCCTCATCACCGGCCTGCACGGCGCCGGCGGCGTAGAGGTCGCGGGTGGCCTCCTGCTCGATCACGTCGATCACGTCGTCCACCGTGACGATCCCCACCAGCCGCTCCTCCCGATCCACCACGGGCACGGCCAGGAAGTCGTAGCGCTGGATGGCGCGGGCCACCTCCTCCTGGTCGGTCTCGGTGGACACGCTCACCACCTCCCGGGTCATGACATCGCCGATGCGGTCCTGGGGGTCGGCCACCACCAGATCCCGCAGCGACAGGATGCCGGTGAGGTGGCGGGAGCCGTCGGTCACATAGAGGGAATAGATGGTCTCGGTGTCGCGGGCCCGCCGACGCACCAGGTCCAGGGCCTGGGCCGCGCTGTGGAACTCCTTCAGATCGATGAATTCCGTGGTCATCAGGCGCCCCGCCGTCTCTGCCGCGTAGCCCAGCAACTGGGCCGTGACGCGCCGCTCCGCCGGGCTCAGCTCCGCCAGCAGCCGGCGCACCACCTTGGCCGGCAACTCGTCGAACAGCCGCACCCGGTCGTCCGGCGACATGCTCTCCACCAGCTCCAGCACCTCGCCGGAGCGCAGCCGGTCCAGCAGGCTCTGCTGCACGGCACCGTCGAGGTATTCGTACACCTCGATCGCCTCGTCCTTGGGCAGCAGCCGGAAGGCCAGGGCCTGCAGGGTGCGCGGCAGGGTGCCGATCGCCTCGGCGATGTCCACCTCCTGCACGGGCTGCAGCAGCAGCTTGGCGCCGTCGTAGTTGCCGGCCTCCAGCAGGGTGGCCAACTGCCGGGACACCACCTCGGCCACCATGACGCGGCCGCCGCCCGCCAGCTCCTGGTTCGGGGCCTTCGCCTCGCTCATCGGCTCGCAGCCCAGGAACAGGAAGTTTATGGGCCGGGGCCCGGGGGCCAGTCGCTAGGGTCCGGCTCCCGAACTCGAGCCTGCATGACCGTGAACGTGAGCAATGTGGTGGTGCGGGATGCCGCCGGCGGCCAGCGTCGCCTGGGCGAGTGGGGCGGCCAGGTGCTGCTGATCGTGAACCTGGCCAGCCGCTGTGGCTTCACCCGCCAGTACGCCGGGCTCCAGAAGCTGCACGAGACCTACGGCCCCAAAGGCCTGGCGGTGCTCGGCTTCCCCTGCAACGACTTCGGGGCCCAGGAGCCCGGCAGCCTGGAGGAGATCCAGCAGTTCTGCTCCAGCACCTACGGCGCCGAGTTCACCCTGTTCGACAAGGTGGCGATGGCGGAAGACCCCTACACCACCCTCACCCAGGCGGAGCCGAGCGGGCCGGTGGCCTGGAACTTCGAGAAGTTCCTGGTGGGCAAGGACGGCACGGTGCTGGCCCGGTTCAAGAGCGGCGTGGAGCCCGAGGCCGGTGAGCTGACCGCCGCCATCGAGGCGGCCCTGGCTGCCTGATCAGCCCGGCAGCCAGCCCCGGCGCTGCCCGCCTGGGCTGGCCAGCTCCACCTGCAGCCAGCGCTGACCATCTGGGCGCGACCAGACGCGCAGCAGCCTCAGCGGCTCGCCGACCGCCGCAGCGGTGATCGTGGGGGCCTGGCGCTCGGGGGCGCAGCGCAGCGCCAGGGGCACGGGGCTGAGCAGGGGCTCGCGGCTGCTCTGGCGTCGACGCAGCTCCGGCATGCGCCAGTCGGCGCCCCCGGCCGGCAGGCCAGCGGGCACCAACAGAGCGAACCCCAGCAGGGCCGCCCAGCGCCACGGTGTGAGCAACGGTGCGACGGGACCCATTCAGATGTCCAGCTGGGCGAGGTCGAGCTCGGCGCTGTGGGCTTCGATGAACTCGCGGCGGGGAGCCACCTTGTCGCCCATCAGAATCGTGAAGATCCGATCGGCTTCGAGGGCATCTTCGATTTCGACGCGTTTCATCATGCGCGTTTCGGGATCCATGGTGGTTTCCCATAGCTGCTTGGGCATCATCTCGCCCAGGCCCTTGAAGCGCTGAATATTGTAGTTGGCCTTTTCGCCAAACTCCTCGATGGTGGCTTTAAGGTCGGCCTCATTATAACAATAGACATGCTTTTTGCCCCGCTCCACCTTGTAGAGGGGCGGGCAGGCAATGTAGATGTAGCCGCCTTCCACCAAGGCCTTCTGATAGCGGAAGAAGAAGGTGAGGATCAGGGTGCGGATGTGGGCACCGTCCACATCGGCGTCGGTCATGATCACGATGCGGTGGTACCGCAGATTCTTCTCGTCAAAGTCCTCACCCCGGATACCGAGGCCAAGGGCGGTGATCAGGGCCTGGATCTCTGTGTTCTTATAGATCTTGGCGTCATCGGTTTTCTCGATGTTGAGGATCTTGCCCCGCAGCGGCAGGATTGCCTGGAAGCGGCGGTCACGGCCCTGCTTGGCGGAGCCTCCAGCTGAATCCCCCTCCACGATGTAGATCTCAGACTCAGAGGGGTCTCGAGAGGAACAATCGGAGAGTTTGCCGGGCAGGGTGGAGCTCTCCAGCACGCTCTTGCGGCGCACCAGCTCGCGGGCGCGGCGGGCGGCCTCGGCGGCATTGAAGGCCTGGATCGCCTTCTCCAGGATCAGGTCGATCACGCCGGGATTGAATTCCAGGAACTCACCCAGGGCCTCACCCACCAGGGTGTCGACGATGCCACGCACTTCGGTGTTGCCGAGCTTGGTCTTGGTCTGCCCCTCGAACTCGGGCTCAGGCACCTTCACCGACAGCACGGCGGTGAGGCCCTCGCGGATGTTTTCACCAGCCAGGTTGCTGTCGGCATCCTTGCGCTTGCCACGCTTCTTGGCAAACACATTGAGGGTGCGCGTGAGCACCGTCTTGAGGCCCTCAATATGGGTTCCACCGTCAACGGTGCGAATGTTGTTGGCGAAGCCCAGGATGCTGTCGGAGTAGGCATCAACGCACCACTGCAGGGCAGCCTCCACCTGAACGCCTTCCTTTTCGGCATTCACATAGATGATGTCAGGGTGCAGAGGGTCTTTCTCCGCATTCATGTAGGCAACGTATTCGCGGATGCCGCCTTCGTAGAAGTAGATCTCCTCATGGGCTTCGCCGGCGGCGTTGCGGGCCGAGGCGCGCTCATCGCGGAAGACGATGCGCACACCGCCATTGAGATAGGCGAGTTCGCGCAGCCTGGAGGAGAGGGTGGCGTAGTCGAAGACGATGCCGACCGTGAAGATCTCACTGTCGGGCTTGAAACACACGGACGTGCCGGTGCGGCCCTTCTCGCCCGGAACGGAGAGCAGGGTGCCGATCGGGGCGCCGCGCTCAAAGCGCTGGGTGTGCACCTGGTCATGGCGGTAGACCGTGACCTCCACCCACTCCGAGAGGGCGTTGACCACGGACACGCCCACCCCGTGCAGGCCCCCGGACACCTTGTAGCCGCCGGAGCCGAACTTGCCGCCGGCGTGCAGCACCGTGAGCACGGTTTCGAGGGCGCTCTTGCCGGTGCGGGGGTGGATGTCTGTGGGGATGCCGCGGCCATTGTCCGTGACGGCGCAGGAGCCGTCGTCGTTGAGCACCACCAGGATCTGGTCGCAGTGGCCGGCGAGGGCCTCATCCACGGCGTTGTCCACCACCTCGTAGACGAGGTGGTGGAGGCCCCGGGGACCGGTGGTGCCGATGTACATCCCGGGCCGCTTGCGCACCGGTTCCAGGCCTTCGAGCACCTGGATCTGCTCGGCGCCGTACGCGGCCTGAACTTTCGTGGCTTCGCTCATGCGGGGGGTACTTTCCAGGGGTCGGGCAGAGGCGGCGACTGGCCCTGGGCAAGAGGGGGCGAGAAGTGGTGAAACCCCTTCTACGGTGGGCAATCTACCATCGCCAGCCCACTCACCAAGGGGTACGGGGGCCAGCTGGCACTGTGGGGAAATGGCCCTCGACGCGCACCCCCCCACCAGCCCTGAGTGCCCCGCTGAGCACCCCGATCAGCGGCCCCTGCTGATTGCCCTGCTGGGCCCCACCGCCAGCGGCAAGACCGATCTGGCCATCGCCCTGGCCCAGGCCCTGGACCTGGCCGTGCTGAACGTGGATTCCCGCCAGCTCTACCGGGGCATGGACGTGGGCACCGCCAAGCCCACCGCCGCCCAGCAGCGGCAGGTGCGCCACGAACTGCTGGACGTCAGCGACCCCGACCGCCCCCTCAACCTGGAGGAGTTCCGGCGCCTGGCCGAACCCCTGATCGCCCGCGAGCACCAGCGTCCCCGCCAGCGGGGTGCCATGGCCCTGCTGGCGGGGGGCAGCGGGCTCTACCTCAAGGCCCTGCTCCAGGGGCTGCGGCCGCCGGCCGTGGCGCCCCAGCCCGCCCTGCGGGCCCAGCTCAGCGCCCTGGGCCAACCCACCTGCCACCAGCTGCTGGGGGCCAGCGATCCCGCCGCCGCGGCCAGGATCGCCGCCGCCGATGCCGTGCGCACCCAGCGGGCCCTGGAAGTGCTCTATGCCACGGGCCAGCCCCTCTCCAGCCAGCAGGGCAGCACGCCGCCCGCCTGGAGGGTGCTGGAGCTGGGCCTCGACCCCGCCGACCTGCGCAGCCGCATCAGCACCCGCACCGGGGCCATGTATGCCCAGGGGCTGGTGGCCGAAACGGCCGCCCTGATCGACCGTTACGGGGCTGGACTGCCCCTGCTCGACACGATCGGCTACAGCGAAGCCCGGCAGCTGCTGGGGGGCAGCCTGTCCGAGGCTGAAGCCCAGGCCCTCACAACCCGGCGCACCCAGCAGTTCGCCAAGCGCCAGCGCACCTGGTTCCGCCGGCAACACCGGCCCGTGTGGCTGAGCGGCAACGAAACCGGCCAGAGGCTGGAGCAGGCGTTGCAGCAGGTCGAAGCCGTTCTAGGGTGAAAGGTGTGCTTGTGAGGGGCTGCTAGCGCCCTGCACCCGTCAGACCCTCACCCCCCAGATCCTCACCCCACTGAATGCCCCGTCCCCGTTTTGACCGCCGTGCTCCCGTTCGGGAGCTGCCCAACATCAATGAGCGCATCAACTACCCCCAGCTCAGGGTGGTCGACGCCGACGGCAGTCAACTGGGAGTGATCACCCGCGAGGCGGCCCTGGATGTGGCCAAGGACCGTGAACTCGATCTGGTGCTGGTGAGCGAGAAGGCCGATCCGCCCGTGTGCCGGATCATGGATTACGGCAAGTACAAGTTCGAGCAGGAAAAGAAAGCCAAGGAAGCCAAGAAGAAGTCGCATCAGACGGAAGTCAAAGAAGTCAAGATGCGCTACAAAATCGATCAGCATGACTACGACGTGCGCATTGGCCAGGCTTCCCGCTTTCTCAAGGCCGGCGACAAGGTGAAGTGCACCGTGATCTTCCGCGGTCGCGAGATTCAGCACACCGCCCTGGCCGAGGTGTTGCTGCACCGCATGGCCCGCGATCTGGAGACGGCGGCCGAAATCCAGCAGCCCCCCAAGCGGGAAGGTCGCAACATGATCATGTTTCTCACCCCCCGCAAGGCGACGGTGCCCAAGGCCGGCTCGGCCTCGGCTGCGGCCAAGCCCGCCACTCCAAGCCCGTTCCCGTCAAGGCGGCCCCTCGGGTGGTGACCAGAACCGCCGAGTCCAGAAGCGTCGAAGCCTCGGCCAGCGAATCCAGCCCGGCGGCACCCCGTCCGGTCGATCCCAGCCCGGCCGGATGATCTGCTGAGGCCTCTGGAGCTCTCCCGCAGCAGCTCAGCCCAGGCGACGGGCGAACAGCTCCAGCATCAGCCGCCAACCCTCGGCGGCCGCCGCGGGGTTGTGGTCGGCCCGCTGCTCGCACATGTAGCCATGGCCCGCGCCGGGGGCCAGCACCAGCCGGCGCAGGCGAGCCGGGTCGCGGCGGCTGTCGGCCGCGAGGGCGGCGGCGATGGCCTGCCGCTCCGGCTCAGGCATCAGGGGATCCTCAGCCCCGCAGAGGCAGAGCAGATCCCCGGGAATCCCAGGCAGCTGCTCCAGGGTGGGCGGGCCACCGCCTGGACGGAACACCGACACCCGGGCGCCATAGAAGTCGCAGGTGGCGGCCACCCCCTCCAGGCCGGCCACCAGCAGGGCCAGATGGCCGCCGAAACAGAAGCCCACACAGCCCACGGCACGGCCCTCCAACCCGGGCTGGCCCTGCAGCCAGGCGACGGCGCGGCGGGCGTCTTCGAGGCAGCCGGCGGCCGTCACCCGGTCGCGGTGCCGGCGGCCGAGCTCCAGGCCTGCGGCGTCGTAGCCCACCTCGAACTGCGGAGCGGTGCGGGCAAAGATCGGCAGGGCCAGGGCCCCATAGCCCTCGGCCGCCAGACGGTCGGCCACGCTGCGCACCCAGGCGTTGACACCGAACACCTCCGGCAGCACCAGCACGGCGGCCCGGGGGGCGCCGCTGGCCGGCCGCGACCACCAGCAGCGCAGGGGCGGCTGATCCTGGCCCGGCAGCTGCTGCCAGGCCGAGAGCACCGGGCGGGAGGCGGAATCAGCCATCGGCAAAGGGGCAGCTCGGGGGGATTCTGGCCACGAACCGGCACAGCTCCGTATGCCAACGGGGGGATTGTCCGCAGGGCGCAGGCTCCGTAAGGTGAGTTCCTGCTCCCCTGGCCCACTCCTGCGTGCGATTTCACATCCAACAGGAAAGCGATATCCCGGCGTCGACCCAGCTGTACAACCAGATCTGCTTCGCGATCGCGGCGCGTCACTACCCGCCAGGCCACCGCTTGCCCAGCACGCGCCAGCTGGCCATGCAGACCGGCCTGCACCGCAACACGATCAGCAAGGTGTACCGGCAGCTGGAAACCGACGGCGTGGTGGAAGCCATGGCGGGCTCCGGCATCTACGTGCGCGACCAGCAGAAGCCCCGCGAAATCAAGCCGCCGCCCGGCCCCCGCAGCCGGGCCCTGCCGGATGCGGAACGCCAGGTGCGCGAGAGCATTGACGGCCTGCTGAACGGGGGCTGCACCCTGCAGCAGGCCCGCGACCTGCTCACCCGGGAGATCGACTGGCGGCTGCGCTGTGGTGCCCGGGTGTTGGTGAGCACGCCGCGGGAAGACATCGGCGCCTCCCTGCTGATCGCCGAGGAGCTGGTGCCCAACCTCGAGGTGCCGGTGGAAGTGGTGCCGATGGAGGAGCTCGAGGGGGTGCTGGAAACCTCCAACAACGGCACGGTGGTGACCAGCCGCTACTTCCTGCAGCCGGTGGAGGCGATCGCCAAGCGCCATGGGGTGCGGGCGGTGCCGGTGGATCTCAACGACTTCCACCAGGAGCTCAACCTGCTCAAGGAGCTGCGGGCCGGCAGCTGCGTCGGCCTGGTGAGCATCAGTCCTGGAGTGCTGCGGGCCGCCGAGGTGATCCTGCACAGCCTGCGGGGCAACGAGCTGCTGGTGATGACCGCCAATCCCGACACCGGCAGCCGGCTGCTGGCGTTGCTGCGGGCGGCGGGCCATGTGCTCTGCGACCGGCCCAGCCTGCCGCTGGTGGAGCAGAGCCTGCGCCAGAACCGCTCCCAGCTGATGCGCATGCCCGTGGTGCACTGCGCCCAGAGCTACCTCGGTGGTGCCACCATCGACCAGCTGCGCAAAGAAATCGGCGTGCTGGCCGCCTGAGCCTCGGGGCTTCCAGCGGCCTTGAGCCGGGGGGCTGAAAAGCGGATGAAGAGATTCGAACTCTCGACCCTCTCCTTGGCAAGGAGATGCTCTACCACTGAGCTACATCCGCAATCCCGAACGGCCTGCGGCTGAAACCGCTGACGGGACTGGGCCGGCGATGCCGACCCGCTGATCATGCACGAGCGGGTACCCCTCGGTCAAACGCCTCCGGGCTCCGGCAGGATGCCTGCATGCTCAAGGCAATCCAGGCCGACCTGGCGATCATCAAGGATCGGGACCCTGCCGCTCGAGGGGTTGTGGAGATCCTGCTGTGCTATCCGGGGCTGCATGCCCTGGTGCTGCACCGCATCAGCCACCGGCTCTGGAGCACGGGCCTGCCGATCCTGCCGCGACTGCTGAGCCAGGTGGGTCGGCTGCTGACCGGCATCGAGATCCACCCCGGGGCCCGGATCGGCCATGGCGTGTTCATCGACCACGGCATGGGCGTGGTGATCGGTGAAACCACCGAGGTGGGCAACAACTGCCTGCTGTATCAGGGCGTGACCCTGGGCGGCACGGGCAAGGCCCACGGCAAGCGTCATCCCACCCTGGCGGAGAACGTGGTGGTGGGGGCCGGTGCCAAGGTGCTGGGCGCGATCACCGTGGGGGCCAACACCCGCATCGGCGCCGGCTCGGTGCTGCTGCGGGACGTGGGCCCGGACAGCACGGTGGTGGGCATTCCCGGCCGGGTGGTGCACCAGAGCGGCGTGCGGGTGGATCCCCTAGCCCACTCCGCCCTGCCCGACACGGAGGCCCGGGTGATCCGCAACCTGATGGAGCGGATCGACAACCTGGAGGGCGAACTGGCCAGAGCCCAGTCCTGCCTGCGGGAGATCGCCGCCGGGCGGCCCTTGCCTGAACCCTGCCGGGGCGAGGCCCAGAGCCTCAAAGATCGCGAGATCCTCGAGTTCCTGGGCGACAACCCAGGCACCACCCGCTGACGGTCAACGGCTGGTCGGCGCCGCTCAGACCGTGGCGCGCTGGGGGGCCGGAGCCGGCTGGAACATGAACATCGAGTAGATCACGTTGCGGCGCATCTGGGTCATCATCTCGAGGAACATGTCGTAGCCCTCGTTCTTGTATTCGATCAGAGGGTCTTTCTGGCCGTAGCCGCGCAGGCCCACCGACTCCCGCAGCGCATCCATGGCCTGCAGATGTTCCCGCCAGAGGGTGTCGATCTGCTGCAGGATGAAGAAGCGCTCGGCCTGGCGCATCAGGTCTGGGCGCTGCTGCTCGATCTGACCCTCCTTGATGTCATAGGCATTGCGCATCTGCTCCTGCAGGAAGGCCTTGAGCTCCTCCACCCCCAGGCCCTGGAGCTGCTGGGGCTCGAGGTCTTCGAGGAGATAGATGAATTCCTTCACCTTCTCCACCAGGCGGCTGAGATCCCACTCCTCGGGGGGCAGGTCCGGGTTCACATAGGCCTCCACGATGTCGTCGATGGTGCGTTCGCCATAGCCGATCACCTGTTGCTTGAGCTCGCGGCCCTCCAGCACCCGGCGGCGCTCTGTGTAGACAGCTTTACGCTGATTATTCATCACTTCGTCATACTCAAATACCTGCTTTCGGATGTCGTAGTAGTAGGTTTCCACCTTCTTCTGGGCGCCCTCCAGCGAGCGGGTGAGCATCCCCGATTCAATCGGCATGTCTTCCTCCACGCGGAAGGCATTCATCAGACCGGCCACCCGGTCGCCACCGAAGATGCGCAGCAGGTTGTCTTCCAGGGAGAGAAAGAAGCGGGTGGAGCCCGGGTCGCCCTGGCGGCCGGCGCGGCCGCGCAGCTGGTTGTCCACCCGGCGGGACTCGTGGCGTTCCGTGCCGATCACATGCAGGCCGCCGGCCTCCCGGACCCGCCCTTCCTCCTGCTTCACCACAGCGTCATAGGTGGCCTTCACGGCCGTGATGCGTTCGCGCAGCAGGGCGATCTGGGGATCCTGCGTGGGGGCTTTCTCGGCCGCCTGGGCGATGCGATCTTCCAGTTCCAGCACGCTGAGGGCGCGATCGCCCCAGGCCTTCACCAGCTCCCGGGCCAGGGCGGCCAGGGCCTGCTGCTCCTCCTCGGGCAAGGAACAGGGGTAGAGGGCTCCGATGGCGCGGGCTTCCGAGGGGGCGCTGCCGTTGCGGGCGCCGGTGGCCTGACCCTTGCCGGCGCCGAAGCCGGACGCCTCGGCGGAGCGCTGCAGCGGCACCGGCGGGCGGTGCCCCTCCTCCGGGCGCACCAGCACGGGCAACAGCACCTCGCGCAGCTTGAGGCGGGCCATGTAGTCGCTGTTGCCGCCGAGGATGATGTCGGTGCCGCGGCCAGCCATGTTGGTGGCGATGGTCACGGCGCCGGCGCGGCCCGCCTGGGCCACGATCTCCGCTTCCCGCTCCACGTTCTCGGGTTTGGCATTGAGCAGGTTGTGGGGCACCTCCTGCTCGGCCAGCAGGGCGGAGAGCAGCTCGGATTTCTCCACACTGGTGGTGCCCACCAGCACCGGTCGGCCGGAGTTGTGCACCTCGGCAGTTTCCAGGGCCACGGCGCGCCACTTGGCGGTTTCGGTCTTGTACACCTGGTCGGTCCAGTCGGCGCGGGAGCGGGGCCGGTTGGTGGGCACGATGGCCACTTCGAGTTTGTAAGTCTTCTCGAACTCCACCTCTTCGGTCTTGGCCGTGCCGGTCATGCCAGCCAGACGCGGATAGAGCAGGAAGAAGTTCTGGTAGGTGATAGAAGCGAGCGTCTGGGTTTCGGGCTGGATCGGCAGGCCCTCCTTGGCTTCGATCGCCTGGTGCTGGCCATCACTCCAGCGGCGGCCAGGCATCACCCGGCCGGTGAACTCATCAACAATCACCGCATCCTGCCCGCGCACGATGTAGTTCACATCCTTGATGAACAACTCCTTGGCCTTAAGGGCATTATTGATATAATGGGCCCAGGGGTCGGCGGGGTCAAACAGATCGCTCACCCCCAGCATCTGCTCAGCCTTGGCGAAGCCCTCATCGGTGAGGGTGCAGCTGCGCTGCTTCTCGTCCAGCTCGTAGTCGCCTTCAGGGTCGATGCCGTCCTTGCCGAGCTCCGCCGCCCGCTCCAGCCTGGCGGCCACTTCGGCGGCCTTCTGGTATTTCTCCTGGGGACGCTCCACCTGGCCGGAGATGATCAGGGGCGTACGGGCCTCATCGATCAGGATCGAATCAACTTCATCGATCACGCAGTAGTGGAAATCGCGCTGCACCACCTCGGCGATGTCGGTGGCCATGTTGTCGCGCAGATAATCAAAACCCAGCTCGCTGTTGGTGGCGTAGGTGATGTCGCAGCCGTAGTTCTCACGCCGATCGGAAGGCGCCATGTCCTGCTGGATCAGGCCCACGGAGAGGCCGAGGAAGCGATGGATCTGTCCCATCCACTCGGCGTCACGGCGGGCCAGGTAGTCGTTCACGGTCACCACGTGCACGCCGCGGCCCGTGAGGGCATTGAGGTAACTGGGCAGGGTGGCCACGAGGGTTTTGCCCTCACCGGTCTTCATCTCGGCGATCTGGCCGTCGTGCAGCACCATGCCGCCGATCAGCTGCACGTCGAAGTGGCGCATGCCGAGCACCCGCTTGCCGGCCTCGCGCACCACGGCAAAGGCCTGGGGCAGCAGCTCATCGAGCAGCTTGCGCTCCCGGGCCCGCACGGCCTCGGCGTTGCCCCCGGAATCACGGGCCTGCTCCAGCCTCTGGCGGAACTCGCCGGTGAGGCCGCGCAGCTCGTCGTCGGAGAGGGGAGCGATCTCCTCTTCCAGCAGGTTGATGTCGGAGACAACCGGCTGGTAGCGCTTCAGCTTGCGGGCATTGGGGTCACCCAGCAGGAGCTTGAGCATGGAGGGAAGCCGGCACGCAGGGAAGTCAGCCTACCGAGGGCAGGCTCTTCGCAGTTCCAGAAGGCCGTACCTCCGACACCAGTGGCGCCAGGTCTGCCCTGGCCTGCAGCGGCGTGGCGCCGCTCATCCGCCGCGCCTCTCCAGCAGCACGAAGGGATCAAACGTCACGCTGATGCCGAACTCCTCGGCGAACTCCAGCACCCGACACCAGGCCCGGTTCTCGCGCAGGATGCCCCGCAGGATCACCGGGGCGTTGCCGCTCTGCAGCGTCATCTCGAACAGGGGCCAGCCCACCGAGGGCTGCACCTGATCCTCCCGGAAGCTGGGCACCACATCGAGGCTGCCCACGAGGATGCGGCGCCGGCTGGCCTCCCAGGCATAGGGGATCTCGTAGAGGGCGAGCAGGTCGGCGGCCAGGGCCCAGGAGCTGCCGGCGGCATCGATCTCCACCGCCAGCTCCCGGCCACGGGCGGGCATGGTGGCGGCCCGGCGGAAGGCCAGCGCCGCCTCGGAGGGCTGCAGCGGCGGCTCGGGTGGGAGCTGGGGCGCCGCCAGAAAGCTGCGGATGCGCTGGCGCAGTTCGTCCCCGCCGCTGGGTGGGCCGTTCCTGGTGAGCTGGAGAAAGTCCCAGCGCTCGCCGGTGCCGCCCCAGATCACCGGGCCGTAGTTCTCGTGCATCCACTGGCCATCGCGGTTGGAGGCGGCCTCGGCGTGGGTCATCACCCGCTCGATGCCGATGTCGGCCGGGCCCCAGCCCCAGCTGCGGGCGACCTGGGCGGCCTCGCGGCAGAGGGCCTCGAGCTGGGCCTCGGTGGGGGGCAGCGTCCAGGGATCGGGGCGGCCGCCCATGCAGGCACAGGAGAGGGCCACGGCATTGCTGTTGCGGCGCCAGGTGTGGGCCGGCAGATCGATGCTGTAGGCGTGCAGCCGATTCAGGCGGCCATCTCCGCCGATGATCGTGTGATAGAGCCCGGAGCGCACCCAGCTGTAGGAGGTGGCGGCCCAGTGCAGGTAGATCGTGGCCGGCATCGGCGGAAGCGTGGGCAGGAACGCTGCGAAAGGGGCTGCAGCATCACTCCAGACCGTAGCCACAGCCCAACCCAAGGCCTCCAGTGACAGGTTTGATCGGCGGAGCCTGGTCGGCGGGCTCAGCTGAGCTCCCTACCCCACCAACCCCAGCCGCCCGCCGGTGTAGCCGCCGCGCTCGCGCACGGCCGTGCACCAGCCCTGCTGCTCCAGATACCAGCGCACGGTGGCCTCCAGGCCCTGCTCGAAGTCGTGGCGCGGCTGCCAGCCCAGCTCGCTGCTGATGCGCGCCGGGTCGATGGCATAGCGGCGGTCATGGCCGGGGCGGTCGGTGACCGGGGTGATCAGGCGGGCGTGGGGAGCACCGGCCGGGCGCAGCTGATCGAGCAGGGCGCAGATCGCCTCCACCACCTGTTTGTTGGTGCGTTCGCCGTGGCCGCCCACGCAGTAGCTGCGGCCCAGCTCGCCCCGGGTGGCGGCCAGCAGCAGGGCGTCCACGTGGTCCTCCACATAGAGCCAGTCGCGCACGTTGGCGCCATCGCCGTAGAGGGGGATCGGCTCACCGGCGGCGGCCTTGAGGATCACCACCGGGATCAGCTTCTCGGGGAACTGCCAGGGGCCGTAGTTGTTGGAGCAGTTGGTGAGCACCACCGGCAGGCCGTAGGTGTGGTGCCAGGCGCTCACCAGGTGGTCGCTGGCGGCCTTGCTGGCCGAGTAGGGGGAGCGGGGGTCATAGGGGGTGGTCTCCGAGAAGCGGCCCGTGGACCCCAGCGAGCCGAACACCTCATCGGTGCTGATGTGGTGCAGCCGGAAGGCGGCGCGGCGCTCCTCGGCCAGAGCCTCGTGGTGGGTCCGCACCGCCTGCAGCAGGTGGAAGGTGCCGCTCACGTTGCTGGCGATAAAGGCCTCCGGACCCTCGATCGAGCGGTCCACGTGGCTCTCGGCGGCCAGGTGCATGACCAGATCCGGATCGGCCTGGCGCACCGCCGCGGCCGTGGCCTCGGCATCGGTGAGGTCCACCCGCAGCAGCTGGTGGCGGGCCTCGGCGCCGTCACCGAGCTCGGCCAACACCGCCTCCACGCTGGTGAGATCGCTGGCGTAGCCGCACTTATCGAGGTTGAAGACCGTGGCCTCGCTCTCGCGCAGGAGACGCCGCACCACGGCGCCGCCGATGAAGCCGGCGCCGCCGGTCACCAGCACGCGGCGGCGGGGACCGAGCAGGGAGGGGAGTTGGATCACGGTCAGCGGGGGTGGGGAAGGGAAGAGGGCAGCTGCTGCAGCACCTGGCGCAGGGCCGTGCGCCAGTGGCAGGGCGGCAGGTCGAGCAGGCGGTGGCTGGCGGTGCACTCCAGCAGCGAATAGCTGGGCCGGCGGGCCGGGGTGGGGTAATCGGCGGTGGTGATCGGCCGCACCCGCGCCTGGCGCTGCAGCAGCCCAAGCTCCTGGCCCAGCTCGCCGATGGCCACGGCGAAGTCGTACCAGCTGGCGGCGCCGGCATCGCTCCAGTGCAGCAGGGGCGGCAGGATCTCGGCCTGGTCGGCCGACACCCCCGCGCCGCTGGCCACCGCGATCAGCCGCCAGCAGGCCACCGCCAGGGTGAGGGTGCTGGTGGGGCAGCCCACCTGGTCGGCCACCACGCCGATCTCCGGCTTCTCGGCGTGCAGGCGCAGCATGGTGAGGCAGAAGTTGCGGCCCACTGGGCCATACACCCAGCTGGTGCGCAGCACCTGCACGCGGCCATCCTCCGCCAGGGCGCTGGCCAGCACCGCCTGTTCGCCGGCCGCCTTGCTGGCTCCGTACACACCGAGGGGCGCCAGGGCCTGGTCGGGGCGGTAGGGGGTGCCCTGGCTGCCGTCGAAGACGAAATCGGTGCTCACCTGCAGCAAGCGGCCGCCGCTGCCGGCCAGGGCCTCAGCGAAGGCCGCGGGCGCCGCAGCATTCACGGCGGCGGCCAGCTCCGGCTCGGTTTCGGCCCTGTCCACCGCCGTGTAGGCACCGGCATTGAGCACCCAGTGGGGGCGCAGCTCCTGCACCAGCTGGCGGCAGGCACTCGCATCGGCCAGATCCAGGGCCCTCTGGCCGTCACCGCCGCTGCGGCTGGTGGCGATCAGCTCCAGGCCCGGCGGGGCACTGGAAAGAAGTGCCTGGCCCAGCTGGCCGGCGGCACCGGTGAGCAGCACCTTCAGGGGCTCATCGGCTGGATCCATCGCGGCCGGGGGGCTCATGGGAACAGGTCCGTGGCGTCCAGTTCGGCCAGGAGCGGCGCCCCACCGTCCTTGCCGCTCAGCTGGGGCTGGGCCCCTGCCAGGGCCCCCAGGGGCCAG
The DNA here is from genome assembly GCA_963697335.1 of uncultured cyanobacterium. Taxonomy (GTDB): domain Bacteria; phylum Cyanobacteriota; class Cyanobacteriia; order PCC-6307; family Cyanobiaceae; genus NIES-981. The sequence goes on from CAVONQ010000003.1 coordinate 91,678, forward strand.
GCGATCGCCAGGGCCGGATCGTCCCAGCGGATGGCGCGCTCACAGTCCTTGCTCCAGAAGTCGGTGGTCTTGTAGAGCACCTCGGCCTCAGCGCTCAGGGTGAGGAAGCCGTGGGCGAAGCCCGGCGGCACCCACAGCTGCTGCTTGTTCTCGGCGCTGAGCAGGGCGCCACCCCACTGGCCCCAGGTGGGGGAGCTGCGGCGAATGTCCACCGCCACATCGAAGATCTCGCCCAGCACGCAGCGCACCAGCTTGCCCTGGGGGTGGGGCGGCAGCTGGTAGTGCAGGCCCCTGAGCACCCCCTGCTGCGAGCGGGAGTGGTTGTCCTGCACGAAGGTCGTGGCACCCGCGGCGGCGTTGAACGTCTGCTGGTTCCAGCTCTCGTAGAAAAAGCCCCGCTCGTCGCCGAACAGGCGCGGGGTCAGCAGCAGCACCCCCTCCAGCTCGGCTCCTGAGGCACTGCGCAGCGGCTCAACCTGCATGGTCTGTCTCCAACACCTGCAGGAGATACTCGCCGTAGCCACTCTTGCGCAAGGGGGCGGCCAGGGCGGCGAGCTGCTCAGCATCGATCCAGCCCATCCGCCAGGCCACCTCCTCGGGGCATCCCACCTTCAGGCCCTGGCGGTGCTCGAGGGTGCGGATGTAGCTGCCGGCCTCGTGCAGGGAATCGCAGGTGCCGGTGTCGAGCCAGGCCATGCCACGGCCCATCAGCTCCACCCGCAGCTGACCCTCCTCCAGGTACTGGAGGTTGAGGTCGGTGATCTCCAGCTCGCCCCGGGCCGAGGGCTCCACCCGCCGAGCCCGCTCCACCACGCTGTCGTCATAGAAGTAGAGGCCGGTCACGGCGTAGCGGCTGCGGGGCTTGGCGGGCTTCTCCTCGAGGCTCAGCACCCGACCCTCGCCATCGAAGGCCACCACGCCGTAGCGCTCGGGATCGCGCACCGGATAGGCGAACACCGTGGCGCCCAGCTGTTGGCCATTGCAGCCCTGCAGCTGGGGGCTGAAGTCCTGGCCGTGGAAGAGGTTGTCACCCAGCACGAGGGCAGCAGGCGCTCCGGCCAGGAAGGACTCCCCGATCAGAAACGCCTGGGCCAGGCCATCGGGACTGGGCTGCACGGCGTAGTCAATGGCCATGCCCCAGCGGCGGCCGTCGCCCAACAGCCGCGTGAAGGCCTCATGATCTGAGGGGGTGGTGATGATCAGCACCTCGCGGATCCCCGCCAGCATCAGCGTGCTGAGGGGGTAGTAGATCATCGGCTTGTCGAACACCGGCAGCAGCTGCTTGCTCACCCCAACGGTGATGGGGTGCAGCCTGGTGCCGCTGCCTCCGGCCAGAATGATGCCCTTGCGCTGCTGGCTCAAAGCGTCGGGGTGGCTGGGAGGATGATGACATGGTGTTGTTGTCATGGTCGCGATCCAGCTGCTTCGCCATGCTCCAGGCGCCCCCGGCCTGCGCTGGTTCGGCCTCGGCCCCGATTTGCGTCCCACCCGCGCCCTGCTGAAGCTGCGGCGCCTGTTCAACCACCACGCCTTCTGGGCCCAGGACCGCAGCTACGCCCAGCTGCGCACCCTGCTGGCCGGCAGCCCCGTGGTGGTGAGCCTGTGGCGGGGCAAGCGGCTGGTGGGCTTCGGGCGGGCCAGCAGCGATGGCGTCTGCCGGGCCGTGCTCTGGGACGTGGTGGTGGCAGGTGATCTACAGGGCCGCGGCCTCGGCCGCCAGGTGGTGGAGGGCCTGCTCAGCGATCCACGCCTGCAGCGGGTGGAGCGGGTTTACCTGATGACCACCAACAGCGCGGGCTTCTATGAGCAGCTCGGCTTCCAAAGGGTGGAAAGCCAGCAGCTGCTGGCGCACCAACCCCGGGGGGCTTGACCCTCCGAGCGGTGCGAACCTGGCCCGGATCAGCGCTCTGGCGGCTGAAAGGCCAAGGAGACGAAGCTCAATGGCTCACGGCCTTGAGGTCCTGCACGGTGCCGGTGTTCGAAACCAGACAGCGATACTTCTGGTTGGTTGATCCTCCACGCTCCCCAATCGCCCGGACAACCACCACAGAGTTGGGCTCTTCGTATTGTGCTCGCGTGATCTGCAGGTCACGAACATTACCTCCATAGAGATCATTGACACGGGCCATGCAGGCCGACTTCGACCGCTCACTCACGGCTACACCGGCTTGGCTGTGGGAGGAACCAGAAGACGCCATGGTCAGCTCTTGCACTTGGCCACGATTGGAGACCAGACATTTCCAGGTTTCCGCTTTGTTCGTACCGCGGACCCGTAGGGCCTTGACCATCACGATGGAGTTGGCCTCGGAAAACTCACTGCTGGTCACCTTCAGATCACCAACTTTGCCTCCATAGTTTGAGTTCACAGCCGTCAGACACGCTGTGTTGGCAGCTGCTGGCACCTCGGCGGCCCTGCTGCTGATCGGAGCGGCCATCACCAAACCCAAGGCGGCAAGCACCACCATCCCGATGTCAACTTTCATCGCACTGCCTTAGTGGTTCAAGCTGCACTGTACCAATCCAGACAGCCACTGCAAGATGTTCGCCAGGGCAGATCAATCAGTCTGGAAGGGAACCAGGGCCGAGGCCGCCAAGACGCCTCGCGACCCACTTCATCATTGGTGAATCATCCACCTGGTTGTAGCGACGGCCTGCTTAAAATCCACCCAGCTAGTCCGGCAGACCCGCCATCAGGCTGCCCATCTCGAGCGCCTGCAGGCCATAGCTCCAGCCCAGGTTGCTCTTGATGCCGGCCCGCTCCAGGGCCTGCTGCATGGTGTCGGTGGTGAGCACCCCGAAGATCACCGGCACGCCGCTCTGGCGGCTCACCGCCGCCACGCCCTTGCTCACCTCACTCACCACCACATCGAAGTGGGGGGTGTCACCGCGGATCACGGCCCCCAGGGTGATCACCACCTGGTAGCGACCGCTGGTGGCCAGCCGCTGGGCCACCAGGGGAATCTCAAAGCTGCCGGGTACCCAGGCCACATCCAGCTGGGCGCTGCTGGCGGAGGTGTCGATGCCGTGGCGACCGAGGCAGTCGAGGCAGCCGCTCAGCAGCTTCGCCGTGACCAGATCGTTGAAGCGGGCCACCACCACGCCGATCCGCAGGGAGTCTGCACCGACGAAGCGGCCCTCGAAAATTGCCACAGGCAGGCGCCACTGGAGTGGCGCGGCAAGGTTCTTTCAGGGTAGAAGGCGCTCTGATGCTGCGGCTTCAGACCACGAAGTAGCTCATGCCCCAGTTCACCAGCACCAGGGCCACCCAGGCGATGCCACCGATCAGGATCAGGCGGTTGGAGCGGCCGCTGTCTTCGCTGGTGGCGTAGAGCACCGGCACCGCCACGATCAGGGCAAAGGACATCACCACCAGGGCCAGAACGGTGAGTGTGTTGAGGATCTGCATGGATCTGCGGCGTCGCCGGGCCGGTCAGTGCCGGGATTCTCACACGTGGGCCCCGGGTGCCAGGCGCGGCCAGCCCCGATCCTTCACAAGTTGTCGGGCGCAGGGTGCCGGCCAGGCCCGTCACGGTGGCGCGGGGGCCCGGAGGGATCGACCTACGATCCATTCGCCTCCAACGCAGAGCCGTGGCCGCGGAAGCCGACCAACAGCTTTCGCTCATGCCCGAGCCCGTTCTGCAGGGCTCGCTGTTCGCCGCTGGCCCCGGCCCTGCCCCTGCCGATGCCAGCGGCGAGGCAGCGGCTGGGGACGCAGCGGCAGGTGAGGGAGGCACGGCATCGGACCCGCTTGCCGCGGCCGCTGCCCGGCCGCGACGGCGGGCGGCGCGAGTGCGCCCTGCTGGACCTGAGCACGACGAGGCCGCCAGCGCAGACGACGTCCCCCAGGCTCCAGGCACCAGCGCTCCTGGCTCCAGCCTCCCGGGTGCGAGCGCCCCCGAGAGCGATCTGCCCCCCTGGCACCACCACAGCCTGGTGGAGCCGGCCCGGCTGCCGCCGATGCTGCGCCACTACGTGCAGCTCAAGCGCGACCACCCCGAACGGGTGCTGCTCTACCGGCTGGGCGATTTCTTCGAGTGCTTCTTCGAAGACGCCATCACCCTCTCGCGGCTGCTGGAGCTCACCCTCACCGGCAAGGAGGCCGGCAAAGCCATCGGCCGCGTGCCGATGGCGGGCATCCCCCACCACGCGGCTGAGCGCCACTGCGCCGAACTGGTGCGCCGCGGCTTCAGCGTGGCCCTCTGCGACCAGCTGGAGAGCACCCCTGCCAAGGGGGAACTGCTGCGCCGGGGCATCACCCGGGTGCTCACTCCGGGCACGGTGATCGAGGAGGGAATGCTGGCGGCCCGGCGCAACAACTGGCTCTGCGCCGTGGTGCTGGAGCCCCCGGGCAGCGGTGCCCACTGGGGGCTGGCGGTGGCCGATGTGAGCACCGGCGAGTTCCGCGTCAGCCAGCAGCAGGGCAGTGATGCCCTGCATCAGGAGCTGCTGCAGGTGGAGGCGGCCGAGGTGCTCTGGCCAGCGATGGCGAGCGGGGAACCGGCGGCGGCCACAGCCTGGTGTCCGGCGACCCTGCGGCGCACCCCCCTGCCACGCACGCCCTTCGAGACCCCCGAGGCCACGGCCACCCTCAAGCAGCGCTTCGGCCTGGCCAGCCTCGCTGGCCTCGGCCTGGGGGAGCACCCCCTGGCCCTGCGGGCCGCCGGCGGGCTGGTGGCCTACCTGGATGGCACCCAGAGCGGCCAGGTGCCCCTCGATCCCCCCACCACCTGGCACCCCGACGAGGCCCTGGTGCTGGACGCCGCCACCCGCCGCAACCTGGAGCTCACCCGCACCCAGCTGAGCGGTGCCTTCGAGGGCTCCCTGCTCTGGGCCCTCGATCGCACCCACACCGCCATGGGGGGGCGCTGCCTGCGGCGCTGGCTGGAGGCCCCCCTGCTGGATCTGGGCCGGATCGAGGCGCGCCAGACAGCGGTGGGGGAGCTGGTGGGTCAGCGCCCGCTGCGGCTGGCCCTGCGCCGGCTGCTGCGGCCGATGGGGGATCTGGAGCGCCTGGCGGGCCGCGCCGGCGCCGGCAGTGCCTCGGCCCGGGATCTGGTGGCCCTGGCCGATGGACTGGAACGGCTGCCCCAGCTCGCCGGCCTGCTGCAGCGCTGCGCTGCCGCCCCCCTGGCGGCCCTGGCGCGGCCCTGGCCGTCGCTCGACGCCCTGGCCGAGGACCTGCGCCATGTGCTGGTGGAGTCGCCGCCGCTCTCCCTCACGGAGGGGGCCCTGATCCATGACGGCGTCGATCCGCTGCTGGATGGCCTGCGCAACCAGCTCGATGACCAGGACGCCTGGCTGGGCCGCCAGGAGGCCGCCGAGCGGGCCGCCAGCGGCATCGCCAGCCTGCGGCTGCAGCACCACCGCACCTTCGGCTACTTCCTGGCGGTGAGCCGGGCCAAGGCCGCCGCCGTACCGGACCACTGGATCCGCCGCCAGACCCTGGCCAACGAGGAGCGCTTCGTGACGCCCGCCCTCAAGGGCCGCGAGGCCGAGATCCAGCAGCTGCGGGCCCGCGCCGCCGAGCGGGAGTATGCGCTGTTCTGCCAGCTGCGCGGCCGGGTGGGGGAGCAGGCGGCCGCCATCCGCCAGGCCGCCCGGCTGGTGGCCGAGCTCGACGCCCTGGTGTCGCTGGCCGAGCTGGCCGCCAGCGGCGGCTACTGCCGCCCGGAGCTCAGCGACAGCCGGGAGCTCCAGATCGAAGCCGGCCGCCACCCGGTGGTGGAGCAGCTGCTGGTGGAGGAGCCGTTCACCGCCAACGGCATCGCCCTCGGCTGGGAGGGCCAGCCGTCAGCGCCCGACCTGCTGATCCTCACGGGGCCCAACGCCAGCGGCAAGAGCTGCTACCTGCGCCAGACCGGGCTGCTGCAGCTGATGGCCCAGATGGGCAGCTGGATTCCGGCCCGCTCGGCCCGGCTCGGCCTCGCCGATCGCATCTTCACTCGCGTCGGCGCCGGCGATGACCTGGCCGCCGGCCAGTCCACCTTCATGGTGGAGATGGCCGAAACCGCCAACATCCTTCACCACGCCACGGCCCGCTCACTGGTGCTGCTGGATGAGATCGGCCGCGGCACCGCCACCTTCGATGGCCTCTCGATCGCCTGGGCCGTGGCCGAGGAACTGGCCCAGGGCATCGGTGCCCGCAGCGTCTTCGCCACCCACTACCACGAGCTCAACGAGCTGGCCGAGCTGCTGCCCAACGTGGCCAACGCCCAGGTGCTCGTCGAGGAAACCGGCAGCGACCTGCGCTTCCTGCACCGGGTGGTGCCCGGCGGCGCCAGTCGCAGCTACGGCATCGAGGCGGCCCGCCTGGCCGGCATTCCCGCCTCGGTGCTGCTGCGGGCCCGCCAGGTGCTGAGCCGCATCGAGGCCAACAGCCACGTGCGGGTGGGTCAGGACGCCGCCTGACGGCAGCCGGCCCGCAGCAGGGCGTTGCAGGCCGCCCCCACCAGGGCGGCACCGCCCCGGGAGCCCTCCAGCCGCACCTGGGCCAGGCCACTGGCGCCGAGGTGACGCTTGCTCTCCGCCACCCCCACGAACCCCACCGGCATGCCGATCACCAGGGCCGGCGCCGGCACCACGCCGGCGGCCACCAGCTCCAGCAGCCGCTCCAGGGCCGTGGGAGCACTGCCCACCAGCACCACCAGGCCCGGGCCGAGGGCCGCCAGGGCGCTCTCCATGCCCACAGCCGTGCGGGTGCTGCCCCCGGGCGCCTGCGCTGGTGCCCAGGCGAGCACGCTGTGCACTGGATTGCGGAAGCTGCGGGCCGCCATCGGTGCCACCGCCGCCGCGGCCATGGCCGTGTCGGTGAGGATGGCGCCACCGGCGGCCAGGGCGGCGGCGCCGGCGGCGCAGGCCCCCGGGCTGAAGCGCAGATCCGCGGCGATCGAGAGGTCGCCACTGCTGTGGATGCAGCGCTCCAGCACGGCCAGCTCGAGGGGATCGGCGGGGCAGGCCACAGCGCGCTCGGCCAGTTCGGCCCGGATCAGCCGCAGGCTCTCGAGAAAAATCGGGTGATCCTGGAGGATGGGGAGATCGATGGAACTGGGATCGGGCGGGAGCGCACTGACCTGACCGCCCTCGCAGCCATGGCGCCCCCCAACCCTATGCACGTCCTTCGCCATGCCGATCCACCTGCTCTGGGGCGATGACGAGGCCGCCCGGGGCCGGGCCGTGGATGGCCTGATTGCGCGGCTGGTGGACCCCGCCTGGGCCTCGATCAACCTCAGCCGGCTGGATGGCCAGGATCCCGCCCAGGCGGCGCAGGCGCTAGGGGAGGCGCGCACCGCTCCGCTGGGGGCGGGGGCGCGGCTGGTGCTGCTGCAGCGGAGCCCGTTCTGCAATCAGTGCCCCGCCGACCTGGCCGATCAGCTCGAGGCCACCCTGCCGCTGGTGCCGGAGAGCTGCCATCTGCTGCTGGTGAACACGGCCAAGCCGGATGGCCGCCTGCGCACCACCAAGGCGCTGCAGAAGCTGGTGAAGCAGGGCCAGGGCGAGGAGCAGGCCTTCCCCCTGCCGGCGATCTGGGATGGTGCCGGCCAGCTGGAGCTGGTGCAGCGCACCGCCCGGGAGCTGGGCCTGCAGCTGCAGCCTGGCGCCGCCGAGGCCCTCAGCGAAGCCATCGGCAGCGACAGCGCCCGGCTGGCCAGCGAGCTGGAGAAGCTCGGGCTCTACTGCCAGGGCGCGCCGGCCGCCGAAGGAGCACTCCAGCCCGGCGCAACGATCAGCGTGGAGGCCGTGCGGGCCCTGGTGGGGGGCCAGAGCACCAGCGCCCTGGCCGTGGGCGATGCCCTGCTGCAGGAGCGGCCCGCCGAGGCGATCGCCCTGCTGGATGCCCTGATCGAGGCGGGCGAACCGGCCCTGCGCATCGTGGCCACCCTCTCCAGCCAGATCCGGGGCTGGCTGTGGGTGTGCCTGCTGGATCAGCGCGGTGAGCAGGACGTGGCCGTGATCGCCAAGGCGGCCGGCATCGGCAATCCGCGCCGCATCTATGTGATGCGCAAACAGATCAGGGGCATCCCCGGCTCCCGCTTCCTGGCCCTGCTGGCACGGTTGCTGGAGGTGGAGGCCGCCCTCAAGCGCGGCACGGCCCCCGCGGATGCCTTCCGCGATGGCTTTCTGCTCGGCGCCGCCGCCCAGGAGCTCGCCCCGGCGCAGGGCCGCAGTCGATAATCGGCCGTTGGGATCACCCCTGGGCCCCACCCCGATTCCCCACCCCGATCCCTCAACCCCATGGCCCTGCTGGTTCAGAAGTTCGGCGGCACCTCGGTGGCCGACGTGGCACGGATCCAGGCGGTGGCCCGCAGGGTGGCGCAGTGCCGCGATGAGGGCCATGAGCTGGTGGTGGTGGTGTCGGCCATGGGCCACACCACCGATGAACTCTCCAGCCTGGCCCGGGCGATCAGCAGCGATCCACCCCAGCGGGAGATGGACATGCTGCTGGCCACCGGGGAGCAGGTGTCGATCGCGCTGCTGGCGATGGCCCTTCACACCGAGGGCGTGCCGGCGGTGTCCATGACCGGCACCCAGGCGGGGATTGTGACGGAGTCGGCCCATGGCCGCGCCCGCATCCTCGAGATCCGCACGGAACGGCTGCAGCGCCTGCTGGGTGAGGGCCAGGTGGTGGTGGTGGCGGGCTTTCAGGGCACCAGCAGCGGCCTGGCCGGCACGCCGGAGATCACAACCCTTGGCCGGGGCGGCTCCGACACCTCCGCCGTGGCCCTGGCCGCCGCCCTGGGCGCCGAAGCCTGCGAGATCTACACCGACGTGCCCGGGGTGCTCACCACTGACCCCCGCAAGGTGCCGGATGCCCAGCTGATGTCGGAGGTGAGCTGCAACGAGATGCTGGAGCTGGCCAGCCTCGGAGCCGCGGTGCTGCATCCCAGGGCGGTGGAGATCGCCCGCAACTACGGGGTGCCGCTGGTGGTGCGCTCCAGCTGGAGCGAGGCGCCGGGCACCCGGCTCACCAGCGGCGCACCGCAGCCGATCGGGCAGGGCGGCCTGGAGCTGGGCAAGCCGGTGGATGGCGCCGATCTCGAGAGCCGCCAGGCCGTGGTGGCACTCTCCCACGTGCCGGATCGCCCCGGGGTGGCGGCCCAGCTGTTCGAGGCCCTCGGAGCGGCGGCCCTCAACGTGGACCTGATCGTGCAGGCAACCCATGTGGGCACCACGGATGAGGCCTGCAGCTTCACCAACGACATCGCCTTCACCCTGCCCGAGGCCGACCTGGAGCGGGCCCAGCTGGTGTGCCGCGAGGTGCTGGCCGGCATGGGCGCTGAGCTCGGGGCCGGAGCCGCCACCCTCAGTGGCGAAGCGGGCCTGGCCAAGCTGAGCATCTCCGGCGCCGGCATCATGGGGCGCCCCGGAGTGGCGGCGCGGCTATTCGACACCCTGGCCCGCTACGGCATCAACCTGCGGCTGATCGCCACCAGCGAGGTGAAGGTGAGCTGCCTGGTGGCAGGCGACCAGGGCAGCCGCGCCCTGCGGGCGGCCGCCGAGGCCTTTGAGCTGCAGGAGAGCCAGCTGCGCCACGACCCACCCCCCTGCCACAGCGGCGAGGCGGCCGTGCGGGGCGTCGCCCTCGACACCGGACAGGTGCAGGTGGCCGTGCGCCAGGTGCCGGACCGCCCCGGCACCGCTGCCGCCGTGTGCAGGGCCCTCGCCGATGCCGGCATCAGCCTCGATGCGATCGTGCAGTCGGAGCGCACGGGCTTCAGCGCCAACCAGATCACCCGGGACATGAGCTTCACCTTGCGGCGCGACGATCGCGGCCAGGCCGAACAGGCCCTCGGGCCCCTGCTGGGCCAGTGGCCCGGCTCCCGCTTCGAGGAAGGAGCAGCCATCGCCCGGGTGAGCGCCGTGGGCGCCGGCATGCCCTGCACCCCGGGCACCGCCGCGCGCATGTTCCGCTGCCTGGCAGAGGCCGGCATCAACATCGAGCTGATCGCCACCAGTGAGATCCGCACCAGCTGCGTGGTGGCGGCCGAGCAGGGGGTGGCGGCCGTCCAGGCCGTGCACCACGCCTTCGATCTCGGCGGCAGCACCACCCACCGGGCCGAGGGCAGCGAGGCCCCGGAACTCAGGCCCGGCCCACCAGCTTCTGCCGCAGCCCCTTGATGCGGTCCCGCAGGTTGGCGGCCTCCTCGAACTCCAGGTTCTTGGCCGCCGTTTTCATTCTGTCCTCGAGCTGCTGAATCAGTTCCGGCAGGGCATCGAGGGGAACGGCGTTGTGCTCGGCCTGATCCGTGGCCTGCTCCAGCTGCTCGTCGTTGAGACGCCTCGACACTTCCAGGGAAGCCAGGATGGAGTTCCCAGCCCGCTTGCCTGCGGGCTTTGGGGTGATGCCGTGCTTCAGGTTGTAGGCGTGCTGAATGGCACGGCGGCGTTCGGTCTCGCCGATGGCCTTGACCATTGAATCGGTGAGGTTTTCGGCGTACAGCAAGGCCTTGCCCTCCACATGGCGGGCGGCGCGGCCGATCGTCTGGATCAGGGAGCGCTCGGCCCGCAGGAAGCCCTCCTTGTCGGCATCGAGGATCGCCACCAACGACACCTCCGGCAGGTCCAGGCCCTCGCGCAGCAGGTTCACCCCCACCAGCACGTCGTACTCGCCATTGCGCAGATCCTGGATGATCTCGATGCGCTCGATCGAGTGGATCTCGGAGTGCAGATAGCGCACCCGCACCCCGTTCTCGGCCAGATAATCGGTGAGGTCCTCGGCCATGCGCTTGGTGAGCGTGGTCACCAGCACCCGCTCCTGCTTGTCGGCGCGCTGGCGGATCTCGCCGAGCAGGTCGTCCACCTGGCCCTCGGTGGGGCGCACCTCCACCACGGGATCGAGCACGCCGGTGGGGCGGATCACCTGCTCCACCACCTGGCCGCGGCTCTCGGCCAGCTCCCACTGGCCGGGGGTGGCGCTCACGAAGATGGTCTGGCGGGCCTTCTGCCAGAACTCCTCGCCCTTGAGGGGCCGGTTGTCAGCGGCGCTGGGCAGGCGGAAGCCGTGCTCCACAAGCACCTGCTTGCGGCTCTGGTCGCCGTTGTACATGGCCTGGAGCTGGGAACAGGTGACGTGGCTCTCATCCACCACCAGCAGCCAGTCGTCGGGGAAGTAGTCGATCAGGCACTCGGGCGGGGTGCCGGCCTGGCGGCCGGCGAGATGGCGGGCGTAGTTCTCCACGCCGTTGCAGTAGCCCACCTGCTCCAGCATCTCCAGGTCGTAGGTGGTGCGCTGCTCCAGCCGCTGGGCCTCCAGCAGCCGCCCCTGGCCGTTGAGCAGATCGAGCCGCTCATGCAGTTCGCGGCGGATCGCAGCAATGGCCTCCGACAGCCGCTCCTTGGGGGTCACGAAGTGCTTGGCCGGATAGATGTTGATCGTGTCGAGGCTCTGCAGGATCTCGCCGGTGGTGGGATCCACATAGCGGATCGCCTCCACGTCATCGCCGAACAGCTCGATCCGCACCAGGCGGTCTTCGTAGGCCGGGCCGATCTCCAGCACATCGCCCCGCACCCGGAAGCGGCCGCGGGAGATCTCAATGTCGTTGCGGGAGTACTGGTTGTTGACCAGGTCGCGCAGGGAGGCGCGCAGGTTGAGCGTGTCGCCCACCTGGAATTTCACCGCGGCCTTGAGGTATTCGCTGGGGATGCCAAGGCCGTAGATGCAGCTGATCGAGGCCACCACGATCACATCACGGCGCTCGAAGAGGGAGCGGGTGGCGGAGTGGCGCAGCATGTCGATCTCTTCGTTGATCGACGCCGTCTTGGCGATGTAGGTGTCGGAGACGGGCACATAGGCCTCCGGCTGGTAGTAGTCGTAGTAGGAGATGAAGTATTCGACGGCATTGTTCGGGAAGAACTCCCGCAGCTCGTTGCAGAGCTGGGCCGCCAGGGTCTTGTTGTGGGCCAGCACCAGGGTGGGGCGCCCCGTGCTGGCGATCACATTGGCGATCGTGAAGGTCTTGCCGGTGCCGGTGGCCCCCAGCAGGGTCTGATAACGCTCACCCCCTTCCACGCCCTGCACCAGGCCTGCGATCGCCGTGGGCTGATCGCCCTTGGGCTTGTAGGGGGCGTGAAGCTCGAAGGGAACCGTCATGTTGCCCATTGTTGGCGAGCCGGGCCCGCCGCCGCGGTGCCGAGAGCAGCGAAATGGCCGCCCCCCCGGACGCCCCCAGGACCGCGGGTCAGCCCGCAGCCACCTGGCTCATCAGCGCCGAGACGCGGGTGAAGTCCACATCGAGGCCCAGCAGGCGCAGGATCACCGTCGACAGCACCGCGTACACCACCGCCCCAAGCACGGCGCTGAGCAGACCTCGGCGCAGCCGGAAGCCCTGGATCAGCCAGGCCGCCAGACCGAACAGGATGACGGTGATCAGCCAGTTGAACAGCAGGGTCACCGGGCTGATCAGCCCTCCCAGGCTGGCAACGGCCCAAGGCAGTGCCAGCACTGCCTTGAGCGGAATGATCAGCAGAGTGCCCAGCAGGCCGATCACCACCGCAGCCAGCAGGGCGATCGGGAAGCTCTCGATCTCAACCCCCAGGGGAAGCCAGGCGACGATCAGCAGAACCAGAGCACGGATCGGCCACTGCAGCAGCCAGACGAGGGAACCCATGACAGATCAGGTGGAGCCACTGAAACGTAGGCCTGGCCACGCCCGCTGGCACTCAGTTGTGACTGAGGGTTGCCTCCACCGGGCGGGGCAGGGCTGCCCGCAACTCCCGCACCACCAGCGCCATGGCCCAGGCGTCGTCCAGCCGGTTCACGGCGGAGCCCACACCCACCCCAGCGGCACCGGCCGCCACGGCGAGGGGCAGGGTGACGGCCGAGAGGCCCGAGGCGCAGAGCACCGGCGCGACAGGCGCTTCCCGATCGGCGGCGGCGGCCAGGGCCCGGCTGATGGCATGGGTGGCCGCCAGGGTGGGGGCCGCCTTTTCGATCAGGCCCAGGACACCAGGGCTGAAGGGGCGGGCGCTGGTGCCTCCCTCGGTCTGAATCAGGTCGGCGCCGGCGGCCACCAGGTCGAGGGCCAGCTGCTCCTGCTGATCCAGGGGCAGCACGTGCGGCACCGTGACGGACAGCACCACCTGGGGCAGCAGCTCCCTAGTGCGACGGGTGATCGCCAGCACCTCATCGGCCTCGAAGCGGCGACCGAGGGGGTAGAAGGCGTCGTAGTTGCCGATCTCCACCATCGCCGCGCCAGCGGCCACGGCGGCGGGGAACAGCTCCGGATCCACCGCTGACACGCAGATCGGCAGACCGGACTCGGCAGTAGCCCGCCGCACCAGCGCCGGGTCACAGGCCACGTCGATCAGGTCGGCACCCCCCTCAGCTGCCGCCTGGCTGATGCGCTCCACGGCGGCGGCATCGAAGTTGGTGAGGCCGGCGATCACCTTGATCAGGCGATGCTCCGCCAGGGCACTCCGCAGCGGAGCAGGCAACTGGGCAAGGCGGGAGGGGCCGGACGACATCGCAGGAACAGCTGCACAGTGGAGTCATCCTCCCACCTGAACCCCCGTCGTCAGGGTGTCCGATCCCCAGCCCCAGCCCAGCGCCGCGGCCGACTGGAGCGCCGATCACCTCCGCCTGCATCGCCACCTGCGGCGCCATCCGGCCCTCCTGCCCGATGGGGCCTGCCTGCTGCTGGCTGTTTCCGGCGGCCAGGACTCCATGGCCCTGGTGGCGCTGCTCATCGCCCTGCGGCGGCTACACGGCTGGCGGCTGCACCTCTGGCACGGCGATCACGGCTGGCGGCCCGAATCAGGCCGAACGGCGCAGCAGCTGGCGGCCTGGGCCGCCGGGCAGGGCCTGCCCCTGCTCGGGGAGCGCTGGCGGCCCGAGGCAACGGAGCCTTCCACCAGCCGCGGCACTGGCGACACCCCCAGCGAGGCCGCTGGCCGGGCGTGGCGCTACGGGCAGCTGGGGATCTGCGCCGCAGCGCTCGGGGCCAGCCGGGTGGTGACGGGCCACACCGCCAGCGACCGGGCCGAGACGCTGCTGTTCAACCTGGCCCGGGGAACCCACCGCCGGGGTCTGGCCAGCCTGCGCGGCCTGCGTGCCCTGGAGGGCGAGCGGCAGCTGGCCCGGCCCCTGCTGCTGTTCAGCCGTGCCGACACCGGCCGGCTCTGCCGACAGCTGCAGCTGCCGGTGTGGCCTGACCCCAGCAACGACGACCGGCGCTACAGCCGCAACCGGCTGCGGCAGGAGGTGCTGCCGGTGCTGGAGGCTCTGCATCCCGGCGCCGCCCGGCGCCTGGCCGCCCTGGCCGAGCAACTCGCCGCCGATGACGACGCCCAGGAGGAACTGCTGTCTCTGGCGCTGGCCGCCCTGGGAGCCAAGGCGAGCGCTGGCGCTGGGGACAATCAGCAGCTGCCCCTCGCCCCCCTGCGCGCCCTGCAGCGCGCCAACCAGGGCGCCCTGCTGCAGCACTGGCTCAGCCACCACCTGGGGGAGCGGCTCGGCCGCCGCAGCCTCAACACGTTGCTCGATCGCCTAGCCACAGGGCCCGGGGCAGGCACCCTGCAGCTGGCCGGTGGGTGGCGCCTGCAGTGGGAGCGCAGCACACTGGTTCTCACCCGATCGCCAGCAGCCGAGATCCATGGCCGAGATCCATGACTCCCATGAGCAGCGCTATGCCGCGATCGAGCGGGTCTACAGCGAACGCCAGTGGGCCGAGGTGGAGTCCCTGGGGGAGGCGCTGCTGGTGGACCTTCCCGACGATCCGGCTGACCCCCTGCGCCTGCGGGTGATCCTGCTGCTGGGCCACACCCGGCTGTACGGCATGGGGGATGTGGACACGGCCAAGGGGTACTACCGCGCCCTGCTGCGCCGCTGCACTGATCCAAGCCTGACTCAGATCGCCGAGCAGGGCCTGGAGGACTGCGGCGTGGTGGCCCGCCAGCAGGAGAGGGGCCCGCATCGCCCCGGTGAACCACAAGCCCCTGCGGACGAGGTCCAGGCCACCTCCTCAGGGGCAGCCATGCCCTGGCTCGACCAGCTGGATGGGGGCCCGGGTTCTAAGCCTCCGACTGGGGACCCATTGCTGGCTGATCTGATTGCCGTGGAGGTGATTGAGGAGCCCGAGCAGATGGAGGTGGCCCAGGCTGATCCCGAGCGGCGGCAGGTGGTGGAAATGCGGGAAGTGGAGCGGCTGCAATCGGCCGGCGATCTGCTGGAGGCCCTACGCCTTCCGGATGAGGCCATCGGATTCAGCCCCGAGGAGATCAAGGAGCTCTCCCGGGGCCTGCTTCACGTGAGACTGGGCTGAAGCCCAGCCGAGCTCATCCCGCGGCAGCCGCCGAGCGGCGGCGGCGGGTGCGGCCTGCGATCTCGGGCTCGGGGGCAGCCGCCGCCGGCACGGCCGCAGCCGGCACCACCTTCACCGCGGTTTTGACAACAGGAGTCACCACGGAGGCCGCTGCCGGGGTAGCTGAGGCAGCTCCCACAGGAGCTCCTTCGCGGCGGGGGGTGCGATCCAGCGAGCGGCTGTCACGGCCCCCGGCGCGGCCGCGGGGCGCCGGGCGGGAATCGGGCTCCGCATCGGCCCGCCCTTGGTAGGCCGGGGTGCCGGCCGGAGCCGGCTGTACCAGGCAGAGAATCAGGGGCTCCACCTGGAGTTCGCGCCGCAGACGGCGCTGCAGCCCCAGCTCCACTTCCCGTTGCACACCCACCCAGTCCACATCAGGGGCCTTGCCACCGGTGTTGCGGCTGAGCTGGCTCCAGCGGTTCTCCAGGACCCAGGTGATTTCGCGTTCAGCCCAGAGGCTGAGCTTGCGGGCATCGGCCGTGGTGACCACGCCCCGCAGGTTCACCCGCGGCGGCGCCGCCATCACACCATCGGTGCTGATCACCGCCAGCAGGGTGATCACACCGTCTTCGGCCAGCTGCTGGCGCTCCTTGAGCACCCGGGCGTCGACGATGCCGTTGCGGGAGGCGTCGAGCAGCTCGATGCCGGCCTTGACGGGCTCACCCCGGCGAATCGAATCGGGGGTGAGCTCCACCACATCGCCGTTGTCGATGATGAGGGTGTTCTCGGGCGGAATGCCCATCGACATGCCGGTCTTGGAGTGGGCCACGAGCATGCGGTGCTCGCCGTGCACGGGCACGAAGAACTTGGGCTTCGCCAGGGCCAGCATCAGCTTGTGATCTTCCTGGAAACCGTGGCCGGAGACGTGAATGCCTTCACCTTTGCCATAGACCACCTTGGCCCCGAGAATCATCAAGCGGTCGATGGTGTTCACCACGGAGATGGTGTTGCCCGGGATCGGGCTGGCGGAGAAGATGATGGTGTCCGAAGGCTTCACCTGCACCTGGGGGTGTTCCCCCCTGGAGATGCGGCTGAGGGCGGCCAGGGGCTCGCCCTGGCTGCCGGTCATCAGCAGCAGGGTTTCCCGGTCCGGCAGGTCACGGATCTGCTTGATCGGCACGAACAGATCATCGGGGGCGCGCATGTAGCCGAGTTCGCGGGCCTTGGCAATCACATTCAGCATCGAGCGGCCCAGCAGGCCCACCTTGCGGCCATTCTTCATGGCCAGCTCGAGGATCATCGACACCCGGTGGATTGAACTGGCGAAGGTGGTGATGATCACCCGGCCATCGGCTTGGGCGATGTGCTGGTCGAGCTTCGGGAACACCGAGCGCTCGGGGGGACAGAAGCCAGGCACCTCAGCGTTGGTGGAGTCGCTGAACAGACAGAGCACTCCCTTGTCGCCGTAGTGGGCCAGGCGGGCCATGTCGAAGTGCTCGCCGTCCACAGGGGTGTGGTCGAACTTGAAGTCACCGGTGAAGATCACCGTGCCCACCGGAGTGGTGATAGCCAGCGTGAAGCTGTCTGCCATCGAGTGGGTATTGCGGATGAACTCCACTGAGAAGTGCTGACCCACCTTCACCACATCGCGTGGGCCGACGGTCTTGAGGATGGTGCGATCCATCACACCGGCTTCCTCCATCTTGCCGGTGAGCATCGACAGTGCCAGCCGCGGCCCATGGATCACCGGGATCGTGAAGTTCTTGAGATGGTGGGCAATGCCGCCGATGTGATCTTCGTGACCGTGGGTCACGATCATGCCGCGGATGCGCTTCTGATTTTCCTTCAGATAGCTGGTGTCGGGCATCACCACGTTGACGCCGTGCATGCCGTCACTTGGGAAGGCCAGACCGGCATCCACCAGCATGATGTCATCGCCGTATTCGAACACACAGGTGTTCTTGCCGATCTCGTGGAGGCCACCGAGGGGAATCACCCGTAGGGCAGGCTGCTTGCCGTTGGATCCGTTCTGGGTAGAACTATGACGAACCTGGGAATTTGACATGTAAGAAAATTTGAAGAGTCTGAAGTTGAAACCGGAGCTTGCTGATTGCAGATCAGCCATTCAGCCTTGGCGTCTCAGGTAGGACGCAGGGCAGCCAGGGTTTCGCAGAGGCGTTGTTTCACGTCGTCGTTCGCGGGGAGAAGGGGAAGTCTTGGGTCACCCACCGGCCAGCCGCTGAGGGCGAGGGCGGCTTTCACGGGCACCGGGTTGGTGGTGCAGAACAGGGCCCGGCACAGGGGCAGCAGCTGTTCATGCAGGGCGAGGGCCAGGGGCAGATCACCGTCGAGGAAGGCCTGCACCATGCGGCTGATGCGCGGGCCCTCGAGGTGGCTGGCCACGCTCACCACCCCCACGGCTCCCACGGCCAGCATCGGCAGGGTGAGGGCGTCATCGCCGGAGTAGATCGCCAGCCGGTCGCCGCAGGCCAGGCGCAGGGCACTGACCTCGTCAGTGGTGCCGCTCGCCGCCTTGAAGGCCACCACATTGGGCAGGTCGAGCAGGCGGGCCACGGTGGTGGGCTCGAGACTGGCGGCAGTGCGGCCGGGGATGTTGTAGAGCATCAGCGGCAGGTTCGGAGCCGCCTCGGCGATCGCCCGGAAATGGGCCTCCAGGCCGTCTTGGGGGGGCTTGTTGTAGTAAGGCACCACCACCAGGGCCCCGTCGGCGCCGAGGGCTGCGGCTTCGCAGGTGGCCTCCACCGCCTCGGCGGTGCAGTTGCTGCCACTGCCCGCGATCAGCCGGGCCCGACCGGCCACGGCGTCTTTCACGGCTGCGAACAGGGCGTGCTGCTCCGCCCAGCTGAGGGTGGGAGATTCCCCCGTGGTGCCGCACAGCACCAGAGCATCCGAGCCGTGGGTCACCAGGTGATCAGCGAGCCGGGCCGCCTGGGCCAGGTCCACCTGGCCGTTGGGCTGGAACGGCGTGACCATCGCCGTGGCCACCCGTCCAAACGGGGCTTTCAGCCAGGGCTGCTGCTGGGCGGCGACGCTCAAACCCCACCTCCCTGGGCCGTTGCCTGCGTCTGCACCACAGGGGCCTGGAGCAGCAGCTCGGCGATCTGAACCGCGTTGAGGGCGGCGCCCTTGCGGATCTGATCGCCGCAGAGCCACAGCTCCAGGGCGTTGGGATCGCTGAGGTCCTGGCGGATGCGCCCCACGGCCACCGGATCGCGACCGGTCACGTCGGTGGGCATCGGAAAGCGGTTGGCCTCGAAGTTCTCGATCAGCTCAACCCCAGGAGCCTGGGCCAGCAGGGCCCGGGCCTCCTCCACGGGGAAGGGCTCCTCAAAACTGATGTTCACCGCCTCGGAGTGGGCCCGCAGCACCGGCACCCGCACGCAGGTGGCCGACAGCCGCAGCTCGGGCAGGTCCATGATCTTGCGGGTCTCGTTGAGCATCTTGAGCTCCTCCTCGCAGTAGCCGTTGGGCTGCAGGGGGGAGTTGTGCAGGAACAGGTTGAAGGCGAGGGAATGGGGCAGCACGGTGCTCACCGGCTCGCCGCCGTCCAGCACCGTGCGGCTGAGCTGGCGCAGCTCCTCCATGGCCCGGGCGCCGGCGCCGCTGGCAGACTGGTAAGTGCTCACCACCACCCGCCGGATGGCGCGCCGGGCCTGCAGGGGCGCCAGGGCCAGGGTCAGCAGGATCGTGGTGCAGTTGGGGTTGGCGATGATGCCGCGGTGGCTGAAGGCGGCGGCGGGGTTGACCTCGGGCACCACCAGGGGCACGGCCGGATCGAGCCGGAAGGCGCTGGAGTTGTCGATCACCAGGGCGCCGGCGGCCGCGGCCAGCGGCGCCCACTGGCGCGACGCGGAGCCACCCGCCGAGGCAAGCACCAGATCCACCCCCGTGAACACCGCCTCGCTGACGCCCTGGATAGTGAGGGTTTCCCCCTGCCAGGCGAGGGGCTGCCCGGCGGAGCGGGGCGAGGCCAGGGGGATCAGCTCGGCCACCGGGAAGTGACGCTCGGCCAGCAGTTGCAGCAGCTCCTGCCCCACGGCCCCGGTGGCCCCGAGGATGGCCACGCGCAGGGGACGATCCGGCAGCGTTGTGACCCCGGAGGTGACCTGGGACTGGGCGGCTGCGCCAGCAGAAGTGGTGGTTGTGGTGGGCTGAGCTGTGGTCAAGGGCGGTATGGGCCGGGGAGAGGTGGAGGGGTTGCAGCCTCGGCTCGGGGCCTGGGTGGGCGGCCCGCTCGGGTTGCAGAACCCTGGCTAATGCTGGTGAAACAAGAACGCGGCAAGCGGCGACTCATCGCAGCAGGACGTTTCAGGCGGGTGGGCGATCAGGGCGTTCCGAAGACCGGTGGAGAGGCGGGGGCCAACGGTGAACGCTTGTTGGCAGAAGCGAAGGGAAGGTGAGCGTGGTGGCGGAGGGCTGGTTGGAAAACTTGGGGGGAGGGATCGGCCCGGAAGCGATTTCAGGCTTTCGGATCAACAGGCCTGGATCTGCAGGGCCTGGGGAGAGTCTGGCGTGGTCGCTCGGCACTGACGGGACCGTCACAGCTGCGCTGGGACGCGTGGGTCAGGGAGACCACCACGGGGATCTCACGTCTTGATGCTGCAAAGACTACTGGAAACAACGCCTGCAAGCCACTTTCTTAGGATCGCGGGCTGCACCGAGCTGCCATGAGTCCTGCTGCCGCCTCTTCCGCCCCCACCAGCCCCTCCAGGGGTGACACCTTCAGCGTGACCGCCACACCGCGTCCGGGCAGCCGCATGGCCCTCGAGGTGGCGATCCCGGGCGAGCGCTGCAAGGCCAGCTACGAGACGGCGGTGGAGAAGCTCAGCCGCAGCATCAAGCTGCCGGGATTCCGCAAGGGCAAGGTGCCCCGGGCGGTGCTGCTGCAGCAGATCGGCCCCCTGCGGGTGCGGGCCACCGCCCTGGAGGATCTGGTCGATGCCGCCTTCCGCGACGCCCTGGCCCTGGAGGAGCTGTCCCCGCTGAGTCGTCCGGAGCTGAACGAGGCCTTCGAGCTGGTGCTGGAGCGGTTCCAGCCGGGAGAAGCGCTCAGCTTCACGCTGGAGCTCGACGTGGAGCCCACCCCGAAGCTGAACAACACCCGCGGCCTCAAGGCCGAGGCCGAGACGATCAGCTACGACCCCGCCAGGGTCGATGAACTGATCGAGCAGTCGCGCAAGCAGCTGGCCACCCTGGTGCCGGTGGAGGGCCGCAGCGCCGAGAGCGGCGACGTGGCAGTGCTGAGCTTCAGCGGCGTGTTTGTCGACAGCGGTGAACCGATCACGGGCGGCAGCAGCGAAGCCACCGAGGTGGAGCTGGAGGAAGGCCGCATGATCCCCGGCTTCGTGGAGGGGGTGATCGGCATGGCCGTGGGCGAGACGCGCACGGTGGAGTGCCAGTTTCCCGAGAGCTACCCCCAGGAGGAGGCCGCGGGTCGCCAGGCCCGCTTCGAGATCGGCCTCAAGGACCTCAAGACCCGGGAGCTTCCCGCCCTCGACGACGCCTTTGCCCAGCAGGCCAGCGACAAGCAGACCCTGGCCGAGCTGCGGGCCGATCTGGAGCAGCGCCTCCGGGACGACGCCGAGAGCCGGGCCAGGACAGCCCGCCACGAAGCGCTGCTGGGTGCCCTGGTGGAGGAGCTCGAGGTGGAGCTGCCGGAATCCATGGTGCAGCAGGAGATCCGCAACCTGATCGAGCAAACCGCCGGCCAGATCGCCCAGCAGGGCATGGATGTGAAAAAACTGTTCACGCCTGAGCTGGTGCGCAGCCTGGTGGACAGTTCCCGCCCTGAGGCCGAACAGCGCTTGCGGCGCAACCTGGCGCTCCAGGCCCTGGCCAGCGCCGAGGAGATCAAGCTGGAGGACGCCGAGCTGGACGCCAAGGTGAAGGAGGTGCGCCAGGGTCTCGAGAATCAGGGCAGCATCGACGCCGAGCGGCTGCGCCAGGTCGTGGGCGACGACCTCCTGCGCGAGAAGTTGCTCGACTGGCTCGAGAGCCACAGCACCATCAGCGAGGCTGTGGCTAACGAGGCTGTGGCCGAAGAGCCAGCTCCTGAAAGGGACACAGCCGCGACCCCCGAGGCCTGAGTGGTGTGGCGGCGCTCATGCCCCCAGCTGCGGCAATCCCCCCAGCGAGCACCGGTCCCATCGCCATAGATTGCCACCACCAGACCTTGCCGCGCGTGATCGACGCCCAATCCCCCACCGCCCAGCGGGCCCATCCGATCCAGAACCTCTGGATGGGAGTGCGGCCCGAGGCCACAATCGGGGCACCCTCCGCCGCCCCCGGGGTGCTGCCCACCGTGGTCGAGCAGTCCGGCAAGGGCGAGCGAGCCTTCGACATCTACTCCCGCCTGCTGCGCGAGCGGATCATCTTTCTGGGCACGGGCATCGACGATTCAGTGGCCGACGCCCTGGTGGCCCAGCTGCTCTTCCTGGAGGCCGAGGACCCCGAGAAGGACATTCAGATCTACATCAACTCCCCTGGCGGCTCGGTGACGGCAGGGCTGGCGATCTACGACACCATGCAGCAGGTGGCGCCGGATGTGGTCACCATCTGCTACGGCCTGGCGGCCTCGATGGGGGCCTTCCTGCTGTCAGGGGGGTGCAAGGGCAAGCGCCTGGCCCTGCCCAGCGCCCGGATCATGATTCACCAGCCCCTGGGCGGCGCCCAGGGCCAGGCGGTGGACATCGAGATCCAGGCCAAGGAGATCCTCTACCTCAAGGACACCCTCAACGGTCTGATGGCCGAGCACACTGGCCAGCCCCTCGACAAGATCACGGAGGACACCGACCGCGACTACTTCCTTTCACCCGCCGAGGCGGTTGAATACGGCCTGATCGACCGGGTGGTGACCGAAACCTCACCATCCCAGGAGCCTTCATGACCTGGTGGCTGGCGAGCCAGCCCGATCCATGGGATTTTGTAGGGCCTTCCCCCCCAGGAACCCGATCCGCTTGAGGCGGCTGCTGGCCCGCAACCGCTCCACTGGTGTGCCGGTCTCTATTCCCCTCGCTGAGTCCTTCCATTCTGATCATTCCTGTCTGATCCTTAAGGAAAGTGTCCTGAACCTGTTCCCGGGTCAATGCTGACCCTGGGATCCGCGATCTCCCGCCCCCTGACCTGGACGTTCCGTCCTCCCGCTCCTGCCGATGGCCAAGTTCGACGCCCATCTCAAGTGCTCGTTCTGCGGCAAGTCCCAGGAGCAGGTGCGCAAGCTCATCGCCGGGCCCGGGGTCTACATCTGCGACGAGTGCATCGATCTCTGCAACGAGATTCTCGATGAGGAGCTGGTGGACACCCACGGCTCCGGCGGCGGCCGCCATGTGCCCGAACCCAGCCGCGGCAAGAACGCCACCAAGAAACCCGCCAGGCCGGCACCCACCCTGGCGGAAGTGCCCAAACCCCTGGAGATCAAGGAGTTTCTCGATCGCCAGGTGGTGGGTCAGGAAGACGCCAAGAAATCCCTGTCCGTGGCGGTCTACAACCACTACAAGCGCCTGGCCTGGCAAGGCGACGGCAAGGGCGAGACCGACCAGACCGCCACCCGGCTGCACAAGAGCAACATCCTGCTGATCGGCCCCACCGGCTGCGGCAAGACGCTCCTGGCCCAGACGCTGGCCGAGATCCTGGATGTGCCCTTCGCGGTGGTCGATGCCACCACCCTCACCGAAGCCGGCTACGTGGGCGAGGACGTGGAGAACATCCTGCTGCGGCTGCTGCAGAAGGCCGACATGGATGTGGAGCTGGCCCAGCGGGGCATCATCTACATCGATGAGATCGACAAGATCGCGCGCAAGAGCGAGAACCCCTCGATCACCCGGGATGTGTCCGGGGAGGGGGTCCAGCAGGCGCTGCTGAAGATGCTGGAGGGCACTACCGCCAACGTGCCGCCCCAGGGGGGCCGCAAGCATCCCTACCAGGACTGCATCCAGATCGACACCAGCCAGATTCTGTTCATCTGCGGCGGCGCCTTCGTGGGCCTCGACGACGTGGTGCAGAAGCGGATGGGCCGCAATGCCATCGGCTTCATCAACCCCGACGGCAGCAGCCGCCCCCGCAGCGTCAAGGAGCGCCAGGCGGCCAGCGTGCTGCGTCACATGGAGCCCGACGACCTGGTGAAGTACGGCCTGATCCCTGAGTTCATCGGCCGCCTGCCCGTGAGCGCCGTGCTCGAGCCGCTCGATACCCGCGCCCTGGAGGCGATTCTCACCGAGCCCCGCGATGCCCTGGTGAAACAGTTTCAGACCCTGCTCAGCATGGACGAGGTGCAGCTGCACTTCGAGCCCGGCGCCATCGCGGCCATTGCCGCCGAGGCCCACCGCCGCAAGACCGGGGCTCGGGCGCTGCGGGGCATCCTCGAGGAGCTGATGCTGGAGCTGATGTACGACCTGCCCTCGCGCCGCAACGTCAAGGACTTCACCGTGACCCGCGAGCTGGTGGAGCAGCGCAGCCAGGCCAAGGTGGTTCCCCTGGGCACGAGCCACGAGGGCGCCCAGGCGAGCGCCTGAGCTCTCCGTGGCCACCGCCGATCACCTGCAGGTCCCCCGTCAGCACGGCCTGTTCAACCACCACGGCATCGACCTGGGCGACGGCAGCGTGGCCCACTACCTGGAGGGCCGCGAGATCCTGCGCAGCGCCCGGGAGGACTTCAGCCTCGGCCAACCGCTGAGCGTGGTGCCCTATCCCGAGGGCAGTTGCTCCCCTGACGGCGTCTGCCTCAGACGGGCCATGGGCCGCCTCGGGGAGCAGAACTACAACCTGCTGTTCAACAACTGCGAGCACTTCGCCCACTGGTGCAAGACCGGCCGGCATCGCAGCTCCCAGGTGGAGGGCTGGCTGCACACCGGCACTCTGGGGGCGCTGGCGCTGGGCCAGGTGATGCCGGCGGCGGTGCTTGCCGGCGCCCGCCTGCTGCTGCGGCAGGGAGCCCGCCTCGATGGCCTGAATCTGGAATCCCTGAATCTGGACCAGGGCCAGCTGGACAAGGGCCTGGAGCTGGCCCAGCAGACCGTTGCCCAGTTGGAGGGGCTGCGCCAGAAGCTGCAGGGGCGGCTGGATGAGGAACTCGCCAAGGCGGAGGCCCGCTGGGGTCAGGGCCAGTTCGAGGCCCTGCGGCGCACGGCCCAGGGCCTGGCCGACCAACTGGCCGAGGTGGAAGACCTGGAGGCCGCTCTCGAATCCCGGCTGCAGGGGCTGCTGGAGCCCGGGGACGACCAGTAGCCTCGACACTTCGCCCCTGAGGCCGCCCCATGGGCCAGGCCTACCAGCCGCTCCACCACAAGTACAGACCCCAGCGCTTCGACCAGTTGGTGGGGCAGGAGGCCATCGCCGCCACGCTGGTCAATGCCCTGCGTTCCGGCCGCATCGCGCCGGCCTATCTGTTCAGCGGGCCCCGCGGCACCGGCAAGACGTCCAGCGCCAGAATCATGGCGCGTTCGCTCAACTGCCTCAGCGCCCCCGGGCCCACGCCTGAACCCTGCGGCCATTGCGATCTCTGCACCGGGATCGCCTCAGGCAGCGCCCTGGATGTGATCGAGATCGACGCGGCCTCCAACACCGGCGTGGACAACATCCGCGAGCTGATCGAGCGCTCCCGCTTCGCGCCGGTGCAGGCCCGCTGGAAGGTGTATGTGGTGGACGAGTGCCACATGCTCTCCACGGCGGCCTTCAATGCCCTGCTCAAGACCCTGGAGGAGCCACCGCCGCAGGTGGTGTTCGTGCTGGCCACCACCGACCCCCAGCGGGTGCTGCCCACGATTCTGAGCCGCTGCCAGCGCTTCGACTTCCGCCGCATCCCGCTAGGGGCCCTGGAGCAGCACCTGGGCTGGATCGCCGCCCAGGAAGCGATCGCGATCACGCCCGAGGCGCTCCACGTGGTGGCCCAGCGGTCCCAGGGTGGGCTGCGGGATGCGGAGAGCCTGCTCGATCAGCTCAGCCTGCTGCCCCCCCCCGTGGGGGTGGAGGCCGTGTGGGACCTGCTCGGGGCGGTGCCGGAACAGGAGCTCTTGCACCTGGCTGCGGCCCTGGCGGGGGCCGAGCCGATCGGCCTGATCGAAGCCACCCGCGAGCTGCTGGAACGGGGCCGGGAGCCGGCGGCCGTACTGCAGGGGATGGCCAGCCTGCTGCGGGATCTGGTCCTGGTGGGCCTGGCCCCCGAGCGGCTGGAGCTCACCGCCGTGTCCCCCCAGTTCCGCAGCCAGCTGCCGGATCTGGCCAGCCGTCTCGGCCAGATCCGGCTGCTGCAGTGGCAGGCCCAGCTCAAGGGCAGTGAGCAGCAGCTGCGCCACAGCGTCAACCCCCGCCTATGGCTGGAGGTGCTGCTGCTGGGCCTGCTGGCGCCGGCGCCGGCGCAACCGCCGGCCGCCGGCCACCTCTCGGCGCAGCGAGCTGCCACTGCCCCACCGCCAGCAGCCACCCCTCGGCCCCTGGCCACCACGGGCGACGCGACCCGGGAGAGCGCCACCCCAGTCGGCTCCCCGGTGGCCCCTGAGCCGGCTGCGACAACGCCGGAACAGCCGGCACCAGACCAACGGGCGGTCAACCTCGGCGAGCTCTGGCAGCAGATCCTGGCCTGCCTGGAGCTGCCCTCCACCCGCATGCTGCTGAGCCAGCAGGGACGCCTGGTGGGGCTGGATGAACGCCGGGCAGTGGTGCAGGTGGCGAGCCAGTGGGTCGCCATGGTGCACAACCGCCAGGCCCTGGTGGAGCAGGCCATCACCAAGGCCCTCGGCAGCCCCCGCCAGCTGGTGCTGGAAGCCGGCCGAGAGCCACCGCCCGCAGCTCCGGCCGCCCCGCCGCCAGCGCGCATCGTGCGGGCAGCAGCCCCGACCCCCACCGCTACCACCACCGCCACCACCGCCACCGCCACGGCCGCAGCACCGCCGACCCCGGCCCCACCACCGCTCCCAAGCCACCCATCCCCCGGCAGCAGCCCAGCGGGCCCGCATGGGGCCGGCGAGCCAGGCCCGGGGCACTCCTCCCCCCTGGATGACAAGGCCCGCCGGCTGGCGGAATTCTTCAACGGCGAAGTCGTGGAACTGGATGGGCCCCTCGACGACTCCGGCCAGGATGGGGCCTGAGGGCCAGGGCTACGCTCAGGCCACCGCCGGATCCTCCACCGAGGGGTCCTCCGCTGAGGGGTCAGCGGAGCCCGACTCCCCCAGGTGCAGCGTCTTGGCCCAGACCAGGCGCTTGGGCAGCAGGGCCATGCGCAGGCTGGTCCAGGGAATCACCACGAACCAGTGGCCGAGATAGGCAATGCCGAGGGCCAGGTTCCAGGGAGCCATGGGCGGGAAGACCGGGCCCTCCGAGGGCCGACGGCAGCCCAGCAGGATTGAGCAGCCTGACAGCCCGAAGGCCACGACCGATAGGGGCCAGATCAGCGGTGGGGTGGTGGTGAGCACGGCGCCGATCAGATCAGCCATCGCCACCAGGGGCATGGCGTACTGCAAGAGGAAGAAGCCGAACAAATCGAGCCGGCGGCGGCGGCTCACCTGGCGGGACAACAGCCCGGGCCCGTAGTCGAAGAAGCGCTGCAGACCACCCTCGGCCCAGCGCTGGCGCTGGCGCCAGAGCGCCCCCAGGCTGAGCACGGCCTCCTCCCGCACCGCAGGATTCCAGAGGATGCCGATCGACTGCCCCTGGAGCAGCAGCCGGAAGCTGAGGTCGAGATCGTCGGTGACCGTCGCCTCGTTGAAGCCGCCGGCGGCCAGGAGGGCTTCACGGCGCAGCAGCTGGCCGTTGCCGCGCAGCTCCACCACACCGCCGCGGCTCTGGCGCCCCTCCTGGACCACGGCGTCGAGGGCCATCTCCATCGACTGGGCCCGGGTGAGCCAGTTGTCCAGGGGGTTCACCACGGCCTTGCGCAGCTGCACCGCGCCCCACTCGCCCGCCTCGGCCCAGGGGATCAGGCGCTCGAGGGTGTCGCTCTGGAGGTCGGCATCGGCATCCAGCACCAGCATCCAGGGAGCCTGGAGCTGCTGCAGGGCCAGGTTCAGGGCTCCGGACTTGCCCCCGCCGGCATCGGCCTCGCGCCGCAGCACCCGCAGGAAGGGAAAGCGCTGGCGCAACTCAGCCAGCAGCTGGGGGGTGGCATCGGCACTGCCGTCATCCACTACCCACAGCTGCAGCTGACCGGCGGGATAGCGCAGCGCCGCGATGCGCTCCACCAGCCGGCCGATCACGGCCTCCTCGTCGCGGGCGGCCACCACCACATCCACTGCACTGGCGCCTGGGCTGGGGATCCCGGCGGGGGCGTGGTTGGGGGCGCTGGCCTGCCTGGCCGCACCGGCACGACCCAGGCCCAGCGCCGGCAACAGCACCGCATAGACGCTGTAGCCCCCCAGCAGCAAGGCCATGCCGGTGGAGGGCCAGAGGCGCACGGCTGGATCGAGCCAGTGGGGCACCATGCCGGCCCAGCCGCAGGCGATCACGAACAGCGCCGATTTGCCGCGGCGGCGATCAGCAACGCTGGCCGCCGGGCGAAGGCCGTGGGTGGTACTGCCGTCCGCGGCCATGGCGTTCCCGGAAGTGTGCGGACTCTAAGGGGCACTCCCAGGTGCTTTGGTGTCCAGGGAAGACAGGGGCTGCAGCGTGGTGCCGGGGTAGTAGCGGCTGAGGATCCGCTGCAGGGTCCAGCCCCGCCGGGCCAGGTCGATGGCTCCAGCCTGGGAAAGGCCGGCTCCGTGCCCGAAGCCGCCGCCATCGAAGCGCCAGCTGCCGGCACCGCTGGGGGCCACCACGAACAGGGTGCTCGGCAACTGGCGCAGGGTGCGGCGGATCGCATCCAGCCGCAGCACGGTGGAGCCGCCGCTGCCCTGGATGCCCAGGGCCAGCACCCGTCCGCTCACACCCCGCTCCAGCACCGACACGGTCTGGGGCGTGCCGAGCTGGGGCGCGGTGGCCCGCAGGGCCTGGCCGAGCTGGGCGGCCGTGAGGGTGCGGCTCCAGCGGAAGCGCGGGTGGTCGGCCCCGTAGAGGGCCGAGCCCCCCGAGAGCAGGGCCGGCAGTTGGGCGGGAGCCAGGGGCAGTGGAAAGCGGGCCTGCAGGGCCTCAGGGCCGTCCAGATTGGGCTTCAGGTAGGGGAGGGGAGGCCCGCTCCAGACCTCCTCGAAGCCAGCCGCCACGCCGCCGTTGGTGGCGTGATACACCGCATGAATGGGCTCCCCCTGCCAGCTCAGCACCTGGGAGCGGGTGGCCGCGATGGCCTGGCGCACCGCTGCACCGGCCAGGCGTGGATCGGCATAGACCTGGCACTGGGTATCGGCGCAGAGGTGGTAGCCGTCCACCTGGAAGCGGATCTGGTTGCGCAGGGCCCAGGTGCGGGCCAGCACGGCCTGGGCAGCGAGGGCGGCCGGCGGGGAGCCGGCACCGATCTCGTGGGGCACCACCCCCTGGAGATAGCGCTCCACGGGAACCTCCTCCACAAGCGCCCAGCTGCCATAGGCATCGGGCTGGAGCCGGAACGGCCCCTGGAACAGGCCGCCTTTCCAGAGCAGCCCGCCCGGGGTCTCCAGCCGCACGGGGCCCTCCATCAGCACGGGGCCATCGTCACGGCGCAGCTCCAGCACCGGCCGTTGGCTGAGGGTCTGCTCAAAGCGCCGGGCCGGGCCGAGGCCCTCCGGCAGGGGCGCCCCCAGGGGGGCCCACACCTCCCACTCGCGCGGATTGGCGATCAGGGGGGCAACCCCAGCGGCACGCCAGCGGCTGGCGGCCTCCTCGGCGCTCTCGAAGCTGGCGAAGGGGCCCAGCACCTGGCGGCGGATCTGCAGCGGCGGCTGCACCGGCACGGTGCGCCAGTGCAGCACCAGGCGCGGCGAGCTGTAGCGGGCACCGGTTGCGGTGACCAGTGTCATCAGGCCACCGCCGCTGCGCAGCTCCAGGGGGGTCGTGCTGCTGAGCCGGGGGGCCAGGCCGACCCACAGCACCGGCTTGGCGGGGTCGATCCGGGGTGGTGGCGGCACCGGCCAGCCCAGCGTCGCCTGGGGGGGGGCGGGGCGAGGGGCTCGGCCCGGCAGCCCGTGCCCACCAGCAGGGCAACGGCCGAGAGGCTGGAGAGCGCCAGGCGGCGCAGGGATGGGGTGGCGGACATCGGCTCGGGGCGGACGGCAGGAGGAGCTTGGAGGATGGCGGGGCCAGGTCGTAAGGTGATTGTTTGTGCCCGCGCCGGGGAGACATGCCAAAGCTCAAGACCCGCAGAGCAGCCGCCAAGCGGTTCAAGGCCACCGGCACCGGCAAGTTCATGCGTCGCCGGGCCTTCCACAACCACCTGCTCGATCACAAGAGCCCGAAGCGCAAGCGCT
Source organism: uncultured cyanobacterium (assembly GCA_963697335.1). Lineage (GTDB taxonomy): Bacteria > Cyanobacteriota > Cyanobacteriia > PCC-6307 > Cyanobiaceae > NIES-981. Next base: position 121,238 of record CAVONQ010000003.1, read on the forward strand.
ACCTGGGCACGATGGCCGTCGTCGACGAGCGCGACGCCGACAACGTCAAGGGCATGCTGCCCTACGCCTGAGGGCACAGGCCACCCTTCCGCCCTCTGTTCATCTCCACCTGATTCCCTGCCATGGCTCGCGTCAAGAGGGGCAACGTTGCCCGTAAACGCCGCAATAAAATTCTGAGATTGGCCCGCGGCTTCCGCGGCGGCAATGGCTCCCTCTTCCGCACCGCCAACCAGCGGGTGATGAAGGCCCTCTGCAATGCCTACCGGGACCGTCGCCGCCGCAAGCGCGATTTCCGCCGCCTCTGGATCGCCCGGATCAACGCCGCGGCCCGGATCAACGGCGTCAGCTACAGCCGCCTGATGGGTGGCCTCAAGAAGGCCGACGTACGCCTGAACCGCAAAATGCTGGCCCAGCTGGCCGTGGTCGACCCCGCCAGCTTCAGCAGCGTCGTCGGCTCCGCCCAGGCCTGATCGTCGACGACCCGATCCCACCTCCCAGCCCCGGCGCCCCTTGGACACCTTGCTTCCCCAGGCCTATCTGATCGGCCTGGTTGTCTTGCTTGGCGTTGCCGCCGTGGTGGTGGCGCGCCAGTTCTGGAAGGTGCGCCAGGACGAGGTGACCCTGGCCCGCCTCGAACGCCAGGGCAATCAAGCCAACAAGACGGAGGCCAGCGATGCCGCCAGCTTCTATGAGCTCGGCTCGGTGCAGCTGCGCAAGCGGCTGTTCGGCCAAGCGGTGGAGAGTCTCAGCGAGGCCCGCCGGCTGGCCACGGCGGAGGAGGCCCCTGAGGAGGCTGTGGCCCTGATCGAAAACGCCCTTGGCTTCGCCCTGGCGGCCCAGAACAACTACAAGCTGGCCCTCAAGCACTACCGCGCTGCCCTCAAGGCCAAGCCCGATTACCCGGTGGCCCTCAACAACCTCGCCTATGCCCTGGAAAAGGTGCAGGACCCCGAACAGGCTCGCGCCACTTATCAAAAGGTGCTCGAACTGGACAGCGGCAACCGCACAGCCCTCAAACGTCTGAACAGGCTGGAACGCACCCAGGGAACGGCGGCCTGAGGGCCGCCAAAATCACCACAGGCCTCGAACGGGCCCACTCGGGGCTGAACTCGGGGCTTTGGAGGGCTGGGACTGGGGCTGCATCTCCAGCCGCCCCCCCGCATTGGTGAGCCGCGGGGCATTCCAGCCCGCCAGCGTCAGGCCCTGCTGGCCCGAGAACATGCCGCCCATCTCCAGGCCGCCCACATTGCAGCGGCAGAGCAGGATCAGGTCGAGCTGGTCAGACTCGGCATTGAGGTTGCCCTGCACCTGCGTCGAGGCGCCGTTGATGGTCATGGTGCCGCGCAGATCCACGATCTGACCCACCGCTCTCACCTCGGAGAGACTCAGGGCGGCGGGCACGACCTCGCTGCCCCCGAAGGCCTGGTAGGTGCCCACCCAGGACCTGGGGATCTCCCGCACCAGCAGCTCAGCCCGACCAACCGGATCAAAGGTCTCGACACTGCTGTCGCGCGGTTCGTCCCCCGTGTCGCTGAACCCGACAGGGAGGCTGAAGGGAAGAAAGCTGTCACTGCCGAAGGTCTGAGCCGCCACGGGCGCGGCCGTGAAGGGCAGGGCTGTGAAGGGCAGCGCGGCAAGGGGCAGGGCCGTCAACAGGAGCGTTCGAAGCACGGCAGGGCCAGAGTTAGTGGGAGGCTAGAGCCATTGTGAGCCATGCGCCGGAAGCCATCGTGGTGCCCAACCCAACCGGGATCCCCCTCTCCGCCAGCGCCGCAGCGCCGGCGACCCTGCCGCTGGCAGCGACGACCTGCTGATCGGCGGACGCCGCTTCCGCAGTCGGCTGATGACCGGCACGGGCAAGTACGCCGATCTCGCCACCATGCAGGCCAGCCTGGAGCGCAGCGACTGCGCCATCGTCACCGTGGCGGTGCGCCGGGTGCAGAGCGGCGCGCCGGGCCACGGCGGCCTGATGCAGGCGATCGACTGGCAGCGCATCTGGATGCTGCCGAACACCGCCGGCTGCGCCACCGCCGAGGAAGCGGTGCGGGTGGCCCGGCTCGGGCGGGAGCTGGCCGACTGGCCGGGCAGGAGGACAACAGCTTCGTGAAGCTGGAGGTGATTCCCGACAGCCGCCACCTGCTGCCCGATCCTTTCGGCACCCTGGAGGCGGCCGAGCAACTGGTGAAGGAAGGCTTCACAGTGCTGCCGTACATCAATGCCGACCCGCTGCTGGCCAAGCGCCTGGAGGAGGTGGGCTGCGCCACGGTGATGCCGCTGGCCTCACCGATCGGCTCCGGCCAGGGCATTCGCAATGGCGCCAACATCGCCCTGATCATCGAGAACGCCGACCGTGCCAGTGGTGGTGGACGCAGGCATCGGTGTGCCCAGCGAAGCGGCCGAGGCCATGGAGATGGGAGCCGACGCCCTGCTGATCAACAGCGCCATCGCCCTGGCCGGGAACCCTACCCCTGATGGCCCAGGCCATGGCCCAGGCCTGCCAGGCCGGACGCCATGGCCTTTCAAGCCGGACGGCTGCGCGGCGCCCCAGGCCAGCCCCAGCTCCCCCGGCCAGGCGCGGAGCTGATCGCCCTCTGCTGGTGCTGCATGAACTTCCGTTGACGTTCTCGCCGACGGTCGGCCTGACAGCCGGGCTGGTCTTCATAAGGTCAGCGCCCCTAGATCCCAGGTCCGTGCAGGTCACCGAAGAAGACGCCGGCAAGCTGCGATGCCTTCGCCCGGGAGCCCCGCATCGTCGTGATGGAGGAGGGCGAGCGCAGCAGCAGCCAGTCGCGGTTGCTGCTGATCGGCGCGGCCGTTCTGGTGCTGGCCCTGGTGGTGGTCGCCGTCGGGATCAGCGGCTGAGAGCGCCGGAACGCCTGCAGTAGCTTGCCCCGATCAGCGACAGCTCCGTCCTGAAGGGGTCGGGGTTTTCGGAATGCAGGTTTCGGGGAAATGAAGGTGTTCGTTTCGGTCGCCATGGCTTCTGCGGCTCGGCCCTGCGCGGTCAACCTGGCGAATTCCGGCCACGAGTGGTGATCGTCGACGACCTGGCCGCGCGCAAGTCGACGTGGACCTGGAGGTCGAGTCGCTGACGCCGATCGCCACCATGGCGAGCGCCTGCGGGCCTGGGAGCAGGTGGGGGGTCGGGCCATCGCTTCGTGCGGATGGACATCGCCCAGGAGACACGCGCCTGCTCGACCTGCTGCGCGATGAGCGCCCCACCGCCGTGGTTCACTTCGCCGAGCAGAGGGCAGCCCCCTACTCGATGAAGTCCATCGCCACCAAGCGCTCACCGTGGACAACAACGTCAACGGCACCCACGACCTGCTGGCCGCGATGGTGGAGAGCGGCCTCGACATTCGCATCGTGCACCTGGGCACGATGGGGTGTACGCTATGGCTCGCACCCGGGCGCCACGTTCCCGAGGGCTA
>CAVONQ010000004.1:0-72746 GCA_963697335.1 uncultured cyanobacterium
CACCCCCTGCCGCGCGGGTTGGTGGAGCTCTACGGGCTGCTGGCGGTGCTGTTCGTGCTCGTGCCCGAGTGGATGGCCGGCAGCGTGCTGAGCGGCTTCCGAGACCAGCGCAGCGGGCAGCTGCTGGCTCCTGCCTCCGCAGCCTGGCGACGGCTGCCGGAGCTGCGGCTGGCCGGGATGTCCATGGCTGAGCTGAGGCTGCTGGCCAGGCAACTCCGCCTGCCGGGCTATGCGGGACTGTCGCGCCAGCAGCTCGCGGCCCGCCTGCTGAGGCGCCTGAGAAGGCGCAAAGCGCTGTGATAGCTTCTGTTCTGCCGGGGCGTAGCGCAGCTTGGTAGCGCACCACTTTGGGGTAGTGGGGGTCGTGGGTTCAAATCCTGCTGCTCCGATTCAACCGGCCTCTTGAGCGGCCAACCTGGCGTTGTTCAGGAGTCATGTCTTCCTTCGCCGGCTTCCCCAGCTGGCTATTTTGCTGGGGCCGGCCACCAGGCGGGTGCGCGCCCTGAAACCCACCAGCCAGCGGTGGCACGGGCACCGCAGCAGGCAGGGCACCTCCTCGTGCAGCTGGCCCAGTTTCCTGGGCGGCCAGCCGGTGCAGGGCCCGCACATCCACGCTCCAGAGGCTTTCGGCTTCCCGGATCAACCGGGCCCAGGAGCGGCTCACCTGCCAGCGGTTGAGCCGCAGCCGCGGTGAAGGCCTCCCCATGGACCGGCAGGGGCGAGAGGGCATGGACATCGGTCGAACAACCCTGATGGACCCAGGATGCAGAGGGCGGCACGGCCGTTGCCGGAACCCACCGCTGCGCTTCAACCACTGGAAGCAAAGTGGTGCAGGCAGGGCGTCGAAGCCGGCCATCAAGCCGCGGCGCTGCCCTCGGCCACCGGCTCCACGGCAAAGGGCAGGGCCATGGCCTCGCGGGCACTCAGGCGCCTGGTCCAGGCGCCGGGCACGGGGTTGTTCCAGCGGAACCCGGCCTGCTTGGCCTGATGACGCTCCGCGTAGGACAGCTCGGCCCGGAACAGCTCCCGCGGTTCCAGTGCCGCCTCGAGCAGGCGCTCCAGGTCGTCGCAGCGGGCGAACACCTCCGCCAGGTAGATGCAGTCGGTGAGGGCCCGGTGGGCGGCCCACACCGGCACGCCATAGGCGAGGGCCAGATCCCGCACCGACGGGCTGGGCCGCAGCTGACGCTCAGCCGGCCAGCGGATGTCATCCATGGAGCAGATCCAGGGCAGTGCCAGCTCCGGCAGCTGCTGACGACCGAACCACTGCCGATCGAAGCGGGCGTTGTGGGCCAGCGCCGCATCGGCGTGGGCCGCCATCGCCTCGAAGCAGGCCAGCCCCTGCCGCCAGGGCTGGGGCAGCCGGGTGATGGCGGGGTCGATGCCATTGATGCCCTCAGCCGGATTGCTCTGGGCCGGCAGCAGGAAAGACACCTGGCTGAGCACAGCCCGACCGCTGACGTGAAACAGGATGGCTCCCACTTCCAGGCAGACGTGCTCGCGGGGGTCCAGCCCGCTGGTTTCGGTGTCGAGGATCAGCAGAAACTCGGGCACAGCCCGCTGTTTCCCTGAGGACGCTCGAGCCGGTTGCGGGCGCGGTTGCGGTTGCGATTCCGGTTGCGAATGCGATTCGGGGTCAGGTTCAGGTTCGGCTGCAGGGATCGACACCAGTTGCAGCTCGGCCTCAGGGGCAGCCAGCAGACTTCCCAGCAGGTCCTGCTGCTGCCAGAGGCTGTCCTGTTCCGGAGGGGTACCACGCACAGGGCTGGCGGTCGCGCAGATCCATCCTCCCAGCCCCGGCAAGCGACCAGCCCCTGCCCCTGCTTAGGGTCTGGGCACCACGACTGCTGACCATGGGTGTTGCCGTCGGCGATCGGGCCCCCCTGATCGCCCTCCCCGACCAGAGCGGCTGCGAACGGCGCAGCGACGAGCTGGGGGGCCGGGCCCTGGTGCTGTTCTTCTACCCCAAGGACGACACCCCTGGCTGCACCATGGAGGCCTGCGCCTTCCGCGACAGCTTCGCCGACCTGCAGGCCCTCGGCGCCGAGGTCTGGGGCGTCAGCGGTGATGACGCCGCCAGCCACAGCCGCTTCGCCCAGCGCCACAACCTCCCCTACCCCCTGCTGGTGGATCGGGGCAATGCCCTGCGCAAGGCCTTCGGGGTGCCCAGCGTGCTGGGCCTGCTGCCCGGGCGGGTCACCTACGTGATCGATGGGGCGGGGGTGGTGCGTCACCAGTTCAACAACCTGCTCGACGGCCCAGCCCATCGCCGCGAGGCCCTCCAGGCCCTGCAGGCGCTGCAGGCGACCTGACAGCCCATCACCGACGCGGAGCGAGCGCCATGGCGCCCTGGCAACAACGGGACAAGCTCTGGTGCGTGGAGCCGTCCGGCAGCCCCCGGGGGCTGATCGAATTCATCGGCGGCAGCTACCTGGCCGCCAGCCCCCAGCTCAGCTATCGCCGCCTGCTGGAGGCCCTGGCCACCCAGGGCTGGCGGGTGCATGCCTGGAGCTACGTGCCAGGCTTCGACCACCAGGCCCAGGCCAATGAGGCCTGGCGGCAGTTCCGGCTCAGCCGCGCCGGCGACGGCGCCCTGCTCGAACCGGCGGCGGCGGCGCAGCTGCCGGTGGTGCGGCTGGGCCACAGCCTCGGCTGCAAACTGCATCTGCTGGCACCGGATGGTGGCCGCCGCAACGCCGCCCTGGTGGCCCTGTGCTTCAACAACTTCTCAGCGGAGCGCTCCATCCCCCTGCTGGCCGAACTGGGCCAGCAACTGCGTTTTCGCAGCGAGTTCAGCCCCTCACCGGAGGAGACCCTGCGCCAGATCAGTGCCACCTACCTGCAGCCCCACAACCTGCTGGTGCGCTTCAGCCGCGACGGCATCGACCAGAGCAGCCGCCTGCTGGGGGTGCTCCAGGCCCGTCCCGGCGACGACTCGACCCTGCTGGAGCTGCCGGGCGACCATCTGACGCCAGCCAGCGGCGGCCTGCGCAAGCAGGTGCTCGGGGCCTGGGCCGATGATCCAGCCCGCCAGCGGGGCATGGAACGGCTGGCCCAGCAGATCAGCGGCTGGAGTGAGTCGCGGGCCTCGGGAGTGGCTCGCGGCTGAAGAGCCCTCTTCAGTCCAGGGGTTCCAGGGGGCGGGGCCGCAGCCGGGTGCCGGCGCGCTCGAAGGCCAGCACCATCTCCCTGCTGCCCGATCCCCAACGGGCCACGCTCTGCATCGCCACGGTGAAGGGCACGTTGAGGATGTGTACCCGGCTGGCATCCAGAATCATCACGGCGCCGGCGAAGGGTGTGGGCACGGACGGGATGAACACCGTGAAGCGTCCGTCCTCGAACTCCTCGATGATGAAGGCCGGGATCAGGCCCTCATCGGATTCGAACAGGGCCGGCTTCCACACGTTCTCCTCCGACAGGCCCAGCAGCTGCTGCACCAGGCTGCGGATCAGTCCATAGCCGGGAATGCGGTCATAGAGCCGTCGCTCCAGGCGCTGGTGCAACTCCAGACCCGCCGGGGTGCGCACGATCGCGCCCACCGCCAGGCAGATCCCCGCCAGCAGCAGCACCGACAGGATCTTCTCCAGCGGCACGCTGTCGGGAACCACCAGGGTCACCGGACGCACCAGGCCCGCAACCGTGCGCATGGCCTTGAGCACCAGCAGGCTGGCCAGATACAGGGGGATCACGATCACCAGCCCCCTGAAGAACGTGGCCAGCAGCGAATCCTCCAGCCGTCGGCGCAGCTGGACCCGCCCCGGCCGGGCCCGGCCGGGCCGCGGGCTTCCTGGGCTCACGTCCTCACACCCTCAGCTGATCGAGCACGGTGCGGTCCTCCAGGGTGGAGGTGTCACCGCTCACCTCCTCGCCAGCCGCCAGGGAGCGCAGGATCCGTCGCATGATCTTGCCGCTGCGGGTCTTGGGCAGGGCATCGCTGAAGCGGATGTCATCGGGGCGGGCGATCGGGCCGATCTCCTGGCCCACATGGGCGCGCAGCTCGGCCATCAGGGCCTGGTCGCCGATGCGGCCGCTGTCCAGGGTCACGAAGGCCACGATTCCTTCCCCCTTGAGCTCATCGGGCCGGCCCACCACGGCGGCTTCCGCAACGGCCGGATGGCTCACCAGGGCCGATTCGATCTCCATCGTGCCCAACCTGTGGCCGCTCACATTGATCACGTCATCGACGCGGCCCATCACCCAGAAGTAGCCGTCGGCATCGCGGCGGGCGCCGTCGCCGGCGAAGTAGAGCCAGGAGCCGTCGGCCGGACGGATCTCCTCCCAGTAGCTCCTGCGGAAGCGCTCCGGGTCGCCGTGGACCGTGCGCATCATCCCGGGCCAGGGGCGCCGCACCGCCAGGTAGCCGCCGGCATCGGCGGGCTGGGAGACCCCCTCGTGGTCCACCACGTCGGCCACGATGCCGGGCAGGGCCAAGGTGCAGGAACCGGGCTTGGTGGGGGTGGCCCCTGGCAGCGGGCTGACCATCACGCCACCGGTCTCGGTCTGCCACCAGGTGTCCACCACGGGACAGCGGTTGCCGCCGATCACCTCCCGATACCACATCCAGGCCTCGGGATTGATGGGCTCGCCCACCGTGCCGAGGATTCTGAGGCTGGTCATGTCGTACTGATCCGGCACCTCCCGCCCGCTCTTCATGAAGGCGCGGATCGCCGTGGGGGCGGTGTAAAACAGGCTCACCCGGTGCTTCTGGATCACCTCCCAGAAGGCCCCCGGCTTGGAGGGCCGCGGTGCCCCCTCGTACATCACCGTCGTGGCGCCGTTGGAGAGCGGCCCGTAGACGATGTAACTGTGGCCCGTGATCCAGCCCACATCGGCGGTGCACCAGTGGATGTCGTCCTCGCGCAGGTCAAAGATCCACTGGAAAGTGAGGTGGGCCCAGAGGTTGTAGCCGGCGGTCGTGTGCACCACCCCCTTGGGCTTGCCGGTGGAGCCGGAGGTGTAGAGCACGAACAGCCGGTCTTCGCTGGCCATGGGCTCGGCCGGGCAGTCGCTGCTCTGGGCCTCGACCAGCTCCTGCCACCAGACATCCCGCCCCGGCTCCATGGCGCACTCCTGGCCGGTGCGCCGTACCACCAGCACGTGCGCCACGCTGGGGGCGGCGCCATCGGCCAGGGCCGCATCCACCGCCGGCTTGAGGGCCACAGGCTTGTCCTTGCGGAAGCCCCCGTCGGCGGTGACCACCAGCTTCACTTCGCCGTCGATCAGCCGGTCCCGCAGGGCCTCGGCTGAAAAGCCCCCGAACACCACTGAATGGGGTGCCCCGATCCGGGCGCAGGCCAGCATGGCGATGGCCGCCTCCGGCACCATCGGCATGTAGAGGGCCACCAGATCGCCCTTGCCGATGCCGAGGGCCTTGAGGGCATTGGCCGCCTGGCACACCGCCCCATGCAGCTCGCGGTAGCTGAAGCGGCGGGTGTCGCCGGGCTCCCCCTCCCAGATCAGGGCCGTCTTGTCGGCCCGGGGGCCCTGGAGATGGCGGTCGAGGCAGTTGTAACTGAGGTTGGTGCTGCCGCCCTCGAACCAGCGGGCAAAGGGCGGATTGCTCCAGTCGAGCACCGTGTGGAAGGGAGCGAACCAGTGCAGGTGTTCGCGGGCCTGCCGGCCCCAGAAGGCGTCGGGGTCGGCCTCCACCTCGGCCACAAGATCGTGGTAGGCCTGCATGGACCCGATTCCAGCGGTGGCGGCCAGCTCCGCCGGCGGGGCAAAGACGCGACTTTCGTGGAGCACGGATTCGATCGTGGCCTCAGACATCGCCATGGCAGCAGTCAGGGGTGCATTCTGAGCTGCGACGCCCCGACCGAGAGGAACACCCACTGGCCGCTGCAGGAACCAGCTCGGGTGCCCGTGCCCGGGCAAACCAGCTCCCGGGCATCGTCTACTCCACCCCCGGCAACCGTGCCGTGAGCGGGCGTGCCTGGGGGTTTTGGTACCTGCGCACCAGCAAAAAGGTGTGGTTCCGGGTGGAGCGTGGCGCGGTGGAGGGTCTCCAGCCCGTGTTCACCTACAACGGCCGGCCCATCCTGCACTGGAGCGAGCTGGCCAGGGGCCCGGCCCATTCCTCCCGGACTGACCCACCCCCGGTGGTGTGGGGGCACTATCTCGGCAGCAACTGGGCCGAGGGTCCCGCGGACACCCAGCTCTATCTGCAACTCTGGACCCGCTGGACCTGGCTCCATCCCGAGGCCTGCGGCCGGCCCGAGCGGTTCGCGGTGGCGTTCCGGAAGCCGGCGCCAGCCCGATGAGGGCGCCCCCCTGAGAGAATGGCGCCATGAACCGCCCCGCGGCCTGCCTGTTCGATCTCGACGGACTCCTGATCGACACCGAACCGCTCCATGCCCGGGCCTGGCAGGAGGCCGCCAGCCACTTCGGCCGACCCCTGAGCCCCGGGGAGCTCACCAGCCTGCGGGGGCGTCGCCGGTTGGACTGCGCCGAGCAGGTGTGCGCCTGGATCAGCGCCAGCCCCTGCGCCAGCCCAGGTGCCAAGCCTGGTTTGGCCGAACTGCTGGCCGTGCGCCAGCCGATCGCGGAGGCCCTGCTGGTACAGGCGCCTCCGATCCACGGAGCCCCCGAGCTGGTGCAGCGCTGCCGCGACCAGGGGATCCCCATGGCGCTGGTGACCAGCAGCGCCCAAGCCTCCGTGGCCCTCAAATGTGCCGCCCATGGCTGGCTCGGCACGATGGACACCTGCGTCTACGGCGACGATCCCGAACTCAGGGCTGGCAAGCCAGCTCCCGACCCGTTCCAGATGGCAGCCCGGCGCCTGGGGATTGCCAGCAGCGACTGCTGGGCCTTCGAGGACTCCCTGGCCGGCAGCCAGGCGGCCCTGGCGGCCGGCTGCCAGGTGTACGTGCTGCTGCCCGATGGGGCCCGCAGGGAGCACTATCCAGCGGGAGTGCACTGCCTGGGGTCCCTCGACGAGGTGCAGCTCATCTAGCTGGGAAGGGGGTCAGTAGAGACGGCTGAGCACAAAGTCCGGCAGGGCCCGCAGGGCACTGCGGGGCTCGGAGGGAGCCAACCAGTCGATCGACTCGGCCGCCTCCCGCGCAAACTGTTCAGCCAGGGCCCGGGAGCGGGGGATGGCCTCGCAGCCCCGCACCAGGTCCAGGGCCTGGTCCAGATCGCCTTCCTCGGAGAACTCGCGCTCGATCAACCCCGCCAGGGCTGGCCGTTCCTGCAGGGCATAGAGCACCGGTGCCGTGAGGTAGCCGGAGGCAAGGTCGCTGGCGGCGGGCTTGCCGAGCTGCTGGTCGCTGCCGGTGAAGTCGAGGATGTCATCCACCACCTGGAAGGCCAGGCCGAGTTGGCGGCCGAAGCGGTAGAGGTCGTCGAGGTGGCTGGTGGGAAGACCGGAGAGCACCCCGGCGGCCCTGGCGCTGTTCGCGATCAGCGAGGCCGTTTTGCAGTAGCTCTTCTCGAGATAGCTCTCGAAGCTCTGGGTGGTGTCGTAGCGGAACAGGCCCTGTTTCACCTCGCCATCGGCCAGATCCATGATCACGCGACTGAGCAACTTCACCACGTCGAGGTCATCGAGGTTGGCGAGGTGCCAGCTGGCCTGGGCGAACAGAAAGTCACCCGCCAGCACCGCCACGCGATAGTTGAAGCGGCTGTGCACGGTGTCGACCCCGCGCCGGGTGGCCGCCTCGTCCACCACATCGTCGTGGACGAGGGAGGCGGTGTGGATCATCTCTGTGATCTCAGCCAGGCGCCGATGGCGGGGCGTGAGTTCCCCATCCGGGGCCACGGCCCGGGAGAGCAGCAGCACGATGCCCGGCCGCAGGCGCTTGCCGCCGGCGGCGAACAGATGCTCGGCGGCCGCTTGAAGAATGGGATGCCCCGCGCCAATGAGGCTGCGCAGATCCGAGAGCAGGGTATCGAGATCGGCTTCCACCGGCTGGAGCAGCTCTGCAACCGTTGCCACGTCACCTCCGCCGTGCCGAGATCCTAGAAGGCGCGTGCTGCCGTCCGCAGGTCCACATGCTCCACGGCGGGGCGATGCCCGAGCCAGTCTTCGGCGCCGGCGGCGAAGGTGTCCGGGCAGCCGGTGACACAGAGGCGGGAGCGCTGGTGCAGGGGCAGCACCTGTTCGGAGAGGCGCTCCACCTCCGGCGATTCACCGAGGCTTCCCAGCAGGGGGCCCAGCCGTTCCACCACGGCCAGGGCCGGATCCACCAGCTCCACCCCAGCCGGCAGCAGTTCCGTCAGCAGGGGGCGCAGCAGGGGGTAGTGGCTGCAGCCCAGCACCACCGTGTCAACCCCGGCGGCCAGCAGGGGGGCCAGGTAGGCGCGGGCCACCCTGCGCAGGGTCTCGGAGTTGCGGTGACCGGCCTCGATCAGGCCCACGAACTCCGGGCAGCCCACCTCCGTGACCGCGGCCGTGGGCCGGCTGGCATGGATGGCACGGCGGTAGGCGCCGCTGGCGGCGGTGGCGGGGGTGGCCAGCACCCCCACCCGGTCGCTGCTGATCACGGTGGCGACGCTGTCGATCAGGCCGAGCACGGGCACGGCGGCCTCCGACACCGCCACGTCCAGGGCCAGGGCGTTGCAGGTGTTGCAGGCCATCACCAGCACCCCCACGTTCTCGGCCCGCAGCCACTGCACCACTTCGGCGGCGATCCGGCGGATCTCCTCCGGGCTGCGGCTGCCGTAGGGCACCCGGGCCGTGTCCCCCAGGTAGAGGCAGCGCGAGTGGGGATGGCGTTCGGTGACCCTGCGCAACACTGTGAGCCCACCGACGCCGCTGTCGAAGAGGCCGACGAGCAGCGCCATCAGCGCCCCCCCAGGAACTGCAGGATGCCGGTGGCCAGGGCCATGGCGAGGCGGCGGCGGTGGGAGGGATCGGCCAGGCGCGGCGCGTCGAGGGCCCCGGTCACGAAGCCCATCTCCACCAGGGAGGACGGCATCACGGTGCGGCGGATCACGAAGAAGCGGCCGGCCTTGACGCCGCGATCCGGGGAGCCCGGCGACACGGACATCATCTGGGCCTGCAGGGCCCGCGCCAGGCGCAGCGACTGACCGCCCGAGAAATAGAAGGTCTCAACGCCGTTCACATCCGGGCGGGCCATGCTCAGGGCATTGGCGTGAATGCTCACGAACACGTCGGCGCCCACCCGGTTGGCCAGGGCCACCCGCGGTGGCAGGTCCACGTCCACATCCGAGGTGCGGGTCATCACCACGTTGACGCCGCGGGCCTGGAGCAGACGGGCCACCTGCAGGGACACGTCGAGCACGACGTCGGTCTCCCGCAGGCCGCGGATACCCACGGCGCCGGGATCCGGGCCGCCGTGACCGGGATCGATCACCACCCGGAAGCGCCCCCGGGGCACCACGGGGAGACCATCGGCGGAAAGGGGCGTGCTGGCAGTCGGGAAGCTGGCAGTGGAAAGCCTGGGGCCTGCTCCTGAGGCGATGGGAGTGCTGCGGTCCACATCACCCTCGCCCAGGCCCAGCAGCACCGGCCGCCTCAGCCCCTTGAACTCCAGCTTCCAGCGGTCCGAGGCGGTGCCCACCAGGCGCAGGTCGGCGGGATTGAGCTCGGTTCCGGGCCTGAACTCCACCACGATCCGGGTGGTGGTGGGGGTGGGCTTGCCGATGCGTACCTCGCGCACATCGCCACTGCCGCGGATCGAGCGGGTGCTCATCGGAGCCCCCGGCAGATCCACCCACACCCGCGGCCCTCTCAGCCGCGTGCCGTCTTCAAAGAAGGCCTGCAGCCGCACATTGGGGCTGGTGCGTAGCTCCAGGGCCCCCTGGCGCGTGATCCGCCAGGCGGCCAGGCTGGAGGCCAGGGCCGGCAGATCGGCCAGCACCAGCGCGACGGCCAGCAGCACCCGCAGCAGGCCGAGGCGACGGGGGGACCTGGCGCTGCCGGGGCGCCTCAGTGGCATCGGGGCAGCCACTCAGAACAGGGCCGGACGCCGGTGCTGCAGGCTCGGCATCTGGGCCCGCACCCGCTCGCCGTGGCGTGGGTCAATCGGGGCGACCGCCAGGCCCGGAGCATCGCCGGCATCGGCCAGCACCGTGCCCCAGGGGTCGATCACCAGGGCATGGCCATGGCTCTGGCGGCGGCCGTAGTGGTGGCCCGTCTGGGCCGGGGCCACCACGTAGGCGGTGTTTTCGATCGCCCTGGCCTGCAGCAGCACCTGCCAGTGGTCCTTGCCGGTGAAGGCCGTGAAGGCGGCGGGCACCATCAGCACATCGGCACCGGCCCCGGCCAGATGGCGGTAGAGCTCAGGAAAGCGCACGTCGTAACAGATGGAGATGCCGATGCGGCCCAGCCCCGGCACCGCCACCACCGGGGGCAACTCAGTGCCGGGACGCACCGTGGCCGACTCCCTGTAGGTGTTGCCGTCCGGAAGGTCCACATCGAAGAGATGGATCTTGTCGTAGCGAGCCAGCAGCTGGCCTTCGGTGCCCACCAGTTCGGCCCGGTTCAGGGTCTGACCATCACCCGCAGGCACGGGGAAGCCCCCACCCAGGAGGGTCACCTGGTAGCGGCGCGCCATGGTCACCAGAAAACTGCTGCAGCGCTCCCCCAGGCTGGGCGCCAGCTCCAGGCGCAGCTCATCTTCTCCCATGAAGGCGAAGTTCTCGGGCAGACCCACCAGCTCGGCCCCACGACGGGCGGCCAGCTCGATCTGCTCCTCGGCGGCGGCAAAGTTGTCGTCCGGGACCGGAGTGCTGGTGAGCTGCACCGCTGCCGCCAGATAACTGCTCACCTGATGCCGAAAAAGATCCGCCGCACTGTAAGGGCCTTCCCCTCAGCCGGCTCTGAGCACGCCGGGCTCGCTCTGGGTCGGCACGATCGTGAGGGTGTCCACCGCACTGCAGCAGGCGAAATCGGCGTCGTGGTCTCCCAGGGCGATCAGTCGCTTGCCGTGGCTGGCGGCCCGCAGACAGGTTTCAGGGTCGCTGTGCCACTGCTGCCAGAGGGCCAGGGCGGCCAGCATCTCGTCATTGCCCAGGTCCACCCCCCGGTGGGGGGCCACCGCCAGCTCGATGGCGGCTGAGGCCACGGCCCCCGCCGCCAGGCTGTCCTCCAGGGAATAGTCACCCTCCCAACCGCTGCCCACGATCCACACCCGCTCGACGCCGGCCTCCAGCAGCCGGCGCGCCACGGCAGTGCGGTTGGGCAGGCAGGCGGTGACCAGCAGGGGCACCGCACGCACCGCCTGCAGCGAGCGGGTGCCGTTGGTGGTGCTCATGAAGATGCGCTTGCCGGCCACCCGCTCGGCGGTCACCGCCAGGGGGGAGTTGCCCAGGTCGTAGCCCGCGACGCGCTGGCCGCCCCGCTCCCCGGCCCGCAGGGTGAGCGCAGGGGGCCAGGCGGCGGCGGCCCGGTCCAGGGCCTCCAGATCGGCGAAGGCCTCGATCGCCTCGGCGCCGTTCTGCAGAGACCAGGCGATGGTGGTGGTGGCGCGCAGCACATCGATCACCACCGCGGCCTGAGGCCCGCCCTCGGCCGCGGCGGCCACGGGGGGCACGCACTCGGATGTGGGGTAGTAGGAGATCTGCACGAAGGCGGCACCGCTGGCGGCCTCACAGTAGGGAGCGTGCCCCACGGGCCACAGGCCGCAACGGCGGGAGTGGTTGCGGCACAGTGCATTGGCCAGCGCGCGCAGGCGTGTTGCGGCTCCAAGGCCACGGCGTTCCCGGGGTCGCTCCGATTCCCCCGATTCCCTCCACGCGATGACCGCCACCGAGGCTGCCCCTGTCACCCGTCGCCGCAACCGCCGGGACCTGCGCGGTTTCCTGGAGCTGCTGGAGAGCCGCAACCAGCTGCGCCGCATTCAGGCTCCCGTGGACCCGGACCTGGAACTGGCGGCGATCGCCGATCGGGTGTTGAGCTGCGGCGGGCCTGCCCTGCTGTTCGAGAACGTGATCGGCTCCTCGATGCCGGTGGCCATCAACCTGCTCGGCACCCAGGAGCGGGTGCTGTGGAGCATGGGCATGGAGCGGCCCGAAGAACTGGAAGCCCTGGGGGAGCGGCTGGCCCTGCTGCAGCAACCCAGGCCGCCCAAGGGCCTGCGTGAGGCCACCCGCTTCGGCGGCGTGCTCTGGGACGTGGTTAAGGCCCGCCCCGACCTCGACCTGCTGCCCCCCTGCCAACAGCAGGTGTTCCGGGGCGAGGACGTGAATCTCGATGCCATCCCGATGCTGCGCCCCTGGCCGGGCGATGCCGGCCGGATCATCACCCTGGGGCTGGTGATCACAAAGGACCCCGAGACCGGCACCCCCAACGTGGGCGTGTACCGGCTGCAGCAGCAGTCGATCAACACGATGACGGTGCACTGGCTGAGCGTGCGCGGCGGCGCCCGCCACCTGCGCAAGGCGGCGGCCCTGGGCAAGAAGCTGGAGATCGCCATTGCCATCGGCGTGCACCCCCTGCTGGTGATGGCCGCCGCCACACCGATCCCGGTGCAGCTGAGCGAGTGGCTGTTCGCGGGCATCTACGCCGGTGAGGGGGTACGGCTGGCGAAGTGCAAGACGGTGAACCTCGAGGTGCCCAGCCACAGCGAAGTGGTGCTGGAGGGCACGATCACTCCCGGCGAGGAGCTGGCCGATGGCCCCTTCGGCGACCACATGGGCTTCTACGGCGGCGAGGAGCCCTCACCGCTGGTGCGCTTCCAGTGCGTCACCCAGCGCCGCCAGCCGATCTACTTCACCACCTTCAGCGGCCGTCCCCCCAAGGAGGACGCCATGCTGGCGATTGCGCTGAACCGCATCTACACGCCGATCCTGCGGCAGCAGATTCCTGAGATCGTCGATTTCTTCCTGCCGATGGAGGGGCTCAGCTACAAGCTGGCCGTGATCGCCATCGACAAGGCCTACCCCGGCCAGGCGAAGCGGGCGGCGATGGCCTTCTGGACGGCCCTGCCCCAGTTCACCTACACCAAATTTGTGGTGGTGGTGGACAAGGCGATCAACATCCGCGATCCACGCCAGGTGATCTGGGCCATCAGCGCCCTGGTGGATCCCCAGCGGGACCTGTTCGTGCTGGGCGACACGCCCTTCGACAGCCTGGACTTCGCCAGTGAGCGGCTGGGCCTCGGCGGCCGCCTGGCCATTGATGCCACCACCAAGGTGGGCCCGGAGAAGCGCCACCCCTGGGGGGAACCCCTGCAGCGGCCCCCGGAGCTGGAGGCCCGCCTCGATGGCCGCTGGCAGGAGCTGGGGCTGGCCGACGTGGCCAACCACTCCCCCGACCCCGCCCTGTTCGGCTACACCCTCGAACACGTGCTGGAGCGGCTCAGCCGGGCCGGCCTCGGCGGCTGATGCTGAGCAAGGGCAGCGCCGATGCCCTGCGGGCCCTGCTGGAACTGGCCGAGGCTCCGGAGCGCTGGCGCTCCACCCGGGAGCTGGCCCAGGCCCAGCAGCTGACAGAGCCGATGCTGGAGCAGCTGCTGCTGCGGCTGCGGCGGGCGGGCCTGCTGCAGGCACGGCGCGGGCGCCTGGGGGGCTACCGGCTGGCCCGCCCGCCCCACCAGATCGGGGTGCAGGAGGTGATTGTCGCCGTGCAGGGATCCTCCAGCGCGCCTGGGGAGAGCGGCGGCTCCGCCGCTGACCAGGTGACCCGGGCCCTGGAGGCCAGGCTGCAGCGGGCCGTGACCCGGGCGCTGCTGGAACTGAGCCTCGAGGAGCTGCTGTTCGACCTGCGCAGCGCCGAGGCCTGCCGCGACGGCGAGGCCGGCCTGCTGCTGGGCTGAGCGGGCGCCGTCCATAGGATCGCCGCAACCCGAAGCCCCAGCCTTGGTCCAGCTCCCCAGCAGCACGCCGCTCCCCCTGCCGGCCGGAGGGCGCCTGCGCGGCAGCGTGCGGGTGCCGGGGGACAAGTCGATCTCGCACCGGGCCCTGTTGTTCGGCGCCATCGCCAGCGGTGAGACCCGCATCGAGGGCCTGCTCCCGGCCGAAGACCCGCTCAGCACCGCGGCGTGCCTGCGGGCCATGGGCGTGGAGGTGTCACCGATCGCCGCGGGCCAGCTGGTGCAGGTGCAGGGGGTGGGGCTCGATGGGCTGCAGGAGCCTGACGCCGTACTCGAGTGCGGCAATTCCGGCACCACCATGCGGCTGATGCTGGGCCTGCTGGCCGGCCGGGAGGGGCGCCACTTCGTGCTCAACGGCGATGCCTCCCTGCGGGGCCGGCCGATGCGGCGGGTGGGCGACCCCCTGGCGGCGATGGGGGCCTCGATCCACGGCCGCAGCGGCGGCAACTTCGCGCCCCTGGCCGTGCTGGGCCGGCCACTCCAGGGCAGAACCCTGCGCACCCCGGTGGCCTCGGCCCAGGTGAAGAGCGCCATCCTGCTGGCGGCGCTCACGGCCAGCGGCGACACCACGGTGATCGAGCCGGCCCAGAGCCGCGACCACAGCGAGCGCATGTTGCGGGCCTTCGGGGCCGACCTGGAGGTGGGCGGTGAGGCACGCACCTGCGTCACCTTGCGGCCGGGAGCCCAGCTCACGGGCCAGCACGTGGTGGTGCCGGGCGACATCAGTTCGGCCGCCTTCTGGCTGGTGGCCGCCGCCGTGATCCCCGGGGCCGAGCTCACGGTGGAGAACGTGGGCCTCAACCCCAGCCGCACCGGCATCCTGGAGGTGCTCGAGCAGATGGGGGCCCGGCTGGAGGTGCTGCAGCCCCGTGATGTGGCCGGGGAACCGGTGGGGGACCTGCGGGTGAGCCACGGGCCGCTGCGGGCCTTTGACATCGGCGGCGACCTGGTGCCGCGGCTGGTGGATGAAATTCCGGTGCTGGCGGTGGCGGCCTGCTGCGCCGAGGGCCTCAGCCGCATCCGCGATGCCGCCGAGCTGCGGGTGAAGGAGACCGACCGGCTGGCCGTGATGACCCGTCAGCTGGGGGCGATGGGGGCCCGCATCGAGGCCTTTGACGACGGCCTGGCGATCACCGGCGGGGTGGCGCTGCACGGGGCCGAGCTCGACAGCGAGACGGACCACCGGGTGGCCATGAGCCTGGCGGTGGCCAGCCGCGTCGCCAGCGGCGACAGCCTGCTGCACCGGCCAGAGGCAGCGGCCGTGTCCTACCCCGGCTTCTGGGATGACCTCCAACGCCTCAGCGCTTAGCCCCGCGGCGGGGGCCGACGGCAGCTTCAGCCTGCACAGCAGTGCCTTCGACGAGGGCTTCCACAGCCCGGCGGGCGCCCGCTGGGAGGCAGACCACACCTACCTGGGGCCGGCCGAACTGCAGCGCTACGCAGCCGGCGCCGAGCTGCGGGTGCTGGATGTGGGCGTGGGCCTGGGCTACAACAGCGCCGTTCTGTTGGAAGCCGCAGCCGAGCGGGGCCTGACGCTGCGCTGGTGGGGGCTGGAACTGGACCGCCGGCCCCTGCAGCTGGCCCTGGCCGATCCTGGCTACTGCGCCCAGTGGCGGCCCTCGACCCTGGAGCGGCTGGGCCAGCTGCTGCTGGTGGAGGCCGGCTGGCCCGGGCGGATTCTCTGGGGCGAGGCCCGCCAGCAACTGGCGGGCCTGGAGCCCTGGCTGCGGGGCCGCTGTGATCTGGTGCTGCTCGACCCCTTCTCGCCGCGGCGCTGCCCCCAGCTCTGGAGCCAGGACTTCCTGGGGAGGCTGGCCCGGCTGCTGGCCCCCGACGGCAGGCTGCTCACCTACTGCTCGGCGGCCGCCGTCAGGGGCAGCCTGCGGGGCGCCGGCCTTGAGCTCGCTGCGATCCAGGCCCCCGCTGGGCCCCCGGGTGGCCGGCCCAGCTGGAGTGGGGGTACGGCGGCAAGCCCCCGGCCCCTGGCCCCCAGCGCCCAGCTGCGCCCCCTCACGGCCATGGAGGAGGAGCACCTGCTCACCAGGGCAGGCGAGCCCTACCGCGACCCCACCGCCCGGGCCGGCGCCGCGGAGATCCAGGCCAGCCGGCTCCAGGCCCAGGCCTGGAGCGGCCGCAGCAGCACGGGGGCCTGGCGCCGCCGCTGGGGCCTGGACCATCCCCACCGCAACGGCGTGGTTGGGGCCACGTAGATTCCCGCCAGCCGCCCTCTCCGCCCATGCTCGCCGTTGCCGTGCTGGCCGCTGGGAAGGGCACACGGATGAAGAGCGAGCTGCCCAAGGTGCTGCAGCCGCTGGCCGGGGCCACGCTGGTGGAGCGGGTGCTGGGCAGCTGCCGGCACCTGGACCCCGAACGGCAGCTGTTGATCGTGGGTCACCAAGCCGAACGGGTGGAGGCATCCCTGGCGGCGCTGCAGGGCCTCGAGTTCGTGCTGCAGCAGCCCCAGAACGGCACGGGCCATGCGGTGCAGCAGCTGCTGGAGCCCCTGCAGGGCTTCATCGGCGAGTTACTGGTGCTGAACGGCGACGTCCCCCTGCTGCGCCCCGAGACCCTGGAGGCGCTGCTGGAGCAGCACCGCAGCAGTGGCGCCGGCGTGACCCTGCTCACGGCCCGGCTGGACGACCCCACTGGCTACGGCCGCGTGATGGCGGATGGCTCCGGGCGGGTGAGCGCCATCGTCGAACATCGCGACTGCAGCCCCGAGCAGCGCCTCAATCCCCTGATCAACGCCGGCATCTACTGCTTCAACTGGGCCCAGCTGGCGGCGGTGCTGCCCCAGCTCAGCACCGACAACGACCAGGGCGAGCTCTACCTCACCGACACCGTGGCGCTGCTGGAGTCGGCCATGCACCTGGAGGTGGCCGATGCGGCCGAGATCAACGGCATCAACGACCGGATCCAGCTGGCCCAGTGCGAGGCGGTGCTGCAGGAGCGGCTGCGGCGCCACTGGATGGCGGAGGGGGTGAGCTTCGTGGATCCCGCCAGCTGCACCATCAGCGAGGGCAGCCGCTTCGGGCGGGATGTGGTGGTGGAGCCCCAGTGCCATTTTCGCGGCCACACCGAAGTCGGCTCGGGCTGCCGCATCGGCCCAGGCTGCCTGCTGGACAACGCCCGCCTCGGAACTGGGGTGGAGGTGCTGTACAGCGTCGTGCGCGACGCCGAGGTGGGGTCCGGCTGCTCCATCGGCCCCTACGCCCAGGTGCGGCCGGGCTCGAGCCTGGGGGAGCGCTGCCATCTGGGCAACTTCGTGGAGGTCAAGAACAGCAGCCTGGCCAGCGACGTGAAGGTGAACCACCTCAGCTACATCGGCGACGCCGACCTGGGTGCCGGGGTGAATGTGGGGGCCGGCACGATCACCGCCAACTACGACGGCGTGCGCAAGCACCGCACCGTGATCGGGGCGGGCAGCAAGACCGGCGCCAACTCAGTGCTGGTGGCACCGATCCAGCTGGGCGAGAACGTGACCGTGGGCGCCGGCTCCACCCTCACCCGCAACGTGCCCTCGGGCGCCCTGGCCCTGGGTCGCGCTCGCCAGCTGGTGAAGGAGAACTGGGGTGGCCCCCAGGGCTGAAGGCGAAGGCTGGGGAGCGAAGGCTCAGGGGCTGCCTGGCTCCAGCAGCAGGGGAAACGCCCGCTCCAGGGCCACCCCGCGGCTGGCCTTGAACAGCACGGTGTCTCCGGGAGCCAGCCAGCCGCTCAGTTCGGCGGCGGCCGCCTCCGGGCTGCTCACCCTGGCCAGCCGGCCCAGGCCATGGGCCGCCGCCTCCATCGCGGCCCCCTCCTGGCCCCCATCCACAATCAGCAGACCCTCCAGACCCAGGGCCAGCGCCCGCTGAGCCACCTGGCGGTGCAGGCTGAGGCTCTGCTCGCCGAGCTCCAGCATGGTGCCCAGCACCGCGAAGCGGCGGCCGCTGCTGTGGCGGGCGAGCAGCTCCAGGGAGGCCATCACGGCCTCGGGCGAGGCGTTGTAGGTCTCATCGAGAAGCACGACGCCGCCGCGCTCCAGCCGCCTGCTGCGGCCACCCGGCAGTTCCACCTCCAGAGGCTCGAGGCGATCGAGGCCCACCCCCAGCTCCCGGGCCACGGCCAGGGCCAGCATCAGGTTGCGGGCATGGTGGCGGCCCTCGAGGGGCAGGGTCAGCCGGTGGCCATCGAGCCGCAGCAGGCCCTGCTCTTCATCCAACTCGCCCACCCAGTCGGCCTGGGCCTCGAAGCCTTCTCCGGCAAGGGCGACCCGCACCACCCGCCCCGCCCAGCTGCTGGCCAGGGCCGCATCCAGCAGGGGGTCACCGGCCGGAATCACCATCAGGCCGCCTGGGCGCAGGCCGGAGCTGATCTCACACTTGGCCTGCCCGATCGCCTCGCGGCTGCCCAGCCGGCCGATGTGGGCCGTGCCGATGTTGGTGATCACCGCCACATCCGGCTGGGCACAGCGGCTGAGCCGATCGATCTCCCCCAGACCGCGCATGCCCATTTCCACCACCACGGCCCGGTGCTCGGGGGTGGCCTGCAACAGGGTGAGGGGAACGCCGATGTCGTTGTTGTTGTTGCCGCTGGCGGCCAGCACCGGGCCCAGGGGGGCGAGCACCGCCCGGATCAGTTCACGGGTGCCGGTCTTGCCGGCGGAGCCGGTCACGGCCACCACCGGAACCTGCAGCCGCCGGCGCCAGTGCTGCGCCAGCCGCTGGTAGGCCGCCAGGGTGTCAGGCACCACCCAGAGCAGGCAGCTGCGTTCAGCGGCGGCCTGCTCAAGGGCCACCAGGGCCTCGGGGGACAGGCGGTCGCGCTGCACCACCACAGCCCGACAGCCGGCCTCGATGGCCTGGTGGACGAAGGCATGTCCATCGAGTCGCTCGCCCACCAGGGCCAGGAACAGGCCATCCGGTTCGAGCCGGCGGCTGTCGGTGCTCACGGCGCTGGCCACAACTCGGGGCTCTGCCCAGATCGCATCCAGCTCAGCGAGGCGCAGGGGCATGGCGCAGGTCAGGGCGGGGAAAGCAGGATCATGCCTGAACCCACCCGGGCCGATCGGGCCAGAAGCCGGCCCTCCGGATCCCGCAGCTCCAGGGCGTCGTAGTCCAGCTGGCGGCTGCGCTGCTGCCAACCATCAGCCAGCCGCTGCCGCTCTGCCGCCGGCAGGCCCGCCCAGCCACGGTCGAGCTGAAGCTGGAGCAGGGGCAGACGGGCCGCCGGCGCCGGCTTCACCTGGAGCACCAGATCCCCCTCGGGGGTCGTCTCCTGGAAGGCCTCCAGCAGGGGATCCTCGGCGGAGGGCGCCGGCACCCCTGGCGGTGGCAGCGCCGAGGCGGGAGGAGAAGGGGGCAGCGGCTTGGGCTGCGACGCACCCGGCCTCGGCTCGCTGCCCGTGGCCGTCTGGCCAGGCTGCATGGAGCCATCCGGAGACTCAGCGGCAGGGCCATCTCCAGCTGCGGCAAAGCCGTTCACCGAGGTGCGGGGCTCGGCCGGCACGGCGGCGGGGGGGCGCGACCAGGGCAGGGCCGGCAGCAGCAGGGCCCCCAGGGCGAGCAGGGCCCCCAGGGCCGCCGCCAGCACCAGGGGCCAGAACCAGGCGGCCCAGGGGCCGGGCCAGAAGGCCGGGCACGGCAGGTCTCCCTGACGGTTGAGCCGCACCAGCTCCCGCAGCCGCAGGCGAGTGCTGGCCGCCACCGCCCCCAGATCGCGGCGCAGCAGCCGCCAGGGGTCCACGTAAGGAGCCGGCAGGGCGGAGGCAGCCTCAGCGCGGCCGGCTCCGTCGCTCTCAGGACTGGGCCCGGCCACAGGCACTGCCCCCAGCGGACTGGGATCTCACTCAGCGGCGGCGCAGCAGGCCCGCCAGCCCCTTGCGGCTGGGGTCGGCATCCTGGCCCTGGGAGAAGCGCTCCACCTCGGCGGCCTCGGGCGTCGGCTCCTTGATGCCACAGACATCCCGGTACATGGCGTCGTAGGCGAGGGCAGAGCGGGCCCAGCTGAGGTCCATGCCCATGCCGCGGCGCTGCAGCTGCTGCCAGCTGTCCTGGTGCCGGTAGGCCTCCCAGGAACGCACAATCGCGGTGTAGAAGTCGATGGGCTCGAAGCGGTCGAAGCCGTAGCCCGTGCCCGTGCCGGCCAGGGGGTCGTTGGGGGGCACGGTGTCCACCAGCCCGCCCACCATCCGCACCACGGGCACCGAGCCGTAGCGCATCGCCAGCATCTGGCTGATGCCACAGGGCTCGAAGCGGCTGGGCATCAGGAAGGCATCACTGCCCCCGTAGATCAACCGTGCCAGGGCGTCGTCGTAGGTGAGGAACACCGCGAAGCGGCCAGGATGGCGGGCCGCCATCTGCCAGAGGCCCGATTCGATGTTGCGATCGCCTGTGCCGAGCACCACGATCTGACTGTCGGTGTAGGCGAGCACTCGATCGGCCACCTGCAGCAGGAGATCCACCCCCTTCTGGTCCACCAGCCGGCTCACCACTCCCATCAGGTAGGAGCGCGGGCTCGGCGTCAGGCCGAAGTGTTTCTGCAGGGCCTGTTTGTTTTCGGCCCGGGGGGCCAGGTCGGCGGCACTGAAGCGGGCCGGCAGGCTGGGATCGGTGGCGGGATTCCAGTCCTCGGTGTCGATGCCGTTGAGGATGCCGCGCAGTTTGCCGCTGATGAAATTGAGCAGACCATCCAGCGCCTCGCCGTACTGCGGCGTGCGGATCTCCTTGGCGTAGGTGGGTGACACGGCATTGACGCGGTCGGCATAGAGAAGCGCCGCAGCCATCGTGTGGTCGCCCTGCATGTACCACGGGCACCAGGTCATGCCGTCCAGCTTCCAGCGCCAGGGGCCCTGATAGCGCAGATTGTGAATGGTGAACACCGTGCTGACTTCCGGGTCCTGATGCATCCACACCGGCAGCATGCCCGTGTGCCAGTCGTGGCAGTGCAGCACCTGGGGCTTCCAGTGATGCCAGCAGAATTCCGCCGTGGCACTGGCAAAAAAGGTGAAGCGCCAATCCTCATCCTCGCCGCCGTAGATGCGCTCGGCGTCGAACACGGGATGGCCCACCAGATAGAGCAGCAGGCCGTTGCTGGGATGGCGGGCCTCGAACACCGCGAAGTCGTTGCCCATGGTGTGACCGCGCCACACCGGTTCAGCCGGGATCTGCAGACGCGACCAGAGCCGGCCATAGCCGGGGAGGATGGTGCGCACGTCGTGGCCGAGGGCCGCCAGGGCCGGCGGCAGCGAGCCCACCACATCCCCCATGCCCCCCACCTTGACCAGCGGGGCGCATTCAGCTGCTGCAAACAGAACCCGCATGCTGATCGGCCCAGGGAGGGCGCAACTTTAGGGGGGGTCCCGTCAGGGCAACACGGTGACCGGGGTGCCCACGCTGACCAGGTCGAAGAGCTCCCGGGCATGCTCATCGAGCAGCCTCACACAGCCGTGGGAGACGGCCTGGCCGACACTCTCGCGGTTGGGGGTGCCGTGGAAGCCGGAGCTGACGCAGCCCTCCACCACCAGGTACTCGCGGCCATTGAAGCCGCTGCGTCCGAGGCAGTCGCGGTGAAAGCCGATCCAACGGCTGCCCAGGGGATTGGCGGGCCCGGGGGGCACGCGCTGGCCCGTGGCGGGATGCTCCCAGATCGGATCCTTCACCAGCTCGATCACCTGAAACCGCCCCACCGGCGTCTCCCAGCCGGGCCGGCCCACGGCCACGGGGAAGCGGCGCACTTCCCGGCCGCTGTCCAGAACCCGCACATGGCGCTGGCGCCGATCGAGCACCAGTTCCCGTTGCGGGCCTGGCTTCCCTGACACCGCCACGGCGCCCGGCTGAGCGGCCGACCCCCCCACCGGCTGCAGGGCAGCCAGTCCAGCCCCGACCAGGGCAGGCAGGGCCAGCCGAAGCACTGGCCTGGGCAGGCGACTTGACCTCACGGCAGCCAGGCGGAGCCGGAGAAGTCCGGCGGGCGCTTCTCCAGGAAGGCATCGCGCCCCTCCTGGGCCTCGGCGGTTCGGTAGAAGAGGTGGGTGGCCTGGCCGGCCAGCTCCTGAAGCCCGGCCATGCCGTCGGTTTCGGCGTTGAAGGCGGCCTTGAGACAACGGATGGCGGTGGGGCTGTGCTGCAGCACCTCCCGGGCCCAGGCCAGGCCCTCGGCCTCCAGCTGCTCCAGCGGCACCACCGCATTCACCAGCCCCATGGCCAGGGCCTGGTCGGCGTCGTACTGGCGGCACAGGAACCAGATCTCCCGGGCCTTGCGCTGGCCCACCACCCGGGCGAGGTAGGAGGCCCCGAAGCCGCCATCGAAGCTGCCCACCCGCGGGCCGGTCTGACCGAAGCGGGCGTTGTCGGCGGCGATCGAGAGGTCGCAGAGCAGGTGCAGCACCTGGCCACCGCCGATGGCGTAGCCCGCCACCAGGGCGATCACCACCTTCGGCAGGCTGCGAATCAGCCGCTGCAGGTCAAGCACATTGAGCCGGGGCAGACCCTGCTCATCCACGTAACCGCCATCGCCGCGCACGCTCTGGTCGCCGCCGGCGCAGAAGGCCCAGCCCCCATCGGCCGCCGGGCCGGCCCCGGTGAACAGCACCACGCCGATGCGAGGGTTGTCGCGCACCCGGGCAAAGGCATCGCAGAGCTCCTGCACCGTGAGGGGCCGGAAGGCATTGCGCTTGTGGGCCCGGTCAATGGTGATGCGGGCGATGCCCTCGTCGCAGAGTTCAAAGCGGATGTCCTGGTAGCGACCGGCCTCTTGCCAGCTCACGGGAACGGCGGTCATGGAGGCGGGGCCGGGACGCTGGCCATTCTGCGCAGGGCCTGCCGCTCGGCGGCGTCGCGACGGCGGTCGCTGCAGAGCCGCAGCAGAGCCAGCGGTTGCTCGAGGGCCCAGCTCAGGGCCGGCGGCAGCTCTGCGGCGGCGGCCACCTCCCGGCCAGGCACGCCGTGGGCTGCGGCCAGGGCGAGGGGATCCACGGCCTGGGGCATGGCGAACAGCCGCTCGAAATCCAGGGGCGCCGGCTGCTGGGGACGGATCGCCAGCTGCTCGAAGATGCCGCCGCCGCCGTTGTCGATCAGCACCACGGTGAGCCTCCCGCCCAGCTGGCGCCGCCAGAGCCAGCCGTTGCTGTCGTGCAGCAGGGCCAGATCGCCGCAGAGCAGCACCGCCGCCCCGACGGCCTCCGCCACGCCGCAGGCCAGCGACAGGGTGCCGTCGATGCCGGAGGCGCCCCGGAAGGCATACACCTCCCGGAAGGGAGCTGCGGCGGCAGCAAAGCTGTCCCAGTCGCGCACGGGGGAGCTGTTGGCGATCACCAGCGGCAGGGAGGGCGGCAACAGCAGGCTCAGCTGGCGCGCCAGGGCCGGCTCGCCCCAGGCCGGCGGGGCCAGGGCCGTGTCGAGGCCAGCCTGCAGCTGCCGCTCCAGGGCCTGCCAGCGGCCGGCGAGGGCCTGGCTGGCGGTGCCCGGTACCCCGCAGCGGACCTCAGAGGGCAACTGGGAAATCCAGGCGGCCAGCCCGGCCGGCCACTGGCCCGAGGCCGTGCCCAGCGGATCGAGGTTGCGGGGCTCGCCCTCGCTGATCAGCAACTGCCGGCCGCCACAGCGGCGCAGCAGGTGCTGCAGCCGCCGACTCGCCGGCAGGGGGCCAAGCCGCAGCAGCTGGGGGGCCAGCAGCGCAACCGGCGGGGGGTCGGGCAGCAGATCCGCCACGGTCACCAGCTCCAGGCCCGGCCAACCCCGCAAGCCGCTGAGGCCGTCGGCCAGCACGGGCCAGCCGCTGCGCCGCTGCCACGCCGCCACGGCCTCGCGGTAGGCCGGGCCGTGCTGGGGCAGGCCCCGCCAGGGGCCGGCCACCACCAGCCCAGGCTGATCGGGATCGAGGCCACCGCTGCCGATCGACGCGGCCTCCAGGGGCCAGGCCAGCGGCCCAGTCCCTGCCGGGCTGGAGGCAGGCCCCAAACCGCCGGCCGGGTCCCGTGCCAGCAGCTCGGCCTCCAGCCGGGCCGCCAATCCCCTGGCGAGCTCCAGGGCCAGGGCATCCCCGTGCAAGGGCTCCTCCAGGGGCAGATTCAGATGCACGGGGCCAGGGGGCAGCCCCTGGCAAGGCGCCGTGGCGGCCATCGCCCGCGCCGCCAGCTGCTGCAGCTCCGCGGCGGTCATCGCCGCCAGCCCCTCAGGGTCCCCATGCAACAGCAGGCGCACGCTGGCCTGCAGAAACTGCTCCTGGTTGACGGCCTGGTTGGCACCACAGCCCTTGAGCCGCTGCGGACGGTCGGCGCTGATCAGCAGCAGCGGGATCGTGCCGAAATCAGCCTCCACACAGGCGGGCAGCAGGTTGGCCACCGCACTGCCGGAGGTGGTGATCACAGCGGCGGCGTGCCCCGAGGCCCGGCCATGGCCGAGGGCAAAAAACCCAGCCGAGCGCTCATCCACGGCGGTGAGCAGCCGCAGGCGCGGACCCTCCAGCAGCCCCGCGGCCACCGCCAGCGGGCCGGAGCGACTGCCCGGGCAGACCACCACCAGCTCCAGGCCGGCCGCCACCAGGGCCTGGAGCAGGCGCACGGAGGCCTCGAGGTTGCGGCGAGCCAGGTCCACGCCCTCAGGAGCAGGATGGGTCCACCATCCTGGCCACCGGCTTGTCCCCCTCCCCGCCAGAGTCCGAAACCAGCCAGGGGCCGGCATCAGCCCTGCAGAGCCTGCGACGCCAGCTGCTGCCCCTGCTGTTGTGGGTCGCCGTGGCCTTGCTGCTGCGCTGGGCCGTGGTGGAGCCGCGCTGGATTCCCTCCGGTTCGATGCTGCCCACCCTGGAGTTAGGCGACAGGGTGCTGGTGGAGAAGGTGCGAACCCGCCTGCACCGGCCCCTGCCCGTGGGCACGGTGGTGGTGTTCCACCCCCCAGCGGCGCTGGTGGCGGCGGGCTATGCCCCGGAGGCCGCCCTGATCAAGCGGGTCGTGGCCAGGGCGGGGGACCAGGTGGAGGTGCGTCAGGGCAGGCTCTGGCGCAACGGCCAGGCCGTGCAGACCGACTGGGCCGCCGAACCGATGGACTACAGCTTCGGGCCCGTGCAGGTGCCACCCCAGCAGGTGCTGGTGCTGGGGGACAACCGCAACGCCAGCCTCGATTCCCACCTCTGGGGCCCCCTGCCGGAGAGCGAGCTGGTCGGGGCGGCCGTATGGCGCTACTGGCCCCTGCAGCGGTTCGGTGCGATTCGGTTTTCCCGAACAACAGACGATCTCGGCTTGTCGCAAGGACTGGGTTAAGGTTTCGTGGTGATGCGGAGCACACCGGAAGATGTTCAACCCGGAGTTCCTGACCACGGACAATGAAGCCATCAGTGGCAATTCGCTGATCCAGTACCTCCAGGAACAGTCTCCGGATGTGTTGCAGCGGGTGGCCCGCTCGGCCAGCGGCGACATCCAGGACATCATTCGCCACAACGTGCAGGGCCTGCTCGGCATGCTGCCGGGCGAGCACTTCGAGGTGAAGATCCAGACCAACCGCGACAACCTGGCCGGCCTGCTCGCCTCGGCCATGATGACCGGCTATTTCCTGCGCCAGATGGAGCAGCGCATGGAACTGGACACCAGCCTGCTCTCCAGCGATGGCGGCGATTCCGACCCCTGCGACGCCGACCCCGGCGAACTGAGGCTCTGAAGGCCTTCAGAAGTGCCGATTGCCGCTTCTGAAGCATAGGAACCCTTGAGACAGGCGTCCCCTGGGCCCTAGGGGGTCCTCAGCAACCCGGTTTCTCGGGAACCACGCCCCAGCGCAGCAGGGCGGCATCGACGCTGGCCAGAAACTTCCAGCTGGATTCGGCCGGAGCCCAGGGACGGGCCTCCAGGGCCGCAGCCAGGGCCTCGAGGCAAGAGGAATCGCAGGGCACCGGCGCCTCGTAGTGGGCCGGGATCACCTGGCGGACCCCCTCCAGGGCAGCCAGGCGGCGGATCCAGGCCAGCAGGGCCGGCCGGCAGCGGGGAAACACCAGCCGCTCCAGCACGGGAGCCACCTGCAGCTGCAGGCCACCGGAGGGCACCAGGGAGGCAAACTCCTCCTGCCAGCCCGGCAGCCACTGGAAGGGATAGAGCCCGAAGTAGGCCTGGGCCCGCCGCAGCCCCGGTGCCATGGAATAGCGCAGCTGCTCCAGCAGGCCAGGCACCTGGAGCCGCTCGGGCCTGAGGTAGGAGGCAAACAGCACCAGGCGCTGCCAGCCCCGCTGGCGGCGCTCGGCGCTGTCGTGCAGGGGCTCATCGCCGCGGTCGCGGGCATGGAACAGCAGGGGGGTGGGATCGGCCTCGAACAGGGCGGGGGGCTCGGGGCCGATCGCCACCAGGGCATCCGTCACCAGCAGGCTGCCGCTGCCGCGGTGCAGGCAGGCCACCTCCATGAACGTGCCCAGCCCCAGGTCCAGCGGACCCAGGGCCACCCAGTCGAGCTCCTGGGGGAAGGGCACCCCCTGCTCCAACAGCACCCGCGTGCGGGCCCTGGGGAAGCCCAGCCAGTCCAGAGGCAACCGCAGGGGAAAACTCCACTGGCGCGGACTGATCCACACCTGGGCGGTGGGAAAGGCCCGGGCCAGGGCCGGCAGGGGCAGCTTGTGCTCCAGTCCTGAGCTGGTGGGCAGCACGATGCAGAGCACGGGCCCGTAGCGCTGCTCCAGCTGCTCCAGCGCCCGGCGCAGTTCCCGGGTAGGGGGCAGGGCGCCGTAGAGCAGCAACCCCCCGGCCAGCCGCAGCACCGTCATGCGAATCGGCACGGCCACATACAGCAGCCCCTGCAGCTGCTCGAAGCTCCACACCTGATCGGGGATCAGCTCCCGCACCAGGGTGCGGCGGCGGCCATAGGGGTAGAGCGGCAACAGGGGCCACCAGGGCCAGCGCTGATCGGCGCGGGGGGAATCAGGCTGGGGTACGGCAGAGGAGGCTGGCACTGGCGCGGGCGAAGGGGTTGCCGTGACCGGCTGGTTCAGGACTGGTGCTGCCTGAAGATGCCGTGGCGCGGGGCAAACAAGAAGGCGAGCAGGAACAGGAAGGTCTGCACCAGCACGATGCAACCGGCCGTGGAGCTGTCGCTCCAGTAGCTCACATACACCCCTCCCACGCTGGAGAACACGCTGCTGGCCACCGCCAGCTGGGTCATGCGGTCGAAGCGATCGGTGAGCAGGTAGGCCGTGGCCCCGGGGGTGACCAGCATCGCCACCACCAGGATGATGCCCACGGTCTGCAGGCCCGCCACCGCCGCCAGGGACAACACCGAGAGCAGCAGGTAATGCAGCAGGCCGGTGTTGATGCCGATCGAACGGGCGTGGGTGGGATCGAAGCAGAACAGCATCAGATCGCGGCGCAGCACCAGCAACACCGCCAGCACGATGGCGCAGATCACCAGGGTGTCGGTGATGTCGCCGGCAGAGATGCCCAGCACATTGCCAAACAGGATGTGGGTGAGATCGATGTTGCTGCGGATCTTCGAAATCAGCACCAGGCCGAGGGCGAAGAAGCCCGTGAACACCAGGCCGATCACCGTGTCTTCCTTCACCCTGGACTTCTGTTTGACGAAGCCGATCACGGCCACCGAGCCCACCCCGAACACGAAGGCCCCCACCGAGAACGGCAGGCCCAGGGCGTAGGCCACCACCACGCCGGGCATCACCGCATGGGACACGGCATCGCCCATCAGCGCCCAGCCCTTGAGCGTCATGTAACAGGAGAGCAGGCCGCACACGCCCCCCACCAGGGCACTCACCAGCAGGGCCCGCACCATGAAGCCGTGGCTGATCGGCTCCAGCAGCCAGGTGAGCGGCAGGCCCGTCGCCAGGGAGGCCGTCATCGCCCGTTCTCGCGGGAGGGGGTGGGGCCCATCAGCAGGTTGGGCGGCAGGCCCCCGAAGGTGAGCGAGAGGTTCTCCGGTGTGAACACCTCGGAGGTCTCGCCGTAGGCCAGCACGGTCTTGTTGATCAGCACCACCCGGTCGCAGAAGTTGCGCACGTGGCTGAGGTCGTGGGTGGAGATCAGGATCGAGCGCTGCTCCTTGCGGAATTGCACGAACAGATCGGCCATCAGCTTCTCCGTGCGCACGTCCACGCCATTGAAGGGCTCATCCAGCAACAGCACCGAGGCGCCCTGGGCGATGGCCCGGGCCAGGAACGCCCGCTTGCGCTGGCCACCAGAAAGGGAGCCGATCGGCCGGTTGCGCAGCTCCAGCAGCTCGACGCGCTCGAGGGCATGGCGCACCGCGGCCCGATCAGAGGGCCGGGCCAGCCGCAGCAGATTCATTGAGCCGTAGCGGCCCATCATCACCACGTCCCAGACCGACACGGGGAAAGCGCAGTCGACGCCATCGCTCTGGGGCACGTAGGCCACGGCTTGCTGGCGCTGGGCCTCGCGCACAGACAGGCCGTTAATGCGGATGTAGCCCTTGGAGGGGCGCAGGAAGCCCATCAAGGCCTTGAACAGGGTGGTTTTGCCTGCGCCGTTCATGCCCACCAGGCCGCAGATGCAGCCGGCCTCCAGCCGCAGGCTGGCGTCGTGCAGGGCCATGGTGCCGTTGTAGTCAACGCAGACCTGGTCGGCCTCGATCCGCAACCGCTCGGCGCCCAGTGGTGGTCGGGCTGCCCTCATGGGGTCACTCCGTTGCTCTCAGGGGTGCCCAGACCCCGCTGGATCAGGCCCACATTGTGGCGTTGCATGGCGAGCAGGGTGGGAGCCGGCCCAGCGGGCGTGGAGAGGGAGTCCACGTAGAAGGTGCCACCAAAGCTGGCGCCGGCGGCCTTGGCCACCTGCCGCTGGGAGGCATCGCTCACGGTGCTCTCGCAGAACACCGCGGGCACCTGGCGGTCGCGGACCATGTCGATCAGGCGGGCCATCCGCTTGGGCGTGACCTGACTCTCGGCGTTCACCGGCCAGAGGTAGGCCTCGGTGAGGCCGTAGTCATGGGCGAGATAGGTGAACGCGCCCTCGCAGGTGGCCAGCAGCCGCCGCGACTCCGGAATCGTGGCCAGGGAAGCTCGCAGCTCCTGATCCAGCTGGGCCAGCTGTTGTTTGTAGGCCTCGCCATTGGCCCGGAAGCTGGCGGCGCCGTCGGGGTCCAGGCGAGTGAAGGCGCTCACGATGTTGTCGATGTAGCGCTTGGCCTTCTGGGGCGACATCCAGGCATGGGGATTGGGCTTGCCGGCGTAGGCATCCTCGGCGATGGGCAGGGGTGTGATCCCCTCGGTGAGCGTGACCACGGGCACGTTGCCGGCCGCCGCCGTGAACTTGCGGGACCAGAGCTCCAGGTTGAGGCCGTTCTCCAGGATCAGGTCGGCCCGGCTGGCACGCTCCACGTCACTGGGGGTGGGTTCGTAGCCATGGATCTCAGCACCCAGCTTGGTGATCGACTCCACCTGCAGGCGATCGCCGGCCACCTGGCGGGCCATGTCTGCCAGCACCGTGAAGGTGGTGAGCACCACCGGGCGGTCATCCTCGGGGTCCTGGCGCGCCTCGGGGCTGGGGGAGTCGCAGGCGGCCATCAGCAGGGCAGCCAGGGCTGCCACGAGGGGGCGCCCGAGGCGGCTCAAGCCGGGCAAGGGGCCGCGGGCGCCTGCCGATCGAGGACCCATGCAGCTGCTTCAGGTTCCGTAGGGGACGTTACGAAACGCGCTCAGACGACCCGAGAGGCCCCGGCCCGCCGCAATGCTCTGCAACATGGCGGCACCAACCGCCTGACCCTGAGGGGGCCGGGGCTGTCCATGAAAAACCCCCGCCGCAGCGGGGGTGAGGAGAGCAGAAGCGGCGGAGGCGGGCTGTTGGGCCAGCAGCGTCAGCCAATGGCCGGGGCGGTGAGGGCCACGGGGGTGGACTCCACTGCAGCCAGATCCAGGGGGAAGTTGTGGGCGTTGCGCTCGTGCATCACTTCCATGCCAAGGTTGGCGCGGGTGATCACATCGGCCCAGGTGGGCACCACCTTGCCCTGGGCATCCAGGATCGACTGGTTGAAGTTGAAACCGTTCAGGTTGAACGCCATCGTGCTCACCCCGAGGCTGGTGAACCAGATGCCCACCACCGGCCACACCGCCAGGAAGAAGTGCAGGCTGCGGCTGTTGTTGAAGCTGGCGTACTGGAAGATCAGGCGACCAAAGTAACCGTGGGCAGCCACGATGTTGTAGGTCTCTTCCTCCTGGCCGAACTTGTAGCCGTAGTTCTGGCTCTCGCTCTCGGTGGTTTCACGCACCAGGGAGCTGGTGACCAGAGAACCGTGCATGGCGGAGAACAGGGAGCCACCGAACACACCGGCCACACCCAGCATGTGGAAGGGGTGCATCAGGATGTTGTGCTCAGCCTGGAACACCAGCATGAAGTTGAAGGTGCCACTGATGCCGAGGGGCATGGCGTCCGAGAAGGACCCCTGGCCGAAGGGATAGATCAGGAACACGGCAAAGGCAGCCGACAGAGGGGCGCTGTAGGCCACACAGATCCAGGGCCGCATGCCGAGGCGGTAGCTGAGCTCCCACTGACGGCCCATGTAGGCCGAGATGCCGATCAGGAAGTGGAACACCACCAGCTGGTACGGGCCGCCGTTGTAGAGCCACTCGTCGAGGCTGGCGGCTTCCCAGATGGGATAGAAGTGCAGGCCGATGGCATTGCTGGAGGGCACAACAGCACCGGAGATGATGTTGTTGCCATACAGGAAGGAGCCGGCTACAGGCTCACGGATGCCGTCAATGTCAACGGGGGGAGCGGCGATGAACGCCACAATGAAGCAGATGGTGGCCGCCAGAAGGCAGGGAATCATCAGCACGCCGAACCAACCGACATAGATGCGGTTGTTGGTGGAGGTGATCCACTGGCAGAAGCTTTCCCAGCTTGTTGCGCGGCCGCTGCGTACAGCAGTGGTCATGGCAGGAGGACCCCGAAGGGTCGGGTATGGAGGAACAGAACGGGCTTCTGGATCAGAAGCTCTTCAAAACCCTACGCAGAACGCCCTGGTGCAACACCGAATCTCAACATTCGTGGGATTGCTTCGCAAAACTTAAATGCGCCCGCAACAAAGGCTTCACATGTTTCAGGCCGAGGCCGAGCTGACCTGCTGGGCTCGCCACCACTGCTGACCCTGCTGCAGGAAGCCACTCCAGTCGAGTTTTTCCGCCTCGGCCGCCCTGGCGACCAGCAGGGGCGCTTCCCGTTTGATGCGCTGCAGATCTGGATCCGGCACCCCGGCCGAGAGGGCGAGCATGTCGGCCATCGCCCGGCCCACCACCCGGGTGAGGTAGGCGGCGCTGAGGGCCTGAATGGCGCTACCCACCAACCAGGTGGCGCCATGCAGCTTGATCAGCGAGGCCAGCATCTGGGTGCTCCACTCCACCACCCCCAGGGCCAGGGAGGCCCGGCCCAGCTCGAGGGCGGCCGCGCGCAACTGCTCCGCCGTCCAGGGGCACTGCCAGAGCCTGGCCATCTCCTGCAGCATCAGGCCGTTGGCCACCGCCAGCACCACCAGATCCAGGGAGGGCAACGGTGCCGCCACCACGCCAGCGGCCACCAGCCACTGGGTGCGTTGCTGCAGCCGCGAGAAGCGCTGCCGCCGCAGGCTTTCCAGTTCGCTCTGCCAACGCCCGTGCAGGGTGCGCAGCCCCCGCAGCCGGCGCTCGTGGCGCAGGGCCCCGGCCCGTCGCCCCAGCTGGGTGGCCAGAGGAGCCAGCAGCTTCTCCAGTGCTGTGTGCTGGGGCGACCAGAACAGCAGGCTCTGGGCTGGCCCGAGCGGCAGCTGGGCCCTCAGCTCCTCGGCCAGGGAGGCTGGCTCGCGGCCGTCGTGGTGCTCCACCAGCAACCAGGTGGGCAGGCCCTGGGGAAGCGCTTCAATCCAGCGCAGATCAGCGGCCCCCAGGGGCATGCGCAGCCAGTAGATCAGCGCATCGACAGACTCAAACGGCTCGGGCCACGTCCAGCTGTCACTCCAGCTGGGCAGGGGCCGTGACCACTGCAGCGTCAGCGGCACCGAGCCGCGCAGGGCCTGGGCCAGCAGGGACTGCTGCTCCTGGGGAGACGCTGCCGTGGCGGCCACGCCGAGGGTGAGACCGGAGCGCTCCAACAGGGCCCGCTGGCTGGCCAGATCCCGGGCGCGCCGTTGGGCAGGGAGATCGGCAGCCTTGGTCAGGGCTGGTGACGCGGTGGGGCTCGCCGCAGCAGACGCCACAGGCGCAGGCTCCTTGGAAGCCAACCGCTTGGGCTCAGGCGCCTCCAGCAGCAGAAACTGCTCCTGCATCGCCTCCAGCCGCTTCAGCCAGCCCGCCACGTCGCCGGGATTCACCACGGCCGGGGGGGCCGGATGGCGCAGCAGCCACCATCCGGCGGCCAGCACCAGCACCCCGGTTCCGGCCGACACCACCGGCAGCCCGGAGAGGTGGCCCACACCGTCCAGCAACACACCCCCACCAACCACGGCGGCCCCGATCGGCCACCAGCGCCGGGCCACCATGGCCAGCAGGGTGGCCGGAGGGGTGCCGGCAGGCCCCAGGCCGGAGGGTGGCCAAGGCGTCGGCAAGGCTGTTGTCGAGGCTGTTGTCGAGGCTGCTGTGTGAGGAAGCTCGGACGGCAGTGGCGGCGTCAACAGGTCACCAGCGGAGCTGCATCTCTCTAGCTCACCTGGGGGCAGCGCGCCTCCCCAATCAGCAATAGCGTGGCGGCACTTGCAGGACCATCCAGTGTCAGGGGCAGGTCCAACAGCTGACCCGGGGCCATGACAGGCGATGGGGCCGAGGGTTTCACGGCGGGCCAACGGCGGCAGTTGCTGGCTTGGCACGCCGACCTGGCCAGGGCCAGCGGCTGGAGCGGCGACCTGCCCGTGGTGGTGCATGAGCGCTGCTGGCTGCGCCTGCGGGCCGTGCCCGTGGGCCAGCTGGCCCAGCAGTGGCCACCCGACTGCAGCGCTGAGGCCCCGGAGCTGTCCCGCTACCGCGAACTGGTGAAGGCGGGGGAGGACCCCTGGCTGGCGGAGCTGCGCTGCTGGGAGGAGTTCGGTCAGCCGGCCTGCCAGGAGGCCCAGCGGACCTACTGGCAGCAACACGCCAGGAACCCGGGCTGGACCCTCACCAGCTACCAGACCCTGTTGGCGCGCTACCGCCAGCAGATGGGGAGCACCGAGCTGCGCTCACTGCCCGTGCTGCAGCTACCGAGGGCCTTCAGCGCCGAGCCGCACCGGGTCCTGTGGCTCAAACCCCTGCGTCCGTCGATGCGGCACACTTGCGCCTGACTCCTTAGATGGCCGCCATGGCTGACGAGACGAGCACGGCCCTGCCCCAGGCCGGGAGATCCGGCGGCAACCGTGAGCCCGGTGGGTTCCGGATCCGCCTGAGCGATAACGAGATGCGCGCGGCCCGGGCTGTGCAGGAGGCCTTCCGCCTGCGCTCCACCGTGGCTGTGCTCGGCTTCTGCCTGCGCACCGTGGCCCAACTGCTCGAGGAAGGCAAGCTCGATGCCCTTGTGACCGAACTGCGCAACCAGCCCGCAGCTGCGGATGGCCAGCGGGACGGAGTCCGCGAGGGTGGGCGAGAGGGTGGCCGCGGTGGCCGTCGCCCTGGTTCCGAGGGGCGCGGGACCAGACCAGAACGGCAGGACCGCGTTGATCCCTTCGCTCGGCCCCCCAGACCCAAGCCCAGCGCGCCGATCGCTGAAGCCGTCAAGGAACCAGCCTCAGAAGCGGCCCCGGAAGGCACCCCAGAAGCCGCGCCTGAAGCCGCTGAACAGCCCAGCGTCCAGGGGAGCTGAGGGGAGATGGCACGGCCCCGGGTGCTCTCCGGCGTTCAGCCCACCGGAGGTCTGCACATCGGCAACTGGCTCGGCGCCATCCGCAACTGGGTCGACCTGCAGGAGAGCCACGACACCTTCTTCTGTGTGGTGGACCTGCACGCCATCACGGTGCCCCACGATCCCGCCGCCCTGGCGGAGGCCACCCTGAGCACCGCCGCCCTCTACCTGGCCTGCGGCATCGACCCGGCCCGCTCGACCGTGTTCGTGCAGAGCCATGTGCGGGCCCACAGCGCCCTCTGCTGGCTGCTCAATTGCGTGACGCCGCTCAACTGGCTGGAGCGGATGATCCAGTTCAAGGAAAAGGCCGTGAAGCAGGGCGACCAGGTGTCGGCGGGACTGCTCGACTACCCGGTGCTGATGGCGGCCGACATCCTCCTCTATGACGCCGATCTGGTGCCCGTGGGCGAAGACCAGAAGCAGCATCTGGAGCTGGCCCGCGACATTGCCCAGCAGCGCATCAACGCCCGCTTTGGCACCCCAGGGCCCGACGGGGAGCGTCAGCCGGTGCTGAAGGTGCCCGAACCCCTGATCCTGCGGGAGGGAGCCCGGGTGATGAGCCTCAGTGACGGGCGCAGCAAGATGAGCAAGAGCGATCCCAACGAGGGCTCCCGGATTGCGCTGCTGGATCCGCCCGAGCTGATCACCCGCAAGATCAAGCGCGCCAAGACCGACCCCACCCTGGGTCTGGAATTCGGCAACCCGGAGCGTCCCGAAGCGGACAACCTGCTGGGCCTCTACGCCCTGCTCAGCGACCAGAGCCGCGACGCCGCCGCCCTGGAGTGCGCCGAGATGGGCTGGGGGCGCTTCAAGCCCCTGCTCACCGAGGCCCTGATCGAGGCCCTCAACCCGGTGCAGGAGCGCTACCGCATGTGGCGGGCCGACCCCACAGCCCTGGAGCAGGTGCTGGCCGATGGCCGCGCCCGGGCGGACACCGTGGCCGAGACCACCCTGCGGCGGGTGGAACATTGCCTTGGCTTCCTGCCGCCCAGGAGCCGAGCCCAGCAGCCGGAGTCTTAACAGTCTCTGCAGAAATGATCAGGCCTGCTGATGCCAGAGGGCTGGGCCACCTCCTGACACCAGCCCAACGCCGCTGACCACATGACTAAGTAAAAGCACCCACACGGCAGCGGTCTACGGACTGTCGCCATGGTCACAGCATCAGGGAATGCACACGGCGGCGCCGATGTCTACCCCCCAGCTGGGGGGGTCGCTCGCAACGCACCCCGATCAGCAACGTATGGCGACTCGCACCTGCATTGCCTGACCAGCTCCTTGTTCCAGAAGCTCTCCCGCACCCCCCTGGCCATCGCCCTGTGCCTTGCCGCCACGGTGCCCACCACCCTGGCCTCCTCGGCCGAGCTGCCAGGAGGCCCTGCAAGCCTGGCTGCCCCGACCCCCCAGCTGCCTGCCTCCACCAGGGTGGCCGTGCGCAGCCCCGACGGCCCCTTCACGGTCACGCCGGAGCGCAGGGCCCTGCTCAACACGATCCGCTACGCCGAGGGCACCTGGAAGGGTGGTCGCGATGAGGGCTACCGGGTGATGTATGGCGGCCAACTCTTCCAGAGCTTTCAGCGCCACCCCGAAATCAGCGTGCGGCGCATGTACACCAGTGCAGCCGCAGGCGCCTACCAGTTTCTGCCCAGCACCTGGCATGAGGTGTCGCGCAGGCTGGGGCTGCGCAGCTTCGAGCCCCACAACCAGGACCAGGCCGCCCTCTACCTGATCCAGCGCCGACGCGCCCTGACCCGCTTCGATCGCCAGGGCCTCGACAGCGAGGTCATGGCGCGGTTGGCGCCCGAGTGGGCCTCGATCCCCTACCGCCATGGCAGCAGCTACTACGGCCAGCCGGTGAAGAGCCGCCAGGAGCTCAGCCGCTTCTACCAGGCGGCCCTGGGCGAGGCCCGGCGCAACAGCACGAGCGGCAACCCTGCCTAGGGCTCGCGGTAGATCACCCGGCCGCGCTCGTCGTTGCCCACATCGAGAAGGTGCCCATGCAGCAGTCGCTCGATCTCGCTGCGCAACTGCTCACTGCCCACACCCGGTTGGCCCTCAAGGGCCAGCAGGGCATCGTTGATGGTGAAGCCAGCTGAGCCATTGGTGCGAGCGAGCTGGAGCAACTGGCGCTCGAGGGAGGCGCCCCGGGCCCGCAGCAGGTGCACGGCATTGGCCTGTTCCACCACATCCGGCAGCAACCAGAGATCCACCAGCTGGCCGATGAAGCACAGCCCGAAGGTGAACAGATAGAGGGTGCCGCTGATGGGCCGGCGGCTGTAGAACCGCTGGATACCACACACGCCCACCAGCCCCAGCGCCCACAGCAGGTAGGCCACCCCGAGGTGGCGCGGCTGGGTGAGAGCCATCAGGCGAGCGCGTCGGGGGGCGGCAGCAGAGCGGGCATGGCGGGGGGCTCGGGCCAGTCCATGGGGGGCAGGGCCACGCCACTGCGCCGCAGGCTGGCCGACAGGGACCAGACCCGCAGCACCAGCTGGTGCCAGGGAGCCATCGCGTCCAGGCCGAGGGCCATCGGCACCGGAGCGGCTCGGCGCAGGCTGGCGGCCGCTGCCAGCTCGCGGCGGGCCTCGTCCAGCCGCTGGCGCAACTGCAGGCGTTCGGGCTCCGCCATCACTCCGTCAGGGCAGAGGTCCAGCAACAGCTCGCCGCGGCTGAACCAGATCCCGAAATCAGCGAGCAGGGAACCCAGCAGGTGCTCCAGCAGATCGGACGCAGGCTCCTGGGGAGTAGGGGAGGCTGTCATGAAAGCCAGCCTAGAAGGGCTGCGTAGGATCGGCCTTCGCCGTCGACTGCTCCCGCCCGTGCCCGCTTCCGCGCCCACGTCCCGTCCCCATCCGGAGGCAACGGCCAGGCAGCAGGAGGGCACACCAGAGCCGGTGGCCCTGCCCAGGACCAGCGAGAGCGAGCAGCTGCTGCGCATCCGCCACTCGATGAGCCATGTGCTGGCCATGGCGGTGCAGCGGCTGTTCCCCCGGGCCCAGGTGACGATCGGCCCCTGGACCGAGAGCGGCTTCTACTACGACTTTGACCATCCCGAGCCCTTCACCGAGGCCGATCTCAAGGCGATCAAGAAGGAGATGGGCAAGATCATTGGCCGCCGCCTGCCGCTGCAACGGATCGAGGTGAGCCGCGCCGAGGCCGAAGCGCGCATCCGCGCCCAGAACGAGCCCTACAAGCTGGAGATCCTGGCCTCCATCCAGGAGCCGATCAGCCTCTACACCCTCGGCGAGGAGTGGTGGGACCTCTGCGCCGGTCCCCACGTGGCCAACACCAGCGAGCTCAACCCCAAGGCGTTCGAGCTGGAGAGTGTGGCCGGGGCCTACTGGCGCGGCGATGAGACCAGGGCCCAGCTGCAGCGCATCTACGGCACCGCCTGGGAAACCCCCGAGCAGCTGGCCGAGCACAAGCGCCGCAAGGCCGAGGCCCTGCGCCGGGACCACCGCCGCCTGGGCACCGACCTGCACCTGTTCTCGATCGAGGACGAAGCCGGCGCGGGCCTGGTGTTCTGGCATCCCCGCGGCGCCCGCATGCGCCTGGAGATCGAGAACTTCTGGCGCGAGGCCCACTTCGCCGCCGGCTACGAGCTGCTGTACACCCCCCACGTGGCCGACCTGAGCCTGTGGAAAACCTCCGGCCACCTCGACTTCTACAGCGAGAGCATGTTCGGGCCCATGCAGGTGGATGAGCGGCAATACCAGCTCAAGCCGATGAACTGCCCCTTCCACGTGCTCACCTACGCCAGCACGCTGCGCAGCTACCGGGAGCTGCCGATCCGCTGGGCCGAGCTCGGCACGGTGTACCGCTACGAGCGGCCCGGAGTGATGCACGGGCTGATGCGGGTGCGGGGCTTCACCCAGGACGATGCCCACGTCTTCTGCCTGCCGGAGCAGATCAGCGACGAGATCCTCGCCATCCTCGATCTCACCGAGCGGATTCTTTCCACCTTCGACTTCCGCAGCTACGAGATCAACCTCTCCACCAGGCCGGCGAAGTCGATCGGCGAGGACGCCGTGTGGGAACTGGCCACCCAGGGCCTGGTGGAGGCCCTGGAGCGCAAGGGCTGGAGCTACAAGGTGGATGAAGGAGGCGGTGCCTTTTACGGCCCCAAGATCGACCTCAAGATCGAAGATGCGATCGGGCGGATGTGGCAGTGCTCCACCATCCAGCTCGACTTCAACCTGCCCGAGCGCTTCGATCTGCACTACGTGGCCGCCGACGGCAGCCGCCAGCGCCCGATCATGATTCACCGCGCCATCTTCGGATCCCTGGAGCGGTTTTTCGGGATCATGACCGAGAACTACGCCGGCGATTTTCCCTTCTGGCTGGCGCCGGAACAGATCCGGCTGCTGCCCGTCACCGACGAGGTGCGCCCCTATGCAAACTCCCTCAGTGAGCAGTTCCGCAAGGAAGGAATCCGCTGCAGCGTGGATGGCTCCGGCGACAGGCTCAACAAGCTGATCCGCACGGGCGAACAGATGAAGATCCCCGTGCTGGGGGTGATCGGTGCCAAGGAAGTGGAAGCGGGCGCCATCAGCCTGCGCAGCCGCCGCGACGGCGATCTCGGCACGGTGGCGGCCAGCGCCGTGCTGGCGGCCGCCCGCCTGGCCAATCAGCAGCGCGCGGCCGGTCTCGCCCTGGGGGCCGAGGACCAGGCAGCCGGCGGCGACGGGACCCCCCGCTGACCATGGCCAGCTCCACGCAATGCCTCACGGTGCTGGCGGGGGACATCGGCGGCACCAAGACCCTGCTGGCCCTCTACGCCCTCTGCGGCCCCCGGCTGGAGCTGTTGCGCAGTGAGCGCTACGCCTCCGCCGAGTGGCCCGATCTGGCTCCGATGGTGCGGGCCTTTCTGGACACGGACTCCCCTCCGGCGGCGGCCTGTTTTGCCGTGGCTGGTCCGGTGCAGGGCGGTGAGGCCCACCTCACCAACCTGTCCTGGCAACTCAGTGAAGAGGTCCTGGCCCAGGACACCGGCATCGAACGGGTGAACCTGGTGAACGACTTCGCCGTGCTGATCTACGGCCTGCCGCACCTGGAGCCCCACCAGCAGGCCCCGGTGGTGGCGGGTGAGACGGTGGCTGGAGAGCCGCTGCTGGTGCTGGGGGCGGGCACCGGTCTGGGGGTGGCGATCGGGCTGCCGCAGCCGAATGGAGCGGGTCTCACCGCCCTGGCCAGCGAGGCGGCCCATGGCGAGTTCGCTCCGCGTACGGCCCAGGAGTGGGAGCTCAAGCAGTGGCTGATGGCCAGCCTGGGCCTGGAGCGCCTCTCGATCGAGCGGGTGGTGAGCGGCACCGGGCTGGGCCAAGTGACCCGCTGGCTGCTGGAGTGCCAAGACCCGGGCCGCGCCCATCCCCTGCAGGCCCTCGCGGCCAGCCAGCCTGAGGAGCTGCCCGCCGCCACCGCCGCCGCAGCGGCCCAGGGCGATCCCCTCGCCAGCGCGGCCCTGGAGCTGTGGCTTGGGGCCTACGGCAGTGTCTGCGGCGATCTGGCCCTCACCAGCCTCAGCCGCGGCGGCATCTGGCTGGCGGGGGGCACCGCCGCCAAACTGCTGGACCCCCTCAGGGGCAGCACGTTCGCCAAGGCCTTCCTGGCCAAGGGGCGGCTGGGCCGGATCCTGGCCACGATGCCGATCACGGCGGTGGTGGACCCCGCCATCGGCCAGTTCAGTGCCGCCTGCCGCGCCCGGATGCTGCTGGGGTGAGGCAGGGCGGCCCAATGGCAGGCACGAACCAAACCCCTGACCATGAACTGAGACACTGAGCCGAACCGAGGAAGCTTCGATGGCGCGCCCCCGCATCGGCCAGGGCGTCGTGGTCCATGTGCCAGCCACCACCGCCAATGTGGGCCCCGGGTTCGACTGCCTCGGGGCGGCCCTGGACCTCGACAACGTGTTCGAGATGCGCTGCATCGCCGGCGGCAGCCAGCGCTTCGACCTGATCATCGAAGGTCCGGAGGGGGCCCACCTGCGCGGCGGGCCCGACAACCTCGTCTACCGCTCCGCCCAGCGGGTGTGGAAGGAGGCCTGTGAAGAACCGGTGGGGCTGGAGGCGCGGGTGCGCCTGGCCGTGCCCCCGGCCCGGGGCCTGGGCAGCAGTGCCACGGCGATTGTGGCGGGCCTGATGGGCGCCAACGCCCTGGTGGGGGAACCGCTCAGCAAGGAGAAACTGCTCGAGCTGGCCATCGACATCGAGGGCCATCCCGACAACGTGGTGCCCTCCCTGGTGGGTGGGCTGTGCATGACGGCGAAGGCCGCCTCCCACCGCTGGCGGGTGGTGCGCTGCGAGTGGTCGGCGGAGGTGGTGGCCGTGGTGGCGATTCCGGCGGTGAGGCTCACCACCAGCGAGGCGCGGCGGGCCATGCCCAAGGCGATCCCCGTGGCCGATGCGGTGACCAACCTCGGCGCCCTGACGCTGTTGCTGCAGGGGCTGCGCACCGGCAATGGCGATCTGATCACCGACGGCATGCACGATCGCCTGCACGAGCCCTACCGCTGGGGGCTGATCCCAGGCGGTCGCAAGGTGCGCGAGGCGGCCCTGGAGGCCGGGGCCTGGGGCTGTGTGATCAGCGGTGCCGGCCCCAGCCTGCTGGCGCTCTGCCGCCAGGAGGTGGCCGAAACGGTGAGCCGGGCGATGGTGCGCACCTGGTACTACGCCGGAGTGGAGTCGCGGGCGGAGGTGCTCAGCGTGCAGCACCTGGGCAGCCACTGGCTGCCGCTGCCGGATCGGCCCGAGAGTGCTGAGTAGTTCTACCCAGCCGCCTTGCTGTAACTGATAAGTTGCACCAGATTTTGACGGGACTCGGATGGACGGCTCTTTGGCGCTTGTGGCCGCGTCCTTTCCGCAGACTCCCACTCAACCGCCTTTGCCCTGGCCCCTGGCGACAGCCCTGCCCGACTTCCTCGACGCAGGGGCTCTGGCGGGCTTCCCCTGGCTGAGCCTGATTGTGCTGCTGCCGGCGGCCGTGGCCCTGGCGATGCCGCTGCTGCCCGGCGACGGCAGCGATCCCCGCTGGCCCCGCACCCTGGCCCTCGGCACCCTGCTGGTGGATCTGGTGCTGATGCTGGTGTGCTTCAGCCAGCACTTTGAGGGCTCCAGCGCCGAGCTGCAGCTGGTGGAGCGTGTCAGTTGGGTGCCGGCCCTGGGACTGGAGTGGTCCCTGGGGGCCGATGGCCTCTCGGCGCCGCTGGTGGTGCTCTCGGGCCTGGTCACCCTGCTCTCGGTGGCCGCCAGCTGGAACATCAACCGCAAGACCCGCCTCTACTTCGCCCTGATGCTGG
The DNA here is from genome assembly GCA_963697335.1 of uncultured cyanobacterium. Lineage (GTDB taxonomy): Bacteria > Cyanobacteriota > Cyanobacteriia > PCC-6307 > Cyanobiaceae > NIES-981. The sequence continues at coordinate 40,823 of CAVONQ010000004.1, forward strand.
TGCAGGCCTCTGCCCAGGGGCTGGTGTTCCTCTCCCAGGACTTCCTGCTCTTCTTCCTGGCCTGGGAGCTGGAGCTGGTGCCGGTGTACCTGCTGATCGCCATCTGGGGCGGCCAGCAGCGCCAGTACGCCGCCACCAAGTTCATCCTCTACACCGCCACCGCGTCACTGCTGATCCTGGTGAGTGGCCTGGCTCTGGCCTTCTACGGCGGCCCCTTCACCTTCAACCTCAGCGAGATGGCGACCCGCAGCCCCGGCGGGGTGTTCGGCCTGCTCTGTTACGTGGGGTTTCTGATCGGCTTCGGCGTGAAGCTGCCGATGTTCCCCCTGCACACCTGGCTACCCGATGCCCATGGCGAGGCCAATGCACCGGTGTCGATGCTGCTGGCGGGGGTGCTGCTGAAGATGGGGGGCTATGCCCTGCTGCGCTTCAACGTGCAGATGCTGCCGGAGGCCCACCTCACCCTGGCGCCGGCCCTGATCGTGCTCGGCATCGTCAACATCGTCTACGGCGCCCTCAATGCCTTTGCCCAGGACAACGTCAAGCGCCGCATCGCCTGCAGCTCGGTGAGCCACATGGGCTTCGTGCTGGTGGGAATCGGGGCCATCGACGCCCTCGGCATGAGTGGCGCCATGCTGCAGATGATCAGCCATGGCCTGATCGCCGCCGCCATGTTCTTCGTGACCGGCGTGTTCTACGAGCGCACCAAGACCCTCTCGATCCCCAACATGGGTGGCCTGGCCAAGGCCCTGCCGATCACCTTCGCCTTCTTCCTGGCCAGCTCCCTGGCCTCCCTCGCCCTGCCGGGCATGAGCGGCTTCGTCAGCGAGATCACCGTGTTTCTGGGGGTCACATCCAACGAGGACTTCACCATCGGCTTTCGGGTGATCACCATCGTGCTGGCGGCCGTCGGCCTGGTGCTGACGCCGGTGTACCTGCTCAGCCTCTGCAGGCGGGTGTTCTTCGGGCCCAGGATCCCCGCCCTGGCCGTGGTGGGCGACATGAATCCGCGCGAACTGCTGATCGGTCTGACCCTGCTGGTGCCCACCCTGGTGATCGGCTTCTGGCCACGGGTGGCGATCGATCTCTATGAGGCCAGCACCAACGGACTCTCCAGCCAGCTCGCCAGCGCCACGGCCATCACCCTGGGCCGGATCCCCGCCCTCGGCTGAACCACGGCCTACCGCTGCCATGGGCTGAAATGGGCCAAGCTGAACCGCGCTGATGGGCCACGCCACCGCCACCCTGCCGCTGCTTGAGGGCCGGGGCTTGCCTGCCTTCGCCCAGATCACTGCTGATCAGGTTTCCACGGCGATCCCCCAGCTGCTGGAGCAGTTGCATGGCGAGCTCAGCGCCCTGGAGGCAAACCTGGAGCAGCGGCTCAACGATCCGAACGCCCCCCTGACCTGGGAGGCGGTGATGGAGCCGCTGCAGCGGCTGGGTGAAAGGCTGCGCTGGAGCTGGGGAGTGGTGAGCCACCTCAACGGCGTCTGCAACAGCCCCGAGCTGCGCGAGGCCTACCAGGAGCAGCAGGGGGCCGTGGTGGCCTTCGGAAGCCGGGCCGGCCAGAGCCAGCTGATTTTTCGCGCCCTGGCGCGGCTGGCCAGCACCGATCTCGATGCCGTCCAGCAGCGCATCGTCGAGGCGGAGCGCCGCGACATGCAGTTGCGGGGCGTGGGGCTGGAGGGCCCCGAGCAGGAGGCCTTCAACGCCGCCACCGCCGAGCTGGCCAGCCTCGCCAACGACTTCGGCAACCACGTGCTCGACGCCACCAACGGCTGGAGCCTCAGCCTCACCAGCGAGGCTGAGCTGGCCGGCCTGCCCGCCAGCCTCAGGGAGCTGCTGGCCCAGGCCGCCCGGGAGGCCGGCGAAGAGGGCTGGCGCATGGGGCTCGACATGCCCAGGGCCATGCCGTTCCTCAAGTTCAGCCAGCGGCGCGACCTGCGCGAAACGGTCTACCGGGCCCAGGTGAGCCGCGCCTCCAGCGGCGCCCTCGACAACCGGCCCCTGATCGAGCGGATCCTGACCCTCAAGCGGGAGCAGGCCCAGCGCCTGGGCTACACCAGCTGGGCCGAGGTGAGCCTGGCCACCAAGATGGCAGGCTCGGTAGCCGAGGTGGAGCAACTGCTGGAGGAGCTGCGCGCCGCGGCCCTGCCGGCGGCCCAGCGGGAGATCGAGGAGTTGCAAGCCTGCGCCCGCCGCCACGGTGCCCCCGAGGCCGAGGAGCTCAAGCCCTGGGACGTGAGCTACTGGGCGGAGGTGCTGCGGCGGGAAACCTTTGAGCTGGATGCCGAGGCCCTGCGGCCCTGGTTCCCCCTGGAGCAGGTGCTGCAGGGGCTGTTCGGCCTCTGCCAGCGCCTCTTCGACATCCGCATCGTGAGCACGGAAGGGGAGGCGCCGCTGTGGCACCCGGACGTGCGCTACTTCCGCGTGCTCAGCGCCGGCAGTGGCGACGAGCTGGCCGGTTTCTACCTCGATCCCTACAGCCGCCCGGGCAGCAAGCGGGGCGGCGCCTGGATGGATGAGTGCCTGGGCCGCTCCCGCAGCCCCGAGGGCACCCCGGTGCTGCCGGTGGCCTATCTGATCTGCAACCAGAGCCCGCCGGTGGGCAGCACCCCCAGCCTGATGACCTTCGACGAAGTGGAGACCCTTTTCCACGAGTTCGGCCACGGCCTGCAGCACATGCTCACCACGGTGGAGCGTCCCCAGGCCGCCGGCATCAACAACGTGGAGTGGGATGCGGTGGAGCTTCCCAGCCAGTTCATGGAGAACTGGTGCTACGACCGCGCCACCCTGATGGGCATGGCCCGCCACTGGCAGAGCGGTGAACCGCTGCCCGAGGCCGAATACCACAAACTGCTGGCGGCGCGCACCTTCATGGGCGGCAGCGCCACCCTGCGCCAGGTGCACTTCGCCCTCACCGACCTGCGGCTGCACAGCCAATGGACCCCGGACTGCGGCCAGACCCCTGACGAGCTGCGCCGCGCGATCGCCCGCACCACCACGGTGCTGGAGCCGATTGCCGAAGACGCCTTTCTCTGCGCCTTCAGCCACATCTTCGCCGGGGGTTACGCCGCCGGCTACTACTCCTACAAGTGGGCCGAGGTGCTCAGCGCCGATGCCTTCAGCGCCTTCGAGGAGGTGGGTCTGGACCAGGAGGACGCCATCGTGGCCACCGGCCGCCGCTTCCGCGACACGGTGCTCAGCCTCGGCGGCAGTCGCTCCCCGAGCGAAGTGTTTGAGGCCTTCCGCGGCCGCCAACCCAGCAGCGCCGCCCTGATCCGGCATTCGGGGCTGGCTGCAGTAAGCCCCTGAGCCGAGGAGGTGCCCCACTGGGGCTTGTCCGGACGACCCCACTGGGCAGGATGGGGCCATGCTCCCCCCCCAGCCCGATCTGCAGCGCCTGGCCGAGCGCTTCGCCATTCCCGGCTCGGTCACCAGCGTTGCCCCCCTCGGCAACGGCAATGTCAACGACACCTACCTGGTGGAGACCTCAGCCGCGCAGCGCTTCGTGCTGCAGCGGCTCAACTCCGCAGTCTTTCGCCATCCCGAGCTGGTGATGGCCAACATCGTGGCCCTGAACCGGCATCTGGCCGCCAGGGTGCCTGACCGAGGACCGGCGGGTCGGCGCTGGGTGCTGCCCCAGGCGATCCCCCTGCGCCAGGCGGAACCAGCCGATCCCCAGGGCGGTGGCGGCAGCCACCACCTCACGGAGCCGAGCGGCAGCTGGCGGCTGCTGAGTTACGTGGAGGGGGCCACCACCCACGACACCGTGCTCGATCTCGACCATGCGGCCGAGGTGGGGCGAGCCCTCGGCAGCTTCCACGCCCTGATCCACGACCTCCCCTGCGAGCAGCTGGCCGACACCCTGGAGGGGTTCCACATCACCCCGGGGTACCTGAGCCGCTACGAGGCCGTGTGCCGGCAGGCCCTGGCCGAGCGGTCAGCCCCGGGGCTGGATCGGGCCGAGCAGGAGTGCATGGCCTTCGTGGAGCAGCGGCAGGGCCAGGCGGCGGTGCTGGAGGACGCCAAGGCCCGGGGGCTGCTGCAGCTGCGGCCGATCCACGGCGACCCCAAGGTGAACAACGTGATGCTGGACTCCCGCAGCGGCCGCGCCGTGGCCCTGGTGGATCTGGACACGGTGAAGCCCGGCCTGGTGCACTACGACATCGGTGACTGCCTGCGCTCCGGCTGCAACCCGGCCGGGGAGGAGGCCAGCGATCTCAAGGCGGTGGTGTTCGACCTGGAGCGCTGCCAGGCGATGCTCGGCGGCTACCTGGAGCAGGCCAGGGCCTTCCTCACCCCGGCGGATTTCGATCACCTCTATGCGGCGATACGGCTGATCAGCTTCGAGCTGGGTCTGCGCTTTTTCACCGACCACCTGGCCGGAGACCGCTATTTCAAGGTGACCCATCGGGGCCACAACCTGCAGCGAGCCAGGGTGCAGTTCCGGCTCACCGAGAGCATCGAGGCCCAGGAGGCCGAGATCCGTGCCCTGGTGGAGGCCCTGCGCTGATGGCCCGCCATCGATTCCAGCTCGTCCCCTTCCCCAGCGATGCAGTCCCCAGTCCCACAGTGACGATCCAGGGCCAGCTCGCCCTCGAGCCCCAGGACCAGGGCGGGCCGGGGCTGGAACTCCTGATCGAGCTGAGCGCCGCTGGAGTTCACCCCGGCCTAGAAGCGCTGCTGATTCCAGAGCCGCAGGCCAACCCTGGCGGCCCCCGGCGCGACGAGCTCTGGCAGCACACCTGCCTGGAATGCTTCGTGGCGCCAGCAGGCCAGCCCGGCTATCTGGAGTTCAATCTCGCTCCGGACGGGGCCTGGAACGTGTACGCCCTGGAGGGCTACCGCCGAGGGGCTCAACCCCGCCGCCGGCTTCGACGCGCTGCCCTTCAGCTGGCAGTGCAGCGCCTCAGCCCTGCGGCTCAGCCTGCGCTGCCAGCTCCCGGAGGCCTGGGCCACGGCCACGGCCTTCGACTGGCAGGTGAGCGCCGTGCTGGAGCAGCGCGATGGCCTGCTCAGCTACTGGGCGCTGCGCCATCCCACCGGCGCCCCCGACTTCCACGCCAGGCCGCAGTGGACCCAGGCGAGCCCCCTCTGAGACGCCAGCGACAGCCGCCACTGGATCTCCCACATGCCGCTGTGGCAGGCGCCCTTTACGACAGCTGCATCGAGCACATGCGCGGCTTTGAGGCGGCGACGCCGCTGCCCCTGAAGCTGGCCCGGCTGCTGCGGCCGTTCAGGAACGATCGTTCCGCACCTGCTCCCTGATCAGGGCCACCGAGGCCTCCACGGCCTGGCACGAGAGCACCAGCATCCGCGCCTGGCTGGCGGCGATCGCCTCGAGGGGACAGGCTTCGATGCAGCGCTGCATCAGCGCCAGCAGGCTGTCGGGCGTGAGGTCCTCGGCCGCAAACAGCAGCGGCCAGCTGATCCGACCCAGCACCTCGGTGAGCTTGCCGCCGCCGGCGATCTGGTCCACGGCGATCACCGGCACGCCGGCCGCCAGGCCCAGCAGGGAGCCGTGCAGACGGGTGGTGAGCACCAGGTCCACCGCCGCGAACTGGGCCTCGATGCGCTCCCGTGGATTGGATGCCGAGAGCACGGTGTCGATCGGCTCCACCAGCCCTGGCTGACGCTCCAGCACCGCGGTGAACAGCGCCCCCACGGCCGAGGAGCGATCGCGGCCAAGGCCGTAATCCTTCTGGCGACCGCGCAGGCACAGGCCGATGCGGGCCTCGGCCAGGGAGGCGGGTCGGGGGCGCTCCAGGGGAGGCTCACAGTGGCTGATGGCCAGATCGAAGCGGCCAGGTTTGACGCCCTCCCCAGGGCCTGGGGTCTCGGCAACCGCCACGCCGTCGCGCACCACCACACCATCGAGTTGGCGGTTGAGGGCCTCCTGGCTCTGCAGCAGCGACACGCCGGCGGCCAGCTTGCGCGTGTGGCCACTGGCCGCCAGCAGGCGTCGCATGCGCTTGGTGTGCACCAAGGGGCCACAGACGAACACCAGGGTGCTGAGCTGGGGCGCCAGGGCCGAGGGATCCGGGGTGGATCGATGGGCCGGGCCCGCATGGCTGGGGTGGGACAGCACGCTGTGCTCAATCCCGGCCCGGCGGAGGGCGGCCGAGAGATTATCCACCGCCAGTAGATCCCCGAGCGTGGCGCCGCGGGGCCAGCTGCCCCACCAGATCAGGGCGATCGGGGCGCAGCCCCGGGGTTGCAGCCAAGGCAAACCTTGCAGCCAGGCCTGCCGCCGCAGCCAGCGGCCGAGGTGATCAGCCATCGCCCAACCCCGCAGCCAGCCAGCGGCGCTGCCGCCGCACGGCCACCTGGCCGCTGAAACCGGGCACCGGCGCCGAGCACTTGCGCAGCTCCAGCTGGATCGGCACGGCGCCATAGAGCTGCTCTGCCCGCTCGAGGATGCGCTCGCTGAACTGCTCCAGGGTCCAGCAAACCGTGGAGCGGGCCAGCTGCTGCAGGGCGATGATCAGGAGGCCGTAGTCGAGGCTGGCGGCCAGGTCGTCCTCCCGAGCGGCCCTGCTCAGGTCAGCCGCCAGGGTCAGGTCGAGCTCAAACCACTGGCCCAGCTGCCGTTCCTGCTCCAGCACCCCCACGTGGGCCCATACCCGCAGGCCCCGCACCAGGATCTGATCACCTCTGGCAGCAGCGGCCCTCGCCTCGGTGCTCACAGCGGCAGGGCCCGGTGGCTGAACTGACGCTCACCACTGGCGTAGTCCGCGGCGGTCTGGCCCTGGCCGCGCAGGCGGTAGCGGTAGGTGATCAGACCCTCCAGCCCCACCGGCCCGCGCGGCGGCAGGGTCTGGGTGCTGATGCCCACCTCGGCGCCGAAGCCGTAGCGGAAGCCATCGGCGAAGCGGGTGCTGCAGTTGAGAAACACGCCGGCGCTGTCCACGCCGGCCAGGAAGCGGTCGGCGGCCTGCTCGTCTGCGGTGCAGATGGCCTCGGTGTGGCGGGAGCCGTAGCGGCTGATGTGCTCCAAGGCGCCATCGAGATCCTCCACCACCTTCACCGCCAGGACCAGGTCGGAGTACTCGCAGCCCCAGTCCTCCTCCCGGGCCGCCACGGCCACCCCGAGGGCCTGGCTGGCCGGATCGCCGCGCAGTTCCACCCCGGCCGCCGCGAAGGCCGGCAGCGCCAGCGGCAGAAAACGGTCGGCAATCGCCCGGTGCACCAGCAGGGTCTCGATCGCGTTGCAGGCGGCCGGGTACTGGGTTTTGGCGTCCAGGGCCACCCGCAGGCTCAGCTCGCAGTCGGCGGCCGCATCCACATAGAGGTGGCAGACGCCGTCCGCATGGCCCAGCACCGGGATGCGGGTGTTGTCCTGGATGAACCGCACCAGGGCATTCGAGCCCCGGGGAATGATCAGGTCCACCAGCCCATCGAGTTTCAGCAGGGCCAGGCTCTCCTCGCGGCTGGTGAGCAGCGCCAGGGCCTCGGGCGCCACGGCGCTGCCGGCCAGGCCCTGCTGCAGGGCGTCGAGGATGGCGGCGCAGCTGCGGCTCGCCTCCCGACCCCCCTTGAGGATGGCGCCGTTGCCGGAGCGGATCGCCAGCGAGGCGATCTGCATCACCGCATCCGGCCGCGCCTCGAAGATCACGCCGAGCACGCCGAGGGGCACGGTGATCCGCTCCAGCACCAGCCCCTGGTCCAGCTCGGTGTGCAGCTGGCGCTGGCCCAGGGGGTCCGCCAGCCCCGCCACCTGCCGCACCCCTTCGATGGCGGCCTCGAGCTTGGGCCCATCGAGCTTGAGCCGGGCCACGAGCGCCGGCGCCAGGCCAGCGGCGGCGGCCGCCTTCAGGTCGGCGACATTGGCAGCCAGGATGGCGTCGCGGGCAGCCTGCAGGGCATCCGCCATGGCCAGCACGGCCTGCTGACGCTCCAGATCGGAGCACTGGCCCAGGTCCATGGCACTGCGCCGCACCGTGGCCGCCCGCTGCAGCAGCTCGGGGCTGGGGTCAGGAACACCGGCAGCGGTTGGCGAGGCCGCGCGCAGAGCTGGAGGCGATGGAGGTCATCGGTCCATCATCCCAAGCCGCCGGGCGGCAGACGCTCGAAGGCCAGGCGCGCCGCCCCCAGCCGGCCGGCGCCATTGCCCAGGGCGCAGCGCTCGATGCGCAGATCGTGGCGGCTCACCGCCAGCACCCGCTCCTCCACCTCCTCCCACACCGCTGGCAGGAAGTGGTGGCTGGCACCGCTGAGGCCGCCGCCGAACAACACCAGCTCCGGGGTGAGCACATAGAGGAGGGAGCTGAGACCGATGCCGAGCAGGCGGCCGTAGCGGTGCCACACCGCCAGGGCGTCTGCATCGCCCGCGTCGGCCAGGCGGCAGAGCTCGAGGGGATCGAGCGGGCTCAGCCGCGCCAGACCACCGATGCTGCAGTAGCTCTCCAGGGAGCCGCGGTTGCCGCTGTTGCAGGGCGGACCGTCGGGCTGCAGGCCGATCAGTCCGGGTTCGGCCGCCGCGCCGGCGTGCCCGGTGAACAGCTGCCCGCCCAGCAGCACCGCCCCCCCCACCCCCGTGCCCAGCGTGAGCAGCAGCACGTCGGCAGCACCACGGGCGGCGCCATGCCAGAGCTCGCCGATGACGGCGCAGTTGGCGTCGTTGGCCAGGGTCACGGGCCGCTGCAACAGCGGCTCCAGCCAGTCGGCCAGGGGCACATCGCGCCAGCCGGGCAGGTTGATGGCGATGCTGGCGCGGCGGCAGGAGCGATCACTGGGCCCCGGATGGCCGATGCCCACCCGACCGGCCAGGCGCTGCGGATCCAGCGACTCCACCGCCTCCTGGATCGCCATCGTCACGGCGCCGGGCATGGCCGGCTGGGGGGTGGGGCAGACGGCTTCGGCCAGAAGCTCGCCGGCCTCGCTGAAACGACCGAGCTTGATGGCAGTGCCGCCCAGATCCACCCCGATCGCCTGCTGCCTGGGTTCGGCCATCTCAGAAGCGCAGGAACACCTGCAGCTGGCCCTGCCACGCCCCTTGGGTGTCGACGGAACCCTGCAGGTTGATCAGGTCAGTGGCCTTGTAGTTGAGGTTGAGCTGGGGGGCCACGTCACTGCGGTTCGGGGCGGCGAGCACCGAGGCACTGAAGCGCTCGTTGATGTCGAGGCCGATTTCGGCCCCCAGCACCAGCTGGGGGGGCACCTGCTGGGAGCGGCGCTCGGAGCGACTGCCGAGGGTGGGGTTCACGTAGGCGGGATAGAGGGCGAAGCTGAGCCGCTGGTCGAAGGCGTCGCTGAGGCTACCGAGCAGGGGAGCGAGCAGCGTCTGACCCACCACCGTGGCCAGGGCGGCGCCGGCCCCGCCTCCGGTGAGGCCGGCCAGGGAGTTGCCGCCGATCAGGGCAAGCAGGCGGTCCTGGGGCAGGGGCGGGCTGCTGCGCAGCACGATCGTGTCGGCCAGGCGGTCGGCAGGTCCGCTCACGGACAGGAACACCCGGACCAGATTGAGCTGATCCAGGGTGCCGGCGCCCCCCTGGGACTCGATCTGCGCCAGGGAGGGGCCGAGGGAACCGCTCCCCAGGCCGCCCACCTGCAGGGTGTCGGACACCCGCGTGCGCAGGGCCACATCCACGAAGGGGATCAGCCCTGCTGAGGGGGTGAACACGGCCACGTTGGGAGCATCAGGATCGAGGCTGAAGGTGGTGGTGAACAGGGTGAGGCGGCCCCGCTTGAGCCGCACCACCCCGCGGGCCTCCAGGCTGGTGTCCAGCCTGCCGTTGATGCGCAGCACACCCTCTGAGGCAAAGCTGGCGAGGTTGGGCACCACCACCATCAGGTCCGGGCCGAGGCTGAGGCGCAGATCGTCGAAGCCGATCACGCTGGCGGCGGGCAGCAGCTCGCGCAGGTTGGCGCTCGCCCGGCTTTCCACACCAGGGCCGAGCAGGTCGAGGGCCGTGCTGAAATCCCAGTTCTGCAACGCCTCACGCGACACGGTGGTGGTGCTGTCGCCGGCATCCGTCGCCGCCGGGCCCTCCGGCTGCACGTTGATTGAGCCCTTGGACACGCTCAGATCGCCACCGATGTCAAGGGCCGCCAGGCTGCCCGACACCAGCAGCGAACCGGCCGCCACGGCCTTCACCCGCGGCAGGGCGACGGGCACGTCCTTGAGTTCCAGATTGAGCTGGGAAGGCTGGCCGTCCTCCATGACAGCCGGCTCCAGCAGGCCCAGGCTGCCGCTGCCGCTGATCGAGCCCTTCTCGGCCACCCGGGCGGAGAACTCCTGGAGGAACAGCTGCTCGAAATCAAAGAGCACCGTGGCCTGCAGGTTGTCCACCTTCTGACCCACCAGGGTGAGCGCGGCATCGCGGAAGCGCAGAAAGCCGTTGGCGATCGGCCTGTCGAGGCTGCCGCGCATCAGCAGCTGCAGATCTCCTCCGCCCTCCTTCCACTCCACTTCGGGGCGGGCCAGCTCCGTGAGGAAGCGCAGGCCATCGTCGCGGCTGGCCAGGCGCAGTTCCAACCCCTGCGTGGCTGGATTGAGCGGCACCTGGCCCGCCAGCTCGATGTTGCTCTCCGCCCCCTCGGCCCGCAGGGCCAGATCCACGTTGAGCAGGTCTGCCGCCACGGCCACGGCACCCCGCTCGAGCAGCAGGGGCGTCTCCCCGAGAGCCCCGTCCTCCAGGGCGAAGTCCAGGCTGAGTTCGGGGTCGGCGCCACCCAGGCGGTAGCGCCCTTGAGCGGCAATCCGGCCCCGCAGACTCTCGGGCACTGGCGTGAGCAGGGCCACCAGTGCCAGGGGCAGGCCAGTGAGGGAGAGCTGGCCCTGGCCCATCCGGAACGGGCCCTGCAGCGTCACCCGTACGGGCTCGCTGGTGAGGGCCTGGTCCTGGTCCTGACCGGGGAACCAGAGGTGGGCCCTCAGGGAGAGATCGGCGCGGGTGTCCACCAGCCTGGGACCGGTGAGGGTGGCATCGAGATCAAAGCGTCCCGCCAGCTTCTCCAAGCGTTGGGCCACGGTGAGCCCGCTGAGCGGATCGCGACGGGCCCCCTGCAGGGCCGTGCTCGCCAGCTCAAGGGCCGCCAGCTGGCCATCGATACTCCCCCCCAGGGTGTCGATCAGGAAGGTGCCGAGGTCCGACGCCGACCCCCCAGCCAGCTGGCCCTCGCCCTGCCACAGCGGCCAGGCCTCCAGGAGCTGGCGCACCAGCGGATCCCGCAGCTCTCGCCCCGTGATCGTGGCCCGGAAGGGGCCCTTCCAACGGCCATTCCAGTCGACCGCGACGCCGCCACCGCTGAGGGGCACCACATCGACGCGAGCCTGATAGCGGCGCTCGGTGTAGCGGCCGGAAATGCTGGCCTCCTGGGCCCAGACGCCGAGCAGCACCGGCCGGTCCAGGCGGGCCTGACCGCTGAAGGCCAGGGGCTGGAGTTCCAGTTCACCCCCACCGGTGAGGGCGCCCTGGAGCGGTTGACGCTGGCTGCGGGGGCCCAGGGTGAGCATCAGGCCATCGAGGGGGAAGGCGTCGGCAGTCCAGCGGTAGAGCCGCGGCGACCCGCGCAGGGCCAGGGACCCGTCGCTGCGGCGCAGCAGCAGCGACTCGGGCACCCAGCGGCGATTCAGGCTTGCTTCCAGGGAGGCCGGCTGGGGAGTGCCCACAGCGCGCATCGCCAGGCGCCCGCCTCCCTCGGCCTTGCCGAACCAGTCGCCAGACCAGGTTTCCGACACCCGCAGGGGGCCCGCTCCCGGGCTGGACACCGTCAGGGCAAAGTCCGGGGTCAGGGCTGTGAGGGGGCCCCGGATGCTGCCTGAGGCATTGAGCACGCCCTCGAGGTTGGTGCCCACGGCGGCGCTGAGTTGCGGCAGCGGGAAATCGTTGATCGCCAGGCGTAGGTCCAGGAGGCCAGGGCGCACGGGCTGGCCGGGGCTGAAGCGCAGCGGCAGGTTGCCGCTGGCCGTGAGATGGGCGCTGCGCAGTCGCTCCAGGCGCAGCTGCTCACCGTTCCAGCGCAGCAGTCCGTCCCAGGGGCCGATCACGGGGTTGCTGGCCTGGCTCAGGGCAGCCTCCACCTGGGGCCTGGGCCAGCTGCCGCGCACCTCAAGCTGGCCCCGCAGCGCGTCGCCCAGCAGCCCCTCTGGGGTGCCCTGGGCCTGGGGCAGCTCGCCCGGCAGCAATTGCCAGGAGCCATCGAGCTTCAGGCGTTTCCCCAGCTGGCCCCGCACCCGCAACCAGGAGTTACGGCGCCGCACCTCCAGGGTGTCGAGGGCGAGTTGCTGACGCTGCCAGCGGGCCTGGAGGCCCACCCGGCCATCGAAGTCACCCCAGCGCCAGGTGGTGGCCGGCAGCGAGATCAGCTGGCCGTTGCAGCGCAACCGGGGATCCCTGAGGCTGAGTGGCGGGTTGGAACCGGGGGCCTGCCACTGCACCCGTTGCAGCCGCAGCTCCCCCTGGCAGTCGGGCCCCCCATCCCGCCAGGAGAACGTGACTCGCCCGCTGCCATCACCCTTGAGGGAGCCCGGCAGCCCCAGGAACTGGGCGGGGAGCTGCAGGGGGAAGCCCTGGCTCAGCAGCTGGGCCTTGGCGCTCTGCTTGCCCCAATTGCCCTCCGCCACCAGCCGCAGGCTGCCGTCTCGGCTGGCACCAGGGCGGACGGGCCGTACCAGCGCCTGCACCTTGATTGTCTCAAGGTGCAGCTTCAGGTCGGCACGGCCCTCCACCTGCAGGCTCACGCCAGCGGGGGCGATGTTCACCTGGGCGGGCTGCTCCAGCCGCAGCCGCAGGTCCAGCCGCGGCGGTACGGCCTCGGGATCCCCAGGTGGCAGCACCCAGTAGTGCCCCTGGGCATTGCGGCGCAGGTTGACCTCCAGACCGACAAGCCCGAGCTGGAGCACCGGCCGGCGCAGCCGCAGGCTGGCCAGGGGGTCCAGGCTGAGCGAGAGCTGGCGCGCGTCCAGGGTGGAGGCGTCGTCAGGGCCGGGCAGCACCCGGCTGGGGCCCAGCGTCAACCCCGACCAGCCCAGGCCGCGATAGGGACCCAGCTGGATGGGGTGGCCCAGGGCGCGACCAAGGGTCGACTCCAACCGGGGCTGGAAGCGCCGGTAGAGCCCTGAAAGCAGAACATCGGATGTGCCGATGACCGCCCCGGTGGCCACGATCGTGGCCACGGCAGCGAGCGCCAGGGGAACGGGCCGCTCCAACCGCAGAGGCCGCCTGCCGACGGGCTGATCGGCTCCGTCCTGGGCTCCGTCTGCCGGTTCCGAATGCTTGTCCCCAGGGCTCTGATCCGGCACCTCCGCCATTCCCCCGGGGATGCCATCGCGCTGTGCCGGCGCAATATAACGGCGTTGCCCAGCCCCCCCCAGCCCCATGCCCACCGACCCGATCCTGTTCAGCGCGGGGGAGTGGCTCGGCGCCGCCAGTGGGGTTCTGGCCCTGCTGACCATCGCCGGCTTCCTGCAGCGCTGGGGCATCCGCTTCCGCCTGGTGGGCATCACCAGCTTCACCGCGTTGCTGGCGCTCTCCTGCCTGGCCTTCGCGATCAGCTATCGCCCCCGGGTGACCGTGCCGGGGGCCCTGTCCGTGCCGGTGGTCTACGACAACGGCGGTGATCTGGTGATCGCCACCGCCGCCGCGGACTTCCCCCTGGAGGCGGCGCTGCCGAGCGTGGAGCAGGTGGCCCTGAACCTGCGCAACAGCGGTCGCAGCACCCCCACGGGGCTGGTGCACGTGCGGCTGCGGCGGATCGAGGCGATCGGCCCCGGGCTGAACGCGCCGGTGGTGCTGGCGGAAGCCACGCGCGACCTCAACACCGGAACGGTGGAGATCGACCCTGGCTGAATTCGACGCCAGCCTCCAGGGGGAGCCCCGCTGGAACCTGCCGGCCCACTTCGCCCGGGAGGAGCGCCAGCTCACGGCCGCCGGCATCGCAAGCTGGTCAGGACTGGCCGGCCTCGACGACGGCGCCCTGAGGCGACTGGGCCGGGCCGGGGGGGCCAGTGAGGCGCGGCTGGTCCGCCTGCGCGGCCAGGCCCGACTGGTGATCGACGTAGGCCTGGAGCCCTCCGAAGCCGCCCTGCTGCTGCACGCCGGCGTGCCCGATCGGTGCGCCCTGGCCGAGGCCGACCCCCAGCGACTGCTGGTGCAGATGGGCCGCCTGCAACGCAGCCTCACCGGCCTGGCAGCCCCGATGCTGAGCCTGGCCAGGCTGCGGCAGTGGATCCAGCGGGCCCGCGATCGCCGCACCAGAAACTGACCCCAGGCAGGGGAGTGACCGCCCGACCCCCATTCAAATGGAGGGGAGCCGAGGAATCTCCATGTCCATGGCCGCATCCAACTTGAACCAGCCTTTCGCCATCACCCAACGGCCTGGGCGTCGCCGTGCAGCTCCGGCCGTGGCCCTGCTGGTGGCTGCCCTGGCCCTGGGGCCGCTGCTGCTGAGCCAACCCGCCCGCAGCCAGTCCCAGCTGCTGGAGAGCGTCAAGCGCAATCCCGCCAAGGCCAAGCAGCTCTGTGCCCAGCTGCGCCAGATGAATGCTGACGGCGTGTCGTACACCAGCCGCAAGGCCACCCAGGTGATCGCCACCCAGGAAAACCTGAGCCCCGGCGATGCCGAGGTGCTCACCACCTACGTGGTGGGCCTCCATTGCCCCGACGTGCGCTGAGTGGTCCCCCAGGCTGAGGGCTCCGGCCCACCCCCTCCCCGGGATCGCTGGCTCACCTGCCGAGATGGCGTGCGGCTGGTGAGCCGGATCTGGGAGCCTGAGGGAGAAGGCCCCTGGCCCGTGCTGTTGATGCGCCAGCCCTACGGCCGCGCCATCGCCTCCACGGTCACCTACGCCCACCCCCAGTGGTACGCCAGCCATGGCTTCCTGGTGGTGGTGCAGGACGTGCGGGGCCGGGGCGATTCCGAGGGGGAATTCGCCGGCTTCGCCCAGGAGGCCCGCGATGGCACGGACACCTTGCTGTGGGCCAGGCAACTCCCTGGCAGCAACGGTCGCCTCGGCTCCTATGGCTTCTCATACCAGGGAGTGTCACAGCTGCTGCTGGAAGCTGATGGCCCCCTGCCGGACTGCCTGGCCCCCGCCATGGCCGGACTCGATGAGCGCCTGCACTGGGCCAGCAGTGGCGGTGCTCACTGGTGGGCCCTCGGCCTCGGCTGGGGCCTGCAGCTGGCGGCGGAGGGCCTGCGGCGCCGCGGCGACAGCGAGGGCTGGCTCGAGATCCGCGGCGCCCTTGACACGGGCCAGTTTCTGAGCACGGGCCCCGAGCTGCTGCAGCGCCACGACCCGGGCGGCATGGCCCTGCGCTGGCTGAACAGCGATCCCGAACAGCCTGCCGCCTGGACCCACTTCAGCCCGCCCGAAGCCCTCTGGCGCCAGCCGATGCTGCTGATCGGCGGCTGGCACGACCCCCATCTCTCAGGGGTGCTGGACCTCTGGCAACAGGCCCGCCGTTGGGGCGGCCAGCCCCTGTTACGCCTCGGGGCCTGGAGCCATTTGCGCTGGGACGGAGGCCTCGATGCGCTGCAACTCCGCTTTTTCCGCCACCACCTCCAGGACGTTCCCCTGGAGGTGGTGGCGGAAGAAGCGGTGGAAGCCGCCCAGGATCTGGCCCAGGCCGTGGCGGTCCAGGACAGCCGCGGTGGCCCCTGGCTGCGGAGCCAGAGCGAAGCGCCAGGTGGACCGGCCCAGGCCCCTGGGCCCTGCAGCTGGGAGCTCGGCAGTGCCGGGCTGGCTGGCGTGGACCCTCAGGAGGGCTGGCTGGCGGCCAGCGCCCCCGGCGGCGGAGTGGGCGGTGGCCGGGGCCAGCCGCGACAGCCCGTGAGCTGGGTGCACGATCCCTGGCGACCGGTGCCCGGGCGCGGTGGGCACCTGGGTCTCGATGCCGGCCTCTGCGAGCGCAGCGACCTGGATCTGCGCACCGACGTGGCCTGCTTCAGCTCCGCTCCCCTTGAGGCCCCTGGTCTGATCGCCGGCTGGCCGCGGCTGGAGCTGCAGCTGGCGGCAGATCAGGACGGTTTCGACCTCTGCGCCGCCCTTTCGGTGCTGGAGTGCAGCGGGGCGGTGCGACAGCTCTGCACCGGCGTCTTGCGCCAGCGGGGCCCCGACTGCCGCCAGGTCCGCCCCCTGACCCTGAACCTGCAGGCCCTCTGGGCCCGGCTGGAGCCGGGGGAGCGGCTGCGGCTGTCCCTGGCTGGAGCGGCCTGGCCCCAGGTGGCCGTGAACCCCGGAACGGGAGAGCAGCCCTGGGGCGGTACCGACAGCCGCCACCGCGTCATCACCTACTGGCTGGCCACGGCGGAGTGCAGGCTGACCATCGCACCCTTCGCCTGGACAGAAGCTGGGGCAAACTGTGGCCAATGATCCCAGCGCTGCCGATGCGGTTTTCCCTGCCCCTCGCTGCGGGCCTGTTGCTGCTCGCCGGCGCACCCCCCATGCTCTCCCAGCCGGCCCAGGCCCCGCAGGGCGGGGCCGCCGCTGAAGCTGGCAACGGGCTCACGGTGGAGGAGGCCCGCGCAGCGGCGAACCGGATCCTGAAGGCGGTGCAGAGCCGCGATCCCAACCTCCGCTTTGCCCAGTTCTCCGACGAGCTCAAGGCGATCAGCAGCCCCCAGATGGTGGCTGAAACCATGCGCACCCAGCCGGAGCTGCTGAGTTGGACCCTGCTCAGCGTGAGGAGTGGCCTCGAGTCCACCACCGTGGAGGCCAGTCTCACCACCAGTGACGGGGTGCAGGACCTGTTCATCGTGCTCAACCCCGAGGGTGAGCTCACCGGTTATCACGTCGACCTCACCGATGCCAAGGCCAGCCGGGTGGCGGCGGACTTTGTGCGCTCCCTGAGCCGGGGGCACTTCATCAGTGCCCGTAGTTTCCTCTCCCTTCCGCTTCAGGAGGAGCTCACCACGGCCACGCTCCAATCGCGCTGGCTGCAACTGCAGCGAAGCACCGGCAACTTCGTGCGGGTGGTGCGGGTGATCGAGGCCAGCCAATCCGAAGGCAGTCAGCTGGTGCTGGTCAACACCGAGTTCAACCGGCTCACCGACAACCTCTTCGTGATCCTCAACAGCAACAACGAGATCACCGGGGTGGATTTTCCCCAGGATCCCAACCCACCGCAGAAAGCCCCGGCTCCAGCCCGCTGAAGCCCAGCCGAACACGGGTCCTTGAGGGCGGATCGGCCGCCTAAGGTCAGATCCCCCGAGCAGTGTCTCAATGGCGGTCCCCACTGTGGAGTGGATGGTCGACGATGGTCGGCGCCTGGCGGAGTGCCGCCATGACCATCCCTTTGCCGTGCTGGGCCCCCAGCCCATCGAGGGCGGCCGCTGGGTGGTGCGGGCCTGGCTGCCGGAAGCGGAGCAGGTGGGCCTGCGGAGCGGCGAGCTCAGCCTGCCGATGAGCACACCCCATCACCCCTGGGTGTTCGAGGCGGAGCTGCCCCACGACCCCGGCGCCACCTATCGGCTGCAGGTGCAGCGGGGCGGCATCAGCCACGAGGCCCACGACCCCTGGGCGTTCAGGCAGGAGTGGATGGGGGAGCTGGATCGCCACCTGTTCGCCCAGGGCAACCACCACCACATCTGGCACCGCATGGGGGCCCATCGGCTGGAGCGGGACGGTGTCGCCGGCGTGATGTTCTGCCTCTGGGCGCCCAATGCCCGCAGCGTGGCGGTGCTGGGCCCCTTCAACAGCTGGGATGGTCGCCACCATCCGATGCAGTCGCGGCTGGGGGGCTGCTGGGAACTGTTCATCCCCGGGCTGGACACCGGCGCGATCTACAAATACGAGGTGCGCTCCCAGGCGGGCCACTGCTACCAGAAGGCAGACCCCTACGGCTTCCGCCACGAGGTGCGACCTGCCAACGCCTCGATCGTGGAGCCGCTGGGTCACTTCCCCTGGAGCGACGGCGACTGGATGGGCCAGCGGGACAGCCGCAATCCCCTGGATCAGCCGATCTCGGTGTACGAGATGCACCTCGGCAGCTGGATGCACGGCAGCGCCGATCAGCCCTTCCTGGAGGCGGACGGCCAGGCCAGAACGCCGATCCCTGCCGCAGACCTGAAACCGGGAGCGCGGCTGCTCACCTATCCGGAGCTGGCCGACAGGCTGATCCCCTACGTGAAGGCCCGGGGCTTCACCCACATCGAGTTGATGCCGATCTCCGAGCATCCCTTCGATGGCTCCTGGGGCTATCAGGTGACGGGCTGGTACGCCCCCACCAGCCGCTACGGCACGCCGGATGAATTCCGCGCCTTCGTGAACCGCTGCCATGCCGAGGGGCTGGGCGTGATTCTCGACTGGGTACCCGGCCACTTCCCCAAGGATGCCCACGGGCTGGCGTTCTTTGATGGCGCCCACCTCTACGAGCATGCCGATCCGCGGATCGGTGAGCACAAGGAATGGGGCACCCTGATATTCAACTACAGCCGCAATGAGGTGCGCAACTTCCTCGTGGCCAACCTGATCTATTGGTTTGAGGAGTTCCACATCGATGGCATTCGCGTTGATGCCGTGGCCTCGATGCTCTACCGCGACTATCTGCGCCCCGATGGGGAGTGGCTGGCCAACGACCAGGGGGGACGCGAGAACACCGAAGCGGTGCTGTTCCTGCAGCAGGCCAATCATGTGCTGTTCCAGCACTTTCCCGGGGCCCTTTCCATTGCTGAGGAGTCCACAACCTGGCCCATGGTCACCCAGCCCACAGACATCGGCGGCCTCGGCTTCAACCTCAAGTGGAACATGGGCTGGATGCACGACATGCTCGATTATTTCGAGCTGGATCCATTGCATCGTCAGTTCCACCAGAACAACGTCACGTTTTCGATCTGGTATGCCTACACCGAGAACTTCATGCTGGCCCTGAGCCATGATGAGGTGGTGCACGGCAAGAGTCACCTGCTGCACAAGATGCCTGGTGATGACTGGCAGAAGTTCGCCAACGTGCGCGCTCTGCTCGCCTACATGTGGACCCACCCCGGCAAGAAGACGATCTTCATGGGCATGGAGTTCGGCCAACGCTCCGAGTGGAATGTGTGGGGTGACCTGCAGTGGGATCTGCTCAACCACGCCCCCCATCAGGGCATCCAGCACCTCGTGGATGACCTCAACAGCTTCTACCGTTCGGAGCGGGCGCTCTGGGGCGACGACTTCGACGAGTACGGCTTCCAGTGGATCGATTGCAGTGACAACCGCCACTCCGTGATCAGCTTCATGCGGCGCGAGAGTGTCACCGGGCACTGGCTGGTGGTGGTGGCCAACTTCACACCCCAGAGCCACTCCCACTACCGCATCGGCGTGCCTGTGGAGGGCTTTTACAGCGAGGTGTTCAACACCGACGCCGAGCGCTACGGCGGCAGCAACCTCGGCAACCTCGGCGGCCGCTACACCGAGGAGTGGGCCCTGCACGGATACGAGCACTCCCTGGATCTGTGCTTGCCCCCCCTGGCCGTGCTGGTGTTCCAGTGGGATGAGAAGCGCAGCCAGAGGGTCTGTGACGAACGGACCGCCGAAGCCCTGCCGGCCGCCTGAAGCCCAGACCTGCTCAGGTAGGTTCCCTCCAAGGACCCCACTCCACCCCTCTGCCGATGGCCCCGAACGCCCCCCTGCTGCTGCGCGCCGCCCGAGGTGAGCAGGTGGAGCGACCACCAGTGTGGATGATGCGCCAGGCGGGGCGCTACATGAAGGTCTACCGCGACCTGCGCGACCGCCATCCCGGCTTCCGCGAGCGCTCGGAGAATCCCGATCTCTCCTACGAGATCTCGATGCAGCCCTACCGGGCCTTCCAGCCCGACGGGGTGATCCTGTTCTCCGACATCCTCACGCCCCTGCCCGGCATCGGCATCGACTTCGACATCATCGAGAGCAAAGGGCCCGTGATCGAGCCCGCCATCCGCAGCCAGGCCCAGGTGGATGCCCTGCGGCCCCTCAATCCTGCCGAGGCTCTGCCGTTCGTGGGCGAGGTGCTGGGCCGGCTGCGGGCTGAGGTGGGCAACGCCGCCGCCGTGCTCGGCTTCGTGGGGGCTCCCTGGACCCTGGCCGCCTACGCGGTGGAGGGCAAGAGCTCCAAGACCTATTCAGTGATCAAGGCGATGGCCTTCCAGGAGCCGGCGCTGCTGCATCAGCTGCTGGGCCATCTGGCCGATGCCATCGCCACCTATGTGCGCTACCAGATCGATTCCGGTGCCCAGGTGGTGCAGCTGTTCGATTCCTGGGCCGGCCAGCTCAGCCCGATCGACTACGACGTGTTCGCCGCCCCGTACCAGAAGCGGGTGATTGATCAGGTGAAGGCCACCCACCCCGACACCCCCCTGATCCTCTACATCTCCGGCAGCGCCGGCGTGCTGGAGCGCATGGCCAGCACCGGGGTCGACTTCATCTCCCTCGACTGGACCGTGGACATGGCCGACGGCTGCGCCCGGCTGCCCGAGCACCTGGGCGTGCAGGGCAATGTGGATCCGGGCCTGCTGTTCGGCACACCGGAGGCGATCCGTGAGCGCATCCTCGACACGGTGCGCAAGGCCCGCGGCCGCCGCCACATCCTCAACCTCGGCCACGGCATCCTGCCGGGCACCCCGGAAGACAATGCGCGCGTCTTCTTCGAAACCGGCAAGGCGGTGAGCGAGCTGCTCGGAGCTGCCGTTTGAGGCCAGGGGTGCAACGGCCCCAACGCATCCTGATCACCGGCGCCAGCGGCTGCGTCGGCCAGTACATCGCCGAGCTGCTCTACCGGGAGACCGACGCCGAGCTGCTGCTGCTGCTGCGCGATCCGGCCAAACTCACGGCGCTGCCCCAGGACGATCCCCGGGTGACCCTGGTGGTGGCCGACCTGCGCGAGCTGGGTAAACCAGGTCAGGAGGCCGTATCGGCCGCCATCGGCTCGGCGACCCGGATCATCCACACGGCCACGGCCTGGGGGGATCCCGAGCGGGCCCAGCGAGTCAACGTGGAGGCCGTCAAGATCCTGCTCAACCTCACCGATTCGGAGCGGCTGGAGCAGGTGATCTATTTCTCCACCGCCTCGCTGCTGGATCGCCGCCTGCACCTGCTGCCCGAGGCGAGCCGCTACGGCACCGAGTACATCCAGACCAAGGCCCTCTGCCTGCAGCAGTTGGAGCACCACCCCCTGGCGAGTCGCATCGTGGCGGTGTTTCCCACCCTGGTGTTCGGTGGGCGGGTCGATGGGAGCGGCCCCTTCCCCACCAGCTACCTCACCGCCGGCCTGGGGGAGGCGGCCCGCTGGCTGTGGCTGGCCCGCTGGCTGCGGGCTGACGCCTCCTTCCACTTCATCCACGCGGCCGACATCGCCCGGGTGTGCGTGCACCTGGCCACCCAGCCCCACCAGGCCAACCCGGAACCGGCCCAGGGACCACTGCGCCGTCTGGTGCTGGGCCAGCCCGCCGTGACCGTCAATGAGACCGTGCGGCAACTGGGCCGCTGGCGGGGCCGCTGGATCCCGGCCTTCGGCCTCGACCTGCGCGGCTGGCTGGTGGAGGGCCTGATCAAGCTGCTGCGGATCGAGATGACGGCCTGGGACCGCTTTTCGATACGCCAGCGCCATTTCGTGCACCAGCCGATCAGCCCACCGGAACGCTTCGGCGAGGTCAGCCACGCGCCCACGCTGGAGGCGGTCTTCGCCGATGCGGGCCTACCGCAGCGGGGCCCGCTGCCGCCGCCGCCCAGCCGGGAGTAAGGGGATGCGCTGCCATGTCGCAAATGTTTCGAAGCTCGGCGTCGCCAAGCACAGGAGCCACTGCAGCGCTTAGGTTTTTGGTTAGCCCATGCCTGATGCGCCCCTCCATGCGCCGTCTCTTTTCCCTGATTGCTCTCTGCCTCGCCCTGGTGTTGGGTGCAGCCCCCAGCTATGCCGCTGATGTCGCCCACGGCGGCCAGCTCTTCTCCGCCAACTGCGCCGCCTGCCACATGGGCGGCGGCAATGTGGTGAATGCGGAGCGCACCCTCAAGCAGGACGCCCTCCAGGCCTACCTGGCTGATTACAGCAGCGACCACGAAGCCGCCATCGCCTACCAGGTGACCAACGGCAAGAACGCCATGCCTGCCTTCGGCGGCAAGCTCAGCGAAGGCGACATCGCCGACGTGGCCGCCTACGTGGAAGACATGGCTGGCAAGGGCTGGGCCTGAGTCCCCGGTCTTGCCAACACCGACAGGTGGGCCAACGACCTGTAGCAACCGCCCCGGTCAACACTGGGGCTTTTTTCTTGCCTTCCTGGTCGTGGTGACCTCGGCGGCAGGCTGAGGGTTCTCCATCAGGACGCAGCCGAATCCCGTTTGCGGAGCGCAAGAACGGCCAGATACAGATCCTCCGGCACCTCGCGGATGTCGTATTCACTCGGCGGCACCCCGTGCACATGGCGATGCACCGCCATCCAGCAATTGCGCTCAGGGTCGCGCCCCGTGGCGTCAAATTCCCTGGAGGCCTCCACCAGCTCGGCGATCAACTCCTGGGTGTAGGCGGGGGCGTCCATGCCGAGCTCCATCACGGGTGACTGCGGCGCCACGGTACGGGCGTCGAAACCAGGCCAGAGTAGATGCCAGTGCTGGAGCCACGATGGCCAATCCCTGCCGGGCCTTGATGATGGGCCTGGCCATGAGCCTGGCCTTACCCCACGGCCTGCCCGCCCAGGCCCAGAGGGTGATCACGGGTGGCTGCCCCCTGCTGGTGCCAGCGAGTCAACGGGAGCTGCAGCCCAAGCGCCTGCCCGCCAACCAGGTGATCGGCAAAAACGAGCTCGGTTGTCTCTCGCCCCATGACGCGATCTATGGGACCGACGGCTGCCCGCTGCGGCTGTGTGGCCCCAACGCCGGGGTGATTCAGCTGCCTGAGCCGTAGGCCACCTGGCAGACGGCGTTGAGCAGCTGGGCCTGTTGCACCGAAGCCGGCACCCGGCCGTTGAGCAAGCCCTGCTGGCAGTTGGCGGCACCACTGAGCTGGCCGCTGCCCTCCAGGTTGTAGTTGAAGCTCACCCCGCCCGTGCCCACACTCTCCACGGAGCCGTAGTCGAGCTGAATGCCGGTCTGGGGCACCACGATCACGGTGGACTGCTGATCCGCAGCGGCATTCACCAACGAGCCGATCGCGGCCCCCGTGGCCAGGCCCGCCACGCCCCAGGCAGCGGCGCTCTCCCCCCACCAGCCCCAGCCGCCCCAGCCGCCGTACCAGCCGTGGTTCCAGGGGCGGCTGTTCCAGTAGCCGCCACCACGCCAGCCGTCATTCCAGCCGTGGATGTCGCGGCTGTAGAAGTTGTTGTTGATGGTGACCCGATTGAAGCGATCGCCTTCCACGGCGGGCCGGGCCCCGGCGCCATAGAGCGGATGCTCGCCGCGATAGCCACCGCGCCAGGCTTCCCCGCCCCCACCGGAGAAGCGGTAGCCCCCCCTCGCCAGGGCGGGCCCACCCGCCAGGGCAGAACTCACCACCAGGCACGACAAAGCAACGGCAAGCCCCTTCACGGATGCAGTCTCAGCACTACGCCCCATTCTCCTGCATGGAGGGGGCCCTCAATGGGCTGTCTCACCAAGCCATTGAGGGCTCAGTCACCTCAGGGCAGCTGATCCGGGCTTGAGCCGAGGGCCCTGCAGGCCCGCAGCACCAGGCTCCCAGGCCGGTATGCAGATCGATCACCGCCAGGCGGTGTGTGGCCGGGACCAGGTGATCCGCCAGGATCTGGCCCAGGGTGCGCAGCGACCAGCTGGTTTGGGTCCCGCCGTAGAACAGTCCTTCCGGGTGGGAGTACTGACCCCGCTGCAAAATCGCCTGGTAAGCGGGTATGCCGTTCTCCTGAATGAAGCGCGCCAGCTGGGCATCGGCCCGTTGCCGCTCGGGCCCGTCGAAGGCCGTTGGCACCAGGGCATTGTGCAGGCTTGAGTAGGCCGGATTGTCCGGCAGCGGCAGGCTGAAATCGCAGCCGTTGCGATTGAGGTCGATGTTGTCTTCGTTGCCCCGACGCCCCCAGGCAAAGCCATGGGGATTGAGGCCATGGATCAGCAGAGCGCCGCAACCCTTCGGCAGGGCTCCATGCAGTGCATCCACCAGGAAGCCCACCTGGCAGCCTGATCCGGCCTGGAGGGGCCGAAGGCGGCCACATCGATGGCCAGCCGTTCACCGCTGGGGCCAGAATGGCCAGGCAGGGGATAGCTGCTGAGCCTGGCCGCGGCACGCTTGGATGCAGATAGAAACGATGCGCGGGCGGCTCCGTAATCAACGCTGAAGTAGTCGCTGCTGGGCATGGGGAGCCTTGGCGGCGGCCGATTGGCCAGCCTCGCTGAAGCCACTATCCCCCTGCTCGACCTTCCCTCGCTGCAGACCTCTCAGGGCCTGGTCACCATCACGGCTGGACCGCGGTGGTCAGGCTCCATAGATTGAGAAAAAGTCCCGGGACCAGCTGACACGACCCAAGGCTGCCCCTGCCAGGCCATGGCGAGTCGCCATCGCCTTGCCCCTGGCCATGGTGGCGGGAGCCCTGCTTCGCTTCCACGCTCCTGGGAGCCCATGGCTCTCGCACGATGAGGTGCTCACGCTGCTGCGTTCAGCCGGCTACCAGGTCGGTGAACTGGACTCACTGACAGCCCAGGCGGGGCCCCTGACGTTCGGCTCCCTGCAGACCTTCCTGAAGCTGAGCCCACTCCACCCCTGGGCGGACACCCTGAGCGCCCTGGTGGACCATCCCGAGCACCCTCCGCTCTACTTTCTGATGGCGCGCCTGGTGCGCGAAGGGCTCAACGATTCGATCGCGGCCCTGCGCCAGCTCTCAGCCCTGTTGAGCCTGCTCGCCCTGCCGGTGCTCTACCAGCTGGGCCGGCAGGTGTCCGGGAAGACCGGTGTGGGAGCCGTGGCAATGCTGCTTGGTTCGGTGTCACCCCTGCAGCTGCTCTACGCCCAGGACGCCCGGCCCTACAGCCTGCTGGTGCTGCTCACCGCCCTGGCCTGTTCCACCTACCTGCGCCTGCAGCGCCGCGGTGGAGCGGCCAACGCCTGGCTCTACGGACTCACCATGGTGAGTGGGCTCTACACCAGCCTGATCTTTCTGGTGGTGCTGCTGAGCCATGGCCTTCACAGCTGGCTGGTGGAAGGCCCAGCGGGTCACCGCCGCCGCTGGGGACTCGCTGCAGGGGCAGCCGCCGCTGCCTTCCTGCCCTGGCTGGCGGTGATCGCCCGCGGTCTGGGCCCCCTGCTGCTGCACACGGCCTGGCTGAGGGAACCAGCAGACCCCTTGCCGGCCCCCCTGATCCGCTCGCTCCACTGGAGTTCTCCCTTCCTCGATCTGGGGGATGGCGCCCCTGCCTGGCTGCCACTGGTGCTGCTGCCCCTGCTGGCGGCCCTGGTCTGGGCCGGCAGCACCGAACTAGGGCGGAACGGCCGGCCTGGGGGGCGGTCGCTGCTGGTGCTGCTGCTGCTCTGCAACAGCCTGGCCGTAGCCCTGCCCGATCTGCTGCTGGGCGGGCGCCACAGCCTGGTGACCCGCTATCTGCTGCCGGCCAGTGTGAGCCTGGTGCTGCTGGTGGCCGCAGGGCTGGAGGCCCGGATCCGCTCCAAGGGGTATCGGCTGGTCGGCCTCAGCCTGCTGGCCCTGCTGGTGGTGGGAGGAGCCGCGTCCTGCCACACGATTCTGGCGGCAGAGACCTGGTGGAGCCGCTACAGCTTCGATCAGCCGGCCATCCGGGATCAGCTGCAGGCCCAGCCAGGCCGCGTGCTGCGGGTGGTGCGCTCCAGCAGCAGCGGTGGAGAAGCCGTGGCCCTGAGTCGGACGTTGACGCCAACAACGCTGCTGTTCTTCGCCGATGAGCCGCTGCCGCCGGACCATCCGGCCGTGCTGTCATCCCATCATCTGGGTCAGGTGCTGCGGCAGAGCTCGGGATGAGGTGTGGTGGAGCCCAGAAGGCGGCTTTCCCACCAGTGACCGACGGGATTCCCACCGGCGGGTGGAGCGCCGTACCGACTGGTTCGGCTGCCAGGGGTTTCAACCGCTACCGCCGTGCATAGCGTGATCACAACGTCAGATCACAGGGAGAGTCGTCCATGCATCCCACCGCAGAACTGTTCACCGAGAAGGCCTGGGGCGCCGTGGTAGCGGCCCAGCAGCTGGCCGTGCAGAAGCGCCAGCAGCAGATGGAGAGCGAGCACCTCTTCTCGGCCCTGCTGGCCCAGCAGGGGCTGGCCAACCGCATCCTCGAAAAAGCCGGTGTGGATGTGGGCAGCCTCAGCCAGAAGGTGGAGGCCTACATCAGCTCCCAACCCAGCCTCGGCGCAGCGCCCGACAACGTCTACCTGGGCAAGGGGCTCAACGGCGTGCTCGATCAGGCCGAGCAGCTCAAGCAGACCTACGACGACAGCTACATCGCCATCGAGCACCTGCTGCTGGCCCTGGCGATCGACGACCGCTGCGGCAAGCAGCTGCTCGCGCAGGCCGGCACCAGCGCCGACAAACTCAAGGAGGCTGTGCAGGCGGTGCGGGGCAGCCAGAACGTGACCGACCAGAACCCCGAGGGCACCTACGAATCGCTGGAGAAGTACGGCCGCGACCTCACCGCCGCCGCCCGTGAGGGCAAGCTCGATCCGGTGATCGGCCGTGACGAGGAGATCCGCCGCACGATCCAGATCCTCAGCCGCCGGACCAAGAACAACCCGGTGCTGATCGGCGAACCCGGCGTTGGTAAAACCGCGATCGTGGAGGGGCTGGCCCAGCGCATCGTCAACGGCGATGTACCCCAGGCCCTGCAGAACCGCCAGCTGGTGTCGCTGGACATGGGCGCCCTGATCGCCGGCGCCAAGTACCGGGGCGAGTTCGAGGAGCGGCTCAAGGCCGTGCTCAAGGAGGTCACCTCCTCCGACGGCCAGATCGTGCTGTTCATCGACGAGATCCACACCGTGGTGGGGGCCGGCGCCACCGGCGGCTCGATGGATGCCAGCAACCTGCTCAAGCCGATGCTGGCCCGTGGCGAGCTGCGCTGCATCGGTGCCACCACCCTCGATGAGCACCGCCAGCACATCGAGAAGGATCCGGCCCTGGAGCGCCGCTTCCAGCAGGTGTTCGTGGATCAGCCCACCGTGGAAGACACCATTTCGATCCTGCGGGGCCTCAAGGAGCGCTACGAGGTGCACCACGGCGTGCGCATCGCCGACAACGCGCTGGTGGCCGCCGCGGTGTTGAGCAGCCGCTACATCGCCGACCGCTTCCTGCCCGACAAGGCCATCGACCTGATGGATGAATCGGCAGCGCGGCTGAAGATGGAGATCACCTCCAAGCCGGAGGAGATCGACGAACTCGATCGCCGCATCCTGCAGCTGGAGATGGAAAAGCTCTCCCTGGGCAGGGAATCGGACGCCGCCAGCAAGGAACGGCTGGAGCGGCTGGAGCGGGAACTCGCCGAACTGCGGGAGCAGCAGAGCGGTCTCAATGCCCAGTGGCAGTCCGAAAAGGGTGCCATCGAGGCCCTCAGCGCCCTCAAGGAGGAGATCGAACAGGTGCAGCTGCAAGTGGAGCAGGCCAAGCGCCAGTACGACCTCAACAAAGCCGCCGAGCTCGAGTACGGCACCCTGGCCGACCTGCACCGCAAGCTGGCCAGCAAAGAGGCAGAGCTCAACGGCGGCAGCGGCCGGGCGGGTGCTGAGGGCAGCACCGAAAAAACCCTGCTGCGCGAGGAGGTCACCGAAGAGGACATCGCCGAGGTGATCGCCAAGTGGACGGGGATCCCGGTGAGCAAGCTCGTCCAGAGCGAGATGGAAAAGCTCCTGCACCTGGAGGACGAACTCCACACCCGGGTGATCGGCCAGGCCCAGGCCGTGACCGCCGTTGCCGATGCCATCCAGCGCTCCCGCGCCGGGCTCAGCGACCCCAACCGGCCGATTGCCTCCTTCCTCTTCCTCGGCCCCACCGGGGTGGGCAAAACAGAGCTCTCCAAGGCCCTGGCCTCCCAGCTCTTTGATGCCGATGACGCCATGGTGCGCATCGACATGAGCGAGTACATGGAGAAGCACGCCGTGAGCCGCCTGATCGGCGCCCCTCCCGGCTATGTGGGCTACGAGGAGGGCGGCCAGCTCACCGAAGCCGTGCGGCGGCGCCCCTATGCCGTGATCCTGTTCGATGAGGTGGAAAAGGCCCACCCCGACGTGTTCAACGTGATGCTGCAGATCCTCGATGACGGCCGCGTCACCGATGGCCAGGGCCGCACGGTGGACTTCACCAACACGGTGCTGATCCTCACCAGCAACATCGGCAGTTCCTCGATCCTTGATCTGGCCGGTGACCCGGCCCGCCATGGCGAGATGGAGAAGCGGGTGAATGAGGCCCTGCGGGCCCACTTCCGCCCCGAGTTTCTCAACCGCCTCGATGAAACGATCATCTTCCACAGCCTCCGCCAGGAGGAGCTGCGCGAGATCGTGGAACTGCAGGTGCAGCGGCTGGAGCGGCGCCTGGAAGACCGCAAGCTGGGCCTCCAGCTGAACGCGGATGCCCTCGACTGGCTGGCCGGGGTGGGCTACGACCCCGTGTATGGCGCCAGGCCCCTGAAGCGGGCGATCCAGCGCGAGCTGGAAACCCCGATCGCCAAGGGGATCCTGGCGGGCCGGTTCACGCCGGGCCACAGCATCGTGGTGGACGTGACCAGCGATGGCACCGAGGCTGCTGAGGGCCGCCTGCGCTTCCAGCAGAGCGAGCCGGCCCAACTGCCGTTGCTGGTCTGAGCTCAGGCGGCCAGGGCCGCCGCCAGGGCCGGGTCGCTGTGCCAGCTGAAGCGGCCCTCCCGGGCCACTTCGATGCAGAGTTCCGTGCGCAGCTCCTCCAGGTTCTGCTCCATGCGCTCGGACCAGTCCACAGGGAACAGGGGCTGGGCCTCCAGGCCCAGCTCCAGACCACGGCTGATCATCCGAAACACGTAGGCCGTGGTGCGGGCCTGCTCCCGGGGGCTTTCCAGCTGGTCAATCGGCGTATCGGTGCGGAACCAGGAGGTGAGCAGGGCGATCAGATCGGTGAAGGCCAGCCCCGGATGGGAGAACTGGGCCACGCTGGCACTGATCACGCCGAGCTCCCCGTAGTTATCGAGGCTGAAGCCCGTCACGATGTGGTGGATGTCGTGGGTGGCGTACACCCGGTAGTTGATGTAATCAGCGTCGCTCTCCAGGTTGTTGAAGAAGGCCGGCTCTGGGAAGAAGTTGATGTCGTAGCCGAGCGTGGCCATCACCGTGGCGTAGGTGTGGCCGAGGCTGCCCTTCGGCATCGCCTGCAGGGCCTCGAGGTTGTAGGGGCCGATGGGGCGCCGCTGCTCCACCCAGGCCCAGCTGGCCGGATCGCGCTGCAGCCGGCTGAGGCAGAGCTGCATGGGACGCGAGGCGCGCAGCCGGTGCGAGAGCGTGAACACGTTGTCTGCCGACTGGCCAGCCCCGACCGCCAGGTCGGCCAGATCGAGAAACTGCTGGATCGACTCCGCGCTGGCCACCCGATCGAGATAGCGGAAGCTCATGCCAGGACAGTGGGGATCTCAACGCTACGCGGCGTCGGCAGGCCCAGGGCCAGCAGGTGCGTGTTGCGGATGCGCCGGTTCGCGGCCGGGGCCTGCTCGGAGCCGCCGGTCCACTGCACTGGCTCCAGCCCCTGGCTGGAGCAGACCCGATCCATCAGCTGACGCAGGGTGACCGGCTGGCCATCCACCACGTTCAGCGTGCCGCTGAAGCCGCTCTCCAGCACCCGGTCGATGGCGGCCACGGCATCGTCGCGGTGGATCCAGTTGCTCCAGGTGCTGCCATCGCCGGGGCGGCGGCTACCCGCCAGCCTTGCCAGCCGCGGGGCCAGCTCCCGGCCTGGACCATGCAGGGCGCCAAGGCGCAGCAGGGCCACCGGATGGGCGACCTGTCCCAGCAACGCCTCGGCCTGCAGCAGCACCGCGGCATGGCCATCGCGGGGCTGGGGCGGCGTGGATTCGTCGATCCAGTCGCCCCCCGCATCGCCATAGACGCCGCAGCTGCTCGTGTAGATGATCTGGCGCAGCAGGGGCAGCTCCGGCAGCAGCTCCAGCAGCGAACGGCAGGTGGACAGGTAGGTGGAGGCGTAGGCAGCGGCATCCACCTGGCGATCGCCCCGGGGTGCCAGCGTCAGCACCACCACCTCGGCCTGCTCCAGGGCCCGGGCCATCGCGTTTCGGTCATCGCCCTGCACCACCAGGGCCGTGGCTCCGAGCGCCTCCAGCTGCGGCAGCCGCTCTGGACGGGTGGTGGTGAGCACCAGGCCATGGCGCTGCCGCCAGTGGCTGGCCAGGGCCAGACCAAGCCAGCCGCAGCCGATGATGGTGATCTGCAACATTCCGAAGGCTGCTGGCCCGACCCTAGGGAGCTGGTGGCGGAGCGAACCCATGCATGGAGCCGAGCGGCAGTGGCAGCTCAACCGCAAGAACTTCGAGGGGCGTTGGCAGGGCCCCACCCGCTGGTACGGGCGCCGCAGGGACGGGGTGCTGGATCTGGAACAGCCGGAGCTGGAACTCCCCCACAGCACCTACACCATCAGCTTCGACAGCCCTACCAGCGGGGTCTGGCACGGGGAGGGGCTGCGCTTCGCGCCAGGGGGTGAGCGCCGCCTGCCCCTGAGCGCCTCCACCTACAACCAGGGCGGCAGCTGCTGGCAGCTCCCCGCGGCAGGGGGCCAGTCGAGCCTGGTGGTGCCGCCCCCAGCGGCGGGCGAGGCCCCTGGGGCCCGATTCGGGCACGAGATCAACATCTTTCAGGGGCGCTGCCGCACCATGCTGGTGGCCCTTTGGCTGCCCCAGCCGCAGGCTCCGGCCGGAGCCCGCCCCTGGCGGCTGGACCAGCTGGCGGTCACGCCCTTCCGCTGCACCCTCGGCGCGCTCGATCCGGGGCGGCCCGCCGTTGAGAACGCTCCAGAGCAACTGCAACGGCTGCGCGGCTGGCCCGGTGAACAGGAGCGCCTGGAGCCAGGTCGCTGGCCGGAGCAGGATCAACCGGGCCAGCCCTGCGCCCCCCTGGATCCGGCCGAGTTCGTCGGCCGTGGCCTCACGGCGGGATTCGCCGATGGCCTCATCGCCAGCCTGCCGGAGTGGTTGCCGCAGGGCCCGTTCCGCCTGGAGGTGGGCTGTCTGCTCAGCCCGGATCGCTTCACGCGGATCAGCGTGCTGTTCAACGCCGCCGGCCAGCTGCAGGCCTGGGAGCGGCGCCGCTACCGAGCAGCCGCTTAGCTGGCGACCAACATGGCAAGAGCTAGCAAACCAGCGCATCAATGCGCTGGGCTAGCTGCAGGTCGAGGTTGGAGAGGCCGCCGGTGTCATGGGTGGTGAGGTCCACCGTGACCCGATTCCACACGTTGCTCCACTCGGGGTGGTGGCCCATGGCCTCAGCCACCAGGGCCACCTGGGCCATGAAGCCGAAGGCGCCCACGAAGTCCGCAAAGCGGAACTCGCGGTGCAGCTTGCCGTTCACCAGGCTCCAGGCCGGCACGGTGGTGGACAGATCGGCAATCTGTTGGGGGGTGAGGGGGATGGCGGCCACGGCTCTGACGGCGGGATGGAGCCATGCTGACGCAGGCTCAGGCGCTGGGGCCGAACAGGATCGGTCGCCGGGTGGGCACGGCGTCTTCGGCGTCGCTCCAGTCGATGCGGCAGGTGATGCTGCGCTGGCCTTCCTCGCCGGAGCGCCAGAAGTGCATCCGGGTGACGATCGAATCAGCAGGCCTCAGCATCTGGGCCCGGTTGCAGGCATCCACCTCAGAGATGGAGGAGGTGTAAGTCTCAGCGCCCCTCAGGGGTTGGGGTTTCGGCTCGGCGACGGCCTCCGGGGCGGGGCTGGACTCAGTCTCGGCTGGCTGGGCCCTGAGGGGAGCGCCGGCCAGGCCCCAGCAGCACAGCAAAGACACCAGGGATGACGACAGGAGGGGGCGGATCATGGACCGAAGCGACAGCGGGCCTGGGCAGACTCAGAAGAACCGGGCCTGACCACGGGACAATAGGGCGCTG
>CAVONQ010000005.1:0-165337 GCA_963697335.1 uncultured cyanobacterium
GGAACCTCTGAAAAACCCGCTAAAATCAATCCAGATCCAAGACTGAGACTGGAACGGATGGCCGACCCCCTCCAGCTGGGCTTTACGGACTACGAGCAGATCTACGCCAAAAAGAGGACGCGTCGCCAGCGCTTCTTGGATGAGATGGAGGCCACGGTTCCCTGGGAAGCGTTTCTGGCCTTGATCGAGCCCGTGTATCACAAGCCGTCCAGCAAGGGAGGTCGTCCGCCGATTCCTTTGGAGGTGATGCTGCGGATCCACCTGCTGCAGCAGTGGTTCACGCTTTCAGATCCCTTGATGGAGGAGATGCTGATCGATACGCCCTGCTTCCGCCGCTTCGCAGGAATCGAGACGATGGAAGGCCGGATCCCTGATGAGACCACGATTCTCAACTTCCGCCATCTGCTGGAAGAGCACCGCATCGCCGAGCAGATCCTTGAGGGTGTGAACCAGATGCTGAGCGAGAAAGGAGTGATGCTGAGGGAAGGCACGATCCTTGATGCCACGATCATCAATGCCCCCAGCTCCACCAAGAACAAGCGCAAGGAGAGGGATCCTGAAATGCACTCGGTGGCCAAGGGCAAGCAGTGGTTCTTTGGGATGCGCTGCCACATCGGCGTTGATGCCGCATCTGGCCTGGTCCACTCTGTGGTGAGCACCGCAGCCAACGTGCATGAGCTGAACACAGCAGCTGACCGGCTCCATGGGGATGAACGCCTCATCTACGGCGATGCTGGCCACATCGGCATCGAGAAACGAAACGACTTCCAGGACTGCGAGGCTGAGTTCAGGATTGCCATGAAGCCCGGCCAGCGCAGAGTTCTTCCAGAGACACCAGAGGGCAGGCTTCTGGATCTGATTGAGACGGCGAAAGCCCACTTCCGCGCCAAAGTGGAGCATCCCTTTCGGATCATCAAATGTCAGTTCGGCTTCCGGAAGGTCTTCTACCGAGGCATCCGCAAGAACGACCTCAAGCTGAAGTTGCTCTTTGCCCTGGCAAACCTCTGGATGGTACGGGAGCGAATACCTGATCCAGCGTAATAGCAAGGGTTTAGTGTGTCTCAAAGGTCGATAATCATCCAGAAATCAAGGCAAAATGCATGGTGGAAACTGCCTGAACGTCTTTGCAAGGACTGCTGTGAGTGAAAAGCGGGCAAAATCTGCTCAGTATCGTCTCATTGACGAGAATGAGACTAGGTTTTTTGGATTAAGCCGTCTTGATCAGAGGTTCCTTTAAACCTATTGATTATCCTTTTTCCATAAAGCTTCATCGCATCCGTTGCCGTCATTCGCATGGGTGAAGAGCATAGTTGCGTGGCCGGTTCGATGCTCTGCTCCAGCGACCCACGCCTGCCATGAGTAGTACCATCTGCCTCGACCACATCCTCGCCGCCGCCATGCCCTTTGATGACGTGTTCGACAGCGAGGCGCTCAGGCACGACGCGCGTGTTGAGCCCCTGCCAATCTGGGCGCACTGCGGGCGACGCCTTGACTTGCAGGCCCGTACCCTCACCTGGCAGGTACTGAGCTTGCGCGCTGTGGTCGATGACGCCCATTCCACCTGGGCTGGCTGGGATGATGGCGCCTGGGACAAAGGTATTGAGCAGCTCTGAGCTGCCCTGATCATCCGGGAGTCGACCATGGTCCCACCGACGCTGCGCTGTCACCTGCTGATCGGTCCGCCCGCCAGCGGCAAGACCTCTCTGGCGGCGGTGTTGGCCGAGCTGGTGGGGGGCCAAGTGCTTTCCACTGATGGAATCCGCGCCGAGCTGTACGGCGATGCTGCAATCCAGGGGAGCTGGTCAGACGTGGAGGCCCAGTATCACGTCCGCATCCGCACGGCGGTGGCAGAAGGGATCCCGATCATTCTCGATGCCACCCACGGTCTGCGCCCCTGGCGTCTGGCGATCACCCAGGCGTTGCAGTTGCCTGCACCAGTGCAATGGATCGGCTGGTGGCTCACCACACCGCTGGAGCAATGTCTGATCTGGAATCGGGGGCGAGATCGCCAGGTGGCTGCAGCTGTGATCGAGCGCATTCACGGATACCTGCCGGCGGCCACCTACGTGCCGGATCCAATCTTCCTCAGGAAGCTGAATGCAGATCCTTCCCAGCGTGCTGAGAAGCTGGCGAACCAAGCCAGGGTTTTCCTCGACAAACAGAGCCGGTCCTTCCGCGAGGAAGGATTTGCCTATCTCGCCGCCCTGAACCCGGCCTCCATCACGGATCTCACGTCGTACTGCCGTGCTGTGCTGAGCGACATAAATCGCAGCATCCAGGCAGCCTTCAATCGAAGGCAAAGGAT
Organism: uncultured cyanobacterium; assembly: GCA_963697335.1. Lineage (GTDB taxonomy): Bacteria > Cyanobacteriota > Cyanobacteriia > PCC-6307 > Cyanobiaceae > NIES-981. Next base: position 2,306 of record CAVONQ010000005.1, read on the forward strand.
CGTGCTGCACCGCTACTCGCGCCTGCTGGATCTGGAGCGGCTGCTCTATATGATCCGCCTGCTGCTCGAATACCCGGGCCTGGAGTTCTACTTCCACACGCAGGATCTTCCCCTCGAATGCAGGGAGGAGGTGGCCCAGCTGCGCCAGAGTTTTCGCTTTCAGCGCGATGCCCCCTTACCGGTACCAGATCAGGCGACCTTTGCCGTGCGTGCCGCTTTCGCCCTCGCCCATCGCCATGGGCCCTGTTTCGGCGATGTGGACGCCATTGAACAAGATCTGGACTGGCTCTGGAATCAGGGATTCACGTCCGCCTTCACTGAATCACGTGTTGTCGATCCAGGGGCTGCCGCGGCGCAGGTCCGAGAGGCCATGGATGCCGGGGCGGGCTTCCCACAGGCGGCTGATCGACCCATCTTTCAGCGCCAGCTCGGATTGCTGCGTTATCTCATTCAGAATCCCTTCGATGCGCCGGATGACAACAGCAACCTCGACCCTGATCTCCGCCTGGATGGCCGCAGGCTTACCAGAACCAACTCCCAAAGCCTTGATACCCAACAAGCCACTGCCAGCGCGCCAAGACGGAGGGCGCAGCGACAGACCGTCTCACTGCGTCTACACCTGTTGGAGAGACTCCGGCAGATCTACCCAACCGGTGAGAAAGAGCAGAAGCTGAATAAACAGCAGCTCAGCACCCTAGACAAGGACATTGAGCTCCTGATCACCGGGTACGGATTCCGGAATCTCCTAAGCAGCGGCTCCTCCAACCAACCTTGATGCCCAATCATGCCAGCAGCTGATCGTTCATACAAGCCCAGGGATAAATTCCGCGGTTTCGGCCTCGGAACGGCAATCCTCACCGCCCAGCAGCTCAAGGACGTACATACCAGGCTCAACCAGGCCTTCAGCCGCCTCAACGATCCCACCGTAACCGGTCTGCAGGAAGCATTGAAAAGCCGGTTGGAGATGGCTGGGATCGATGTGGAGAACCTCGTGCCGCTGCGCGCCTTTGCTAATCGGTCCATCATTGAGCACGACAAGACATTCGAGAACAACCAGACACTCGTCAATGAGTCCCATCTCAGGCGAGTGGAAAGGGCGATTCTCGAACGCAAGCAGGTGTGGCTCAAGGTGCCCGATCCAAAGGGCAAGGGCAAGGGCAAGGAGATCCTGGTCTGGCCGCTGCAGATCCTTTTCCACAACATTGCCTGGTATCTGGCCTATGAATCGGCGCAGGTGGGTTCACTTCTCACGGTCACCAGACTGGACCGCATTCAGCTGGTCAATGCCGGGCTTCCCCAGCAGAGAAGTCTGGCTGAGATGCGGAAATCTCAGCAACGGCTGGAGCATCTCTGTCGCCGCACCGGCGGTATCTTTCTTGGCGATGACCACCACCAGCAAGCCAAGCTGGCCGTCGAAGATCTCAGCGAGAACCGAGTCCAACAATTGCTTCGTGAGGGCACGTTGGTCACGGTGCACTTCCACTGCTCTGCGCGTATCTATGCGTTCATCCGTTCAGGCAACAAACGCTACCCACCCGCACAGATGCGACTCTCAGGCCCGCTGCCCACTGATGACTGGAAGGTGAATGTCACAGGCACTTCGCTGTTGCTTCCCGATCCCATCAACACCGCTCATCCATATCCAGTGGAGATCATTCTGCCTGCCTGGACTGTGGAGAGCAACGACTTCTGCAGCTGGTTGTTCGGTTTCGGCGGCGAACTCAAAATCGAAGCTCCTGATGCACTGCGGGTGAAGCATCGCGCCTATGGCCAGGGGATCGCTGCGCTTTATGAAACGCCAGATCACTCTGGTGAGCATTCCGCCGTTGACGCAGCCCCCTAAGCTCCCGTCATTCGCATAGAAAGAGGGGCCTTGATGCGGGATGCGGCGAGGATGTGTTCACCCGCAAAGCGATCCCGATGAGTTACACCTCCAATCCCGAGCCCAGCGATGCCAATGCCTCTGCTCAGTGCAGCGGCCGGTACCGGTACTGCGCTGGCAGACCGCTTGATCCCAGCGAGGGCCTCCACCCCGAATTCCACGCCGATGCCGCCCCGGCGAGGCAGGAGAGCGGCGTTCCCGACAGCCCCGCCGCTCTGATCGCCATGCAGGACAGGTCCAATGCCCCCCGCCCCGATGAGCCCGAACGGAAACCCAGTGCCAAGGTCGAGCAGGTGCTTGAGCTTCTTGATCGGCTGGAGACCGGCGCAGCCGAGGGTCTCGATCTGGTGCAGAGGCTTGTGCGCAAGCTGGAGCACTACCACGACCGCGTAGTGGAGGAGATGTGCGATGACGAAGAGGCCAGCCACAGCCAGCTGATCGCCTGGTCCATCGATGCCGATCGGCTGATGCGCAGCCGATTGTTGCTGGAGTCAGTTGAACTGGAATAGAGCATTCAACTGACAGTGATCTGAGCAAAGGCAAATCGGATTATCTCTTCTATGTCCAGATGACTAGAGAGGGAATGTTGCTTGACTTGCTTCGTCACAACTTGCTTCTTTGGGATAGTGCGCCAGCATACGGCTGCTCTGCCTGAGGTGATTCGCATTGGCAAAACTACCCTGAATCGCCAATACGCGCACTACAAGTCCATCTCATTGGAATAGCCCGCTATCGCTTCGCATTGCACTCCTGACAGAGAAGGTGATATACATAGTCTTTGTGGTATGATTATGGAGCTCCCGGCGAATCAGAAAGGTGGCCAGTCGCAGAAGCTGCCTACACATAAGACGTGCGGCTTTTGATCCAAATTGTGCGCGTATCAGGGATCAAGGCGGGATGGACCCTGAGGCTTTTGGACATCTGGTTGGCCAGGCAATAGTCTATACACTTGCATTGCTCCTACTCGGTGTATTGCTTTGGGGAATGTGGATCCTGGTCCTTTGGGCGGCACCAAAGACAATCGCCTTAATTGCGGCAGCAGGGGCCTGGACCTATCGGGCAATCGTCTATACACTTAGGCTTGCTCTGGGCATTGGCGTCGTTTCAGTCGTCATCTGGCTCCTCTTCAGGCTCTCAACCGTAACAACGCACCTTGGTCCCCGTGGTGGCCGGTTCAGGATTCGCCATTCACGGAAGAGTGGCAAAAAGTATAAGCAATACTTCTAGATAGAATCCTCGCCAACACCGAGATGTTCGATGCTTTTGGTGATCTGATGCGTCCAGTGACTGCTGGCCCTGTGCGACCTTGACACGGTCCATAAGTGCATTTTACTATTCTAGTCTTGGGATTTTTAGTGAAAGCCATTGTTCCCGGGAAATGATGGGGTAGATCGTACTGGTTGCTGTTTGCGTTTCATAATGTGTAGCATCAGTCCATGGCCCAACTAGTCTCGAATTTCAGATCTATGCGCCTGCTCTGCTCCCTGAGGTAGGTGCTGCCTCAGCAGATTGGTAGCGACAGAGCCTTCGGAGTATGACGCCAATTAATGTATGTCACTAACCAGGTCCCCGCCCCACCCCGCCGGCGACTGGAAGCTTTGAAAACTAATGGTCCCGCCAGCTTGTTTGCTCCGATGACCGGCCAGCTCGGCTTCTTTGACCCCTCCCCCAGCGATACTCCACATCTGCAGGAGTTACCTGGCCTCGCCCTGCGCTACTGGCCCAGCTGGGCCGGCCCCGAGGCCGACGGCTGGATGGAACAGCCTGCGGCGTGACGTGCCCTGGAAGCAGGACTCCATCACCCTCTTCGGCCGCACCCACCCCGTGCCCCGCCTCACCTGCTGGATGGGAGATCCCGGCTGTTCCTACACCTACAGCGGTGTTGCCAACCCGATCGAGCCCTGGTCGCCCCTGCTCCAGCAGCTTCGAGAGCGGCTGCAGACCGCGGCGGGCTGCAGCTTCAACTCCCTGCTGCTGAACCGCTACCGCGATGGTCGCGACGCGATGGGCTGGCATGCCGATGACGAGCCGGAGCTCGATCCCCGGGCACCGATCGCGTCCCTGAGCTTCGGGGCTCCCCGCAGCTTCCGGCTCAAGCCCAGGGCCCCTGGCCTCAATCAAGCCAAGCCGCTGGTCTACGAGCTGGGCCATGGCGACTTGCTGGTGATGGATCCCCCCACCCAGGAGCACTGGCTGCACCAGGTGCCCCGGCGCCTGCGGCTGCGGCAGGAACGCATCAACCTCACGTTCCGTCGGATCCGTTCAGCGGCTCCACCGCCGTGGCCGCCGTGGAGCGACCGGGATCGAGCAGGGCTTCAAGGGCTTCGCTGAGGCTGGCCTCCATCGCAATCCGGGAGCTGTCGCTCACCACCACCCTGGTGAGGGTGGGCAGGCCGCCGGCCCGGGCCTGCAGGTACACCGGCTCCACATAGAGCAGACCTTCGCCGATCGGCACCACCAGCAGATTGCCCTGAATCACCTTGGAGCCGGCCCGGTCCCAGAGGCCGAACTGCTGGCTGATGCGGGGGTTCTGGTTGATCAGGGCCTGCACCTGCTCCGGCCCGTAGATCGGCAGCTGGCTGGGGAAGCGCAGCAGGGTGAGTTTGCCGTAGTGGGGCGCGTCGCTGCGGGCCGCCAGCCAGCCCACCAGGTTGGGTCGGGCCAGGGGGGTGAGGGGCTGCAGCAGCAGAAACTCAGGCTCCTTCTCGCCAGGCAGCTGGGCACTGGCGTGGAAGGGCTCCACCCGCACCTGCTCCTCGCCGTAGAGCTCCTTGGGCACCTGCCACACGTCGTCGCCGCTGTAGAAGATGCGCGGATCGGTCACGTGGTAGCGGAGCAGCTGGGTGGTCTGCACCTCGAACTGCCAGCGGGGATACATGATGTGCTCCCGGATCGCCGCCGGCATCGCCGTGATCGGCTGGAACAGTTCCGGAAACAGCTTCTGCCAGCTGCGGATCAGCGGGTCGTCGGGCTCCGCCACGTAGAGCACCATCTGGCCGGTGAAGGCATCCACCACCGCCTTCACCGCATTGCGGGCGTAGCGCAGTTCAGGCCGGCCCGGCACGGCGGCGCTGTAGGGATAGAAGGCACTGGTGGTGAAGCCATCCACAATCCAGTACTGGTGCTGATCAGCGCTGAACGGTGGTGAGCCATCCACCTGAACCGACACCAGGTAGGGGTCGGCTTCAAAGCGCACGAAGGGTGCCGCCGCCCGCAGCCGGTCGCGCACCTCGCGGTGCAGCAGCAGGCGGGTGTCGCTGGTGAGTTCACCGCCCACCAGCAGCTTGGGCTCCCCCAGATAGATCGCCGCCGCCAGCCGCTGCCAGCCCTGGGCCAGGGGCACCCCGGCACCGCCGCTGTAGTGGAGGTAGAAGTTCTCGTCGCCTTGGGGATAGTTGAACTCCTGCACCGCCGTCGGCGCCAGCGCGTAGGGGGAGGGCAGGGCGCCGAAGTAGAGGAAGGGGTCCCGGGTGGGCACCACCTGCTGCACATCGGCCTTGGTGATGCCCAGCTGGCTGTTGCCCTCCACCTTGGTGGAGGGGCCCAGATCGGAGATGAAGAAGTCGGGCAGGCCCTCGGGGCCGCTGGTGTTCACCGGCGAGAGCGTGAAGCCGTTGCCGTGGGTGAACACCAGGTGACGGTTCAGCCAGGTGCGGGCGGTGCTGGGCAGGGCGCCCTGGTCGAGTTCCCGGGCCGCCATGAACACCTGCTGGCGTCCCTGGCCCCCCTGGGAGCGCAGCCGGTAGCGATCCACCACCGGCTCCGAAAAGCGGTAGTACACCCGCAGCTGCTGCAGCTGGCGGTTGGTGGCCAGCAGCGGCTCACTGTCCCAGAGGCGCACATTGCTGAGGGTGGCCTCGCCGGCAGCGAGGTCCTGGCGCGTGAGACGGGCTCTAGGCACCCGATCCACGATCGTCATGCCGTCGAGCTGGAAGGCCCGGCGGGTGGCATCGATCGAGCGGGCCAGGTAGGGCAACTCCCGCTCCAGCTCCTGGGGGTTCACCAGCAGGTTCTGGAGCAGGGGGCTGAGCAGCCCATCGGCCAGGGGCAGCAGGGGCAGCAGCAGCGCCAGGGCCAGGGCCAGCGGCGCCCGCCGTCCCTCCTGGGGCAGGGGCAGCAGCAGCACCACCGCCAGCAGCAGGGCCACCAGGGCGGCGGCGGTGCGCAGGGGCAGGGCCAGATGCACATCCAGCCAGCCGGCGCCGGGCACGCTGCCGGTGGTGCTGAGCAAAAGCTGGTGACGGGCCAGCCAGAAGGCCAGGGCGATCAGCAGCGCCAGCAGGGCCAGGGGCGCCCGCAGGGCCAGCAGCTGGGCCGGGCTGAAGCCGGCAAAGCGACCATCACTGAGCTGGGAGCCCCGCGCCAGCAGGCCCCAGAGCGCCAGGCAGAGGCTGGCCAGCACCAGCGCCAGGGCCAGGGTGAGCGCCAGGGCCAGGGCGGGGAAGCGCAGCAGCACGAAGCTCACATCGGCGCCCAGCAGCGGCTCACGGATGCCGCTGGGCTCAGCCACCATCGCCAGGCTCCAGAAGCCCCAACCCCGCCCCAGCACCAGGGCCAGCCCGAGCCCGAGGGCACCGTGCAGCAGCCGCGCCCCAGCCTCGGGCCGGAAGCCCAGCAGCACCGCGGCCACCACCGCCACCAGCAGCAGCGGGCCGGGGCTGAGCCCCGCCAGGCCGATCAGGCCGTGCAGGCGCTGCGGGTCGAAGGGCTGAAAGGCCAGCCGGGCCGCCAGACCCCAGACCAGGGCCAGGGGCAGCAGGGCGCCCGCCAGCAGGGCGGCCAGCAGCAGGCCGTAGGGGAGCGTCGGCAGGGCCAGGCGCCCCCTGGCCGCACTGGGCAGGCTCCAGAACCACAGCAGCCAGCCCTGCAGCAGGGCCGTGAGGCCGAGGCCCAGGCCCAGGCCGAGCAGCTGCAGGCCCCAGCGGCGCAGCAGCACCGAATCGAGCGAGAACTGGGAGAACCAGCTCCACTCCACCCAGAGCCGGGCCGCCAGCACCGCAGACAGGCAGGCGGCCAGGAGCAGCAACGGCAGGCCGATCCTCCAGGGGATGGCCACGCGGGGCGCTGGGCGGTGGGAACGGGTCACAGGCCGAGGCTAGGCAGCCTGCTCAATGCGACAAGCCCCCCGGCGCGGCTCCGCGGCCCAGACCCTGGAATCAATCCCGATCTCAGGAGTCGGGATAAAAGCGAGCCCCTGGAAGGCGCTGTTAGGGTGCCTCATCAACAACGGGCGATCGCTGTGACGGCCACCCTCTCCCGCTCCACCTTCACCGGTCTGCGCTGCAAGGAATGCGGCCACGCCTATGAAGCCGGTGCCCGCCACGTCTGCGAAGACGTGTGCTTCGGGCCGCTTGAGGTGGTGTACGACTACGAGGCGATCCGCAACCGCGTGAGCCGGGCCACGATCGAGGCCGGCCCCGCCTCGATCTGGCGCTACCGCGACTTCCTGCCCATCGAGGGCGACCCGATCGACGTCGGCACGGGCTTCACGCCCCTGCTCAAAGCCAACAACCTGGCCAAACGCCTCGGGCTCAAGAGCCTCTACATCAAGAACGACGGCGTCAACATGCCGACCCTGTCGTTCAAAGACCGGGTGGTGTCGGTGGCCCTCACCCGCGCCAAGGAGCTGGGCTTCAAGACGGTGAGCTGCGCCTCCACCGGCAACCTGGCCAACTCCACCGCCGCCATCGCCGCCCACGCCGGCCTCGAGTGCTGTGTGTTCATCCCCAGCGATCTGGAGCTGGGCAAGGTGCTCGGCACCTTGATCTACAACCCCACCCTGATGGCGGTGCACGGCAACTACGACCAGGTGAATCGCCTCTGTTCCGAGGTGGCCAACACCTTCGGCTGGGGCTTCGTGAACATCAACCTGCGCCCCTACTACTCGGAGGGCTCCAAGACCCTCGGTTACGAGGTGATCGAGCAGCTCGGCTGGCAGCTGCCGGATCACATCGTGGCGCCCCTGGCCTCGGGCTCCCTGTTCACCAAGATCCGCAAGGGCTTTGATGAGTTCATCAAGGTGGGCCTGGTGGACGAAAAAGCGGTGCGCTTCAGCGGCGCCCAGGCCGAGGGCTGCAGCCCCATCGCCCAGGCCTTCGCCGCCGGGCGTGACTTCATCACGCCGGTGAAGCCCAACACCATCGCCAAGTCGATCGCCATCGGCAATCCGGCCGACGGCCCCTACGCCATCGACATCGCCAACCGCACCCAGGGCAGCATCGCCGCCGTGAGCGACGCCGAGATCATCGACGGCATCAAGCTGCTGGCCGAAACCGAGGGCGTGTTCACCGAAACCGCCGGTGGCACCACCATCGCCGTGCTCAAGAAGCTGGCCGAGCAGGGCAAGATCAACCCCGACGAAACCACCGTGGCCTACATCACCGGCAACGGCCTCAAGACCACCGAGGCCGTGGCCGATGTGATCGGCAAGCCCTACACCATCGAAGCCCAGCTCGACAGCTTCAAGGAGGCCTGGCGGCAGGCCCAGGCCAGCCACGCGGCCTGAAGGTTCCGGCACCACCCGGTGTGGTGCACCAGCCACCTCGTTCGTTCTCTCCCGTCCCCCCGCCACCCCCCATGGGCATCCAGGTTCTGATCCCCACTCCCCTGCAGAAATTCACCAGCGAGGAGGCCAGCGTGGAGCTGGAGGCCTCCAGCGTGGACGGCCTGATCGAGGCCCTCGAAGGCCGCTTCCCAGGCCTCAAGGCCCGTCTCTGCGATGAAAACGGCAAGCTACGCCGCTTCCTGAACATCTACGTGAACAGCGAGGACATCCGCTTCCTCGACAACCAGACCACCGCCCTCAAGGACGGCGATGAGGTGTCGATCGTGCCGGCCGTGGCCGGCGGCTGAACCGCAGCGCCCGGGCCGTAGCCATGGCGGCAGTCAGGCAGTTGCCGTTGCTGCTGAATAACGTCACTCAACGCAACGTTTCCGCCCTTTCCCGCGAAGCCGGCGGAGCGCCTACCCGGCCCACCCCATGACCCAGGTTCCCCTGCAGCCCCTGAGCTCTTCAGCGGGCCCCACGGCCAGCAGCACAGAAGCCTGCCGCTGGCAGGAGAAGGCCCAGACCTTCGACTACCGCCAGGCCGCCAACCCGATCCGCCGCGGCCTCACCGAGCCCATCCCCGATCACCACTGGGGGCCGGAGGTGCACCGTTCCGGCCCCACCGGCGTGATCCCCCTCGACATCAGCGCCACCCTGGGCTGCAGCGGTCCTGCCACCAGCCCCGCCCTGTCGGCCAATTTCCTGCGCATCCTGGCGGGCGAGGGCCTCAAGGCCGCCGCCGCCGCCACCAGCGCCCTCTTCTACGTGCTGCACGGCGAGGGCGAGCTGCAGTGGTGCGGCCGCAACCTGGCCTGGCAGCAGGGCGATGTGATCACCCTGCCCAGCGGCGATGCCCCCCTGCTGCAGGCCAGCACGGACAGCGTTCTCTACTGGGTGCACGACGCTCCCCTGCTGCGCTTCCTCGGCGCCGAGCCCACCACGCCGCGCTTTGAGGCCACCCACTTCCCAGCCGCGATGCTGGAGCGGAACCTGCAGGATCTGCTGGCTGACCCCAGCTCGGCCCGCAGCAACCGCCTCAGCCTGCTGCTCGCCAACGCCGACTGCCCCACCAGCCGCACCGCCACCCACACCCTCTGGGCCATGCTCGGTGTGGTGCCGCCGACCACGGCCCAGCGCCCCCACCGGCACCAGTCGGTGGCCCTGGATCTGGTGATCGACTGCGATCCAGGCTGCTACACCCTGGTGGGCACCGAACTCAATGAGGACGGCACCATCCGCAACCCCAGCCGCTCGATCTGGGAGCCCGGCGCCGCCTTCGTGACGCCGCCCGGCCACTGGCACGCCCACACCAACGAGAGCGGGCGCATGGCCCGGCTGCTGCCGATCCAGGACGCCGGCCTACACACCTACCTGCGCAGCCTCGACATCCGCTTCAGCGGCGGGCTGGCCGGCTGAGGCCTGGCGATCGGCCTCCAGAAGGCTGCGGAAGCTGTCGCCGTCGATGGTCTCCTCGGCGATCAGCCTGTTCACCAGGGTGTCCATCAGCGCCCGGCGGGGCCGCAATTCCGCCACGGCCTGATCCAGGGCCCGGCGGGCCAGCTCGCGCACCTGGGCATCGATGCGGGTGCTGGTGTCCTGGGAGTAGGGCGGCTCCGAGCGCAGCCAGTCGCGCCCCAGGAACACCTCGGCCCCGCTGCCCTCAAGGGCCTGGGGGCCCAGGCTGGAGAAGCCGTAGAGGGTCACCATCTCGCGGCCGATGCGGGCCACGAGCTCCAGGTCGCCGGACGCACCCTGGGTCACCTCACTGGGCCCGAACACCACCAGCTCGGCGGCCCGGCCGCCCATGGCCACCACCATGCGGGCCTGGAGGTAGGCCTTGCTGATCAGGCCGGAATCGAGCACCTCCTCATCCGGCATCGTGCGGGCAAATCCACCCACACCACCAGCCCGGGGCAACAGGGTCACCTTGTCCAGCCTGTCGGCATGGGGCACCACGCTGGTGAGCAGGGCGTGGCCCACTTCGTGGTAGGCGATCAGGCGCTTCTTGGCCGAATCCTGCAGCGGCGCCACGGCCAGGCCCATGGTGATGCGCTCCAGGGCATCGCTGAGGGCCTGGTCGTCGATGGCGCTGAGCCGGCGCCGGGCCGTGAGGATGGCCGCCTCGTTGAGCAGGTTGGAGAGATCGGCACCGGAGAAACCGGGCGTACGGCTGGCCCAGCTGGCCAGCGACACCCCCTCCGCCAGGGGGCGGGTGCGGGCATGCACCGAGAGGATCTCCTCCCGGCCGCGCCGGTCGGGCAGATCCACGGTGACGCGCCGGTCGAAGCGGCCGGGGCGCATCAGGGCCCGATCGAGCACGTCGGCCCGGTTGGTGGCGGCCACCAGAATCACGCCGGAGTTCTCCTCGAAGCCATCCATTTCCGTGAGCAGCTGGTTGAGGGTCTGCTCCCGCTCGTCGTTGCCGCCGCCGATGCCCGCCCCCCGCTGGCGGCCCACCGCGTCGATCTCGTCAATGAAGATGATGCAGGGCGCCTTGGCCTTGGCCTTGCGGAACAGGTCCCGCACCCGGCTGGCCCCCACCCCCACGAACATCTCCACGAACTCCGAGGCCGCCATCGAGAAGAAGGGCACCCCGGCCTCGCCGGCAATGGCGCGGGCCAGCAGGGTCTTGCCGGTGCCTGGCGGCCCGATCAGCAGCACCCCCTTGGGGATGCGGGCGCCAATGGCGGTGTAGCGCTCCGGCGCCTTCAGGAAGGTCACCACCTCCTGCAGCTCCTCCTTGGCCTCGGCGATGCCGGCCACGTCCTCAAAGCGCACCTGCACGGTGTTCTCGGGCTGGAGCCTGGGCTTGCTGGCCCCAAAGCCCATGGCCCGGTTGGCCACCTTGGTGCTGCGGCGCAGCATCAGCACCAGGGCCCCCACCAGCAACAGCACCAGCAGGCCGTTGGAGAGAAAGGAGGCGGTGGCCAGCTCAGCGCGGTCGTCGCGCACGGTGAGGGGCACATTGGCCGCTGCGGCGGTGTTGAGCAGCAGCTGGTCGTTGCTGAACACCGGCACCCGGGCCTCCCGGCCGTCCTTGAAGGTCACCGCCACATCGCGGCGCCGGGGGGAGAGCACCAGCTCCTGCACCCTGCCCTCGCGCAGATCGGCCAGCAGGCCGCTGTAGGAGGGCACCTCGCCCCTGGCCTGCAGGGCGGCTGGCTCCGGGGCGGCCGTGGTCTCGGAATCAGAAGCGCCTGCAGCAGCCGGAGTCAGGCTCTTGCTCACGGGGGTCCGGCTTTGGCACGACTTTAGCGATTTGACGAAAGGCGAGACGGCAGCGGAGGATCCTTGTTTGGTTGTGAGAGATCTGGGATGGCTGTCCCCAAGAAGAAAACATCGAAGGGCAAGCGCAACCAGCGCCACGCCCACTGGAAAGCCAAGGCGGCCACCGCCGCCGGCAAAGCCCTCTCGATCGGCAAGGCCGTGCTGAGCGGCCGCGCCCAGGGCTTCGTCTACCCCATGGACAGCGAAGAAGAGTCCGAGGACTGAGCCCGGCCTGGTTCTCCAGCGGCCGTGCAGCGAAGACAGCGGCGCCGGCCGTCCAGCAGCGCCACCACCGTGCCGGGCTGGGAGGCGAGCGGATCCTGATAGAGCCCGGGGGGCAGGCTGCAGAGGCTGGCCCGCACCAGGCGATCCAGGGCCTCGCCGTTCAGCCAGCCCTCCCCCAGGTCGCGAAGGCTCCTCCGTTGGCGGGCTTCGGCCTGGAAGCGCCAGCGTCTGGGCAGGCCCCAGTGCTGGGGCCGCAGCATCCAGACCTCCTCGAACTGGCGCCAGAGGGGCTGGTAGGCCTCAAGAGCCCGGTTCCAGTGGGGCAGCCAGGCCCATTCCTCCTCCGTGAGCGCGGGCCCACCACCAGGGCCGCCACCGCCCCGCTGGGCTTGCTCCAGCACAGCCGGGCCGAGCGGCTTGCAACCCAGCAGCCAGCCCTCCAGCAGCACGGCGTCGCAGGCCACGCTGTCCATGCCGGCACGGTCCCCCTCACCGCCGCGCAGGCGCTTGTCGAATCGGGGCAGTCGCCAGGGCTCCCCCGCCGCCCAACCCTCCAGGCTCTCCGCCAGCAGGGGCAGGTCGTGGCTGCCCGGCGGCACCCGGCTGACGCCGAAGGGATTGCCGGCCATGGCCCGCTGGCGCTGGGCCCAGGGCAGGTAGTAGTCGTCGATCGAGGCCACCCCCAGGCGCAGGCCGAAGCGGGGCGCCAGCTGCAGCAGAGCACGCCCCAGGCTGGTCTTGCCGGCCCCCACCGGGCCGTTGAGGGCCAGGATCGGCCGGGCCCCCTGGCCCACCCGCAGCCGCAGCCGCGCCAGCAGGGGCAGGGCAAAGGCCTCGGCCAGACTGGGCTGGATCGGCAGGGCTGCCAGAGCCTCAGCGGGCCAGAGCCGGCGCCAACCCTCCAGATCGGCGATGCCGCAGTGCCGTTGCAGCCAGGGATCCATCAGGTGCCGAGCTTGAAGGCCTCCAGCACCACGGCGTACACCAGGCCGATGCGCAGGTTGTCCACCACCATCCACCCCAGCCCGGGCCGGTCCTGCACCAGCCGGCCCCGCAAGCGCACCACCAGCTCCAGCAACAGCACCAGTGCCAGCACCGCCATCGGCCGCCCGCCAGGGAAAAACAGCAACAGATAGCTGGTGAGGTTGCCGCCGGCATAGAAGCCGAGCAACAGGGCCAGCAGCACCACGCTGCGGTGACGCCAGTTGCCGCGGAGGCTGCCCAGCAGTCCCTGGGCCAGGCCCACACTGAACCGGTTGAAACGGGTCGGCTGCAAGGGGTGGGATCTCAGAGCAGGCTCTGCAGGTAGGAGAGCGTGATCCGCCCAGCCTGGCAAGGCGGCCCGCGGTGCACCACGGCGTCGCCGCCGAGGCCACTCACCACGGCCCGGGCCGCCGCGAAGCGCTCCAGGGGCAAGGGGCGGCTGTAGTGGCTGAGGGTGAGCAGGCAGGGCACCCCGGCCGCCGCCGCCGCCGCCAGTCCCTGGGGGGAATCCTCAATGGCCAGCAGCTCGGCGGCAGGCCAGCCCAGGGCCGTGACGGCCCGGTGATAGGCCTCGGGATCGGGCTTCTTGCGCGCCACATCCTCGCCGCAGAGGCGCAGGCTGAAGGCCGGGCCCAGGGATTCGAGCAACTGCTGCTCCAGGCCCTGCAGGGCCTCGCGGCCGCTGGTGGTCACGATCGCCTGCACCAGGCCGGCGGCCTGGGCCTCCGCCACCAGCTCCGCCACCCCGGGGCGCAGGTCCAGGCCAGCGGCGGCCAGGAGGCTGGTGTAGTGGCGCTGCTTGCAGGCCTGCAGAGCCCGAACCCGCTCCGGCTCAGGGGGCTCGCCCTCCAGCTCCGTCAGGGCGGCCCTCAGCCGCTCGTGGCCACCACTGATCTCGAGCCAGCGGCCGTAGTCGTCCTCCTGCCAGTGCAGCGGCAGCCCGGCCTCGGCGAAGGCCCGGTTGAAGGCCACGCGGTGGCCGTCGCGCTCGGTTTCGGCCAGGGTGCCGTCCACATCCCAGAGCAGGGCACGCAGGGCCATCGAGCCAGGGGGAAACGCCGGATGTCCACCAGAATGGCCCCCACCACCGCCGACGGCCCCGTTGCTGCCCCCGCTCCACGAGCAACGCTGGCACCTGCCCCCACCCCTGGGGGAGCTGGCCGATCCCCAGGCCCTGGCCCAGCTCAATCCCGCCGGGCTGGCGGCCCTGCCGGCGCCGCTGCTGACGCTGCTGGCCCGCCGCGGCCACCGCACCAGCGCGGCCATCGCGGCCCTGCTGGAGCCGCCCGCCGCACCCCCAGCCCTGGAGCACTTTCCCGATCTGGGCCAGGCCCTGGAGCGGTTGCAGCAGGCCTGCCGCCAGGGCGAGGCGGTGGCGATCTGTGGCGACTACGACGCCGACGGCATGACCAGCACCGCCCTGCTGCTGGGGGTGCTGAAGCGGCTCGGAGCCCAGCCGCTGGCCGCCATCCCCAGCCGCCTGGAGGAGGGCTATGGCCTCAATCCCGCCATGGTGGAGCGGCTGGCGGGCCAGGGCGTGACGCTGCTGGTGACGGTGGACAACGGCATCGCGGCGGCGGCGGCGCTGCTGCGGGCTCAGGAGCTGGGGGTGGAGGTGATCGTGACCGACCACCACACAATCCCGGCCCAGGTGCCCCCCTACCTGGCGCTGCTGCACCCCCAGCGCACCCCGGAGGGCTCCCCGTTCCGGGGCCTGGCGGGGGTGGGGCTGGCCTATGTGCTGGCGGCGGCCCTGTGTGAGGCGCTGCGGCGCCCCGATGCCCTGCAGATGGCCCGCGACCTGTTCTGCATCGGCACCATCGCCGACATGGCGCCCCTCAACGGGGTGAACCGCCGCTGGCTGCTGGATGGCCTGCCGCACCTGCGCCGCTCGCCCCTGGCGGGGCTGCAGGCCCTGCAGCGGCTGGCCGGGGTGGAGGAGGCGCCCCTCGATGCCCAGGCCGTGGGATTTCAGATCGCCCCTCGCATCAACGCCGTGGGCCGCCTGGGCGACCCCGCCCTGGTGGTGGAACTGCTCACCACCGACGACGGGCAGCGGGCGCTGGAACTGGCGCGGGAATGCGAGGCGCTCAACCGCCAGAGGCGTGAGCTCTGCGAGGCGATCGAAGCCGAAGCCCTGGCCCTGCTGGAGGCCGACGGCCCCCAGCGCAGCCCCTTTGTGCTGCTGGCCCAGGGCCACTGGCACCACGGCGTGATCGGCATCGTGGCCGCCCGGCTGGTGGAGCGGCTCGGCCTGCCGGCGGCCCTGCTGGCCGGCGAGGGTGGCGGCAAACTGCGGGCCTCGGTGCGGGCCCCGCGGGGCTTTGCGGTGGACCAGGCCCTCACCCACTGCGCCGACCTGCTCGAACGCCATGGCGGCCACCCCGCCGCGGGGGGCTTCACGGTGCGGGCCGAGCACGTGGCGGCCCTGCACGAGCGGCTCAACGGCCTGGCCGGCGCCTGGCTGGAGGTCCAGGGCGGCGGCCATCCGGTGGAGCCGGAGGTGCTGCTGCGCCTGGAGCAGATCGACCGCGACTTCCTGCACCAGCAGCAGCGGCTGGAGCCTTTCGGGATCGGCCATCCCCAGCCGGTGTACTGGAGCTCGGCCTGCCGCGTCAGCCAGCAGAAGCTGCTGCGGGGCGGCCACCTGCAGCTGGAGCTGCGCCAGGGCGACTGCAGCCTGCGGGCCATGGGCTGGCGCTGGCAGGGATCGGCCGACCTGCCCGCCTGGGTGGATGTGGCCTACCGGCTGCGGCTCGATCGGTGGCAGGGCCAGGAGCGGCTCCAGCTGGAACTGGTGGGCCTGAGGGGCTGCGACGACCCCGAGAGCCAGGGGGAGGTGCGCCTGCAGCGCTGCCAGCGCACCTACTGGTGCCGACGCCAGGGTGACGGCCTGGTGGTGCGCAACGCCGCTGGGGAGGAACTGCACAGCAGCACTTCGCCCGAACACCCCTACCTCCGCGCCCTGCTGCAGGATGCGGCCCTGGCCCTCGGTCTCGCCGCCTGATGTCCCGCCTGCCCCTGCACCGCCACGACCTGGGCAGCCTGGCCCGGTTGGTCCTGGTGGGGGTGGCCGTGGGGCTGACCTGTCTGCCCCTGAATCTGGTCGACACGGCCCAGGCGTTTCTGCAGAAGCAGCTGCCGGCCTTCACCGGCTCAGGCTGGACGCCCCTCACCATCGCCATCGCGTCGTCACCTCTGCTGGTGATGCCCCTGCTGCTGGCCCTGCAGGCCAAGCCCATGGCCCATGGCGCCGGTTCAGGCATCCCCCAGACCCTGCGCAGCCTGGAGCACCCCGAACGGGCCGAGAAGCTGCTGGGAGCCAGCCCCACCGTCGCCCGCATCGGCCTCTGGAGTGCGGCCAGCCTGGCGCTGATGCCGCTGGGGCGCGAGGGCCCGGTGGTGCACCTCGGCGCCGCCATGGCCCAGTTCCTGCAGCGGCGCTTTCCGCGGCTGTTCAAGGGGGTACCGAGCCGCGACCTGATGGCGATCGGGGCTGGCGCTGGCCTGGCCGGGGGCTTCAACAGTCCGTTGATGGGCACCCTGTTCGTGATGGAGGAGCTCACCGGCCGCTACAGCAGCTCCCTGGTGTGGCCAGCCCTGGTGGCCTGCTCGGCGGCGGCCCTGGTCAGCAACCTCAGCGGCATCCCGATTTTCCCCCTGGGTCTGCTGGGCGCCGCCATGCCGGAGTGGCAGCAACTGGCCCTGGCCGTTCCGATCGGGATGGGCGGCGGCCTGATCGGCGGCCTGTTTGCCCGCCTGCTGCTGTTCACCAGTGGCTGGCTGCAGCCGCGGGTGCGCAGCCAGCCGTGGCGCTGGGGCCTGGCGCTCGGGGCCGGGTTGGCCCTGCTGGCCCTGGGCAGCGGCGGCTGGAGCGGCGGTGATGGGGAGGCCCTGATGGGGCAACTGCTGGTGGAGCGCGGTCCGCTGCCGGTTCCTGGGTCCCCCCTGGGCCTGGTGGGTTGGATCCTGGTGCTGGCCTCGCGGCTGGTGGCCCCGCTGCTGGCCCTGGGCGCCGGAGTGCCCGGCGGCCTGATCGATCCTGCCCTCACCATCGGGGCTGTGTTCGGCAGCGGTGTGCTGGCCCTGCTCGGCTCCAGTGCCAAGGTGGGCGTGGCCCTCGGCATGGCCGCCGGACTGGCCGGAGCCACCCAGCTGCCGATGATGACCGTGCTGTTTTCGCTGCGGCTAGCCGGGGACCAGCAACTGCTGTTCGGCATCCTGCTCAGCGCCGTGCTGGGCGCCTATGCGGGCCGTCGACTGGAGTCCAGGCCGATCTACCACGCCCTGGCCGACCTGGACGGCGAGAACAAGGCGGGTGTTCAGAGCGCGCCGCGGCGGTAGAAGAGGATGAAGATGACGGCGGGGCCGGCCAGGGTGATCAGAGCCAGGGCGCCGAAGTTGGCAATCAGGTGAAAGTCGATGCCCATGGCGGCCGGCGCTGGTTGATGAATTGAGGGCGATGTTAGTCGACCTGCCCTGGGGCCTCTTGGCAGCCCAGGGGTCTGTGACGGGTTGTCATAGGTTCCAGGGGGGCCAATCCGTTGGCGATGCCCATCCAGGGAAGCCATGGCATCACGGCAGCAGCGGCACTGGCAGTGCATCCAGGGCTGTGGCGCCTGTTGCCGCCTCGACCCCTCGCTGCGGCCCGAGGCCATCGCCGCCCTCAGCCCCGAACAGCAGACCCGCTACCTGGCCATGGTGGGCGCCGATGGCTGGTGCATCCACTACGACACGGGCGGGCGCCGTTGCCGCATCTACGAGGACCGGCCTGATTTCTGCCATGTGAGTGCCCTGGTGCCCCTCTTCGGTGATCTGATGGCGGTCCCGGACGCCAGCCCAGCTGCTGGCAGCACGGCCCAGCCCGAACCGGGCGCCCTGGCCATCGCCTGTTGCCAGGAGCAGATCCGCTCGGAATACGGAGGCCGTGACAAGGTGATGCGTCGATTTCAGCGGGCGATCCGCCGGCGGCCATGAGCAGCGACAGCCAGGGCAGCGCTCACCCCGCCGCCGAACGGAGCAGTTGGGGGGTGGCCTTCATCACCACCTTCACCACCGTGTTCCTGGCCGAACTGGGCGACAAGACCCAGCTGGCCGCCCTGCTGCTCTCGGCCCAGTCGGGCCGCCCGCTGCAGGTGTTCCTGGGCGCCTCCCTGGCCCTGATCTGCTCCAGCCTGGTGGGGGTGTTGCTGGGTCGCTGGTTGGCCCGGGTGATGCCTGCCCAGCAACTGGAGCGGCTGGCCGGCGGCCTGATGGTGGCCCTGGGGCTGTGGCTGGGCAGGCAGGCGGTGCTCCACCTGGTGGCCCCCGCTCCGAGCCTGCCCCCCCTCTCCTGAAGCGTCATGGACCTTGCCCTGCTGGCCTCCACGTTTGTCACGGTGTTCCTCGCCGAGCTCGGCGACAAGACCCAGCTCGCGATCGTGACGATCAGCGGCACCTCGCCGCGCCCAGGGGCGGTGTTCGCCGGCAGCTCCTGCGCCCTGGTGCTGGCCAGCCTGCTGGGGGCCGGGGCCGGCGGTTCCCTCTCCACCGTGATCCCCACCGACACCCTGCAGTTGGCGGCGTCGGTGGGGTTCCTGGTGCTGGGCATTCGCCTGCTGCTGATGGCCGGAGGGGCCGAGGAGGCCTCTCCGGCCACCTCCTTGGGCAGCGCGGATCCAGCCTTGGCGCCTGAGACCGAGGGGGCGCCAACCGAGCAGGAGGCGGGTCCCTGAGGGGCGCTTCAGGGGGGCGACCAACCACTAGCGCCGTGCCCCCGCCCACCCGGCTGCCTAAAGTCGGTGCTGACCGAACGGAAGTCGGTGGACGTGGGCATCGCTCCGAGCCCGGTTCACCACCTCCCCACGCCGCCGCCGGCCCCCTGGGCTGAACCCCGGCGGACCCCGCCACCCAGCTGCTGAATTGATGAAGTTCTCGGTCGCCGACCTGCTCGACCAGCTCCCCGCCGGAGAGCCTCTGCCGATCGCCAAAGTGGAGAAGGCCCTCGGCCTGAGCAGCTCCACCGACAAATCCATGCTCCAGATCGGGGTGGACGCCCTGGTGAAGCTGGGGGTGCTGCAGCAGGCCGAGGGGGGCCTGCAGCGCGGCGACACGCCCGAGCTGATCCCCGCCCGGCTGCGCTGCTCCAGCAAGGGGTTCTGCTTTGCCCTGAGGGAAGACGGCGGCGAGGACATCTACATCCGCGACCACGAGCTCAACCACGCCTGGAACGGCGACCGGGTTCTGGTTCAGGTGACCCGCGAGGGCGGCAGGCGCCGCTCCCCTGAAGGGGGCGTGCGCTGCATCCTGGCCCGCCAGACCACCTCCATGCTCGCCCAGGTGGAGCAGCAGAACGAACGCCTGGTGGCGCTGCCCCTCGACGACCGCCTGCTCACCGCCGTCACCCTGCCGGCTTCGGATTCCAGCTACCTCGATCCCGAGCAGAATTCCGTGGTGGAGGTGGCGATTGATCGCTACCCCGTGGCCCAGTTCTCTCCCCAGGGCCACGTCGCCCGCCGCCTGCCGATCCGGGGCGGCGAGGCCGCCGACCTCGACCTGCTGCTCACGAAGCACCGGCTCAACAACCGCTCCACGGCGCCCCGCACGGCGCTGAAAAGTCTTGCCGCCAAGGAGCGCACCGATCTCAGCGCCCAGCCCTGCCTGCTGATCAGTGGCTGGCAGGGACGCAGCGCCCCTGAGCTGGCGGCCCTGGCCCTGGAGGAGCGGGAGGGGGGCTGGACCCTCTGGGTCCACACCCCGGCCGTGGCCGAGCGGCTCAGCGCCAATGGCAGCCTCGACCTGTGGCTGCGGGAGCAGGCCGAAGCCCTCTGCACCGGCCGCCAGTGGTTGCCCCTGCTCAGCCCCGCCCTGATCAAGGCCACGGCCTGGAAGGTGGGCGAGAGCCAGTCGGCGCTCTCGGTCGCCCTGGAGCTCAGCCCGGAGGGTGTGCTGGAGCACTACCGCTTCTGCCGCAGCCTGGTGAAACCCGTGGCCACGGTGGGCGCCGAGGCCCTGGAGGCCCTGGCGGAGCGCAAGCCCAAGGGCCGCACCACCCCGGCTGCCCTCAAGCTGCTCAAGGAACAGCTGGGCCAGCTGGAGGCCCTGGTGGGGCTCACCGCGCAGTTGCACCAGCGGCGCCTGGCCCAGGGTTCCATCGATCTCAAGCTGTCCATGCCCCTGATCGACAGCCTGGCCGATCTGGCCGTGCCACCCCCGGAAGGCGGCGGTCAGGGCTGGTTCGTGGAGCTGCCGCCCCACCACCCGACGGCCATCCTGCGGGAGGCCTTCCTGGTGGCCGAGATGGCCCTGGGCCATCACCTCAGCACCCTGAACCTGCCGGCCATCTATGCCCTGAACCCGCCTCCGGAGGCCAGTGATCTCAACGACGTGGCCCGGGCGGCCCTCGCCCTGGACATTCCCCTTGAACTCGGCGAGGAGGGCCACGCCAGTGGGGCCGAACTCGCGGCGGCCTTCGCCGCCACCGATCGCTGCCGTCCCCTGCAACAGCAGCTTCGAGCCGTGCTCAAGCCGGTGAGTCTCTCGGAGCAGCCCGGCGTGCATGCCGTGGCTGGCCTTCCCGAGGAGGAGCGCGATGGCCGGCCGGCGGCCCTGGCGCCCTGGTGCTCCCCCACCCTCCACTACGCCGACATCTGGAACCAGCAGCTGCTGGCCCTGCTGCTCACCGAAGGCAAGGACCGTCCCAGCGTGCGCCACAAGATCGGCGTGGACCTGGCCTCCGATGCCTGTCACGGCACGATCGACTGGGCGTTGCTGCCCAACAGCGCCGTTGCCCCGTTCCAGCAGGCCCTGGACCAGGGGCTGGTGCAGCGGCTGAACGGGCGTCGCCGTTTCCTTGTGGAGTTCGAGGCGGATCTGCTGGCCATGGCCCAGGCGCGCCAGGCCGAACCCCTCGTGGGCCAGGTGCTGCCCGGGGTGATCAGCGGCGTCCAGAGCTACGGCTTCTTCGTCGAAGTGCCCCCCTCCCAGGTGGAGGGTCTGGTGCACGTGAGTTCGCTCAAGGACGACTGGTATGAATACCGCTCCCGCCAGAACCGGCTGGTGGGGCGCAAGAATCGCCGCACCTACATGCTCGGCGACGCCGTGGAGGTGGAGATCCAGAAGGTGGATGCACTGCGCCACCAGATCGATCTCGCCGTGCCGATGGCGGAGGACAGCGATCCCGGCGAGGCAGACAGCGACCAGGACAGCCATCCGGCCATGGACCCCGACTGCCTTGACGCCGAGGCAACAGGGAACCCCGAGATCGGAGATCCTGAGATCGGAGATCCTGAGATCGGGGATCCCGAGATCGACCCCTTCACCCCGGTCGCCGTGCTGAGCGAGGCCTGAACCCATGGATCCCGTCGTCCTGGCCGTCTCCGGGGCCTCCGCCCAGCCCCTGGCCCAGCGGGCGCTGCAACTGCTGCTGCAGGCCGGCGAACGGGTGGAGATGGTCACCAGCCGCGGCGCGATCGGGGTGTGGCAGGCGGAGCTCGGCCTGCGGGTGCCGAGCGAACCGGAGGCCCAGGAGCAGTTCTGGCGCCAGCAGACCGGCTGCCAGAGCGGCAGCCTGCGCTGCCATCGCTGGAACGACCAGGCCGCCGGCATTGCCAGCGGCAGCTACCGCACCAGGGGCATGGTGATCCTGCCGGCCTCCATGGGCACCGTGGGCAGGATCGCCTCTGGCGTTGCCCTCGATCTGGTGGAGCGGGCTGCCGATGTGCATCTCAAGGAGGGGCGGCCCCTGGTGATCTGCCCCCGCGAGACCCCCTGGAACCTGGTGCACCTGCGCAACCTCACCGCCCTCGCCGAGGCCGGCGCCAGGATCGCCCCGCCCGTGCCGGCCTGGTATCAGCAGCCCAGCACGATTGAGGACATGGTCGATTTCCTGGTGATCCGGGTGTTTGACGTGCTGGGTTACGACCTGGGTGACCTGCAGCGCTGGCAGGGTCCGGTGCGGGGGCTGACGCCGCTGGAGCCCCGGCCCGAAGGGATCACCTCCCAGGTCTGAACCTTGACCCCCCTGCTGCGCCAGCTGCTGCTGCTTCCCCTGCTCGCCCCGCTGCTGGCAGCCCTGCTGATCGGCGCCTTCAACCCCAGGCCGGCCGTGGCCCTGCGCCTGCTGATCTGGACCTCGCCAGCCCTGCCGATCGGCGTGTGGATCATGGTCGCGGCGACGGCGGGGGCTGGCCTCAGTGCCCTCGGCACCGGCCTGGCCCTGGCCGCCGGCCCCCGCCAGTCCCTGCAGCGGCAGGTGCGACAGCCCCTGGAACGGGAGCGGGGCAACCGCGGGCGCCCGTGGCCTGAGCCCGACGCAGGCGTTGACACCGGCCGAGGGGAGCCCCGGAGCACCGCCGCCCCTGCACCACAGCCGCCTCGCGAAACCCCAGGGGCGGGGCCGACGCGGGCGGCCGGAGAGGCGGCGCCCACCGTGGCCGTGCCCTTCCGGGTGATTCGCCGGGCCACAGCCACCGCCACAGCAGCAGCGTCACACGCGGCGGCCGCGTCCTACAGATCCAGCCAGCCAGCCGGAGCCTCCGGAGATGACTGGGGTACCCCGCTTCAGAACGAGTGGTGATCGGCGAGGCGGCCTGAGCGCCTTGATGCCGCTGAAATCGCCCTACAGTTCCGCCATTCCACGTTGAGGCGTGCGTCGGTGCCTGAGTCCGTGAGTGACGCCAGCAACCCCAAGCCGAGCAGCGCTACGGCCGCCGAAGCAGCCCCGGCGAAGCCCAAACCCGCCCCCAAGGCGGCCGCCAAGCCCCCCGCTCCCGAAGATCAGCCCTTCGGCTCCTTCGTGCCGAACCTGCTGATCCCTGCCCTGGAGAAGGAAATCCAGGCCTATGGCGGGCCGGCGGCCCAGCTCTCCTTCCAGCAGGGGCCGATGCCTGTGATCGGCATGGACTGCTCCATGGTGGTGGGCACCCTTCCCGGCCAGCGCCGCTTCTGGCTCTGCTTCACCAGTGAGAGCCTCACCGCGGCAAAGACCGTGATCGTGGCCGAGTCCGGGGCCGAACCCTCCCAGGTGGAGTCGTTTCTGATCGACGAGAAGAAAGTCACCCTGCCCCTGCTGGTGTCACGCGTGGTGTCGCGGCTCAACGGGCAGAAGTGGCTGGGGCCCAACTGACCGACCCAACCGACCCGCCCACTGGGCCTGCCCGATTGGCGTTACATCCCCGCCGTCTCCATGCCGAGGCGACCTACGATGCCGCCACGCCCTGTGCAGCCCATCGAATGGTGCCTCCCACCGCCGTAGCCGACCCGAGCGCCACGCCAGGCGCTGCCATCGGCAGCCCGGATGCCCCGGCCATCAAGGATCCGGCCAAGGACACGATCCTCACGCCCCGCTTCTACACCACAGATTTTGAAGCCATGGCGGCCATGGATCTGCGGCCGAACGAGGTGGAACTCGAGGCCATCTGCGAGGAGTTCCGCAAGGACTACAACCGTCACCACTTCGTGCGCAATGCCGAGTTCGAGGGCGCGGCTGAGAAACTCGACCCTGAAACCCGCAAGGTGTTTGTTGAGTTCCTGGAGCAAAGCTGCACTTCGGAGTTTTCCGGCTTTCTGCTCTACAAGGAACTGAGCCGCCGCATCAAGCAGAAGAACCCCCTGCTGGCGGAATGCTTCGCCCACATGGCCCGCGATGAAGCTCGCCATGCCGGCTTCCTCAACAAGGCCATGAGTGATTTCGGCCTCCAGCTCGACCTTGGCTTCCTCACGGCCAACAAGGCCTACACCTTCTTCAAGCCGAAGTTCATCTTCTATGCCACCTACCTGAGCGAGAAGATCGGCTACTGGCGCTACATCGCCATTTACCGCCACTTGGAAGAGAATCCGCAAAGCAAGATCTTCCCGATCTTTAACTTCTTCGAAAACTGGTGTCAGGACGAAAATCGCCACGGCGATTTCTTCGATGCCCTGATGAAGGCCCAGCCCGACACGGTGCGCGGTCTGCAGGCCCGCCTCTGGTGCCGCTTCTTCCTGCTGGCCGTGTTCGCCACCATGTACGTGCGCGACGTGGCCCGCAAGGAGTTCTACGAAGCCCTGGGGCTCGATGCCCGCGCCTATGACAAGTACGTGATCGACAAGACCAACGAGACCTCCGCCCGGGTGTTCCCGGTGGTGCTTGACGTGCGCAATCCCCGCTTCTGGGTACGGCTGGAGCGGCTTGTCGACAACAATGCCGCCCTCACCAAGGCCGATCAGAGCAATGCACCGGCGCCCCTCAAGGCCCTGCGCAAACTCCCCTACTGGATCGCCAATGGGGCCGAGATGGCCAAGCTGTTCCTGATGAAGCCGATCCGCAGCGAAGCGTTCCAGCCTGCGGTGCGCTGAGCTCGGCCCACCCCTGGTCCAGGCGCTGCGGCCCAGGGGTTTTTGCTACAACCGTCTGCGACGACCCTCCGAACGTCCCCCGTGGTTCTCTCCGCCGCAGCGCCGACCCTTGAGCTGTTCGACCAGAGCTGGCAAGAGCGGCTGGAGTTGCTGCTGGCCACCGGTCGGGCCGCCGGCGCGGACCTGGTGGAAGTGTTCATGGAGCGCACCGACCACCTGGGCCTGCTGGCCGAGCAGGACACGATCACCAGCGTGAGCCCCTCCTTCGGCATGGGAGCCGGTCTGCGGGTGTTCCGCGGCCTGCGCGATGGGTTCGTGAGCACCAACGACCTCTCCGAACGGGGTCTGTTGCAGGCTCTGGAGCAGGCCCTTGGCATGTTGGGCCTTGAGCTGCCTGCGGGCAAGGGCAGCACGCGGGGGGGCGGTTTCGATGGCTTGCCGGCCCTGCGCGATTTCGCCCAGACCAAACAGGACTGGCTGCAGCGCTGTCCAGCCCTGCAGGAGAGCAGCGACAAACTGCTGGAGGCCACCACCAGGCTGGAACAGCACGGACGCCACCTGCAGGCCCGCCGCAGCCAGTACGCCCGCGACTGGCAGGAGATCCTCGTGGCCGCCAGCGACGGCACCTTTGCCCGCGATATCCGGCTGCACCAGTCGGTGGGCCTGAATGTGCTCGCCGCCGACGGCGACCATCGCGCCGGCCTCGGCCGCCGCTACGGCACCTCCGGCCGGCCTGACGACCTGCGCCACTGGGACGCCGAGGCGAGCGCCGTGGACGTGTGCAGCAGCGCCGCCACCATGCTCTACGCCGACTACGTGCAGGCGGGCCAGATGCCCGCCGTGCTGGCCAACCGCTTCGGCGGAGTGATCTTCCACGAGGCCTGCGGTCACCTGCTGGAAACCACCCAGGTGGAGCGGGGCACCACCCCCTTCGCCGAGAGCATCGGCCAGCCCATCGCCCACAGCGCCGTGACGGCCATCGATGAGGGGCTCAGCGACGGCGCCTTCGGCTCGCTCTGCATTGACGACGAGGGCATGGAGGCCCAGCGCACGGTGCTGATCGAGAACGGCGTGCTGCAGCGCTTCATCAGCGACCGGGCCGGCGAGTTGCGCACCGGCCACCAGCGCACCGGCAGCGGCCGCCGCCAGAGCCACAGCTTCGCCGCCGCCAGCCGCATGCGCAACACCTACATCGCCCCGGGCCCCCACAGCCCCGAGGAGCTGATCAGTTCGGTCGACAAGGGTCTCTACTGCAAGTCGATGGGGGGCGGCAGCGTCGGCCCCACGGGCCAGTTCAACTTCGCCGTGGAGGAGGGCTACCTGATTGAAGGCGGTGCCCTCACCCGTCCCGTCAAGGGAGCCACCCTGATCGGCGAGGCCAAGGAGGTGATGCCCCGTATCTCGATGTGCGCCAACGACCTCGACCTGGCCGCCGGCTTCTGCGGCTCGGTGAGCGGCAGCATCTTCGTGACGGTGGGGCAGCCCCACATCAAGGTGGATTCGATCACCGTGGGGGGGCGCTGACCATGACCGTTCCCAACGCAACGCTCAACGCCGGCCTCAATGCCGGGGATCTCCAGGAGCGCCTTGCCCAGCTGGCTCGGCGCCATGGCATCAGCCAGTGGGACCTGGGGGCTTCCTGCAGCACCGACACCTCCGTGCAGGTGGACCGGGGCGAGGCCAAGCAGATGAAGGGGTCCCAGCGCAGTGCCATCACCATCCGTGTCTGGAACGGCGATGGCCTGGTAGGGGTCACCAGCACCTCCGACCTCTCCGAGGGCGGCCTTGACAAGGCGCTGGCCGGTGCCCAGGCCGCCAGCGCCTTCGGCAACGCCGCCGACACCCCCGCCTTCTCCCCCCTGGCCAGCGCGCCGCTGGCCACCCTGCAGCAGCCCAGGCACGAGCCGCAGCCGATCCTGGAGCTGCTCAGCACCCTCAAGCAGGCCGAACACAGGCTGCTGGAGCAGCATCCCGCCATTGCCACCGTGCCCTACAACGGCCTGGCCCAGCGCAGCAGTGAGCGGATCTACCTGAACAGCGACGGCGCCTGCCGCCAGCAGCAGCTCACCACCGCCAGCCTCTACCTCTATGCCCGGGCCGAGGAAGCCGGCCGCAAACCCCGCAGTGCCGGCGCCATGCGGCTCGCCTATGGCGCCGGCGAGCTGGACATTGACGGCTGTGTGCAGGAGGCGGCCGAGCGCACCATCAGCCATCTGGACTACGGGCCGATCGCCACGGGTCGGTACACCTGTGTGTTCAGTCCAGAGGCCTTTCTGGATCTGATCGGCGCCTTCAGCAGCCTCTTCAACGCCCGCGCCGTGCTCGATGGCATCAGCCTCAGCAACCGCGACTCCCTCGGCCAGACCCTGGCCGTGCCCTTTCTCTCGATCCACGACAACGGCCTCCACCCCGGCAACATCGGCGCCTCCGCCTTCGATGGCGAGGGCACCCCGACCCGGCGCCTCACACTTATCGAGGGCGGGGTGCTGCGGCACTTCCTGCACTCGGAAGCCACGGCCCGGGCCTTCGGCACCGCCCCCACCGGCCATGCCGGCATGGGCGCCAAGGTGTCGGTGGGAGCCGACTGGTTCGAGATCGGCGCCACCCCAGGCAGCGGCGGCGGTGCCCAGGGGCTGGATCGTCACAGGGCCGACACACCGCTGGTGTGGATCGATTCGCTCTCAGCTCTCCATGCCGGCGTCAAGGCCAGCCAGGGCTCCTTCTCCCTGCCCTTCGACGGCTGGCTGCTGCAGGGCGGCGAACGGCGCTCGATCGAGGCGGCCACCGTGGCGGGCGACATCCGCGAGCTGCTGCAGGCGGTGGTGGGATTCGAGGGCGAAGCCAAGCTGACGCCCGACGGCCTCTGCCCCCTGGTGTGGGTGGAAGGTCTGTCGGTGACCGGCGAAGCCTGAAGCCCGGGGCCACCGCGATGCGTCTGTTGTTCTGGGGCACGCCCTCCTACGCGGTGCCCAGCCTCGAGGCCCTGGTGGCCGCCGGTCACAGCGTGGTGGGGGTGGTGAGCCAGCCCGATCGCCGCCGCGGTCGGGGCCAGCGGCTGGTTCCCTCTCCCGTCAAGCAGCGCGCCCTGGAGCTGGGGCTGACGGTGATCACCCCAGAGCGCATCCGTCGCGACCTGGAGACCCAGGCCAGGCTGGCGGCCCTGGCTGCTGACCTCTCCGTGGTGGTGGCCTTCGGCCAGATCCTGCCGCCGGAGGTGCTCGCCCAGCCGCCCCTGGGCTGCTGGAACGGCCATGGCTCCCTCCTGCCCCGCTGGCGGGGCGCCGGGCCGATCCAGTGGAGCCTGCTGGAGGGCGATGCTGAAACGGGGGTGGGCATCATGGCCATGGAGGCCGGCCTCGACACGGGCCCCGTGCTGCTGGAGCGGCGCCTGCCCATCGGCCTGCTGGAGAACGCCAGTGAACTGGCCGAGAGGCTCTCCGGCCTCACCGCCGAGCTGCTGGTGGAGGCCCTGCCCCGCATTGCGGCCGCCGGCGATGGCCCTCAAGCCGAGCGCTGGCAAAGGCTGGCCCTCCGCCCCCAGAGTGCGGAAGGCATGACCTACGCCCGCCAGCTGACCAAGGACGACTACCGCATCACCTGGAGCGACTCGGCCCTGGCCATCCACCGCCGCGTCATGGGCCTCTACCCCGGCGCCCACAGCCTCTGGCGGGGCCAAAGGCTGAAACTGCACGCCACCGAACCGCTGGTGGAGCGCCTGGCAGGGCAGCTGAGTGCCGAGGCAGCCGCCCTCTGTGGCCGTTGGCCCGGCGCTGCTGCGCCAGAGACGACCTCGCCGCAGCCCGGCACCGTTCTGGCCGTCGAGCCTGGCCTGGGACTGGTGGTGGCCAGTGGGGGCTGCCCCGTGCTGGTGCGCGAGGGCCAGCTCGAGGGCAAGCGGGCCTGCTCTGGCCAGGCCCTGATCCAGCAGCTCAACCCGAGACAGGGAGAGGTTCTGGGTGAGCATGCAGCGATGGCGGCACCGGCGTGAGCCCTGGCCAGGGGGGTGGCCAAGGCGATCCGGATAAGTTCTGTGTGGTTAGGGTTCTCACACAACAAGCCACAGTGCAGGGGCGTTAGAGCAGAGGGAGCACATCCTGAGGCAGATGCCATGGGCATCGCTTTCACCCCCCAATCTCATGCCAATGGCGTCCCCACAGCCCATGAGGACGCCAAGGCAGCCGTGCTGTCACCCCTGAAGCAGGCCTTGGCGGCCAGCGGAGCTGGGATCACCCTGGGCGCCCTCACCTATGTGGCCGAGGCCAGCCCCGACTGCCAGATCTTTCGTGACCTGGCCAGGGGCTACTTGGTGCGCCACCGGGACCTGCCAGGCGGCCTGAAGCGTGTGGCCACCCTGGCCTGTGCCTACAGCCTCTGCCAGGAGATTGAGCATCCGACCACGGCCAGGAGCGCCCTGGACTGAGGCCTGCCGCTGCGTTGGCTGAGCTAACTGTTGCTGCGCCGATAGAGGCCGTGCAGCCCCTCCAGCTGATTGTGCACCGACCGCAGCTGGTCACGGATGTGGGCGCTGTTCTCGATGCGATCAAGGGCCAGCAGCATCGACTCGATCTGGCTCTTGCAGTCGATGAGCACGCGACATTCGGTGGAACCGGGCTCGTAAGGCATGGGGTCGTTCGGTGCGGTGCCATCCGAGCCGAGAGCGGCCAGGCCGGTTGTGTCCATTGTTGCCGTTTTCAGACCCGCAACGGGCCTGGGCCACTGCCGATCAGCGGCCGGAACGCCCGCCGGCCCCACCACGACCACCGCCCCGACCACGGGAACCGCCACCCTCGCGGGCCGCTGCAGGCCGTGCCCCGGCGGGCCTGGAGCCGCCCCGGCTCCCACCGCCGCCAGCACGGCCACCACGCCCCCCCCCACGGCCTCCACTGAGGTCCAAGGGCGGCGCATTCAGCACGGTGGGCTCGAAACCGGCCACGGGCTCGCTGGGCAGCCGGGAGCCGAGCAGGCCCTCGATCGCCGCGAGCAGCTCCCGCTCTTCCGCGGCCACCAGCGAAATCGCCCGGCCGGGGTGACCCGCCCGGCCCGTGCGACCGATCCGGTGCACATAGTCCTCGGCCTGGTTGGGCAGATCCAGATTCACCACGTGGGGCAGCTGGTGGATGTCGATGCCCCGGGCCGCCAGATCCGTGGCCACCAGCACCCGCACCGAACCACTCTTGAAACCCGCCAGAGCCCGGGTGCGAGCCCCCTGACTCTTGTTGCCATGGATCGCGGCGGCGGCCATGCCGGCCTGGGTGAGGCGGTCGGCCATGCGGTTGGCGCCGTGCTTGGTGCGGGAGAACACCAGCACCTGCTGCCAGTTGTTGCTGGCGATCAGATGGGTGAGCAACTCCGGCTTGCGGGCCATGTCGCAGGGGTGGAGCAGGTGCTCCACGGTGGGGGCCGCCTGGTTTTCAGGGGTGGCCTGGAGCTGCACCGGCTGGTGCAGCAGACCCTGGGCCAGCTTGCGGATCGAAGGGCTGAAGGTGGCTGAGAACAGCAGGTTCTGACGCTTCGGGGGCATCAGGGCGATCAGCTTCTGGATGTCGCGGATGAAGCCCATGTCGAGCATGCGGTCGGCCTCATCCAGCACCAGCACCTCCACCCGATCGAGGCGAAGGGCACGCTGCTGCTGCAGATCGAGCAGCCGGCCGGGCGTGGCCACGAGGATGTCGGCGCCGGCCCGCAGGCGGTTGATCTGGGGGTTGACCTTCACACCGCCGAACACCACGTCACTGCGCAGGTCGAGGTAGCGGCCGTAGGCCGCCACGTTTTCGGCCACCTGGGCGGCCAGTTCCCGGGTGGGGGTGAGCACCAGCGCCCTCACCACGGTGCCGCGGGCATGGGGACCATGGCGCAGACGCTCCAGCATCGGCAGGGTGAAGCCCGCCGTCTTGCCGGTGCCCGTCTGGGCGGCCGCCATCACGTCGTGGCCGGCCAGCACGGCGGGGATGCATTGCAACTGGATGGGTGACGGGGTGGTGTACCCCTTCTCCGCCACCGCCTTGAGGATCGGCAACCCGAGCCCCAGATCCGCGAAGCCTGCGGCGGGGCTGCCCTCGCCGCTGGAGAGAGCCGGAGCGGCGTCTGCAGCGGCGGGGGTTGGAGCGCCGGGGCTCTGGGCTTTAGGGGTGGCTGCGGTGCGCGCCCCTGGGGCGGTTTCAGCGGAAGCTGAGCCCCTGCGGGGAATGGGGGCGGCGGGGCGGGAGGAGCGGGTGATGGGGGGCAGTTGGAGTACTTGCAGACCTTCACCCTACGGGCGGTGCGGACCGGTGAGTGCGGACCCCCTCAGCGGTGTGGCTCGAAGTGGGCGCAGCGCTCACAGGGCCCCTCCGGCAGCACTGCGCAGCGCAGCAGGGGGCTGCGGGCGTTGAAGCGGCAGTGGGGATCGCCGATCACCCAGCCGTGGCCCCAGGGCCTGGCGTCGGCCGGCTGGGCCTCCAGCTTCACCTGCAGGGCCACGCTGCCGAGCCCGTAGCGGCCATTGCTGAGGCGGTAGCGATGGCGGCGCTGCAGCACCAGAACGCTCTGATCCCCCAGGTTCAGCCAGCGGCCCGGCTGGGGAATCTGACCCTGGTGCTCCACCTCGAAGGTGTCGAGCAGTCGGTCGCTGCCGATCAGCCGCACCTCCACCTGCATGGTTCAGCTCAGGGGAGCCGCCGGCTCCACCACCGGCAGCCCATCATCAGCGGCGGGTTCCGGCGCTGGGCTCTGGCGCGCGGAGAAGCCCCACACGAACAGGGCGGCCACGAGAGACAGCAGGGCCCACTCCGGCAGCTCCAGCTGAGGGCTGACGAGGCGCAGCAGCAGGCGCAGGCCCACCAGGCCCACCGCCAGGTAGCCGGCGGTTTCCAGGTGGCGGAACACCTCGAGCCAGCGGATGAACAGCTCGGCGGTGAGCCGCAGGGCAATCACCCCGATCACGCCACCGGCGATCACCAGGGGGAGGCGATCGGTCACCGCCACGGCGGCCGCCACGCTGTCCACCGAAAAGGCCAGGTCCGTCACCGCCAGGGTGGCCACCACGCTGGCCATGCTGGCGGTGAGGGCTCCAGTCCCTGGCGGGGCGGGGGCCAGGGGTCCGGCGCCAGGGGCCTCCGCTGCCGCCAGGTTCTGGCCCGGCGGGGCGGCGGCGGCCAGGCTGGCCAGGTGGCGGCCACACAGCCACAGCAGGTAGCTCGACGCCGCCAGCTGGAGGGGCCAGAAATCCAGCACCCAGCGGGCGGCCAGGATCAGACCCACCCGAAACACCAGGGCCAGCAACAGGCCCAGGTTGAGGGCCGTCTCCTGGCGGGAACGGTCATGCAGACGGCGCGAGATAGCCGCAAGGGCTATGGCGTTGTCGGCGGACAGCACCGCCTCCAGCGCCACGAGCAGGGGCAGGACGAGCAGGATTTCATGCCAGCGGTCGACCTCCTCCAGCAGGGGGGTCAGAGATTGAATCGACTCGGCTTCCATCAGACCCTGCAAGCAGTCCACTCTAGGAAGACCCGTCCCTGAGCCGAACGTCCGATGCAGCTCCAGGTCCGCCTTGTCCACGCCGAGCCCGGGCACCGGGTGGTGGAGGTCACGGCCTATCGGCAGGGGGAAACCCTGGGGAGTGCCCTGGGGGAGGCCGGGACGGCCGAGGAGGCCGAAGACAGGGCCCGCGCCCGCCTGGCGAAGCAGCTGGCGCCCGCCATCCCCGCGGCTGTGGCGGTGCCCATCGCCAAGGCTGGGCAATCCGCTACGCCTGACCCGGTTCCACCAGCCGCTCCCGTGCCGGCAGCAGCACCGGCCCCAACGCCGCCCCCCGCCGCTGGAGCGGCCGGCCGGCCCCAGGAACCTGAGCCCGACCCCGAGGACTGGAGCAGCGAACTCGCCCAGATCGATCTTCAGCTGGGCCGGCTGGCCTGGCAGCGCGAGCAGGAGGGCGTCTACCTGGAGCGGGCCTTCGGCCATCCCAGCCGCAGCAGGCTCACCTCCTACGCCGACCTGCAGAGCTACCTGCAGGCCCTCACTGCCCTGCCGGCAGGCAGTGATCCCACCAGCGCCCCGGTGCCCCTGCGCCGCCGCGACCTGCTGGCCCAGTGCGATCTGCTGCTGGGTCAGCTGGGCTGGGACGCCCAGCAGGGCCGCCACTGCCTCGATCAGCTCTTTGGCCTGAGCAGCCGCCAGCACCTCAACGACACCCAGTTGCTGGAGTTCAACATGCAGTTGGAGGAAAAGCTGCTGGCCGCCACCCCCTCAGCTGCCGCCGGCCAGGCTTCCCCCGCCGCCTGAAGCCGGGGCCGCCAGCCGGCAGTGCTGCCGCACCAGCCACGGCCCGAGATCCAGCTGTCGCTGGTTGGCATAGGCCTCCTTCTCCAGCTCCTTCATCTGCGGAGACGCCCTCAGGTACACCGCATCGCCGAGCACCGCGTCGAGATGGGGCGGGAGATCGCGGCTCAGGCCCAGCAGACCCGGCATCGCGCGCACGCCGCCATTGCTGCAGCTCTGGGCCACGTGGATGGCTTCGTGGTTGAGCACCTGGGCAAATTCGGTGCTGCCGCTGGTGATCACCCGGGGCTTGATTCGCAGGGTGCGGACCTGGGGGTCCCATTCAGCCGCCGCCCCGGACTTGCGGGGCGGCGCCAGCTCAATCAGCACGCCCGCCTGGATCAGCACCTCGATCAGATCCCTGATGGCGGCCTGCTCGGCGTCGAAGCTGGGGGGGTTGGCCATCTTGTGGCGGATCTCAGCCAGGGAGAGCGGGGGCTCCCCGGCCCGGCGCTGGTAGTGGTAGCGGGTGCTGCCGTCCGGGAACCGCTCAGCCCTGGGAATCCAGGCGGCATCGGCCGCTCTGAGCTGCTGCAGCAACACCTCCTGGTCGATGTTCTCGAGGCCGCCGGGCTGGGGTGCCAGGGCCAGGGCGTCCCACAACGGCTGCAGCGGCGGCGCCCCCGAGACGCTCTCGACGCTCTGGGGATCCGCGGCCAGCTGGGTGGTCGGCACGGCAACCGACTCCCGCAGCCGCCAGCGATTCGGCAACAGCGTCAGCCCCACCCCCAGGGACAGCAGCAGGCCGGCGATCACCGCCAGAGGTGCCACCCTGGGGACCGCCATGGCCCCCCTTGGCGGCAGCCGCCGCAGGGGATCGCCGCAGCGGCCGCAGACCCAGACACCATCGGGCTGACGCCGCGCGGTCAGGGGCCTGGGATGACAGGAGGGGCAGAGGAAGGGCGCCACGCGTGCATTCTGTCGCCGCCGCCGCGGGGTGCCGGTTGGCAAGATCGGTGGCTGCCTCTGCCAGCGCGTTGCCATGCCCCTCTCCGCCCTGGTGCGCCAGCTGCAGCAGGCATCGCTCACCAGCGAGCTGCTGGAACGCAGTCGGCGCAGCACCAGGCTGCGGTTGAGCGGCGCCGGCCGGGCCGCCCGGGCCCTGATCAGCAGTGCCCTGGCCGGGGTGGCAGAGGCACCGCTGCTGGTGGTGGTGCCCACCCTGGAGGAGGCTGGTCGCTGGGCGGCCCTGCTGGAGCTGATGGGCTGGCGCAGCAGCCAGCTCTACCCCACCAGCGAGGGCAGCCCCTACGAGGGCTTCGACCCCACCAGCGAGATCACCTGGGGCCAGCTGCAGGTGCTCAGCGAGCTGCTCGATCGGGAATCGAGCGCAGCCGATCGGCGCCGCCTGGCGATCGTGGCCACCGAGCGGGCGCTGCAGCCCCACCTGCCACCCCCAGCCGCCCTCGAGGCCCGCTGCATCAGCCTGCGCAAGGGCCAGACCATCCCCCTCGACCAGCTCGCCGCCACCCTGGCCCAGCTCGGCTACGAACGGGTGCCCACGATCGAGCAGGAGGGCACCTGGAGCCGCCGGGGCGACATCGTGGATGTGTTCCCGGTGAGTGCCGAGCTGCCGGTGCGGCTGGAGTTCTTCGGCGAGGAGCTGGACAAGCTCAGGGAGTTCGATCCCACCAGCCAGCGCTCCCTCGACACCACCGAGGTGGCGCGCCTCACCCCCACCGGCTACACGCCGCTGATCGCCGAGGCCCTGCGGGAGTCGATGCCGGGCGAGCTGGACCAGCTGCTCGCGCCTGAGGCCCTGGAGCAGCTGCTGGAGGGCGGCACCCCGCCGGGGCTGCGGCGATTGCTGGGCCTGGCCTGGCAGCAGCCGGCCTCCCTGCTCGACTACCTGCCCGAAGGCACCCTGATCGCGGTGGACGAGCGGCGCCAGGGCCTGGCCCATGGCCAGCAGTGGTTCGAGCACGCCGAGGCCCATCACGCCGAGGTGGAGCTGGAGCTGGGCGGGCCGCTCCCGGCCGTGCTGCACCGGCGGCCCGAGCAGGCCCTGGCGGAAGCCGAGGCCTTCGCCGGCTTCGATCTGGCGGAGCTGCACGAGAGCGATGGGTATGCCAACAGCTTCGATCTGGCCTCCCGCTCGGTGCCGGCCCACCCCAACGCCTTCGGCAAGCTGGCGTCGCTGATCAAGGGGTTCCAGCAGGACCGCGCCCGGGTGTGGCTGCTCTCGGCCCAGCCCTCGCGGGCCGTGGCGCTGCTGGAAGAGCACGACTGCATCACCCGCTTCGTGCCCAACCCTGGCGACCAGCCGGCGATTGATCGCCTGATCGAGCAGAACACGCCCGTGGCGCTCAAGCTTCGCGGCACCGCCGAGCTGGAGGGTCTGCAGCTGCCCGCCTGGAAGCTGGTGCTGATCAGCGACCGGGAGTTCTTCGGCCAGCACGCCCTGGCCGCCACCGGCTACGTGCGCCGCCGCCGCAAGGCGGCCAGCCGCACGGTGGACCCCGGCAAGATGCAGCCAGGCGACTTTGTGGTGCACCGCAACCACGGCATCGGCCGGTTTCTGCGGCTGGAGAAGCTGGCAATCGGCGGCGAGGAGCGCGACTACCTCGCCGTGCAGTACGCCGATGGGCTGCTGCGGGTGGCCGCCGACCAGCTGGGCAGCCTGGGCCGCTACCGCGCCACCAGCGAGAGCCCGCCGGATCTCAACCGCATGGGCGGCACGGCCTGGACCAAGGCCAAGGAGCGGGCCCGCAAGGCCGTGCGCAAGGTGGCCCTCGATCTGGTCAAGCTCTACGCCGAGCGCCACAAGGCAGCGGGCTTCGCCTTCCCCGAGGACGGCCCCTGGCAGGGCGAACTGGAGGACTCCTTCCCCTACGACCCCACCCCGGATCAGGTGAAGGCGATCGCCGATGTGAAGCGCGACATGGAGAAGCCCGAGCCCATGGATCGGCTGGTGTGCGGCGATGTGGGCTTCGGTAAGACGGAGGTGGCGATCCGGGCGATCTTCAAGGCCGTCACCGCCGGCCGCCAGGTGGCGATGCTCGCGCCCACCACCGTGCTGGCGCAGCAGCACTGGCGTTCCCTGAGCGAGCGCTTCGCGCCCTACCCGATGAAGGTGAGCCTGCTCAATCGCTTCCGCACCAGCGCCGAGCGCAAGGTGATCCAGGAGGGTCTGGCCGCCGGCACGGTGGATGTGGTGGTGGGCACCCACCAGCTGCTGGGCAAGAGCACCACCTTCAAGCAACTCGGGCTGCTGGTGGTGGATGAGGAGCAGCGCTTCGGGGTGAACCAGAAGGAAAAGATCAAGGCCCTGCGCAAGGACGTGGACGTGCTCACCCTCAGCGCCACGCCGATTCCGCGCACCCTCTACATGAGCCTCTCCGGGGTGCGCGAGATGAGCCTGATCACCACGCCACCGCCGCTGCGGCGGCCGATCAAGACCCACCTGGCCGGCCTCGATGAGGAGGCGGTGCGCAGTGCCATCCGCCAGGAGCTCGACCGGGGCGGCCAGATCTTCTATGTGGTGCCCCGGGTGGAGGGCATCGAGGAGGTGGCCGAGGGGCTGCGGCAGATGATCCCAGGCCTGCGGCTGCTGGTGGCCCACGGCCAGATGGCCGAGGGCGAACTGGAGAGCGCCATGGTGGCCTTCAACGCCGGCGAAGCCGATCTGATGCTCTGCACCACGATCGTGGAGAGCGGCCTCGACATTCCCCGGGTGAACACGATCCTGATCGAGGACGCCCACAAGTTCGGCCTGGCCCAGCTCTACCAGCTGCGCGGCCGGGTGGGCCGCAGCGGCATCCAGGCCCATGCCTGGCTGTTCTATCCAGGCGATGCCTCCCTGAGCGAAGCGGCACGCCAACGGCTGCGGGCCATCCAGGAGTTCGCCCAGCTGGGCAGCGGTTACCAGCTGGCCATGCGCGACATGGAGATCCGCGGTGTGGGCAACCTGCTGGGGGTGGAGCAGAGCGGCCAGATGGAGCTGATCGGCTTCGACCTCTACATGGAGATGCTGCAGGAGTCACTGGCGGAGATCCAGGGGCAGGACATCCCGGCCGTGGACGACACCCAGATCGACCTGCCGATCACCGCCTTCATCCCCGGCGACTGGATCACCGAAAACGACGAGAAGATCGGCGCCTACCGCGCAGCCGCCGGCTGCGACAGCAAGGAGGCCCTGGTGGAGCTGGCCGCCGGCTGGGTGGACCGCTACGGCGCCATTCCCGCGCCGGTGAGCGCCCTGCTGCAACTGATGGAGCTGAAGCTGCTGGCCAAACGCTGCGGCTTCTCGCGCATCAAACCCGAAAAACCCAACATCGCCCTGGAAACCCCCATGGAGGAACCTGCCTTCCGGCTGCTGCGCCAGGGCCTGCCCCAGCACCTGCATGGACGGCTGGTGTACCAGGCCGGCAGCGGCAGCACCGCCAAGGTGCTGGCCCGGGGGCTGGGGGTGCTGCCGATGGAACGGCAGCTGGAGGAGCTGATGGGCTGGCTCAACCAGATGGCCGCCCAGATCCCCGGCGCCGATGGCCTCAACGAAACCCAGCGGGCGCAACAGGCCGCGGCGAGGAACGAGGCGGTGCTGGCGGTGTGAGCGGTCTCCTCAGCCGCACCGCCTCATCTCCGCAAAACTTCGTTACACTGCTTGAAAAGGCAGGGTCCCATGGGTGAGTTCGTCGGTTCGGCAGGCGCACTGGGTGTTCAGAGCGGCATGACCATCGTTTCAGGCGTGGTGAGCCTTCTGGCCCTCGGTCTCTATGCCCTGTTCAGCGGCTCAAACGAAAACAACGACGATGACGACTCCAGCCCCGGTGGCGGCTTGATGCAGCCGGTGTCCTGAGCCGGCCAGTCTCCTGATCCCCCAACTCCCTCAGCTGGGGTCGTCCGCCTGCTGCGCGTAGGCCGAGGGCACCACCACCAGAAACAGCCACCACCAAACGGCCACGGCTGCCCCAAGTGGTGCGCTGATCCACCAGAGCCGTGGCCACCACCAGCTCATGCCCACCACAGCCACCCCCGTGAGGAGGATGCTCCAAGGCTGGCACCACCAGGGCTTTGAAGACCAGATGTTGAGTGTTGGCCGGCTGGCTGGGGGCTCGTCGTCGGTCAAGGCTTGGATTTCGCTTCCAGGGCCGCCGGCACATTGGCGCTGCCCGGCTTATAGGTGTTGCCCACGGCGTTGGCGTTCTGCAGTTTCTTGCGCAGGGTGGTTTCGGCCACGCGGTACTGGGTGTCCCTGTTGGTGCCGAGGTCCTCGAGCTTGAGGCGCTGGGCCTCCTGCTCGGTCATCTTCGCCTGCACATCCGGATCGATGCCGTACTTGTGGATGTCGCGGCCCTCGGGAGTCAGGTACTTGGCGATGGTCACGGTCATGCCGGAGCCATCCGAGAGCCCCCGCACCGACTGCACCAGCCCCTTGCCAAAGGTCTTCTGACCCACCAGCACGGCCCGGTTGTTGTCCTGCAGGGCGCCGGAGAGAATCTCGCTGGCGCTGGCCGAACCCTCGTTCACCAGCACCACCAGGGGCTTGTCGGTGAGGGCGCGGCCTGTGGCCCGCTGGATGTCGGTGATGCCGTTGCGGGTCTTGGTGGACACGATCGTGCCCTCGTTGAGCCACTGACGGGCGATCTCCACGCTGGCTCCCGAGCAGGCCACCGGGGTTGCTGCGCAGGTCCAGCACGTAACCCTGCACGCCCTGGGCCTCCATCTCCCGCAGGGCCACCCGCATGTCCTTGGTGGCGTTGGCGTTGAACTGCTTCAGGCGGATGTAGCCCACCTTGACCCCATCGGGGGTGACATTGATCTGGCTGTCCACCGCGTGCAGCTCGATCCGGTCGCGCTCCAGGGGCACATTCAGCACCTGGGCGTTACGCCGCAGGGTGAGGGTCACGGTGGTGCCGGCCTGGCCGCGGATCAGCTTCACCGCGTCCTCGGTGCTCATCCCCTTGGTGCTGGACCCGTCGATGGCCGTGATCACATCCTTGGGCATCACCCCGGCCCTGGAGGCGGGCGATCCCTCGATCGGGGCCACCACCACCAGCTCCTTGGTGTCCTTGTCGAGGCTCAGCTGGATGCCCACCCCGGAGAGCTCCCCGGAGGTGTCGATCTGCATCTCCTTGAACTCCCTCGGATCGAGGAAACGGGTGTAGGGGTCATCGAGGGTGGCGAGCATGCCCCGGATCGCCTCGTAGGCATCCTTGGGGGTGCCGTAGCTCTTGGCCAGCACATTGCTGCGCAGGTCGCGCCACTGCTGCGGTGTGTATTTGCCGTTGACGTCGAGGTAATCGCGGAAGACGATCTGCCAGGTCTGGTCGATCACCTCCTTGGGACTGTCGGAGATGCGGCCCACTCCGCCGGGCGAGGTCACCGCCTCGCGGGCCATCACGGCGGTGGCAGCGCAGGCGCTGACACCCACCAGCACGATCAGACTGGTGCGGCTGCGACCCATCGGAGCAGACCTGGAAGGCCAGGGAAACGTGCTATCAAGCTAGCGCCGCATTAGGGAGAGCCCATGGAGGGGCGACCGGTCTGGAAAGGGAACCCTGATGGCGGCGTTCAGGGATCCACCCAGCGGCCGTCCTCCTTGATCAGGGCGATCAGGGCCTCCACCCCCTCGGCCTCCGGCACCCGGCGGATCTCGTCGCGGCCGCGGTAGAGGGAGATGGTGCCCGGCGTCTTGCCCACGTAGCCGTAGTCGGCGTCAGCCATCTCGCCTGGGCCGTTGACGATGCAGCCCATCACGGCGATGTCGAGGCCGGTGAGGTGGGCGGTGGCGTTGCGCACCACATGCAGCACCTCCTCCAGGTTGAACAGGGTGCGGCCGCAGCTGGGGCAGGCCACGTACTCCACCATCGTTTTCCGCAGGCCCAGGGCCTGCAGAATCGAATAGCAGACAGGGATCTCCTTCTCCGGCGCCTCGGTGAGCGACACCCGGATCGTGTCGCCCAGGCCCTCCGCCAGCAGGGTGGCGATGCCGGCGGTGCTCTTGATGCGGCCGTAGTCGCCGTCGCCAGCCTCGGTGACGCCCAGGTGCAGGGGGTAGTGGAACCCCTCGGCGTCCATCCTGTCGGCCATCATCCGGTAGGCGGCCAGCATCACCGGCGCCCGCGACGCCTTCATCGACACCACGATGTTGTGGAAATCGAGGCGGTCGCAGATGTGGATGAACTCCATGGCGCTCTCCACCATGCCCAGGGGCGTGTCGCCATAGGTGAACAGCATCCGCTCGGCCAGGGAGCCGTGGTTCACGCCGATGCGCAGGCCCTTGTCCTGCTCCTTGAGCAGGCTCACCAGCGGTTCGAGCGTGGCCTGGATCCGCTGGCCGATCGCCGCCACCTCTTCAGGCGTGAATTCGGTGCGGTTGGGATCGGGCTTGTCGAACACATACAGGCCCGGATTGATGCGCACCTTGTCGACGTGCTGGGCCACCTCCAGGGCGATCTTCATGCCGTTGTGATGCACATCGGCCACCAGCGGCACCGGCTGGTAGGTGTCTTCCAGGCGCTGGCGGATCTCCTTCACCGCCTTGGCATGGGCCAGGGAGGGCACGGTGAGCCGCACGATCTCGCAGCCCGCCTCATGCAGGCGGCGGATGCCCGCCGTGGCGCCCGCAATGTCGAGGGTGTCCTCATTGATCATCGACTGCACCACCACCGGGTGGTCGCTGCCCACCCACACGTCACCCACCCGCACGCTGCGGGTCTTGCGGCGACGGATCAGGGTGTCGTAGCGGGGGTTGCTGGCCCAGTCGGCCGGCAGGCCCGCCGGGGCGGCGGCGTCAGGGCGAGCCAGAGTACCGGTCATGGCAGGGGGCCGGAGGGTGGCCAAAGCCTGTCACAGGAGAGGCCTCAACCGGCGAGTCCGCGCTCGAGCTGATCGAGGCGGCGGCGCACGTCCTGGAGGTCCTGCCAGGTGAGCCACTTGGGGCTGCCCTGCTCCCGGGAGGGATTGCGCAGCAGATAGGAGGGGTGAAAGATCGGCATCAGCCAGCGCCCCTGCAGCACCCCATCGCGGCCCTGGCGCCACTGGCCCCGCAGCCGCGTGATCCCCCCCTTCACCCCCAGCACCCCTTCCATGGCCGTGGCCCCGGCCAGCAGGATCACCCCGGGATCCACCAGGGCGATCTGGCGCTCCAGCCACGGCAGGCAGGCGGCCATCTCCTCGCCAGTGGGTTTGCGGTTCTCTGGAGGACGGCACTTCACCACATTGCCGATGTAGGCGTCGCGGTTGGAATCGATGCCCACGCTGCTGAGCATCTGATCGAGCAACTGGCCGGCCCGGCCCACGAAGGGCCGGCCACTGGCGTCTTCCTGGGCGCCGGGGCCCTCGCCCACCACCATCAGGCGGGCGTCCGGATTGCCGCGGCTCACCACCACCTGCTGACGGCCCGCCGCCAGGCCGCAGCGGCGGCAGGCAGCGCAAGCCACCGCCACGTCCTCCAGCCCCAGCTGGCTGGCTTCAGCCTGCGGGGGGGGAGCTCGGGCTGAAGAGATCCGGCTGCTGGGCCTCTCCGGTCATGGGCGGCAAGGCAGGGGAAGGGCGTGGCCATCCTGTGACAGAGCTGGACAAAACAGGCGGTTTCGTGCCAGCTCGAACCTCCTGGCGGGGGAAGGGTGTTGCAGGATGGCCCCCTGATGTAGCCGAGCTCACCAAATGCCGGCCCAACGCCGATGCCGAACCCTGGGATGTTGGCCACTGCGGCCCCGACGACGGCCCTGACGATGGCCGTTCCGCTCCACCCATCCCTCGATTCCACGGCGCCGCCCATTCAGCGCCGGGCGGAAGCCCTCCAGCTCTCCCAACGGGCCAGGGCCCTGCAGCCCTCCCTCACCCTCGCCATCGCCGCCAAGGCGCGGCAGTTGAAGGCCGATGGCCAGGACATCTGCAGCCTCAGTGCCGGCGAACCGGACTTCGACACCCCCGCCTTCATCCGCCAGGCGGCGGCCCAGGCCCTTGAAGCGGGTCACACCCGCTACGGCCCCGCCGCCGGGGAACTCGCCCTGAGGGAGGCCATCGCCAGCAAGCTCACCCAGGAGAACGGGGTGCCCACCGGCAGTGGCCAGGTGCTGGTCACCAACGGCGGCAAGCAGGCTCTCTTCAACCTGTTCCAGGTGCTGCTCGATCCCGGCGATGAGGTGCTGCTGCCGGCGCCCTACTGGCTGAGCTACCCCGAGATCGCACGCCTGGCCGGAGCCAGCGTCACCGTGCTGCCCTGTGAGGCCGCCGCTGGCTTCCGACTCGACCCCCAGCAGCTGGAGCAGGCAATCAGCCCAGCCACCAGGCTGCTGGTGCTGAACAGCCCCGGCAATCCCACCGGAATCGTGATCAGCCGCGGTGAACTGGAGCAGCTGGCCGCGGTGCTGCGCCGCCATCCCCGGGTGGCCGTGGTGTGCGATGAGATCTACGAATACCTGCTGGCTCCCGGCCTGGTCCACCACAGCCTGGCCGCCGTGGCCCCCGACCTGGCCGATCGGATCTTCATCGTCAACGGCTTTGCCAAGGGCTGGGCCATGACCGGCTGGCGGGTCGGCTGGCTGGCCGGCGCCGAGGCGGTGATCAAAGCCGCCTCAGCGCTGCAGAGCCAGTCCACCAGCAACGTCTGCAGCTTCGCCCAGTTCGGCGCCCTGGCGGCCCTGCAAGGCCCCCGCGACTGTGTGCAGGCCATGGCGGCCGAGTTCAACCGCCGGCGCAGCCTGCTCAGCGAGGGCCTGCGCCGCCTGCCCGGGGTCACCCTGCCCGAGCCCCAGGGCGCCTTCTACGCCTTCCCGGATGTGAGCGCCTGCGGGCTCGACTCCATGACCCTCTGCGACCGCCTGCTCGACGATGTGGGGCTGGCCGTGGTTCCCGGCGTGGCCTTCGGCGACGATCGCTGCATCCGCCTCTCCTGCGCCGCCTCCCCGGCGGCGATCGAGGATGGTCTGCGGCGCCTGGAGCGCTTCTTCGCGACGCTCTGACCACGGGTCTGAAGACGGGAGGGCAGGATCATCGAGTCGTTGCCTTCCCCGGACCCTTGACCACCCGAGAACGCTGGGCCGTTGCGCTTGCCGGCCTCCTCCTGATCGGCCTGCTGCCAACGGCCTGCACCCCCCGCCCCGACGGCGCCACGGCCCCGGACGGCGGCAGCAGCGAGGCCTCCCGGCCCAACGAGAAACGGGTGCTGCGCATCAGCGCCATCCCCGATCAGAACCCTGAGAAACTCAACCGCCTCTACGGCCTCGTGGCCGAGGAGCTGAGCGAGCAGCTCAAGGTGCCCGTGCGCTTCGTGCCCGTCACCGACTACACCGCCGCCGTGAGTGCCTTCCGCACCGGCGACCTGGATCTGGTGTGGTTCGGCGGCCTCACCGGCGTGCAGGCCTGGCTGCAGAAACCCGGCGCCCGGGCCCTGGCCCAGCGCGACATCGACCGCTCCTTCCACAGCGTGTTCATCGCCAACCCGAACAGCGGCCTCAAGCCCTTCAGCGCCCAGAGCGACCTGAAGCAACTCAAGGGCAAGCGGTTCACGTTCGGCTCGGAAAGTTCCACCTCCGGCCGGCTGATGCCCCAATACTTCCTCAACCAGGCGGGCGTGCAGCTGGGCGACTTCGCCGGCGGCAACCCGGGCTTCAGCGGCAGCCACGACGCCCTGATCGCCCTGGTGCAGAGCGGCACCTACGACGCCGGAGTGGTGAACGAGCAGGTGTGGCGCAGCCGGATCGAGGAGGGCAAGGTGGACACCACGAAGGTGGTGGAGCTGTGGCGCACCCCGGGCTACGCCAACTACACCTGGGTGGTGCAACCCAGCCTCGACAAGGATTACGGCGAGGGCTTCACCAAACGGCTGGAGCAGGCCTTCACCGGCCTCGACCCCAAGGATCCCCGCCAGGCTCAGATCCTGGAGCTGTTCGGTGCCGACACGTTCGTACCCGCCACCAACGCGCAGTACGAGGCGATCGAGGCGGTGGGGCGCCAGGTGGGCAAGATCCGCTGATGGATCCCTCCTGGGTGCTGGAGCTGCAGGACGTGACCGTGCCTGGCCGCGGCCGACCTCGCCTCGCGGCGCTGACGCTGCGACTGCAACCGGGCGAGCGCGTGGCCCTGCTGGGCCCGAGCGGCGCCGGCAAGAGCACCCTGCTCAGCGTGGCCAATGGCCTGCTGCAGCCCAGCGCCGGTGAGGTGCGCTGGCAGGGGCGGCCCCTGGCCCGCTCCCGCCGCGCCCGCCGCCTGCAGCAGGCCCGCATCGGCACCCTCTGGCAGGACCTGCGCCTGATCGAGGAGCTCAGCGTGCAGCAGAACCTCAATGCCGGCCGGCTGGCCGTCTGGGGCTGGCCGCGGGCGCTGCTGAACCTGCTGCTGCCCCTGGAGAGCGCCGCCTGCGGCGCCCTGATGGCCCGCCTGGATCTCGATCCTGCCCTGCTGGAGCAGCCCGTGGCCCGGCTCTCGGGAGGCCAGCGGCAGCGGGTGGCCCTGGCCCGCTTGCTGCGCCAGGAGCCGGTGCTGCTGCTGGCCGATGAGCCCCTGGCCAGCCTTGACCCCCGGCTGGCCGAAGACCTCCTGCGCCTGCTGCTGGAGCAGGGCCTCGAGCCCCGCGCCCTGCTGCTGAGCCTGCACCGCCCGGACCTGGTGGCTGGCTTCGACCGCGTGCTGGGGCTGCGCCAGGGCCGGCTGGCCTTCGACCTGCCGGTGGGCGACCTCACCAGCTCCCGACTGGAGGCGCTCTATGCCGAAGCGCCCGCCGGGCGATGAGGAGTGTGGCCCTGCGGCCGGCGCCACCGCTGTGGCTGCTGCTGCCCTGCCTCGCGGCGGTACCGCTGCTGATCGCGCTGCCGGGCATCAGCCATGGCGGGGGGTGGAGCCTGATCGGCCAGTTCCTGCTGGGAGCCCTCCAGCCCTCGCTTGATCCCGTGGTGCTGCGTTCCGTGCTGGAGGGGCTCGGGGTGACCCTCGCCATCGCCCTGCTGGGCTGGGCCCTCAGCATGGTGCTCGGCCTGGTGCTCGGCCTCGCCAGCTCGCGACGGGTGTGGCTCACCTGCCTGGGAACGGCCCTGCCGGCCGGGCTGATCCGGCGGTTGCTGGCCCTGCCCCGCTCGATTCACGAGCTGCTCTGGGGCCTCGTCCTGCTGCAGCTGCTGGGCCTGCAGCCGGTGGTGGCGATCGCGGCGATCGCCCTGCCATTCGGCGCCCTGGTGGCCCGGGTGGTGAGCGATCAGATCGACAACCTGCCCACCACGGGGCTCGAAGCCCTGCGCTGCAGCGGGGCGTCGGCACCGGCGGCCCTGCTCACCGCCCTGGGGCCACCGCTGCTGCCCCAGCTGATCAGCTACGGCGGCTAT
Organism: uncultured cyanobacterium; assembly: GCA_963697335.1. Taxonomy (GTDB): domain Bacteria; phylum Cyanobacteriota; class Cyanobacteriia; order PCC-6307; family Cyanobiaceae; genus NIES-981. The sequence goes on from CAVONQ010000005.1 coordinate 47,088, forward strand.
CGGCTCGAATGCGCCCTGCGCAGCGCCACCTTGCTGGGGGTGTTCGGGCTGGGGGGTCTTGGCACGGAGCTGCGGCTCACCCTGCAGTCGCTCGCCTTCCACGAGCTCTGGAGTGGGCTGTGGCTGCTGCTGGCCGCCATGCTGGCCCTGGAAGCCCTGCTGGGATGGCTGCGCCGTCGCTGGGCGATCCCGGAGCGCCTCAGCCTTGGCCGCGGCGGCGTGGGCTGGCGGGGCCGGGAACTGCTGCTGGCCATCGGGCTGCTGCTGCCGCTGCTGCTGGGGCTGGCCTGGGCCCTGCAGCTGGACCCGGCCAGCCTGCTGCAGTGGCAGAGCTGGCCCCCCATGGGGCCCGCCGACTGGCCTGCCGTGGCGGCCCTGCCCTGGCTCACGCTGGTGGCCAATACCCTTGCCCTCACCCTCCTGGCCGCCGCCCTGGCGGTGGGCATGGCGCCCCTGCTGCTGCTGCTGGCCGAGCCCTGGCCCTGGGCTCAGGCTGCCCTGCGGGGGCTCTGGGCCCTCGGCCGCCTCTGGCCCCCGCCGCTGACGGCCCTGCTGCTGCTGTTCGTGCTGGAACCCGGGGTGGTCACCGGAGCGCTGGCCCTGGGCTTTCACAACCTCGGCGTGCTCGGCCGCCTGCTGCTGGAGAGCGCCGAATCCAGCCCCGCCGGAGCCCAGCAGGCCCTGCGCTGTGCCGGGGCGGGGCCGCGCCAGGCCCTGCTCTACGGCCGCTTCAGTGGCCTGGCCCGCCCCTACCTCGCCTACGGCGCCTACCGCGCCGATGTGATCCTGCGGGAATCGGTGGTGGTGGGGCTGGTGGGCGCCACGGGCCTCGGCAGCCAGCTGATGGAGGCGCTCGGTTCCTTCGCCTACGACCAGCTGCTGGCCCTGGTGCTGGTCTACGCCCTGCTCACCCTGCTGGGGGAGGAGGGCAGCGATCGGGCCCGGCAGCGCCTGCTGGCGCCCCGGCCAGCGGCCGGCTGAGCCGCACCAGTCCCCGCTCCAGCACCAGTTCGGCCGCCTGGGCTCCGTCCAGCCCATCCAGGGCCACGGACTCGCGCCCCCCATGGCGGCCCAGGTCGTGGTCGTAGCAGCGGTCGTAGTAATCGAGCATCTGGCGGCAGGCCAGGGGCCAGTCGCCGCAGACGATCGCCGCCAGCGCCAGGGCCGTGCGCTGGGGGCCCAGCCGGCGGCTGATGCGGCGGGTGGCCTCCGCCAGGGCTTCGGGATCCTGGCTGCCATAGATCCGCACCAACTGCTCCACCCGCTCCTCCAGGGGCCGCTGCACCTCCAGCACGGGGGCCTGCTCCATCTGGCGCCAGAGACCGATCGGGATGCGGCAGCGGCCCACCTGGGCACTCTCGGCCTCCAGCCAGATCTCCGCTGCCCCGTCGAGGGCCGCCAAGGCGCTGGCCAGCAGGTTTTCGTAGTGCTCGCTGCTGGGCTGGGGCGGCAGCCCCAGCCCGCCGAAGCTGCTGCCGCGGTGGTGGGCCAGACCCTCCAGGTCCACCACCGCCACGCCGCGCCGGGCCAGGTCCAACAGCAGGTCGGTCTTGCCCGTGCCCGTCCGTCCGCCCAGCAGGCGCAGGGGCCAGGGCCGCTCGAACAGCTCCAGCACCCATCGGCGGTAGGCCTTGTAGCCGCCATCGAGCAGCAGGGCCGGCCGATCGATTTGCTCCGCCAGCCAGGCCACGCTGGCGCTGCGCATGCCCCCCCGCCAGCACATCAGCCGCAGGGGGCCCGGCGGCAGGGCCGCCAGCTCAGCCGCCATTGCCTCCAGCCGCGGGCCCACCAGACCCAGACCCCGCAGCACGGCCGCCTCGCGACCGGCCTGCTTGTAGAGGGTGCCGATCTCGGCCCGCTCGGCATCGCTGAACAGGGGCAGGTTGATCGCCCCCGGCCGATGGCCTTGGCTGAACTCCGCCGGGCTGCGCACGTCCAGCAAGGGCCCGGGTTGCGCGAGAAAATCGGCCACCATCAGCCGGGGTGCCATGGCGATCGCGGCGGCAGGGCCCCAATCCTCCCCGGCCATGGGCCGAAGCCGCCGGCACCGGGGTGCTGCAGGATCGGCAGCGGTTCCCTTCCCGGCCACCTCGCCATGGGTCTCCAGGTTCCCCGCAAGCTGATCGTGATCGGGGACAGCGGCGTGTACGGCTGGGGCGATCCCGAGCAGGGAGGCTGGTGCGAGCGGCTGCGGCGGCACTGGATGGCCCTGCCCCAGGCCCCCGTGGTGTATCCCCTGGGGGTGCGGGGGGATGGCCTGGAGCGGGTGGCGGCCCGGCTGGAGCGGGAGGTGGGCTGCAGGGGTGAGCTGCGCCGCCAGAGGCCCCAGGGCATCCTGCTGTCGGTGGGGGTGAACGACACGGCCCGGGTGGGGCGCCCGGACGGTCGCCCCCAGCTCGACCCGGATGGCTTTCTCTATGGCCTGCAGCAGCTGCTGCAGCGGGCGGGCCAGCTGGCCCCGGTGCTGGTGGTGGGCCTCACCCCGGTGATCGAGGAGGCGATGCCCTTCGCCGATGTGCTGTGGTACTCCCAGGAGCAGCTGAGGCGCTATGAGGGCCTGCTGGAGCTGGCCTGCCTGGAGGCCGACGTGCCCTTTCTGCCGCTGCTGCACCCCCTGCTCTGCGATAGGAGCTGGCCCCGCTGGCTGTGCGCCGATGGCCTGCACCTCAACGCCAGCGGCCACGCCGAGGTGTTTCGCCGCCTGCGCGACTGGCCCGCCCTCAACAGCTGGGCTGAACTGAATTCCGCAGCCGCGCCTCACCCATTCGGGTGAAAGCAGATCGCTCCCGGCGGCGAGCCGGCCCCGCGCCAGCCCGCAGAGCGTGGAGATGGATCCCCATCCCCGTTCCCCGCCATGCAGGCCAACCCCATCGCCCCTCGGCCCCGTCCTTCTCGCCGCGCCGTCTCCACCCGGCTGCGGGCCGCCGGCTCAGACCTCAACCACCACAACCGCACCCTGCTGCGCCGACTGGGCCGCTCCGGTCCCAGCGCGGTGCGGCTGCACTGGCGCAACGCCCTGGTGGAGAGCAACCTGGCCCTGGTGCGGATGGTGGCCCAGCGCGAAAGCCGCCGCACCGGTCAGCCCTTCGACGAGCTCTGCTCCGTGGGCTACGAGGGGCTGGTGCGGGCCGTGGACAGCTTTGACACCAGCCGCCCGGTGAGCCTCAGCACCTATGCGGTGCCCTGCGTGCGCGGCGCGATGCTGCAGGAACGCCGCGACCGGCTGCAGCCCCTGCAGACCCCCAGGCGGCTGCGGGAGCTGAACCAGCGGGCCGATCGCTGGCTGGAGCAGCGCCGTGGCGCCGGGCTGCCGGCGGTGAGCCTGGCCGCCATGGCCACCGCCCTGGGCTGCACGCAGGCCCAGTTGGAGGAGGCCGCCCGGGTGCGGCGGGCCCTGCAGCTGAGCAGCCTGGATGCGCCCCTGGGCAGCGACGGCGACGAGGGCGCCCCGCTATGCCGGCTGGACCTGCTCGCTGACCCCGCCAGCACCGCCTGTGACCAGACAGCGGACCAGGGCGATCCCCAGCTCGCCTGGCTGCGGCGGCAGATGGCCCGCCTCGCGCCCCTGGATCGGCAGCTGCTGGAGGGGCGCTGGTTCGATGGCCTGACCTGGAGCGACCTGGCCAGGCAACTGAATCTCCCCGTTCAACACTGCCGGCAGCGGGGCGGTGAGCTGCTGGCCCAGCTTCAGGGCGAGGCCCACCAGAGCCAGAGCGCGATCGCCAGCACCGCGGCCAGGGTGGTCTGAAGGCCGTTCACCAGCTCGTTGCTGAGCCAGGCGAAGCGGGGCTGCAGGGTGGCTCCGATCAGGCTTTCCACCAGGGTGGCCAGCAGCCCCACGGCGGCCACCAGTCCAGCCTCTGCCCAGCCGGCCAGCAGGCCCAGCAGGAGCATCCAGGCAGCCATCACCACGCTGCCCAGCAGGCTGGCCGCCGTGCCCTCCAGGCTGATCGCCCCCTCGGTGCCGGCGGGTACGGGCCTCAGGCTGGTGATCAGCAGGGTGTGGCGGCCCCAGCGCTTGCCGATCTCGCTGCCACAGGTGTCGCCGAGCTTGGCGGCGAAGCTGGCGGCGAAGCCCACCAGCAACGGCGCCAGCCAGCTCATGGGCACCACGGCCGTGAGCATGGCCAGGGCGGCGCCCGCAGCTGCCGAGCCCCACACGTTTTCGGGCCCACGCCGGCCGCCGCGGGCCTCCGCCAGCCCGGCGCGCTGCTTGTGGCGCAGGCCCAGACGGGTCACGGCCGAGCCCAGGGCCAGATAGCCCACCACGGCCAGCCAGCCCAGGGGACCGAGGCAGCCCCACAGCACGGTGCCGAGGGCGCCGGCGTGGACCCAGCCGGCGCGGGTGAGCACAGGCAGGCGCTGGGCCGCGGTGATCAGGGCGGCGTTGACGGCCAGGGCGACCAGCCAGGGGAGCGGCTGCTGGGGGGGTGGAGCGAACACGAACCGAAGGGCGGCGCCGAGGAGTCGCGGCGGGGCTCCCCAGTGTGTGGCAGGGAGCCTGTGTTGCACTGCCCTAAGCAGCAGGCCTTGGCGGCACCGGTCCAACGGATAATCGGCGTCAGACGTTGCCGGCTCAGTCGCGATGGTGTTCAAGCGCAAGGGCTCCTTCTTCCTCGACCTCACCGGCGCCGGCGACACCAAGGCCGCACCGGTGCAGGTGGCGATCGCGGAGGTTCCCCCCGCCACCCCCAAGGGCTCCACCGACAAGGCCCCCAGCAACCCCGCAGCCACCGCCGCTGAGCCCGGCGCTGCATCGGTCCCGGCGACCGCCTCCACGGAGGCCCCATCCCCTGTCGCCAGCCCACTCACCACGGCCGAGGCCATCGCCGCCGAACTGCGGGCCGCCCAGGAGGCCCTGCCGCCCCCGTCCCAGGTCACCTACGCCCCGGACTGCCTCAACCCCGCCAACGCCCTGCCGATGGGCCGGCGGCGGCCCGGCGCCAATCTGGGCGTGTTCAAGGGGATGGTGTCGGAGATGTTCCGCAACTGATCCCCAGCCGTTGGCGCCAGGCCGACAGCAGGGTCGCGGCTGACACGGCGGCCGTGGAGGTGCGCAGGATCCCCTCGCCCAGCTGCACGGCCTGCCAGCCCCGCTCCAGGGCAGCCCCTTCCTCCTGCGGGCTCCAGCCCCCTTCCGGCCCGATCGCCACCCTTACCGGCTCCGCGGCACCCCCCGGCTGAGCTGCTGACGCCAGCGGCCCGCGAGCCTCAAGGGCCTCGCCCAGCGGCAGGAGCGAGGGGCGGCGGGTGGTGGCCAGCAGCCGCACCCCGCTCGTTGCCGCCGAGAGCCAGCCCAGGGCCGGTTGCGCTGGCAGGCAGTGGGGCAGCCACAGTCGCTCGCACTGCTCCAGGGCCTCGCGCAACACCGCCTGCTGGCGCTCGGGGCGGATCGTGGCCTCCGCCACGCTGCGCTCGGCCTGCAGCCACTGAAAGCGGTCGATGCCCAGCTCGCAGGCCATGCGCAGCATCACCTCCGGGTCCCGACGCGGCAGCGCCACGGCCAACTCCAGGGGCGGCAGCGGCGCGGGGAGGCTGACCAGGGGCTCCTCCAGGCTCTGTTGCAGCACGGCCCAGCCCTCCTGCCGACCCGAACCCAGCTCCAGGGCCGCAGACCAGAACTGGCCACAGCCATCCACCAGTCCGAAGGCCTCTCCCGCTCCCAGCCGCAGCACCCGCCGCAGGTAGTGCAGCTCCTGGCCCTGCAGGGCCAGACGCCCCTCGGCAAGCTCGAGGCGAGGGCGCGCCACCAGCAGCCGGCGCAGGTCGCGGGCCATGACGTGCTCAGGAATCGGGGATCGAATCCAGCAGCTGGTCGATGGTCTCGGGCTGCTCGTCGATGGCCCAATCCTCGTTGAGGCCACCGATCAACACCTGCTCGACCTCCACCACGTCGTTGTTGAGCTGGCGCAGGGTGTTGACCAACACGTCGAGGGCGAAGGCATCACTGGTGCCCAGATCCAGCCAGCAGCGGGCCCAGACCCCCTGGTACTCCATCGGGCCCATGTTGTGCATCAGGGCGGGCAGGGCCGTTTCGGCCGCCTCCTGGTCGTAGGCCATCCAGCTCAGTTCCGCCCCCTCCTCATGGGCCTGGAGCGACTCGGCATTGAACCCTCCGAGCTTGCCCAGAAAGAACCAGCTGTCGAAGACGGTTTCCAGGTAGCCCTTTTCACCACTGCCGAGGGGATCGGCAAAGCGCACCCAGATCCAGCAGTTAAAGGGGTCGAGCTCGCGAAATTGAACGTCCATCGGCACCGATACGACTGGGCCGCAGCCACAACACCACAGGCCACTCTCCACCAGCGCAGGCATGCTGGGGCCATGCTTGAACTGCGCGGCCTCGGCTACCAGCCCGCCACGGCACCCCAGCCGGTGCTGCGCGAGGTGAGTCTGACCCTGGAGCCCGGAGCGATCGGCCTGGTGGCCGGCCGCAGCGGCGGCGGCAAAACCACCCTGCTGGAGTTGATCAGCGGCCTGGCCGACCCCGATCAGGGCACGATCCACTGGAACGGAGAACGCCTGCGGGCTCGCCAGCGCCGCTGGCTGTGCGGCTTGGTATTCCAGTTTCCCGAGCGCCATTTTCTCGGGCTCACGGTGGGCCAGGAGCTGCGGCTGGGCCAGCGACGCCTGGAGTCCGAGCGGCTGGAGGCGGTGCTGCAGCGGGTGGGCCTCAGTGGGCTCAGCCCCCAGCAACGGCCCGAACAGCTGAGCGGCGGCCAGCAGCGGCGCCTGGCCCTGGCGGTGCAGCTGCTGCGCCAGCCCCAGGTGCTGCTGCTGGATGAACCCACTGCCGGGCTGGACTGGACGGTGCGGGGCGAGATCGTGGCCCTGCTCGAGGGGCTGGCCCGGGAACGGGCCGTGCTGGTGGTGACCCACGAACCGGAGCTGTTCCAGCGCTCAGCCGGCAGGGCCTGGCGCCTGGAGCAGGGCACGCTCACCGATCTGCACACCACCGACCTCCTTACGATGGTGTGAGTGAGCGCCCGCTGCATGAGGGAGTCCAGCGTGAGCGACCGGCTGCTGCGAGCCACGGCCGCCGAAGGCGGCATCCGGCTGGTGGCGGTGTCCACCACTGACACCTGCCGCGCCGCCGCCGAGCACCACCAGCTGTCGTTTCTCACCACCGCCCTGCTCGGTCGAGCCATGGGAGCCGGGCTGCTGCTGGCCAGCTCGATGAAAATCAGCCATGGCAGGGTGAACCTGCGCATCTCCTCCGACAGTGCGCTGAAGGGCCTGATGGTCGATGCCGGCCGGGATGGCACCGTGCGGGGCTACGTGGGCAATCCGGCCCTGGAGCTCGATCCGATCACCGGCGCCGATGGCTCACCCCAGTTCGACCTGGCCGGCGCCACCGGCACGGGCTATCTCCACGTGGTGCGCGACTGGGGCCGGGGCCAGCCCTTCAGCTCCACGGTGGAACTGGTGAGCGGCGGCATCGGCGACGACGTGGCCTCCTACCTGCTCCACTCCGAGCAGACCCCCTCGGCGGTGTTCGTGGGCGAGCGGATGGACAGCGGCGGCGTGCGCTGCAGCGGTGGGGTGCTGGTGCAGGTGCTGCCCAAGGCGGCCCGGGAGCCCGCCCTCGTGGCCCTGCTGGAGGAGCGTTGCCGGGAGGTGGCGGGCTTCAGTTCCCGCCTGGAAGCCTGTCAGGGCGACTTGCTGGCGCTGCTGAAAGCCATCTTTCCCGACCTCGACCCCCAGCCCCTGGAGGCGGAGCCTGAGCCCGTGCGCTTCCACTGCCCCTGCAGCCGCGACCGCAGTCTGGGCGCCCTCAAGCTGCTCGGCCGCGACGAGCTCACCAGCATCCTGGACGAAGACGGCAGGGCCGAGCTCACCTGCCACTTCTGCAGCTCGGTCTACGAGGTGAGCGGCCAGGAGCTGCTCGGCCTGATCGCCGAGCTGGAGGCGGCTGCTGCCGCCTGAGGGGCACCGCCGGGGAGCACCCAGCAGCCTCAGGCCACGAACAGCGCGGCCAACAGCAACAGCACAAATGCCGGCAGGCTCTGCAGCTGTTGCAGGGAGAGGGGCAGCCCCAGCGGCAGTCCGGACCCGACCATGCCGGCCACCAGGCCGCCGAGCACCAGCCCCAGGGTCAGCAGGCCGAAGCCCCAGCCCACGGCGGCCAGGAAGCGGCGGCGGCGGCGTTGAAGGCACACCACCGTGAGGGCGGTGGCCAGAGCCAGCAGGAATTCCGGCGACGCCGAGGGCACCAGCAGCAGCAGGGCCAGCAGCACCCCGAAGCCGCCGAGGGCCAGGTTCAGGGCAGACCCCTCGGCCAGCTCCAGAGCAGGCATGCTCAACGAGGGCGCCGCCACCTTGGGCAGGGGCAGCTGGGGCAGGGCCGGCATCGCCAGGCGTGGGGGAGGTGGAGCCAGTTGTTCGCGGGCCGAAGCCGTTCGGGCCGCCGTGCTCACCCGACCCTGCTGGCGCTGCTTGAGGCGCTCCATCAACAGGGTGTCGTAGGCCGCCTCAATGCGGGAGCGGGCCATGGTGTCATCACCGGCCTCGTCGAGGCGGGCCTGCTTGGCGGCCTGCACCTCCTCGAAGCTGGCGTCGGGGCTGATGCCAAGGCGTTGATAGGGCTCCAATGGCTCGGCCGCCGGGGGTTGCGGATCAGAAGGGTCGGGCATCACCATCGCCGGCGGACAACTACGCCTGCATAGAGCGTATCGAGGCCGGCCTAGAAGAGGGGCTCACTGAAACGGAATCCTCCCTCCTGCTCCAGCCGCAGGCGCCAGCGTTCCGCCTCGTCGGGAGCGAGACGATGCCGGCGCTTGAGCAGGGGCATCTGGGGGGGGAGATGGCTGCCTTCCCGCATCTCAACGGTCCCGGTGAGGGGAGGCCCACCGAGGGCGTCGAATTGGAAACTGACGTAGTCGCAACCCCCGTCGGGGCGGGGACGCACCAGCCAGAGCGGCTTGAGCATCGCCGTGATGGTTCGTTACAGAACACTCTGGCGCAGCCACCAGGAGAGTGCGACGGCAAGCCACCGAATCCCGGTAATCCACAGTTCTGGGCCAGCACCGCTCTGGGCTTCGAAGCCCACTACCCCACGGAATGGAGATCGGCGGCCCCAGCGGCGGTGACGGCGCTTGGGCTGATGGCGAGAGCCTCCACAGCCCTGCGGAGGGCCTCCTCCCGGCTGAGCTGATGGTGCTGGGGCGGCAACTTGGCGTAGAGCCCGAGCTTCTCGAGCCGCTGGCGGGTGGTGCCGCTGGCCCCCACCACGAACACCTCGCGGCCCTTCTCGATCGCCTCCTCCACGGCGTTCTCCACCGCCAGGGCTGAGGTGACCCCCAGGTGGGAGACCTCGGTGAGGTCAAACACCACCGCCTTGCACTCGCCGATGGCGTTGTGTTCGCGGCCGATCGCCTTGGCCACACCAAAGATCATCGCGCCGGTGAGCTGGAACAGCAGCACCTGGCCCTTGCCCTGATCCAGCAGGGCCTTCTCCTCACCGCTGAGCAGCAGGTCGCCGTCGCCGGTGGAGATCGACTTGACCGAGCGGCTCTGCAGGGCGCTCATCTTGTCGATGGTGAGGATGTTGGCGATGAACACGCCGATGCCCACGGCGGCGATCAGGTCCACCAGCACGGTGAGGCCGATCACCAGATACATGATCAGGGCGCCGGTGAGCGAGATCCGGTGGGCGCGCTTGAGGAAGCTCCAGTCGACGATGTCAAAGCCCACCTTGAGGGCGATGCCGGCGAGCACGGCCTGGGGGATCTGGGCGGCGAGGCCACTGCCGGCCAGGATCACCAGCATCAGGATCAGGGCGCGGCTGAGGCCCGAGAGGGCACTGCGGCCGCCGGCCTGGATGTTGACCACGGTGCCCATGGTGGCTCCGGCGCCGGCGATGCCGCCGAACAGACCGGAGGCGAGGTTGCCGAGGCCCTGGCCGATCAGCTCCTTGTTGGAGTCGTGCTCGGTGCGGGTGATGCTGTCGGCCACCACGGCGGTGAGCAGGGCGTCGATGCAGCCCAGCATTCCCAGCACGGCCCCGTTCACCAGCATCAGCTGCAGCTGCGCGGCCTCGAAGTGGGGCAGGTGGAGCTGCGGCAGGCCCGAGGCGATGGCACCGATGCGGCGGATGCCCTCCACCTCAGCCGAGCCATCGGCCCCGCTCAGCAGGGTGAGCGAGAGCACGGTGCCGGCGATCAGGGCGATCAGCTGGGGCGGTGCCACCTTTTTCAGCCGGGCCGGCGTCAGCCACAGGATCGCCAGGGTCACCAGGGCCAGGGTGACCTCCGCCGGCCGGGTAGCGGCCAGCAGGGAGGGAATGGCGCTGAGGGTGCCGAGCACACCGCCCTTGGGGATGGCCTGGCCCAGGAAGGGACCGATCTGGAGAATGATCAGGATCAGGCCGATGCCGCTCATGAAGCCCGAGATCACCGTGTAGGGCATCTGGGTCACGTAGCGGCCCAGCTTGAGCAGGCCGAACAGGATCTGGAACACACCCGGCCAGCATCACCACGGTGAAGGCCATGGCCAGGCCGTTCTCCGGGTCCCTGGCGGTGAGGCTGGCGATGACGGCGGTCATCACCACGGTCATCGGGCCGGTGGGCTCGGAAATCAGGGTGGGGGTGCCGCCGAACAGGGCGGCGAACAGACCCACCAGCACCGCCCCCCAGAGGCCGGCCGCGGCGCCGGCACCGGAGGCCACCCCGAAGGCCAGGGCCATCGGCAGGGCGATCACCGCCGCGGTGACCCCACCGAACAGATCCCCCTTGATGTTGTCGCGGCTGAAGTGGTTCAGCAGGCCCAGGGAGGGGCGCCCCGGTGGCGTCGTCGCGGTGGCCATGGCGGGGACCGGCTCAGCAGCGAGCACGAAGGGGCCCTGAACCCTAGGGAGGGCGGGTTCCCTAGGCTGAGACCGCAGGAACGGCGTTCAGCGATGGCGATCTACGCCGACAACAGCTTCACGATCGGCAAGACCCCCCTGGTGCGGCTCAACCGGATCACCGAGGGCTGCGGCGCCACCGTGCTGGCCAAGATCGAGGGGCGCAATCCGGCCTACTCGGTGAAGTGCCGGATCGGCGCCGCCATGATCTGGCAGGCCGAACAGGACGGGCTGCTGGGCCCCGGCAAGGAACTGATCGAGCCCACCAGCGGCAACACCGGCATCGCCCTGGCCTTCGTGGCGGCCTCGCGCGGCATCCCGCTGACGCTCACCATGCCGGAGACGATGAGCCTGGAGCGCCGCAAGCTGCTCACGGCCTACGGCGCCCGGCTGCTGCTCACCGAGGGCCGCCAGGGAATGCCCGGTGCCATCAACATGGCCCGCGAACTGGCCGAGTCGGAGCCCGACCGCTACGTGCTGCTGCAGCAGTTCGCCAATCCCGCCAACCCCCGCATCCACCACGACACCACCGGCCCGGAGATCTGGCAGGACAGCGACGGACAGATCGATGTGTTGGTGGCCGGGGTGGGCACCGGGGGCACGATCACGGGCGTCAGCCGCTACATCAAGTCCACGCTGGGCGAACCGCTCGAATCGGTGGCGGTGGAGCCCCTCACCAGTCCGGTGATCAGCCAGGCCAGGGCGGGAGAGGCGATCAGTCCGGGCCCCCACAAGATCCAGGGGATCGGCGCCGGCTTCGTGCCCGACAACCTCGACCTCAGCCTCGTGGACCGGGTCGAGACCGTGTCCGACGCCGAGGCGGTGGCCATGGCCCGGCGGCTGATGCGGGAGGAAGGCATCCTGGCGGGCATCTCCTGCGGTGCCGCCACCTGCGCGGCGCTGCGCCTGGCCGCCGATCCCGCCTATGCCGGCAAGACCATCGTGGTGGTGCTGCCCGACTCCGGCGAGCGCTACCTCAGCTCGATGCTGTTCGAGGGGGTGTTCAACGAACGGGGCCTGGCCCTGGTGTGAGGCCGGCTCCTGCTTGGGGACAGAGCCGCCGCAGGGACAGTGCCTCGACCGACCGGGCCTGGATCAGTTCAGGATGAACGCCTCCTGAGCCACCCTGGCTGCCCGGCGCCATGGCCCGTCCCCACCGCATCTGGGTTGTCGACGATGACGCCGAACTGCGTCAGATGTTGCAGCGCTATCTCGGTGAGCAGGGCTACGAGGTGCGCTGCCTGGCCAATGGCCAGCAGCTCACGGCCCGGCTGGAGAGTCAGCGGCCAGATCTGCTGGTGCTCGATCTGATGCTCCCCGGAGACGACGGCCTGCTGGTGCTGCGGCGGCTGCGCGATGGCGGCGATGACCTGCCGGTGCTGATGCTCACCGCCCGGGGGGATGCCGTGGACCGCATCATCGGCCTGGAGCAGGGTGCCGACGACTACCTGGCCAAACCCTTCCTGCCCCGCGAGCTGACGGCCCGCATCGAAGCGGTGCTGCGCCGGCGTCAGCAGGGCCCGCCGGGCACGCCGCGGCCGGACGCCAACCCGATCGGCTTCGGGGCCTGGCAGCTGGATCCCGGCACGCGGCGGCTGGAGCGCGACGGCGAACCGGTGACGATCACCAGCGGCGAATTCAGCCTGCTGCTGGCCCTGGCCCAGCATCCCCACAGGCCCCTGTCGCGGGAGCGCCTGATCGAGCTCTCGCGCGGACCCACCAGCGAGACCGACGCCCGCAGCATGGATGTGCAGGTGTCACGGCTGCGGCGGCTGGTGGAGGCGGACCCCTCCCAACCCCGCCACATCCAGACGGTGTGGGGCTATGGCTATGTCTTCGTTCCCGATGGCCAGCCGCGTGTCTAGCCGCCGCGTGCCGAAATCCCGCCGCTGGCTCAGGGTGCTGGCCTACGGGGCCGGCGGTCTGGGGCTGTGGCTGCTCAGCCTTCTGCTGGTGCAGACCCTGCTGAGCCGCAGGCTGGCGCGCAGCCAGATGGTGCAGCTGGGCACGGAGGTGGCCTTCAGCCTGCGCCTGGGGGAGCTGGCCCTGGAGAGCTACCCGATGGACGCTGTGGCGGAGCTCAGCGGCCTGCAGCTGGCGGAGGACCATCCGCCGGCGGGGGCCAGGGGTGGGGCGGAGGCCGAGGCTCTCCACGCCGAACTCTGCAGCCAGCTGGGCTTCTGCCGGGAGGTGGTGGCCGCTGGCGGCAGTCTCTGGGTGGAGGTGGTGTCGCCCTTCGAGTCCGTCTGGCTGGCGGTGTCCATCCCCAAGCCCCGTCGCTGGCCTCCCGATCCCCTCTCCCTGATCCTCTCGCTGGGGGCAGCGGGCCTGGGGCTGTCCACCCTGGTGCTGAGCCTGGAGGTGCAACGCCCCCTGCGCCAGCTGGAGAACTCCCTGCAGCAGCTGGGCACAAGCCAGGACCCGGAGCCGCTGCCGGAGCGCGGCACCCAGGCCGTGCGCCAGATCACCCGCCGCTTCAACGGCCTGCTCGAGCGCCTGCGGCTCGACCGGCAGGAACGGGCCACGATGCTGGCCGGCATCGGCCACGACCTCAACAGCCCGATCACCCGGCTGCGGCTGCGGCTGCACCTGGCCGAAGGCCAGCCGATGTCCGCCGAAGAGAGTGGCAAGGCCCAGGGCGACCTCGATGCCCTCGAACGGATCACCAGCCAGTTCATCGCCTTCGCCCGGGGAGACGCAGAAGAACAGCCGGTGCCGGTGGATCTGGCGGCCCTGCTGGCCGAGGTTGCCGGCCAGAGCGGCCTGAGCCCCCTGAGCCTGGCTCTGGAGCCTCTGCAGGCCTCTGTGCGGCCCATCGCCCTCTCCCGGGCCGTGGGGAACCTGCTCAGCAACGCCGCCCACCACGGCCGCCCTCCCTATCGGCTGAGCCTGCAGCCCTGGGGCGAGGGGGGGTTCTCGATCGCCGTCAGCGACGCCGGTGAGGGCATCCCCGAGCCGCTCTGGGACCAGGCGCTGCAGCCCTTTCGACGGCTCGACGAGGCCAGGGGCGGCGATGGCCACTGTGGCCTTGGCCTGGCCATCGCCCAGCGCGTCGCCCTGGAGCATGGCGGCGAGCTCTTCCACAGCCACCCCAGCCAGGGGGGATTCAGCCTGGGGCTGCGGGGACGGTCTCTGTCAGATCTGGTCACATCTCAGCGCTCCCCAGACCGATCTCATTCAGACCAACAGGACAGGATGAATGGCGTTGAACGTCCCTGACCCATGACCAACTCCTGCCTGTCCCGCCGCCTCGTCCGCACCGGCCTGGCCACCGCCGCCGGCCTCAGCCTCGCCCTCGGCAGCCTCGGCCCCGCCCTGGCCCAGAACTCCGCCCCCCCGGAGCGGCTCACCCCCGCCCAGAAGGAAAAGATCTTCCCTGAGCGCAAGGCGCTTTCGGTGAAGCAGCAGAAGGAGCGCTCCCAGATCCAGCAGAAGAGCCAGCGCTGCGTGTCGGCCGCGTCCAACCAGCAACAGCTGCGCGACTGCCGCAAGGACGAGCACAAGGCCAATCAGGAGCTGCGGGCCCAGTACCGCGAAGAGATGCGCAAGATCTATGAGCGCAACGGCATCAAGGCCCCCGTGGGAGGTCCTGGCAAGGGCCGCAAGGGCGGCAACAAGGGCAAGGCGACGACTGGCGCCTGAACGCAGCTCGGACGATCCGTCACACCCCCACACATCTCGTCATGGCCCTGGAGGTGGTGAGTGCTGGGGGTGCTGCCTAGGTTGAAGTCACCCCTCCAGGGAGGCCCACCATGCGCACCCACGACCTCGAGAACCACGACAATCTCTACGCCGACGAGATTGCCGCCGTCGCCGGCGAAACCGCCGCCGATGCCAGGTCCCACGCCCTCTGGGCCGTGGCCCTGATCACGGCGATGGTGCTGGTACTGGGGGCCTCCCTCGCCGTGTTCTGATCAGGGCACGGCCCGGACCCTGTCGAGCCAACCTGCCAGCCGCCGTTTCAAGCCGATGCACTGCTCCCGACGGCATCTGTTGCAGCTGGCCGCCGGGGGGGCCGGACTCTGGCTGGCCAGGCCCCTGCTCGGCAGGCCGGGCAGCGCCGCCAGCCTCACGCCAGGCGCTGGGGCAGACGGCAGTGCCTTGCGCATCGCCCTGATCAGCGATCTCAACGGCAGCTACGGCTCCACCACCTACGTCCCCCAGGTGCAGCGGGGTGTGGCCCTGCTGGGCCGCCTGCGCCCTGATCTGGTGCTCTGCGCCGGCGACATGGTGGCCGGCCAGAAGCGGGGGCTCACCGCCGCCCAGCTGCAAGCGATGTGGCGCAGCTTCGGGGTGACCGTGCTCGATCCCCTGCTGGCCGATGGCCTCGCCTTCGCTGCGGCCATGGGCAACCACGACGCCTCCAGCAGCCAGCAGAACGGGCGTTACGTGTTCGGCCTCGATCGCCAGGAGGCCCAGCGGTTCTGGGCCTCCCAGCGCTCCCGCCTCAGGATCACCCTGCTGGAGGCCACGGCCTTCCCCTTCCGCTACACCCTCCTGCACCGGGGGGTGTTTGTACTGGTCCTGGACGCGTCCTCCGCCGGCCTGGGGGCGGAGCAGCTGCGTTGGGCGGAACGCCAGCTGGCCAGCCCCCAGGCCCGCCAGGCCCGGCTGCGGCTGGCGATCGGCCACCTGCCCCTCTACGCCGTGGGCCAGGGACGGGACCGCAGCGGCGAGGTGCTGCATCAGCCCGCCGTGCTGCAGGCGCTGCTGGAGCGCCAGGGGGTCGCCCTCTACGTCAGTGGCCATCACCACACCTGGTTCCCCGGCCGCGTGGGAGGCCTCAACCTGCTGAGCCTGGGGGCCATGGGCAGCGGCCCGCGCCGGTTGCTCCAGAGCAGCGCCCCACCGGAGCAGAGCCTCACCCTGTTGGAGCTATCGGGCGGAGCGGGCGAGCTGCGCGAAACCACCTACAGCCTCAACAGCCTGGAGCCACTGGCCGCCGGCTCCCTGCCCCAGGCGATCCAGCCCAGCCAGGGCCCGCGGCTGCAGCGGCGACCGCTGCAGATGGGGCTCAGCTGAGCGGGGCCTCCAGCAGATCCAGCAGGTTGTCGATCAGGCGGCGCCCCTGCCTCTCGGCCCTGGGACCCCAGCGGCGCGTGTCGGCACGGATCCGCTCCACTCCCGCAGGGCCCAGGGCTCCTGCCACATAGGCCGCGTCCTCCTCCAGCCAGCGCGGCAGGTCCTGGCCCAGCACCTCGGCATGACACTGCAGGCCGTAGGCCCGCGCACCGAGGCGGAAGATCTGTTCCGGGCAGAGCAGGGTGGATCCCAGCAGCTCGGCAGCGGCGGGCAGGCGCACCCGATCGCCATGCCAGTGCAGCATCAGCTCACTGGCCTCCAGCCCCCGCAGCAGGGGTTCCTGGCCGGGGTTCCCCAGAAAGCTCACCGCACCCCAGCCCACCTCCCGCAACGGCACGGGTGGAACCCCGCAGGTGAGAGGTTCCACGCTGCCTCCCGCCGCATGGGCCAGCAGCTGGGCGCCCAGGCAGATGCCGATCACGGGCTGCTGGCGTGCCAGCACCCGCTCCAGCAGCGCCACCTCCTCGGCGAGCCAGGCCAGGGCCGGATCGGTGCGTTGCTCCACGCCCATCGGACCGCCCAGCACCAGCAGGATCTCGTCGTCCAGGGGATCGCGCAGGGGCTGGGCCAGGTCTGGACGCAACACCTCCAGCGGCCAGCCCCGAGCAGTCGCTGCGGCGGCGAACTGGCCCGGGCCTTCACGCTCCAGGTGCTGGATCACGAGCAGTCGGGCCATGGCGGTATCCCAGCAGCCCCCATCCTTGCCGGCCAATCCCGGCAGCCGCCTCATCAGCCCAGCCGCCACATCGGCCTGTGCCATCGGTTGCCCCCAGCTGTCACCTGACGGCTCGACCGTGGGATCGGTGGGAGGCAGGCTGAACGCAACCGCAGGTCCCGACCATGCTCCGCATCCGTGGCAACAAGCTCAGCCTGCTGGCGGCACTCACTGCCCACTGGACCCATCAACAGCTGGCCATCCGCAGCATTCATAGGCTGGGATCCGACGCCACCCGTGGCCCCGCTCCCCAGAGATGAACCAGCTCACCACCGCCATCAACCGCCATCTGGAATCGGAGTTCCAGGCCAGCCACAGCTACCTCTCGATGTCGATCTGGCTGCGGGAAAAGGATCTGGCGGGATTCTCCAAGTACATGCTCGAGAAGAGCAACGAGGAGCGTGCCCACGCGGCACGGATGATCGCCTACCTGGTGGACTGTGATGAGGAGGTGATCCTGCCCACGATCCAGGCACCCCAGCGCGACTGGCAATCGGTGCAGCAGCTGTTCGACCGGGTCTCGGAGATGGAGAGGGAGGTGACAGCCTCCATCAACCGGCTCTATGGCCTGGCGGAGGAGAACAGCGAGCGCAGTGCCTCGTCCATGCTCGACTGGTTCGTGGAGGAGCAGATCAAAGAGGAAGCCGAGGCCCGTTTCGTGCGCAAGCGCCTGCGACTCGCCGGCGACAATTCAGCGGCTCTGCTGCTGCTGGATCAGCAGTTCCTGGAGGGCACTGCCCTGGCCCACGTCAAGGCCACCATGGTGGGCTACGGCGCCGCTGGCGGCGCCTGACGCCCTGTGGCGATGGCACCTCCGCCCGGCAACAATGGCCAGGAGCAACGCCTGGGCCCATGAGTGAACTGCGCGCCATCATGCAGCGCCTCGGACAGCGTCTGGACAACCGGGGAACTGCAGCCCCAACCGGCGCAGCAGATCGGCCCGTGGCCGATCTGTTTGTCAGCGAGCTGGAGCACTGCAGCGAGGCGATGCTCCACTACGAATGGAACTGGCTGGAGCAGCACCGTCAGGATTTAGCCCTGTGCGGCTCCAACGAGGCCATGCTGAAGGCGGCAGGCGGCCAGCAGCACCTCACCAGCCTGATCGCCCAGGCGGAGCACTACGACGGCCAGCTGCGGCAGGCCTTTGCCCAGCGCGGTCTGGTGCCCTGCCGCCAGCCCCACAACGTGGCCCCCACTGAGCACGCCTGGGAGCTGAGCAACCCGGGCCTGAGGGCGCAGTGGGGCCTGCTCGATCGGCCAGCCCCCTAGTTGGGCATCGTGACGAACTCTTCCGCCACCGTGGGATGGAGGGCCATGGTGCGGTCGAAATCAGCCTTGGTGGCCCCCATGCCAATCGCCACGGCGGCCATCTGAATGATCTCGGCTGCGTGCTCTCCCACCATGTGGCAGCCCAGCACGCGGTCAGTGGCTTTCTCCACGATCAGCTTCAGCAGCACCCTGGGCCCCCGCGCCGGCAGCGCCTGGCTCATGGCCCGGAAGCGGGCCCGATGCACCTGGATCGCCGCGGCGCCGTGGCGCTCACAGGCCTGCTCTTCCGTGAGGCCCACCCCGGAGAGTTCCGGCTGGGAAAACACAGCGCTGGCCACCAGATCATGGTTCACCTGGCGCGGCCGCTGCCCGTAGACCGTATCGGCAAAGGCCCGGCCCTCATCCACCGCCACCGGGGTGAGGTTGATGCGGTCGGTCACATCGCCCACTGCGTAGATGTGACGCACGTTGGTGCGCTGGTCGGCGTCCACCGGGATTGCATCGCCCTCCACGGCGACACCGGCGGCCTCGAGGTTGAGGTTGTCCAGAAACGGCTTGCGGCCAGTGGCCAGCAACACCCCACCACAGGCAATCTCTTCCCCGGACTGGGTGGTGAGGGTGAGCGCGGCGGACGGGGAAGCCTGTGTGAGCGACTCCGGGGTGTGGGCGAAGCGCAGATCGATGCCCTGCTCCTGCATGGCCTCCCTCACGGTCTCGCTGGCCTCACGGTCAAAGCCCCGCAGCAGGTGGTCGCCCCGCACCAGCTGGGTCACTCGCACACCGAGGCCGTTCAGGATGCAGGCGAATTCGCAGGCAATGAATCCGCCCCCCACCACGGCCACGGCCTCAGGCAGGCTCTCCTGCAGAAACATGTCATCACTCACCCAGGCCAGCTCGGCACCGGGGAAGGGGGGGCGATAGGGGCGCCCGCCGACGGCCACCAGGATGTGATCCGCCTGCAGCTGCCGCTCGGAACCATCGGCGGCCCGCACCGCCACGCTGTCTGCCGCCACAAAGCGACCCCAGCCCCGCAGCAGCGCCACGCCGGCCTTCTCCAGGAAGCTGATGTGCAAGCTGTTGAGCCGATCCACCTCGGCCCGCACTGCCGCCAGCAACCGCGCCGGGTCGCTGCGCCAGGGGGCCAGCTCCCAGCCGTAACTGCCGGCATCGGCGAGCAGGTGGCTGTAGGCCGAGCCGTACACCAGCAACTTTTTGGGGACACAGCCACGGATCACGCAGGTGCCGCCCACACGGTCGCCCTCCACGATCGCCACCCTGGCGCCATAGCTGGCCGCCCGCTTGGCGGCAGCCAGCCCTCCGGAGCCGGCACCGAGCACGATCAGATCAAAGCGATCACCCATGGAGACAGACGTAGAGAACGGATGGGAAGAAACCCCAGCTTGCTTGGTCGGGGTTCGGCTCGGAGGGCTCCGCAGGGGGCCCAACAGCAAAAAACCCGCGGCAGAGCCGCGGGCTGGTGGGAGCCTGGGCCGAGGCTTCAGCCCCGGCTCGCAGCTTTACTTGGCGCTGGCAGCGAAGTCGGGGTAGGACTCCATGCCGTGCTCGCTGATGTCGAGACCCTCGATCTCCTCCTTCTCGGAGACGCGGATGCCTCCAAAGATGCCGCCAATGACGGACCAGGTGATCAAGGAAGCCACGATGGCAAAGATCGCGTAGGCGAGAACGCCCACGATCTGAAAGCCGAGCTGGGCAGGACCATGCCCAGTGAACAGGCCCTTGTCCACGTTGAACAGACCCACGGCCAGGGTGCCCCAGATGCCGCAGGTGCCGTGCACAGAGAAGGCACCCACCGGGTCATCGATCTTGAGGCTGTCGATGAAGGACACCGAGAGCACCACGAGGGTGCCACCGATGAAGCCCACCACCCATGCGCCAGCCATCGAGAAGCCGTCGCAGCCGGCCGTCACAGCCACCAGCCCGGCCAGGATGCCGTTGATGGTCATGGTCAGGTCGGGCTTGCCGCCCCGGATCTGGGACACCAGGGTGCCGGAAATACCGCCGCCGGCGGCTCCCAGGGTGGTGGTGACGGCCACGAAGGGAACCGTTTGATCCATGGCCAGAACAGAGCCCGGGTTGAAGCCGTACCAGCCGATCCAGAGGATGAGGCAACCCAGGGTGGCAATGGCCATGTTGTGACCGGGGAGGGCCTGGGGCTTGCCTTCGGCGAACTTGCCAATCCTGGGGCCAAGCAGGAGGGCGCCGATCAGACCGGCCCAGGCACCGAAGGAGTGAACGATCGAGGAACCGGCGAAATCGATGAAGCCGAGCTCGGAGAGCCAGCCACCATTCCACTGCCAGGAGCCGGAGATGGGATAGAGGATCCCGACCAGCACCAGGGAGAACACCACGAACTCACCGAACTTGATGCGCTCGGCCACCAGGCCGGAAACGATGGTGGCGGCCGTGGCGGCGAAGGCGACCTGGAAGAAGAAGTCGACTGTGGGAACAAGGGACCCTTCGGTCACCATCTCAGGTGTGACAGTGGGGTCGAAGAACAGGCCCTTGAAGAACAGCCAGCCACCCAGCACCGAATCTCCGTACATCACGGAGTAGCCGATGAACCAGTAGGCAGTGGCGGCCAGGGCGAAGACGATGAGGTTCTTCAACAGGATGTTGACCGCATTTTTTTGGCGGCACATCCCCGACTCCACCATGGCGAAGCCGGCATTCATGAAGATGACCAGAATCGCGCAGATGAAAATGAAGAGGTTGTTGGCCAGGAAGGCGGCCGTGAGCTCCGGAAGCTCAGCAGCGTGGGCCGAGAGGTTGAACACCCCCAGGCCGAACAGCGCCAGGGGAACGCAGGCCAACCAGATGAGGCCGCGCTGGGAAGAAAGACCTCGGATCCTGCTCATCAACAGGGCTGGGGCTTCCAACAGACTCGCCTCATTGCAGACGTTTCGTGCGCCTGGGAGGGTGCGAAGCAATGGTCATGGGCAGATCAGAAAGACGGCTGCTCGATGGAGATTGAATGCCGCAAGACATCCATTGCGACTGACAATGCGCTCTGACGCTGCAGGCCGATGTTCTTTTCGCTACCAAATGAGCCTGCAAGCCCTGGCCAGGCCCGCCCTGGCCCCGCAGAAGTGCAACGTTTCAGCACGAAACCGCAGATCTGTTCGCAGTGGACAGAAATCCGGGCTTTGATGGGGGCTCAGGACAAAACGTTGGGCCTATGCACTCGCCTTGGACTCCCCTGAGCCCGTCAGGCCGTGCCTGCTGGAAGTAGCCCGATCCTCGCGTCGACCGCGGTCACGCCGAGAACGGACGAAGCAACGCTCCTCCACGTCAAGGGGGTCGTCAACGACGCCACGACGCACCGAGCCGCCCTACTTGGCTCTTCTCTTCCAACTGAGGACGCCACCATGACCAATTCCCCACTGCGCTACCGCGGCGTGGCCTACGACGCCAGCCAGCACGAGCACCCCTCCAGCGAAGCCGTGGAGCACACCTACAGGGGCCTCCACTACGTAGCACCCCTGCGGCATGAGCCGGCACCGGTGGATCCCTCCACCGATCTGCAATACCGGGGTGCCCACTACCACCACTGAGCCTGGCGAGGGGTTGGCCGGCAGGGCCAGCCCCGACGGGCCCGTCTTGATGGGGTTCAACGGCTACGCCTGCAGAAAGCCGTCATTGCTACAGAAGCGGGCGCTTTCAGCCTCTAGAAGAGGCTGGGTCAACCTGGTATCACGTGAAACAGATTCAAGCCATTGTGCGCCCGGAAAAGCTGGACGCGGTCAAGGACGCCCTTGTGGCCATCGGCATCAACGGCATCACCGTGGCAGCGGTTCAGGGCTTCGGACGCCAGATGGGCCACACCGAGGTGTACCGCGGCGTGAAGGTGGAGGCCAAGCTGCTCACCAAGATGCACATCACCACGGTGGTCACTGATCAGGTGGTTGACAGTGTGGTGGAAGCCATCAAGACGGCAGCCCGCACTGGTGAGATCGGCGACGGCAAGATCATCATCACTCCGGTGGACAACGCCATCCGGATTCGCACCGGCGAATCCGGGGACGACACTCTCCAACCCTGAGACCCCGATCAGGACGGCCATGCCGGCTTCGGTCCCCCAGAGCATGGGTCCACTGTCATGGCCGGAACTCGCCTCCTGGGCAGAACCCCAGGGGGATAGGGTCCAGGGCGGCACCAATTCCCAGGCCCAGCTCAGGCTGTTCGGTCAGCCCGAGACAGAGGTGCGGGTCACCCTGTACCGCGATCACCACGCCTGGTGTCCCTACTGCCAGAAGGTGTGGCTCTGGCTGGAGGAGAGGCGGATTCCCTATCGGATCCGCAAAGTCACGATGTTCTGCTACGGCGAAAAGGAGCGCTGGTATCGCCAGCTGGTTCCTTCCGGCATGCTGCCGGCCCTGGAGCTGGACGGCGAGCGGATCACTGAGAGCGATCGGATTCTTGAGGCCCTGGAGAGGGCCTTTGGCCCTTTGGTGGCAGGGATGGGCCATCCCCAGGTTCTGCCGCTAAGGCAGCTGGAGCGGAACCTGTTCCGTAGCTGGTGCCAGTGGCTGTGTCAGCCCCAGCCCAGCCCAGCCGCCGAGCAGGAGGCCCGCCTCCAGTTCCAGCGCATGGCCGCCCGGCTGGAGCAGGCCCTGGAGGAAGGGCCCGGGCCGTTCCTGCTGGAAGAGCTGAGCACTGCCGACCTCGTGTTTGTGCCCTACGTGGAGCGGATGAACGCCTCCCTGGCCTACTACAAGGGGTTTCTGCTGCGCCAGGAACACCCGGCGATCGACCGCTGGTTCACCGGTCTGGAGCAGCGCTCCACCTACCTCGGCACCCAGAGCGACTTCCACACCCACGCCCACGACCTGCCACCCCAGATGGGCGGCTGCTACGCCAACGGCAGCGCTGCGCAACAGGCCCTGGCCGCCCGCATCGACCGGGGCCCCTGGCCGCTGAGTGACGCCTCGGGCGCCGATCCGGAAACCTCCGCCCCAGAGCCAGGCGATGCCGCTGCCGTGGCTCTGGGCCGCATGCTGCGCCACCGCATCCCCCTGCAGCAGCGCCAGGCCCTGGCCGGACCGGCCATGGACCAGGCCCTGCGCTGCGCCCTCAGTCACCTGGTGCACGGCACACCCTGCCCTCCACCAGCCGGCACGGCCGTTGGCCTGCGCGCCCTGCGCGATCGCATCAGCGTGCCGCGCGACATGCCCCTGCATGCGGCTCGACACCTGCGGACCAGCCTGGAGACCACCGCCGCCCTCGATCCGCGGGATCCCTCAGCCCAGCCCGACTCCCTCCCCGTCCACCACCGACGCGACCAGGATCCCCAGCCCTTCCTCAGCTCCGCACCTAGCGTCTGAGGGCGCGCAGCCGTTCCCGCCCATGGCCCCCCTCAGCCGCCACCACGGTCTTGAGCAGACCAGCCTTCAGCCAGGCAGCCTTCGGCAGCAGCCCTCACGGCCGGTCCAGCAGCAGCGCCTGGGCGCCGCAGCTGTGGGCCTGGCGTTGCTGGCGCTGCTGGCTCCGGTCCCGCTGCGGGCCCTGGAGTTGCGCGGCAGCACCTACTTCACGCGCCCGCCCTGGAAGGTGGATCTGGTCAGCTACTACACCACCGTGTCCCAGCCCGCAGCGGAGTACTACTTCAGTGTGGAGCTGGCTGCGGACGCCGGCGCCTCCCTTGGGGGCCTGACATTCCGCCAGACCCGGGGCGTCGACACCAATTTCCAATTCAGCCCCGAACGCACTCGCGCCTTTGTCGGCAGGCCGCGCCGGGAGGGTGCGTCGATTCCCGTGGAGGCCAGCTTTGACCCCGCGCAACGGCAGGTGCAGGTGCTCTTTCCCGAACCGGTGGCACCGGGGCAGACCATCACAGTGATGCTCAAGCCCTGGGCCAATCCGTCGGTCAGCGACACCTACATGTTTCAGGTTCAGGCGATCCCGGCTGGCCCCCGACCCACGCCGGCATCCCTGGGCTTCGGCACCCTGCGGATCTACCAACCGGACTGGCTCTGAAGCTGAAGGGCCTGCAATCAGGGGTTGCCGCCCGGGTAGCGCAAAGTGCGCCAGTCGCCGCTGGCCGTGCTCACCTCAACGCCGATCTCCACCGGTCCCTGACTCGCACCCACCTGGTCCTGCCACCATCCCATCGCCTCGGCCCAGGCGGCGTCGAGCGAGTCATAGAGGTCGTCCAGCACCGGGTGGGGCGAGCCTTGCTGGTCGACGAGGCGGTAGTGACGCAAAGGCTGGGCATGAACTGAAGCCATCTCCCACAACGCGAAAACCAATCCTGATCATGGCCCTTGTGACAGCCAGAAACTGTCACCTTCACAACATCTTCGGGTCAGGCCGGCGGCTGCAGCCTGGACAGCCACCCTCAGCTGAGGTAACGGCGGATGCTGGGACGGCACCAATAGACCAGGGCCGCCGTGTTGGCCGCCCAGAGCACCCCTGCCACCACGGCGGTCAGGCCACGACCTTCGCTGAACACGGCCAGTCGCACGATCCCATAGGGGAGGCCCACCGCCAGGCTCATGGCCAGGGCCACGATCACCACGATCTGGCCCCAGGCCCGCCATTTGAGCAGGGCGATCGCGCCCACCAGGCCCACCACGGCAGTGGGCAGCACGGCGCTGGCCCCCACCACGATGTGGACGGTGCGCCAGGTGGGCTCGCGCAGGATCACCCAGAGCACCAGGGGCAGCACCAGCAGATTCGCCACCAGACCCAGCCAGCTGAGGGTGAGGTAGCCACGCGGGGGCTGAAGCATCGCAAGCCGGGCGGGGAGCACGGGAGGGTACCGGTCCCCCATGGTCGGATACGGCGGGCGTAGGGCCATCAGCGCTGCCCCTCAGCCCAGCTCAAAGAGCAGCAGATCGGCCCCGTTGGGGCCGGCACCGAAGGACCGCAGGCTCTCCGCCCCGAAGCCCAGGCCATCGCCGCGCTGCAGGGGCTGGCTCCGTTGATGCCCCCCGGAGGCGCCCGGCGACTCTGCCTCAGCCTGCACTTCGCCGGCGCCATCGATCAACTGCAACCAGCCGAGCCCGCCGGGGGGCAGGGGCAGATCCAGCACGTCGCCAGACCCGGGACTGGCCCGCCACAGCCGGATCGGCCGCCGCACCGAGAGGGCACCGGCGGCACCGGCGGGATCCACCAGGGGGGTCCAGTCGGCACCGATCTCGAACGACTTCTGGCCGTAGACCGGCGGCAGACCGCCCTGGCTGGGTTCGATCCAGATCTGCAGCAGCCGGCAGGGGCGATCACCCTGGTTCATCTCGCTGTGCACCACGCCAGTGCCGGCACCCATCACCTGCACCTCTCCCGCCTCAATCACCGCAGCATGGCCCATCGAATCGCGGTGGCTGAGCTGGCCCTCCACCATCACCGTGACGATCTCCATATCGCGGTGCGGGTGCATGCCGAAGCCCCGACCAGCGGCGATGGTGTCGTCATTGATCACGCGCAGAGGTCCGAAGCCCATCCAGGCCGGATCGTAGTGATCGGCAAACGAGAACGAGTGCCAGCTCTCCAGCCAGTCGAACCGGCTGTGGAACCGCTGCGCCGCCGGACGCAACAGCGGTTCGGGGGCCGCGGCAACGCTGCTGGTCATGGGCGGGGTGCCTGCATGGAGCACAGCCGATCCACCAGATCGGCGATGCTGCTGTCCTTGGCGGGATTGGCCCCATTGCTCACCAGCTGGCGGCCCACCACATGGGCCCCCAGATGGGCCAGCTGCAACCGCAGCGCCGCCAGCACGGTGTGGCCGCCCCCACCCGAATGGGTGGCGATGGCAATCGGCCGCTGGTTGAACAGGGCCCGGAAGTCGCTGCCCTGCACGGAGAGCCAGGCAATGGCGCTGGTGAGAACCGGCGGAATCGAGCCGTTGTATTCCGGCGCGCAGATCACCCAGCGCGGCACCTCGGCCAGGCTGCTCTCCAGGGCGGGCAGGGCTGCAGGCATCCCCTCGGCCTGGGCCCTGGGGGAATACAGCGGCAGCTCCAGGGCGGTGAGATCGAGCACCTCGGCCCTGAGCTTGTGCGCCGTGGCTGCCGCCACAAAGCGCTCGGCCAGGCGCAGGTTCTCGCCGTTACTGGCGGCGAGCACAAGCAGATCGTTCATGGTCGCGGCGTGTTGAGCGTGAACACGATCGGCTGGATTCGGAGTCTGGTCATGCCCCAGCTTGGCGCGCCCGCCCACCCATGTTGAGCTGAACCACTGCGAAGGCCTGACAGGATCACCCCGATCCCTTGGCTTTCAGCCGGCCCTGGATAGCGTGATGAGGGTTGTCAATCCAGCCGGCGGTCCCGGTCCCCTTCCTCCAGGCCCATGCCTCCCTCCAGGCCGCACCAGCGGCCATTGATCGGCGCCCCCTCAGGATCGTTCTGATGCACTCCCGGCTGATCACCGGGCTGGTGCTGGTTGGGCTTGCCGCCACACCCTCGAGCCGCGCCCTTCAGCAGCCGGAGCTGCCGGTGGCCGTGTGTGTGGTGGCGCCGCGCGTGGAGCCGGTCGAGATGGCCGACGCCCTCGGCGTTGTGCCGGTGTCCCGCCCCCGACTGGTGCTGATGGAACCCCTGCTGGAGCTGCGCATCGAACGGCCCCGAGCCGACACCTGGCGCCTGGTGGGCAGCCCCGAGCAGCCCATCCGCACCCCCCTGGACTGGCCCACCACGCCGATCCTGCCCGACGAGCCGGTGCTGTTGCAGCTGCGCCCCCAGGACGCCTCCGCTGAGGCCTTTGCCCATGTACACCTGGTGGGTGCCTCGGCCAGCCGCATGGCCCAGAGCCAGCGGCTGATCGACCAGCTCAGCGAGGGGGGGCAGGCGGCCGACTGGCTGGGAGCCATCGACAGCGCCCTGCGGGAGGGCGATGTCCCCCTCGCCTGGGCGCTGCTGTTCGCGCCCCAGCTCCCCGACGATGGCCCGCTCAGAGCCCTGCAGCAGGAGGTGATCCGCCGCGGCTGCGGCGACTGACACCGGTGGAGCCAGGAGTGCAGTACAAATGTACGCAGCAGGTTGGGCCGGCACTGGATGGGCCACTTTGATAACACCTCCCAGCGGGCCGATCTGCACTGGCTGGGTGCCATCAGCGGCGAGGCCTCAGGCGAAGCGCTGCCGCTCGCCCTGGAGAGCATCGCGGCCGGGTTCCCCAGTCCCGCCGACGACTACGTGGAGGCGTCGATCGACCTGAACGCGGCGCTGGTGCCGCGGCCCACCTCCACGTTCCTGATGCGGGTGGAAGGCGACGCCATGCAGGGAGCCGGCATCCAGCACGGCGACCTGCTGGTGATCGACCGGAGTGTGGCCGCGCGGCCAGGCTGCACGGTGGTGGCCATTCACGAGGGGCGCTTCGTGCTGCGACAGCTGCGGGGCGAGCGGCCGCCATGGCACCTGGTGGCAAGCGATCCCGCCATCCCCGCCATCCGCGTGGACGAGCCCGGGGGAGAACTGCTGATCTGGGGCGTGGTGATGCATGCCGTGCACCATCTGCTGCCCCGGCGTCAGGCGTTCACCAGAAACCCTGGGAGCGAAGCCACAGCCCCAGCAGGGCCATCGGCACAAACACCGCCGCCATGATCTGCAGCTTCACGACCCGTGGAGAGGGCGTCTGGGAGGGAGGCATAGAACGCAAACCGGGTCTCTGACAGTGTCAGGGACCCGGTGAAGGAACGCAGCCAGGAGGCTGGGGAACAATGTGTTCTGGGATCAGAAGCGAGGGTGGGGCGCAGCGATGATCAGCACGGAGCCGAGGGGGCTGCGCCCGGCAACAGAGACCTTCAGCCGAGACCCACCTGGGCCAGGATGCCCTGGCCGGTGAGGATCTCGGTGGCCAGGCCGATGACGAAGCCCATCATGGCCATACGGCCATTCCAGGTTTCAGCGAAAGCGACGAAGCCGAAGCGGGAGGCGGTGTTGTCAGCCATGGGAGGCAAGTGACGAAACGTTGCGCTGACTGTAACAGAACATGAAGGGACGTGGGTCGGGGAGGGCGAGGGTCATCAAGTGCTGACGCTGGCAGCTCTGACCTCAGCGGAAGCCATCCCTAGGGTGCCAACAGCACACCAGCGTCAGAGGCCAACCGTGGAGATCGACCGCCCGGGGGCACGGCCCCTCAGCAGCGAAGAAGAGGCGCTACTGGAGCAATTCCGCCAGAAGCTCCACGCCAAAACCCTGCAGGGGGGCCTCAGCCCTGAGGATGTGCAGCGGATCATCGCCGGCATCAAGGAGCACCCCGCCGCCAGCCAGGCGGTGATGGCGGCGATCTCCGAAGAGCAGCGCAACCTGGCGCCGGGCCAGCGGCTGCTGCGCCTGGATGGTTGAGGCACCACCGCCCCTGGTGTTGGTGCATGGGCTCTGGGACAGCCCGCGGGTGTTCAACCCCCTGATCCGCCACCTGGACGGCCGCCGCCAGCCGATCCTGGCGCCGCACCTGCCCCATGGCATCGGCCAGGTGCCCCTGGAAAGGCTGGCGGAGCAGCTGGCCTCCTATCTGGCCACTCAGCTGGGGGCGGACCAGCCGATCGACCTGCTGGGCTTCTCCATGGGAGGGGTGATCGCCCGGATCTGGCTGCAGTGGCTGGGGGGCCATCGGCGCACCCGCCGGTTCATCAGCCTGGGCAGCCCCCAGCAGGGCACCCTCAACGCCCTGGCCTGCCCGCCCTGGCTGCTGCCAGGCATCGCCGACATGGGCCGGGGCAGCTCCCTGCTGCGGCGCCTCAACCAGGACACCACGGCCCTGCAGCAGCTGGAGTGCGTGAGCCTCTACACGCCCTTCGACCTGATCGTGACGCCGGGGTGGCAGGCGGCTCTGCCCTGGGGCCGCCGCGAGGGACTGCTGGTGTGGACCCACGACCAACTGCTGCGTTCCCCGATCGCCCTGGAGCGGCTGGGCAAGGAGCTGCTGAGGCCGTGAGCAGCGAGGGGCTGGGCTCACCAATCCTGGAGAAATCCGGAGGCTGGAGCAGAGCGCAGAGTGTGCCCCCAGAATGGCCGGATGGTCGTGCCCAATCCAGAAGGTCGGTATCGCGTGCGCCCCAAAGTTGAGCGCGAGCAGAGTGTGCCCCAGCAGGTGATCGCGCCGAGGTTCTGGGACCGGGATGAAGCCGAGACCTTCGCCCAGAGCCTCGCCCAGCAGCAGCACCGCAGTGTGGTGGTGGAGAAGCTGGCCCCCAGCGGCTGCTGGCTGCAACTCAGCACGGTGACCTCGATCCCCTGAGCCGACCTCAGGGCTCGGCGGGCCTGTCGCGCTGCAGGGCGATCACCTCAGGGGCGAACACGAAGGTGAGGGCATCGAGGCACTCCGCCTGCCCATCGATGGCGCAGACGCCTCCGGCCACGAAGTCGATCAGACGCTGGGCCTCGGCCCGGTCCATGGCACCGGCATGGACCACGGCGGTCTTGAGCTCCCGCACCGCCTCAACGATCGCCTGGGCATCCTCGAAACCGATGGGGTGGAACACCACCACCTCCGGCAGCCAGTCGCCAAAGGGACTCTGCATAGCCGTGCCGTAGGGCGGCAGGTTACTCGGGGGAGCGGGGTCTGACCAACACGACCGCTACCGAACCTGCGGCTCGGGGGCCGTCAAGCGGAAAGGGGTCCTGTCGATCCGGAAACGGGTGGCAAGCAAAAAGGGCTCCGCAGAGCCCCATCTCGGAAAACGCCCCCAACGGATTGGGGACATCGTCCACCTCGACCCCCTGACGCTACCGGGACGCGGCGGCAGCTGGCGACCGGAGGAGCTGGCGGCCCGGAGGCGGGCAGAACCGAGCAGGCGTAGCTGGTCTGCTGGGCCTGCTGCAGCAGCAGGGTGGGCCGGCTCGGATCCTCCAGGCTCCACCACCAGCGTCCGTCACCGAAGCTGGGGGCTCCGGCGTTGTTGGTACGGGGCAACTGCAGGTGCAGCTCGCGCCAATCGATCACCACAAAGGCCCCCGGCAGGGTGCCCGCCAGGGTGTTGGGGATGCCGGGGGCGTCGACCGCGCCGTTCTCGACCCGGGCCAGCAACAGGTCGCCATCGCAGCTGTAGCGGCTGGGCTGGTTGGCCGCCTCCTCCAGCCCCCAGGCCGCCGAGCCAGGGCCCAGCAGCAGCAGCCCCAGGGCCAGCAGGGGCGGCAGGAGCCATCGCGTGGCAGCCGCGGAGAGCAGGCCGCGGAGCAGCGGGGGCAGCAGGTGGGACGGCATCGGGCGCTCCCGGCTCTAGGTCAGCCCAGCTTGCAGCAGGGACGAGGCCAGCTGTTCGGCGCTGTGCAGAGCACCCTCAATGCGGCCAAAGCCCTCGCCATCGAGGTAGTCGCCGCAGAAGCCGACGCGGCTGAGCGGGCATAGCCGCAGGGACGGGGGCAGGCCTGGCGCCACGGGGAACGCCGCCGCCCAGCGCATCAGCTGGGGAGAGGCCCGTTCCAGGGTGAGGTCATCAATCCAGGGGGCCAGGCACTCCATCACGGCCCTGGCCAGGGCCTGGATCACGTCCTCCTCACGGCCGGCATCGACGGGAAGAGCCAGCAGCCGGGCCGCCGCGGAGTGGGATCCATAGACATCGAGGTGGTCGGCCGCGAAGGCATCGCTGGAATGGGCGACCACGGCACAGCGGCCGTCCGGGAGGGGCTGGATGCTGATCCGGCGCAGACCCCAGCGCTGCTGAGCCGCTGGATCAAAGTTCACCAGGGAGAACGGCAGGGAGTTCCAGGGCAGGGCTTCCTCAGGAGGGAAGAGCAGCAGCAGGTTGCTGCGGGCCTCGGCACGAATACCCGCAATGGTGGTGAGGGCGTGATCGAGCTGGAGATCCCCCAGCGATGCGGCCGCCCGTACCAGCGGCACCTCCGGCCACTCAAACAGCAGGCAGCTGCGGGGGTGGGCCAGCAGGGTGCTGCTGAGCACCAGCCAATCGGCCTCGCCCTGGAGCTCACCGTGGCGATCCCACAGCCGCCAGGGGCCGCTGGAGGAGCACTCCAGGGAGCGGATCAAGGTGCCGTAATGGGCCTCGGCGGCAGGCTGGGCACCACTGGCCCCCAGTTGCAGCAGTCCGCGGCAGAGGCCATCCATCCCGTCCGCGCCCCGGTAGAGGTGGCCGATCCCGAGGACATCGGGGCGACCGATGTGCAGGCGCGACTCCCCCTCCAGCAGGGCCATCAGACCGTTCCAAGGCGTGATCCAGCCCCCCTCCAGCAGGGGCTCCAGCAGCTCCGGAGGACACTCGCTGCGGATGTTCAGCAGGGGCGCCCCATGGTCGATGGCCAGGGCTGCATCCCTCCGGGAGCGGCGTGTGCTGGCCCGCCCGCCCGGACCCCGCCCGGTCTCCCAGAGGCTGATCAGGCCATCAAAACCCGCCCGACGCAGCTGGGCGGCAGTGGCGCAGCCAGCAACCCCAGCCCCGACGACAGCAACGGATCCCGATCCAGACCGGGCCATGACGGGGGCACCACCCAGGAATCCCTCAGGATGCCAGCGCCGCTGCACAGGTGCAGAAGCCGATCCGCGACCCCAGCGGGCCGGCCAGCTCCCAGGGCCCCTGTCGCAGTAGCGTCGTGCTCGACGTAAGCGTCCATGGCGCGATTTCTGCTGGTGCTCAAGCCCGAAGGCCACCCCGAGTCGGCGGCGATCCTCGAGGCTCTCGACCCGGTGCTCAGGGACCTGAACGCCGAGGTGGATCACCGCACCTCGGCCCACCTCGGGGCCATGGTCAAGCAGGGGGGCGAAAGCCAGCGCATGCAGCTGTTTGCCGACGTGCAGTCCAAGGCCGATGGCAGGGTGCTGGAGCTGGTGCTGCTCAGTCGCGAGGCGATGGGCCTGCGGGCACCCCAGACCCACCAGACCTTTGTGCGGCTGCTGGAGCTGGTGAGCCAGCACCTGGGAGGCATGACGCTTCAGTTCCGCTCCGACCGGGATGGCCCCTTACCTCAGATCCGCAGCTCCGCCGATCCGGCGGCAGCCGGGTGATCATCCAGGCAGGATCACCCGATCGATCACGTGAACCACGCCGTTGTCACAGACGACATCGGCAGCCACCACCGTGGCGTTCTTCACTTCAAAGGGCTCAGCCCGCCTGATCGGCACGGGCGCGCCCTCCAGGCTGTCCCACTGGGGCTGCTGCACCAGCTGCTCGCGGCGATGGTCGCCGGAGAGCACATGGAACTTGAGGATGCGGGCCAGCTGGGGTGGGTTGTCCACCAGGGTCTGGACCGTGCCGGGGGGCAGGGCCGCGAAGGCATCATCCACCGGGGCAAACACGGTGAAGGGCCCCGGGCCCTCCAGGGCGCCCCGCAGGCCAGCAGCATCAACGGCGGCAAGCAGGGTCTGAAAGCTGCCGGCGGATGCAGCCGTTTCGAGAATGGTGGCCATGGGAAAAGGGCAAAAGGAACGGATCAGCGGTAGTCCTGGGTCTGAATGGCGCTCAGGCGGGCTTCCGGCCGCAGGAAACGGTCCATCTGGGCTTCAAAGAACTGGCGATTGGCACTCAGGTGGGCGGGATCAGGGTCGTCGAGGGGGTAGAGAAGCGCGCAGCGCAGGGCCTGGATCACCGCTGAGGTGACGTTGTACATCGAGCGCTGGAAGGTGATGCCCAGCTGAATCAGCTTGTCCTCATCGCCGCGCTTGTGGTTGCGGTACATCTCTTCCAGATAGGGAGGCAGAAAGTGCAGCATGTCCTGCATCAGCAGGGTTGGGGGGATCCCCGCTGAGCCCACGGGAAAGACATCGGCATAGAGAATGCCGTAGTGAAAGTCGGCCTGATCAGCGGGCACCTGCATGGCCTGGGCGTTGTAGCTCTTGGTGCCACGGAAGGGCGCCGTGCGGTAGAAGACCGCCTCCACGTAGGGCAGAGCCGCCTCATACAGCCAGGTGAAGCCGCAGCTCTTGGGAATGATCTCGAAGCACTCACCCCGGATGAACACATGGTGATAGATCGGGCGCCCGGCGACGGCGAAGATCCCGTTCACCAGGAAGTCCATGGCCGCAGGCACCGAGGTGAGTTTGCCCTCGTCGTAGAGGTCACTCATCTCGAAGAACACAGGCGCCATCACCTCCCAGAAGAGACCCAGGTTCGCGTAATAGGAGAGCTTCCGCACCTGCTCAAGGAACATGTCAGGAAACAGGCGGTAGAGGCCCAGCATCAGGGGATTGCCCTTGAAGTAGGCCTTGATGGCACGGTCGGCCTGCTCCCGGTAGGGCTCGGAATCGAGGTAGTCGTTGAAGCGGCCACCCATGCCCTGGTGCCAGAACATGGCATCCATGCAAGCCTCAGCAAACTCCATGTTCACCCGGTCGTGCCAGAGGTGATGCAGCAGCTTGGACATGGAGCCGGTTTCACCCTTGGCCATGAACTCCAGCAACTCGGGGTGGGTTTTCTCTCCACCCCTCCAGATCCGAAGTTGAGACTGATCGCCTGAATAGCTGTTGGGCCGATCCAGATACTCCTGGGAGATGAAGTACTTGAAGGCCGGCAACGGGTTCAGGAAAACCTTCTCGGCGATGTAGAGGAGGTCGCGCCAGTAGAAATCCATCGGCACGGCATAGGCCTTGTAGATGCCGATGATCTGCTGCAGATTCTCCGGGTTGTCCGGCAGCATCGAACCACCCGCCTCCAGGCGATGGATCACCTCCGCATAGGGGTGGGTGGAGGGGGGAATCGGCGGGGCCTGGGTCTCGGAGGGGGCGAGCGCGGAGGGAGGGGTCATGCCAGGAGCTCCTTGGTGGCGGCAGAGGGAAAGGCAGGGGCGGGGGGCAGGGCAGCGGCAAGGGCCGGAGCTGCTGCGCGTCGATCGGGAGATCAGGGTGGAGCTGGTGCCTGTGGACTGCCTCAGGGCCAGAAAAGCCGTGGTGGATTCACTCCAGCCCGTCAACAGGTCCGGGCGGATGCCCGTGAACAGCACCAGGACCGAAAGCACGATCGCCGGGGCCCGTTCACCCCATGTCGTGGCCAGCCAGTCGGCGCGGTCGTTGTCGAGGCGACCGAAGCCCACCCGGTTGAACAGACGCACCGCGTAGACAGCGGTGAATCCGGAGGCCACAAGGCACACCAGGGTGGCCCGGGGGAAGGTGACCCAGCTGCCTTCAAACACCAGCAGCTCAGCGGGGAAACCCGCCAGACCAGGAATGCCGGCAGCAGCCATCAGAGCCAGCAGCAGCATGCCCGTGGTGAACGGCAGGCCACGAATCGGGTTCATCAGGCCCGAGAGTTCAGGAATGGAGGTGGTGCCGGTCTTGCGCTCAATCAGGCCCACGCAGGAAAACAGCAGGGCCGTGATCAATCCCTGGGCCAGGATCTGGGCCACGGCGCCCTGCAGACTCATCGGCGTGGCTGCAGCCAGGGCAAGGGTGAGCAGGCCCATGTGGCCCAGGGCGCTGTAGGCCATCACGCGACGGATGTCGGTCTGGGCAATGGCGTTGAGGGCCCCGTACACCGCACTCACCGCAGCCGCCGCCGCGATCCAGGGGGAAAAACTGGCCCAGGCGTCCGGCAGCAGACCTACGCCGAAGCGCAGCAGGCCGTAGGCCCCCAGCTTCGACACCGAGCCGCTGAGCAGCATCACCACAGGAATCGGCGCCTCGGCATAGGTGATGGGCTGCCAGCCATGCAGGGGCACGATCGGCAGCTTGAGGCCAAAGCTGAGCAGCAGCAGGGCCAGGATCCACTGGCCCGCCGATGGGCTGAAGCTGGCGTTGGCGAGGGTCTGGAAGCTGAACAGCGTCATGCCGGCGGCGGCATCGCCCCCAGGCTGGGCCAGCCAGCCCAGGGCCAGCACCGCGGCCAGCAGGGCCAGGCCGGACACCGCGCCATAGAGCAGATAGCGGATTGCGGCTCCCCGGCCATTGGCCTGTCCCCAGATGGCCACCAGCAGGGTGGTGGGGATCAGCACCAGCTCAAAGGCGAGCAGAAAGAGCAGGGCGTTCTGGGCCATGAAGGCCCCCACCAGTCCAAGGTTGGTGGCCAGCAGCAGGCTCACGTAAAGCCGCGGTCGGACCTGATCGACGGGCGAGGCGAGCAGCACCAGCATCGTCAGCAGTGCCGTGAGCAGCACCACCGGCAGGGAGAGGCCGTCGAGCCCCAGTTCAAGGGCCAGGCCGAGCTTGGGCAGCCAGGCGATGGCGAGATCGGCCGGCTGCTGGAGCCAGCACAGAGCCCCGAGCAGGAGCTGAAAGGCCACCGCGGCGATGGCCAGGGTGCGGGGCCGAAGGGCGCCATCGGCGGGCAGCACGGCCACCGCCAGGCCGGACAGCAGGGGCACCAACAACAACAGGATGAGCAGCGACATGGCCGGGATTCAGGGCAGGGTCGTGGGCAGGAGAGGGGTGGGATTGGCCAACAGCCAGACGGCCATCAGCACCACGCCGAGGATCAAGGTGAGGGCATAGAGCTGGGTGCGGCCGCTGGTGGTGAAGCTGAGCCGGCGGGCGGTCGCCATCGCCGCGGCGCCGGTGCCGGTGCTGAAGCCATCCACCACCCGGCCGTCGCTCCAGGCCCCCAGCCGGGCCAGGGCCAGCACCAGGGCCACCACGGTGCGGTGGTAGAAGCGCTCGGTGTCCATGTCCTGGGCCAACCAGCGCTGCAAGCCGCCCATGGCAGCGGGCAGCTTCGCCAGGGGGTGGGGCCGCAGGTAGAACACAGCCGAAAGCCCACAGCCCGCCACGGTGCTGAGCAGCAGCGGCACGGCCATCGGTCCCCAGGCCGGCAGGGGACTGAGGCCAAAGACCCCGGTGGAGGCCAGGATGAACGGCAGATGCAGTACCAGGCCCATCAGCACCATGGTGGGCAGCACCATCAACCAGATCACCTCGGCGGAGCGGGCCGTGAACACCGAGGCGGAACCGCCCCAGATCAGGCCGAAGACGCGGATCAGTCCAGCGGCGATCAGGGCGTTGCTGAGCAGCACCAGTCCGGACAACAGCACGGGATGGGTGCTGCTCGCCGTGAGGGCCAGCAACTCCCGCAGGGCCGAGAAGCCCGCAAAGGGCGGCAGGCCGATCAACCCGGCGGTGCCGACCAGAAAGGCCACGCCCATCAACGGCCGGCGACTCCAGAGGCCTCCGAGCTGGGTGAGGTCCTGGGTGACATTGCTCACCAGCACCGTGCCCACCACCATCAGCAGCAGGGCCATGGGCAGGGGGTACACCAGCAGCAGGTGATTGGCCTCGGGAATGCCGCCCAGACCCACGGCCACGAACAGCAGTCCGAGCCAGCTGCTCACCAGGAAGGAGAGGGCGCGCTTGACATCCACCTGGGCCAGGGCAATCAGCGAGGCGACCAGGGCGGTGGAGCCACCCACCACCACCAACACCGAACGCACCAGGGGGCTCAGGGCCAGCAGGGGCTCCAGCCGCAGCAGCACCCAGGCCCCGCCCAGCACCACCACGGAGTTGCGCAGCACCGTGGAGGGCAGGGGGCTCTCCATGGCCTCATCGAGCCAGAGGTGCAGGGGGATCTGGGCACATTTCCCCATCGGCCCCGCAATCAGGGCCAGCAGGATCAGGGTCACGCTGAGCGGCAGGGTGACAGGGCCATCAGGGCTGGCGGCGATCTGGGCCTCGGCCCAGGCCTGCAAGCCATGGAAATTCCAGGTGCCGGTGATCGGCAGCAGGGCGATCACACCGGCCAGCAGGATCAGGTCGCCGATCCGCTTGGTGAGAAAGGCATCGCGGGCACCCTTGACGACAAGGGACTGGTTGTACCAGGTGCCCACGATGAGATAGGTGCCCAGGGTGAGCAGCTCGAGGATCACATAGCTGAAAAACAGGGAATCCGTGAGTACAAGGGCACACAGACCGGCTTCGAAACAGCTGAGGGAGCCGAAGAAGCGGGCCCAGCCCCAGTCCATCTCGAAATAGCCGATGGTGTAGATCTGCACGAGGACATGCAGCCCCGTGATCACAATCATCGCGATCAGGGCGGGCTCCGTGATCAGCCCATCGAAGCCGATCTTGAGGCCGGCGGTGTCCATCCAGGTCCAGCCGAAGCGGACCGGTTCCAGAGCCGTGGCATCAACGGCCAGTTGCCTGGCGTGAAGGCCCAGCAGGGCCAGAACGCCGTGGCAGAAGGCCACAGTCACCATCAGCAGGTTGAGGTAGCCGCAGGGGCGTGGACCACTGCGCCAGATCACCCCCGGCGACCAGGCGAGGGAAAGGAAGGCGGCAACGAGGGGGTAGAGCGGCACAAGCCAGGCCGTCTCCAGAAATGCGACGGTCATGATGGCGACAATTCCGGTGGCATCTGAACGACAGAACGTCAGGGAAGGGAAGAAACTGCTGAGAAGTCATCGCCGTAAACGGAACGAAGACTGGCGATAATCCTGAGAATTGAGCGAACCAGGAGTGGTGCCGTTAGGCACAATCGAGTGGCTGGGGCAAAGCCCATCCAGGTGTTGCGAA
Organism: uncultured cyanobacterium; assembly: GCA_963697335.1. Classification (GTDB taxonomy): domain Bacteria; phylum Cyanobacteriota; class Cyanobacteriia; order PCC-6307; family Cyanobiaceae; genus NIES-981. The sequence goes on from CAVONQ010000005.1 coordinate 84,332, forward strand.
CAGCAGCGGTGGAGCAGGGTCAACCGCTGCACGGCTGAAGCGATAATGCATAGAGAACAAAGGGCAGTGGCAGGTGATGGGAGGTTGCGAAGGAAACCTTAAGCGGCTTCTCTGCCCGCTGGGCTGGCGTCGCGAAGGAATGTCCTATGGCTTCAAGAAGCAGGGGTGATCCAATCCCGGCGGAGATGGTCCCGGTTCAGGATTGGGGTCGTCGGGACTGGGCCAACCGGCGCGCAGCCAACACCCCCACGCCGGCGATCAGGGCGACCAGCAGCAACACCCGCAGGGTCTGGCCGTAGGGCACCAGCCGGGCGGCCACCAGGGGGTACTGCTGCCCCAGCAGCCGGCCGGCCAGGATCAGGGCCGTGCTCCAGATCAGGCTTCCTGCCGTGGTCCAGAGCAGGAAAGGGAGCTGGGGCATCCGCTCGAGGCCGGCCGGCACCGAGATCAGCGTGCGCAGCCCAGGCACCATCCGGCCCCAGAACACCAACGCCCAACCATGGGCCAGGAACCAGGAGCGGCTGCGCTCCAGGTCAGCCCCCTGCAGACCGATCCGGCCGCCATGGCGCTGCAGCCACTGCTCCAGCCGCGGCTGCGGCACCAGCCGACCCACCAGATACCAGCACCAGGCCCCGAGCACCGTGCCGACCAGGGCCGCCAGCAGGGTGGGCAGCAGGGCCAGATCGCCGCGGGCCACGCCATACCCCGCCAGGGGCAGGAGCACTTCCGAGGGAATGGGCGGGATCAGGTTCTCCAGCAGCATGGCCAGGGCGATGGCGCCGTAGCCGAGCAGGGGATCCAGCTGGGCGGCCTGGTCGATCAGCTGGGGAAGATCCGGCAACCAGGCCAGCAGCGGGGGCAAAAGCCAGGGGGACAGGGGGTTTAGGTTAAGCGGCTCCGGCCCGGATCCTGCGGCGATGCCGCCCCCTGACATCGCCCTTCAAGACAGCCACCAGCGACGTTCTGGCCGCACCGGCCCGTGGGAGGCCCTGCTGCGCTGGCGCCACGCGCTCACCGTGCCCCAGTTCGCGGTGGTCACCGGGGCCCTGGTGATTGCGGCGGGCACCCTGGTGCTCTCCAGCCCGCTCTGCTCCACTTCAGAGGTGGGGCTCTGGGAAGCCCTGTTCACCGTCACCTCCGCCATCACCGTGACGGGGCTTTCGGTGATCGACATCGGCACCGACCTCACCCTGCTGGGGCAGGTGGCCCTGGCGGGCCTGATCATCACCGGCGGCCTGGGCCTGATGGCGATCACCACCTTCCTGCAGGGATTCGTGCAGGGCCACTCCGGGCTGCGCTCCCGTCTCGACAAGGGCCGTGCCCTCGATGAATTCGGAGTGGGCGGCATCGGCCCCACCTTCAACAGCATCCTGGTGGCGGGCTGCTGGGTGATGGGGCTGGGCACCGTTGTGCTCTACAGCTTCGGTTTCACCGACATCGCCAACCCGCTGGAGCGGTTCTGGGCCTCGCTGTTTCATGCCATCAGCGCCTACAACAATGCGGGCTTCGGCCTGTGGAGCAGCAGCCTGGAGCGCTACCGCGACAACGCCGTGGTGAATGGCGTGATCGGCACCATGATCGTGGTGGGGGGAATCGGCTGGCGGGTGATCAATGACCTGTGGGCCAACCGCTCCTCCTGGCGTGGCATGCGGAGGCTCAGCCTGCACACCCGTCTGGTGCTGCGGTCCACCCTGCTGCTGGTGGTGTTCGGCACCCTGGGCCTGGTGTTCACCGAATCCTTCGCCACCGGAGGCGTGGTGGAATCCCTCGGCCTGCTGCAGAAGCTCCAGGTCACCCTGTTCCAGTCGATCACCACGCGTACGGCCGGGTTCAACACGGTGCCGCTCTCGGTGGAAACCATCTCCGACGCCGGCCTGCTGCTGGTGATCGTGCTGATGTTCATCGGCGCCAGCCCCGGCGGTACCGGCGGTGGCATCAAGACCACCACCTTCGCCACCTTGATGGCCACCACCCGCTCCACCCTGCAGGGGAGGGAAGAAGTGGTGATTCACAACCGCCAGATTCCCGATCGGGTGGTGATGCGCGCCATCGGAGTCACGATCGCCTCGCTGATCTTTGTGCTGCTGATGGCCCTGCTGCTGGGCCTGGGACCCGCAGCCGATGGGGCCGATGCGGCCAACAGTTTCAACTTTCTCGAGAAACTGTTCACCTGCATGTCCGCCTTCGCCACCGTGGGGCTCGATCTCGGCGTCACGGCCCAGCTCAACCGCTGGGGCCAGCTGGTGCTGATGGTGGGGATGTTCGTGGGCCGGCTGGGCATCCTGCTGCTGCTCTCGGCGCTGTATGGAAGCCGCCGCCAGCCCAGGGTGGGCTACCCGCGTGAAGACCTCTACATCTGACCCCGGTCCGGCGGGCAAACCGGGCTCGGGGCCTGGCTTGAGCGAGGATCCACCCATCTGGCCCCGCACGACGCACCACAACGATGAGCAACTGGTGGAACTGGAATCCAGCCGAAAGCCGGGCCCTGGGCAGCTTCGCAGTGATCGGGATCGGGAGATTCGGCACGGCCCTCTGCCTGGAACTGAGCAAGGGAGGGGCCGACGTGCTGGCGATCGACAATGATCCAGCCGCCGTGGATCGGATCAACCGGCTCGACCCCTCGATCACCGCCCGCAAGGTGGAGAGCACCGATGAGGAAGCCCTGAAGGCCGCCGGGGTGCTCGATGTCACCACGGTGGTGGTGGCCATGAGCGAACCGATCGAGGTGAGTATCACTGCCACCCTGATCGCCAAGGACAGCGAGGGCAGCCAGGTGAAACAGGTGATCGCCCGGGCCACCAACGACCTGCACATGAAGATGCTGCAGCGGGTCGGCGCCGACCGGGTGATCTTCCCCTCCAAGATGCAGGGCCAGCGGCTGGGGCTTGAGCTGGTGCGGCCCAACCTGCTGGACCGGCTGCGGCTCGACGATCGCAACAGCATCGAGGAGATCCGGGTGCCGGAGCCCTTCATCGGCCAGTCGCTGCGGGATCTCAACCTGCGCAAGAACTTCAACGTGAGCGTGCTGGCCGCGGGGCCGGACAACCAGCTCACCGTGAACCCACCGGCCTCCCATGTGCTGCAGAAGGGGGAACTGCTGGTGGTGATGGGCGCCACGGAGGATCTGGCCGAGCTGCCGGGGAGCTGACCCAACCTGGCTTCCCAGTCGGGAGGCCCCTACATTCATCCGGCGTTGGCGCCTGCCCCTTGCCCCCCCTCTTCGAGGCCTTGATGGCCCCCCAGGCCCTGATCACCCTGGCGGTGATGGTGCTGTCGGTGGTGCTGTTCATCGGTAACTGGATTCCAGCGGAGGTGACCGGCCTGCTGGCCGTGGGGCTGCTGATGGCCCTGGGGGTGCTGAAGCCGGCCGAGGCCCTGGAGGGCTTCGGCAGCCCCGCCCTGCTCACCCTGATTGGCCTGTTCGCCCTCTCGGCGGGGCTGTTCCGCTCAGGCGGCCTTGACCGACTCAGGGGACTGATCGGCTCCGATGCCGTGCGCAGCCCCAGGCGCATGATTCTGCTGCTGGCCGGCGTGGTCGGGCCTGTCTCGGCCTTTGTGCCGAACACGCCAATCGTGGCCTCGCTGCTGCCGGTGATTGAGGGATGGTGCCACAGGCGAGGGGTTTCCCCCTCCAAGGTGCTGCTGCCGCTGTCCTTTGCCACCGTGCTGGGCGGCACGCTGACGCTGCTGGGCAGCTCGGTGAACCTGCTGGCCAGTGAGGTGAGCAACAAGCTGGGTTACGGCGCCTTCGAGCTGTTCTCGTTCACACCGGTGGGGCTGGGGGTGTGGCTGGCCGGCAGCCTGGCGATGGTGCTGCTCTCGGATCGCTTCCTGCCAGACCGGGGTAACAATGACGACGACCTGGCCGGGGGGCTCTCCAGCAGCGGCTACGTCACTGAGGTGGAGATCCCGAGGGGTTCCGAGCTGGTGGGCCAGTCCCTGCACGGCAGCCGGCTGCAGCGCCGCTTCGACGTGGATGTGCTGGAGCTGCACCGGGGCCAGGAGCGCTTTCAGCCGCCCCTGGCCGACCGGCGGCTGCAACTGGGCGATCGGCTGGTGCTGCGCTGCACCCGCAGCGACCTGTTGCGGCTGCAGCAGGAGCACACGGTCGTGCTGGCGCCCACACCGGAGGAGGGGGCCTCAAGCCCCCCGATTCCCGACGCCCAGAACAGCCAGCGCATGGTGGAGGCCCTGCTGCCTTCGGGCTCCACCCTGGCGGGAAGCTGCCTGCGCGATCTGCGCTTCCGCCAGCGCTACAACGCCACCGTGCTGGCCCTGCGCCGTGGCAGCGCCGTGGTGAGGGAACGGCTCGGCCAGGCCCAGTTGCACGAGGGCGATGTGCTGCTGCTGCAGGGACCCCAGGATGCCATCCGCGGACTGCTGGCCGGCAATGATCTGGTGGTGCTGGAGCAGATCGAGGACGACCTGCCCACCGTGAGCCGCAAGCGGGTGGCGCTGGCCATTGTGGGGCTGTCGATCCTGCTGCCGAGCCTGCAGGTTCTGCCCCTGGTGGCGTCAGTGCTGCTGGGCACCGTGGCCATGGTGGTCACCGGCTGTCTGCGGCCAGGGGAGCTGCAGCGCTCGATCCGGCTGGATGTGATCCTGCTGCTGGGATCCCTGGCCAGCTTCAGCGTGGCTCTGGAGAAAACGGGTCTGGCGGAGGCCCTGGCCCAGGCGCTGATCCAAGGGCTGGACGCATGGCCGCTCTACTGGGCCCTGGCGGTGGTGTTCCTATTCAGCACCCTGCTCACCGAGGTGATGAGCAACGCCGCCAGCGTGGCGATGCTGATCCCGATCGCGGCCCAGCTGGCGCTGGGGCTGGGCATGCCCCCGATGGCCGCCATCTTCGCGGTGCTGTTCGGGGCCAGCCAGAGCTTCCTGAGCCCTGTGGGCTATCAGACCAACCTGATGGTGTTCGGCCCCGGGCGCTATCGCTTTCTCGATGTGGCCCGCTACGGCTTCCCGCTCACGGTGTTGATGACCTTGCTGGTGCCCTGGCTGATCTGCAGACAATTCGGGCTCTAGAGCCGCGGGGGCGGGCTCAGATTCCGGCCTTGCGCTCATGCCGCCAGCGCAGGGCTTGCCACACCAGAAACACCAGCACCAGGGGCACCACGGCGGTGAGGGTAATCAGTCGGTATTCATCGGTGAGGCTGCTGACGCTGTTGCTGAGCACCTGTTCCCCCAGGTACAGCGCATACAGCATCACCAGGATCCCCCCCTCCAGCCGGGTGATCTGGCCATGGCTCCAGAAAATCGGCAGACAGGCCAGGGTGGTGACCACCATGACCGGCAGATCGCGTTGGATCAGCACCGGGTCCACCCCCAGCCCCCTGCTGCCCGACGCCGTGGCGCAGAGGCCGAGGATCAGGAACAGGTTGAGCAGGTTGCTGCCCACCACATTGCCGATGGCCAGATCCACCTTGCCCCGGTAGGTGGCCACCAGGGAGGTGACGAGCTCCGGCATCGACGTGCCGGCCGCCACGATCGTGAGCCCCACCACCGTCTGACTGACGCCCAGGGCCAGGGCTGCCGTGGTGGCGCCGCTGACCAGCACCTGGGAGCCCACCACCAGCAGCACCAGTCCCCCCAGCAGCCTCAGGCTCGCCCCGGGGACCGAAAGACGCTCGCTGGAGTCGAACCCCCCCACCTCCTCGGGGTTTTCTCCCGCCGTACGGACCTCCCAGACCAGATTGATCAGCAGGCACACCAGCAGGGCCACGCCGGCCTGCCAGGTGAGCCGGCTGCCACTGGCCATCCCCCAGACCGCCATCGAGAGGGCCACCAGCAGGGGTACATCGCGGCGCACCAGACGGCTGCGCACGCTCAGGGGCACCACCAGGGCACTCAAGCCCAGCACCACCAGCACGTTGAAGATGTTGCTGCCCACCACGTTGCTCATGGCAATGGCGTCGTTGCCCTGCACCGTGGCGATCAGACTCACGAACAGCTCCGGGGCACTGGTGCCCAGCGCCACCACCGTGAGGCCGATCACAATCTGGGGGATGCCGAGCACCAGGGCCACCGCCGTGGAGCCCACCACGAACAGCTCGCCGCCGCCGAACAGCAACAGGATGCCCAGCAGGATCTGCAGGAAGCTGGGGAACAAGTTGGTCACACGAGCCAGCGCGGGGTGAGTGGGCTCAATTGTGGAGCCAAGGGGTGATGGCTCAGGAGGCGGCTCAGTCAGCGGCAAAGATGGGGACACCTGCCGCACCCCGATGACGAGCCTCGCCCTGCCGGCTCTGGTGACCCTCGCCGCTCTCAGCCTCTATCAGGGCACGGCTCTGGCGGTGGGCCGGGCGCGGTTCAAGCACCTGGTGAAGCCACCGGCCATGGACGGCCCCGAGCCCTTCCAGCGGGCGGTGCGGGTGCAGCAGAACACCCTGGAGCAGCTGGCGTTCTTTCTGCCCAGCTACTGGCTCGCCTGCCTCTGGAGCGGGGCGGCAGTGGCCAATCTGCTGGGGATCTTCTGGGTCGCAGGGCGCGTGGCCTATGCCGTGGGCTACCTGCAGGCTCCGGAACGACGGGGCCCCGGCTTCGGGATCAGTTTTCTGAGTGCGGTGGGGTTGTGGGTGCTGGCCCTGGTCGGCGCCGTCCGCGAGCTGGGCTGATGGGCGGCCGGGCCTCGATCGGTGTCAGCGCTGCCCGAGCAGGTCTTCCCAGCTGATGGGCTGGGGGGCTCCCGGCTGACGTGAGCCGGTGCTGCCCAGGGGCCTCAGCGGGCAGCACGGTCCCGAAGGACCGCGAGCCACAGATCCCCCCCGCAGGGGGTGTTGGCGGCTGGAATGATGGAATGTGGTCATGGTGATGGGTTGAAAAACGAGACTGGAACTACATGAATCCATGGACTGGGCTGGACGCCGAAATGCGCCGTTGCCGCTAGACCCATGGCCTGGTGGAGATATCGAAATGACGCACCGGGGACAACCCTTCCCGTGCTGACGGGACTCTCCTGGGGTTGTGACCTTCAGACCTGGTGGCCTGGACAGCTCTCCCAGGAAGCACGGGGAGCGAAAGGTGCTGTGGTCGGCGTGAGCAGAACGGGCTTGCGGCGATGGCCCGTACTGCCGGCTTCTGCCGAACCCAACAACCATACCTGAAATACTCACCCCAATCAAGCCTTCAGGCCTTCCAGCCACCATTTGATGGCGCCGGGATCTCCGCTCCGTCGTCGCCAGGAGCACCCCGCCAGGATCTGGATGGGGTAACAGCAGACTCTGGCGTTTGGATCGTGCGTGGGATGACTTCTGAGCCCGCCGCTGCTGTCCCCAGCCCAGAAGCACTGGACCTGCTGCAGTTCTGGTTTGAGACCACCGAGCCCCGGCAGTGGTTCGCCAGGGATGACGCCTTCGATGCCTGCGTGCGCCAGCGCTTCCTGCCGCTCACCGAGCAGGCCGCTGCGGGAACGCTGGTGCGCTGGGGGGACGAGCCCCTCGGGGCTCTGGCCCTGGTGCTGCTCTTCGACCAGCTGCCACGCCAGATCTGGCGCGACAGTGCTCGGGCCTTCAGCACGGACCCTGAGGCCCTGGCCCTCAGCCAGGCCGCCGTGGCGCGGGGCTGGGTGGCCAGGGAGCCCTCCATGGCCCGCCGGCAGTTCTGGCTGATGCCGATGATGCACAGCGAAAACCTGGCCGTGCAGGACGCCTCCCTGCCCCTGTTCGCCCGCTGGAGCGACCCGCGCACAGCCCGGTTCGCCGAGCGACACCACGCTGTGATCGCCCGCTTCGGGCGCTTCCCCCACCGCAACCAACTGCTCGGTCGCCCGACCACGCCGGAGGAGACGGCCTTCCTGCGGGAGCCGGGATCCCGTTTCTGAGCAGGGCTGCCTCGGCCCCTCAGTGCAGCTGCTCCAGGGCCTCGAGGGCACAGCGGAGCGAAGGGGCGGTGGGACGGTGTTCCCCCAACCTCGGGCTCCATGCCCTGCCGCTGCGCAGCTGATCAGGACAGGCGAGCACCATGTCCTGGCCCTCCAGCAGCTGGAGCGCCTGCAGGGGAAGCGGCAGTGGGGCGCGGAAGACATGGGCGACCCGATCGGCGTTGCGATGCAGGAACCAGAAGGGCAGCGGCGCGGGGGGCCACCAGCCGATCTCCTCGAGCAGCTCGCGCCGCAACGCCTCTCCGGGGCTCTCCCCCGGGTCGAGATGGCCCCCGAACAGTCCCCAGGCCCCTGGGGCCACGATGCCGGGGATGTCGTCCCGCAGCTGGATCAACCACTGGCCGCCCTGCTCGAGCACGGCCAGGGCCACCTCCACCGGAGGGGATGGGAGGTTCAGGGTTCGATCCCCCAGGGCTCCCAGCCGGATTGCCGAAAGATGGCATAGGCCACGCTGCTGTTGACCAGAGGGTCGAGCAGCTGCTCGGGGCTGCGAATGCCCATCGCGGCGATCAGCCCCCGGTTGGCGCTGAAGTTGATCTGGAACAGGCCAAAGCAGTCCCCACCGCAGCCACGGGCCGTGGGGGTGAGACCGCTCTCCAGATGGGCCAGGCGGATGGCGCTGCCGAGGTGCTCCTGCGGCCACACCTGGCGGATGGCCTGAAGCGCATCGGCCCTCGGCGTGTCGCGCGCCAGAACGGCAGGGGAGCGCAAGCCGAGGCCGCCAGCGAACGACAGCAGCAGGGACAGCAGCACGCCGCCAGTGGAACGAAACAACCAGGCAGGCATGCCTGTGGGCCAGGAACTCGCCGGCAACGTATCGGCCCCGAACCGGCGCCGCCAGGGTCAGGGATGGCTGGATCCGGGCTCAGACACCCGGAGCGGGAGCCGGGGGAGGAATGGCTCCCTCCTGTGGGGCCTGCACCTCGTCGCAGAGGTCGAGCACGATCTGCTGTCCCACGGAACGGGGCTCGGGCACGGCCCAGGCCAGCCAGGCCCCATCGACGCGCCAGGTCTGGCGAAGGCTGCTGCACTGCACGGCCACGGCCGTGGCCCTGGCCCGGGAGGCCCCCACATCTTCCGCGGCGGGCTGAACCACTGTCACCCGCAGCCCACCGGGGTGCAGCTTCCAGCCGCCCCAGTCCACCAGGGTGTTGCCGAAATAGCGCCAGCGGCCCTGCTGAGGCTTCTCAACGGGGCCCGCTTCGGGGGCCGTCCCTGGCGCGGACGGCTCCGCCGGCTTGGTCTGGGCAGGCGTGGTGGCTGGGGTGGGGGTCGCAGGAGTGGGGGTTGCCGGTGTCTTGGCGGCTGGCTTGGCGGCTGGTTTGGCGGCAGCGGGCTTCGCCGCTGCGGGTTTCGCCGCTGGGGCCGGCTTCGCGGCGGGGCGCGGAGCGGTGGCGGGGGGAAGCTTCAGCACCTGGCCGATCTGCAGGGTGCGCGGATCGCTGATGCTGTTGAGACGCTGCAAGGCCTCCACGGACACCCCGTGGCGTCCGGCAATCACCTCAAGGGTGTCACCCTCCTTCACCGTGACCTGACGGGGTTTGGCCGCAGCCTGGGCCAGGGCGGGCCGGGCTCCCGGCACAAGCACCGCTGTGGCCAGCGCTGTCCCGAGCCCCCCGATAACCCACAGGCAGCCGAACACCAGGGGGGGCAGCACGCGGGAGGGCGCAACTGTTGCTCCCTGCAGGCCTGAGCCTGGTTTCTGGGCTGGAACTTCTCTCACCACCCTGGCTCCCTTCGACTTGGTTCGACCCTAGTGGGGGCAGGGGGACTTGAACCCCCACAACCTCGCGGTCTGCAGATTTTAAGTCTGCTGCGTCTACCGATTCCGCCATGCCCCCGGCAAAGGCACTCTAGATTTGGTGCCATCGTTGCCACATCGGCCGTGTCCCTTTTCGGTCTTCTGGGTGCGCTGCCCTCCGGGGTGCTGCCGGTGCTCGCCCTCTACGTCGCTCTCGGCGGGGCCTATCTGGTGGTGATCCCCCTGGCCCTTTACGCCTGGATGGTCAAGCGCTGGACGGTGATGGGCAAAGTGGAGCGCTTCGGGGTCTATGGACTGGTGTTCCTGTTCTTCCCTGGTCTCATTCTGTTTTCTCCGTTCATCAACCTGCGCATGGCCGGCCAGGGTGCCCGATGACCAAGGGTCAATCCCTGCTGCTGGGGCTGGCAGTCTTCGGCCTTGGCGCTCTGGGCTACGCCCTGTTCCAGGCCAACGGTTTCGAGAGCTTCTCCGCCGGAATCGCCGCCTCGGCCCTGTTGATGGTGCTGGTGGTGGGCTGGACAGCCACCTACCTGCTGCGGGCCCTGAGCGGCAACATGACCTACATGCAACAGCGCCGCACATATCGCGAGGGCTACGACGCCGCCACCACCGAAGCCCTGCAGCGCAAGTTCGATGCCCTCAGCCCTGAGGAGCAGCTCCGCCTGCTACGCGACACCGGCCAACTCGGCACTGATGCAGACGAGCCCGCCTCGGGCGACGCCACTCGCCCAGACACGCTCCACGGCGAGGCATAGGCTCACAGGCCAGCCCCTGCAGCCGCTGTGTCCGTCGCTCCAACTCCGATCCAGCAGCGCTTCCGACACCTGGAGCAGCAGGGTCGCTGTGCCCTGATGCCGTTTCTGATGGCCGGGGATCCGGATCTGGCCACCACCCGGGCCACCCTCCTGGCCCTGGAGGCAGCCGGCGCCGATCTGGTGGAGCTGGGCATCCCCTACAGCGATCCCCTCGCCGACGGCCCCGTGATTCAGGCAGCGGCCAGCCGGGCCCTGGCCGCTGCCACCACCCCTGCCAAGGTGCTGGAGATGCTGGCCAGCCTGCGCGGCGAGCTCACCCTGCCGGTGGTGCTGTTCACCTACAGCAATCCCCTGCTCAACCGGGGCATGGAGGCCTTCTGCCAGGCGGCGGCGGCCAGCGGAGCCGCCGGCCTGGTGGTGCCGGACCTGCCCCTGGAGGAGGCCGAGAAGCTCTCCGGCATCGCCGCCGCCGCCGGGCTCGATCTGGTGCTGTTGGTGGCCCCCACCACGCCGCCCGAACGCATGGCCCGCATTCACCAGGCCAGCCGCGGCTTCACCTATCTGGTCAGTGTCACCGGGGTCACGGGCGTGCGCGCCGGGCTCGAGGCCCGGGTGGGGCCCCTGGTGGGACGGCTCAAGGAGGAGGGAGACACCCCGGTGGCCGTGGGCTTCGGCATCTCCGGTGTGGAGCAGGTGCGTCAGGTGCGCGACTGGGGGGCCAATGGCGCCATCGTGGGCAGCGCCCTGGTGCGGGTGATGGCCGAGGCCCAGGCCCAGCAGGCCGATGTGGCCGCGGCCGCGGGCCGCTTCTGCGCCGAGCTGCGGGCCGGACTGGATCCCTGAGCGTCTCAAGCCAACTCTGATGCTGTATTCCCCTGCCTGCGACCGCAACGCGGCTCCGATCCTGGCCGTGCTGCGCCAGTGGCTGCCTGAGGGGGGAGCGGTGCTGGAGGTGGGCTCCGGCAGCGGCCAGCACGGGGTGGCCTTCACCAGGCAATTGCCGCAGCTGATCTGGCAGCCCAGTGAGCGTCCCGAAGGAGTTGGCCCCCTCCAGGAGCGCATCGCTCGGGAGGGGAGCGACCAACCCGCCCCAGGCTCCCGCCTGCTGCCGGCGATGGCGCTCGATGTGCTGGAGGCTCACGCCTGGCCTACCGGCCCCTACGACGCCGTGTTCAGCGCCAACACCGCCCACATCATGGGCGAGCCCGCCGTTGGGGCCTTCTTCGAAGGCAGCGCCAGGGTGCTGGCCCCTGGGGGGCTGCTGCTGCTCTATGGCCCCTTCTGCGACAACGGCGTTCACACCGCTGAGAGCAACGCCGCCTTTGATGCCCACCTGCGCAGAATTGACCCAGCCATGGGCGTGCGCGACACCAGTGCTCTGGATGGTCTGGCCCGGGGGCTGGGGCTGGGACCGGTGGCAGATCTGGCGCTGCCCGCCAACAATCGCATCCTGATCTGGCGCCGCCAGCCCTGAACCCGCCTGGGCCAGAAGCGGGCCAGCGACAGCCGGGTGATTTCAGAGCTTGTATTTCTTGGCGGTGCGGGCCTTGCAGGTGTTTTTGGCCTGCTCCTGGCTGCTGCCGCTCTTCATCTGCTGCACCACACAGTCGCAGGTGTAGTCGGCCATGCCGGCCGGGGCAGGCTTCCCGGAGGCCTTCACCTCATCATTCACTGCAGCCAGGCAGTACTTGCGGATCATGAAATCCATCATGTTGGCCTCGGCGGGCAGCTCTGACGCCAGTGCTGCGAAGGCCAGGGTCACAAGGGCAACGGCACGGATCAACATGGCTGGAAAGGGGCTCAGAGGTCGTTCTGCCTTCCTATCACCACGACCCGGGGATGAGGATGGCGTTGGCGGCAGCGCGTTCCGGTTTGTGCACCGGCACCGATAGGGTCGAGAAACTCCACAACTCCGCCATGGCCCGCTTCGTGCTCTGGGGTACCTACTGCAGCGATGCCCTGGACAAGCGCACACCCTTTCGGGAAGAGCATCTCGCCGGCCTCAAACAGCAGACAGCAGGCGGGAACGCTGATCACCCTGGGACCCACCGAAGGCAGCACCCATGTGTTCGGCATCTATGAGGCCGAGAGCCGCGAGCAGGTGGAGGCCCTCGTCAAAGGGGACATCTACTGGCGAGAGGGCATCTGGACGGCCGTGGAGATCCATGGCTGGATTCAGGCCTTCTAGCCCTGCTCGAGATCAGCGACGCCATCAGCCACGGGGCCAACCCGCCTGGGCCTGATCCCAGACCCATGCCGCTACAGCCTGCACGCCGTCATCGCCGAGCACGTTCGCGTACCCCCCCATCTGGCCCACACCAGCTGCTGCAATCGCAGCAATCGCGGCCTCAGAAGCAACGCCCTGGCGCTCCAGGGCAGCCAGCTTGAGGGTTTTGCCCCGGCGCAGAACATTGCCGCCATGGATGTGGCAGCCCGAGCAGTGATTGGCAAACAGCTGGGCCGCATCGCTGCCGTCAGCGGCGGCCTGGGCTGGAGGCACCACGGGCATCAGGCCGATCCACACCAGGGTCACCAAGGCCACAAGGCCCCTGCTGAAAACCTCCTGCAACCGCTGGGCTGCAGGAGGTCGCATGGAGAGAACAGTGGATGGCATCGGCTGGATCACACCTGGTGATCCCTCAGGTTGACAGCCCAATGGCCATCAGCGTTACGGCTCCGAACCAGGTGGTGCCCAGAGGGGCATCAATCCTCGTCTTCGTCGGTGGCGCCTGCGGGGATCAGACGGATCTGCTTGCGGCCCAGCTTGATTTCAAACTCATCGCCGGGCTTGAGATCCAGCAGGGCGGTGTAGGCCTTGCCGATCAACAGGTTGCCATTGCCCTGCACGGTGGCCACATAGCTGAGCTTGCGCCCACCTTTGCCAACCTTGCCCGTGCCGCCGAGCTCGACGCCCTTGGCTTCGAGGAGAGCTTCATAGAAGGCCGTGAAGTTGAGGCGATCGCCGCCGTCCTTCTTGGTGGAGACGTAACCGCAGGCGCGGACGATCTCCGACTTACTCACGTCACCAAGCTCTTTGACCTTGGCGAGCAGTTCAGATCCAATGAGCATCGGTCAGGGAGGTGGTAGGGGGAGGTGATAGGGGGAAACTTCCCTCTAAGACATCTGAAATTTACACCACCGGATGCTGTTGACAAGCTTGCAACTTGAGAATGGTGAGCCCAAGCCAATTTGGCTGCCCTCTTGCCATGGCCACCGCCACCATGGAGAAGGTGATAGAACATGCCTCTGGTGGATCGGGTGGATGAACCGCTTGCGCATCCTGCGACCGAGCGATCTGGATCAGCTGATCCTCCTCTATCAGGACGCTGTCATGAGCCAGGCGGTTCGGCTCTACAGTCCCGACCAGATTGCGGCCTGGGTTGAGCATGCGTCCCACGGCAATGGCGTGGCGATGGCCCTCGAACGCGGCCATGGCTTGGGCAGCCACCCGATCAATCAACCCGATCAGCTCGAGGCCTTCGGCATTCTCGAGCCGGCCGATCGCCTCTCCCTGCTCTACAGCCGCGGCTTGGCCAGCCGGCGCGGGCTGGCGAGCACCATTCTTGAGCAGTTGGAGGCCCACGCGCGGCGGCATGGCGTCACCCAGCTGCGCACGGAGGCCAGCCAGCTTTCCAGGCCCCTGTTGCTGAGGCGCGGCTGGCAGGTGGAGGCGGCTGAAACCGTGCAGCTGCAAGGGGTGAGCTTCGAGCGCTGGCGCATGATCAAACCGCTGACCACCGCGCACCCCGGTGCCGCTGCCCACCTTGGCTGAAGCCCAACTGCAACAGTTTCTGGAGAAGGTGAGGCAACTGAATGCCTTTGTGGCTCTCAGCGAAACGGATCCAGCCCTGCGCCAGGCCTTGAGGGACTGTGAGCACCATCACCAGGTGGTGGAGCTGGCGCGCCGTTGCGGTTTTGAGATCGGGCGCCGCTGGGGAGAGCAGCAGCCAGGTGAAACCGCCGGCACCAACCTCCTGAGCCAACCCTGCCCCCCTGAGGGAATGGAATCCAGCAGCGTGCTGGTGAGGGGCGAAGGCTGGAGGCTGGAGCGGATCCACTCCTGCGCAGCCAGTACCGCCACTGATCAGTGGTATGACCAGGCCGACTATGAATGGATCACCCTGGTGCAGGGTTCAGCCTTGCTGCAGTTCGCCGATGAGCCCGTGGCCAGGCCGCTGAGGCAGGGCGACTGGATGGTGATCCCCCCCCACCGCCGCCATCGGGTGGCCGCTACTGATCCTTTCCCCGGATCCGTCTGGCTTGCGCTGTTCTGGAGGGTTTCTTGCGCAGGGTGAGCGAGCGCACCAACCAGTAGGCACCTGCCAGGGCCAGCACGGCGATGCCCAGGCCGGCCAGCAGCTGGGGCTTGCTCTCGGCACCGGCCGGCAGCACGATCACCTTCCGGGCCACGGCGGTCATGGCCGTCAGCAGCACCAGCTCGATCTGAACGACATGGCGGCGCAGATAGGAGGTGATGTTCTGCAGAACCTCCACCGCGATCAGCAGGTTGAGCAGATCGCCGAGCACCCGGTTCAGCTTGTCCCCCAGCCAAGGGGTCTGGGGGACGCTCAGGGCCAGGGCCACCTGCCAGATCAACTGGAGGGTGGCCGCAGCCATCACCACGACCAGCACGATGCCGAGCAGCTTGGCCAGCTGCCGCTCGGCGCGGTCGATCACGAACAGATAGTTGAGATCGTCGAACAGACGCTGCAGGCGCAACACGGGGGGCCGGGACAGGGTTGGCATCCATCAGGCGCCCAACTCTTGCACCAGGGGTGGGGCTGGGGCCTGAGCAGCCCAAAGAACGATGCAGAGGCCAGGGGGCGCTCAGTTTCCAAACAACTCGAACTGGGGGCGGGCTGGGGTGTCGCCGACGGGATTTTCCAACTCAGTGTCACAGGTCACGGCTCCATCGGGCCCGGTGACACAGTTGGTGGGCTTCACCTTGGTGGCAGGGCCGACAGAACTGCCTGGACCCAGCAGGTAGCCCTCCCGCTGGGCCAGGGCTGCTGGCACCTCCATGGCAGCGCATGCCAGGCAGAACAGCCCCAGGACCCGGCCCAAAGACGTGATCATGCAGATGAGAAACGTTCACCCCACTCTGGCGAAAACGACTCAATCGCGCCGTTCAGCGCGGATCTCCTGCAACAGAAGATCCAGCTGACCGAGGGAAGCGCTGCCGTCGTGGGCGGCCGGAGCAGGAGCGGAGTCGACAGCCCGATCCTCCACCTGCCAGCGCTCCTCGATGCCGCAGAGCTGGTCGGCCAGGCCCGTGAGCCCCTGGCCGGCGTAGGTGTGCTGCAGGGCATCGAGCAGCACCGGCATCCGGATCGAGCTCGCCTGCAGCGCCCGCCGCAGGTCGGCCTGGGTGCGACCTGTGTGCCGCAGCCAGTCCTTGAGGAAGGCCTGAAGCTCCTCGAGCTGCTCAGGACTCAACTGGGACATGGCGACACAGCATCACGGCAGGAACGGGGCAGCAGGGGGAGGGCCAGGGCGTTGGCCGATCAGCGTCCCAGCGGGAACCAACGGTCCAGTCTGCGCTGCGCCCGCATCCGGATGGTTTCGGTGCGGTGGCGACCGCAGATGCCCAGAAGGGCGGTGATGGCCACCAGATCATCACTGAAGCCGGCCACCGGGATGAAATCTGGGATCAGATCCAGGGGCACCAGGAGGTAGGTGAGCGCCGCCAGCACCGTGAGCTTGGCCGGCGTGGGGGTGTCGCCATCCAGGAGCATCTCCAGGCATTCCAGGGCCGGCCTGGCCATGCCCCGCCCAGCACGGCGCAACAGCCTCAGCAGCAAGGCTTCGTCAACGACGGTGCTCTCCAGCACCTCAGCATCAACGGATTGGGACACAGAACGATCCAACGGCCGACCCGTCCATTCTTGACCGACTTCAGGCTTCGACCAGGCCGGTTTCAATGCCGGTTTTCCGCAGTTTGCGCAGGGCGCGCTGCACGACCTGGCGGCAATACTCCCGGCTGCAATCCAGCTGTCGCGCCACTTCCGCCAGGGTGCGCCACTCGTGGCTGCCATCCAGCCCGAAGCGCAACATCAACACCGTGCGCTCCTTGGGGGTGAGGTTGGAGCGCTCCAGCAGCACCCACACCGAGGCACTTCGTTCTGCCAGTTCGGCCCGCTCCATGGGGGCCAGCTCCTGGCTGGGCAGCACATCCACCAGCTCCGAGGGGTCTGACTTCGACTTCACCACACCCTGCAGGCTCACCGTGATGCTGCGCAGTTCACAGCCCAGCAGCTCCTCCACTTCAGTGAGGGGCAGATTCATCGCCCGCGCCAGGGCCGGGGCAGCAGGGTTTACCCCGTGGGACTGCAGGTAGCGGGCCTTGGCAGCCCGCAGGCGCGTGAGCTTCTCGTTCACATTGACGGGGATCCGAATCGTGCGGCTCTGGGTGGAGAGCGCCCGGTTCAGCCCCTGTCGGATCCACCAGTAGGCATAGGTGCTGAAGCGGTGACCGCGGGTGGGGTCATACTTCTCCACGGCGCGGGTGAGGCCCAGGGTGCCCTCCTGAATCAGATCCAGCAGATCGAGCCCCTTGTTCTGGTAGCGCTTGGCCAGGTTCACCACCAGGCGCAGGTTGGCGGTGATCATCTGGTTCTTGGCCCGCTCACCGAGGCGCATGGTGCGGCGCTCCTGGTCGCTGTACTCACAGGCTGGCCCCTGACCGCCGGCCTCCCGGCAGCGCTCCTGCAACCCGGCCATGGCCTGCACCTTGCGGCCCAGGGTGAGCTCCTGCTCCGGGGAAAGCAGTTGATGGCGACCGATCTCGGCCAGATAGGCGCTCAGTGAGCTTGGCATCGATAGCGACTTGAGTTGAATGAACCTAAGGAATTTTTCGGCCAAACCAAGAATCAACGGAAAAGCTTCCAACCTTCCAACTTGCTACACATTTTCAGCAACACTTCATCTTCACTTCGGAGCTGCCAGCTCGCGGCCGCGGTGATGTCGCCGTTAAACTCGCGCGGCTGAAGAACCATGGAATTCACCCCCGCATGCCCCTGCTGGCCGCACTTCCCGCCGATGTGCTCCCCCGTGCCGGGGTGGCCTATGTGCACTACCTGAGCTTCATGGTCTGTTTCGGGGCGCTGGTCCTGGAGCGGCGTCTGATCGCCCCGAACCCCAGCAAGGAGAACGCCACCTTGATGGTGATCACGGACATCGTCTACGGCCTGGCGGCCCTGGCGCTGCTGGGCAGCGGCATCCTGCGTGTGTTGTATTACGGACAGATCAGCAGCTTCTACACCGAGAATCCCCTCTTCTGGTGGAAGGTCGGGGTCTACCTCTCCGTGGGTGCCCTGTCCCTCTATCCAACAGTCACCTACATCCTCTGGGCGATTCCGCTGCGCAAGGGAGAACTGCCCCAGGTGAGTGAGGCCCTGGCCCAACGGCTGGC
This sequence comes from uncultured cyanobacterium, assembly GCA_963697335.1. GTDB lineage: Bacteria > Cyanobacteriota > Cyanobacteriia > PCC-6307 > Cyanobiaceae > NIES-981. The sequence goes on from CAVONQ010000005.1 coordinate 102,139, forward strand.
CTGGATCCTGAACATCGAACTGGCCGGTTTCGCCCTGATTCCCCTGCTGGCCACTCTCATGGCCCGGGGCGTGGGTCTGCCCAGCCAGGGGTTGGGCTGAGACCACTGACCAGGATGCGACGCTTGCTGCGACGGGTCGTCCCCCCCACCCCGATCCCCTTCGGGCTTCTGGGGGTTGGGATTCCAGCCTCGATGGCCAAGCACCTCCTGGTCCTGCCCCTGACCAGCGCCCTCCTGGCCCAACCCCTGGCCCAGCCGCTGCTGGCCGCCACGCCAGCCGGCTCCCCTGGCTGCCCCGTCGCCGAAGACAGGCACCTGCTGCCCCTGCCTCCAGCCGCTGAGCGAACCCCGCCCCCAGCAGCTCCAGCAGTGGCCCGCGACTACCGCCACCTGCTGAGGCCCACCCACAGGGGGTGGCCCCGGCGCGACCACTGGTGCGTCTGGATCGAGCCGGGCGCCACGACAGGGCCGGCAGCCCGCTGGGATGGCCGTTGGCGTCAGGCAGTGCAGGCCGCCCTGAACACCTGGAGCGCGGAGCTGCCGATCACCCTGGTGGACGATCCCCGCCAGGCCCAGATTCAGCTGCTGCGCCGCCGGCCTCCCCTCAGGGGTGGGCGGGCCAGCCATGGCCGGGCCGAGTTGCAGCTCGTGGCCGTGTTGCGGCAGGGCCGCTGGCAGCTGGAGCCCGAGGTGCTGGTGAGCATCAGTCCGGGGCAGCGGCTGGAGGCCACCCAGGCCACGGCCCTGCATGAGCTGGGCCACGCCTTCGGGCTCTGGGGCCACAGCGATGTTGCCGGCGACGCCCTGGCCGCGATTCCAGGCCCGATGCCAGTGCTGGAGCTGAGCGAGCGGGATCGGGCCACCCTGCGCTGGCTGCAGGCCCAGCCCGGCCTCAGCCAGCCGCCGCCTGCAGCCACGGCGCCAGCAGCAGGGCCAGCAGAAACGCCAGCAACTGCAGGATCACCACACACGGTCCTGAGGGCAGATTGAGCAGGCCGGAGAGCAGCAGCCCGGCCACGCCGCAGCCGGCCCCCAGCAGGGTGGCCGTGGCCATGTAGCTGCCGAAGGAACGGCTGACCAACCGGGCCGAACAGGCCGGAATCACCAGAAAAGCACTGATCAACAGCACCCCCACCGCCTTGATCGAGAGGGCCACCACCACCGCCAGCACCACCACGAACAGCAGGCGCTGTCGTGCCACCGCCACCCCCTGAGTGGTGGCCAACCCCTCATCGAGGGTGAGCAGGATCTGGCTGCGGCGGGTGAGCAGCAGGTAGGCCAGCACCAGCACCAGCAGGCCGGCGATCAGGGCCAGATCCAGCCAGCCCACCGCCAGGATGTCGCCGAACAGCAGCTGTTCCAGGCTGTTGCGCCGGCCAGGCACCAGGCTGAGCACCACCACTGCGATCGCCAGGGCCGAGGAGTAGACGATGTTGAGCAGGGCATCGGCGGGCAGGCTGCTGCGCTGCACCAGCTGGCCCACGAGCAGGGCAAACAGCACGGCAAAGGGGATCAACACCGCGGTTGGGTTCAGGCCCAGCACCAGCCCGAGGCTGATGCCGAGCAGGGCTGAATGGCCCAGGGCATCGCTGAAGAAGGAGAGCTGCCGCAACACCGCCACACTGCCCAGCAGGCCCCCGAGGCCGCCGCTGAGCAGCCCGGCGAGCATGGCCCGCTGCATGAAGGGCAGGGCCAGCAGCTCATCCAGGGGGGGCAGCGGGGCGAGGGCCACCGGGGTCATGGACTGGGCAGGGCCAGGCCGCTCGGATGATGGTGGTGGTACGGCACGTAGCCGGAGCCATAGAGGCGCTCCAGTTCCGCCGGTTGCAAGGCGTGGTCGGGCGGGCCGGAGCAGCGCAGGCTGCGGTTGAGGCACAGCACCCGGTCGCAGGTGCGGCGCACCATGGCCAGGTCGTGGGACACCTGCAGCACGGCCCAGCCCTCGGTGCGGCGCAACTCAAACAGCAGGCTGTGAAACTGATCGGAGGCCTGGGGATCGAGGCCGGCCTGGGCCTCATCCAGCACCAGCAAGCGCCGCGGCCGCACCACGCAGAACGCCAGCAGCACCCTCTTCCACTGGCCGGGAGAAAGGCTGCTGATCAGGCGTTCGGCCAGATCCTGCACCGCCGTGCGGCGCAGGGCCTCGCGCACCGCCGCGCTGCGGCCGGCCCGGCGGCTCCAGGGCAGCTGCAGCCCGCTGGGCTCCCAGCCCAGGGCCACGAATTCGGCCACCGTGAGGGGAAAGCGGCCGCGAATCACCACCTGCTGGGGCAGGTAGGCCACCTGGGCGCGCACGGCGGCAGGCAGGTGGCCTGCCGGAGAGAGGGGCGCTCCGAGCAGGCGCACCTCGCCGGCCTGGCGCGGCAGCAGGCCCAGGATTGCCTGCACCAGGGTGCTCTTGCCGGCTCCGTTGGGGCCTACCAGGGCCGTGTCGGATTCGGCCTCCAGCACAAAGCTCACGTTCTCCACAGCGGCGGGCCGTCTGGAGGGTGATGGCCCTGGGGCTGATCGCGCCCTCCCCCGAGGGCTCAGGCTGGTTGCAGGCCCGTCAGCGCCGCCGCCGCCGTGGACGTGGCCACCGTTGACGCCGCGGCACACGGTGAGTCCGCTGACTTCGAGAACGGTTTCCATCATCAGTTGAATTTAGCTGCCAGATGGGCGCGAACCCTTCAGCACCTCAACCAGGGCCGAGCCGTTGCGCTCCATCACCTCCAGGAAGTGGTCCGGGGCCTCAGCCACGGGCACCGAGGCGGCCTCGAGGGGGTCGAAGGGCACCAGCACCAGCTGCCGATCACGCACCAGGGCGACCAGGGCCCCGGGGGGTTCGCCTGGATCCACCAGGACGCCGTTGAGGCCCTGGCTGCGGACCACGGCGTCCACGCGGCGCAGGTCGGCGGGACCCGGGGCCATCTCTGGCTCCGGGACCAGGAAGGTGCTGCTGAGGCCGTAGCGCTGGGCCAGGTAGGGAGTCACATCGTGCTGGCTCACCAGGGTGCGGCCGCGGTAGGGGGCCAGGGCGGTCGCCAGCCGCTTGTCCAGGGCTTCGAGGCGCTCGGTGTAGGCCGCGGCTCGCTCGCGGTAGCCCTCGGCGCAGCCGGGGTCCTCGCGGATCAGGGCATCGCGGATGGTGCTCACCTGCTGGGCGGCATTGCGGGGATCGAGCCAGCCATGGGGGTTGTCGGGGCCGTGCCTGTGGCCCGCGTGGCTGTGGTCGTCGTGGCTGTGGTCGTCATGGCCCTGCTTGCCGCCATGGGGCTCCTCAGCAGGGATGGGGGTGAGCTCGGCGCTGGCATCGATCACGGTGAGGCCACTGGCGGCGGCGCCGCTCACCAGCTTGTCGAGAAAGGTCTCGAGCCCGAGGCCATTGATCACGAGCAGCTCGGCCTGCCCCACCTTCAGCAGATCGCCGGGGCTGGCCCGGTAACTGTGGGGCCCGGTACCCGGCGGCAGCAGCTGGGACACCGTGGCGCAGTCGCCGGCGACGGCCTGGGTGAGGGCCGTGGCGGGAAACACGCTGGTGAGCACAGCCAGGCGCTGCTGGTCGGGACCCGACGACTCGGCCGGCGCTGAAGACCCCTGGGGCCCACCGGCGCGGGGAGCACATCCCACCAGGAGGGCCGTTGCGGCCAGACAACCTGCGGCCCGAAGGATGGAAGCGAGCACAAGAACCACGTCGAGGAGGGGATCGCGGCCCACTGAACCGCTGAGCCGCCAAGAGGCTAAACGATAATGGTTCTCACTTTCTGCGGGGATGGGCTCACGGCCTGCGGGGCGCGCCGCTGCGGGCAGCCAGAACCTGCTGCACCTGCCGCCAGCTGACGCCGTGGAAGGCCAGGGCCACCTGCAGGTGATACACGAGATCGGCGGCCTCCCCAGCGATCTCCGCAGGCTGGCCGTCCTTGCAGGCCATCACGAACTCGGCACTCTCCTCGCCGATTTTCTTGAGGATGCGATTGTCGCCCCCCTCCAGCAGTTTGTTGGTGTAGCTGCCGGGCTCGGGCTGGTCACGGCGCCCCTCAATCACCCGCATCAGTTCGGTGCAGGCATCGGCGGGCGGCGGCGGCGCGGCGGCTCCGCCGGCACTGGGCTCGGGCCCGTCGTCATAGAAGCAGCTGCGGGCGCCGGTGTGGCAGGCCACATCACCCACCTGCTCGATGCTGAGCAGCAGCACATCGGCGTCGCAGTCGTAACGCAGGCCGCGCAGGTGCTGGGTGTGGCCACTGGTGGCCCCCTTGTGCCAGAGCTGCTGACGCGAGCGGCTCCAGTAGTGCACTTCGCCGCTCTCCAACGTGCGTTGCAATGCCTCCCGGTTCATCCAGGCCAGCATCAGCACCGCCCCGTCCAGCCAGTCCTGGGCCACGGCGGGAATCAGGCCATCGGCACTGAAACGCAGCGCCTCGATCAGGCCTGGCTCCGGCAGCTGCCCCGGCCCACGCTGAAATAGACCTTGCAACGTCACCGCTCTGCCGCTGCTTCGATCCTCTCCCATGCCCGCGCCGGCGACCTACACCTGCAGCAAGCACTTTGAGGGCTATCCGTGCTGCCATCGCCAGTGGCGCCATGGCGGCCACTGCCGCTTCGTGCACGGCTACAGCCGCAGCTTCACCTTCTGGTTCGCCGCCACCGACCTCGATGCCTGCGGCTTCGTGGTGGACTTCTCCAGCCTCAGGCCCCTGGAGGCCCAGCTGGCCCACCAGTTCGACCACACGTTTCTGGCCAATGCCGACGATCCCCTGCTGGAGCAGTGGCAGACCCTGCACAATGCCGGTGCCCTGGATCTGCGGGTGATGCAGAACGTGGGCATGGAGGCCAGTGCCGCCCTCGTGTGGGGCTGGGCCAACGAACTGCTGCAGCGCCGCGATGGCGGCCGCAGTTGCTGCTGGAAGAGCGAAGCCCGGGAAAACAGCCACAACGCCGCCACTTACACCGCAACGCCGACGTGGTTCGAGGGCAGTCTCTTCGCGGGGCCTCAGGCGTGAGTCTCACCCGGCTGGCCACGGCCTGGGCCCTGTTTCAGGGGTTGCTGGTGGAGGCCCTGCCCTTTTTGCTGATCGGCGTGGCGATCGCCGCCCTGGCCCGGCGCTTTGCGCCGGGGGGGCGCTGGCTGCGGCGGCTGCCGGCCCACCCCGTGTGGGGCCCCCTCACCGGCGCCGCCCTGGGGTTCGCCCTGCCTGCCTGTGAGTGCGGCAACGTGCCGGTGGCGCGGCGGCTGCTGGTGGGCGGCGCGCCGGTGGGCACGGGGCTGGGCTTTCTGTTCGCGGCTCCGGTGCTGAATCCGATCGTGCTGGCCAGCACCTGGGCGGCCTTTCCGGACCGGCCCTGGATGCTGCTGGCCCGACCCCTCGGGGCCGTGCTGCTGGCCCTGGGCCTGACCCTGGTGCTGCGGCAGCTGCCCGAGGCCGAGCTGTTCCGCACCGATCTGCTGGAGGAGCGGCGGCTGAACCAGCCCCTGAGCAGCGTCAGCCTGCTGGAGCGCCGCGCCGGGGTGGTGGGCCTCACCGAGCCGATGGCGCCGCCGCAGCCGGTGGAGCGGCCGAGCTGGGCCACCGTGCTGCAGCACGGCAGCCGCGAGTTCATCGATCTGGCCCTGCTGCTGGTGCTCGGCTGCGCCATCGCCGCCCTGGTGCAGAGCCTGCTGCCCCGCCAGTGGTTGCTGGCCGTGGGGGGCGCCCCCACCCTCTCGATCCTGGCGCTGATGGCCCTGAGCCTGGTGGTGTCGGTGTGCTCGAGCGTGGATGCCTTTCTGGCCCTGGGCTTCGCGGCCCAGGTCACACCCGGGGCCCTGCTGGCCTTCCTGCTGCTGGGCCCCGTGATCGACCTCAAGCTGATCGGTCTGCTGGGCCTGCTGTTCCGCCCCAAGGGCCTGCTGGTGACGGCCACCGGCGCCAGCCTGCTGGTGCTGGTGATCGGCCAGTGGGTGAACCTGTGGAAGCTCTGAGATGGCCAGCCTGAAACAACGCTTTCTGCCCCGGCTGCGCCAGGCCATGCCCCTGGCCCTCTGGGCCGCCGTGATGCTGCGCAGCAGCGTGGATGGCCGGCTGGATCTGCTGCTGCGGGCCGTGTTCCATCCGCTGGTATGGATCGCCGGGGTGCTGCTGCTCGGCCTGGCCGTGGCCCAGCTGCGCTGCCGGCCGGAACGGCCCCAGCCCGGCAGCGCCTGGCGGGACCTGCTCACCGTGGCCATCGCCATCGGCCTGCTGCTGCTGCCCCCCAACCCCTCCTTTGCCGATCTGGCCAGCCAGCGCCCCAGCGACGAGACCGCCGACGCCGAGCTCAGCTTCGTGCTGCCACCGGCCCAGCGCAGCCTCACGGACTGGGTGCGGCTGCTGCGCAGCCAGCCCGACCCGCAGCTGTTCGAGGGCGATCCGGTGCGCATCAGCGGCTTCGTGCTGCCGATCGAGGGGGAGCCACCCCAGCTGGCCCGGTTACTGGTGCGCTGCTGCCTGGCCGATGCCACACCGGTGGGATTGTCGGTGCGCTGGCCCAGCGAAGGGCCCAGGCCCCAGACCGACCAGTGGCTGGCCATCCAAGGCCGCATGGCGGTGACCGAGGGGCGGCTGGAGGTGGTGCCCAGCTCGATTCAGCCGATTCCGCGGCCGGCCCGGCCGCTGGAGCCATGAAGCCCAGCTTCCAGGCGCTGCGCTCGGTCGGCAGCCGCGGCCTGTTCGGGGCCCTGGGGGCCCTGGCCGCTGTGGCCACCGTGCAGCAACAGCTGCTGGTGCGCCTGCCGCCCCGCCTGGAGCGCCTCAGCACCGCCCCGGCCAGCTCCGGCCCCGCGGCGCTGCAGGCCCGCTTCAGCCGACCGATCACGGCGGAGAGCCTGCAACAAGGCAGTCGTCTGGAGCCGGACCTGGAGCACCGCTGGCTGGGCCGGGGCGACAACCTGCTGCTCAGCCTCGGCGATGGCCAGCGGCTGGCGGGGCCCCTGCAACTCGATCTCGCCGGCCGCGATGGCCGCGGCCTGGCCCTGCCGCCCAGCAGCTGGCTGTGGGATCCCCGCCCCAGGGTGATGGCGGTGGTGCCTGAGGGGGACGGGGAGCAGCTGCAGCTGCGCCACCACGACGGCAGCTGGAGCGCCATCAGCCCGGTGTGGCCCTCGATTCCCGTGGTGATCCCGCTCGGCAATGGCTCTGGGGTGGCCGCGGCCAGCCGCGAGCCCTCCGGGCAGCTGCGGCTCTGGACCATCGCCCTGCAGCAGCGCAACCTGGCGCCCGCTGAGCGCGGACTGGCGCCCGTGCGGGCGGCCGCCCCCCAGCCCCTGGGAGAGGAACGGGTCACCTTCGCCCACCTCAGCAGCAACCGGCTGGGGGAGCTGCTGGTGCAGAGCGGCGACCTCGACGACTCGGGCACCCGCGCCGAGCTGATCGCCCCGCGCCGCGATGGCACCCCCCAGGGATCACGCTCGCGCCTGCCCTGGCAGGCCACCGGGCCGATGCTGCTGCTGCCCGGCGGCGGCGCCGTGGTGGTGCCTGACAGCGAGGGGCTCCATCTCGAAACCCTGCCGCCCCGCCAGCCCCGGCGGCAGACCCTGCCGGGCAGCCGCGACCTGAGCAGCTTCTGTCCCCAGGCGGGTCGGGCCCTGCTGCTGCGGCACTGGCCCGACTTCCGCCGCTCCCTGGAGCTGGTGGAGCCGGGCCAGGCGCCTCGCCAGCTGTGGCTGGGCTCGGAGGCCGTGGTGGCCAGTGCCTGCAGCCGGGGCGGCGAGCGCGCCTGGGCGCTGCTGGTGGAGGGCCGCGGCCAGCCGGAACTCTCCCTGCTGGTGCTGGACCGACAAGGCAGGGAGCTGGGGCGCCGCCGCCTCAGCGGCTGGGAGCTGGAGCCGGGCACGGGCCTCCACTACGACCCCAGCAGCGAGCAGCTGCTGGCCGCCCTGCGCCCGCTCTCTCCGATCGGCGAGCCCCCCCCACCGGCCCAACCCGTGCTGATTGACGCGGTGAGCCTGGCCCTGACCCCCCTGCCCCTGGCCGTGAGCCAGGTGCACTGGCTCCCTCCCGGCTAGAACAGCCGCATCGACCATGCGCCTGTGGGTCCCACACTCAACGCCAGGCAGATGCGCCTGCTGGACACCCTGCGGCAGACGCCCCAGGAGCTCTCCGGCCAGGATCTGCATGCGCGGCTGAAGGCCGAGGCCGCCCCCATGGGCCTGGCCACGGTGTACCGCCACCTGCGCCAACTGCAGCAATGGGGCCTGGTGCGCTGCCGCCATCTGCCCAGCGGCGAGGCCCTGTTCGCCCCCACCGAACGCGACGACCATCACCTCACCTGCGTGGACTGTGGCCACACCCACAGGCTGCAGTGCTGCCCCGTGCACGGCCTGGAGCCACCCCGCAGCGAGCTGGCCGGCTTCCTGCCCCTGTTCCACACCCTGGAGTTCTTCGGGCTGTGCGAGGCCTGCCAGCAACGCCAGAGCCAGCAGGGATCCGAGGGGGTGGGCAGGGTTCCAGAGAGGGCGGGTCCAGGCCCCGCCTAGGTTCGAAGCGGCCCCGGTGGGCCCTCACCACAGCGCCTGCCTCCATGAGCGAGACCGTCGACCGCCTGACCGGCCTGGGCTTCCAGGTGTTTCGCCGCAAGGACAGCGCCTATGTGATGCTCGAAGGCCCCCTGAGCTGGAAGCGGGCCCGCAAGCAGGCGCGCAAGCTCGGCGGCGACCTGGCCACCGTGAACAACCGCAAGGAAAACCGCTTTCTCACCCAGCGCTTCTCCCCCATCGCCGCCGATGAGTGCGGGCTCTGGATCGGCCTCAAGCGCAGCAACAAGACCGGGGGCTACAGCTGGTCGTCGGGCCAGCGGGCGAAGTACCGCAACTGGCTGCCGGCGGGCACCCCCGGCTACCGCCGGCCCGAGCCCAGCCCGGAACGCAACCAGCGCTTCGTGCACCTCTATTTCAATCCGAATGCCCTCGGGCGCTGGAAGAATTCCGACAACACCTACCGCGAGGTGCTGATCAGCGGTGGCATTGCCGAATTCCAGATCTGAGCCCTCCCCCCATGTCCCCTCAAGCCATGAGCAGCTCCAGCCCCGCAGCCCCCGCCGCCTTGCCGGTGACGATCCTCTCCGGCTTCCTGGGCGCCGGTAAAACCACCCTGCTGAACCACATCCTCAGCAACCAGCAGGGGCTCAAGACCGCCGTGCTGGTGAATGAGTTCGGCGAGATCGGCATCGACAACGAACTGGTGATCGCCACCGGCGATGACATGGTGGAGCTCAGCAACGGCTGCATCTGCTGCTCGATCAACGGCGAGTTGCTGGATGCCGTCTACCGCATCCTCGAGCGCCCCGAGCCGGTGGACTACCTGGTGGTGGAGACCACCGGCCTGGCCGATCCGCTGCCGGTGGCGATGACCTTCCTGGGCAGCGACCTGCGCGACACCACGCGCCTCGATTCGATCATCACCCTGGTGGATGCCGAGAACTTCAGCGCCGATCTGCTGGAGGGCGAGGTGGCCCGGGCCCAGATCGTCTACGGCGACATGCTGTTGCTCAACAAGTGCGATCTGGTGGAGGAGGAGAAACTCCAGGCCCTGGAGCGGCAGTTGCGCGAGATCAAGACCGATGCGCGCATCCTGCGCTCGGTGAAGGGGGAGGTGCCCCTGGCCCTGCTGCTCAGCGTGGGCCTGTTCGAGAGCGATCGCCTCGTGGCCCAGCCGCCGCCGGCACCCGCCGCCGAAGACCACAGCCACTGCGACCACGACCACGGCCACTGCGAACACGAACAGGAGCACGAACACGACCATCACGACCACGCCCACAGCCACGACCACAGCCACGACCACGGCAGCAATCCCGACCACGCCGCCATCGAGGGCTACACCTCCCTGTCGTTTCAGAGCGAGGGGCCCTTCTCGCTGCGCAAGTTCCAGAACTTCCTCGACAACCAGCTGCCCGCAGGAGTGTTCCGGGCCAAGGGGATTCTCTGGTTCAACGAGAGTGAGCGCCGCCACGTGTTCCATCTGGCGGGCAAGCGCTTTTCGATCGATGACAGCGACTGGCCCACGGCGAAGCGCCAGAACCAGATCGTGCTGATCGGCAAGGAGCTCAACCACGACCAGCTGCGCCGCCAACTGCAGGCCTGCGTGGCCAAGGATGCCGGCAAGGGCTTCGGCTGATCGGGAACTGGCCCAAGCCCCAGGACGAGAGAGGGGCGACTTGAGCGATAATGATTCCCATTCAAGTCTTTCCCGTCTTGGCCCCGCCCCCCGGCCCCCTCGTCCCTGGCTCTGCCCCTGCTGTGGCTTGCCCCCGTGGCCGCCACCGCGGCGCCCCTGCCCGGGCCTCTGCAGGCCAACCTTGCAGGCGTTGATCGCTACGCCGCTCAGGAGCAGGTCACCAGCATCTCCCAGTTCTCCGATCTTCAGCCCACCGACTGGGCCTTTCAGGCCCTCGCCAACCTGATCGAGCGCTACGGCTGTGTGGCCGGCTATCCGGACGCCAGCTTCCGCGGCCAGCGCGCCATGACCCGCTTTGAGGCCGCGGCCCTGCTCAACGCCTGCCTCGATCGCGTCACCGAGGTCACCGACGAGCTCAAGCGGCTCATGGCTGAGTTCGAGCAGGAACTCGCCATCCTCAAGGGCCGTGTCGATGGCCTCGAGGCCAAGGTCGGGGAGCTCGAAGCCAACCAGTTCTCCACCACCACCAAGCTCTCAGGACTCGCCACCTTCGTTGTCGGTGGCGTCAACAACAGCCCCCTGGGGGAGCAGGTCAGCTTCAACTACGACGTTCAGCTCAACCTCGACACCAGCTTCACCGGCAAGGACCTGCTGCGCACCATCCTCAGGGCTGGCAACTTCGATGGTGACCGCAATGCCTTCGGGGCCGGCCTCTCCGCCCTCGAGGTCGCCTTTCAGGAAGAAGGCGGTCCTGATTCCGTCGGCATCGACAAGCTCTACTACCAGTTCCCCATCGGCAGCCAGTTCACCGCCACCGTGGGCCCCCGCGTTGGCCAGGAGGACATGCTCGCCCTCTGGCCCAGTGCCTACCCGAGCGACACCATCCTCAACCTGCTCACCCTGAACGGCGCTCCCATCGCCTACAACAAAAATCTCGGCCCCGGCGCCGGGATCTGGTGGCAGCAGCAGGGCTTCAGCGTCAGCGCCAACTACGTGGCCGCCCGTGGCGCCGATTCCTCGATCGGCCTGTTCAGCAGCGACTCCGCAGGCACCGCCACCGTCCAGCTCGGCTACGGACAGGAGACCTGGGGCCTGGCCGCCATCTATTCCTTCATCGAGGGCGGCGTCGAGGTGCCCGGCGGCAGCCCCTTCGTGAGCCAGGCCATCGCCACACCCTCGGGTGACACCAACGCCTTCGGGATCAGCGGCTTCTGGCAGCCCAGCGAGGCCAGCTGGATTCCCTCGATCAGCGCCGGCTACGGCTACAACCGCACCAGTGGTGACTCCAACCTCCGCGCCTCCCAGTCCTGGATGGTCGGCCTCCAATGGAACGCGGGCTTCGCGGATGGCCATGCCTTCGGGATGGCCCTCGGCCAGCCCGGCTTTGCCACCGACACGCGCCGCAGCGCCAGCACCGAATCCGGGCTCTGGGCCATGGAGGCCTGGTACCAGTGGCAGCTCACCGATGCCATCGCCATCACACCCGCCGTCTTCTACCTCACCAACCCGGAAGGCAACAACAGCTCGGATCAGTTCGGTGCTCTGCTTAAAACCAGCTTCAGCTTCTGAGCCAGAGCAGCACCCCAGATCACCGTCCCTGGGAACGGTGGTCCCCGTTACACCCGCACCGGACGGCCTGGCTAGCATCAGCACATTCCTGAGAACGACATGGCTGAATTGCTGTTGTGCATCGGCGTTCTGGGCGTGCTCGGTCTGGCCTTCTGGCTCACCACGGACTCAGACGACGACAACGGCGGTGGCGGCCTGATGCAGCCCGCCTTAGTGCCGGTGCGCGTGCGCCGCAACGGCTGAGGCCAGCGCCCCATCACGGCTCCCTGGGCCGTATCAATGGTCACGCGCCCCTGCCTCTTAAGCACGGGTCCACGCCTGGGCTGATCCCTAGGTTCTGGGGGTTGTTGACGCCAAGCGTCCTGAATGATCTCTTCAACCCTGAGCGGACGTGCCCTTGGCAAGCTCGCCCTGGCTCTGGTCGTCTCCCTTGGTGCCGTGGGATGCGCCAACCAGAAGCAGGAGGCGGCCGATTCCTCCGCCGTGCCGCCTGAGCTGGCCGGCACCGAGGTGGGCGTGTATTCCGGCCGCCACTACAACACCGATAAGGAGCTCTACAAGGAATTCACCCGCCGCACGGGCATCAAGGTGAACCTCCTGGAAGCCAAGGACGACGCCCTGATCGAGCGCCTGCGCAGCGAAGGTGAGAACAGCCCCGCAGACCTGCTGGTGCTGGTGGATGCGGCCCGGCTGGACAAGGCCACCCGCATGGACCTGTTCCAGCCCGCCAAGTCGGCTGCGCTTGAGAGGGATGTGCCCGCCGACCTGCGCGACTCCAAGGGCCGCTGGTTCGGCCTCACCCGACGGGTGCGGGCCGTGATCGTGAATCCCGATCTGGTGGATCCCGCCACGATCACCACCTACGCCGATCTCACCAAACCGGAACTCAAGGGCAAGCTCTGCCTGCGCAACAGCAAGAGCGTCTACAACCAGTCCCTGGTGGCAGACCAGATCATCCAGCAGGGCGACGACGCCACCAAGGGCTGGGTGAAGGGCATGGTGGCCAACGTGGAGCAGCCCTTCTTCACGTCGGATACGCCCATGTCCCGGGCTGTGGCCAAGGGCGACTGCGGCGTGGCGGTGGTCAACACCTACTACGTGGCCCGCATGCTCTCCGGCGAGAACGGAGCGGAGGACAAGCAGCTGGCTGGCAAGCTCAAGGTTGTGTTCCCCGATCCCTCCCACGTGAACATCAGCGGTGCCGGCGTGACCCGCCACGCCAGCAATCCTGAAGGCGCCCGGCTGCTGCTTGAGTTCCTGGCCTCCCCCACCGGCGGCAAGGGCTACGCCGAAGCCAACAACGAGTACCCCCTCAGCGGCTACGGCGATAATGAGGTACTGAAGACCTTCGGCACCTTCAAGGCCAACGGCGTCTCAGCCGAGCAGATGGGCAACAAGAACCAGGACGCCGTGGCGTTGATGCAGGCCAGCGGCTGGAAGTGATCGCCCACTCCGCAGACGTCCAGGCAGCTCAGAGCCGTCCAGCCCCCTGGCCCCGTTGGCCCACTCACGCCCACCTGCCCCAGCGGTCGCTGCTGGGGGCGGGCGTGGTGCTGGTGTCGGGCCTGGCCCTGCTGCCGGTGGCGGCCCTGCTGGTCTTCGCCGTCCAGGAGGGCGGCCTGGAGCGGCTGGGTCTGGGCTACGAAGGGGGCGAGCAGGTGGCCAACACCCTGGCGCTGGTGCTGGGAGTGGGGGTGGCGGGGGCAGTGCTGGGCACCGCCAATGGCTGGCTCACCGCCAACTGTCAGTTCCCGGGCCGGCGTTGGCTGCGCATCGCCCAGCTGCTGCCCCTGGCCACCCCCACCTATCTGCTGGCGGCCACCGCTATCGACCTCGGCAGCCGCCTGAGCTGGCGGGTGCATGGGCTCGGCTGGGCCCTGGCGGTGCTCACCCTGGGCACCTACAGCTATGTGTTCCTGCTCAGCACCGAGAGCTTCGCCGTCAGTGGGCGGCGCCAGCTCGAGGCCTGCCGCTCCCTGGGCACCGGACCCTGGGGCTCCTTCCGGCGGGTGGCCCTGCCGATGGCCCTGCCCGCGATCGGCGCCGGCGTGGCCCTCAGCGGGATGGAGGTGGTGAACGAGCTGGGGGCGGTGGAGTTGCTGGGCGTTCCCACCCTCTCCACCGGGATCCTGCGTCGCTGGCAGGACCAGGGCGACCCCCAGGGGGCAGTGGCCCTGGCCCTGGTGGCCCTGGCCATCGTGAGTCTGCTGGTGGCGATCGAAGGCCAGCTGCGCCGCCGCAGCCGCCGCTGGCTGATGGGCAGCCGCGGTGACAGCCTCAAGCCCTGGGTGCTGACGGGCTGGCGGGCCAGCCTCAGCCAGCTGCTCACGGCCCTGCCCCCCCTGCTCACCCTGGGCCTGCCGCTGGTGTGGACGGCCATGAGCTGGGATCAACTGCGGGGCGAAAGCGTGGCGGAGCTGGCCGGACTCACCGGCCGCAGTCTGGGTCTGGGCCTGGTGGCCGCTGGGCTCACCATGGGCCTGGCACTGCTGCTCTCCATCGCCCGGCGCTGGATCCAGCAGCCGCTGATCCGGCAGCTGACCTTCGTGGCCGGCATGGGCTACGCGGTGCCAGGCACCGTGCTGGCCCTTGCCCTGATGCTGCTGGGCGGACCCTGGCAGCTGAGCCCCCTGCTGCTGTTGGTGTGGGGTTACAGCGACCGCTTTCTGGCCGTGGGCAAAGGCGGCCTCGACGCCGGCCTGGAGCGGATTTCCCCCTGTGTGGATGAGGCTGCCACCGGACTGGGCTGCAGCTGGCCCCAGGTGCTGCGGCGGGTGCATCTGCCCCTGCTGCGCGGGCCCCTGTTGGTGGGCGGACTGCTGGTGTTCGTCGACACCGTGAAGGAGCTGCCCCTCACCTTTGCGCTGCGGCCCTTTGATTTCGACACCTTGTCGGTGCGGGTGTACCAGTACGCCAGTGACGAACGGGTGGGGGCGGCCCTGATTCCGGCGCTGCTGATCCTGCTGCTGGGCCTGGTGGCCGCCCTGGCCCTGGTGCCCAGCCTCAAGGAGGACTAGGCCTTGCCGCAGCGGCACTTGCCGCCCTTCCAGTTGGAGCACTTGCTGGTCTTGCAGCCCTTTTTCTTGGCTTCGCTGGGGCCCCGGCGGTTGGCGGAGTCGGGGCTGTCGTTGGCGGGTCCGATCGGCTGAGCCATGGTTCGAGTTGACGGGCGAAGGGAGGAAAGGAAACAAGGGGGGGGGAGCCTGCTCAGGCGTTGGCCAGGGGAGCTGACTCGACCAGGGAGGGAGCCAGGCGCATCCCGGCGGACCCGGCGGGCACCTCGATCAACTGGGCCTGGCGGATCCTCGAGATCAGCCGGGTGGTGGTGACCCGGGTGGTGCCGATCAGTTCGCCGATGCGCTCGTGGGTGAGGCGGAAGGGCAGATCACACCAGGGGCCGCAGCGGCGTCCCATGCGGCGCACCAGCATGGCCAGCAGGGCATGGAGGCGCTGTTCCGCCGTGCCGAGGTGGCGGATCCGCAGCAGCTGCAGGGTCCACTCGTTCACCGGGTCGAGCCCCGCCTCGGGGTCGAGGGTGCTGCTGGTGCTGAAACAGAGCGGCGTGAGGGCCTCCACGCAGGCGCCCTCGCTGCACAGGCGTGAGGCGTCGAGCTGATCGCCGGCCTGCAGGAAGGCCAGGGTCATGCCTTCGGTTTCCTCACAGGGGCAGTAGACGCGGGCCACGCCTTCGAGCACCTCAATGCAGCCACTGCCGGCGCGGCGGGCGGGATCGAGCAGCACCGAGTGCCCGGCCGGCAACCGCACGGCGCTGAGGGGCGTGTCGGAGAGCAGTCGAAAGGTCATCGCCTGAAGGGCCTAGTTGCGAATGACTCGCAACCTAAACAAGAGCGGCGCATTTTGCAAGCGATTCTCAATAGCGAGTGCCTGCTGCGATCCAGCCGACCCCGCAGCACCAGTCATGTGCAACAAAGCCGTGACGTCTGATTCCACCGTCGCCACGTGGAGAGGTATCCCGCAATTCTCTGGGGATTGACCATTCATGCTCACCCGCACTCCTCGTCTGCACCGGGGCGCCCAGGGCCTCCTGGCCCGCATGGGACTCCTGGCCACGGTCGCCGTCGCCTCCACCTGGGCCGCCGCCACGGTGCTGGGACTGTCACCGGCCAGGGCCGCTGAGGACACGCTCCTCTACCAACTCGAGACCACCTGCACGGTGCGGGGCGGGGCCGCCCAGCCCTGCACCGTGGAAGCCATCGATGAGGCCAGCGGCGATGTCACCGTCTACCGCCACACGATCGGCAAGAGCGTCACCTCCATCCGGGTGACCGACAGCCCGCTGACCATGAGCGTGATGACCGCCGGCAGCCAGGACTGGGAGAACCTCACCTCCGCCGGTGCCCGCTTCTCCACCAACACGATCTGCTTCAACGACCGCGACCTCTGCGTGGTGAACCCCAACTACCTCAACAGCGTGCGCGAGGAGCGTCCCGAAGCCACCGCGGGCCGTGACCTGGTGGTGGTGATGTTCGATGACAGCGGTCGCGTGGACCTCACCTGCTACGACGACGGCTGCGAGGGGGTGCTGGAATGAAACGCCCACGTTCAGCCTTCGGCCTGCTGCTGGCAGGCACTCCTGGTGCTGCCCAGCCTGCCGGCGATGGCCAGCTTTGACGCTCCGGGCCCAGCGCAGATGGAGTCGGCCTCCAACGGCGAGCTGATCGCCCGCAAGGGCGGCGGTGGCGGCCGCAAAGGAGGGGGCAGCCGCAAGAGCGGGGGCCGCAGCGGTGGCGGCAGCAAGAACCGTGCCTCCAAGGGGCACAGCGGCTTCAAGACCTCGGGCTCCAGCCTGAACCGCGGCTCCAAGAAGCCCAGTGGTGGCTGGAGCAAGAAGGCCAAGAGCAGCGGCGGCCCCTCCCTGAACCACGGCAAGAGCTCCAAGGACCAAGGGCCAGCAAGGCGCAGGCCAGCAACAACAACGCGACCGCAACCGCACCACCGCCAGCAACGACCGCAACCGGAACGGCAACCGCGACGGCAATCGTGACCGCAACCGCGACAATCGCGATGACCGGCGGGATCAACGGGGCGACCGGGCCGAAAACAGGCGCGACTGGAAGGATGACCGCCGCGACGATCGCTGGGACCGGCGCGACAACATCCGCGACGACCGCTGGGATCGCCGCGACGACCGCTGGAACGACCGCTGGGATCGCTATCCCGGCTGGGCCCGGCCCGGCTGGGGCTACGCCCGGCCTTGGAACACCGGCTGGTACGGCGGCTGGTCCAGTCCCAGCTGGGGCTGGTGGGGCGCCAGTGCGGCCACCTGGGGGATCACCACCCTGGCCACGGCGGCGATCATCAACTCGGCCGTGGACAACGCGGTGAGCAACGAGACCACCTACATCGTGGTGCCCAACAGCGACTACCGGCTGCTGTACGGCACCGTGGAGCCCGTGGGTGATCAATCGGTGTCGTTCGAGGCGATCAGCGGCGACAACTCGATCACGATGCAGGCCGACTGCAACCGCGGCACCCTCAACGGCAGCACACCCAACAGTGCCTCCGAAGCGGAGCTGCTGAATGCCGCCTGCCAGGTGGCCTACGGGTCGGTCTGAGGGCGCCGGCCGCCATCAACGCCTGCCCTCTCAACGGGGGCAGGTTTTTTGCTGCGACTGAATTCAAGGCCGGAAAAAAATGTGGCCAACTGCTACGGCACGCCCCCCAGGCGCGGCCAACGGCACAAGATGAAAAGTAGGCCTTCACGGATCGGGAGTATCGACACCATGCCTTTTCGTGTCCCATCCCCCCTTCAGCTGCTTCCCGTCGCGCTCACTGCAGCCGCGGCGCTGACCTGGGCGCTGCTGCCGGCGCCGGCCCGATCGGAGGTGCTTTACAGCCTCGAGACCCAGTGCAGCCTCAAAGAGGGGGCGGCCCAGGCCTGCACAGTGGAAGCCACGGAACAAGACGGCGCCACCCTCTACCGCCACACCATCGGCGACCGCGTCGTGCTGATCCGGATCGAGGCTGAACCCAGCCGCATGAGCCTCTGGGATGCCACCAACAGCCAGTGGACCTACCTGGCCTCCGCCGGAGCCCTGCTCTCCAGCAACACCGTTTGCTTCAACGGCCGGGATCTCTGCGTGGTGAACCCCAACTACCTCAACAGCGTCGTGGAGGAGAAGCCCGCGCTGTACGAGGGGCGGGATCTGGTGCGGGTCATATTCGGAGTGGATGGTCGTGTCGACCTGAGCTGCTTCGACAAGGCCTGCGATGAGGTGAACTGATGAAACGGCCCCTTTCAGCCTTCGGCCTGCTGCTGGCCGCGGTGATGGCCCTGCCGGCCACCCCTTCCCTCGCAGCGTTCACCCCAGCCCCCGAGAGCCAGGACATCAGTGAGCTGCTCGCCCGTAAAGGTGGGGGCGGCCGAGGGGGTGGCAGTCGAGGGAGAAGCAGCCGAGGAGGTGGTCGCTCCGGAGGCGGGCGCCGCTCTGGGGGAAGTCGCAGTGGAGGCGGGGGCAGCCGTAACCGCGCCCCAAGCCGAGGCAACACCGGCTTCAAGCACTCAGGTTCCAGCATGAACCGCGGCTCCAAGCAGCCCAGAAGTGGCTGGAGCAAGTCATCGAAGAGCAAGCGCGGCCCCTCCATGGACCGCTCCAACCGGAACAGCGCCAAACGCAACAGCAACCGCAGTGGGAACAGAACCACCAACAGAAACACCAACCGCAACGTCAACCGCAATACATCTCGGAACACCAATCGGAATGTGAACCGGAATGTGAACAGAAACGTCAACCGGAATGTCAACCGCAATGGCAATCGTGCCAGGGCTTACAACCGCGGTTACAACCGGGGCTACAACCGGGCCAACAACAATTGGCGGCGCTACAACAACAACTATCGCTACCGGGGCGGCTGGGCTCGGCCCGGCTGGGGCTATGCCCGCCCCTGGAACTACGGCTGGTACGGCGGCTGGTCAAGCCCCAGTTGGGGTTGGTGGGGAGCCAGTGCGGCCGCCTGGGGGGTCACCACCCTGGCCACAGCCGCCATCATCAATTCGGCCGTGGACAACGCCGTGACCACGAAAACCGAGTACATCGTGGTGCCAAACACCGACTACGAGCTCTACTACGGCTCGATTCAGCCCACCAATGACGATGATGTGACCTTCCTGGTGAAGGCTGACGACGGGGATTACCAGATCGAGGCCGATTGCAAGGCAGGCACCATCGACGGCCAGTCCCCCAGCAACGCCTCCGAAGCTGAGCTGCTCAATGCGGCCTGCCAGGTGGCCTTCGGCTCCGTGGAGGCCTGACGGCTGATGCGGCCGCAGGCACAGCTGGAATAGGCCATCGGCCCAGTCCCTCGGCTGGATGAGACAGTGGGAAACCACAAAATCGTCTGTGCGTGCAAGCCCCTTCCAGGACCAAGGTGCCCATCCCCTTTTGCCTGGCCGCCGGCCTCTGGGCCGCCACCACGCTGATGGGAGGTAGCTGGGCCAGGGCTGAGGAGACGCTCCCCGATCCCGAGACCCTGCCCGCTGAGGTTGAGGAGATGGCCGAGAGCCCTGAACCCGAAACGGTTCCCGACTGGTCGGGCACCGTGGAGCTCTACGGCTTTGCTCCCTTGAGGACGACGGGCACCACCACCATTAAGGGGTTCGAGACCGATGTGGACCTCGACCTTGGCGACGTCCTCTCCGCCCTGGACTGGGCCACCTTCGTGCGGGGAAGCGTGGAGCGGGGCCGCTGGGGCCTGCTCACGGATCTGAGCTACGTGAAGCTGGGCGCCGTCAACGGCAGAACCACCCCAAGGGGCCTCATCAGTGGCAAGACAGACATCATCTCCACCCAGGGGATCTACGACTTCGCCGTGCGTTACCGCCTCGGTGACCCCGAAGCGGCGGTGGCCAAACCCGGCAGCTACAGCCTGATTCCCTACATGGGGGTGCGGGTGATCGATGTGGGCCTCGATGTGCGGGCCCAACTGCAGGGCAACGGGCCTCGGCAGATCGAGCTGGGCGCCGAGCGGTCATTTGATCGCACCTGGGCCCAGCCCCTGGCAGGCATCCAGGGCACCTATTTCCTCTCACCCAAGCTGCGGGCCTTTGCCCGGGCCGATATCGGCGGCTTCGATTTCAGCGGCGCCAAGAACGTTTCCGGCAATGCCCAGATTGGCCTGGGCTATGCGGTGGGGAACAACACCGATCTCACCCTGTCGTGGCGCTATCTGGGGCTGCAATACGGCAATGGCAACACCCCTGCCAGTGGGTTCACCAGCTACCAGAACGGCATCGAGGCTGGCGTGAAGTTCTTCTTCTGACTTCGATCCTCTGACTCAGATCAGCCGACTCCGGCCATCTCCCGTTTCTGCCAACTGAGAAACAGGGTGGACACGACCACCGTGATCAGCACATAGGACAGGATGGCCGGAATCACTTCAGGCAGCACCGTTGGCGGCGCATAGGTGAAGGCCAACTCCGCCGCCAGGCCCGTGTTGCGCATGCCGATCACCAGGGCAACCGTGCGGCGCTCCAGAGGATCCCGACCCGCCAGGCCATAGCCGATCGTCAGGCAGAGCACGCTGAGGCCGGCCATGGCCGCCAGGCCCACCAGGTTCTGTCGCAGGAACGGCAGGAGCTGGCGGGCGCTCAGCGCCAGCAGGGCGATCAGCACCAACGCCAGCATCAGAGTGGCCAGCTTGCCGAGCACCACACTGCAGCGCTGGGCCAGGCGGGGCCGCCACTGGGACAGCAGCACACCGGCGACCACAGGCAGCACCTGCACCTTCAGCACCTGAACAGCCACGGCGATCGGCCTCACCTCCCAGCCACTCACTTGCCAGCCACTCAGGCCCGCACTGGCCTTGAACAGGATGGCCAGCAGGGGAATGGACAGGATGGCCAGCAGCGCCGCTGAAATCTGCAGCCGTGCCGCCAGCTCAGCGGTACCGCCACTGCCGCGCACCCGGAACAGGATGAGCGGGGCGCTGGGGCAGGCCAGCATCAGGGCCATGGCCACCCAGGCCGGCAGTGAGAAAAGTCCGTGCAAGGGCAGCAGTACCAGCGCCAAGCCGGCCAGGGGCACCAGCAGGCAGGTGCCGAGCACCACCCGCCAGAGGAAGCCGGGTCGATCCCTGAGCAGCACGAAGGGGTAGTCCTTCAGTCCCAGGCCCAGGCTGAACATGAGCGTCACGATCGTGGCCGTGACCAGCAGCGCTGCAGATTGGTGCATGGGTGTCAGCCGAGTGAGGTACCGCTCACCAGCAAGGCGAAGGCTGCGATGCCGATGATGGTGAGGGCAATGGCGGTGAAGACCGTGATCGAGTGCTGATCCACGTAGACGAAGTCATCGCGGCGGATCAGCTTGAGCATGCGCAGGTGCTGCCGGGTGGCCGCGGCCATCGCCAGGATGCCGACGAGCACAAAGCCCATCGCCACCAACCGCACGCTCATGCCGGCATGGCCACTGCCTTCGAAACGGCTTCTGTTGATGGCGCCGATGATCTTGTCCAGGCCGAAACCAAAGCTGATCAGCGACAGGCAGGTGCGGATCCAGGCCATCATCGTGCGCTCGGCGGCGGCCCGATTGCGCTCCTTGGCCAGTTCGTTGGTGAGGTTGGCCATCAGCGGGCCTCGGCGATGGTTGGCCTGTGCTCGTCCTCAAACTTCTGCTCGGCCTCCACTTCCCTGGCCAGGAAGACATTCAGGAAGGTTCGAATCACGGCCACCGCCCCGAGCTGGATCAGGTTCTGGGGGGAGGGTGCCGTGGTGGTCGCCACGATGTCGGCGGCGAGTTGAAACTCCAGCGCCAGCGACAGCCAGCTGCCGAAGGAGAGCCGGATGCTGTTGAAGCGCAACGACCCGACCCTGCGCCGCAGCCGCAGCGACTGGCGCAGGATCACCAGCAGGCCGATCGCCACGCAGACCACGGAGGTGAACTCCAGCACCAGGCGCAGGGAGCCCGCACCCACCTCCAGCCAGGTCTCCAGGGGAATCACTGCCATGGCTCAGACCCTCACCACACAGCGGAAGCCCATATGGCAGGTGGAGGTGTCGATGCCCTGGGCCAGTCGCGCCGGGGCACGATAGCGGCGGCAGTAGCTGGGAGCACAGAGGAACGAGCCTCCCTTCACCACCTTGCGGGGCATGGTGCCGTGCTGGGAGGTGGGGTCAATGCTGGCCTCCCTGGCGGCACTGGCACAGCAGCCACCCTCATCCACCGCGCCGTGCTGCTGGTACCAGCTGTCGGTCCATTCCCAGACATTGCCGATCATGTCCACCAGGCCGTAGCCGTTGGCGGCAAAGGCCCCCACCGGAGAGGTGCGCTCGTAGCCATCCAGGCGGCTGTTGTGATGCGGGAAGTCCCCCTGGAACGTGTTCGCCATCGGGACCCCGCCGGGATGGAGCGCCTCGCCCCACACGAACTCCGTACCGCCCTGGCCTCCCCAGGCGGCGAACTCCCACTCGGCCTCCGTGGGGAGCTGCTTGCCGGCCCAGGCGGCGTAGGCCAGGGCGTCCTCGTGGGCGATGTGCACCACGGGGTGATGGTCACGGGCCTTGATCGAGGAGCCCGGCCCCTCCGGGTGCCGCCAGTTGGCCCCCGGGATGTAGTGCCACCAGCGGTAGGGATCACCCCGACCCACGGGGCCCGGTGGCGCCACGAACACGATCGAGGCGGGCTGGAGCCTCTCCGGCAGAGCATCGGGGTAATCGGCCGGGTCCGCGGCCCGCTCCGCCAGGGTCAGGTGGCCGGTGGCCTTGACGAACCTGCGGAACTGGGCATTGGTGACCGGGGCACGGTCGATCCAGAAGCCCTCCACCTGGCGGCGACGGGCCGGCGCCTCCTCCGGGTAGTGGTGGTCGGAGCCCATCGTGAAATTGCCGCCCGGGATCCACACCATCTCCCGGGCGGGCGGACGCCCGGGGGATGGGCGTCCTCCGGGTGCCGGCCCAAGCCGAGGGGCGGTGCGATCGGAACTCAGGGCCATGCCGCCAGCGGGGATTGACCGCAGTGTGATGACGCGGTTCAGGCCCCGCAACGGCGGGGGTGGGCCAATGTCACCGGATTTCGGGGGGCTCGACAGCTTGATCAGAGCGGGGTGCGCCTCAAGCTCTGGATCAAGACACAGCCGCTCAAGCAGTGGGCCGTGGCACGGGAATACCGCCGGCGGCTCAAACAGGCCCTCGATGGGGCCGGCATCGAACCCGGCATCCCGCAGCGGCTCTCACGACAGGCCTGAGCGATTCGGCGAGGCCTGAACGATCCCCAGGACTTGGGGGCCCAAGGCACCAGCGTCACGAATCTGCAGCTTGACGGCAGCCAACCACTGACAGGCGCCACGTCCATTCCCACCCTGGAGAGACGACAACCAGAGCCCGCAGGGCCCCTCCCCACGACCGGTCTGCCTTTCATGCGCCTGCGTACTCGTTTCCGGCGGCCGGCCTGGATCGGGAGGATGGTTCTCCTGTGGACAGCCTTGGCCGTGGCGCTCCTGGTGGGCCTGGCCCCACCCGCCCGGAGCTTCCTGGTGCTGGATCAGAAGCAGGTGCCCGAAGGCTGCGCAGCCGACCCGGCCCCCATCCGCCTCGATGGCCGGAAGGTGCTGGAGGTGCGCAGCACCGCCGGCGCCGAGAGCATCACCACGGTGGCCGAGCGGGGCAGCAAGACCCTGCTGCAGCTGGCCCAGAACCTCACGATCGCCCCCGGCGACATCGGGGTGAACCATCTGGACAGCGAGAGCTTCATCGTGCTGCAGCAACCTGGAGAGCCGGTGCGCCGGCTGGGGGTGATGAACCAGCGCATCGCCCGCTGCTACGGCATGGACCCGCAGCGGCTGGCCGAACTCAGCCGCGACCAGATCCGCGCTGCGATGGTGCGCTATCGCGAGGCCCATTCCCTGCAGTCGTGGCTGCGGGGCAGTGCCCTGGCCGCTCTGCTGCTGGCGGTGTATGTGGCGTGGCTGCGCCTGCAGTTCCGCCTCAACGGGCGGATCCGCGATCTGATCGCCAGCCGCGAACGCTTCCTGCTGCAGCAGCTGGCGCGTTTCGGCCTCTCCGCCCTGCTGGAACCCGCGCAGGTGCGGCGCCTGCTGCAGGGCCTGCGCAGCACCGTTCACTGGGCTGCGCTGCTGCTGATCAGCTATCTGCTGGTGCCGCTACTGCTGGGCTTCTTCCCCCCCACCCAGGGCATCGCCAGCGGCCTGCGCCAGCAACTGCGGAGTGTGACCCTGGGGCTGCTCAACGGGGTGGTGGCCGCCATCCCCAACCTGCTCTCGATCGCGGTGATCATCGGCCTCGGGGTGCTGGTGGTACGGGCCAGTAACGGCGTGTTCGAGGCCCTGCGCCTCGGCCGCCTGCGCATCCCGGGCTTCTACCGGGAATGGGCGCGGCCCACCTCGCGGCTGGTGGCCCTGCTGATCGCCGTGGCCACCCTGGTGATCGCCTTCCCCTACATCCCCGGATCCGGCAGCAGGGCCTTCCAGGGGGCCGGCCTGTTCGTGGGGGTGTTTGCGGCGCTGGGCTCCAGCGCCGTGGCCGCCAACATCATCAGCGGCCTGATGCTGATCTACACGCGGGCGTTCCGGGAAGGCGATTTCGTGGAACTCAATGGCGTGCTCGGCACGGTGCAGGACCGCACCCTGCTGGTGACGCGGGTGCAGACGCCCCACAACCAGCTGGTGAGCATTCCCAATGCCACGGTGATCAGCAACGCCGTGGCGAACTACAGCTTCTCCCGCCGGGAGATCCGCCAGCCGGTGGCACTGGCCTGCACGATCACGATCGGCTACGACGTTCCCTGGCGCCAGGTGGAAGCGCTGATGCTGGCTGCCGCCCGCAGCGTGGAGGGGGTGACCGATGAGATGGAGCCCTTCGTGCTGCAGACGGCCCTGAACGACTTCCACATCAGCTATGAGCTCACCGCCTACCTGCGGGATGCCAACACCTACCGGCTGAGCCTCTCGCAGCTGCATGCGGCCCTGCAGGACAAGTTCGCGGAAGCCGATGTGGAGATTCTCTCGCCGGGATACCACGCCGTGCGCAACGGTAATCCCAGCACGGTGCCGAAGACCGCTTCGGTATCTCCGGAGGCCTGAGCATCCATCCACTCCGCGCCAGGTCCAGCAATCGTCTGCCACGGGGACTGCGGTTGCACCACGACGGGACCCTGAAGGCGCCTCAGGCCACACTTAAGGCGACTGGAATGAGTCGGATCGTTAGCGGAGAGACCATGGAGTTTATCGGTGCGATCGCATTGGAGGTTGTTATTATTTCGGCCATTGCCACTATGTCACTAGTGTCCATCGAGCGCAATCTTGAACCGTTTGCATCACTAGCACTTATGGGCACGGCCTGGAACTTGACTGCCTTTTCGCTGCTGGCACCGCGACTCATGTCAGAGCCCTGGTTTGAGCGAGGCATTGGCGATGTACGGCCAATCGATGGGGATGACAGCGACCGGTCTGCTGCTGATGAGCTCAGCCGACCCGGCTAATCGATCGCAGGCATTCGAGCGATTTGGTTACAAGCAATTATTGTGTGATCCTGTCGTTGGCGGTGGCTTGTTTACCGCGGCGTCTATGATCCTGATCGCGAACTACGGATTAGGCGCTATCTTTGTGTTGACGCTCACCTTGACTTTGCTCTGGATCATACTGGGCTTGGTCTGTTTTAGCTCCCATCGGCGCCATAGAGGTGCGCGCAGGAGGGGACACCAATAAGACAATATTGCGGGAGGGGAATGGATGACGCGATTTCCAAACCATGGATGATGCAAAGAAGATTGCAAACCTGCTAACGCCTCGCTCCACCGGACTCGCTGCCGCTCGCTCAGCGAGCGAGGCGTATGGGCGGTATCTGCTGAAACCTGCGCAAGAGCCTCTTTCACAAACGTGAGAGCCTTGGTAGGATATGTCGCAAGGATTGTCGGTTCATTTCGGAGCAGTCAATCTACAATTATCGTGACATCCATGACCACCTAGTCAGGCTCATTGAGCCGACCGAGTCCTATCGGGCTATCGTTACCAGCCTGACGGAAAAGCGTCATTCGATGTTAAACAATGAAGAACTGCCAATGATGCCAATATCACCGTGGAACCATTGACATTAATCACCACCATCTTCGTACCAGCGCTGCTTGCCGGCATCGGGGGGATATCCGAATGGTCGATGCTCACAGGCCCCAGGAACTGGAGGGTGTCCTATCCGGCCTTCATGCTCGTCACGAGCCTCATCGCGTTCGCCAGCTACGACGTCCTCAGCAGGTTGGACCGGAAGCGAACCGGCTCGAGGCGAGGCAGGCTTCTTTGACATGGGCACCTTGACACCTCCCCCGGCGCCCCACTCCCCCGCCGGCAGCCCACGACTCCAGCGACGTCAGCCCCCCACCGGCTGGAGGCGTTGGCTGCCCGGTCTGGCCGTTATCGGCCACTACAACATCGCCTGGCTTTCTCATGACATCGTGGCCGGCCTGGCGCTGACGGCAGTGCTGCTGCCAGTCGGCATTGCCTACGCGGTTGCTTCCGGTGTTCCGGCCATCTGTGGCCTGTACGCGACCATCTTCGGCTTATTCGCCTATGCCCTGTTCGGCCCCAGCCGAATGATGGTTTTAGGACCGGACTCTTCACTCGTCGCCCTCATCCTCGGCATCGTGCTGCCGCTGTCTGCGGGTGATTCCCAGCGCGCCATGGCCCTAGCCGGGATGCTGGCCCTTGTCTCCGGCAGCCTGTGCGTTCTTGCGGGAACCGCTCGCCTGGGCTTCATCACCGAATTGCTCTCCAAGCCGATCCGCTACGGCTACATGAACGGCATCGCTCTGACCGTGCTGGTCAGCCAGCTGCCTGCCCTGTTCGGTTTCACGGTCAAGGGTGACGGACTGCTGATCGAAGCCCGGTCCTTTGTTGCAGCGGTACTGGCCGGAAGCACGAACGGGGCATCGCTGGCACTTGGCGTCGGTACCTTGCTGATGATCTGGCTCCTTAGGCGCAGCAGGCGCTTCCCGGGGGTTCTGCTGGCTGTCGTTGCCGCGACCGTCATCGTCTCAGTGCTTAGCCTGCCGACCCGATTCGGGGTGACGGTGCTCGGTCCTCTTCCCAGAGGGTTGCCCGCTTTGTCGATCCCCGCCATCAGCATGGGCGATCTCGTGCCGGTGTTTTTCGGAGGCTGCGCCATCGCCCTCGTGTCGTTCGCTGACACGAGCGTTCTTTCGAGAACCTATGCCGCGCGACTGGGGGACACGATCGATGCCAGTCAGGAGATGGTTGGATTGGGCGCGGCCAACCTGGTGGTCGGTTTGTTTCAGGGCCTCCCCATCAGTGCAAGCACATCGCGCACTCCGGTTGCCGAGGCGGCAGGCGCAAAGACCCAGTTGACCGGGGTCGTCGGTGCGGTCACGGTCGCCGCGTTGCTCCTGGCGGCACCGACCCTTTTGCGAAACCTGCCAACAGCCGCGCTTGCAGGGGTGGTGATTGCTTCAGCGATCACCTTGATCGAGGTGGCTGAGCTTCGGCGCATCTATCGCATGCAGCGCTGGGAGTTCTGGCTGTCGATGGTCTGCCTGGCCGGGGTCGCCGTCCTCGGTGCCATTCCTGGTATCGGGCTGGCGATTGTCATTGCCGTGATTGAGTTTCTCTGGGATGGTTGGCGTCCCCACTCCGCTGTCCTGGGTCGGGTCGAGGGTGTCAAGGGATATCACGACATCGGCCGGTACCCCGAGTCACGCCTGATCCCGGGCCTGGTCCTGTTCAGGTGGGATGCGCCCCTGTTTTTCGCGAATGCCGAATTCTTCCGGGATCGGGTGATGACGGCCCTGGAGTCATCACCAACTCTGGTGAGCTGGCTCGTCGTGGAGGCTGAGCCCGTCACCAGCATCGATGTCACCTCAGCAGACACGCTGGATGAACTGGATCACACCTTGGCGAGGGCCGGAATCATGCTCGGCTTCGCCGAGATGAAGGATCCCGTTAAAGACAAGCTCAAGCGCTTCGGGCTGTTCTCACAATTTGGAGAAGAACGGTTTTTTGCCACGGTTGGGGAGGCCGTCAGCTGTTATCTCAAAGCCCACTCCGTTGATTGGGTTGACTGGGAGGATCAAGCCAAAGCCATCGCTGATGCTTCCTGCGACCAAGGGACATCCGATGGCGGCTTCAGGCGAGACGGCGGTTGAGCAGGCCGGCCAGCAGCAACAGCCCGAGCCCCTGGCCGATGCCGGCACCGGCGTCCGGTAGCAGCCGACGCTCGGCCTGGAGGACAGGGCCGGTCCGGCCGGGCGCCGAAATTTGCTTGAACGGCCCACTTGAGCACAGCCCATAGGCGAGGCCACCGGCCATCACCATCAATGCCAGTCGCTCTGAAGACCATCCCCGGCGGCACCGTCCTCGAAATCGATCCCAGCATCGAAGGGGAGTATGCGGTCTGGGAGGTCCTAGGAGTTGTGGCCCATCGAGCAGCAGCCCGCCTGACACGGAAGAAGCCACAGCTGTTCTGATCTCTCCGGCTCTGTATCGACCTGGGCACAGAGAAAGGGCGCGCCGAGATTTACATCGACGCAGCCACCGGGAAGATCATCAGGCAGGAGCGTGCCGACGAAGCATCACCTCGCCGCAGGAGCACGATGTCGCATGGTCGAATCCCGCAGGGCTCTGTGGCTCACAATGGTCTCGGGGTGACTCGTTGGACTCGCCGCTCAAACCAAACGCGTTCGTCCCTAACAACTGCACATCGCAGGACACTTCCTCAGTGCCTCGTGGTCCCACGCCTCCTGCACCAGCTCTCGCTCCAGGGCAGGGCATTCCCCCACGACCAGCTCGGGGCCCTTCAGGCCCTCAACAGGTGCACCCGGCGGAAGTGATGGTTGCGAAGCAGTGACTGCTGCAGCATCACGGCCTCATGCCTGTCTACGCAGCTGGCGAACGGACGGTGATCCAGATAGATGAGATGCAGACCCTGGGCCCAGACGGCAGCCATGGAAGAATTCCAGATTCTCTTTAGGTTTTAGCCGGGCATGAGTGCAGGCTGCAATCGGTGGTTCTACCCATGCCCCTCCTTGCGGCCGAGGCTTGAATCACCACCATGAAGACGCGACTGCACCTGCAGGAGTCCAAAGGGTTCCACCGCTGATGCGGACGCTCGAGACCGGGGGCAGAAAGGGCGGCGGCAGGCAGGGCTGATCGAAGGGGATCGATCGCCGCTGCCGCCCGCTGGCCCCTCAGGAGTGGCCCGTGGTGCTGGTCATCTTCTCCATCACCTCCTGCAGCGAGAAGCTGGCGGCCTTCTGGCGCGGCGGGAACTCCTGGAAGGTGGCCAGGAACTGGGCCACGTAGGCCTGGGCCGGCACCAGCAGGAACACATGATCCAGGATCCAGTCCCAATAGGTGTTGGAGGTGATGTCGGCCCGCTCGTAGGGGTCGGTCTTGAGGTTGAAGATCTTCGGCACCCGCAGGGCCACGAAGGGTTCCGCCCAGATCTGCAGGGTGCCGGTGGCCCGCTGCTCCATGAACACCATCTTCCAGTTGTCGTAGCGCAGGGCCGTGAGATCGCCGTCGTCGGAGAAGTAGAAGAACTCCACCCGGGGGCTCTTGTCGGTCTTGCCCGTCCAGTAGTCGAGCATGTTGTAGCCGTCCAGATGCACGTGGTAGTGCCGGCTGCCGGCCTGGTGCCCGGCCTTGAGCTTCTCCTTGATCTCCGGCTCACCCGCCGCGGCCAGCAGCGTCGGCAGCCAGTCGAGGTGGCTCACTGTTTCGGTGTACAGGGTGCCCGGGGCAATCTTGCCGGGCCAGCGCACCAGGGCCGGCACCCGGTAGGCCCCCTCCCAGTTGGAGTTTTTCTCGTTGCGGAAGGGGGTCATGCCGGCATCGGGCCAGCTGTTCATGTGGGGCCCGTTATCGGTGCTGTACATCACGATCGTGTCATCGGTGATGCCCAGCTCATCGAGCAGGTTGAGCATCTCACCGATGCAGTTGTCGTGATAGATCATCACGTCGTGGTACTCCGACTGCCAACGCCCTGACTGGCCCAGGTCCTGGGGCCGGGCATG
This sequence comes from uncultured cyanobacterium, assembly GCA_963697335.1. Classification (GTDB taxonomy): domain Bacteria; phylum Cyanobacteriota; class Cyanobacteriia; order PCC-6307; family Cyanobiaceae; genus NIES-981. The sequence continues at coordinate 131,804 of CAVONQ010000005.1, forward strand.
GGTGCGGAAGTGCATGTGGGTGGTGTTGAACCACACGAAGAAGGGCTCGCCCGAGGCCACCGCGTCGCGGATGAACCGTTTGGCCTCGGCCATGAACTCCTCGTCGGCCGTCTCCATCCGCTTCTTGGTGAGCGGGCCAGTGTTCTCGATCCGCTGGGTGCCATCCGGGTTGGCCCAGCAGTGCAACACGCCACGGGGGCCGTAGTTGTTGCGGAAGTTCGGAAAATCTTCAGGGCTGGGATAATCACGCAGCTCCGGTTCCTCCTCGGCATTGAGGTGGTAGAGATTGCCGAAGAATTCGTCGAAGCCGTTGTTGGTGGGCAGGTGCTCGTCGCGGTCGCCGAAGTGGTTCTTGCCGAACTGACCGGTGCGGTACCCGAGGGGCTTGAGCAGGCCGGCGATGGTGGGGTCTTCGGTGCGATAGCCCAGCTCGGCTCCCGGCAGACCCACCTTGCTGAGGCCGGTGCGGAACACGCTCTGGCCCGAGATGAAGGCCGCGCGGCCGGCGGTGCAGCTCTGTTCGGCGTAGTAGTGGATGAAGCGCCCCCCCTCCTTGGCGACCCGGTCGATGTTGGGGGTCTGGTACCCCATCAGACCATCGCTGTAACAGCTCAGATTGCTCTGGCCGATGTCGTCACCCCAGAGGATGAGGATGTTGGGCTGGCCGTTCGGCATGGCGAGGGAGAAGGCGAACACTGCTCGCACACTGTGGCCAGGGAGGCCCGGGGCGACCACTCACAAAGTGCGAAATTGTGATTCATGGCTGCCCCCCTGACCGTTGACGGCCTTGAGTGCCTGCAGGCCCAGCTGGCTCGCGCTGGGCTGTCGGTGACAGTGACCCAGCTCGCTGGGGGCGGGCTGCGCGGCGATCTGCACTCCCTGCGGCTGGGGGAACTGCGGCTGCTGCGCATCCGCCTCGACGGCGCCATCCACTGCGCCGGCTCCAAGCCGGCTGACCGCCAGCTCGTGGCCCTCGATCTGGACGGGGCCCTGCCCAAAGGTGGACCCCCTCAGGTTCACCCGGCTGCGGCGCTACCTGATCCAGGGGTTCCGGGAGCACCTGGGGATGGGTCCGATCACCTATCTGCGGCTTCTGCGCCTGCATGGCATGCGCCAGGAACTCCTGGGGGCCGATCCAAGCCAGGCGGTGATCGGCGCGCTCGCCGCCCAATGGGGCTTTTTCAACCATGGGCACTTCGCCCGGCACTACGCCGACCTGTTCGGGGAGCGGCCCCTCAGACCGGCTGCAGCTGGCTCTTCTGCCAGCGCACGAAGGGAATCGAGAGCAGCACGGTGACCAGCAGGTAGACCAGCACAGCCAGCTTGAGTCCAGGGACCGCGGCGCCGTAGGTGGCCGCGAACACCAGGGCCAGGCCCGGATTGCGCATCGAGGTGACCAGCGCCACCGTGAGCTGCTCGCCGGGAGCCGGACCCGCCATCAGGGAGCCGATGGTCAGCGCCGCCGCCACCATCACCGCCATGAAAACGAGCGCCAGCAGGTTGTTCGCCACGAAGGGCAGCAGCGCCGGACCGGCCTTGATCAACACCACCACCACGAGCAGCAGGAACAGCCCATTGGCCAGCTTGTTGAGGGGCCCTTCCAGCCGCTCCACCCAGTCCGGCCGCCAACGCCGCAGCAGCAGGCCGGCGGTGAGGGGTAACACCTGCGCCACGCTCACCTGCAGGGCCACCTCCCGGGGGCCGATATCCCAGCCCTCGATGCCGAAAGCGGCCCGGAACAGGTCGACCACCAGCGGTATCGACACGATCGCGGTGACCGCCGCGCAGGCCTGGAGCAAGGCCGCCAGCTGGTGATCGCCCCCGGTCTTGCCGGCCTTGCGCAGGGTGAGCGGCGCACTCGGGGAGAGGGCCATCAGGGCGATGCCAAAGCGCACCGGATTAGAGAGGGCCAGACTCAGGGGCAGCTTCAACAGCACCAGGGCCACCAGGGGCACCAGCACACAGGAGCCAACCAGCACCCGGATCACCAGGGCCGGGCGCTGGCGGATCTGCGCCAGCGCCTCGATCTGCAGACCGAGGCCGAGGGCGAACATGATCGCGAACAGGGCGAGGCCGGGAAGGGCGGCGGCGAGCTGGGCCATGGAGTCCGGATCGGGGCTGAAGCCAGAGCTGAACCTATGACTGCCCTCGCTCAGCGGTCTGTCATCCCTCGCTGAACACGCGGGCCCAGTCCCGGCGCATCGATACCACCGTCCAGCCCCGCTGGGGCGCTTCCTTCAGGGCCCGGTCGAGGCGCCCGATGGGGGAACCGCTGGCATAGGCCACCTCCCGCTCCGGGTCGTCGTGGTGAACGATCACCCCCAGGCTCGGCCCCGGCTGGCTGGTGGTCCACTCCAGCATCTCGAAGTCGCCATCGGAATTGCCGAAGGCGGCAATGGGCCGGCGGCCGATCACCTGCTGGATCATCACCGGCTTGACCTCCTGGTCGTTGATCAGCTGAACCTCCGCCTGGCGCAGGATCGCCGGCTGCCCCTCCTGGCTGCCGTAGCGGCTGGCCACCTGCGAGCCGATCACCTGCTCGGGGGGAATGCCGTAGAGGTCGTCGCTCACCACCCGTAGGAACTCGGCGCCACCGGCGGACACGATGTAGGTGCGGAACTGATGGGCCCGGAGGTAATCCAGCAGCTCCCTCATCGGCGCGTAGGTGAGAGCGGTGTAGGCGCGCTGCCAGCGGGGGTGGCAGGCGCTGGCGAACCAGTCGGCCACCAGCTGCCGAAACGCCTCGGCGGCCATGCCGGAGTGGGTGAGGGCCACCAGCTCCAGCAGTTCCGGGATGCCCATGCGGAGCAACCCCGCCCCGGAATCAGGTGCGGCGGCCGCAGCCAGGAGCGGATGGCCGGCCAGCTCGGGCTGCTCGGCCACGAGGCTGCGGGCACGATCGATCGAAAAGGCCAGCTGCACGTACATGGGCTGCTCCGCCCAGAGCGTGCCGTCGTTGTCGAACACGGCGATGCGCTCCGCCGGGGCCACATGGTGAGGCCCTCCCGGGGTGCTCACCGCGGCCACGAAGTCGAGGATGCGCTGGCGGCAGGGGCCCTCGCGCCAGCAGGAGAGGGAACGCCGCATCGCTGGGGATCCAACCATCGCTGGCGCCATGATGCCCGCCTCAGCCGGCGGCGCCGGCCCCATCACCCAGGAACCGCTCCACGGCGCGTTCCATATTGAGGTGGAGCCGGCCCGGCCCCAGGCGCTCGCCCAGCTCGGAGCGGCGCACCACCTGCAGCACATCCGGATTCAGCCCGGCCATCCCCAGCTCCGTGCCGCCGCAGGCTGCTGGTGGCCAGGGCCCGGGCGGGATCCTGGGCCACCCCGAGGCTGTCGAGCTCGCTGCCCACCAGGATCGCCAGGGTGGTGGTGGTGCTCACGCTCAGGGACCGAGAGCTGCCCAGCAGCGCGTACACCAGCATCGGCACCAGGGCCGTGTAGAGCCCCACCTCCACCGGCAGGCCGGCGATCGTGGCGAAGGCCAGGCCCTTGGGCAGCACCACCGCCGCCGCCATGAGGCCCGCCACCAGGTCGGGGCTCAGGATTGCTCGACGCAGCGGGGGCAGAGGGCCCGCACCGTGAGCACACAGTCGAGCAGACGAAAGGCATGGGCCTTGGCCGCCTCGTCGCCAGCGGCCAGCACGGCGGTGTTCTCGAATTCCTCGGTGCGACCGCAGCGCACGCACACCAGGTGGTGGTGATCGCGGGTGCTGTCACCGGCCAGCTCAAAGCGCCGCCCCCCCTCGGGCAGTTCCAGCTCCTGCAGGCGGCCCATGGAACTCAGCAGCCTCAAGGTGCGGTACACCGTGGCCAGGGACACCCGCTCACTCGCCCTGAGCAGCCGTTGATGCACCTCCTCGGCGCTGAGGTGGGTGCCCTCACCGATCTGCTCGAACAGCATCAGCACCCGCTGGCGCTGGGGGGTGAGCCGCTGGCCGCGGTCATGGAGGCTGTTGCGCAGGCCCTCGCTGGCGCTGAGCAGGCCTTCCGGGGCCGCCGTGGGGCCTGCGGCGGCAGCCCTGGAGCCAGGGGTCGGGGGGGAAGACACCGCAGCGAGCCTGGGCTTCTCAACAATAGGCGTAATTGCGAAGCATGGCCATGGCGGCAGGCCGGCGGCTCAGGTCGCAGGACGCGCCCCAGGGCGGCCCGGACCCGTGGGCCGATCCAGGCGTTGGTCGAGGCGAGCCGTGAGCGCCGCCAGCAGATCGGCCAGGGTCACCGTGAGCCGGTAGCTGATGGCGATGGCCAGCAGGGGCGCCTCGGAGATCTGGCCGCCGAGACGCAGCAGCAGCACCGCCTCGAACACGCCGATGCCCCCGGGGGCACCGGGAACCACCAGGCCGGCGGTCCAGGCGAGGGCGAAGGCCGCCAGCCAGCCGCCCCAGCCCAGGGAACCCTGCAGCTCAAAGGCGAGCACGCAACAGCCGAAGCCGCCGAAGCGCAGCAGCACGAAACCCAGCTGGGCCAGGAGGGGGGCTACGGGATAGGCGCCGGGCAGGGGAACTGCGGTCTCGGCCGCAGCCAGGGTCTCGGAGCCACTGGCCTGGGCCAGCTGGCGGCCCCGGCGCCGTTCCAGGGCCAGCAGCAAGGGCCTCAACCAGCGGGGCAGCAGCAGCAGCAGGGGCAGCAGCGCCACCAGCGCCACCCCGCCGCGCCAGCCATCCGCCGCCACCAGGGCCAGGGCCGCCACGGCGGCGATCAGGGGGTCGAGCAGCACGGCCGCCAGGGCCTGGGGCAAGGCCGCGGGGCTGCGCAGCGGACCGGCCGGGTCCCGCAGCAGAGCCAGCCGGCTGGTGAGGTGCCAGATCCCCCCCGGCAGAAACTTGCGCAGGTTGGTGTCGAGATAGAGGCGCACCAGGGCGGCCCAGCGGGGGCGTTGCCCCAGCCAGAGCAACACCACGCCAAAGCCGAGCCCATTGGCCACCAGGCTCAGCAGGCTGGCCCCCACCCCCAGCAGCAGCCAGAGCCAACCCTGCAGGTCCAGGCTCAGCTGCAGCATCTGGCGGCCGTGGTTGACCAGGGCAGCCAGCAGAAAACCAAAGCTCAGCAGGGTGAACCAGAGCCCCAGCCCACCGGGTGGGGCAGGCAGGCGGGCCAGCCTGGCCTGAAGAGCCCCGCCCCACTGGCCGGCTTTGTGCAGCAAGGCAAGCCCCTGCCGCTTCAGTCCGCTCGCCAGGCCGCCCAGGCGCCCGCTCATCGGGCCTCCACGATGGCGGCAGGCTGCACGCCCTCAGCCTTGCTCCGCAGGGCCTCCTGAACCACGGCTCTCACCTGCTCAATGCTGAGATTGTGGCTGCGGGCGAGCCCCACCAAGGCGTCGTGTTCCGGTTTGCTGCGCCAGCGGCCGTCGGGCAGGCGAGCCTGCTTGATCGGCACCTCCCCCAGGGGGGTGGGCAGCAGCAGCTGGCGCCGGGGCAGCACCCAGCGGGGCTGGCTGCATTCGCGCAGGCCCAGGCTGGTGCTGTGCTGCCACCACACGCCGCGCAGGCTGGCCGCCCGAGCCGGGTGGGCCAGGGCCGTGACCAGCCAGCCAGGGCGTCCCTTCTTCATCTGAATCGGCTGACAGAACACCTCCAGGGCGCCCGCCTGGCGCAGGGCCTCCTGCAGCACGGCCAGGTCTTCGGGGGTGGCGTCATCGATCTGGGCCTGCTGCTCCACCACGGTTTCCACAGCGGGCTCCAGGCCCGACTCAGCCTGGGACTGGCCCGGGGCGGCCGCGGAGCCCTCCACCGGATCGGCCAGCACCAGCCGCAGCAGGTTGGGACGGTCGAGTTGACGGCTGCCCAGGCCGATGCCCACCTGGCGGGGCCGGTGGGCCGGGGGCAGGCCGAAGCTCTCCGCCCAGGCCGCCATCAGGGCCAGACCCGTGGGGGTGGTGAGTTCGCCGGCAGGGAAGCCGGCCGCGGAGGCCAGGGGAATGCCATGGCGCCGAGCAATCTCCAGCACGGCAGGGGCCGGCAGCGGCAGGATGCCGTGGGCCGTGGCCACGGTGCCGTGGCCCGCCGGCGGCGGGGTGCACTCCAGCCGGCTGATGCCCAGGTGCAGCAGGGCGGCGCAGACCCCCACCACATCCACCAGGGCATCGAGGGCGCCCACCTCATGGAAGTGCACCTGCTCGGGGGCATGGCCATGGACGCGGGCTTCGGCCTCCGCCAGCAGTTCGAACACGGAGAGCACCCTGGCCCGCAGCGCCTCGGGCCAGGGGGCCTCCAGCAGGGTGCGGCGCAGGGACTGCCAGGTGCGCGCCGGGGGGTCGGCGTCCTGGTCCACGACCTCCAGGTGCAGGCCCCGCAGCCCGCCGCTGCGGCGCTCGCTGATCTCCAGCGCGTAAGTGCCGGCAAGACCCAGATCGGCCAGGGGGGCGTGGACCACCCCTGGCGGCACCCCGAGATCGAGCAGGGCCGCCAGCAGCATGTTGCCGGCCAGGCCGGTGGGGCAATCCAGCAGGGCCAGCGTCATGCGCTGGGCTCCAGGGGCGTGCCCTGGCCCAGGCGCGGTGCCGCCTCCAGCAGGGTCTGGGCCTGGCCCTCCAGATCGTCGCGCCGGTTCCGCAGGCACTGCTCCACCTCGCGGCGGGCCCGGCGCTGCTCGCGCTGGGCCGTGTCCACGTCGTGGCCCGAGAGGCCCCAGAGCCGGCCCAGCAGGGCGCGATCATCGGCGCCGCCGATGTTGTCGCCGAAGATCACCTGCTCGGCGGCCATGCCCGCCTGCAGCACCCGGCTCCAGCGGCGCAGGTCTTCAAGGGCCAGTTTGGCGCTGGCGGGGGGCTCCAGCTCGGTGGTGCCGCCGGCGCTGAGGCCCACCCGCAGACAGGCCAGGCTGCCCACCAGCACCTGGCGCACCACCATCCCCTCCTGGGCCGCGATCAGCACATGGCCGGCCTCATGGGTGGCGATGCGCCGCAGCCGCGACTGGCCGCCGGGCATGGCCTCGGCCAGCAGATGGCCGCCCCTGCCACCGAAGCGGAAGGCATCCAGGCTCAGAAAGCCGAGGCAGAGCACCACGGCCAGGGCGATCCACCAGGGCGAAAGCCCCAGCAGGGGCCCCAGCACCGCCAGCAGACTGATCAGGGCGACCACCACCCCTGCGGCCAGGGGAGAGGTCATGGCTGCATCAGCCAGCCCGCAGCGGGGGCCAGCAGCAGGGCCGCCAGGCCGTTCACCACGGAGGGATGGGGCAGCTGCAACAGATCCAGGGCCAGGGCCAGCACCAGCAGGCCCCCCACGGCAGCCGTGAACAGCACCGCCGGCGCCTGGGATGGATCGCCGACACCACCGGCCAGCAGGGCGCCGACGCCGGAGAGGCCGAACTGCAGCACTCCGAGGGGCAGCAGCACCCAGAGCACCACCAGACCCACCCCGGCGGCCAGCACCGCCGCGCTGAGACCATCGAGGCCGGCCTTCACCAGCAGGAGATCGGCATCTCCCAGGGCGCCATTGCGCAGACAGCCCAGCAAGGTCATCGGGCCGATGCAGAAGAGCACGAAGGCACCGCTCACCACCTCCGCCGCTCCGCGGCCTGGGTCTGCCGCCCGGGAGCGGTTGAAGCTGGCCAGCCAGGCCTCGAGCCGACGCTCCAGGGCCAGGGTGTGGCCGAGCCAGGAGCCCAGCACCAGCACCAGCAGGGCCGCCAGCAGGGCCGGGAAGGGCCCTAGCCGCAGGCTCCAGAGGGGCTGAACCATCTGGATGGCCAGCAGCAGGGTGATCACCCCGAGCCACTGCTGCCACTGCCCCCTGAGATCGGCGGGCAGGCGGCTGCCGAGGCGGGAACCCATCAGGCCGCCACCGAGCACCGCCAGCAGGTTGATCCACGTGCCGCCGGTGGCCGCCCAGAAGGCCATCTCAGCCGACCGGGCGACTCACCGCCGTGCGACCACCGCCCCGCTTGGGAGAGGGCTTGCCACCGGTGTCGCGGCGGCCCTTGCCACCACGGCTGCCCCGCTGGGCCACCGGTGCCAGCACCTCAAAGCTCTCGAGCTGCAGCTCCTCTCCGTGGCGCCGCATGGCCAGCGAGACGAAGTGGCGCAGATGCTCGAGGGGAAGCTCTCCCTTCAGTTGCAGCTTGAACGGAATCGGACGGCTGCCATCGGCGCGGGGCATCTGGCGCACCTTGACCACCAGATCGCCCGTTTCAGGACGGGTGTAAATCAGCTCGCCCCGCACCGAGAAATAGTCATCACCTTCGGGAAGCTCGTCGCTGGCGGCAGCCGCCACAGCAGCACCTTCGACCTCGCTTGCTGGTGGCTCACTGGCCACAGCCCCATTTGCCGCCGGCTCGGCCAGGGTGCTGGGCTCCCAGATCCCCACCATCTGCAGGTGCAGACCCTGCTCCTCCCGGGAGCGGGGGTAGACCACCCAGAGGTGGGGCTGGGCGAGATCGAGGTGCCGGCGCATCAGCGTGAGCAGGCGCCCGAGCACCACAGCCTCAACGGCCTGGCCATCGGCCGTGTGGATCGCTCCGCGGGTGAGCTGCTCGGGGTCGGTGGGCACATAGGTACCGCGCACCACGCCGATGGCCCGGTACTGCAACGGTTCTGTGACCGGTGGGATGGGGTGGTCGCGCATGCCGACCAATGTAAAGGCCATGGCCAGCCGTGCTGCCGGGGGCCCGGGGCCGGGAACCAGGGCAGACTGGGCACCATCTCGCACAGATGCCCGGCGCCATGCCACCAGCCCCCCGATGGCAGGGTCCCTGGCTCGCCGTTGCTGCCGTGGCCCTCGCCGGCACGTCCCTGACGGCGGGCTGGTGGCTGGGGCAGCAGCGGGGCAGCAGTGGCCCCATCTCCTCAGCGTCGCGGCCGGGCCTGCAGCGCGAGGCCGCCCAGCTGCGGCGCCGCTTCGACAGCGGCCAGGCCAGCGATGGCGAGCAGCAACGCCTGCTGGAGTTGCTGGTGGCCCTCGACCGCCGCGCTGAGGCCACACCCCTGGTGGAGCGGCTGGCGGACCAGCAGCCCCAGCGCTGGTCCCTGAGGCTGCTGTTGGCTGAACTGCGCCGCGATCAGAACGACCGCGCCGGAGCCGAGCGGGAACTGCGTCAGCTGCTGAACCAACGCCCCGATCAGGTGGAGGCCCTCCAGTTGATGGCCCTGATCCAGCTGGAAACGGGACGCGCCACCCAGGCCAGAAGCCAGCTTGAAGCGGCCCTGAAGCGGGCCAGCACGCCCACGCCCAAGGCCAGCGCCGTGCCGATTGGCCTGCTGCTGGCCAACGTGCTGCAACGCAGCGGCCAGAGTGGCCAGGCCGAAGCGGAGCTGATCAAGCTCTCCAGCGCGTTCCCGAAAGATCCGCGGCCCATGCTGGCTGTGGCCTTGATCCAGCAGGAGCGCGGCGACACCAAAGCTGCCCATGAGACCTTCGCCAAAGCCAGACAGCAGGGGGGGCAGGCGGAGGATTCCCGGCTGGACAGGGTGGCCGTCGCCTGGGGGCTGGAAGCACTCCAGGGCAAGGGACCGGCGCAGCCGCGCCCGGACCTCAAGGGGGGGGCAGCTGGGAGCCCGGCGACACGGACTGGGAATTGAAATCCTGGAGCGCGGCGTCCACGGCATCCCCGGGCGGCGTGGCGTCGTCGAGTGCGGTAGCCCGCCGCAGCCTGTTCATCAGATCCATGGGGTTGGTGGCATCGAGGATGTTGCTGCCGCTGCTGCGGGGGGCGCCGGTGCCGAGGGGCTCGTCGTTGCTGTCCAGCGGACCGCCGAGGGTCTGGCCGTAGCCGGCTTGCTGGGCCCAGGCGGGGGGGGCCAGGCCAGCAGAGGCTCCCACCAGGGCCGCTGAGGCCGCCAACCCCAGGGCCAGGGATGCGGGGCGATTCAGAGCCATGGGAGCCATGGGAAACGCTCGTGGAACCTATCGGGTGATGCTAAGGGGGTTCGACCCGCTCCTGAGCCGAGCCCCCATGCGCATCGCCAGCTGGAACGTGAACTCAGTGCGGACCCGCCTGGACCAGATCCGGGCCTGGCTGCAGCAGGAGCGTCCCGAGGTGCTGTGTCTGCAGGAGACCAAGGTGGCCGATGAGCTCTTCCCCCATCAAGCCTTCAGCGAGCTCGGCTATACCAGCGCCATCAGCGGCCAGAAGGCCTACAACGGCGTGGCCATCCTCAGCCTGCTGCCGCTCGAGGACGTGCAGATCGGCTTTGCGGCCCTGCTGCCGGGGGAGCCTGAAGCCGAGCGGCTCGGCGAGCAGAAGCGGGTGATCAGTGCCCTGGTGGAGGGGCTGCGGGTGCTCAACCTCTACGTGCCCAATGGCAGTGCCCTCAGCAGCGACAAGTACCGCTACAAGCTGGACTGGCTGGACTGGCTGGGGCGCTATCTCGGCGTCCAGGCGCAGCAGGGCGACCCGCTCTGCATGGTGGGTGACTTCAACATCGGCCCCGAAGCCCGCGACCTGCACGATCCGAAGCGGCTCACGGGCGGAATCATGGCCAGCGAGGCCGAGCGGCAGGCCCTGGCTGCAGCGCTGGACAACCGGCTCAGCGATGCCTTCCGCCTGTTCGAGCCGGAGAGCGGGCACTGGAGCTGGTGGGACTACCGCAGCGGCGCCTGGGACCGGGACCGGGGCTGGCGCATCGATCACATCTATCTCTCGGAGGAGCTGGTGGCCTGCGCCACCGGCTGCCAGATCCACAAGCACACCCGGGGCAACGAGCAACCCAGCGACCACGCGCCGGTGGTGGTGAACCTGGCCTGGCCGCCCCCGGAGGAGGACGACGGCGAGGCCGGGGAAGCCTGAGTTCAGTAGCCTTCCGCCACGAATTTCTTCCATCCTTCATGGCACGGCATCAGGTCATCTCCAGGGGGATGAAGCATTGCGGGAGGGTCTTGAGGGGACAGTTGATTGGCCTGGCTCTCCTGGCGGTCGCCGGTTCAGGGCTGCTCAGCCAACCCGCCAGGGCAGAGGAAACGCTCTCCTTCTCCTATGGGCCGCTGATCCGTTCGCTGAAGCTGAGCTCACTGGATGCCTTCGCCAAGGATGGAACGGTTGAAGAGGATCTCGCCTTTTTCCTGGCTGCGGTGAAGCCGGAGCAATACCCCCTGCTGCGCAAAGCCCTCACCACCAAGGCCGACGTCGACCCGCTGATCGTTTCACGATTCTTCAACACGGGAATCGGCGAAGACATTCTCGAGCGATTGGGCAAAGCGATCACATTGCTGCGCGGTGGAAACGGGAAACTGGCGCTGCGGGCCGCATTGGTCAATGCAGCCTTCTCCGAACAGGGGCTCAGCCTGCTGTCGGTGCTCGATCAACTTCCAACCAACATCCAGATCCATGGGGAAAAGGTGCTGGGGGCTGAAAAGGCCGCGGAGCGCGTGATCGCCGCCACGGAACGGCTGGACACGGTGATGAAGACCCTCACGACCGCAGAGGCCGAAGGTCAGCCCGTGGAGGACTACGCCGCCATGGCCAATCCGCGCCAACCGGGTCCGTACACGGTCACCAAAGAGGTCTGGACCCTGACGGATAGCACGCGGGATCGTTCGTTCTACGTGGATGTCTACGCACCCGAGATCAAGGGATCAACAACGATTCCCGTGATTTTGTTGTCCCATGGTTTGGGCTCCCGTCCGGAGGATTTCGCCGAGGTGATGCAGCAGATTGCCTCCCATGGCTATCTGATTGCCGCACCCCAACACCCAGGCAGCGATGCGATCTGGCTGAAGGAGATGCTGCGGGGCCTGCACAAAGACATCTTCGATGTCAACGACTTTGCGAACCGCCCCAAGGACATCAGCTTTGTGATCGATGAGCTGGGGCGCCGTAATGCAGACCAATTCAACGGCAGACTCAATCTTGAGAGAGTCGGTATCGCAGGACACTCCTTCGGCGGTTATACCGCGCTGGCCCTTGGTGGCGCCCAGGTTGATCTCGCCTACCTCAAGGAAGAGTGCGAACGCCCCTATGCGGCCCTGAATCTCTCACTGCTGCTGCAATGCCAGGCCCTGCGGCTGCCACCCCAGGACCTCACCAACCTCCAGGACGATCGCACCGCAGCGGTGTTCGCCGCCAACCCGGTGAATCGAAGCATCTTCGGCAAGGAGGGCATCGGCAAGCTCAAGGTGCCGGTGGTGATGGCCTCCGGAAGCTACGACCCGGCAACGCCGCCGGCCCTGGAGCAGGCTGCCTCCTTCACCTGGCTCACGGCCCCCGACAAATACTGGTTGATCGTGCAGGGCCAGGCCCATGTGAACTTCACCAAGATTGACCCGGGCATCCAGGACGCCATCCAGTCCATGACGGATCTGACCCTGCCCAGCCAGGGCCTGATCGGCGGCTACTTCCAGGGGATGGCATTGTCCTTCTTCGAGGTGCATCTGCAGGGGAACGACAGCTACAAGCCCTACCTGCGTTCCTCCTATGCCGACTATCTCAGCCGGGATGAAAGGTTCAAGCTCTTCATGGTGAGCGGCGCCTCCTCAGAGAAACTCAGCGAGGCCATCGAAGCGTTCCGCAAGGAGTATCCCTAGGAAAGCCCAGCAGCTCAGAACACCACCGCTTCCACGGGCAAGCTGACCCCTTCCTGTTTGAGCACCTGCACCCGGCGGGCTGATTCAGCGCAGGTGCGCGGGCTGGGGAAGATCTTGCCGGGGTTGGCCCTTCCCTCGGGATCGAAGCAGCGGCGCACCAACTGCATCGTGGCCAGGTCGTCTGGGCTGAACATCCAGCTGAGGTAGCAGCGCTTGTCGCTGCCCACACCGTGCTCACCGGTGATGCTGCCCCCCGCCTCCACGCAGAGGCGCAGGATCTCGGCCCCCAGCTCCTGCACCCGCTCGGCGATGCCCGGCTCAGCGGCCCGATAGAGGATCAGGGGGTGGAGATTGCCATCGCCGGCATGGAACACATTGGCCACGGGCAGATCGAAACGCTCACTGAGCTCCTCGATCGCCGCCAGCACCCGGGGCAGGGCGCTGCGGGGCACCACTCCATCCTGGAGGTAGTAGCTGGGGAAGCGCCGGCCCAGGGCCGAGATCGCCGACTTGCGACCCTTCCAGAGCAGGGCCCGCTCCTCGGGATCCCAGGCCTCCCGCACCCGCCTGGCCCCCGCCTGGCGGCAGAGGGCGGTGGCCAGCTCGGCGGCGGCGGCCACCTCCCGCTGCTGGCCATCGAGCTCGATCAGCAGAACGGCGGCGGCGTCGCGGGGGTATTCGTCGTGGCCGAAGTAGTCATCCACCGCCTCGATCGTGAGGCGGTCCATCATTTCCATTCCCGCCGGCATCACCCCGGCCGCCGTCACCTGCCGCACGGCTTCCCCAGCGGCCTCCATGGAGGTGAAGTCGGCCAGCAGCACCGCCACGCTCTGGGGCGCCTGCAGCAGCCTCAGGGTGATGGCGGTGGCGATGCCGAGGGTGCCCTCGCTGCCGATGAAGGCACCACGCAGATCGATCTCGGCCATCTCATCGAGCTGACCACCCAGGGTGGTGACGGTGCCATCCGGCAGCACCACTTCCAGGGCGAGCACGTGGTTGCTGGTGACGCCGTACTTGAGGCAATGGACGCCCCCCGAGTTCTCGGCCACGTTGCCGCCGATGCTGCAGGCCACCTGGCTGGAGGGATCAGGGGCGTAGTAGAAGCCGTCCCCGGCCACCGCCCGGGTCACCCAGCTGTTGATCACGCCGGGCTGCACCACCACCCGCCGGTTGGCGAGGTCGAGCTCGATCACCTTGCGCATGCGGCTGGTGGCCACCACCAGGGCCTCGGTTTCGGCCACGGCCCCACCGGAGAGGCCGGTGCCGCTGCCCCGTGCCACGAAGGGCACCCCCTCGCGGTGGCAGAGCGCCAGCACATCTGACACCTGCTGGGTGGTCTCGGGGAGCACCACCAGGGGCGGCTGGTGGCGGCTCAGGGTAAGGCCGTCGCAGTCGTAGGCGAGCAACTCCTGGGCCGCCGCCACCACGGCACGCGCAGGCAGCAGCCGGCGCAGCTGGCGCTCCAGCGCGGGCCAGTCGATGCGACTAGGCGCGGAGTTGGCCGTGCCGGGTGTCAGGGTGCCGGGTCTCAGGGTGCCGGAGCTCACGGTGCCGGAAGATTCACAGGGCTGGAAGCCTTCCAGGGCCGGTTGAACGTGACTCGAAGCTACCCACAAACCGATCGGCCGGGTCTTGGGCCAGGATGGGAAGAGGTCGTTCCGTAATGCTCCACCGTTACGGCGCAATGCACCGGGCCCTACCCGGCGGTTGCCCCCCGGCCCCCGACTCCCTTCACCCCCCGCGGAATCCGCTTTGACCTCGGCTCCCGTATCGGCACCCGCCCTGAACACCGCCCGCTCCCAGGAGATCTTCGGTGCCGCCCAGGCCCTGATGCCCGGTGGTGTGAGTTCGCCGGTGCGGGCGTTCCGTTCCGTGGGGGGCAATCCGATCGTGTTCGACCGGGTGAAGGGGGCCTACGCCTGGGACGTGGATGGCAACCGCTTCATCGACTACATCGGCAGCTGGGGACCGGCCATCTGCGGCCATGCCCACCCCGAGGTGATCGCGGCCCTGCACAGCGCCCTCGACAAGGGCACCAGTTTTGGCGCTCCCTGTGAACTGGAGAACGAGCTGGCCCAGCGGGTGATCGAGGCCGTGCCCTCCGTGGAGATGGTGCGCTTCGTGAACAGCGGCACCGAGGCCTGCATGTCCGTGCTCCGCCTGATGCGCGCCTTCACGGGCCGCGAGAAGGTGATCAAGTTCGAGGGCTGCTACCACGGCCACGCCGACATGTTTCTGGTCAAGGCCGGTTCCGGCGTGGCCACCCTTGGCCTGCCGGATTCGCCGGGGGTGCCCCGGGCCACCACCGCCAGCACCCTCACCGCCCCCTACAACGACCTGGAGGCGGTCAAGCAGCTGTTCGCCGAAAACCCCGGCGAAATCTCCGGCGTGATCCTCGAACCGGTGGTGGGCAATGCCGGCTTCATCCCGCCGGTACCCGGCTTCCTGGAGGGGATCCGCGAGCTCACCAAGGAGAACGGTGCCCTGCTGGTGTTCGACGAGGTGATGACCGGCTTCCGCATCAGCTACGGCGGCGCCCAGGCCCGCTTCGGGGTGACCCCCGACCTCACCACCATGGGCAAGGTGATCGGCGGCGGCCTGCCGGTGGGGGCCTACGGCGGCAGGGCTGACATCATGGCGATGGTGGCCCCGGCGGGGCCGATGTATCAGGCGGGCACCCTCAGCGGCAACCCCCTGGCCATGACCGCCGGCATCAAGACCCTGGATCTGCTGCGCCAGCCGGGCACCTACGAGCGGCTGGAAGCCACCACCCAGCGGCTGATCAAGGGCATTCTCGAGGCCGGCAAAGCGGCGGGCCTGCCGATCTGCGGCGGCTCGATCAGCGCCATGTTCGGCTTCTTCCTCTGCGATGGGCCGGTGCGCAACTTCGAGGAGGCCAAGGCCGCCGATGCGGCCCGCTTCGGCAAGCTGCACCGGGCCATGCTCGAGCGCGGCGTGTATCTCGCCCCCAGCGCCTTCGAGGCCGGCTTCACATCCCTGGCCCACAGCGACGCCGACATCGACGCCACGATCGCGGCGTTCCAGGAGAGCTTCGCCGCCGTGGCCTGAGCCCCCTGCCCGGTCCCTGAGCCGCCGCCGCCATGGACGCCGCACCTGAGCCCCCCAGCCGGGGAGGCCTGCCCGACGCGATCGGGCCCGGCATCCTGCTGGCCGGGGCCGCCATCGGCGGCTCCCATCTGGTGGCCTCCACCCAGGCCGGCGCCCGCTACGGCCTCGGCCTGCTGGCGTTGGTGCTACTGGCCAACCTGTTCAAGTACCCGTTCCTGCTGGTGGGCAGCCGCTTCACGGCGGTCACCGGCCTGAGCCTGCTGGAGGGCTACCAGCGCCAGCGTGGCTGGTATCTGCCGGTGTACCTGCTGATCACCTTCACCACGGGGGTGGCCAACATCGCCGCGGTCACCGCCGTGGCTGGCAGCCTGGCCACCGCCTTCCTGCCGGGGGCGCCGAACCTTCTGGCCCTGGGGCTGTTGAGCCTCTGCCTGCTGCTGCTGCTGCTCGGCCACTACCGCAGCCTCGATCGGCTCAGCAAGCTGATCGTGGCGGTGCTGGTGCTGAGCACGGTGCTGGCCACCGCCGCCATGCTGCTGCAGGGGCCGGTGGCGGCCGACCCGCAGTGGTTCAGCCCCAGCCCCTGGACCCTGGCGGCCCTGCCGTTCCTGGTGGCCTTGATGGGCTGGATGCCGTGCCCTCTGGATCTGGCCGCCTGGTCGTCGCTGTGGATCCACGCCCGCCAGGAGGATTCGGGCCACCGCGGCAGCCGCGCCGAGGTGGAGGCTGACTTCAACATCGGCTACAGCATCACCGTGGTGATGGCGGTGCTGTTTCTGCTGCTGGGCGCCTGGGTGATGCACGGCAGCGGCAGGAGCTTCTCCCCCGCCGGCGGCGCCTTCGCCCAGCAACTGATCGGCCTCTACACGGCCAGCCTGGGCAGCTGGGCCAAGCCGCTGATCGCCGCGGCCGCCTTCACCACCATGTTCAGCACCAGCATCACCTGCCTGGACGGCTACCCGCGGGCGGCCTCGGCCGGCGTGCGGCTGCTGCGGGGCTTTTCAGGCGAGGCGGTGCATGACCGTCGCGATCACCAGTTGTGGATGGGCCTGCACTTCGTGCTGGCCGCCGCCGTGCTCGGCCGCTGGCCGGGCTCGATGGGCGCCCTGGTGCAGCTGGCGATGGTGGTGTCATTCCTGACGACGCCCGTGCTGGCCTGGATGAACCTGCGGGTGATCCAGGGCCGCCAGATGGCCCCGGCCGACCGGCTGGGGCCAGGCCTTCTCTGGGTGGCCCGGCTGGGGCTGGTGGTGCTGAGCCTGTTCGTGGTGCTGTTTGGCCTCAGCCTGCGAGGGTGATTCACGCAGCCACGGATGATCAGTGCCCGCAGGTTGTCAGCTACCGGGAGATCTGCCGGTGCAGCTGATCAGGCTCTGGTATGGAATCCCTGAGCCACGATCGTTTCTGGCATCAACTCCGTAGCGAAGCGCTTCGGAGCCTGGTGCCGCCGGGGCCCATCTTCACCCCTTGCCTTCGGCCTCCTCGGCGCCGAAACAGTGGATCAGGGCGTCGGCCCAGCTGTTGATCCCAGTCAGGGCATGGTCCGGCGCGGCGGTGATGGCGCGGGCATGCTCCCGCAGCAGCACCGTCTTGTCCACGGCATGGCCGTGGGCGGCGGCGATCGACACGAGGTCATCGACACCGGCAGCGGCATGCACCTGGCCGCGCAGATCCTCATCGGTGGCGATGCTGGCGCAGAAGGCTTTCAGGGACGCAACGGACATGGACTCGGACGTTGGAGAACACCCTTCGTAGCAGGCCAGGGGAGAAGCGGAAGACGGCGATGACACGCCCCTCACCCCAACACCCCCTGCACCTCCCCCGCCACCCGCAGGGCGTTGGCGATCACGGTGAGGCCGGGGCCCACCGCCGGGCAGCTGGGGAACACGCTGGCGTCGGCGATCCAGAGATTCTGCAGCTCATGGCAGCGGCCCTCCAGGTTCACCACCGACGCGGCCGGATCGCTGCCCATGCGGCAGGTGCCGCAGGCCAGGCCCATCACGCTCAGGGGGGCCTCGCCGCGGGGGTAGATCGGCGCCCGTTGCACCACGGTGGTGGCGGGGTCGGCTTCGGTTTTCTGGATGGTGTCGAGCCAGCGGTACACGAGACGGTCGTGGGCTTCGCGGTTGTTGGCGATGTAGGCCACGTCGATGCGATCGCCCCGCACCGTGATGCGGTTCTCGGGGTCGGGCAGCACCGCCGTGGTGGCCCACCAGGTGATCGAGCGGTCGGCCAGCCACTCCAGGGCACGATCGGGCAGCAGCCGGCTCACGAGCGACAGCAGCGGCGGCGATTCGGCGAACAGCGGATCCTGCAGGACGCCGCCGCCGCTGCGGATCGAGCCGAGGGCGTAGGTCACGTTCTTGTCGCCCCAATAGAACTCGGTGAGGCCCAGGGCTGGCGAGTAGCGCCCTGAGTTGGGGCTGCTGGCCCGTTGCAGCAGGGCCGTGAGCTGGGGTTTCATCAGGTTGCGGCCCACCTGATCGGAACCATTGGCCAGGCCGCGGGGATGCCGCTCACTGGCCGAGCGCAGCAGGATCGCCGCGGTGTTCACCGCCCCCGCCGCCAGCACCACCTGGTGTCCCCGGAAGAGCCAGCGGTCGTCGCCGAGGCTCGCCTCCACCCCCTTCACCTCGCGGCCGGAGGGGTCGACGTGCAGTGCCTCCACCACCGCGCCACTGCGCAGGGTGACGGGCGTGGCCGCGGCCAGGGCCTGCTCCACCCCATAGAGCTCCGCATCGCCGGTGGGATCGTCGGCGCTCTCGCTCCAGCTCAGCGGCAGGTGGTAGGGCCGCAGCCCCTGACGGGCCAGGTCGTGGCGCAGCTGCTCAAGCTGGGGCTCCATCGGCCGGGGAGCATGGGGGTAGGCGCCCGAGCGCGGCGGCGCCGTGGGGTCTTCACCGGCCTGGCCGTGCACCCGGTAGAGCGCCTCGGCCCGGTCATACCAGGGGGCCAGGTCGCCGTAGCGCAGGCCCCAGTCGGGCGAGCGGCCCTCCTGCATCGCCACCCCCTCGAATTCCGCCTCCCGCAGCCGCTCCAGCACCGCCGCCCAGATCTTGGTGTTGCCGCCGAGGGCATACACCATCTGCGGCTTGAAGGGATCGCCGTCGCTGCCGAACCAGGGTTGCTCCGGGTGGTAACGCTGCTTGCGGAACAGGTCCACATCGGCCACGTTCTGATCCACCAGGGGCAGCTGCCCGCCGCGCTCGAGCAGCAGCACCCTGCGGCCCGCCTGGGCCAGGTCGGCCGCCAGGGTGGCGCCGGCGGCACCGCTGCCGATCACCACCACGTCGTAGAGGGTGTCGTCAATGATCATCCGGGTCGCCTCCTCAGCGCTGCCACACGTAAATCAGCAGGAACAGCACCACCCAGATCACATCCACGAAGTGCCAGAACAGCGACACCGCTGTCACCCCCACCGAGCCGCGCTCGTAGTTGCCCGCCCGGAAGGAGCGGGCCAGCATCAGCCCCATCAGCAGCACGCCCGTGAGCACGTGCAGGCCATGGAAGCCGGTGAGCAGGTAAAAGCTGGCGCCATACACACCCGTGCCCAGCCCGAAGGGCAGC
Organism: uncultured cyanobacterium; assembly: GCA_963697335.1. Taxonomy (GTDB): domain Bacteria; phylum Cyanobacteriota; class Cyanobacteriia; order PCC-6307; family Cyanobiaceae; genus NIES-981. The sequence goes on from CAVONQ010000005.1 coordinate 150,904, forward strand.
GCTGCCCACTCCAGCCCCTGCCCCACCAGGAACACCGCCCCCATGGCCATGGTGAGCAGCCACCAGGCGCGGAACTCCCGCAGCCGGCCCCGGTGCAGGGCCCGTTCCGCCAAATAGATCACGCCGCTGCTGCTCACCAGCACCACGGTGAAGCGCAGCGGCATGGCCACCTCCAGCCCCTCCACCCCGGGCGGCAGCCAGAGGGGTGAGGAGGTTTTGTAGATGGCATAGCCGGCGAACAGCGCCAGGAAGATCACGCTCTCCGAGAGCAGGAAGATCACGAAGCCCGTGAGGGTGTGATCGCCGTGGGCGCCATGGCTCGCCGTGGGCCAGCTCGCTGGGACGGTTAGGTCGGCCGGGGTGGGCGTGGTGGTGGTCATGGCGTCAGGCCCCCCGTGGCCGGCGGCCCTGGCCACGAAGCGCTCTTCGTCTTCCACCAGGGGCCGGTCCAGGCCGTAACCGTACGGACCGCTGACCACCGTGGGCACGTCGTCTTCGAAGTTCTCGGCCGGCGGCGGTGAGGGCAGCAGCCACTCCAGGCCGATGGCGTGCCAGGGATTGGGTGGAGCCTTCTCGCCCCGCACCCAGGAGCTCACCAGGTTGAGCAGGAAAGGAATCGTGGCCACCCCCAGCAGGAAAGCGCCGAGACTGGCGAGCACATTGGCGAAGGCGAATTCCGGGTCGTAGGACGCCACCCGGCGCGGCATGCCCAGCAGCCCGGCCGCATGCATCGGCAGGAAGGTGAGCTGGCTGCCGATGAAGGTGAGCACGAAATGCAGCTTGCCGAGGCCTTCATACATCATCCGGCCGGTGAACTTCGGGAACCAGTGGTAGATGCCAGCGAACACCCCGTAGGTGATGGTGGAGAAGATCACCGTGTGGAAATGGCCCACCACGAAGTAGGTGTTGCCCACGTGGATGTCCACCGGCACCGTGGCCAGCATGATGCCGGTGATGCCGGCGAAGATGAAGTTGAACACCCCGCCCAGGCAGAACAGCATCGCCGTGGTGAGGCGCAGCTTGCCGCCCCACAGGGTGCCGATCCAGGCGAACACCTTGATGCCGGTGGGCACCGCAATCAGCATCGTGGTGACCATGAACAGGTTGCGCATCCACTGGGGCGTGCCGCTGTAGAACATGTGGTGCACCCACACGATCAGGCTGAGGAAGGTGATCGCGAACGAGGCGATCGCCACCACGTGATACCCGAACAGGGGCTTGCGGGCATACACCGGAAACAGCTCCGAGAAGATGCCGAACACAGGCAGCACCATCACATACACCGCCGGATGGGAATAGAACCAGAAGAAGTGCTGATACAGCATCGGATCGCCGCCGCCCTCGGGCCGGTAGAAGCTGGTGCCGAAGCTCAGGTCGAACAGGAGCAGCACCGCTCCGGCGGTGAGCACGGGCAGGCCGATCAGCTGGATCGCCTGGGCGGCCACCGCCGTCCAGCAGAAAATCGGCATGCGAAACCAGCCCATGCCCGGCGCCCGCATGCGGATGATCGTGGTGATGAAGTTCACCGCCCCCATGATCGAGGAAATGCCTGAGAGGGCCACCGCCAGGATCCAGAGGAACTGGCCGTTGAGGAAGTGCCCCAGCGGGTTCTGGATGCTCTGGGGCGGGTAGGCCCACCAGCCGGAGCCGGAGGGTCCACCGGGCACCAGGAAGCTGGCCATCAGGATCACGCCGAACACCGGCACCATCCAGAAGGCAGCGGCGTTGAGGCGCGGGAAGGCCATGTCCGGCGCGCCGATCATCGGGTGGGATCAGCAGGTTGTTGAAGCCGTTGAGAACCGGGAACAGAAACAGGAACAGCATCACCGTTCCGTGCATCGTGTAGAGGCCGTTGTACACGCTGGGATCCACCAGATCAGCCGCCGGCGTGATCAGCTCGCCACGCATGATCATCGACAGCAGGCCGCCCACCAGCAGGAAGAACAGCGCGGTGAGCATGTACTGCAGCCCGATCACCTTGGCGTCGGTGTTGAAGCTCAGGAAACGGCGCCAGTTGTTCGGCGCGCCGGGCACCGGATGGGGCGCCCGCAGCACGCGGGGATCGAAGGAAGGAGCCGGGGTGGTGCTGGTCATGGTCAGCCCTCGTGACTGGCGGTGGGATCGGCGCTCACGTGCACCAGCGGCGGCGGCGCCGGCGGCACCGTGGCCCAGCCCCGGTCACCCCGGGCCAGGCGCTGGGCATAGAGGTCGGCGGCGGCATTGGCGGCGGGCCGCAGCGGCTGGCGCAGCGCCTGCACCAGCCAGGCCTGGTACTGCTCCTGGGGCTCGACCACCACGTCGGTCTGGTTGGAGGAGAAGTAGCCGCCGCTGAACATCGAATCGCGCAGCCGGTAGCGGCCGGCGCGGGTGGGGATGAGGCTGTAGTCGATCACGCTGCCGGGGATCAGGTCCTGCTTGAGCCGAAAGGCCGGCACGTAGAAGCCATGGATCACATCGGTGGCCTCCAGGCGCAGGAAGCTGCGCTGGCCCTCCGGCAGGTGCAGTTCACTGCTGTGCACGCCGTTGGGGTAGATGAACTCCCAGCTCCACTGGCGGCCGATCACCTGGATCGGGTGCGCCGCCGCCGGATCGCTTGCCGCCACCAGCGCAGCAGCGGGGCCCTCGGCCCCGTGCATGGCGGCGTGGCCGCCGCTCACGCGCACCTTGCCGCCAAGGGTGGAGAGGGTGGTGCTCACATCGATGGCCTTCCAGGCGATCAGCATCACGATCACCAGCGGGATCAGCGTCCACACGATCTCCAGCTTGAGGTTGCCCTCGATCGGATCGCCGTTGTCCAGGTCGTACTTGGGGGCGCGGTTGAACAGCAGGGTCCAGAGCATCACGGCGCTGCAGCCGAAGAAGATGAAGCTGCCGATTCCCACCTCCAGGGCGAACAGATCGTCCACCGGGCCGGCCGCCGCCGAGGCCGCCACCGGCAGCCAGCGGTGTGACTCGGCAGCCATCCAGAAGCTGGCGGCCAGGTCACCGAGCACAGCCCCCAGGAGCAGTGCCACCAGCCAGGGCCGCGGCGCGCGCGCAACGGAGCTGGTCATGGCAGGGCCTCCCGCAGGTTCAGGCCCGCCGCCACCAGCTGATCGGCCGTCACGTGCACCCCGAACTCACCGGCCAGCTGGGCGCCGAGGGTGCCGTGCACGCCGATCAGCACGAACAGGCCCAGGCCAGCCACCAGATAACTCCACTGCACCTGGCGACCCAGGTCGCGGCGCCAGCGGAAGCGCTGCAGGCCGCGCCACACCACCATCGCCACGATCAGCAGCAGCACCACCACGCCACCCACCCCGTGCCAGAGCATGGTGGCGGCGCTGCCCAGGCCGAAGTCGCTGCGTGCGCCCGGGATCGGCACCGCCAGCAGCATCTCGTAGAAGCCCGCCGCCACCGTGAGGAAGCTCACCGCCGCGCAGGCCAGCAGGTTGTACCAGCCCACGTCGTGAAAGCCGGCGCGGGTCACCGGCAGGGCCAGGAAGCGGAACAGCCGCTTCTCCAGCGGGAACAGGGCACCGGCGATGTCGAACACGATCGCGATCACGAACAGCCCGATCGTGAAGTGCACCAGGTTGGGGTGCAACGGCATGGCATAGGGCAGCTGGTTGGGTCCCAGCTGATCGGCCACCGGGGTGAAGGTTCGGAGCGCAGCCACAACAGGCATCACACCAGCCCCGCGCGCACCGCTTCCACCACGGGCACCGTGTGCAGCCCGTACACCCACACCAGCTGGTTGCCCAGCAGCACCTGCACCACCACCAGCACGCTCAGCAGGGCACCGGCCCCAAGGAAGGCCGGCGGCAGGCGCAGGGGATCACGGCTGCGGATCACGTAGCGCCAGCCCGAGAGCAGGGCCAGCACCCCCGCCAGCGACCAGCCCAGGGTGCTGTGCAAGTTGAGGATCGTGCTGGCCTCGCCGTAGGGATTGGCCAGGCCCGCCTCGATCTGGCCGAAGATGATCGCCACGAAGATGGCCACGGTGGCCACCAGGAGGTTCCAGAAGCTCACCTCATAGAGGGCCGGCCGACGGCCGAAGCGGCCAATCAGATCGAACACCACGCTGATCAACGCCATGGCGATCACGAAGTGCACCACGATCGGGTGGATGGTGTCCATCCACGGCAGGTTGCGGTCGTTGAGCGGGGGCAGCAGCTCAAACATGACGACCGGCAAGGCTGAGGACCTTCCCACACCCTGAGGGATTCCTGCCGTGGCCTGCGCCGGATGTGATGGATTGCGACAGCCCTGTGGGCATTCCCCGATCAAGCGTCCCGGCAATCGCCCCTTGAAACCCTGCAGGGGGTGGCTCCAGCTGCTTCCACGCCCATGGCCGCTCCCTACCCTTCCGGCCGGCCTCATTCGCCCACCGCGAGCCCCTCAGCCTTGCGGGGATCCACCACCCCAAGCGTTCCATCGGCGGTGACCTCCACGCTGTTGGCCGCCCCCATGGCGGGGCTGCGCACCAGCTCGTGGCCCTTCGCCTCCAGCAACCGGCGGGTGTCGGGGCTGATGCCCTCCTCGAAGAAGAGCCGATCCGGCAGCAGCTGGGCATGGATGCGCGGAGCCGCCACGGCGCCGGCCAGGTTGAGGCCGTGCTCGATGCGGTTGAGCAGCACCTGCAGCACCGTGGTGAGGATGCGGCTGCCGCCGGGGCTGCCGGTGGCGAACCAGGGCCGGCCGTCGGCATGGAACACCAGGGTGGGGCTCATGGAGCTGAGCGGCCGCCGCCCCGGGGCGATCGCATTGGAGGCCCCCTGCACCAGCCCGAAGGCGTTGGCACTGCCCAGCTGGGCGGTGAAGTCGTCCATCTCGTTGTTGAGCAGGAACCCCGCCCCGGGCACGGCGATGCCGTTGCCGAAGGGGAAATTGAGGGTGGTGGTGAGCGCCACCATGCCCCCCTGGCGATCGGCGGTGGAGAGGTGGATCGTGTCCTCGCTCTCGGGCAGGGGCGGCGGCCCCTGCTGCACCTGGGCAGCCGGACGGTGCCGCTGCAGATCGAGGCTGCGGCGCATCGCCGCCACATAGGCGGGCGCCAGCATCCGCGCCAGCGGGATCGCCACCTGGTCGGGATCGCCCAGCAGGGCATTGCGGTCGCGGTAGGCCAGGTTCATGGCCTCGGCCATGCGGTGCAGGCTCTCGGCACCGTTCGCCCCCAGGCTGGCCAGCGGCATCGGCTCCAGCAGCGCCAGCAGCTGCAGGATCGTCACCGCGCTGCTGGGCGGCGGCGGCACCAGCACCGTGGTGCCGCGGAAGCGGCCCGCCAGCGGCCGCACCAGCTGGGCCCGGTAGCGCTCCAGATCGGCCTGGGTGATCAGTCCGCCTCCGCGGCGCATCAGGCCGGTGAGGGCCTCGGCCGTGGGGCCCGTGTAGAAGCCGCGCTCGCCCTGCTGGGCGATCCGGCGCAGGGTGAGACGCCAGAGAGCCCTGCCGCAGCAGTTCACCCGGTCGATCCGCCGCCAGGAACAGGCCGCGGGCGGTGGGGTCGGCCTCCAGCCGGGGGCGGGCGCGGCGCAGGTCGTCCGCCAGGGTGCGGCTCACGGGAAAGCCGCCTTCGGCCAGGGCGATGGCGGGGCGCAGCACCTGCCGCAGCGGCAGGCGGCCGTAGCAGCGCTGGGCCAGCACCAGACCCGCCACCGAGCCGGGCACCGCCGTGCTCAGCAGGCTGCCGGTGGCCAGCTTGCGGTCCACCGTTCCATCGGGCCCCACGAACAGATCGGCGCGGGCGGCTGCGGGGGCCGTCTCGCGGAAGTTCACGGCCACGGCGGTGCCCCGGCCGATCGGGAGCTCAGGATTGTCGGCGCTGCCGGGAGCGCTGCCCGCCGGCAGGCAGCCGCGGGAACGGGCCGGGGAGGCCCCGGGCAGCCACAGCACCAGAAAGCCACCGCCGCCGAGGTTGCCCGCCTGGGGATGGGTCACCGCCAGGGCGAAGGCGGTGCCGATCGCCGCATCCACCGCATTGCCGCCCTCCTGAAGCAGCTCCACCCCCGCAGCAGCAGCCCGGGGCTCCTGCACGGCCACCATCCCCCCGGGGGACCACACCGGATGGGAGCGCTGCTCCCGCTCCTGAAGCACCCCCCCTTGCGGCACTTCGGCACGCAGGGGGCTCGGGCTTGCCAGCAGGGTGGGAGCGAACAGAACCGGCACCAGTTTCCTCAGGGCCGCCGCCGTCAGCGCTTTGGGCATGGCGGTTGGCGAACAGCTCTGGTTGGATCGGGATCGAGCCGAAGCGCTCATGGGGCTGGGGCGCGGGGCAAGACAGGGCCCACAAGATCGAGCCGTGGAACCCCCACAGCGATGCCGGAGGCATCGAGGGCCTGCTTCAGGCGGCGGCGGTATTCGCGGCCCACAGGCCACTGCTGCAGGGGTTGGGTCTTGATCAGGATGCGGATGAGCACGCCACTGTGGGCAATCTCATCGATGCCGAGCATCTCCGGAGGCTCGAGAATGCGGTCGGCCCAAGCAGGCTCGTGGTAAAGATCCTGAGCCACAGATTCCATCAGGGCCATGACCGCATCCACATCCGCTGCGATTGACACGGTGAGGGCATAGTTCACACGTGACCAGCTGCTGGACAGATTGCGCACCGTGTCAATGGTGCCGTTCGGGATGGTGATCAATTCCCCATCGAGGTTGCGCAACTGGGTGACGCGCAGACCCACGCTCTCCACCAGGCCGCACTGGTCGCCGATGGACACAACATCGCCGACCGCGAACTGGTCTTCGATCAGGATCATCAGCCCACTGATCAGATCCTTGAGCAGATTCTGCGAAGCCAACGACAGGGCAAAGCTCAGAAAACCCAGCAGAATTGCCACGGCCTGGGTCAACGCTCCCAGCTGATGCAACTGGTAGAAGATCACCATGCCGAGGATGAGATAGACGCCGACGCGCACCCACGCCCTCAGCGCACGGGACAACGTCGGCGCCCTTAACCTGGCCCGCGTGTCGTCCTGAAGCTGTGCCCAGCTATTCACATACCGGTCAGAGAAGACGTTCCCGGCTTTGATCGAGATCCTGGTCAACATCGCCAGGAAGAGAATCAGCAGCGGAATGCCGATCGTGGCTTCCCTCCCTAGGGTCATGACCCAATCCAGGGGCGCCCATCCCTGGTTCTCGGGGTTAAATCCACGCCCTGTCGAGAACAGCCCGCGCACGGAAATGCCGAAGACCCAGTTGCTGAAGGGCCGGCTCCAGTAGAAGAGGCCCGCCAGCCAGGCGATGCCGCAGGCCCAGAGCAGGCACTGCCCCCAGAACAGGGAGGAGCGGTAGAAGGAGATCAGACTGAGACGCTGCCGCAGGGACATCCGCACGCTCAGCCGCCTCTGAACCTTCAGGATGACGCTTTCGCTCTCTCGGGATGAGGAGACCCCATCCGGAGCGTGATTCTCCTGGATCACCTGGCGAAGCCTGGCGGTGAGCGCCTGGTAAGCCCCAGACAGACGCTTCTGAATGACAACGCCAAGGGCGCTCGCCAGGGAGAGCAGGAGAAGGCCAAGCCCACCCCGACGGGCCGCCTGCCAGAGGGCGAGGGGCTGGCGTTCCTCCCAGGCATCCAGAAGACTGTTCCGCACCCCGCTGGCGACACGCCGGGCAATGGCGGCAGGCTCGGAACTGTCTTCCCGAATCCTGGCCACATCGGCAGGTGTGACTGTGAAGATCAGCTCGGGGGGATCGGACCGGGGGAACGCGAGGAACACGTCGTAGCGGGAACCCACCTGTTGCACGAAGGTATGCAGGTTTCGGTCCAGCAGGCGGCGAAGCTGGAAGACAGCGGGATCACGCTGTTGATCCACGGGCTGGGACAACGATCTCGATGTGTATGTCGTCATCGAGGTGAGAATCTTCTGAAGCCGGCTATGAATCACATGGGCACGCTCGGACGCTGAATAGGCGGCATCATCCCCTGAGGGCGCTCCCGATGACTTGAAATCAATGAATCCCGAAACCGTTCCGATGATCCGGCCATCAAGAAACACGGGAGACAATTCCACGTTTCCCTGGGAAAAGACAGGCAGAAACTGTGACGAAGTCACTTGTTGCGCCGAGGCCTCAAGCGCAGGAAGGAACTGAGCCTGCACCGGCAGTAGGCCGGTCAGCACGATCAGCAGGCAGCCCAGAGCAGGCAGCAACCACACCAGCAGCTTTCGCTTCAGAGCCGCGGGTCCAAGGGGAAGGGGGAAGGGCATTCAGAACGTGTAGGTGAGGCCCGTGGACAGGATCACATTCAGCCGCTTGAAACCTGCTTCGAGCGGCCGTGATCGGTACCGCAGCGACAGACGGTTCGTCCACATCCATTGCTTGGTGATCGGCCAGTCCAGCCGGGTTGACGACCAGAGGAAGGCTTCATCGAAGGAATCCACAGGGGTGGCCAGCGCGAATACCTGGCTCCACTTGGCAGGACCGACGGGAACATCACGACTCCGGTACACCAAGGCAGCGATGGGATCCACCTGATCGCGTTGCCTGGTCAGGTTGATTTCTGCATATTCATAGCGTGGCCCCACGCCGAGCTGCACGGCCTGAAATGAGCTCGGATCCGCCCCTCGCCAGAAATTATAGCCGTAGCCAAACAGAGTGCTGAACACAACGGAGACATCATCGTCGTCGTCCTGGGTCGAGAACGTGCTGTCGTTCACCGCGACAAGCTGATCGATGAACAAAAAGTTTCGCTGATCCAGGCGATGCCGGTAGACCGCGAACCCCTGGCTGATGGGCCAGGTGAGGTTGAAGTCCCTAGAGCTGTCGTAGTTGATCGAGGCAAACAGATCGACCTCGAAGTCGTTGCGGGGCCATTGCTTGTAGAGATCGAAGCTGGCAACAGCATTCGCTGTGGTTTCTTCGTAAGTAGCAGCACTCATCGCCAGGCCCACCCGACCCTTGAGCTTCTCTTCGGGAAACGGAAAGGACGTGGTCCGCTCAGCTGCGGCCCGATGCAGCTGTTCGCTCTCCGCCACGGCGCGACCGGCCTGCTCCTCTTCCCCCAGCTCGGCGTAGGCCAGGCCGAGGCGCAGCAGGAGAGCCTCCCTTCGGGCCAGCGGGGCCGCTTCCACACTGCGGCGGGCGTGCTGAAGGGAGGTCTGGGCCAGGTCGCTGAAGCCATGGCGCCCCTGCAAAAGGGCCAGCCGCAGCCAGAGCGCCAGCTGCTGGGCGGGCTGCGGGATGGCGGCCACCGCTGCGTCCACCTCCACCAGCAGGTTGGCCACGGGCAACGGGCAGGGCTGGCTCAGGCAGAGTTCGGCGAGATCGAGCAGCAGTTGGCTTCGCAGCTCGGGATCGGTCTGGGCCCGAATGCGCTGCATCAGCGGATCCAGAGCGGCGGCCCCATCCGGCACTTTCGTGAGACCTGAGCCCCTGCGATCTGGTGCAGCAGCCCCGGAAGGCTCTTCAGCCGCAGAGGCAGCCGGCGCAGGAAGAACACTCCAGAGAGAGCTCACGAAAGCGAGGCAGTGGAAACCAGCAGACAGAACCCTGAAGTGACGATCGACTGTTCTCACGCCAAGCGATCTCAGACAAAATAGTTGTTGAGCTCAAAGCTTACCAAGACAACATTGCAGGGCAGCCATCACTTGAACAGCGATCCGGGCCAATCACCTCGCAACATCCGCCGTGGGGAGAGCAGTTCACTCAGCATTACATGATGACCATAGCTTATGGCGACTGGAAATCAACTGCTCCAGATCCGCGCACCCCAGACGCGCTGCAGCTGCCATGAGCCATGGACCGCTCATCCTTCGGTCGCCAAGGCTGACGCCCTGCGGCCTGATGGAACCGGGCTCCATACACTTTCATCAGACGGCCGGCACTGATCGTCCCGGTCGCGGAAGTTCTCTTGCTCTTCTCCAGCCCGATGGATCCTTTCCGCCGCGGCCCACGGCGCACCCAGCTCCCGGTTCTTGCCGGCAGCCTGCTGGCCGCAGCCCCTCTGCTGCTGGGGGCAGAGCCGGCAGTGGCCCTCGAAGAACTCGAGCTCCGCTTGCCCCTGATCGGCGCCAACCTGGTGGTGCGGCTGGATGAACTGAGCAGCGCTGAGGATCTGCTGGCTGGCCGCAGTGACCTGGCCGAGCTCGACCGTGCCAGCGATGGCGTGATCGGGCCGAAAGTGCTGCGGCTGTTCAACCATCCGATCCAGCTTCCCCCCGGCGTGGCCAAGGGGCTGCAGGGCTCCGTGGGCTCACCATTGCTGCGGGAAGCCCTCCTGGCCACCACAGCTCTGGTACGCGTCGATGGTCTGCCCACCGATCTGAGCGGGGAGAAGCTCTCCCTGGCCCTGAGCCTCAGTGAGCGGGAGGGGTCGGTGACGCTGCTTTCCCTGCTGCGGGCCATGCCCGGCAAGCGGGCGTCCATCGATCTGGAGCGCGCCCTGTTCTCGCTCGATCGGCTGCAGCGCCAGCAGGCACCGGCCCAGTCCCTGCTGGCGAAACAGCCTGCGGTGGAAGCCGATCCGGATCTGAACCTGCCGGGCCACTACACCGTGCGGCGCCGCGAGCTGCAGCTTCCGGTGTCCCATCGCCAGCACCCCCTGCGCAGCGTGGCCCTGCTGCCGCAGGGGGAGCATCCCATTGGCCTGGTGTTCATCTCCCACGGGCTGTGGGATGCCCCCGTGAACTTCGAGGGCTGGGGGCACCATCTCGCCAGCCATGGCTACGCGGTGCTGCTGCCGGAGCACCCCGGCAGTGACCAGGCCCAGCAGGCCGCCATGCTCTCGGGCACCATCCCCCCACCGGAGCCCGAGGAGCTGGGCCTGCGCCCCCTGGATGTTCGCGCCCTCCTGGCAGCGGTGGATGCTGACCGCTTTGCTCTGGGCCCGATCCCCTCCGAGCAGGTGGTGGTGCTGGGGCACTCCTGGGGGGCGATCACCGCGCTGCAGCTGGCTGGCCTCAAGCCCAGCGACGCCAGGCTCGGCCAGCGCTGCGGGAATCTGAACGATCCCGAGGCGAATGTGAGCTGGGTGCTGCAGTGCAGCTTTCTGCGCTCTGCCAACCAGGCGGATGTGGCGGAACCCCGGGTGTTCGGCGTGGTGGCCGTGAGCCCACCGATGCGGCTCCTCTTCGACCAAGGGGCCTCCAAGGCCATGAATGGCCGGGCCCTGGTGGTGAGCGGCTCGAAGGACTGGGTGGTGCCCTTTGGCCCCGAAGCCCTCACCCCCTTCCAGGGACAGCCGGAAAGCCGCGGCCATCAGCTGGTGCTGGCGGGGGGCGGCACCCACTTCAACCTGCGCCCAGGAGCAGCAGCCGACAAGGCCGTGCTGCGGGGTCTGATGCTCAGCTGGGTGCAGCAGGTGTTGGGCGCAGGCAACTCCGCCCGCCCCTCCGCGGGAGCGCCCCCCCTGCTGCCGGCAACCGGCTGGGGAGACGCCAGGGTGCCACTGGTCGAAGCCACCCCCGCAACGCCGAGGCCTCAGCAGACCATCACCGCCCCGCCATAGGACTGGTTCCCACTGAACGAGGTGTGGAGTCCCACCAGGTTGTTCAGCTGACGATTGGGTGTGAGATCGCCAGGGTCGGGGGGTCACCGCCCGTCCCAAGACCTCACCTGCCCTGCCGAGCCAGCCCCTGGCCCGGCCGGCGCCGATGAGTCGATAACGCCTGATCCGTCTGCACCTCGATGTGGGAGTGCCCATCGAAAGCCATTGCGGCGCAATCCGGGGTCAATCTGCACAGTGCCTACGAGTGGCTGGCGCGCTTCGGCAACGGCGGCTCCACGGCACGTCGCGGATCAACGGAGCGTTCGCCACGCCCAGCGGCAGATGCTCGATCCGCAGGAATGCCAACAGACCGTGGATCTACGACACCAGCGCCGCAAGCTCCGCCGTATCGCAAAACGCTCTCCGCGCCCAGATCCACCGTCAGGAAGGTGACGAACGCCCTAGGGGCTGTCAAGCGCCCGCATTGGCTCGTGAGTCTCTAAATGCTCAGCCCACCCGTTGCTCCATCTCGTTTTCAATGGCATCGCGGTAGGCGCTGATGAAATGGTTTGGGCCGATGTCACCAGTGGCAGATGTAAAGGCCCACTGCTCACCCGCATGGACATAGACCAAATTTGCTGCGCTCGTCGGTGGCAGGTTGGGCACCAAGTCTGCCTGGTTGATGACCCTGTAGGCATTCGGAACAATCCTGTTGAAAGCCTCCGCAAAAGTTGGATCCCCGAGCCGTGGAGATGCATAGGTGTACAGCCTAAGATTGCTACGCAGTGCAGCGACCTTCTGCGAAATGTCCAGGGCAGCCAGGCTAGCCAGAGGTGCACCAAGGCTGTGCCCTGAGAGATAGAGGGGCTTGCTCACATCCAATTGTTGTACGGCTTCGATGATGGCGTTACTGAGGCGACCATAGATCGTGGCGAAGCCGCGATGAACTCTGCCGCGAAAGCCCAGCGTGGGCACATCACCACTGGCAATCTGCTTGGCGTTGAGTGTCTGCAGCCATTCGTGTCCCCGCTGAGTGCCTCTGAGCACCAGAATGTGATGCTGTGGGCACGTGAGCACGAAACCCCAATACACGGGATAGCTCCACTGCTCCACCAAGGCCTGGCTCGCCACCCCCTGAATCCGGCTGCGAATCAGGTTGATCCCTGCCAGGAGAGGATCCTGCTTTCGCCGGTCGTTGAGGGGCACCTGTCTTTCGGCGGTGGCCATGTCAGGCCCTTTAATTGAGGCAACCTGCATGTAGCCAGCCAAGCGTTCCCCGAAACTGGGCAGAGCTATCGATGGCGCCCCTGTAGCGGAGATTGAACTTGCCGGTGAGGTATTGCTCTGTAGCCAGACGGCTCGCCAGAATCAACGTCTTCGAGATTGAGCGTTCATAGGGATTCGGTGGAGCTGTGAGGTTTAGCCCCGACAGGATGCGTTGCACCTCAGCAGTGGCCTCGATATCTCCCTCGATGGCCCGGGTCACGGCCTCTTCAACGGCCTGAGGACTGTTCAGGAACTGGGTTGTAAGCTCTGTCTGCCTGGAGAGAATCGTGCTGCGCCGCAGAGCACTGCCTAACCCCGAAGCCATGCTGCCAACACCCAGGGCAGTCAAAAGAATCGTACGGCGACGCCATTTAGGCATCGTTCACCTCCAGGGAAATCCTCGAATGACCACGAAGGAAGCCATTCATAAAGAACGTATTGAACGCAGCTCCCAGGGTCCAGGCTCCACTCATCAGCCCTGCCGACAGGGCAAAGCTTTCAATCCCTGGCACAATGGCACCGAGAAGTTCCAGTGAGCACCAGGCCAGCAACGCGATCGCACATGCACCTGCGGTATGCGCCATCTGGCCAAGCACCGCGATCGGGTTGAAGCTGATCGCGAAGCGCCAGAGACGCGCAATGTCCCAGACCATCTTGGCCAGTAGCAACACTGTGATTACAAGCACCGGGGTCAGAAGATCCCGGAAAAGCCCGAGGATTGCCAGCCCCAGTGCGTAATCCACCACCATTTCCTGCACCACATCATACCGCCCGGCGATGCGCTGCCGACTTGCTCCTCGTGTCCGCAGCACGTGGGCGACCAGTGATCATCCGGGGATCTTGCACAAACTCCATGGACCCAAGCATCGCATGTCTATCCGGGAAATCAGTACCATGGAGAATGTCCTTGGCTGTGTAGTGTCACCAGGTTGTTCCGGCTGACAAAGGGGTGTGAGGCCGACAAGGCTGTGGTGAGACCCAACAACCCAAGATCTCACACCCCATGCCTACACACCCCAATGCCTGCCTAGCTAGGATTGGGATGAGTAGGAAGAGCTGGTGTTGCGGTATTCAAAGATTTCTATGGGTGCAATCCGAATGGTAATGTGCATGGTATGCACTCCCATAGACTGAATCGCATTGAAGATGCGTTGATCAATATTGTCTATGTTTCCCTGATCCTTAATGAATTCTTCATTAGCTGCGCCGATAATATTCACATAAGCTACACCATTAACCAACTTGGTATCAACACGATGGATCAGATTGATGTCTCGATACTTACCATCTCTGTGCAGTCCGTGTAATGCGAGCTGCACCCTGTTGTCCACTGCAAATTCATGCAGCGATGTCCCAAGGGGCCGAGAAAGCATGAGCGCAACGAGCAGCCCCAGTGCAAGTGATTTAAGTGCCTTGCGCAAACTGCCATAAGACTGGAGCACAAAAACCAAACAGGCCGAGATCGTTATGCCTATCAGGTTTGCCAGAAAGAGTAGGGAGGCCCCGCCTGCAGCATCGAGATTTGTGACATAGAAATTGCCGAACACACCAGTCATTGTGCTTCCTCCGGCGAGCCCGATGCCCACAACACACAGGGGAGGAACCAAAGCTACTGCAATTGCCACTCCCGCAATCGAGCTGGCGATGCTCATCCGTGTCAATGAGAATGCGCCGGCTGCTCCGGCTGCTATTGCAATCCCCAGATCCAGCATTGTTGGACGGGTTCGGCTTAGCAGTTCTGAGCCAACGACATCCCACGGC
>CAVONQ010000006.1:0-161236 GCA_963697335.1 uncultured cyanobacterium
CCAGGAGCATCTGGCTTTTCTCCTGCCGTCCACGGGCAATGCGCTGCAAGGCGATCGTGGCCGACTCCACGATCGCCTCCCGGCCCGCCAACTCAGGCGGCCGCGCCCCCGCACCAGGAGAAAACGGATTGCTGGTGGGGTCCATGCTGCGTGGCGTCAAGTTGAAAAGAGATATCGCAATCTTATCGATGTATGGCCGGTTTATCAATGTATGGCAAGGCCTCCGGTGCATTCCGTTGTCGGCGCTCAGCAGCGCAGCGCCTCCCGATGGGCACTCAGAAACTTCTCCTGCTCCCGACTGAACGGCCGAATCAGGTTCACCCCCTCGATTCCCCAGCAGCGCAAGGCCTCCCGGGCTGCCGCGTGTTCACAGATCAGCTGTCCGCCCCCATCGAAGCTGATCCAGTGGCGATCAAACAGTTTGTCCACATGGGTGGAGAGCAGCAGGCCATTGGATCCGCTCAGCCGTTCGCTGTTGTCGCAGGATCGCCAGGGTTTGATGTGGCTGGCCACCAGGAACTCCTGCCGCGCCAGCCCCGTGACCCGGCAGGCCTGCTCCAGCTCCGACACCCGATGGCGAAATAACCCCTGCCCCAGCCGCGCCTTGGTGAGCGCATCGCGCTCCGTGCTGCTGGGCACCTCCCGCAACCGCTGCATGTCATCGAGCAGCGCGGCGGTGTACTCCCCCTCCTCCGCCAGCACCACCAGGTGCACCCGCAACGCCGGATCGGCGTGCTCCTCGATCAGCTGGAGCAACAGCAGCCCCAGCGCTGCGCAGTCGCAGCAGGGCTTCTGGGTAGTCGGATGCTGGTGAGAAGAGGTGTCGCCTGACGTTGCGCTTGCCCTTGCGGGTCAGCGTGTCGGTGATCACCTCCACGATCCAGGCACTGCCCGGCCAGTTGGCCTTGATGTGCTCAGGTGCCTCCCTGGCCTTGAGCTCCCAGGTGGTGTCGCGGCCATGCTTCTCCTCCTGATCCGTTGCCGTGAAAGGGATCTGCCGTTTTCCCTGGAACTGGCAGCGATCTGGCGGTAGAGGGTCTTCTGGTTCGATTTGACGGTTAGGAGCACGTCGGCCCCCTGCTCCAGGCACCACTGAAAAACGGGCGGGTGGTGTGCAGGGCATCCGCCTGGATCAGCACGCCTTCCAGCTCCAGGGTGCTCAGCAGCTCTTTGAGGGCAGCCCGTTCACTGGATTCTCCGGTGTCGTAGGTCGTCTGGGCCAGGGCGACGCCGAGAGCCCGGGCATAGACCGTGACCTGGGCGACGAACCGATGGCTGCCGTCTTCCGTCTCCACTGCAGAGCCGCGCAGCGTCTTGCCATCGCACACCAGTTGGTCCAAACCCTCAGCCCCGCCTGGGATCTGGCTGATCATCCAGGCCTGGAGCACCTGGCCGAATTCCTGCAGGTGGGCCTTATTGAACAGGTAAAGGAAGGTGGCATCCGACGGCCAGCGCTTGAAATCGAAGCCCAGGGTCTCGTTCAACGCCTCACGATGCCGCCGGGCAAAGGCCTCGAGATCACGGGAGCTGCGGCAACCGCTCAGGATCCCCAGCACCGCCACCAGCAGCAGGAACCACTGCGGGTAGCGCACCCCACGGCGGTAGCGGCCATCGGGGATGGCCTTGAGGAAGTTGATCAGGTCATCCGGTGCGGCCTGATCAATTGCGGCGGAGCGTTTATCCAGGCTTTCGCTCAGCCCGGCCAGGTACACCCCCTGGTTGCCCCGGCCTGTGCTGGTGCTGATCGGGCTGTGGCGTTCCGGCAGCAGAGGTTGCAGCAGCTCAAAGAACGTCTGCGGCACCAGGGCCTGGCGCAGCGGCTGCCAGTTCACCCGCACCAGCCAGCCCTCCTAGCTCCAGTTCTCCCCCGCTGAGCCGAACTCCGGCGGCTTGGTGGATGTAGCCGCCGTCGGTTTCCTGCCGGTAAGTCTGTTTGTGGTTCACCCACCAGTAGGAGGGCACGGATTCAGACAGGGCTGGCCTCTTTGTAGCCGGGACGAGGCTGGCTGTCCTCAGGTGGCCCGTCTCGACGCAAAGACTTCCTCACCCCGTTGCTCGCGGAACCCCTCCAGCCGCTGGCGGCACAGCTGCAGCAGCGCGTCGCGCTCGCTGTCGTTCAGCTCCTCAGCACCGATCAGGCTGGCGAGCCCATCGCTGGTGCGGGTGATGCCGTTGCCGGTGAACACGCGGCCCACCATCAGTTTCACCCGCTCTGTGTAGTAATCGATCTGGGTTACGTCTTCGCCCAGGATCCGCCGGGCCACGTCCTGCGCTGGGGCGGGGCTGCGGCGGCCGAGCAGTTCCATGAGCATCAGCGGTTGGTTGATGTGGCTCATGCGCATCTGCTCGGCGATGTATTCGCGGAGGCGGAGGAAGGCAGCGGAGGGGGCCGGGGGCATGGGGGAATCCTGGCCGGGGTGAGACGGGGGTGGCACTGGTGGAGGAGAAGCCCATGCCAGGTGCCATGCCTTTGCTTGCCCCCTCAACCAGCCCGAAGGAACTAATGTGTGAGGCCCTCACGGCGAGGTCACACATGGCCACGAATCTCGCTCTCGATCAGGATCTGCTCGATCACGCCTTCCGTGTGAGCGGTGAGCCCACAAAGAAGGCCGCCGTGACCCGTGCCCTTCAGGAGTTCATCGCGCGCCGGGAGCAGCGACAGGTTGCCGAGCTCTTCGGCAAGCTCGAGTGGGACCCCGGCTACGACTACAAGGCCGAACGGGAACGCCAGCGGTGAGCCTGCTGGTCGACACCTCGGTCTGGTCGCTGGCCTTTCGCCGTGATGGCCAGCCAGGCGTGCCTGAGGTGGTCGCCCTCCGTGCCGCTCTCCAGGGTGCCGAGCAGGTCTTCACCACGGGATTGGTGCTCCAGGAGGTCCTCCAGGGTTTTTCCGGCCCCAAAAACCGAGAGCAGCTCGTGGAGCGCCTTTCCGCCCTCGCCTTCCTCCAGCCTGACAAGCAGGACCACATTGCAGCAGCCGAAATCCGCAATGTCTGCCGCCGCCGAGGGATCCAGATCGGCACCATCGATGCCCTGCTAGTTCAACTCTGCCAGCGCTATGAGCTGACGCTGCTGACAACCGACAAGGACTTTCAGGCAGCCTCTCAGCAGGTGGAGTTCCGGTTGTGGGGAACGGCGGGAGGGTGGGGCAGAAATGGGGGCATCCTGGCTGGGTGAGACGGGGGTGGCACTTGTAAGAGGAGGAACACAGGCAAGCCAGGCCGCCATGTCAGCCGTGGCCAGCACAGCACCCGCCTCAACGACCAGTTGCGCCTCTGCTTTGTCTGGACAGAAGCTGGGCCAGAGGAGGTCGAGATCGTTGACGTCCACTGACGTGATGCTCGTGCCTCCGGGCGAGGTGCTGCTGGAGGAGTTCCTGCGGCCAATGGGGATCAGCCAGTACCGGTTGGCGCTGGCGATCGACGTGCCCGAAAGCCGCATCAACGCCATCGTCAAAGGGCGGCGGGCGATCACTGCTGACACCGATCTGCGCCTGTGCCGTTTCTTCGGCCTGACCGATGGTTTCTGGCTGCGGATTGCCCGGTGTCAACTACGTAAGAGGCAAGGGAGCCACGATCTGAAGCTGGCCAGGCAGGTTCTGGAGAATGTGCTGCCGGCGATCGAGCCCATCCAGCCAATGGCGTGAGCAGGGCTGGCGGCTGCAGGGTGTTTGGGCCAGGTTTGGTCTGGGCGGCCCGTCAGGCTGGTGCTCCTGCTGGGATCCCTTCTGGCGTGATCGCGTGATAGCTGCAGCCAACCCGGCTCCAGCTGTGGCTGTGCCGCCCCAGTCCCCAAACTCACGCACGCAGCAACCCAGGGCCAGGAGAAGCAGGGCTCCCTCCAATGCACACGGCAGCTTCAGGCTGAAGCGCTGCACTGACACCCTCCCGGCAGAATGGCAACCGGATCAGAACCCCGATGACCAGCACCAGCCCGCGGACCGAACAGGTGCTCAGCACCCTGCGGCTCCATCGTGGCGACTGGCAGAAGCGTTTCCACGTGGTCGATATCGGCGTCTTTGGCTCGGTGGCTCGTGGCGACGCCCGCCCCGACAGCGATGTCGACGTGTGGGTGCGGCTGGAGCCGCTGACCCCCTACGCCCTGGTGCACCTCAAGCAGGAACTGGAAACGCTGCTGAGCACGGCTGTGGATGTGGTGCGGTTGCGCGAGCGCATGAACCCTTCCCTCAAGCAGCGCATCCTTGAGGAAGGCCTGCGGCCATGAGCGAAGGCTGCGGCCCGCTGCTGGATGACCTTCTGGCTGCCCTTGAACGTGCCAGCAGCAAGAGTCAGCCTCTACTCCAGGATCCTTCGCAAATCGAATCGGAACAGGGACGGGATCTGCTTGATGTGATCTGCATGCAGTTTCTGGCGGTCGGTGAGGCGCTCAAGCGATTCGAACGCCACTGGCCTGGTCGTCTGCAAGCCGAATTCCCCTCGGTGGATTGGAGGGGTGCCATGGGGTTTCGCGATGTGATCGCCCATCAGTACTTCGATCTCGACAGTGAACAGATCCTGCTGATCTGTGAGCAATCCCTGCCTGCGTTGATTGCGGCTGTTCGGGCGTTTCGACAGAGCCAATGATCCGCCGGGCGATGTCCTGCGCCGGGGCCGGGCTGGCTGTTGCCTGGCAAATCCGTGGCCCAGCAGTTCCATGAGCATCAGCGGTTGGTCGATGGGTCTCATGCGCATGCGCTCGGCGATGTAGGCGCGGAGGCGCTCGTAGGTGGGGGAGGGGTGTGGGGGCATTGGGCGATGGTGGCGGCTGCAGCCAACCCGGCTCCGGGTGTGGCTGTGCCGCCACCGACGCCTGAGGCGTCTATACTTCCGTCTAAACACCTCGTTACCATGGCCGCCGCCCCTTCGCGCCAGGCCCTGCGCCGCTGGGGCAACAGCCTTGGCATTCGCCTTCCTGCAGCCATCGCCCGGGAGGCTCGGCTGCAGGAAGATCAGGCCGTGGAACTCTCCGTCGTGGAAGATGGGGTACTGATCCGGCCGGTTCAGCATCGCCCGTCACTGGCCGAACGACTGGCGGCCTACGAGCCCATGCGTGGAGAACCCACAGAGGCTCTGGCTTTCAGGCCGCTCGGGGCTGAGGTTATCGAGTGAGCCCCCGCCGAGGGGTCCAGGTTTGGGTGCCCGATCGCGGTGACGTGATCTGGATCGACCACAACCCCCAGGCCGGCCGTGAGATGAAGGATCACCATCCCTTTGCCGTCTTGTCCACAGCTTCCTTCCACAGCACCGTGGGCCTGGTCGTGGGTTGTGCGATGACCTCAGCTCCTTACAACCGTGGTTCCACCCTTGCCGTGGATCTGGGCCCCATCCCCGATCGGCCGGGTGCCCATAGCTATGTGCTGTGCCAGCAACTCAAATCCTTCGACTGGCGCGCCAGGGGTGCACGCCCCCATCCAATCGGACGTCTGCAGGACTCCCAGTTGGAGGAGGTGCTGGCGATCGTGGGGCAGATCCTTGGCTTGGTGGTCTGAGCCAAGGGCCTGCAAGTGAAAGCCGTGTTTTGCAGGCTGAACTGGAGCGTCTTGGTTTGAGCGAAGACGAGCTCAGTGCCGACTTCAAGGCCTGGCGGAAAGGACGCCCTGAGCAACCGTCGGCCTGAGAGTGGAGCGCAAACGCCTGGTCCTGGACGCGAACATCCTCATTCGCTGAAGCCAACGTGGCCGAGGCTGCCGCCTACGTGACTGATCTCGCCAGGAAGAGAGGTCTTGATGCAGAGGTCTGCGCTGAGGCTTTGCTCAGCCTGCTGTTGATTGTCCAGGTTGTGGAAAACAGCGTTTTGGAGTCGGCCAAGGAGGAGGCCTTGGCGAGAATCCGCGACAAGGATGACTGGCCTGCCCTGGCGCTGGCCTTGCAATTGGAATGCGCCATATGGACCACCAACACGGTGGAGCGTTACCTGGAGAGCTGAGCCCATCCCGTCCACCAAATGCCGCCGCGGGATCACCAAGCTGTGGCCCTCGCTTACCGGGTAGGCATCGGCGATGCAGCGCCCCAGCTCGTTCTCCAGCAGCACCCGGCCGCTGCCCTCCAGCGCGCAGAACACACAGCCCGCTTCGCGGTGGCCGTAGCTGGCCTGCACACTGCTGAAGCAGAGCGCCTGCAGGTTGCTGATGGCGTCGGAGCAGCCCTGGTTCCACCGCCGCGCGGAAGGCTGCGCCTACGGGATGATGGGTGCCACCTCCAGGGCCCGCTGGTGCTCGAGCGTGCCGCAGCACTCGCAGCGGCCCCTTGCCCTGGTGAGCACCCGAACCTTCACCGCGCCGCTGATCGGGCTCCGGTGGCGGCTGCGGTGGGCGTAGCCGCAGGCTTCTGCGCAGCAGTACACCGTTTCGCCGCGCTGCTCGCGGAAGGCATCGAGGCGCTGGCGGCACAGCCGCTGCAGCGCATCCCGCTCAGCGTCACTGAGCTCATCGCCGCCGATCAGGCTGTAGGAGCAGTTGCCGTAGGCGGTGATGCCGTTGCCGCTGAGCACCTTGCCCACCATCGGCTGCCCAGGATGCGCCGGGCCACGTCCTGCGCTGGGGCGGGGCTGCGGCGGCCGAGCAGTTCCATAAGCATGGGCGGTTGGTCGATGGGGCTCATGCCCATGCGCTTGGCGATGGTCTCGCGCAGGCGGAGGAAGGCAGCAGAGGGGGGCGGGGGCATGGAGTGATGGTGGCGGCTGCCGAGCGGCCGGGCCAGGGTTGGTTTTGGGCGGCCCGTCAGGCAGGCGCCCCTGCTGGGATCCGCTCTGGCGTGGCCGTGATGCGGCTGAAGCCATCACGGCCAGCCGTTCGTGATTGTCCATTTCTGCGGTGTATGGTGTATACACCAGGAGGTTGGCCATGCAACGCACCCAGATCTACCTGTCGGAGCCGGAGCGGCAAGGGCTGTTAGCCCTGGCCCAACGCAGCGGACGCAGCCAGAGCGCCCTGATCCGTGAAGCCATCGATCGCTTTCTGGAGAACAAACAGCCTGAAGAGCGGCTCGCCAAGCTTCGACAGGGGAGGGGCCTCTGGGCAGCCGGATCTGGTCCGCTGGATGGGCTGAAGTTGCGCCAGGAACTTGACCGCATCCCCCCCGAAGGCGGCTGATGGCGTCCGCCGCGAATGGCTTGCTCGTGATCGACACGGATGTCTTGATCGACTACCTCCGCGATCAGCCCCTGGCGGTGGCATTCCTGGAAGGCTGCGATCAGCCTCTGGCGGCCTCTGTGGTGTCAATCGCTGAGCTCTACGTGGGTGTGCGCGAGGGGGTGGAGCGCCAGCGGTTGGATGCCTTTGTGTCGGCCTTTGAGGTGTTGCCGCTGGAGAAGGAGGCTGCGATGCAGGCGGGGCTGTGGCGCCGTCAGTACGGCCGCAGCCATGGCACGGGCCTCGCGGATGCCCTGATAGCTGCGAGTGTGCAGGCTGCCGGAGCAACTCTGGCCACGCTCAATCGGCGCCATTTCCTGATGCTCGCCCATGTGCTGGTTCCCTATGCGAAGGGAGGGTGATCCTGAGCGGGCCCCGAACCGCTGGGGCGCAACAACCTGGGGCTCCGTCGTGGCGGCGCCGGCCCGGACAGCGCTGTCGACGAGCAAAGGGTCCTTGCCCGGCTGTACCGCGCTGGAGGCAACCTCACCACCAAGCCATCTGGTGTTCAAGACACCGCAACGGCCGCTTGATTCTTGCTGACTTCGCGGGGCTGGACGCACAGCGCCTATCCCACTCCGCCGGAGCCGAGCGAGCGCAGAAGACCCCAGAGGCTGCCGCCGGCTTCGGGGCGCTCCACGCCCCGGTTCACAAACCACATGGTGGCCGCCATGGCGTTGAGCGCCAGCACGGCCAGCCATACCCTCCATCCTTCCGGCAGCTTCATGGTCATCGGTTCCGGCAACGGCGCCCATCATCTCCGGCGCGGTCACCCCCTTCGAGCCTGAGCGGCTGGGCCTCGCCTTGCCTCGCTCCACCTCTCCCGTGCTCCCACCTTCCGGGTGTTCCGCAAGGGGCACGCGGTGATCGAGGTGCCAATGTGCTCCGCTGGATCAGAAGATTCCCAGTGTTTTCTTCTTGCAGTAACCCGCCCCCACGTTCATCCAGCCCGAGTCGCAGGGTTTGCCGTCGGTAGGCTTCACCTGGTAATAGATGGGTGAGTTGCAGTGTTGCTTCAGGTCATTCACATAGCCGAGCGGGCACTCGTCATATCCCGGCAGTTTAGGAATCCGCTTCTGCGCCACGGCCGCGCTGGGGATCAACGCGGGTAGGGCGAGAAGCCCCATGACAAGCACAAGGGAAGGCTTTGGCACCGGGCAACCATTCAGCTGGTGCAACTCTAGGAGGGCTGACGTCGTGGCTTGGATCTGCCGAAGGTCTTGCCGTCGCGAATGCCGACGGCGATCACGTCCACGATCAAGTTGCTGGCACCCATTGCGGAAAGGTAACCAATTCGATGGTCAGGCAGCGCCGCCCAGGCCATCTGTGACCCACTTTGGATCAGGCCTGCCATGCAGCTTGAAGCCCCTCCAGGCTGGCAACGGACAAGCCCCCCTCCTGATCCCATGGCCAACACGCCTTCCCCCTCCGGCCTGGGACCTGATGGTGTGTGGTGGCGGATCCCGGCCCTGGACTGCGCCACGGAGGAGCTGGAGATTCGCCAGGCCCTGGAGGATGTGGCCGGCATTGCCGAGCTGCGCTTCCAGCTGGCCAGCCACAGCCTGCTGATCCGCGCCGATGCCTCCGCCCTGGCCCAGGCGGAAGCGGCGCTGCAGCGCCTGGGCTACCCGCCCCAGCGACTGGAGGGCAGCACGGCGTCCACGCCGCAGGCCTCCCCGGTTCCCTGGGGCCGGATGCTGCTGGCCCTGGCCCTCGCCGCCGCCGCGGAAGGGGTCAATGGGCTGGTGCCGGGCTCGCCGCCCCAGCAGGCCCTGGTGCTGGGGCTGTCGGCAAGTGCCATTGCGCTGGCCGGGCTGGCGGTGTACCTGAAGGGGCTGGCGGCCCTGCGCCATGGGCGGCTCAACATCAACGCCCTGATGGCCGTGGCGGTGAGCGGGGCCTTCCTGATCGGTCACTGGCCGGAAGCAGGCATGGTGATGGCCCTCTACACCGTGGCCGAGGCGCTGGAGGCCCAGGCGGCAGACCGGGCCCGCCAGGCCATCGGCAGCCTGATGCAGCTAGCTCCCGATCTGGCCACGGTGGAGCTGCGACCTGGCGAGTGGGCCCGCACCGAGGCGAGCAGTGTGGTTGTGGGCCAACGGCTGCGGGTGGAGCCGGGGGAGCGGATTCCCCTCGATGGGGTGGTGCTCAGCGGCCGCAGCGCCGTCAACCAGGCCCCAGTCACCGGCGAGAGCCTGCCGGTGGAGAAGGCCAGCGGTGATCCGGTGTTTGCCGGCAGCCTGAACAGCGATGGCGCGCTGGAGATCCGCTCCACCTGCACGGCGGCCACCAGCACCCTGGCGCGGATCATCCACGCGGTGGAGGAGGCCCAGGCCTCCCGGGCGCCGATCCAGCGGTTTGTGGATCGCTTCGCGGCCCGCTACACGCCGGTGGTGTTCCTGCTGGCCCTGGCGGTGGCCCTGCTCAGCCCGTCGCTGCTGGGACTCACGCCCCTGGAGGCGGTGTACCGGGCCCTGGTGCTGCTGGTGATCGCCTGCCCCTGTGCCCTTGTGATCGCCACCCCGGTGACCCTGGTGAGTGCCCTCACCGCCGCCGCCCGGCGCGGCATCGTGATCAAGGGAGGACTGCACCTGGAGCAGGCCCGCACCCTGCGCCTGCTGGCCTTCGACAAGACCGGCACCCTCACCACCGGCCGCCCCAGACTGGAGGCCTTCGAGGTGCTGGCCGGCCGGGTTCCGGCCGACCAGCTGCGCCAGTGGGCCGCCTCCCTGGCCTGCCGCTCGGACCACCCGATCTCCCGCGCCATTGCGGCGGGGCTGGATGCTGAACGGCTGCAGGTGGAGGAGCTGAGCGTCAGCGGCGGCCGTGGTCTGAGCGGCCTGGTGGAGGGTCGGCACCTGTGGCTCGCCAGCCATCGCTGGATTCAGGAGCTGGGCCTCGACACCCCCGAGCTCAGGGAAATGGTCAGGCAGCAGGAGCAGCAGGCCCGCAGCGTCAGCCTGTTGGCCGATGCCCAAGGGGTGCTCGCTCTCTGCGCCTCGGCCGATCCGCTCCGCCCTACTGCCGCCAGGGCCGTTGAGCGCCTGAAACAGCTCGGCCTCGACGTGGTGATGCTCAGTGGCGACAACGCCCTCACGGCTGAGCTGATCGGCCGGCAGGCCGGCATCGAGCGGGTTCACAGCGGCCTGCTGCCGCAGCAGAAGCTGGAGCTGGTGGTCGCCCTCCAGAACGAGGGGCCCACCGGCATGGTGGGCGATGGCATCAATGACGCGCCCGCCCTGGCCGGGGCCACGGTGGGTTTTGCCATGGGGGCTGCCGGCAGTGACACCGCCATGGACACCGCCGATGTGGTGGTGATGGACGACGATCCGATCCGCCTGGCGGAAACCATCGTCCTGTCGCGCCAGACCTGGCGGGTGCTCTGGCAGAACATCGGCCTCGCCCTGGGCATCAAGGGGGCCTTTCTGCTGCTCACCCTCACCGGCAGCGCCACGATGTGGCAAGCCGTCGTCGCCGACATGGGCACCAGCCTGCTGGTGATCGCCAATGGGTTGCGGCTGCTGCGTCAGCGCTGGGGTTGAGCGATGCCACCACGCCGGGTTGCCAGCATCGCCACGGGCCTCAGCGCTCTGCTGCTGGGCTGGGGCGCCGTTCTCCCCCTGGCGGCTGCGGTTCCGCCGCAGCCGGTGTTGCGGGTGGGCCTGGTGGACGGTGCACCCCCCTGCAGCAGCCGTGAAGCCGGAGACTGGCGGGGGCTGGCGGTGGATCTCTGGGGCCGGATCGCCACCCGGGAGCGGATTCCCTTTGTGGTGTCGGAGTGGCCTTCGGTGCAGGCGATGCTGGAGGCCAGCCGCAGCGGGGAGCTGGATGTGGCGGTGGGCTGCATCAACGTCTCCCCCGACCGCCTGGAGCGCTACCGCTTCAGCCTTCCCTTCCAGGAGGACGGCCTGGCGGTGATGGTGCTGCAGAGCCGCCTCGACCTGGGGCGTTCCTTCCTGGAGGCCCTGCTCACCCCCACCCTGTTGCAGCTGCTGGGCGGCTATCTCACGGCGATCGCCCTGCTGGCCCTGCTCACCAGACGGGTGGAGCGGGGCGCCGAGCAGCCCAGGGCGTTCAGCCGCGAAGGTCTGCGCCGCTTCAGTGCCGTGTTCCAGGTGCTTGCCACCGGGCCAGGCAGCAACACGCTGGTGTCCACCATCCGCGGCAACGGCATCGTGCTGATGGCCTATCTGGTGAGGATCGTGTCGGCCTCACTGCTGGTGGGCTATCTCACGGTGAACGTGGCCCGCCAGGTGCAGGGCACGCCCAGCGCCAGGATCCGCGCCGAGGGCGATCTGCGTGGCCTGAGGGTGGCGGTACGCAGCGGCACCGTGAGCGAGGCCCTGTTGCGGGAGCTGAATGCCGGCAGCAGGGCCTTGAAGGTCACGATCGTGCCCCTGGACAACATCCGTTCGGGGGTGGATCTGCTGCTTGCCCGCCGCGTCGATGCCGTGCTTGGCGACAACCTGCAGCTTCGCTACCTTCTCACCAACGCCCCCCTGCAGGGTTCCCGGCCCAGCCTCGCCCTGCAGGGCATCCGCCCCGAATCGCAGGCGTTTGCCCTGGCCCCTGGCCTGCCGGCCGCCACGGCCGAGCGCATTGACCACGCCATCAGCGCTCTCAAGCGCAATGGCGTGGTCAGTGCGCTGCGCGAGCAGTCAACGGACCCTGCAGGCTCATCAACCCAGTGAGCGGAGAGAGGCAGGCCCGATCCACATCTGCAGACCCGAAATTCAATGGGTTCAATGAGGACCTGAATGGGGCTTCTCACGGAGCTTGCATCCCATGCTGGCCATTTGACGCTGATCCGGCCGATCGTGCGGCTTGATCATGCCCTTGAATTCCGTGATTGATCCTTGCGGTGACAGCCATCGTGTGCCCTGATGCTCTGCTCGGGGCCGCCGATCCCCCCGTGTTCCGGATCCTGGGCGCCATGGGTCGCTCCGAGGTGCTGCTCACCGCCGACCATGCCGGCCGCGCCATCCCCGGCTCCTTGGCACGACTCCAGCTCAGTGAGGATGTGCTGGGCACCCATGTGGCCTGGGATCTGGGCGTGGCTGCCCTGGCCGAGGGTCTTGCGGCGCGGCTGGATGCCTTCGCGATTCTGCACAACTATTCGCGGCTGGTGATCGACGTGAACCGTCCGCTCCAGGCGCCGGATTCGATCGTGAGCCTCAGCGAGCACACCGCCATTGCGGCTAACGCCACTCTCACCCCCGCCCAGCGCCATCAGCGGATCGAGGCGCTGTTCGAGCCCTACCACAACCGCATCGCGGCCGAGCTCGCTGCCCGTGCCCGCCGCGCACAGCCCAGTGTCCTGGTTTGCCTGCATAGCTTCACCCCCGTCTATGCCGGGGTGGCGCGGCCCTGGCACGTGGGTGTGCTGTACGGCCGCGATGGTCGGCTGGCTGAACGGGTGCTGCGGAAGCTCCGGCAGGAGCCTGGCCTGCGGGTGGGCGACAACGAGCCCTACGCGGCGAGCGAGCTCAGCGACCACACCCTGGTGGTGCATGGCGAGAGGCGCCGGATTCCCCACGTGGAGCTGGAGGTCCGCCAGGATCTGCTGGCCACGGCGGCGGGTCAGCGGGCCTGGGCCGGGCGCCTCGCCACGGTGTTGAAGGCCGCCCTGGCGGAGGGGATCCCTCCACTGAAGGCGGATGGATCGCCACTAAGATGAAGAATGGGCAGACAACACAACCCCGCTCCAAGTCCCTCTGGCCCTGTGCAGATTCGGGTGGGGTTTGACCTCACGCTCCGTTGCCCGCAGCCCACGCCGATGATCGCGACCCTCGGCGTGCACGCCAGCCGGGCCGCCGATCTGCTCGAGCAGGACATCCTGCAGGTGTCGCCTGCGGTGCCGATGCGGTCGTACGTGGATTCCTATGGCAACCGCTGCCAGCGCCTGGTGGCGCCGACCGGGTTGCTGCGATTGCACGGCAGCGGCCTGGTGGCGGATTCCGGACTGCCCGATCCGGTGCGGCCCGGGATGGGGCAGCGGCCGGTGGATGAGCTGCCCGAGGAGGTGCTGCTGTTCCTGCTCAGCAGCCGCTACTGCGAGAGCGACCTGCTCACCGACCTGGCCTGGTCGCTGTTCGCAACGGCTCCCACCGGGTGGGGACGGGTGCAGGCGATCTGTGATTTCGTGCACCACCACGTGCGTTTCGACTACGGCCGCTCCAGCCCGACGAAATCGGCGCGCACCACCTACGAGAGCCAGGAAGGGGTCTGCCGCGACTTCGCCCATCTGGCGATTGCCTTCTGCCGTTGCATGAACATTCCGGCCCGCTACTGCACCGGCTACCTGAGCGACATCGGCGTGCCGCCGCCCCATGCGGCCATGGATTTCTCCGCCTGGTTCGAGGCCTATCTCGACGAGGGTTGGCAGATGTTTGACCCACGCAACAACATTCCGCGGGTCGGGCGGATCCTGATCGCCCGAGGCAGGGATGCCGCCGATGTGGCTCTCACCACCAGTTTCGGTCCATCCGGTCTTGAGGCGTTTCAGGTGTGGGCCGCCTGAATGGCATGGTGCTTCGAGCACACAGCCTGGCAGGGGCCCTGAGGCACTCCTACGCTGACATGATCGGGGATTGGTGAGAGTTCTGGAGACGTCATGACATGTTGTCCACACTGAAGTCCGGGGGTTTCGACACCCTCAGGGATGCCCTTGCCGCGATGCAAGGTGATGCCAGCGATTCGATTCCATTCCTGGTGCGCCTGCTGGAGAACCCTGCCAGTCCCATGGCCCTGCCGGGGATGATCGATCTGTACCGGCATGATTGCCTGCATCTGTTGCTGGGCAGAGGTTTTTCTCTGCATGATGAGGCCTTCGTGGTGGGCTTCACGATGGGCAATGACCTGCGAACCCAGCCGATCCACCTCGCCATATTCAAAATCTGTTCATTGCTGTTCTATCCCAGGCCCTATCGCTTTGCTCGCTGCCACTTTCTATCGTTTGAGGCAGGTCTGGGTCTGGGGAAAACAGCCAGGCTGCGTAACATCAACCAGCTGGATTTCCGGGCATTGGAGCACCAGCCTATTCAGGATCTGAGGGAGTGGATCGGTATCGGCTGACTGGGGAACCGGGCTGGTCCTCAGCCAAGCGAGCTGAGCTCGATGCGCTTGCCCACCGACTCGGGCAGGTTGCGCGAGATCGGGCAGAGTTTCATGCGCTCCTGCATATAGGCGATGGCGTCGGCATCGGCGAGGCCCCGCTCCTGCTCGGGAGCAGTGGCATCGAGGCGGATGCGGAAGTCACCCTCCACGCTGGTCAGGATCCAGTCACTGCTGGTGGTCACGAGGAAGTCCGCCTCCACCTGTTGCAGCGGGATGGCCTTCTCCCTGGCATTGGCAACGAGATAGAAGTGCTGGCAGAGCAGCAGCGAGATCAGATAGAGGCGGAACCCCGGCATGGTGAGGCTGAGTTGCTGGGTTTCCCAGGTGCCGGCGTCAGTGAGGAACTCCACCACCAGGCCCTCGCTGGCCCGATCAGGGGCAGGGTGGCTGCTGCGCAGCCTGAACTGAAACATGCGTTCGCCCATGGTGCCTGGTAAGGGGTGATGGTGAAGGGATGGGATCGTGGGCCCTGAATTACATCGCCACCCGGTTCCAGGGCATGGCGGCCAGCAGCCGCGCCATGCCACAGAAGCCGCTGATCCCGGCGAAGGTGAGCCCAGCGCCCACGAATCCACTCAGCCAGATCCAGCCCGGGGCCACCGTCTGGCTCAGGATCACCCCCAGCAGCACCAGGCTGCCGGCCGCGATCTGCACCTGGCGCATCAGTGGCAACGGTGCCCCCTTGAGCTTGCGCACGTCAAAACCGGCCTGCTGCCAGGCGGGCACACCACCCATCAGGTCGGCCACGGGGTGGGGATGGCCGTGCTGGAGCAGTTGGTCGATGGCCCTGGCACTGCGGTTGCCGCTCTGGCACACCAGCACCAGCGGCCCGCGGGGCAGATCGGCCTGGGTGATACGCGAGAGCGGCACGTTGAGGCTGCCGCTGATGTGGCCAGAGGCGTATTCCATTGGTTCACGCACATCAATCACGCTGACTTCGCGGGCAGCCAGCTGGTCGGCCAGGTCATGGGCGCTGATGCGGGTTGCGCCTGGTGTCGCGGAGGTGGTTGTCATGGTTTGGGGAGTGAAGATCTGAGGAAGGGGGCACGAGCTAGACGTTCGGAACTGGAAGCCTCAGGCCTGGTTGGCACCATCGAGTGGGTAGCCCTCGGCGGCCCAGCGGCTCAAGCCGCCGCGGAGGTTGGCGACCTGCTGGCGGCCGGCCTTGATCAGCTGCTGGGTGGCCAGGGCCGAGCGGCTGCCCGAATGGCAGACCACCACCAGCGGACGATCGACGGGGATCTCCGTGGCGCGGCTCTCGAGCTCCGGCAGGGGAATCAACAGACTGCCGGCCACGTGGCCATCGGGTCCGTTGAATTCCTCGGTGGAGCGCACGTCGAGCACGGTGACATCGCCCTGATGGGCAACCACCCAGGCTGGCGTGAGTTCAGGCAGGCCGGCGTAGCTGCGCATCAGAGGTGCCCAGGCTTGCGTGCTGGACGCTTCGCGGGGCTTGCCGGAGCGCATGTTGCCGGGAAGGGCTTCGGCGATCTTGTGGGGATGGGGGAGCTTCATGTTCTCCATATGGCCCACGAAATCCCGCTCGCTGGCGTTGCCGCCCAGCCTCACGTTGAAGGCCCTCTCTTCGGCCACGGACGTGACGGCACGGCCGGTGTAATCGTGGCCGGGGTAGAGCAGGCAGCTGTCGGGCAGGGAGAGGATCTGCTCGTTGATCGAGGTCCAGAGGGTGTGGGCATTGCCCTGCTGGAAGTCGCAGCGGCCGCAGCCCCGCACCAGCAGCGCATCGCCGCTGAAGGCCATCGACTCGTCATCCAGCACGAAGGTGAGGCACCCCTGGGTGTGGCCTGGGGTGGCGCGCACCTCCATGAAGCGGCCGCCGAAGGCCACCCGATCCCCATGCACCAGGGGCATGGTGACGTTCTCGGCGCCGGCGGCGGCGGCCAGGCCGATGGCACAGCCGGTGGCCTCGTGCATCAGCCAGCTGCCCGTCACGTGGTCCGCATGGGCGTGGGTGTCGATCGAGGCCACCAGATCCACGCCCAGCTCGCGGATCAGGGAGAGGTCGCGGCCGTGCTGTTCGAACACGGTGTCGATGATCACCCCCTTGCGGCTGGGCACATCGGCCAGCAGGTAGGTGAAGGTGCCGGTGTCGGCATCGAACAACTGCCTGAACAGCAGGGGTGCGCCACCGGCGGCGGCGGCCAGGGAGAGGGCAGGGGCGGGAGCGACGGCCATGGATGATCGATCACTAACTATTATGAGTATAGCCGCATAGAGCGCATCTAGGCAGTGTTGCCCTGGGCGGCCCTGCTCTTCCGCGCCATGGGATCTGGGCAACGGCGCAGTGATCACGCCCCGGTTTGATGCACCGTCCGCGGAGTCAGCCTGGATCGACTGGGCGGTAGTGGTGAGAGCCGTGGGGGCGCGGCTGGACCCTCCCCAGCGGAGACCGACCCTGCACCCGCTCTTCCCAATAACACAGTAGCGTTGAAAGGTGTTATGTCGTAGTAATCACTATGGGTAGTCCTGTTCAAACGGATGGGGCGGCTCCCCGTCCCGGTTCCTGCTGCTGGCCTGGACCCCTCTTGAGGCCAGTGTTTGCAACTGTTCTGCTGGCCTTGGCCCTGCTGCTGCTGCCCCTCCAGGCCCAGGCAGCATCCGATGCCCAGCGCTGGAGCCTCACCGACTCCTCGGGCCATCTCTGGGGCCTGACCCTGTTTGAGCAGCCCGATCCCGCCTACCCAGCCGGCTGGCGCCTGCGCCTGAACGCCCGCTCACCCGGGCAGTCGGTGGATCACCAGCGGCCGCTGCTGCTGAGCGATGCGCTCGGCGGCGCCTGGCTGCTGCCGAACCGCAGTGGGGAATTGGTGGTCATCGGAGCGGAGGACATCCCCGAGGCCTCGGCCCAGTTCGACGCCGACGCCATGGAGCCGAGGCCCAGTGAGGTGCTGCCGCTGCAGCTGCAGGTGCCGACCGACGACCGGGAGGGTACCGCCTTGGTCACGCTGCAACCCGACGTGGTGCAGGCACTCCATGGGCTGCCGCCGCACCTGTGACATCAACGTGCAAGCTGAAGCCATGAGCTCCCCAACACCGCCCCCCAGCACCGATCCGAGCCGCTGGGATCAGCGCTACCGAGAGGGAGGCGACGGCTGGGAACTGGGCCAGCCCGCCCCACCCCTGGCCCAGTTCCTGAGCAGCCATCCGCTCGCGCCCCGGCCTCCGGGCAGGGTGCTGGTGCCTGGCTGCGGGCGCGGCCATGAGGCCGCCCTGCTCGAAAACCTGGGCTTCTCCGCCATCGGCCTGGATTTCAGTGGCGAGGCATTGCGCGAGGCCCGCCGGCTCCATGGCGAGGCACGGGTCACCCTGCAGTGGCTGCAGGCCGATCTGTTCGACCGGCAGGCCCTGGAGGGAGTTGGTCTGACGTCTGGCAGCCTCGGTGGGATCGTCGAGCACACCTGTTTCTGCGCCATCGATCCCGCCCTGCGGCAGGACTACATCGCCACCGCATGCCGCCTGCTGGCTCCTGGAGGCTGGCTGCTGGCACTGTTCTGGTGCCACCGTCAGCAAGGCGGTCCTCCCTGGGGAAGTGACCCGGAGCTGGTGGAAGCGCAGCTGCGCCAGGCCGGCCTGGTGGCCGAGCTCTGGGAGCCGGCCACAGGTTCGGTGGACAAGCGCAACAACGAGTGGCTGGGCCTGTGGCGCCAGCCAACTCAGCCCCCCCTCCTCTGAACCCAGCAGACTTTGCTGAGCCAACTCAACGAACGACTGCAGAAGTGGGGCTTCTCCTGGGAGGGGCTGGGCTGATCCCTCCTCGTCAGGGACTGATGCGTGCCACTGCCTTCTTGGCCTGGTTGAGAATGTTGCCCTCCAGGGGCACATAGCCGAGGCTGGCGGCCTGATTCTGAGCCGCC
This sequence comes from uncultured cyanobacterium, assembly GCA_963697335.1. GTDB lineage: Bacteria > Cyanobacteriota > Cyanobacteriia > PCC-6307 > Cyanobiaceae > NIES-981. The sequence continues at coordinate 18,121 of CAVONQ010000006.1, forward strand.
GGGCTGAGCAGATGGTTCATCGCCGTGCGGATCGAGTTGGTCTTGGCGCCGTTGCCACGCTGGTAGGCCAGGATCCAGGTGAGGGTGGAGATCGGGTAGCTGTTGGCGCCCGGGGGGTTGGGATTTTCTCCGGCGAGGTTGCCATCCAGCTTGATGTTGTTCAGCGCCGCCGCACCGCTGGCGCGGGTGGGCATCACGAACTTGCCGGCCCGGTTCTGCAGCGCCGCTGATTTCAGTTTGCCCTTCACGAAGGCCTGGTTCACATAGCCGATGCTGCCGGGGGTGTTGGTCAGCACGCCGGCGACGCCCTCATTGCCCTTGCCGCCCAGACCCACGGGCCACTTCACCGCCTTGCCCTCGCCCACCTTGCTCTTCCACTCTGGTGAGAAGGCACTCAGGGAATTGGTGAAGGCGAAAGTGGTGCCGGAACCGTCGGAGCGATGCACCACGGTGATCTTGCCCTTGCCGCACTTGAGCTGCTCCCAGGAGGTGATCTTGCCCAGGAAGATATCCACCAGCTGCTTCTGGCTGAGATTCAGCTTGCCGCAGTCGCCCTTGTTGAAGGCCACGGCAATGGTGCCGCCCACGGCGGGGAACTGCACCACACCCCGCTTCACCTTGGAGGATTCAGAGGATTTGATCGGCTCATCAGTGGCGCCGAAATCCACACTGCCGGCCACGAACTGACGCACCCCGGCACCGGAGCCCACGGACTGATAGTTGACGCGTACCTTGCTGGCCACACCCGCGAAGGCACGCTGGTAGAACGGCGCCGGGAAGCTGGCACCGGCACCGCTGATGGTGGCCTGGGCCAGGGAGGGGTCGGTGATGGCGGTGACTGCAGCCAGGCTGACAGCCGTGGCACCAATGGCGATGAAGGCCTTCTTGGCGAAGGTCATGGGTTGGGGGTGGAAGTCCTCCCTTTACTAACCGCGCGAACTGGCGAGCTCTTTATCCCCTGATTAACGACTGGTCAAGGCTTGGGGGTATGCCGAGATTCAGGGCTTCGAGGCGCTGGCGTTGGGCAAACACGTCGGCGGGGGAGCCCTCCAGCACCAGCCGCCCCCGCTCGATCACGAACAGCCAGTCGGCCCAGCGATTCAGAAACTCCATGTCGTGGCTGGCCACCAGGATTGTGGTGCCTGCAGCGTGGATGCGCTGCAACTGGCGCAGCAGGGCGCGGCCATGGCCCGGGCTCAGATAGGCGGTGGGCTCATCGAGCAGCAGCAACTCGGGTTCGAGCACCATCACATCGGCCAGGGAGAGGGTTTTTTTCTGGCCCATGCTGAGCATGTGGGTGGGACGCTCCAGCAACGCCTCCAACCCGAAGTTCTCCACCGCCTGCTGGATCCGGCGGCGGATTTCACCTTCCTCCAGACCGAGATTCACCAGGCCGAAGGAGAGGTCCTCCTCCACGGTGGTGGCCACCAGCTGATGGTCCGGGCTCTGAAACACGAGCCCCACCTGCTGCCGCAGCCTGCGCAGCGATCGGCGGTCGTAGCGGATCGGCGTATCCCGCCAGTGGAGCTGGCCCTGCTGGGGCCTGAGCAGGCCATTGGCCAGCAGGAACAGGGTGGTTTTACCGCAGCCGTTATCGCCGATCAGGCCGCAGCGTGAGCCCGGGGGCACCTCCAGGCTGAGGCCGTCGATGGCCGGCTCGATCGCGCAGGGATAGCGGAAGCCCACGGCCTCGAAACGCAGCAGGGCTGCGGCCGGCTTGCCACCGCCAGGCTGGCTGGATGGGCTCAACGCCCCAGCCCCAGGGAGAGGGCACCGAGCAGGGCACAACCGGCGATCGCTTCTCCCTGGTAGCGCGGCGAGCTCCGGTGGTGCTCGCCGCCCAGCACCCGCAGGCCGCCGTTGAAGCCCCGGGCAGCCAGGCCCATGGCGAAGCCCCGGTAGGTGGCCAGGGAGCGATGCAGCAGCTGGCCCACCAGCAGGCCCAGTCCCTGCAGCTGCCCCTTCCAGCCGCGAAGTCCCGCCCGGGCCTGCTGGGCCACCCAGAGCTCGTTGGCGCTGGCCATCAGGCTGAAGATGAATCCATAGGTGAGCACCAGCAGCTCCAGCAGCAGGGGCGGCAGCCGCAGGTGACGCAGTACCCCGATCAGTTCAGTGAAGGGGGTGGTGAGCAGCGCGAACATCAGACAGCTGCTGGCGGCCACAGAGCGGCTGACCAGCAGCGCGGCCTGCCCCATCCCCTGCTGGCTCACGTACACCATCCAGCCTCCGCCCAACGGCTGGGCCAGCCCCTGCCACACGTCTCCCCGGGCGGTGGCGGCGAAGGCGTCGAGCGGCAGCGCCTGCAGCACCAGGGCCGGCAGGCTGGCGATGGCGAACCCCAACGGCAGCAGCAGCAGCGGCAGATACAGCCGCGCCGGGATCGCGGCGTAGATCACCACCCACACCCCCAGCCAGAGGCTGATCAGGCCCTGAACAAGCGGGGGCGCCACCAGTCCCAGCAGCAGCAGCACCGCCGCAAAGGCCAATTTCTGCTCCGGGGGCAACCAGCGCAGCCGGTTGCCGTAGGCCAGGGCGTCAATCCGGTGACCCATCGCTCCCCTTCAGAGCGCGTCCCCTGTAGAGCCCGATCACGTAGCCGATCACGCCGGCGCCGAGGGCCGCCTGACTGGCGAACAGCAGGCTTTCCACCTCGCCGCTGGGCAACGCCACCACGGCGTTGAACCAGGGCTTGTAGCTGGGCTTGATCTCGCTGATCGCCTCCATGCCCTGGCCGTCGGCGCCGGAGAAGTCGCCGCGCACGAACAGCACGGGCAGCGCGCTCAGCGCTACCACGGCGAGCACCAGCAGCCAGTTGCCCTGGGGGCGTTGCTTTCCAGAATGGGTCATGGGGTCAGCTCTCCTGGTGGAGCAGGCGGAGGGTCTGGAGCTCGGGCTGGCCGTAGGACTGCAGCCAGTTCCACACCAGCACGGTGAGCAGGCCTTCGGTGATGGACAGGGGAATCTGGGTGATCGCGAAGATGCCGGCGAATTTCAGGAACGAGGCCACCACCCCACCGCTGGCGGCGGGGAAGGCGATCGCCAGCTGGGCCGCCGTGACCACGTAGGTGGCCAGATTGGCCAGGGCGGCGGCGGCGAAGACCGCCAGGCGCCCGCGGCCGGCGCCGTTGAAGATCTGAAAGGCGCCCCAGGCCACGTATGGCCCCACGATCGCCATCGAGACGATGTTCGCCCCCAGGGTGGTGAGCCCGCCGTGGGCCAGCAGCAGCGCCTGGAACAGCAGCACGATGCTGCCGATCACGGTCATCACCGTGGGCCCGAACAGGATCGCGCCCAGGCCGGTTCCGGTGGGGTGGGAGCAGCTGCCGGTGACGGAGGGGATCTTCAGGGCTGAGAGCACGAAGGTGAAGGCAGCGGCCAGGGCCAGCAGCAGCTTCAGGTCCGGATGGCTGCGGGTGATGCGCGTCAGCGACCGCAGACCCACCGCCAGGAAGGGCACCGAGATCATCCACCAGGCCACGGCCCACGGCAGCGGCAGGAAGCCCTCGGCGATGTGCATCGCCTGGGCCGGGGCAGGCGCTAACAGAACAAGGCAAAAACTGAGCGCAGCCATCAACGAGAGGCTGGCCAGCTTTGCTGGCGTGGTCTTCACTCTGTACCTCGCAGGTAAGACGGTTGAGTTGTCAATAACGGCAGGTGTTCTGACTGATCAGAGTCCTGGGACCCCGAAACACAGTTGCGGGACAGCGGCCGATTTCAACGGCACTTTCCCTGTTGCCTCCGGCGGCTGAATCCCGCCGGAACCGTCATCAGGCCGAGCATAGCCCCGGCTCCTGAGCCCCTTCATGCACCGTTTCAGTAGCCTGAAAAGCCTCCGTGTTCCCCCCGTCCATGGATTTTTTCGAGGTGCTTTGGCACGGCGAGGGCATTGGTGATGGCGGCGATCTGGAGGAGGCCCTGATGGCCTATGCCCTGGTGAAGCCCGACGACGGCGACTGGGTCGCCGCCTGCAGCGCCCCCGGCGCCGATCCCAGCATCCGCCGCTACGCCTCCTTTGACGCCTTCCTCGACAATGCCGATGAGCTGGAGACGATTCCGGTCACGGCGGCGATGATCGAGGCCTGTCTGGCGCAGCTGCCCTGAGTGCCGCCCCCGGGGCGATTCCGCCGTCACTGCGCCAGCACCAGCGGGATCGCCTCCAGCCGCGTGGTGGCGGCCCGGGAGAGCCTGTCGCGGCGCATGGCCCAGGGCGGTTGCAGCCCGCAGGCGGCCCACTGCACGGTGCCGCGGCCGTAGCGGCGGTTGAGCCGGTCCACGGCGGCCATCAGGGCGGCGCGGCGCTGCTGCTGCTCCGGCGGCAGCGGTTGCAGCAGGTGGTGTTGCAGCAGCTCCTCGCCCTGCAGCTGCAGCAGCAGCACGCCCGCCTTCTGCAGCGGGTGCTGGGGTCGGAACAGGGCCTCGGCCAGGGGCAGGGCCGCCGCCAGCAGCACGGCGGTGTCCTGACTGGGCAGCGCCAGGGTGAGGGTGGCGCTGTTGCTGTAGAAGCTGGTGCCGTTGAACGGGTTGCTGCGCACGAACACGCTCAAGGCCCCGGCCCGCTGCCGTTGGCGGCGCAGCTTCTCGGCCGCCCGCACCGTGTAGGTGGCCACCGCCTGGCGCAGTTGCGCAGCCGTGCGCACCGGCTGGCTGAAGCTGCGACTCACACAGGTTTCCTGCTTCGGCGGTGGCACCAGGGTGAGCGGCAGGCAGCGGTGGCCCCGCAGCTCCTGCTGCAGCCGCAGGCCCACCACGCCGCACTTCTGGCGCAGCTCACCACTCGGCATGTCGCGCAGGGCGAGGGCATGGGCGACGCCCCGCAGCCGGCACCAGCGGGCCAGGCGCCGGCCGATGCCCCACACGTCTTCGATCGCCACCTGCTCCAGCCAGGGGGAGGGGTCGCTGCAGGCCCCCAGGTCGAACACGTGTCCGTGGGCCGGCTGCCCCTTGGCGAGGCGGTTGGCCAGCTTGGCCAGCACCTTGGTGGGGGCGAGGCCCACCGCCACCGGCAGCCCCAGCTCCCGCTGCACGGTCTGCCGCAGCTCCAGGCCCCAGGCGGTGAGATCGCTGCCCGGCGGCCGGGGCAGCAGGCCGAAGGCCTCGTCGATCGAGTAGATCTCCAGCTCCTCCACCCAGCGCTCCAGGGTGGCCATCAGCCGCTGGCTCATGTCGGCGTAGAGGGCGTAGTTGGAGCTGCGCACCACCACGCCGAGGCGCTCCAGCTGGCGCTGCACCTGGAAGTAGGGCTGGCCCATGGCGATGCCGAGCCGCCTGGCCTCGGCGCTGCGCGACACGATGCAGCCGTCGTTGTTGGAGAGCACCACCAGGGGCCGCCCCAGCAGGGCGGGCTCCAGCACCGCCTCGCAGGAGGCATAGAAGTTGTTGCCATCGATCAGGGCGATGGCCGTGCTGGCCGGCATGGGACCCCCTCAGCAGCCGCGGATCACATGGGTGGCCACCCCCCAGATGCGGGCGTCGTGGTGGTGCAGCGGCAGGGACGGGTAGGCGGGATGGGCCGCCTCCAGCCACTGCCGGGCTCCGTGACCGGCCAGGCGTTTCACGGTGAAACCGCCATCGAGCAGGGCCACCACCACCAGCCCCGCCCGCGGCTCGAGCTGCCGGTCCACCACCAGCAGGTCGCCGTGGTGGATGCCGGCACCGCGCATCGAGTCGCCGGCCACCCGCAGCAGCAGGGTGGCGCCGGGGTGGGGCACCAGCAGGCGCTGCAGGTTGAGGCCTGGCTGGCCGTTGTCCTGGCCTCTGGCGTGGGCGCTGCGGCGGCGCCCGGGGATGTCGGCCACGCCGTGGGGATCGTCGAGCCCCAGAGTAGTACAGATGAACTGGCCGGGTTCGATGCCAGGAGCGCGGTTTTCCATACCATGGGCCCAACACCGCAGCCGATCAACGGTGGCCACGGGGATGGGCGCAACCACGGTGAGGCTGGGCACGGCGGCGGCGGGGCTGCTGCTGGTGCTGTTCCTGGTGGTGCATCTGGCCGGCGTGTTGCCGGCGGTGCTGGCGCCGCAGCGCTTCGAGGCCTATGCGGCCGGGCTGCATCGCGCCGCCTGGCTGCCCCTGGTGGAGCTGGCCCTGCTGGCGGCGGCGCTGCTGCACCTGGGCCTGGGGCTGGCCAAGGCCATCGCCAACCGCCGTGCCGGCAACAGCGCCAGCCTCAGCAGCCGTCGCGGCCAGCCGCTGGCGGCCCTGGCGGCCCGCAGCCAGGCCATCGGCGGCGTGGGGCTGCTGCTGTTCCTGGCGGTGCATCTGGGCCAGCTGCGCTGGCCGCGCCCGTCGGAGGGGGCCGAGCGGGCCGCCCTGGAGGCGGTGTTGCGCCAGCCGGCCATGCTGATCCTCTACCTCGCCGCCGCCGCCGCCGTGGGACTGCATCTGCTGCATGGATCGGAGGCCGCCCACCGCAGCCTGGGCCTGCTCGATGCCGGCAACGGCCCCCGCATCCGCCTGGGCGGGCGCCTGCTGGCCCTGGTGGTGGCCACCGGCTTCGCGGCGGTGACCGTGGCGCTGGCCCTCGGCCTGGGGCTGCCTCTGCAGCCGGCGCCATGAGCGGACTGCCCGATGCCCAGCTGCCCGGCGGTCCGCTGCCGCAGGCCTGGCAGCACTGCAAGGAGGGGCTGCCCCTGGTGAGCCCGCAGCGCAAGCGGCAGCTGCGGCTGCTGGTGGTGGGCAGCGGCCTGGCCGGCGCCTCGGCGGCGGCCACCCTGGCCGAGCAGGGCTACCAGGTGCGGCTGCTCAGCTTCCATGACAGCCCGCGCCGGGCCCACTCGGTGGCGGCCCAGGGAGGCATCAATGCCGCCCGTCCCCGGGCCGCCGATGGCGACAGCATCAGCCGCCTGTTCGCCGACACCGTGCGCGGCGGCGACTTCCGCGCCCGCGAGGCGGGCTGCTGGCGGCTGGCGGAGATCAGCAGCGGCATCATTGATCAGTGCGTGGCCCAGGGCGTGCCCTTCGCCCGGGAGTACGGCGGCACCCTGGCCACCCGCAACTTCGGCGGGGCCCTGGTGAGCCGCACCTTCTACGCCCGCGGCCAGACGGGCCAGCAGCTGCTCTACGGCGCGTACCAGGCCCTCATGCGCCAGGTGGCCGCCGGCCGGGTGGAGCTGCTCTGCCGCCGCGATGTGCTGGAGATCATCACCGTGGAGGGGGTGGCCCGCGGCGTGGTGGCCCGCCACCTGATCAGCGGTGAGCTGGAGGTGCACACCGCCCAGGCCGTGCTGCTGGCCAGCGGCGGCTACAGCAACGTGTATTTCCTCTCCACCAACGCGCTCAAATCCAACGCCAGCGCCATCTGGCGGGCGCATCGCCAGGGGGCCCTGCTCGCCAACCCCTGCTTCACCCAGATCCACCCCACCTGCATCCCCAGCGGCGACGCCTACCAGAGCAAGCTCACCCTGATGAGCGAGAGCCTGCGCAATGACGGCCGCGTGTGGCTGCCGCTCCAGCCGGCCGATCCGCGCCCGCCGGCCGAGATTCCCGAGCAGGAGCGCGACTACTTCCTGGAGCGTCTCTACCCCGCCTACGGCAACATGGTGCCCCGCGATCTGGCCTCCCGGCGGGCCCGGGAGCTCTGCCAGGCCGGCCATGGCGTGGGGCCCGGCGGCCGCTCCGTGTATCTCGACCTGCGCGATGCGATCAACAGCCAGGGCGCCAGCACGATCGAGGGCCGCTACGGCAATCTGCTGCAGATGTACGAGCGGATCAGTGGCGAGGATCCCTACACCACGCCCCTGCGCATCTACCCGGCGCCCCACTACACGATGGGCGGTCTGTGGGTGGACTACCGGCTGATGAGTTCGATTCCGGGGCTGTTCGTGCTGGGTGAGGCCAACTTCTCCGAGCACGGCGCCAACCGGCTCGGGGCCAGCGCCCTGATGCAGGGCCTGGCCGATGGCTACTTCATCGCGCCGCTCACGGTGACGGCCTGGCTGGCGGGCCATGCCACCCCTGCCATCGCCGAGGACCATCCGGCCTGCCGCGAGGCCCGGGCCCGGGCCGCTGCCCGCATCGACGCCCTGCTGCAGGTGGCGGGCCCGCAGCCCGTGGATGGCTTCCACCGGGAGCTGGGGGCGGTGATGATCGAGCGCTGCGGCATCAGCCGCGATGCCACCGGCCTGGAGTCCGGGCTGGCGGAGGTGGCGGCGCTGGAGCAGCGCTTCCATGCCGAGGTGCGGGTGCCGGGCACGGCGGCGGGGCCCAATGCGGAGCTGGAGAAGGCGCTGCGGCTGGCGGATTTCTTCGGGCTGGCCCAGCTGATGCTGCGCGATGCCCTGGCCCGCGAGGAGTCGTGCGGGGCCCACTTCCGCGAGGAGCACCAGACCACCGACGGCGAGGCCCGGCGCGATGACAGCCGTTTCGCCCACATCGCCGCCTGGGAACACCGGGACGGCGCCGACCCCCTTCGCCATGCTGAGCCCCTGCCCTTCTCCACCCTCGAGCCCAGTGCCCGCAGCTACCGCTGAGCCCCGCCGATGAGCAGCCGCACCCTCTGCCTGCATCTGCGCATCTGGCGCCAGGAGTCGCCCCAGGCTGCTGGCGGCTTCTGCGACTACACCCTGGAGGCGGTGTCGGCCGACCTGTCGCTGCTGGAGGCGCTGGATCAGCTCAACGAGCAGCTGATCACGGCGGGCGAGCGGCCGGTGGCGATGGAACACGACTGCCGCGAGGGCATCTGCGGCAGTTGCGGCTTTCTGGTGAACGGCCAGGCCCATGGCCCCCGCGCCGCCACCAGCGTCTGCCAGCTCTACCTGCGCCAGTTCAGCAGTGGTGAGCGGCTCACCCTCGAGCCCTGGCGCGCGGCGGCCTTTCCCCTGGTACAGGACCTGGCGGTGGATCGCTCCGCCCTCGATCGCCTGATCGCGGCCGGGGGCTACTGCTCGGTGAACACCGGCCAGGCCGCGGACGGCAACGCCATGCTCGTGGGCGCCGAGCAGGCCCGATCCGCCTTCGACACCGCCACCTGCATCGGCTGTGGCGCCTGCGTGGCCAGCTGCCGCAATGCCTCCGCCAGCCTGTTTGTGGCCGCCAAGCTGGCCCACCTGGGCCAGCTGCCCCAGGGCCAGCCGGAACGCGCCCAGCGGGCTCGGGCCATGCAGCAGCAGATGCGCCAGGAGGGCTTCGGCAGCTGCAGCAGCCACCTGGAGTGCGAGGCCGTCTGCCCCCAGGAGATCTCCGCTGACTGGATCAGCTGGATGCACCGCGAGGCGCGCCGAAGCGCCGGATGAACGCGGCCAGGGCCATCGGCCCACAGCGCCGCTGCCAGCCGATCACGCCGGGGTACTGCCGCCAGCAGGACAGCCGAACCCCGCCTGGCCGCAGGCAGAGGAGATAGCGGTAAGCCGCCTGACGGCAGACGGGATGGGCCTCCGCGGCGGCGATCGCCGGCAGGGGGGCAAAGATGTCAGCCAGCTCTGCCGCATTGGCGGCCGGCTGGCCCGTGGCCTGCAGCGGCGCCGCCAGCAGGGCGGCGATCCGCTGGGGGAACCCCTCACCGGCCAGCCACCAGTGGCGCTGCGCGGCACTGCGCAGATCCACCAGGGAGATCAGGGCCCCGCCCGCCTCATGGGCGTACGACCTGGGAGCACTCGCAAGCGTGCTGGGCGGAGCAGGCGAAGGGGCTGTCGGTGCGACGGCCTGGCGAAGGGGCACGGCGGAGCAGAAGCGATCTCCTGTTCAGTGCCCCGGCCGTCTCAACCAAGGAGAGCCTGCGGCTCAGTTGGCCAAGATCAGAGCGCCACCGAGGGCTGGCAGAACAGCACGATCAGCCAGATCGCGCCGACGATCGGAATCAAGCCGATGAACAGCCAGGGCCAGGGCTTGCCGATGTCGCGCAGGCGCCGCACAGAGATCGGAATCCCCGGCAGCAGGCTGGCGATGGCATACACGTAATAGAGCTTCTCTGAGATCACCTGGAGAACGATGCCCAGGATCAGGTTGGCCAGCACAAACCACCAGTAGTCCCCCCGGTTGGAGCGACCGCTGTAGTCGAAGGAGCGACTCCAGGCTGAGGTGAAAGCTTCGATCAGGCGCATGGTGTGTGCGGAACGCCGCCACTGCTTAATCGGAACAGGCCACCGTGGCCATGTGCTGCATCAGATCGATGCACTTGCAGCTGTAGCCCCACTCGTTGTCGTACCAGGCCACCAGCTTCACGAAGGTGTCGGTGAGGGCGATGCCGGCGCCGGCATCGAACACGGAGGTGCAGCTCTCGCCGAGGAAGTCCGTGGACACCACGGCGTCCTCCGTGTAGCCGAGGATGCCGGCCATCGGCCCCTCGCTGGCGGCCTTCATGGCCGCTTTGATCTGGTCGTAGCTGGCCGGGCGGGCCAGGTTCACGGTGAGATCCACCACCGACACATCCGGAGTGGGCACCCGGAAGGCCATGCCGGTGAGCTTGCCGTTGAGCGCCGGGATCACCCGGCCCACGGCCTTGGCGGCACCGGTGGAGCTGGGGATGATGTTCTGGCCCGCGCCGCGGCCGCCGCGCCAGTCCTTGGCCGAAGGGCCATCCACGGTTTTCTGGGTGGCGGTGGTGGCATGCACGGTGGTCATCAGCCCGCTCTCGATGCCGAAGCTGTCGTGCAGCACCTTGGCGATCGGCGCCAGGCAGTTGGTGGTGCAGCTGGCATTGGACACGATCGCCTCGCCGGCATAGCTGCTGTGGTTCACCCCCATCACGAACATCGGCGTGGCGTCCTTGGAGGGGGCGCTCATCACCACGCGCTTGGCGCCGGCCTCGAGGTGGGCCCGGGCGCTGGCCTCGGTGAGGAACAGGCCGGTGCTCTCCAGCACGTAATCGGCCCCGATCTCGCCCCAGCGCAGGTTGGCGGGATCCCGCTCCGAGCTCACCCGGATCGCCCGGCCATTCACCATCAACTGGCCCCCCTCCACGCTCACCTCACCGCTGAAGCGGCCATGGGTGGAGTCGTAGCGGAGCATGTAGACGAGGTAGTCCAGGTCGATCAGATCGTTGATCCCCACCACCTCCACCGAGCCGAGGCTCACGGCTCGACGGAAGGCCAGACGACCGATGCGGCCGAAGCCGTTGATGCCGATACGGAGGGTCATGGGGGACGGCGCAGCAGGAGAGTGCTCAGGAGTCTGAGCCTACGGAGTGAGGGGGCCTGGGCTGAAGACCGCACTCGGGCAGAGGCTGCTGCGGCCATCGGCGAAGGCCATGCCGATGCGCACGTTGCGGCGGGCCATGGCGTTGTCCGACGGCTCGGTGAGCACGGCCATCAGTGCTTCGCTGTAGCGCTGCCGTTGCGGCGTGGTGATCAGGCCGTCGCGCTCCAGGGCACAGAGGGTGCGCATCGCCCCGTTGCCCTTGCCGAACATCAGCATGAACGACTCCTTCTGCGTGGCTCCGGTGCCCTCGGATGGCGTCTGGGCAGCGGCTGGAGCGCCAACGCCAGCGAGCACCACGATCGCCAAGGCACTGAGCCCGATGGAACAGAGCCGGATTGAGCCGCGCCAGACCAGGGCTTTGACTGCTGCCCTGCCAGAGGGCTGGAGGCGCTTGGTGCTCAAGGCAGGGGTTCGTCGTCTTCGAGCAGGAGTTGCTGGAAGGCCGTGTAGAGCTCCTGATGCTCGCCGACGAGGCGGGGGTCGGGGCGTCCCAGTCCCTTGCCGCTGCCTTTGCCAGGGCGCGACGGACCCCGATTCGGCGCCGCCAGGGCCGTAGGGCCAGGCGGCGCCGCAGGTGCCGGCTGGCGCTTCAGGCGTGCGGCCTCCAGGGACCGCAGCCGATCCAGCAGGTGCGGCGGCACCGTGCCATCGGCACTGGCCTGCATCAGCTCGGCGAAGAGCGTTTCCGGATTGGTCTCCGTTTCCAGCCTGTGGCGGGGCTGGTCGGCTCTGGGGCTGCGGGCCGGGGGGGGCTCGGGAACGGGCAGGGCCTTGGGCAGTGAACGGCCCAGCTGCCGCAGGCGCTCCAGGCTGTGGGCGTCGAAACTCATGGCTCAGGTGTGGCGAATCGGGGCCGGCGCTCAGCCGCAGTTGAGGCTCTCGCGGGTCTCGCGCCCGGTGATCGGATTGGTGCCCCGGGCCGCCGCGCAGAGCACCTTGAGGGCGTCGCCGCGCAGGGGCACATTGGTGAAATCGGCGCCGTCAATGACCACGTCAGTGAACTTGGCGTTGAAGGCAAAGGCATCCTCCAGCACGGCGTTGGTGAGATCGGTGCCGTTGAACACCGCTGAATCCAGGGTGGCCTCGCGCAGATTGGTGTTGCTCAGATCGGCATCCTGCAATTTGGCGCCGTAGAGGCTCGCCCCCTGAAGATCGGAGCCGGAGAGGTCGGCGTCGCGCAGGTTGGTGAGGTTGAAGGTGCCGCCGCGCAGATCCTGGCCGTGATAGTCGGCACCGATCAACACCTGCTTGGCCACATCCACCGCAGCGAAGGCCGTTGAGGGAATCAGCAGGATCAAAGCCAGCACCAGACTGAGCCAAACCCCGCCACGTCGGGGCCGCCAGCCGGGCCGCTCGGGCCTTCCCGGTTCGACGGCGGAGAGCAGATTCTCAGGGGAGGGGGGCACGGCCATCGGGGGATGCGGCCGACGGCCGCTGGGTCTCACAACCCATGCTGATGCACGGCAGAAGCTCCTGTGGCAGCGGCATGCGCAGCGGTTGTGGCAACGCTCTGGGCTGAATCGGGCGCCGACGGCCGGCGCCCCCAGCGGAGCGGCGCATGGCGGCGCGATCGACCCTGCAACGGCGGGGAGACTGGGCCGAACAGCGGGCCCTGCGCCTGCTGGGCTCCCGGGGCTGGACGCTGCATTCACGCCAATGGCGCTGTCGCTGGGGTGAGCTCGACCTGGTGCTCAGCAAGCCGCAGCGGCTGCTGCTGGTGGAGGTGAAGGCCCGCTCCCGCTGCGGCCCCGATGGCTGGGGCCAGGCGTCCCTGGGGCCCCGCAAGCGGCTCAGGCTGCAGCGGGCCTGGAACTGCTGGCTGGAGGCCCACCCCGCCCGTGCCGACTGCCCCGTGGAGCTGGTCTATGCCCTGGTGCCGCTGCCCCCCTCGCGCCGGGCGGTGCGGTGGATCCACGTGAGTTTCTGAACGGGCGCCACAGGCACGGCCCCCTGGTCAGGGCGTGGCCTCCGGGGCGCCATCGCTGCTCGGCGAGGGGGCCGCGGGGTCGAACCACACCGTGCAGCGATAGCGGATGTTGCCGATGCCCACCTCGACCTCCTCACAGCGCTCCCGGGTCACGGTGGCTCCGGCCGGCATCTGTTCGCGGGCCCGCTGCAGCGCATTGTCCCGGTCCCAGACCGATGAGGCGGTGGCACTGCCGGCCAGGGCTGGCGCCGCCCCTGCCAGAGCTGTGGCCAGAGCAGCGGCCAGGGCGCAGCCCAGGGCCAGGGGGGGTGAAGCGTGAGCCATGGCAGCAGCAGGACAGCTACCCCCGTACTAGCGCCGCTGGCGCCGGCGGACAGGCAGGCTGAGGACCGTGCCCGCCCCACCATGACCTTCGCCGCCCATCGCGCCCGCAAGCGCTTCGGCCAGCATTGGCTCATGGATGGGGCCGTGCTGGATCGGATCGTGGCGGCCGCCGAGCTGGAAGCGGGGGAGGTGGTGCTGGAAATCGGCCCTGGCCGGGGCGCCCTCAGCGAGCGCCTGCTGGCCAGCCCGGCCGCCCGGGTGGCCGCCATCGAGCTCGACCGCGACCTGGTAGCCGGCCTGCAGCAGCGTTTCGGCGCCGATCCCCGCTTCCAGCTTCTGGAAGGCGATGCCCTGGCCGTGCCCCTGCCCGAGGCCCACAAGGTGGTGGCCAACATCCCGTACAACATCACGGGGCCACTGCTGGAGCGGCTCGTCGGCCGGCTCGATCAGCCCGTGAGCCCGCCCTACCGGCGGCTGGTGCTGCTGGTGCAGCAGGAGGTGGGGGAGCGGATCCGCTGCCGGCCGGGCAGCTCCGCCTACTCCGCCCTCAGCGTGCGCATGCAGCTGCTGGGGGAGTGTCGCAGCGTCTGCGCCGTGCCCCCCCGCTGCTTCCAGCCCCCGCCGAAGGTGCACTCAGAGGTGATCGTGATCGATCCCTACCCCCCGCAGCAGCGGCCGGAGCCCGCCCTGGCCCGGGCCACCGAACAGCTGTTGCGCCGCTGCTTCGCCGCCCGCCGCAAGATGCTGCGCAACACCCTGGCCGGCCTGGCGTCGCCGCCGCAGCTGGCTGCCGTGGCCGAGAGCGCCGGGGTGAGCCTGCAGCAGCGGCCCCAGGAGCTCGCGCCGGCGGCCTGGCTGGCCCTGGCGGCGGGTTTGAATCAGCCCAGTTGAATCGGGTGCCGTTGCCCGGGCCCAGCCATGGCTGAACTGATCGTGTGGTCCCCGGCCAAGATCAACCTGCATCTGGAGGTGCTGGGCCTGCGCGGCGACGGCTTCCACGAGCTGGCCATGGTGATGCAGACCATCGAGCTGCTCGATCGGCTGCGGCTCAGTCCCAGCGCCGATGGCCGGATCCAGTTGAGCTGCGACAACCCCAACCTGCCCACGGACGGCGGCAACCTGATCGTGCGGGCGGCGGAGCTGCTCAAGGCCCGGGCTGGGCTGCCCGAGCTCGGCGCCCACCTGCACCTCGAGAAGCGGATCCCCGTGGGAGCCGGCCTGGCGGGGGGCTCCAGCAATGGCGCCGCTGCCCTGGTGGGGCTGAACAACCTCTGGGGGCTTGGGTTCAGCGAGCCTGAGCTGGCGGTGCTGGCGGCCGAGCTGGGCTCCGACATGCCCTTCTGCATCGGCGGCGGCACCCAGCTCTGCTTCGGGCGGGGGGAGCGGCTCGAAGCCCAGCCGGCTCCCCAGGGTGGCGGTTGGGCTGTGCTGCTGCTCAAGCATCCGGCCGCCAGCGTCAGCACCCCCTGGGCCTACCAGCAGAGCCGCCAGCAGCGGCAGGCCAGCTACCTGGAAGGCGAGGCGGCCTTTGAGCAGCGGCGCCAGGCGCTGCGACAGGGGCCCCTGCTGCGGGCGCTGCAGGGGCTGGAGCCGCTGCCGCCCCTGCGCAACGACCTGCAGGCGGTGGTGGAACCCGCCGAGGCCACCGTGGGGCAGGGGTTGGCCCTGCTCCGCCGAGCGGAAGCGGCCCTGGCCGTGGCCATGAGCGGCTCCGGGCCCAGCCTGTTCGCCCTGTTCGCCGATCTGGAGGCGGCCCGCCGCGCCCAGGCCAGCCTTGCCGGTGAGCTCGCCGCCGCCGGATTCGACAGCTGGGCCTGCACCCTGCGGCCGCAAGGTGTCAGCCTGGAGGAGTGACTGAGCCCTCTTCTGCTTCCAACGGCGGCCCCGCCAGCGCTGAGCCGTCTACCGCCACCTCAGAGGCGCGAACCGAGAGACCCCGAAAGGGGCCCCTCAGCTTTCTCTCGGGATCCCTCACGGCAGGCCTGCTGGGCTGGCTCACCCTGGGCCTGAGCCAGCGGGTGGTGCTGTACTACGGCGCCCACCCGCCCCACTACGACTCCGCCATCGCCCAGAGCATCGCCACGGCGCTCAAGACCCTGATCATCGGCATGAGCTTCCTGGCCACGTTCACCTTCGGCTTCATCGCCCTGGGGCTGGGCCTGGTGTTCGTGCGCAGCCTGGTGCCCGGATCCCCATCTGCTCACAGCGGCGACACCGAAGCGGAGGAGGCCACTTAGCCTGCCCCCATGACACTGCACGATCTGGGCCTGCTGGTCACCCTGCTGCTGCCGGGCATGCTGCTCTCGGTGCTGATCCTCAGCACCTTCGCCGCGGGCGGCTGAGCGCTTGAGGCTGAGACCCGCTTGAAGCTGAGATAGGTTGGCGCCCAGTCGGTGCTTGCCAACGCGTGGCCGAAACGCTGCTGTTCAACGCTCTCCGTGAAGCCATCGACGAGGAGATGGCCCGGGATCCCTACGTCTGCGTGATGGGGGAGGACGTGGGCCAGTACGGCGGCTCCTACAAGGTGACCAAGGACCTCTACGAGAAGTACGGCGAGCTGCGGGTGCTGGACACCCCGATTGCCGAGAACAGCTTCACCGGCATGGCCGTGGGCGCCGCCATGACCGGCCTGCGGCCGATCGTGGAGGGCATGAACATGGGCTTCCTGCTGCTGGCCTTCAACCAGATCTCCAACAACATGGGGATGCTGCGCTACACCAGCGGCGGCAACTACATGATTCCTGCCGTGGTGCGCGGGCCTGGCGGCGTCGGCCGCCAGCTGGGGGCCGAGCACAGCCAGCGCCTGGAGGCCTATTTCCACGCGGTGCCGGGCATCAAGATCGTGGCGGTGAGCACGCCCACCAATGCCAAGGGCCTGATGAAGGCGGCGATCCGCGACAACAACCCGGTGCTCTTCTTTGAGCACGTGCTTCTCTACAACCTCAGCGAAGACATTCCCGAAGGCGATTACATCTGCGCCCTCGATCAGGCCGAGGTGGTGCGCGAGGGCAGCGACGTGACGATCCTCACCTACTCGCGCATGCGGCAGCACTGCCTCAAGGCCGTGCAACAGCTGGAGGCCGAGGGGATCGATGTGGAGCTGATCGACCTGATCAGCCTCAAGCCCTTCGACATGGCCACCATTGCCGGCTCGATCCGCAAGACCCACAAGGTGATCGTGGTTGAGGAGTGCATGAAGACGGGCGGCATCGGCGCCGAGCTGCTGGCTCTGATCACCGAGCACTGCTTCGACGACCTCGACGCCCGGCCGTTGCGGCTCTCTTCCCAGGACATCCCCACCCCCTACAACGGCGGGCTCGAAAACCTCACGATCATCCAGCCGCACCAGATCGTCAAAGCCGCCCAGGACCTCACCCGCGGGTCCCTCTGAGATGGCACGACAGCAGGGGTGGTTCGCCCTGATCCTGGCCCTGGCGATCGCCGCCTCGGCCCTGCTGGTCACCTTCCCGTTGCAGCTGGGTCTGGACCTGCGCGGTGGCAGCCAGCTGACCCTCCAGGTGATGCCCGCAGGCGCGATCACATCTGTGGATCAGGAACAGCTCGAAGCGGTGAAGGAGGTGCTGGAGCGCCGCATCAACGGCCTCGGTGTGGCCGAGTCCACCTTGCAGACCGTGGGCAACGACCAGCTGGTGCTGCAGCTCCCCGGTGAGCAGGACCCCAGCAGGGCCGCCAAGGTGCTGGGCTCCACCGCCCTGCTGGAATTCCGCGCCCAGCGGCCCGGCACCGAACAGGACATGCAGGGGCTGCTGAGCCTCAAGCGCCAGGCCGAGGCGGTTCTCAACCTCGAACGGCAGCGGCGTGGCGCCCTCAACAACCCTGATCAGGCTGGAGCCGATGGCGATGCCGCCCAGCCCCCGGCCGATTTTCCAGCCACTCAGCTGGCCCAGGCCCTGCGCCAGCTGGACATTCCCGTGCCCGATGGAGCCAGTGAGGCCGATCAGCTGGAGCTGCTGCTCGACGCGGTGAACACCCGGATCGTGGCCCTCTACGAGCCCGCCGCCTTCACCGGCAAGGAGCTGGTCACGGCCGGGCGCCAACAGCAGCAGAGCGGCAGCGGCTGGGAGGTGACGCTGAGCTTCACCCAGGCCGGCGGTGAACAGTTCGCCAACCTCACCAAGGACATCGCTGGAACGGGCCGCCTGCTGGGCATCGTGCTGGATGGCCGCTCGATCAGTGAGGCCAGTGTGGGGCCCGAGTTCCAGGTCGCCGGCATTGCCGGCGGCGCCGCCAGCATCACCGGCAACTTCACGGCCGAAGAGGCGCGCGACCTCGAAGTGCAGTTGCGCGGCGGCTCCCTGCCCCTGCCGATTCGGGTCGTGGAGGTGCGCACCGTCGGCCCCTCCCTCGGCGCCGACAACATCCGCTCCAGCCTGCTGGCCGCCCTGCTGGGCCTGGCGCTGGTGGCGGTGTTCATGGTGCTGGTGTACCGGCTGGCCGGGGTGGTGGCGGTGCTGGCCCTGAGCCTCTATGCCCTGTTCAACCTGGCGCTCTATGCCCTGATCCCGGTGACCCTCACCCTGCCGGGAATCGCCGGCTTCATCCTCTCCCTGGGGATGGCGGTGGACGCCAACGTGCTGATCTTTGAGCGGATCAAGGACGAGCTGCGCGCGGGCAACACCTTGATCCGTTCGATCGAAACTGGTTTCAACCTGGCTTTTTCCTCGATTCTCGACGGCCAGCTCACCACCCTGATCAGCTGCGTGGCCCTGTTTGCCCTGGGCACCGGCTTCGTGAAGGGCTTCGCGGTGACCCTGGGGATCGGCGTTCTGCTCAGCCTGTTCAGTGCCTTCACCTGCACCCGTACGCTGCTGCGGCTGTTGATGAGCTATCCGGCCCTGCGCCGGCCCAGCTACTTCCTGCCCCGGATCCAGCTGCCGGTCACCTCCTCCTGATCTCCCTGCCCCGCCCCGTGTCGTTCCTTTGGCGCCGATGACTCTTCTGAGCAGCCTGTTGGGTGTGCGGGTCAACCGCCGCCGCCGCCAGCTCTGGGCCATCTCCAGCGTGGCCCTGGTGCTGAGCCTGCTCGGCCTGGGACTCTCCTGGAGTTCGCCCAGCATCGGCGCGCCCCTGCGCCCGGGCCTGGATTTCACCGGCGGCACCCAGATCCAGATCGCCCGCCTCTGCGGTGAGCGCTGCGGCGATCTCGGCAGCGACCCGGTGGAAGCACGGCTGGAAGCCCTCACCCTGCCCCCTGAAGACGACGGGGCCCGGCCCCCCAGCCTGCGGGGCTCCGCCGTGCAGCTTCTTGACGGTGGAGAGCAGGTGCTGTTGCGCTTGCCCAGCCTCAGTGCCGCCCAGGGCCAGGCCGTGGTGGAGGGTCTGCAGCCCCTGCTGGGCAGCACCGATCCGGCCGGTCTCGCCGTGGAGACGATCGGCCCCACCCTGGGGGCGCGACTGCTGCAGGCCAGCCTGATCTCCCTGGCGGTGAGCTTCGTGGGCATCTCCGCCTACATCACCTTCCGCTACGACCGCCTGTTTGCCCTGCTGGCCCTGCTCTGCCTGGCCCATGACGTGCTGATCACCTGCGGCGTGTTCGCCTGGCTGGGGCTGCTGGCCGGGGTGGAGGTGAACAGCCTGTTTGCCGTGGCCCTGCTCACCATTGCCGGCTATTCGGTGAATGACACCGTTGTGATCTTTGATCGCATCCGGGAGAAACGGGGTCAGCTCAAGGAGTTGCCCCTGGCTGACCAGGCCGATGCCGCCGTGTCCGCCACCCTCACCCGCTCCCTCTACACCAGCTTCACCACCCTGCTGCCGTTGCTGGCCCTGATCCTGTTCGGGGGCAGCACCCTGTTCTGGTTCGCCGTCGCCCTCAGCGTGGGCGTGCTGGTGGGGGCCTGGTCGAGCGTGGCGGTGGCGCCCACCCTGTTGCCCGTGCTGGCGAAGTCCTGACGGTGATCACCCCCATGAGCCCCCTGCCTTGAAGCGCCCGATTCCGGTGCTGCCGTTGCTGCTGGTTGTGCTGGCACTGCTGGATCTGCGCTTCGAGCTGCGGCTCCTCGCCGACCACTTCACCTTCACCACCCTCTGGAACGCCGTGCTGCATCACGCCCTGGCGGTGGTGGTGCTGCTGTTGATTCCAGACCTCTGGCGGCGCTACCGCTGAGCCGGGCCCAGGGTTCAGGGCTCAGGTGGTCCAGCGGTCCATCACCCGCTGCACCACCACGGTGCTGCAGAGCACCTGGAGCACCACCACCAGCGGCAGGGCCAGCAGCACCCCAGGCAGGCCCAGCAGGGTGCCCAGGCTCAGCTGGGCCATCAGGGCCACCGTGGGCAGCAGATTCACCGTGCGGCTGAGCAGAATCGGCGTGAGCACGAAGGCCTCGCCGTTCTGCAGCACCAGGCGCAGTACCAGCACCTGCAGCACCTTGGTGGGGGATACCAGCAGCGCCACGGCCAGGGGCAGCAGGGAGGCGGCTGTGGGGCCGATCGTGGGCACGAAGGTGAGCAGCCCGCACACCAGGGCGCTCAACAGGGCCAGGGGCACCTGCAGCAGACTCAACCCCGCCCAGGTGAGCAGAAACACCGTCACCGCCGAGATGGTCATCCCCGCCAGCCAGCCCCCCAGGGCGTCGCGGCACTCGTCGAGCAGCTCCACCACCTGCTGGCGCCACTTGGCGGGGGTGATCGCCACCACCAGCTGTCGATGGCGCCGGGGGTCGAGGGCCAGCAGGATCGCCAGCAGCACCATCAACAGGAGTTGCACCGTGCTGTTGGCAGCCCCCCCCGCCACCCCAAGCAACTGGGCCCCCACCGGCTGCAGGCCCTCCCAGCTGTTCAGCCGCTCCAGGGTCTGATCGAGCCTGGGCAGCCAGGTGACGCGGGCGGCCAGCTCGGCCAGGCGGGCCCCCACCTCCGGGATCAGCTGCCCCAGCTGGCCGATCTGGCCCAGCAGCTCCGGCAGCAGTTGCTGGGTGAGCCAGGCTCCCAGCACCACCAGCATGGTGATCACCAGGGCCAGGGCCTGGGTGCGCTGCAGGCGCAGGCGCCGCATCAGCAGGGTGGTGGGCACATCCAGCGACACCGCCAGCACCACGGCGCCGAACAGCACGAGCAACACCCAGCGCAGGGCCCAGGTGACCATGGCCAGCACCACCAGCACCAGCACGCCGAGCACCGTGCGGGCATCGAGCCCACTGCGGGGCTGGCGGCGCCGGCCCCTGGCCGGGGCTTCAGGAGGCCGGTCTGCCATCAGCTGGCCAGGGGTGGCCGCTTCCAGCGGTTGAGCACATCGTGGATCAGCACCTCCTTCACCACCACCTGCAGGCACACCGCCAGGGGCAGGGCCAGCAGCAGTCCGAGCGGGCCGAACACCACCGTGAACAGCAGCTGGGCCGTGAGCGTGAGCCCCGGCAGAAGATTCAGCTGGTGCTGCATCACCGAAGGCGTGATCAGATAGCTCTCCAGGTTCTGCACCGCCACATAGAGGAGCAGCACCGCCAGGGCCTTGATGGGGCTGTCCAGCAGCGCCACCGACATCGGAAACACCGTGCTGAGGGTGGGTCCGATGTTGGGAATGATGTTGAGCAGACCGGCCAGCACCGCATTGGCGGCCACCAGCTTCACGCCCAGCAGGCTGAGGCCGATCGCGGCCAGCACCCCCACGCACAGGGAGCTGATCAGCACGCCCACCATCCAGCCACTGAGGGCATCGCCGCAGCCCACCAAGACGTTGCGGAACCGCCGCCGGTAGAAGGAGGGCACCAGCAGCACGGCGATCTCCCGATAGGCCAGGGGCTGCAGGGTGATCATCAGGGCCACCGCCACCACGAACAGCAGCTGCAGCAGGCCCGTGCCCAGGCCGCCGGCCAGCCCCAGCAGCTGCAGGGCTCCGCCGCGCAGGTTGGTGGTGTCATCGCCGCTGAACAGGCCCTCGCGCAACCAATCCAGGCCGCCATCGCTCTGGCCGTAGAGCATCTGGCTGGCCCTGGAAATCACGTCCCGGGTCAGATTGAGCAAGGTGGTGGCTGCCGCGGGCAGTTTGGAGAGCAATTCGGCGAACTGCTCAATGAAGGGCGGGATCACGGCCGTGGCCAGCACCGCCAGCACCACCGACACCAGGCTGAGGCTGAGCACCACCGCCAGGGGACGGCTGCAGCCCAGCCGCTGGCGCATCCAGCCGATCAGGGTGCAGAGGGCCATGGCCAGCACCACAGCCGCAAACAGGGTGAGCAGGCTCTGGCGCAGGGTCCACAGCAGCGTCAGCGCTGCCACCAGGGCGAACAGGCCGAGCCATTGGCCGAACCGCAAGGTCTCAGTCCTCGCTGGGGGCGTCGCCGGCACCCTCCTCTGGTGCGGCGGCAGCTTCACCCCCACCCTGGCCCGAGAAGCCCAGCTCATGGCTGTCGGCATAGCGCTGGGCAAAGCGCATGAACCGATCGAAATCCGTGGTGGTCTTCCAGGTGTAGGTGGCCTCAAGGGCACTGGCCTTGCCGTTCACGAAGCGGGCCTTGACCTCCCGGGTCACCATCTCGCCCTCCTCATCCACCAGGAACATGCCGGTGATGTCTCCCATGGTTTCAGGGGCCAGGGCCTGGGGCTCCTCGAACACGAACATCGCCTGGCCGGTGCGCCCGTCCCGGGAGCGCGTCAGCCGGATGTCGGGCACGACCGGTTCATCCACACCACGGAAGAACTGAATGGCTGCACCCATGGGGAAGTGGCAAAGCTCAATCCTAGGCAGTGGTCCTGAAATGGCCCCGAGCTTGCCCTGAAGGGGCCTTCTGGCCCGGCAGCCGCCTGACATAGTGGAGCCAGCGGGCCCTGCTCAGACACGCTCATCCATGCTCTCCGGCGCACCGGTTTCCGCCAACGTCAGCCCTGAAGATCTGCTCCAGCGCTTCCAGGCGGCCACGGCGCGGCAGCGCCGCGCCCTGCTGGGCCCCGTGCAGCAGAGGGTCGCCGAGCTCAGGCCCCTGCTGGCCGACCATCTGGCCGGCCTGGACGCCACAGGCGACGACTGGGCTGCCGGCGCCCTGATCCAGCTGTTGCTGGAGAGCCCCAGCGGCGAGGCCCAGGCCTTCCTGGACCTCCATCCCCAGGGCTGGCTCGCCACGTCCAGTGCTGTGGGGATCGACTTTGCCCCCTTGCAGCAGCAGCTCGCCCGCATGGCCTTCGAGGAGGCCGACCGTCTCACCAGCTCCATCCTGCGGGAACTGGCCGGCTCGGCTGCCGTGAAGCGCGGCTACGTGTACTACAGCGAAGTGCCGGCCATGCCGGCTCCAGACCTGGAGGTCCTCGATCGCCTCTGGGTCTTCTATTCGCGCGGGCGCTTCGGTTTCTCGGTGCAGGGTCGCCTGCTGCAGGGCTGCCAGGGGCGCTGGGAGCAGCTCTGGCCCCGGCTGGGCTGGAAGCAGGACGGCCGCTGGACCCGTTACCCGGGTTCCTTTCAGTGGTCGATCGAGGCCCCGGAAGGCCACATGCCCCTGGTGAACCAGCTGCGCGGGGTGCGCCTGATGGATGCGCTGCTCAACCACCCAGCCCTGCAACAACGCATCAACCGTTGACGGCCCAGGGCTGGTGCCCAACCCCCCTGACACCTAGGGTCAAACCAAGGCCAAGAACCTGTGGTTGATGGCGCTCCGCTGGTCTGATTTCATCACCCCTTCCACGCTCCAGCTGGCCCCCCTGGTGGAGTTGCTGCTGGAGCCTGTGCGCTGCCTGCAGCTGCAGGCGGAGCTGCAGCTGGGGCTGCAGGAGGCCCTGGTGAACGCGGTTCGCCACGGCAATGGCTGCGATCCGGCCAAGTGTCTGCGCATCCGCCGCATCGAAACCCCCCGCTGGGTGGTGTGGCAGGTGCAGGATGAGGGCCCTGGGGTGCCGCAAGCGGCGCGGTGCTGCCAGTTGCCCCTGGCCGTGGATGCCGCCGATGGCCGGGGGCTGTTCCTGATTCACCACTGCTTTGATGACGTGCGCTGGAGCCCGCGCGGCAACCGCCTGCAGCTGGCCGTGAAGCGTGAGCGCATGCGACCGGCGCTCAGCGCCCGTGGCTGGGGCAGCCTGGATCGCTGATCTCGGCCTTGAGCCACAGCAGGGCGTGCTCCACCAGGGCCAGGGCTTCCTGCCGTGCCGGCGTGGTCTGGCGAACGCCCGGATGATCGGAGCTGGTGAGTTGCACCAGGGCGGCAGCCAGCTGCTCAGCTCCACGCCGGCAGCGCTGGGTCTTGAGGGCGTGCCAGTCGCGGTCACCGATGCTGAGCGAGCGATGCAGGGCCCGGGCCTGCTCGGCGGCCCCATCCGGCCAGCCAGCGCCGCCAGCGGGGGGCGGGGCCCCAGAAGACAGGGATGAAGCCGTTTCCACTGGACGAATCTGCGTCGGCCGGACCATCCTGACGGTTCTGCCGCGCACCTGGGCTGGAACCACTGATGCCCACCCCGCCACAACGCTCGCGGCGCCGCAGCCTTCGGGGACCTCGGCGCCCGGTGGCCCTGTTGCACCATCTCGACGGCCTCCTCACCCTGGCGGCCATGGCGACACGGGTCAGCGGCGTCCGTCAGCGCCGGCATCGGCAGCGGCTGGCCCTGGCCCAGCGCTTGCTGGACCCCCTGCCCGGCGAGCTGGCCTCGCCGCAGCGCGTTGAGGTGTGGTTCTGGCGCCTGTGGCGCTGGGGCACACCGGGCCTGCTGCTGGCCTGGTGGTTGAGGAGCTGAAGGCCTGGGCCTCAGTGCTAGTTTCTGCGCCGCAGACATGGCGGCGGCGGGGATGGGACTGTTCGATTCCCGGGATCGATTTCTGCAGTTCTGTGAGCCCTTTCAGCAGCTCACCAACTCCCAGAGCCTGCAGGATCTTTTTGCCCTCTATTGCCAGGGCCCGAAGCCCGGCTACTTCCTCGAATTCGGCCTCGCCAACGGCAGTCGCCTCTCCAACACCCTGCTGCTCGAGATCATGGGCTGGAAGGGCCTGGGTGGAGAGCCCAATCCCCTGTTACGGCGCGATGCGGAGGCCCGGCGTTCGATCCCGGTGGTGGCCGAGGCCCTCTATTCCCGAACCGGCGACACACTGAGCTTTGCCTGCAACGGCCTCTACGGCGGTCTGGACGCCACAGGTGAGCGCCGGGTGACGGAGCCCCGCTCTGGATTCACCGATACGATCGAGGTTCCCACGATCACCTTGGGAGACCTGCTGGATCGGCATGCTGCTCCGAAAGTGATTGATTATTTTTCCCTGGATGTGGAGGGGGCCGAATTAATGGTGCTCAGCCATTTACCGCTGGATCGCTATCGGTTCCGCTGCTTCACCATCGAGCACAACTTCTCGCCGGAACGACAACAGATCCTGCGGCTGATGCAGCAGCAGGGTTTCCGGCGGGTGTTCAAGGAGCTCAGTGGCCACGACGACTGGTACGTGAACACAGCCGCCCGTTTCCGCGGCTGGCCCAACCGGTTGCTGCGGCGCCTGGATGACGAGCGCGGCCGCCTGCACTTGGCCCGGATTCAGGCTGGAGTGCTGCACGACCCCGAGTCGGCCATCGCCAGGCTCTACGCCGTGATCTTCTCCAGGGCCAAGCCCCACCCCCGTGGCTTCCTGGAGCTGGCTGGCCTGTTGGAAGCCCAGGGTCGTCCCCTGGAGGCGGCAGGAGTGCTTGAGCGCGGCCACGGCCTCCACCCCGGCAACGCCCGTCTGGTGAGCCGCCTCGCAGCGGCAAGGGCCCAGCCGGGCACGATCTGTGAAGGAAATCTAGATCCAGTATCGACGGCTACACCCTGACGCGAGAATTGGTGTACCACAGCCCTCAAGGAGAGGTCATGGTTGCCCTTCCCCTGTCGATCCCGCTCGCTGTCGGTGACCGCGGCCAGTCTCGACCCGACCCCGTCTTCCTGGCCTGGGCCCAGCAGCACAGCCGCGAACGGCGCCGGCATGGCGCTGAGCTGGCCCAGATCACCCGCCACCCCGAGCTCAATCCCAACGCTGGTGCGGCGCACCAGCTCAAGGCCTGGGCCGCGCGCCATGCCCACAAGAAGCATCTGCACGGCAGCGCCCTGGCCCAGATCCGCCCTCATGCGTCGTAGTACATCACGAATTCGTGGGGGTGGGGCCGCTGGCGCAGCTGCTGCACCTCCTCGTACTTGAGGTCAATCCAGTTGCTGAGGAAGTCGGCGCTGAACACCTCACCCTCCATCAGGTAGTGCTTGTCGGCATCGAGGGCTTCCAGGGCTCCATGGAGGGAGGCCGGCACTGTGGCGATCCGCGCCAGCTCGTCGGCGCTGAGCTCGAAGAGGTCCAGGTCAGTGCCGTCTCCGGGGTCGATCTGATTCTTGATGCCGTCGATGCCGGCCATCAGCATCGCCGCAAAGCCCAGATAGGGGTTGGAGAGGGCGTCGCCGGAGCGAAACTCCAGGCGCTTGGCCCTGGGGTTGGGACCCGTCAGCGGAATCCGCACCGCGGCCGAGCGGTTCCCCTGGGAATAGACCAGGTTCACCGGCGCCTCGAAACCCGGCACCAGGCGCTTGTAGCTGTTGGTGGTGGGATTGGTGAAGGCGAGGAAACTGGGGGCGTGCTTGAGCAGGCCGCCGATGTACCAGCGGGCCGTCTGGGAGAGGTTGGCGTAGGTGCCTTCGCCAAAAAACAGGGGATCGCCCCCCTTCCAGAGGCTCTGGTGCACGTGCATACCACTGCCGTTATCGGCAAACACCGGTTTGGGCATGAAGGTGGCTGTCTTGCCGTATCGCTTGGCAATGTTGCGCACCACATATTTGTAGATCATCACGTTGTCCGCGGCGCTGATCAACTCGGCGAACTTCATGCCGAGTTCGTGCTGCGCCGTGGCCACCTCATGGTGTTGTTTCTCGATCGGCACCCCCAGGCTGGCCATGGTGAGCAGCATTTCGCTGCGCATGTCCTGCATCGTGTCGTTGGGGCCCACAGGGAAGTAGCCCTCTTTGAGGGCGATCTTGTAGGCCAGATTGCCGCCCTCCTCCTGGCGCCCACTGTTCCAGGGGGCCTCGATGGAATCGACGCTGTAAAAACTGCTGCCGTTGCCGGAATTGAAGCGCACATCGTCGAACACGAAGAACTCCGGCTCGGGGCCGAAGTAGGCCATGTCGGCAATGCCGGTGGAGCCCAGATACTCGAGCGCCTTCTGGGCCAGGGCGCGGGGGCAGCGCCCGTAGGGCTCGCCGCTGCGGGGCTCCTGGATCGAGCAGATCAGGCTGAGGGTCTTGTGGCTGTAAAAGGGGTCGATCCAGGCGGTGTTCGGATCAGGCACCATCGCCATGTCCGACTCATTGATGGCCTTCCAGCCGCGGATGGATGAGCCATCGAACGCCACCCCGCTGACAAAGGCGTCCTCGTCGATCAGATCCCTGCACACGGTGAGGTGCTGCCACTTGCCGTGCAGGTCAACGAACTTGAGGTCGATCAGCTCAATGCCGTCGTCCTGAATCTGACGCAAGACATCGTGAGCGGTTTTGGCCATGGAGCAATGCAGGGGGTGATGCCGGCCCTTGGCGGCGTGGCCGGAAGGTAGGGAGCCTGCCAACCGACACCTTGTAGCCCTTGCTACCGAAGCCCCGGGCCTGCTTGCGTAACTGTTTTTCTCAGATCGGCCAGATCGCGCCCTGCGCCTGGGTTCTTGTCAGTCGCGAGTGCTAGCTTCCGCCGCAGGTGCGTCGAACTTTTCGAACCATGCGCGATGCCATCACCGGTCTGATCGGCCGCTACGACCAGCTGGGCCGCTACCTCGACCGGGATGCGATCGACCGCATCAATGCCTACTACGCCGAATCGGCCCTGCGGCTGCGGGCCGTGGAGCTGATCAACCGCGAGGCCGCCGCCATCGTGCGCGAGGCGTCCCAGCGGCTCTGGCTCGATGACCCCGAGCTGATCCTGCCCGGCGGCAACGCCTACACCACCCGCCGCCTCTCGGCCTGCCTGCGGGACATGGACTATTTCCTGCGCTACGCCAGCTATGCCCTGGTGGCTGCCGATGCCTCGATCCTCAACGAGCGCGTGCTCAACGGCCTTGACGACACCTACAAGAGTCTGGGCGTGCCCACCGGCCCCACAGTGCGCAGCATTGCCCTGATGGGCGATGTGGTCTGCGAGCTGCTGGCGGCGGAAGGCAATGCTGACCCCTCGGCGCTGGCCGCCGTGGTGCGCGTACCCTTCGAGCACCTCTGCCGTGGGCTGGGTGCCAGCAACGTGCGCGCCCGCTAATTCCACCGTTCACCTTTTCCTCCCCAGGCCCCTTGTCTGCGCTGCCCTCCGTCAACAACGCCCATCGCCGTGCGCTCGGGCCTATCGCCACGCCCGATCGTCTGTTGCTCGGCCCAGGGCCCTCCAATGCCCACCCCACGGTGCTGCAGGCCCTGGCACGCACGCCGATCGGCCACCTCGATCCGCTCTATGTGGAGCTGATGGGGGAAGTGCAGGAGCTGCTGCGCTACGCCTGGCAGACCGACAACCGGCTCACCATCCCCATGAGCGGCACGGGCAGCGCCGCCATGGAGGCGACCCTGGCGAACACCCTCGAACCGGGTGACAAGGTGCTGGTGGCGGTGAAGGGGTACTTCGGCCTGCGGCTGGTGGACATGGCCGGTCGCTACCGCGCCGACGTGGTGACGATCGAGCGGCCCTGGGGTGAGGCCTTCACCTACGAGGAGATCGAGGCGGCCGTGAAGCTGCACAAGCCGGCGGTGCTGGCCATGGTGCATGCGGAGACCTCCACGGGCATCTGCCAGCCGATGGATGGCATCGGCGACCTCTGTCGCGCCCACGACTGCCTGCTGCTGCTCGACACCGTCACCTCCCTCGGCGCTGTTCCCGTCTACCTCGATGACTGGAAGGTGGACCTGGCCTACAGCTGCAGCCAGAAGGGTCTCAGCTGCCCCCCCGGGCTGGGTCCGTTCACCATGGGTCCCCGGGCCGAAGCCAAGATGGAGTCCCGCCAGGGCAAGGTGCCCAACTGGTATCTCGATGTCACCTTGCTGAACCGCTACTGGGGCAGTGATCGGGTGTACCACCACACCGCTCCGGTGAACATGAACTTCGGCATGCGCGAGGCCCTGCGCCTCCTGGCCGAGGAGGGGCTCGAGCAGGCCTGGACCCGCCACCGTCGCAACGCCGAACGCCTCTGGGCCGGCCTCGAAGACCTGGGCCTCTCCCTCCACGCTCCTGAGCATCTGCGCCTGCCCACCCTCACCACGGTGCGCATCCCTGACGGGGTGGACGGCAAGGCCTTCTGCCTGCACCTGCTCAACACCCACGGCATCGAGGTGG
Source organism: uncultured cyanobacterium (assembly GCA_963697335.1). GTDB lineage: Bacteria > Cyanobacteriota > Cyanobacteriia > PCC-6307 > Cyanobiaceae > NIES-981. Next base: position 46,743 of record CAVONQ010000006.1, read on the forward strand.
GTGGGGGGCTCGGTGCCCTGGCCGGCAAGGTGTGGCGGATCGGCCTGATGGGCTTCAACAGTCAGCCAGAGAACGTGGATCGCCTGCTGGAACTGTTCCGCACCGAATTGCCGGCCTTCCGTCCTGGGGCGGCGTCGGGTCGGCCCACTGCCGTCGCTGTCTGAACCAGCCGCTGAGCTGGTGGCCGGCAGCTTCGGCCTCCACGCCGGCCACCACGCGCATGTGATGGTGGGCACTGGGATGGCGCACCAGGTCCAGGGCCCCTCCCACCCCTCCCCGCTTGGGGTCGGGGGCGGCGTAGACCAGGGTGCCGAGCCGCGCCTGCACCAGGGCTCCGGCACACATGGGGCAGGGCTCGAGGGTCACCAGCAGGGTGCACTGGTTCAGGCGCCAGTCCCCCAGCAGGCGGCTGGCCTGGGCGATCGCCACCAGTTCCGCATGGCCCAGGGGATCCTGGCGATGGTGGCGGCGGTTGCCGCCCCAGCCGATGCAGCGGCCGCCGGCATCCAGCACCACCGCCGCCACGGGTATTTCGCCGCTGGCCCCCAGGCGGCGGGCGCAGCGCAGCAGGCGCTGCATCCAGAAGCTGTTGAGCCCCCGGTCGTTGCCGGAGGCCCCGTGGCTGACACTGCTGGCCATTGCTGCTCCCGCAGGCCCTGGTTGCTTGTGGCTCAGCGAGCCTGCAGGTGAGAATGGCACGATCCGATCGTCCGCCGTTGGCTAGCGCGCCACCAGCCCCGAGGGCGATTCCGCCCCTGCCCTTCGCCAGCCCGCACCAGCCCGATCAGCGCCTGCAGGACTTTCTGGAGCAAGCCACGCAGCAGTTGTGCGCCTGGCTGGCCAGTGCCTCCAGCCGCGGGCCCCTGCCGCCGCTGAGCGTGTTGCCGGCCGTGGAGCCCGAGCAGGCCGGTCTGGCGGACGTACAGCTGCTGGCCGATCTCCAGCTCGTGATGGACGGGGCCTACAACCCGGCCCACCCTGGCGCCCTGGCCCATCTGGATCCGCCGCCCCTGCCTGCCTCGATCGCGGCAGACCTGATCTGTGCCGGCCTCAACAACAACCTGCTGGCGGAGGAGCTCTCCCCCAGCCTCTCGCGCCTGGAGCGCCACCTGGCCTCCTGGCTGGCTGAGCAGCTGGGGCTCGGCCCCGGCAGTGGCGGCGTGGCGGCCAGCGGCGGCACCTTGGCCAACCTGATGGCCCTGGTCACCGCGCGCCAGCAGGCTGGGCTCGGCTGTCGCGCTGATGCCGTGGTGGTGGCCAGTGCCGATGGCCATGTGTCCCTCAACAAGGCGCTGAGCGTGATGGGCCTGCCGCCGGCGGCCCTGTGGGCCGTGCCCACGGCAGCCGACGGCGGCATGGACCCCGCCGCCCTCGAGCACACCCTGGAGCAGCTGGCGTCCCGGGGGACCCCGGTGATTGCCGTGGTGGCCACCGCCGGCACCACGGTGAGGGGCAGTGTCGATCCCCTGAGCCGCAGCGCGGCGCTCTGCCGCCGCCACGGCCACTGGCTGCACGTGGATGGGGCGATCGGAGCCGTGTTCGGCCTCAGCCCGCGCCATCGCCACCGGGTGGAGGGGCTCGAGCTGGCGGATTCCGTCACCATCAATCCCCAGAAACTGCTCGGCATCACCAAGACCTCCTCCCTGCTGCTGCTGCGGCGGCCCGAGGCCCTGGAGCAGGCCTTCGGCACCGGCCTGCCCTACATGGAGCCCAGCTGGGGCGGCGGCCACGGCGGTGAGTGCGGCCTGCAGGGCACCCGCCCCGCCGACGTGCTCAAGCTGTGGCTGGGCCTGCGGCAACTGGGCCTCGACGGCATCGAGGCGGTGCTCGACGGGGCGATCCAGCGCCGCCGGCAGCTGGTGGGGCTGCTGGCCAGCCTTCCCGCCCTGGAGCTGCTGCAGGGGCGGTTTCACCTGCTGGCCTTCACGCTGCGGGGCGCTGACGCCAACGCCGCGGAGGCCTGGAGCCTTGCCACGCGGCACCGACTGCTGGAGCAGCAGCTGATGCTGTCGCGGCCCCTGCATGGAGGTCGCCACCACCTCAAGGCGGTGCTGGGCAATCCCCACACCACAGGGGCTGAACTGCAACGGCTCAGAGCCGTGGTGGCCGCGTCCCTGCCGGCCGCTTCGGGCCACCGGTCGCAGTCCAGGCCATGACCCCCGAGCCCAGTCCACGCTCCAAATGGGTGGCGATCATCACCGGGGCCCTTTCCATCCTGGTGGCCTTGCTCTACCTGGGCCTGATCCTGGTGCTTGACAGCCGCGGCCCCCTGCAGCCGCCCCCGCCTGAGGCCCTCGGCTTCGGCCTGGTCAACGTCACGAGGCCGGCTGCCAGCCTCACGCCCCGGGCCTGGGCGGCAACTGCCTCTCCCGCTGCCGCAGGGGTTCCACCACACGCCTGAAGGCCACGGCCAGGAAGCGGCGCAGGTCGCCGTCGCGACGGCCCAGGTCGTAGTGGCGCTGCACCACCTCCTGCATGCCGCCGTCGCCCCAGTCCTGGTCACGCTCGAAGTAGGTGATGAAACTCTGGCCCGCCACCCGCGTCAGCCAGGCCGCACTCACCGCCTGGATCGCCCTGCTCACCACCAGGGCCGGCAACGACAGACTCAGGGCCGCACTCACCAGGCTCACCCCCCCCTTCACCAGGCCCAGGCCCGCCAGGGTGCGCCCCACCGAGAGGGCGAGCTCCTGGGCGTTGCCGCGGCTCAGATTCACCCCGTAGACCTTGGCGATCTCCACCACCATCTGGGCATTGACGGCCGCCGCGCCGAGCAGATCGAGTCCCGGCAGCGGCGTCACCGCCAGCACGGCGGCACCGATCCAGCTGTAGCGCTCCACCACGGCATCGGCGTCAGCCCGCCGCTGCTCTCCCAGCAACTGCCGGCTGGCCTCGCCCAGCTGGCGGCACTGCAACAGCAGGTTGTCGGCAATCAGTTCCTCCCCCTCGGCATGGAGCACGGCGGCGAGGCGGCGCAGCACGGCATCCACCTCCGGCGCGGGCTGAAGCGGCCTTCCCCCCGGCATCGGCACGCTCTGGGGAGCAGCGCTGGCCGGGATCACATCCTCGGGAGCGAGCACGGCGCTGCAGCGGCGTCGCAGCAGCGCCAGCAGCCGCTGCTCCTCCTGCTCGCCGCGCAGGTCGCACTTGTTGAGCACCAGCAACAGGCGCTTGCCCAGGCCGGCCAGGGTTTCCAGCACCTGGAATTCCGTGGCCCGCAGGTCCCCATCCACCAGCAGCAGCAGCAGATCGGCACGGCTGGCCTGGCCCCGGGCCAGCCGCTCCCGCTGCTGGCCCGCATCCCCCGATTCCAGGATCCCGGGAGTGTCCACGAGCCACACGGCCCGGCGCAGGCCCTGCAGGCGCAGCCGATAACGGCTGCTGCGCTCGGTGACCCCCATCGGCGCCCCCACCTCCCCCACCAGCTGCCGCAACAGGGCCCGGATCAGGGAGGTCTTGCCGGAGGAGCCGCTGCCGAACACCACGATCACCAGGTCGCCCCGCTCCAGCTCGGCGGCCATGCGCTGTTGCCGCTCCTGCAGGGCCTGGCGCTCCACCGCATCGCGCACGCGCTCGAGGGTCTGATCGATGGCCTCCAGCTGGCGGGCGGCGGCTTCGCGGCGGTTGCCCGGCGGCTCAGCAGGGGGGCGGGCGCCGGCGGCCTGGCCCGGCCCCCGGCCCCCGCCCCGGCCCAGCCCCCGCAGCCAGGGCCAGGCCAGCTGGGCCAGCAGCAGGGCCAGCGCCAGCAGCAGCACCGCCACCACCGGCCCCACCAGGCCATAGGGCAGCACGGCACTCAGCTGCCACACCAGCTGGTTGATGGCCTGCAGCACCACCCCCACCACCACCAGCGCCAGCAACAGCAGGCCGGTGGCGATCCAGAGGCGGGTGCGCTGTTTCACCGTTCAGGAGGTGGCGCGCAGGATCTCGGCCCACAGCCCGGCGGCCAGGGCGCTGGAGCCCCGGGTGGGGCTGTTGTCGTCGTTGCCCAGCCACACGCCCACCGCCCAGTGGCGCTCGGGAGCGATCCCGATGAACACCAGGTCGCGGTTCTCGTTGCTGGTGCCCGTCTTGCCGCCTTCACGGCCTCCGAGCCGCGCCGCCTGGCCGGTGCCGCTGGTCACCACGGCCCGCAGCAGCTGTTGCATGGAGCGCGCTGTCTTCTCGCTCAGCACCCGCCGGCCCGGAGCCGTGTTGGCCGGGGTCTCGGCCGCCTCGCGGCGACAGCTGGCGGGATCCTTGCCCCGGCAGGTCTCGGCGTCCACGAGCCGCTTGATCGTGCTGGGGGCATGCCAGGTGCCGTCATTGGCCACGGCGCCGTAGGCGGAGGTGAGCTCCAGCAGGGTCACTTCGCTCTGGCCCAGGGCCAGGCCCGGCACGGCGTTGAGCGAGCTGGTGACGCCCAGATCCCTGGCCTGTTGCACCACGGCTTCGAGGCCCACCTTCTGGGCGGTGCGCAGGGCGGCGGTGTTGCTGCTGCGGGCAAAGGCGCTGAGCAGGCTGAGGTTGCCGCTGCAGTCGCTGCTGAAGGTCTGGCCACGCCAGCGCAGCGGCCCGCAGTTCACCCCATCGCCGGGCCCGGCGCCACGCTCGAGAGCCGCCAGGTAGGGGAACAGCTTGAAGGTGCTGCCCTGGGAGCGCTGGGCCATTGAGGCCCGGTTGTACTGGCTCTGTTGGTAGTCGCGGCCGCCGGCGATCGCCACGATGCCGCCGTTGCGCACGTCGATCACCACCACAGCACCCTCGGTGACATTGAGGCCACGACTGCTGCTCAGCCGCTGCCGCAGCACCCGCTCCACCTGCTCCTGGACGCCTGGATCGAGGTGGGTCTCGACCAGAAAATTGCCCTCGGCCGCCACGGACGGACCCACCAGGTCCTGCAGGTCGCGGCGCACCTGATCGGTGTAAAAGGGCGCACCGCGCCGCTCGGCGGCTCGCTTGCAGGCCTCGGGCGCCACCTGCACGGGGCTGCGGCGGGCGGAGCGGCCGGCGTCCGCACCGAGGCGACCGGAGTCCACCATCTTGCGCAGCACCGCGTTGCGGGATTCCAGGGCGGCCTGGGGTGCCACACAGGGGTCGTAGCCGTTCGGCGAGGGCAACAGGCCCACCAGCAGGGCCGCTTCCTGCAGCTCCAGCTCGGCGGCGGGCTTGCCGAAGAAGTGCCGCGAGGCATCCTCGAAGCCCCAGCCCACCCCCAGGTACACCCGATTGAGATAGCTGAGCAGCAGGTCGTGCTTGCTGAACAGGGCCTCCAGCTGCAGGGCCACCAGCAGCTCCCGCCACTTGCGCCCCAGGGTCTCGCCCTGGCCCACCTGGTCGGGATAGAGGCTGCGGGCCAGCTGCTGGGTCAGGGTGCTGCCCCCCTCCAGCACCCGGCCGCCGGCGAGGTTCGTCACCAGGGCCCGGGCCGTGCCCACCGGATCCACCCCGGGGTGCCACCAGAAGCGGGCGTCCTCACTGGCGAGCAGGGCATCCACCAGCACGGGGGGGTAGTCGCCCAGCTTGGCCAGCTCGCGGTGCTCCAGGCCCTGCACCGAGTTGATCGGCTTGCCCTGGCGGTCGTAGAGCGCCAGGGGCCCCCGCACCGTGGCCAGGCTGCCGCGGATGGGCCCCTGGGCCACCGACAGGGCCAACAACGCCAGGCCGCCGCTGGCCACGGCCGCCAGGCCGAGGGCCAGGCCCCGCAGCAGCCGCTGGGAGCGGGGCTGGGGACGACGCTGAAAGTCCAGCTCCGGCAGGCCGGGTTGGTGGGTGGGCCCGAAGCGCACCGTGTCGCCATCGCGCAGCAGCAGCTGCCGGATGCGCCGGTTGCGCCACCACAACCCATTGGTGGAGCCGGTGTCGGAGAGCAGCCAGGCGCCGCCGCGCTGCTCCAGCAGGGCATGCTGGCGGCTCACGGCCGTGTGCTCGATCGGAATCTGGCCATCGGCATCGCGGCCGATGCGGTAGGCCCCGCTCTGGATCGTCACGGTGCGGCTGGGCAGGCCTGGCCCATGGATCTGCACCTGGCACTGGCCGGGTTGGCTCCAGCGACTCCAGCGGCGTCGCAGGGCATCAAGCACGCCGGGAGCCCCTCTCGCCCAGCAGATCGATGGCCAGGCACAGCACCGCCAGGTTGATGGCGATGTCGGCCAGGTTGAACACCGGAAAATTGATCGGCACCAGCGACAGAAAGTCCACCACGGCCCCCAGGCGCCAGCGGTCGATGCCGTTGCCGATGGCCCCGCCCAGCAGGAAGCCGAGGGCGAGGCTGCGGGGCAGCCGCATCGTCCCCTGCCGGGCGATCGCCACCACCAGAGCTGCTCCCACCGCCAGGCTGATCAGGCCCAGAGCCTGGGTGGCCCCGCTGAACAGGCTGAAGGCCGCCCCCGTGTTCCAGGTGAGCAGCAGCTCCAGAAGCCCGGGCAGGAAGGGGTGGGGCAGACCGGGCTGCAGGGCCTGTTGGGCCCAGGCCTTGCTGAACTGGTCGGCCAGCACCACTGCGGCCGCCAGCAGGTAGCTGAGCTTCTGCTGCCGGCTCATGTGGGAACCAGCAGCAGCTTGCGCAGGGCCACCGCCGCGGTGGCCACGGCACAGCAGAGCAACAGCTGGCTCAGCAGCGGCCCCACCGAGAAGCTCATCAGCAGCGGCAGCACACCGCCGGGCCAGCGCCCGGCCAACGCTCCGATCAGCAGGTTGAGGGCGCCGCACAGCTGAATCACGCCAACACCCACCGCGCTGGCCAGGGTGAGGTTGAGCAGATCGCCCATGCCGCGCTGGCGGGCCAGCCGGCCCGTGAGCCAGGCGGCGGGCACGAAGCCGGCCAGGTAGCCGAAGCCCGGGTCCAGCAGATAGGCACTGCCACCGCCGCCCTGGAACACCGGCAGCTGGAACAGCCCCAGGGTGAGGTAGGCCAGGGCGGCCAGCAGGCCGCTGCGGGGGCCGCAGACCAGGGCCGTGAGCAGCAGGGCCGGTACCTGAAGGGTGATTGGCAGCGCCGTGAGGGTCCACTGCCCCTGGGCCCCCGGAAGGGGCACGGCGGCCTGAATCAGGCCCCCCACCAGGATCAGCAACAGGCCTGCAACCGCTCCACTCCAGTTCGCCAGGGCCCGCAAATCGTCCAGGAATGGTCTGGGCACAGTCTGCCGCGCCGTGGACACGCTGCCAGGGCACCATGATGGCCAGGCCCGTCTGGGCGCATCCCCGGCGCCGCACCATGACCAGCACTCCCCACCCAGAACAGCAGCTGAGCCAGGAGCCCCAGCCGAGCCTGGATCCTGTCGACCCGGCCTGGGAGATCGGCGCTGCGGTGTGCCTGCAGCACAGTCCCCGCTACCTCAAGACAGCGGATCCGATGCCGATGCTGCGCCCCCCGGATCTGGTGGATCTCAACGAGGTGGGCACCGTGGTGGCCCAGCGGTCCATGGGGCAGCTGGCGGTGCGCTTCCGTCGCGGCACCTTTCTGATTGCAGCCGATGCTCTGGTGGCCGCTCCGGAGAGGCAGGCCCCCCTCGCCTGAGTCCTCGCCCTGCCCGTGGGATCCTTCAGCCTGCCTTGCTGGCGCTGGGGCGCAGATTCTGCAGGCCGCTCAGGAACATCGGCACGAAGCGATCGAAGAACTGCTCCGGTTCCTGCTCCCAGACGCGCTTGGCGGCCAGGAAGCGGGACTTCTGCAGGTCAGGCGCCAGCAGGGTCTGGGGCAGTCGCTCCAGCAGGTAGGCAGGCCGCTGCCAGGCCGGAATGGTGCTGGCGATCTCCACCAGGCTGGAGAGGCGACGCAGTTCGGCGCCGGCGGTGATGTCCATACCGGCGGCATAGGCCGCGTGCTCGATCAGGGAGTAGCGGTGCTTGGCCTCGTCCACCAGGGCCCGATCGGCGGGGCTGCGACTGGCAATGGAATTCAGCCAGCGGTTGCCCCAGCGCACGTGCCCGGCTTCTTCGGGCAGGATTTTCTCCAGGGTCTCCCTGATCTTGGTGTTCTCCTCGCTGGCCGGGGCGCTCTTCAGGGCGTGGATGTGGGCTGAGAAGGTCTGGCAGCCGCGCTTCTCGGTGGCGTTGATGGAGGCCAGGGCCGCCACCACGCCTGCATCCTTGCGGCCGTCGGAGGCGGGGTTGTCAAGCAGCCGGTTGAGCTCATCGATGTAGGAGGCGGCCGGCGGATTGCCGATCGGCTCTCCCATCTCGAAGAGCAGGTCAGTGAGCCAGGCCGCATGGCGGGCTTCGTCGTTCACGTGGTGAGAGAGGTCGCGCACCAGTTCGGCAGGCTCGCCGTTCAGCAGCTCGATCAGGTTGGTGAGCTCCAGGCAGGAGCGCTGTTCGTTGAAGCGGTAACTATTCAGAAAGTACACCTGAACTTCCCGCTTCTTCACAACCTGAGCCATCACCTCCCTGGCGCTGAGGTTGTTCGAGAGCTTCCGGGGGTAGGTGACAGGCATTGCTGGCCAGGATCGTGGAACGACGTTAACGACGGCCTGAAGTCGCCTGCGGCAGGGGTGCCCTGCCGCACCAGGAGCTCCACACGGCCTCGGCCGCCGCCACAGCCGCCGCCGGACCACAGAGGCTGAGGCGCGGCGCGGCCAGATGGCGCCGGGCGGCAGCCAGCAGGTCGTCGGCGCTGAGCTGCTCTGCCGCCAGCAGGGAGCGGGCGATGTAGCTGTCGCCCAGCCCATGGCCCATCACCAGCGCCTGGCGATCGGCGATCTGGCCGCAGGTCTGGCGGCCCATGGCGTCCTGGCCCCGGAACTTGGCCCTGGCCAGGCTGAGGTCCTGGCTGCTGAGGGGAGTCTCCAGCTGGCGCTGCCACTCCTCCAGCAGGGCGGCCATGGCCTCTGCCGCCCGCTCGGTGGAACTGGAGCAGTGCCACACGAAGGGGCTCGGGCCGCAGCGGGCCGGCAGGTGCACGCCCACGTCATAAGCCAGGCCCCGTTCCTCCCGCATCACCACGAACAGCCGACTCGACATGCCGAGGCCGAAGTGGGCCTGCAGCAGCCGCAGCGCCAGGGCGTCCGGGTGGCCCAGAGGCACCGTCGCCGCCCCCAGCATCACCACCACCTGCTCGGTGTCCTGACTCAGCAGCACATGATCCACGCCGGTCCCTGCCGCCGCCGTCGGCAGGGGCAGGGGCAGGGCTGTCCGCCACGGTGTCAGGCCCAGCTGGAGGTTGAGCTGCCCCTCCAGATCGCTCGCCGCCGGCAGGTCGCCGCAGACCGCCAGCAGGGCTCCCTCGCGGCCCAGGTCGTCCACCAGGGGGGCCAGCGCCGCGGCCGTGAGCTGCTCCAGATCAGGTTCCACCCCAAGCGGATCGTGGCCATAGGGGCCGTTGCCATAGAGGAGGTCCCGCAGCCCGTCATGGGCGAGCTGGAAGGGGTCCTCCCGCTGGCGTTGCAGGCTCTGCAGGTTGAGTTGGCGCTCCAGCTGCACCTGGTCGGGGGCGAGCCCGGGGGCGCGCGCCATCGTCACCAACAGGGGCAACAGCTCCAAGGCATCGTCGCTGGCGCACTTGAGGCTGATCACCAGCGCGTCCTCATGGGCCTCACAGCGCAGGGCGGCGCCGCGGCCCTCCACCAGGTCGGCGAGCTGTTCGGCCGTGAGAGTTCCGCAGCCTCGGGTCATCACCCCGGCCAGCAGCTGCGTCGCGCCCCGGCCGCCGGCGGGGTCGCGGCTGCTGCCGCCCCGGATCCAGAGCCGGGCCGCCACCAGGCCGACGCCTGGCCGTTGCTGCTGCCAAAGGGGAAGGCCGCCATCGAGCCGCAGGCAGGTCCAGCCGCTCATGCGGGCACCGCCTCCAGCACACAGGCCAGGCTGGGATCCAGCAGGGGCACCAGCTGCCGCTGCAGGGCGTCGGGAGTCCAGCGGTGCAGGTGTTCCAGGGGCCGCCCCAGAGCCTGGGGCCGACCCCAGAGCAGGTTGTTGCCGATGGTGCCAGCCACCCCGGCGGGCGACTCCAGCGAAAAGCGGTAGCCGTTCGCCACCAGGTGCAGGGCCCGCTGCCACTCCGGCTCACCGATCGCCTCCTGCTGCAACTGAAGCCAGGCCCCGTCGATGGCCTGGCGCACCGCGCCGAGATCCTCGGGTTCACAGATGGCTTCCAGCAGGGCGAAGCTGCCGCACTCCATCACGTGCAGGTCGAGGTCGATGCTCTCGACCAGCTGCAGCTCCTCCCGCAGCAGGGCCACGAGCCGGCTGCGGCGGCCCTCCGCCAGCAGGGTGGTGAGCAGATCGGCCCCCATCACGGCAGCGAGGTCGCCGGCGGGGGGCAGGGCCCAGAGCATCAGCAGTCGGGCGGCTTCCAGGCGGGGCAGGGCCAGCCGGTGCTGGCCGGGGGCCACGCCCATGGGCGAGCGGCCCGACGGCTCATCCAGCAGGGGCAGGGAGGCCAGGGGGCTGGCCTCGATGCGGCTCTCCAGGGCTGGTTCCAGGCTCTCCAGGGCGCCGGCCACGGCGAGCACGCAGCGGTTGGCGCCGTAGAGGCGCTTCTGGAAGGACGCCATGGCGCCAGGCGTATGGGCCAGCAGCGCCTGGCGCTCTCCCAGGATCGGAGCGCCGTAGGCATGGCTGCCGCAACCCAGCCGCAACAGCCGCTGCAGGGCCACATCGTCCGGCTGGTCCTCGCTCTGGGCCAGCTCTTCGAGCACCACCTGGCGCTCCATCTGAAACGCCTCGTCCACGAGGGCCGGCTCCAGCACCAGATCCAGCAGCAGATCCAGGGCCTCAAGGGCGGACTCCGGCGGGATCAGCACGTGGTAGTGCACGTCATCGAAGCCGGTGGCCGCATTGCTGCTGCCACCGAGGGCCTCGATCCGGCCATCGAATTCACCGGGCCCCAGCCGAGCACTGCCCTTGAACACCATGTGCTCCAGGAAGTGGGCCAGTCCACTCTCGCGCGGCTCCTCGAACACGCTGCCGGCGCGACACCAGAAGTCGAGGCACACCAGGGGGCTGTCGGCCAGGGGCAGCAGCACGCTGCGGGCGCCGTTGGGCAGGGTGTGGATGTGGGGCGACGCCAGGCCTGGCAGCAGAACGGGAGTGGAAGCCAGGGGCAAGGCGCAGGGACATGGCAGGATCTGCATTCTGCTGGCTGGGGACACGGCTGTGAGCACCGTCGACGCCGGATCTGCCCGCAGCGGCACCCAGTCCGGGGGCATCCATCCGCTGGTGGATGCCCTGGCCGAGCGCATTCGAGCCAGCTGGGAGCGCATGCCTGAGCTGGCTCCCCTGGCCATCGACCCCGACCTCGAGGCCATCAGCGGCAGCCTCGATGGCGAGAAACTGTTCATCCGCAACGAGCTTCGCCAGTGCCGCGGGCTGCGCAAGCTGCACCTCGAGACCGCCCGGCTGGGGGCGGGGCTGCAGATCCTGCACTGCGTGCTCTTCCCAGACCCCCGCTACGACCTGCCGGTATTCGGTGCCGACATCGTGGCCGGGCCGGCCGGGGTGTCGGCCGCCATCGTGGATCTCTCCCCCGTGGCTGACGCCCTGCCCGAGGCCATCGACCACGCCCTTGCGGCTCGCCCGCGACGCAGCTATGCCCAGGAGCGGGAGCTGCCGGGCTGGGGCTCGATCTTTTCGCCCCATGTGCGCTTCATCCGCCCGGTGGGCAGCGAGGAAGAGCGGGCCTTCATCGACGAGGTGGGCGAGGTGCTGGAGGTGCTCACCGCCGCGCTGCGGCACACCCCGCCTCAGCCCCTGGACGACCCCGCTACCGTCAGCCGATGGAACGGCCAGCTCCGGTACTGCAAGCAACAGAAACAGAACGACAAGACCCGTCGGGTGCTGGAGAAGGCCTTCAGCCCGGACTGGGCCGACCGTTACATCGAAGAGCTCCTTTTCGACGATCCACCGGCCCTGTGACGTTCCTGGGCTTGCAGGCCTCCCGCCGCACCGTTGCTCTGGTCTTGGGCGGCGCTGTGCTGGTGGCTCTGGCTGGATGGGCGCTGGTGCAGCGCTTGAGCCCTTCGTCCTCGTCCATGACGACTGAGACGGCGGCAACCGCTGCCCGGCCCTCTGCCCCGGAAGCGGTGGCCGCCCTGGGGCGCCTCGATCCAAGTGGCGAGGTGCGCAGCCTTGCCGCCCCGATCAGTGGCATCGGCGGCAGTCCCCGCATCACGCGCCTGCTGGTTCAGGAGGGTGATGTGGTTCAGGAGGGCGACCTGCTGGCCGTGTTCGACACCGCCGAGCCCCTGCTGGCCCAACGCCGTGTGGTGGAGGCACGCATGGCCAATCTGCGCAGCCGCCTGACGGTTCAGAACCGTGACATCGCCCGCTACCGCTCCCTGAGCCGCCAGGGCGCGATTCCCAGCGGTGAACTCGACAGCCGCGAAACCGACCTGCTCGAACTCCAGGGCCAGTTGCAGGAGGCCGTGGCCGATCGCGATCGGATCGACGCCGATCTTGAACTCACCTCGTTGAAGGCCCCGATCAGCGGCACGGTGCTGCGCCTCCATGCCCGGGTGGGCGAGCGCCCCGGCGATGACGGCGTGCTGGAACTGGGGGCGAACCAACGCATGGAGGCCGTGATCGAGGTCTACGAGAGCGACATCAACCGGGTGCGGCTGGGGCAGGCCGTGAGCATGACCAGTGAGAACGGTGGCTTCGAGGGCAAGCTCAGCGGCGAGGTGGTGCGGATCAGTCCCCAGGTGCGCCAGAGGGCTGTGCTCGAGACCGATCCCACCGGCGATGTGGACGCCCGCATCGTGGAGGTACGGGTGACCCTGGATCCAGCCGACGCCCAGCGCGTGCGGGACCGGACGGGCCTCAAGCTGATCGCCCGCTTCAGCCCCTGATGTTGCACCGCCTCTGGCAAGCCCGCCGGATTCCCCTGGCCTGGCTGCTGCTCTCCCGCCAGCCCCTGCGGTTGGCGGTGGCCCTGGCGGGGATCGCCTTTGCGGGGATCCTGATGTTCATGCAGCTGGGTTTTCGTGATGGGCTGTTCGACGCCAGCGTCACGATCCACAAGCTCTTCGACGCCGATCTGGTGATGATGAGCCCCCGGACCATGAGCTCGATCGGCATGGCGGGCTTTCCCCGGCGCCGGCTGATCCAGGCCATGGGCGATCCCGCCGTGCAGGGCGCCACCCCCGTGCACTGGAATCTGCTGCTCTGGCGCAACCCCGTGAGCGGCAAAACCCGCTCGATCCTGGCCCTGGGCTTCGAGCCGGCCGATCCCCTGTTTCTCGACCCTGAGCTCTCCGACAAGGCCCGCAGCCTCAGCCAGAAGGGCAGGGTGCTGTTCGATGAACGCTCCAGGCCGGAGTTCGGACCGATCGCCGAGTGGTACAAGCAAGGCCGCACGGTGGAAACCGAAGTGGCCGGCACCCGGGTGCGGGTGTCGGGGCTGGTCACCCTGGGCCCCTCCTTCGGCGCGGACGGCAACATCCTCACAAGCCGTGAAACCTTCCTGCAGCTGCTGCCTGGCACGCCCCCGGGAAGCATCGAACTGGGCCTGATCAGGCTGCGGCCCGGCAGTGACATCGAGGCCACCCGCCAGCGCCTGGAGGGCAGCTTGCCCAGTGACGTGCTGCTGTTCACCAAGGCGGGCTTCGAGGAATTCGAGAAGACCTACTGGCGCACCAGCACCTCGATCGGCTTCATCTTCACCCTGGGGGCGGCCATGGGTTTCATCGTGGGCTGCGTGATCGTCTACCAGATCCTCTATTCCGATGTGAGCGACCACCTGCCCGAGTACGCCACGTTGATGGCCATGGGCTATCGCCTGCCGATCCTGCTGGGGGTGGTGGCCCGGGAGGGACTGATCCTGGCGGTGCTGGGCTACCTGCCGGCCTATGCCGCCGGCCTGGGTCTCTATGCCCTGGTGCGCAACGGCACCAACCTGCCGGTGGCGATGTCCAGCGGACGGGCCACGGTGGTGTTCACCATGATCCTGGTGATGTGTCTGGGATCGGCAGCCCTGGCCATGCGCCGCCTCGGGGACGCCGACCCCGCCGAGATCTTCTGATGGCCCCTTCAACCACCCAGCCCCTGGTGGCCATTGAGGGCCTGAGCCACTGGTACGGCGAGCGAGAGATGCGCCGCAGGGTGCTCCAGGGGGTGACTCTGACGATCGCGCCGGGGGAGGTGGTGCTGCTCACGGGGCCCTCCGGCTGCGGCAAGACCACCCTGCTCACCCTGGTGGGAGCCCTGCGCCAGGTGCAGGAGGGCTCGGTGCGCCTGTTCGGCTGCGAGCTGCACGGGGCGGGTCGTTCGATCCGCCAGCAGCTGCGCCAGCGCATCGGCATGATTTTCCAGGGCCACAACCTGCTGCGCTGTCTCACCGCAGAGCAGAACGTGCAGATGGGATCAGACCTGCTGCCGGGCCTGGGCTACCGCGCCCGCCGCGATCAGGCGCGGGAGTGGTTGCGGGCGGTGGGCCTGGGCGACCACCTCAACAAGCTGCCCCACGACCTCTCCGGCGGCCAGAAACAGCGGGTGGCGATCGCCCGGGCCCTGGCTGCCCAGCCCCAGTTGCTGCTGGCCGATGAACCCACCGCCGCCCTCGACAGCCAGAGCGGCCGCGAGGTGGTGGGGCTGCTGCGCAGCCTGGCCCGCGAGCAGGGCTGCGGCGTGTTGATGGTGACCCACGACCCCCGCATCCTCGACGTGGCCGATCGCCTGCTGCAGATGGAGGATGGCCGGCTGGCCGAGGCCTCCCTGGAGCTGGCGGGGGCCGTCAGCCCTTAACGGAGGGGCGGTGAGTAGGATCAAGTGACCACATCACCCACCTTGCCTCCCGTATGGCCAAGCGCAGGAATCTGAAGAAGGAAAAGCAAGAACGCAACCGTGCCTACGCGCGCAAGTTCAAGAAGCGCAAGCTGCGCAATGACGGCCGCGGTGAAGGCGTGGGTAACGGCGTGACCGGCACGGCCAACAACGGCGGCGCCGCCGACTGACCAGTCGGCCTTGATTTCGGGCGGCTCGGTGGCTGAACAGCTCCCCAGGCCAGAGCAGGGACCCATGAGGGTCCCTTTCTCTTGGGCCTCCCCTCGACCGTGACGATCGGACCGGGATGATCGAACCGTGATGATGGTGGCCAGGTCATGGCGCCCGGATCGGTGCGCTGCAGCGGGTCCATGTTTCTCAGTGTCGTCATCCCCACCTACAACCGCCTGCCGATCCTGCAGAAGTGCCTGGCGGCTCTGGAGGATCAGGATTTCCCCGCCAGCGCGGGCAACTATGAGGTGGTGGTGGTGGATGACGGCTCCACCGACGCCACCGTGGCCTGGATCGAGGCCCAGGGCGTGGCCCTGCCCCACGTGCGCCTGCTGCAGCAGAGCCATGGCGGTCCGGCCGCCGGCCGCAACCGTGGCGTGGAGGCCGCCCGGGGTGAGGTGGTGGTGTTCATCGACAGCGACCTGGTGGTGACCCCGAGCTTCCTGCTCTGTCATGCCCAGGCCCTGGAGCAGGCCTGGCAGCGCCTCGGCCACCGGCGCTGCTTCACCTACGGGGCCGTGATCAACACCTCCAATTTCACCGAGCCCACGGCGGAGCGCCACAAGCTGCGCGATCACTCCTGGGCCTATTTCGCCACCGGCAATGTGGCCATTGCCCGCGAGCTGCTGGAGCAGGCCGGGCTGTTCGACACCAACTTCCGGCTCTATGGCTGGGAGGATCTGGAGCTGGGCGAACGGCTCAGGCGCCTGGGGGTGTCGCTGATCCGCTGCCCTGAAGCGGTGGGGTACCACTGGCACCCGGCCTTCCGGCTGGAGCAGATCGCCGACCTGATCCGGGTGGAGCGGGAGCGGGCCAAGATGGCGCTGGTGTTCTTCCGCAAGCACCCCAGCCAGCGGGTGCGGATGATCACCCAGTTCACCTGGTATCACCGCCTGCTCTGGGATCTGCTCACCCTGGGCGGTCTGCTCAATGAGCGCAGCCTCAGGCCCGTGCTGGCCTGGCTGGTGCACCGCAATCGGGCGGCCCTGGCTCTCGAGCTGTTGCGCATCCCCCTCAATCGCCTCGGGGTGCACACCCTGCAGGTGGAAGCACGGCGCCAGGGCCTGGCCTGACCGGGTGTCCAGCAGTCCGTGAGACATCGCTTTGGTAGGGTGCTTGGGTCCAACTTCATTCCGCACACCTGCGTGTTTCGGGTGATCACGGGCTCCAACCCAACCGCAGACGCCACCGCGATCGGTGCTGCCTGCGGAGAGTGGAGCACTTCGATCCCTAGGCAGGTGGAGGCAAACCCGAAACCCCCCACACCATGGCTGTTGTCACTCTCTCCGAAATGATGGAGGCTGGCGCCCACTTTGGGCACCAGACCCGTCGTTGGAACCCCAAGATGTCGCGCTACATCTATTGCGCGCGCAATGGGGTTCACATCATCGACCTCGTGCAGACCGCCGTCTGCATGAACAACGCCTACAAGTGGGTCCGCAGCGCGGCCCGCAGTGGCAAGCGCTTTCTGTTCGTGGGCACCAAGAAGCAGGCCTCCGAAGTGATCGCCCTGGAGGCCACCCGTTGTGGTGCTGCCTACGTGAACCAGCGCTGGCTGGGCGGCATGCTCACCAACTGGACCACGATGCGGGCCCGGATCGAGCGCCTCAAGGATCTGGAACGCATGGAGTCATCAGGCGCCATCGCCATGCGTCCCAAGAAGGAAGGCGCCGTGCTGCGCCGCGAGCTCGACCGTCTCCAGAAGTATCTGGGTGGACTGAAGAACATGCGTCGCCTGCCCGATGTGGTGGTGCTGGTGGACCAGCGCCGCGAAACCAATGCCGTGCTCGAGGCCCGCAAGCTCGATATTCCCCTGGTGTCGATGCTCGACACCAACTGCGATCCCGATCTCTGCGACGTTCCCATTCCGTGCAACGACGACGCCGTGCGTTCGGTGCAACTGGTGTTGGGCCGGCTGGCTGATGCCATCAACGAAGGTCGCCACGGCAGCGACCAGGGTCAGAACGACGAGGCCTGAGCAGAGCAGCCTGAGCCAGAGCACGTACTCCGCCCCCTGAACCACACCTTTCACCCTGAGTTCCTCACCCATGGCTGAGATTTCAGCAAAACTGGTCAAAGACCTGCGCGACAAGACCGGCGCCGGCATGATGGATTGCAAGAAGGCGCTCACCGAAACCAAGGGAGATGCCGACAAAGCCATCGAATGGCTGCGCCAGAAGGGCATCGCCTCCGCCGAGAAGAAATCCGGCCGCACTGCTGCGGAAGGCGCCGTCGGCTCCTACATCCACACTGGTGCTCGGGTTGGCGTGCTGGTGGAGGTGAACTGCGAAACCGATTTTGTGGCCCGCGGCGAAATCTTCCAGGAGCTGATCCGCAATGTGGCCATGCAGATCGCAGCCTGCCCTTCGGTGGAATACGTCACCACGGATGCAATTCCAGCTCAGATCGCTGAGCGGGAAAAACAGATCGAGATGGGCCGCGATGATCTGGCCGGCAAGAAGGAGGAGATGAAGGAAAAGATCGTGGCGGGCCGGATCGGTAAGCGCCTCAAGGAACTGGCCCTGATGGATCAGCCCTACATCAAGGACAACAGCCTCAGTGTGGCTGAGCTGGTCAAGCAGGTGGCCGGCAAAGTGGGGGAAAACATCCAGGTGCGCCGCTTCGTTCGCTTCAATCTCGGTGAGGGGATTGAAGTGAAGCAAACGGACTTCGCCGCCGAGGTGGCCGCCATGCAGGCCTCCTGAGCTGCTGGCCCCCGACCCGATCCGATCCATTCCAGCGGACCATTCCGCTCCCCCTGCCGTGGATGCTCTCCAGGATGCCCACCGCAGTTTGGCTGCCATGAGGGCGGGGTTGGAGCAATCCAACCCCGAGCTCTACCGACATCTGGCGCTCTACCTCCAGGTGCTCAGAGACGGCCTGCTGAATGCGATTCAGCAGGCCTGTTTTCATCTGGCCACTCAGATCGAACCGGAGCGCTACTCCCATCTCTCGGCCCGGCAGCGCCGGCAGTTGCATCTGCGCATGGCCGACCTGGCCCGGCGGGCCAGGACCCTGCTGACGGTGGAGCAGGTGGCGGCCATGGCGGCCCAGTTGGCCAGGCTGCGCCAGCGCCAGGCCCGGGAGGAGCGGGCCCACTTCCAGGACTCCCTGGCCCAGGAGCCTCGCCCAGCCGAATCGGGTGCTTCCGAGCGGCCGTGGTCGTCGGGCCGCTCGATCGAGCTGGGTCTGGCGCCACCGATCGATCTCCAGCGGTTGGGCTCCAGCGGCCCCGATCTGTCGGGACTGCTGCAGGGGCTTGGCCCAGGTTTGAGTGCAGGGTTCAAGCCGGGATTCAGCCCGGACTTCAGGCCTGAGCCTGCCCCCCAGGATTCCACCGAGCCCTCTCCCTCAGAGCCTGTGCCATCGGAGCAGGCCGCAGCGGATGCCGCCCCTGGTCAGAGCCTCCAGGCCATGCTGCAGGCCTTCTCCGAGGCCCTCGAGGCCGAGGGCCCCGAGCGGCCTGCACCGCCAGCTGCTGATGCCGAGGACGCCGACCGCCATCCCTGGAGCGGCAGCCGCCTGCCCACCGACCCCATCGACCTGCTCGTCTGGCTGGAGGGCTACGAGAGTGCCCTCACCCGGCGACTGCGCAATCTCTCCCATGCCCTCAACGTCGACTGCCTGCGGCTGGGCGTGACACGGGGGCTGTTGCCGGTGGGTCTGCTGGATGCGGCCCTGCAGGGTGAGGTGGACGTGCTGCCTGCCCCACCCAACCTGCTGCGGCTGCAGGTGCCGGCGGAGGAGAACGGCTCGGGGCCCTCCATCGCGTTGGTGGCGGTGCTGCTGCGGCTCGCTGATCTGGAGCTGGAGAACCCTCGCCTGCGCACATGCCGGCAGCGGCTGCAGCAACACGGCCTGGAGGTGCGCAGAATGGCGGAGCGTTACCGCCGGGTCCAGCGGCGGGTGCGGATCCTGGAGGCGGAGCAGCTGTGGCTGGAGGACAACCGGGAGTCCACCGGTCGCCCCCCCCAGGGCAACCCCTAGACGCCGCGCCCGCCCCCCCCGGCCCTGATCCAGTCACCGAGTGGCTGCGCCTCCTGCAGCAGGCGCTGCTGCTGGAGAGTGAACGCGGTTTCGCTGATCTGCTGGGAAGGCGGGAGCGGTTCAGCTGTTTTCTGGCCCGCAGTCTGCAGGCCCCTCCCCAGGGCATCACTTCAGGGCGCACCCGCTGCCTCGAACTTGGCGCTGCCTTTGCGGGCTACCCGGAGTTGAGTCCGGCGCGGCGCCAGAGCCTGGTGCGCGACTGCCGCCAGCATCTGCACCACCTGCGCCAGGGCCTGGAGCCAGCCAGGCCGATGGGTCCGCCCCGGCTGCGGCTCAACGCTGGGCCACCGCCTTCGGCGCCCTCAGCCGCCAGCCGCCTGCTCCCCGACACGCCCCTGGGGGAGATCCGAGGCGTCGGACCGCGCACGGCAGCCCGACTGGCCCAGCTGGGTCTGTTCGTGGTGCGCGACCTGGTGCACTACTACCCTCGCGACTATCTCGACTACGCCAACCTGGTGCGCATCGAGGGGCTGCGAGCCGGCAGCACCGCCACCATCGTGGCCACGGTGCGCCGCTGCCATGCCTTCGCCAGCCCCCGCAACCCCAACCTGGCGATCCTGGAGCTGCAGCTCAGCGATCCCACCGGCCGCCTGCGGGTGAGTCGCTTCATGGCCGGCAGGCGCTTCACCAGCCCTGGCTGGTTGAAGAGTCAGCAGCGCCTCTATCCGCCTGGCGCCAGCCTGGCCGTGAGCGGACTGGTGCGCGAGACGCCCTATGGCCTGGCGTTTCAGGACCCGTTGATCGAAGTGCTGGAGAGCCCCCAGGCGCCGCTGCGTTCCGAGGCGATCGGCCGGCTGTTGCCGGTCTACGGGCTCACTGAGGGCCTCGGCGCCGACAGGCTGCGCCAGGCCGTGGCCGGCGTGCTGCCCCTCGTGGAGGCGTGGGGAGACCCCCTGCCGCCGTCCCTGCGCCGCAGCGAGGGCCTGATGGCCAGGCCTGAGGCCCTGCGCCAGATCCACGCCCCCCTGGATCAGGAGAACCTCAAGGCCAGCCGACAGCGGCTGGTGTTCGATGAATTCCTGCTGCTGCAGCTGGGCCTGCTGCAGCGCCGCCGCGCCCTCACCGAACGGCCCTCTCCTCCCCTGCAGAGCCCCAGCCGGAGCAGCCTGGTGGCGAGGTTCCTGGAGCTGCTGCCCTTCCAGCTCACCCCGGCCCAGCAGCGTGTTCTGAAGGAGATCCGTGCCGATCTGGCCCGACCCCAGGCGATGGCCCGGCTGCTGCAGGGTGATGTGGGCAGCGGCAAGACCGTGGTGGCGATCGCCGCCCTGCTCACCGCCATCGACGCCGGCTGCCAGGGTGCCCTGATGGCCCCCACGGAGGTGCTGGCCGAGCAGCATTACCAGAAGCTCTGCGGCTGGATGCCCCAGCTCCACGTGACCTGCGGGCTGCTCACCGGCTCCACCCCCGCCCGCCTGCGCCGCCAGCTGCTCAACGACCTGGCCCAGGGCACCCTGCAGCTGCTGGTGGGCACCCATGCCCTGCTGGAAGACCCTGTGGCCTTTGCCCGGTTGGGGCTGGTGGTGGTGGATGAACAGCACCGCTTCGGCGTGGCCCAGCGCAATCGACTGCTGGCCAAGGGGTTGCAGCCCCACCTGCTCACCATGACCGCCACGCCGATCCCCCGCACCCTGGCCCTGTCGGTGCACGGCGACCTGGAGGTGAGCCAGATCGATGGCCTGCCGCCGGGCCGCACCCCGATTCAGACCCGCCTGCTGCGGGCCGGGGAGCGGCAGCTCGCCTACGAGCTGATCCGCGAGGAGGTGGCCAGGGGCCAGCGCGCCTACGTGGTGCTGCCCCTGGTGGAGGAGTCGGAGAAGCTGGACCTGCGCTCCGCCGTGGCCGTGCATCGCCAGCTCAACGAGGAGGTGTTCCCGGAGCTGCAGGTGGGGCTGCTGCACGGGCGCCTGGCGGGCCCCGACAAGCAGGCCACGCTGCAGGCCTTCGCCCGGGGAGAGAGCCAGGTGTTGGTGAGCACCACCGTGGTGGAGGTGGGCGTGGATGTGCCGGAGGCGAGCGTGATGGTGGTGGAGCACGCCGAGCGCTTTGGTCTCGCCCAGCTGCACCAGCTCAGGGGCCGGGTGGGCCGGGGCGCGGCGGCCTCCCACTGCCTGCTCATCAATGACAGCCGCCAGGCCCTGGCCCGGCAGCGGCTCGATGTGCTGGTGCGCTCCAGCGATGGCTTCGAGATCGCCGAGATGGACCTGCGCCTGCGGGGGCCCGGCCAGGTGCTGGGCACGCGCCAGTCCGGTCTGCCCGATCTGGCCCTGGCCAGCCTCATCGACGACGGCGCCGTGCTGGAGCAGGCCCGCGAGGTGGCCCGAAGGATCCTGACGGAGGACCCATCCCTCGGGCGCCACCCCCAGCTGCTGGCCATGCTCCAGAGCCAGCGCGCCAGGTTGAGTGCCGGCGCCCGGCTGAACTGAGGGCCGAAGCCCGCTGAACTGAGCGGATCGCCGTCACGCCACACTGAAGGCTGCATTGGAGTGGCGATGCCGCGGCGTCCCTGGAATTCCATCCCCATCGAGCCGCGGCGGGATCCCCTGGTTCCCCTGCCGCCCGACCTGTTGCGGCTGGAACCCCACCCCTACACGGCCCTGGGGGCTCCCTACGGCCCTGGAGGATCGCCATTCCAGCTGCGTCAGGAGGTGATCGACCGACTGCTGGACTCCCAGGAGGCCCTGCAGGAACAGCAGCCCGACTGGCGCCTGGCCATCTTTGACGGCTGGCGCCCCCTGGCGGTGCAGGCCTTCATGGTGGAGCACACCGTGCTCGAGCTGTGCCGCAAGCGCGGTGTGGATCCGGCCGAAACCAGCTCTGCCCGGGAGGCCGTGACGGCCGAGGTGGGGCGCTTCTGGGCCTCTCCTGACCCGGATCCAGCCGCCCCGCCCCCCCACAGCACCGGGGCTGCCGTGGACCTCACCATCGTCGACCACAGGGGCCTGCCCCTGGACATGGGCTCTGCGATCGACGCCATCGGAGCCGTGTCCTCCCCGGACCACTTCGAGGCGGTGGCCCAGGAAGCGGCCAAGCCGGCCCAGCGCACCTGGGCCAGGGGCTGCCACAGGCGGCGGCGGCTGCTGCGTCAGGTGCTGCAGCAGGCCGGCTTCGCCCAGCACCCGAATGAGTGGTGGCACTTCAGCTGGGGCGATCAGCTCTGGGCCTGGAGCCGGGGCGAAGCCCAGGCCTGCTACGGGCGGGTGGAGCCCGAGCCAGGCTGAACTGGCGCCGGCTGCGCTGAGGACGCCGCCGGCGCCATCAGGTCCAGGTAGAGCGCGTTGGCCTCATCGCGCTGCATCAGACCCTTGGCCACGCAGCGCCGCAGGCTGGAGGCCGTCATCTCCACCTGCAGGGTCCTGAGCCGGGCGATCACGGCCGGGCTCTGGTCAGCGAAGGGCTCCAGGTGGCGTTCGAACGCCTCGCGGATCGCCGCGGCTTGGCAGCTGAGGGGATCTGGGTCGTAGATCGTCGGTGTGGAGGGGGGCGGCGTCGGCGTCCTCCTGCCCTGGGCGTGGGCGGCCAGGGGCGTGACGCTGGCGACGCTGAGCAGGGCCAGAGCGAGCGATGCGGCCCTCAGCTGGGGATTGCCGCAGGGGCGACTGCGCCACAGAACCTTGCCCACCTCAGGCTGCAGCCAGCAGGGCCTGCACCGCGGGCCGTCCGCTGCTGGCCACGAAGTCGCCGAAGCTCAACCGGCCCCCGGCGGCCTGCCAGGCCCGCAACAGCGGTTCGAGGGTCTGCTCCAGGTCGTCGAGGGGCATCTTCTCGAGGTAGGGCTCGGCCAGCCGGCTGAGGTTGGGGGTGCCCCCCAGCCACAGCTGGTACTGGTTGACGCCGCTGCCCACCAGCCCGATCTCCGCCATGTAGGGACGGGCGCAGCCGTTAGGACAGCCCGTCATCCTCACCAGCACCGGCTTGCTGATGGCGAGCTCCTGCATGAGGTTGTCGAGCCGGCCGATCACATCGGGCAGGATGCGCTCGGCCTCGGTGACGGCCAGGCCGCACAGGGGCAGGGCCGGGCAGGCCAGGGCATGGCGCGCCAGGGGCGGCGGCGCGTCCGGTGTCTCGAAGCCGAGGGCAACCAGCTCGGCCCGGATGCTGGCCTTCTGGGCGGTGCCGATGTTGCAGAGCAGCAGATCCTGGTTGGGCGTGAGCCGCAGATCCAGCTTGTAGGTGTCCACGAGGTGGCGCAGGCCACGCTTGAGCTCGCCGCCGATGCGGCCGCAGAGCACCGGCAGGCCCACGAACCAGAGCCCCGGGCTCTGGCGGTGCCAGCCCAGGTAGTCCTCCAGGCGGGGCTTGGGCTCCTGGCGCATGGCCTTGATCGGATGGGCGAAGTAGCGTTGCTGCAGCTCCTGGCGGAACCAGTCCACGCCCCGGTCGTGGATGAGGTATTTCATCCGAGCGTGGCGGCGTTGGTCGCGGTCGCCGTGGTCCCGCTGCAGGGCCACGATGGCCTGCACCAGGTCCAGGATGTGCTCATAGGCCACCGAACCGAGCGGGTCGGCGGTGCGGGCGAAGGTCTCCTCCTTGTTGTGGGTGCGGCCCATGCCGCCTCCCACGTAGACGTTGGCCACCAGGGGCCGGCCCTGGGGGTCGCAGAACAGCACCAGGCCGATGTCCTGGGTGAGCAGATCCACCGAGTTGTCCCCCGGCACGGTCACCGCCACCTTGAACTTGCGCGGCAGATAGGTGCCGCCATAGAGCGGCTCGGCGGCATCACCGCTGAACACGGCACCCTCGGCCTGGCGGGCCTTGGCCCGGCGCACCGGCAGGTTCGGTTTGATGCGGTAGCTCAGGTCGCCGTCCACCCACAGGTCGAGGTACGACCCCTCGGCGGCCTGGGGAGCCAGGAGGTCGGCGATGGCGTCAGCGAGATCGCGGGCCGCCGGGTAACCGCCCTTGCTGAAGGGGGCGGCGGGCGCCATCACGTTGCGGTTGATGTCCCCACAGGCGGCCAGGGTGGAGCCCAGGGAGCGCACGATCGTGCCGATCACCTCCTTGAGGTTGTCCTTGCGCACCCCATGCATCTGGAAGGCCTGGCGGGTGGTGACCCGCAAGGTGGCGTTGCCGAGCCGATCGGCCAGCTCGTCGATGGCGAGGTAGAGCTGGGCGGGAACGCGACCAGCCGGGTTGCGCAGGCGCAGCATCATCTGCCACTCCTTCTCCTGGCCCTTCTGGCGCTTGTCGCGGTTGTCCTGCTGATAACTGCCGTGGAACTTGAGGATCTGGACGGCGCTGTCGGTGAAATTGGGCGCCTGGTTGCCCAGCTCGCTCAGGAGCGGTTCGCGCAGGTGACCACTACTGGCCTTGAGTTGTTCGAACTTCGTCGGCCCTGACGTCACGATTGCGGGAACCACCCAAAAGCCCGTTGACGGTAGCGAACAGGGCCCACCAGCAGTCTGATGGGTCGCAGACGGCTCCATAAAGTTGGCGGTTGCTGTTGCGGCTGGCGTGTCCACCTTTCTGCTGGAAATCGGAACCGAGGAGCTGCCGGCCGATTTCGCCCGGTTGGCCGTGCCCCAGCTGGAGGCGCTGGTCGGCCGCGACCTGGCTGACCAGCGCCTCAGCCATGGCCGCCTGCAGGTGACCAGCACGCCCCGTCGCCTGGCCGTGCTGGTGGACGGGCTGCCCGCCTGCCAGAGCGAGCGCCGGGAGGAACGCAAGGGGCCGCCGGCCAGCCAGGGATTCAGCGACGGCGTGCCGACCCAGGCGGCCCTTGGCTTTGCCCGGCGCTGCGGCGTTGAGCCTTCGGCGCTGGAGGTGCGCCCCACGGCCAAGGGGCCGTTCGTGTTTGCGCGCCTGCTGGAGCCGGGCCGCCCCACGCCGGAGGTGTTGGCGGAGTGCATCCCCGGCTGGATCCAGGCGCTCCAGGGCCGTCGCTTCATGCGCTGGGGGGAGGGGGACTTCCGCTTCTCAAGGCCCGTCCGCTGGCTGGTGGCCCTGCTTGATGCCGAGGTGCTGCCGGTGCTGCTGCCGGGCAGCGATCCCGAAGTGAAGGCCGATCGCCTCAGTCGGGGGCACAGGCTGCACCCACAGCCGGTTTCGATCGCCGCGGCGGATCAATACACAGCAAGCCTCGCCGCGGCGGGGCTGGAGGTGGACCGGCAGGCCCGCGGCGAGCGGATCAGCCAGGGCATCCAGCAGGCCGCCGAGGCCCTGGGGGGCCGGCCGGATCTGCCCCAGGAGCTGCTCGAAGAGCTCACCGATCTGGTGGAGCAGCCCCTGCTGCTGCAGGGAGCGGTGGACCCGGCCTACCTGGTCCTGCCGGCCGAGGTGCTCTGCACCGTGATGCGGGCCCACCAGCGCTATGTGCCCCTCTACCGGCGCGGCGCCGAGGTGGATCCCCTCGCCTTCGAGGCCCGCGATGTGCTGCTGCCCGCCTTTCTCTGCGTGAGCAATGGCTCGCCTGCTGCCCTCGACACCGTGCGCCGCGGCAACGAGCGGGTGCTGCGGGCCCGGCTCGCCGATGCCCGCTTCTTCCTGGAGGCGGATCGGGCCGTGTCCAGCCTGGAACGGCGCGACCAACTGGCCCGGGTCACGTTTGCCGAAGGCCTCGGCTCGCTGCGCGACCGGGTGGAGCGGCTCGAGTGGTGCAGCCAGGAGTTGCTGCAGGCCCTGGCGCTGCCCCCGGCCGTTGCAGAGGTGGCCCTGCGGGCGGCCCACCTCTGCAAGCACGATCTGGTGAGTCAGATGGTGGGCGAATTCCCCGAGCTGCAGGGAATCATGGGCGCCAAGTACCTGCTGGCCGAGGGCCAGCCGCGGGCGGTGGCTCTGGCCGTGCTCGAGCACTACCTGCCGCGGGGCGCAGGGGATGACCTACCCCACAGCGATGCCGGGGCCCTGGTGGCACTGGCTGAGCGTCTGGAACTCCTGTTCAGCATCTTCGCCAAGGGTGAGCGGCCCAGCGGCTCCTCCGATCCCTATGGCCTGCGGCGGGCCGGCAATGGCCTGCTGCAGATTCTCTGGCAGCAGGGCTGGCGGCTGGATCTGGAGGCCCTGGTCCAGGCCGGCAGCAGCCACTGGGCACAGCTGTTTCCCGAATTCCAGATCGAGCCGGAGGCCCTGGCGGCCGATCTCAACGACTTTCTGGCCCTGCGCATCGCCAGCCTGCTGGAGGAGGAGGGCCTGGAGGCCGACCTGGTGGCCGCGGTGGCCGGAGCCGGGGTGCCGCGGCAGCGGCTGCTGGGCCATCCCGGTGCCGTGCGCCAGCGGGGGCTGTTGCTGCGGGAGCTGCGTCAGCAGGGCCGGCTGGCGCCGTTGCAGGCCGTGGTCACCCGGGCCGCCCGGCTGGCAGAGAAGGGAGAGCTCGATGAGCACACGCTCAGCCCCGCCGGCGTGGTGGAGCCAGCCCTGTTCGAGAAGCCCAGTGAGGCGGCCATGCTCGCCGTGCTGCAGCGGCTTGAACCCCTCGCCCGGGAAGCTGCCCAGACGGCCAATTCACCTGACCTGGCGGCGCTGGCGGCGGCCCTGCAGGAGAGCGCTTCAGCCCTGGCCGCCTTCTTTGATGGCGACAGCAGCGTGATGGTGATGGCTGAAGAGAGCCAGCTGCGCGCCAACCGCCTGGCCCTGTTGAGCGTGCTGCGCAACCAGGCGTCGGTGCTAGCTGACTTCAGCGCGCTGCAGGGATGAGGCTCAGGCGGCAGGCGCCTGGCTGGATCACTTGCCGGCCAGCACCGGTTCCCGTTCCGGATCGGCTGACTTGCCCTTGCCTGTGCCGCTGGCCGCGGTGGCAGTCGCCTGGGCAGCCAGTTCGCCGCGCATCTTGATCCCGCCCTTGATCGTGCTCACGGCCAGCATGGCGGTCACCTCATCGTCATCGCGCACAGCGCTGTCAACGGGTTTGTAGGTCTGGGGGGCGAGGGCGTTGCCACGCAGCACGGCGGCCATGGTGAGCACGGTGAGCTTGATCTGCTGCCACGGGTTCATCGCCACGACCCGCTTATAGAGGTAGCTGTCAAAGGTGAGGCGCTGCACATCCTTGTCATCACACATCTCCACGAAGGCTTCCCGGGCAGCGTCGTTGGAGTAGAAGATGTTCTGCAGAATCTCGAGCACTTTGTAGGTGGCGCCGTACTGGCGATCCCAGGTCTTGATGTACTTCTTGAGATCGGACTCAGTGGGAATCCGCTGACCCGCCTGGCTGCTGGCCACGATCTGCTCAGCGCACATGCGGCCACTCTTTGCGGCGAAGTAGATGCCTTCGCCCGAGCTCTTGGTCACGTAGCCGGCGGCATCACCCACCAGGGCCATGCGGCCCACCACCCGGCGCGGCCTGGGGTGCTCGGGTATCGGGTGGGCTTCCACCTTGATCACCTCGCCATTCACCAGCCGCTTGCGGGCCCGCAGCCGGATGCCTTCCTGCAGGCCCTTGATCAGCGACTGGTTGTTCTGCATGGTGCCGGTGCCGACGGCCACATGGTCATACTTGGGGAAGACCCAGGCATAGAAGTCGGGCGAGACGTCGGTGCCGACATACATCTCGGCCAGGTCTTCGTAGTAGCTCATCTCCTTGGCCGGCAGGCGGATGCGCTCCTGGAAGGCGATGGCCACGTTGTAGTCGCCGGCATCCATGGCCTTGGCCACGCGGCTGTTGGCGCCATCGGCGCCCACGATCAGGTCCACCTCGAGGGTTTTGCTCTCGCCTGTGGCCTCACCGGAGCCGTAGTCGGAGTAGGTGAGGGTGTAGGGGCCCTGGCGGTTGGCGCCGGTGTCGATCTTGGTGACGAGACCGTTGACAAGTTGGGCGCCGAGGCCAGCGGCGCGGTCGCGCAGGAAGGAGTCGAGCACCTCCCGACGGCACATACCGATGTATTCGTTCTTGTTGTCCAGATGAATATCCACCTCCCGATTGGAGGGGGAGATCATGCGCATGTTCCGAACCTTGCGATCGATGATCGAATCGGGCAGGTCGAATTCGGACACCATGCAGAGTGGAATTGCTCCACCGCATGGTTTGGCGTTGTCGAGCTTGCGCTCAAAAATCCACGTCTGGATACCGGCCTTGGCAAGCACCTCGGCGGCACAGGACCCACTGGGGCCACCGCCCACCACTGCGACACGCAACATCAGTTGAATGCTCCGCCAAAAAAGCTCTGGTGCGAAACTAACACCGCTGCATGGTCTGGCGGGGGGATTGGCGGTTTCGCCAAGGCGATTGTGATTTGCCGCCGGCAACCACCGGCCCAAGTGGACGCAATTGCTTGCACCAAAAAAGCCGAATCGTGGTGCAAGTATGACGAAGCTGTAACAATTTAATGGGTTGAGCTGGGGCAGCGGGTCCGCTTCCATGGGCTGTGTGATGCGGCCCTGGCGTGGCGCTGAACCCCAGACTGCCCACCCACCGCTCCCCAGGCGTCGTGCAGCCCGATGACATCCCCATGGCGCGTCGGCAGGCGCCTGCGGCGCCGCCCAGCCGCCCGATCGCGCGGCTGGGGCGCCTTGCCCTCTCTCTGGTGGTGGTGCTGGTGGCGGGGGGACTGCTGTTGCCCCAGGGCCGCCAGGCCCTGCAGCGCTGGTTGGCCCCCAGGCCGGTGGAGGGCCTCGATGCCACCCAGACCGCCGATGGCCGCTTGCTGGGTCACTTTCCCTACGGCGAGGCCGACCCCGCCGCCCTGGTGAGCGTGGCGCCGGGCCAGCAGCTGCATCGCGATGCCGCTGATGCCCTGGCGGCCATGCGCCGGGCCGCGCAGGCCGACGGCATCTCCCTGGTGCTGCTGAGTGCCTACCGCTCCAAGGCCCTGCAGCAGGAGCTCTTTTTCGATGTGAAGGCGGAGCGCAACCAGAACGCCCGCGAGCGGGCCGAGGTGAGCGCGCCGCCCGGGTTCTCCGAACACAGCACCGGCTACGCCATCGACCTGGGCGACGGCCGCATGCCCCAGACCCACCTCTCCGAGGGCTTTGCCGCCACCCAGGCCTTCCGTTGGCTGGAGGACCATGCCCAGCGGTTCCACTTCACCCTGTCGTTTCCTGCAGGCAACCCCCAGGGTGTGAGCTACGAACCATGGCACTGGCGCTTCGAGGGCACGGCCGAAGCCCTGAAAGTGTTTGAGCCCGCCCAGCGGCTGGCCCCCTGATCTGGGGTCGCCCCCGCATGGGCATGGAGTAGTCTGTTTTCTTGGCTACAGACTGAACCGTAGGAATTCTCAATTTATGAGCGGCGCACATTCAGGCACGCCGATTCGCAACATTGCGATCATTGCCCACGTCGACCACGGCAAAACCACCCTCGTCGACGCGCTGCTGGCCCAGTCGGGCATCTTCCGCGACAACGAGGCCGTGCCCACCTGCGTGATGGACTCCAACGATCTGGAGCGGGAGCGCGGCATCACGATCCTGAGCAAGAACACGGCGGTTGATTTCGAAGGCATTCGCATCAACATCGTCGACACCCCTGGCCACGCCGATTTCGGCGGCGAGGTGGAGCGCGTGCTGGGCATGGTGGATGGCTGCCTGCTGATCGTGGACGCCAACGAGGGGCCCATGCCCCAGACCCGTTTCGTGCTGAAGAAGGCCCTGGAGAAAGGGCTGCGTCCGATCGTCTTCGTCAACAAGATCGACCGGGCCAGGGTGGATCCGGAGATCGCCGTGGACAAAGTGCTCGACCTTTTCCTCGAGCTCGGTGCCGACGATGACCAGTGCGATTTCCCCTACCTGTTCGGCAGCGGCATGGCCGGCTACGCCAAGCCGGACATGAAGACCGAGAGCGACACCATGCGTCCGCTCTTCGACGCGATCCTGCGCCATGTGCCGCCCCCGGTCGGCGACCCTGAAAAACCGCTTCAGCTGCAGGTCACCACCCTCGACTACAGCGATTTTCTGGGCCGGATCATGATCGGCCGCATCCATAACGGCACCATCAAGGCCGGCCAGCCCGCCGCCCTGCTACGCGATGACGGCAGCGTCAAGCGTGGCCGGATCAGCAAGCTGCTGGGCTTCCAGGGCCTGCAGCGGGTGGAGATCGCCCAGGCCAGCGCCGGCGACCTGGTGGCCGTGTCCGGTTTCGATGAAGTGAACATCGGCGAGACGATCGCCTGTCCGGACAATCCCGAGGCGCTGCCGTTGATCAAGGTGGATGAGCCCACCCTGCAGATGACGTTCGTCATCAACGACTCCCCCTTCGCCGGCAAGGAGGGCAAATTCGTCACCAGCCGTCAGGTGCGCGATCGGCTGCAGAAGGAGCTGCTCACCAACGTGGCCCTGCGGGTGGAGGACACCGACTCCCCCGATCGCTGGTCGGTGAGCGGCCGGGGTGAGCTGCACCTCGGCATCCTGATCGAAACCATGCGCCGCGAGGGCTATGAGTTCCAGGTGAGCCAGCCGCAGGTGATCTTCCGCACCATCGATGGCACCCCCAGCGAGCCCTACGAAACCCTGGTGCTTGACGTGCCGGAAGCGTCCGTGGGCGCCTGCATCGAGAAGCTCGGCATCCGCAAGGCGGAAATGCAGAACATGGAGACCACCAGTGACGGCCGCACCCTGCTGGAGTTCGTGGTGCCGGCCCGCGGCCTGATCGGCTTCCGCGGGGAGTTCATCCGTGCCACCCGCGGCGAGGGCATCATGAGCCACTCCTTCCTGGATTACCGGCCCATGCAGGGCGACGTGGACACCCGCCGCAGCGGCGTGCTGATTGCCTTCGAGGAGGGTACGGCCACCTTCTATGCCCTCAAGGGCGCGGAGGATCGCGGCCAGTTCTTCATCACCCCCGGCACCAAGGTGTACAAGGGCATGATCGTGGGTGAGAACAGCCGGCCCCAGGATCTCGAGCTCAACGTCTGCAAGGCCAAGCAGGTGACCAACATCCGCTCGGCCGGCGCCGAGGTGCTCGACACCCTGCAGGCGCCGGTGCAGATGACCCTGGAGCGCGCCCTCGAGTACATCGGTCCCGATGAGATGCTCGAGGTGACGCCCGAGTCGATCCGGCTGCGCAAGCTGCCCTCCAAAAAGGCAGCCAAGCGCTGACCGCCCCACTCCGGCACCATGCTTGATCCCGAAGAGGTGGCTCTGCGGGGTGATGGCCGGCTTGCCGAGGCCATCAGCCGCTTCAATGCCGGCGACTGGTACTCCTGCCACGACGGCTTTGAGGAGCTCTGGCACGAAACGGCCGGGGCCTGCCGCCCGGTTCTGCAGGGCCTCCTGCAACTGGCCGTGGGCCAGCTGCACCTGGAGCGGGGCAACCGCCGCGGGGCCACGATCCTCACCGGCGAGGGGCTGGGACGGCTGCGGGGTTGCGACGATGACGCCCTCGGCCTCGATCTGGCGGCCCTTCGCAGCAGTGCCGCGCTCTGGCTGCAGGCCCTGCAGGGACCAGACCAGGACCTGGCCCTGGAGCGACCCCGGTTGCTGCCGGCCGGAACGGCACCACCGCCCTCTGTAGATTGAGATTTGCGCTCCGGCGGCCCCGGTCCTTGCCTCTGTCCGCCTTCCGTCCCGCCCGCCTGACCCTGCTCGGTTTGGCTGTGCTTGGCTTCCAAGGCCTCGCTCTGGTGCAGGCAGGAGCCTGGGCCCAGCAGGTGGCCATGCCGGCTGCCGCCCCCGCGAAGGCTCCCCTGACTGGAGTGGTGACGATCGAATCCGACCTGCAGACCGCTGACAACGCCACCGGAATCCTCTCCGCCAGCGGCAATGTGCGCATCGTCTACGGCGATCAGGGCGTGGTGGCCACGGCCCGCCAGGCCCAGTACTTCAGCCGTGAGGGCCGCCTGGTGCTGAGTGGCGATGTGGACGTGCTTCAGGGGGATGGCAACAGCATCCGCGCCGAGCGGCTCGTCTACCTGGTGGAGAACGAGCGGCTGGTGGCCGAAGCCGCGCCCGGAGAGCAGGTGATCACCCTCTACCGCTTCCCCCCCGCCCAGGCTCCGGCCCCCGGCCCCCTGCCATGACGCTGGAGCTGAAGCAGGTGGTGCTGGCCATCGGTGGCCGGGTGCTGGTGGACCATGTCTCCCTGCACCTCGAACCGGGCGAGGTGGTGGGCCTGCTGGGCCCCAACGGTGCCGGCAAGACCACCACGTTCGGTCTGGTGACGGGCCTGATCCGCCCCGACGCCGGGGCGGTGCTGCTCGATGGCCGCGAGATCAGCCGCATGCCGATGCCCCAGCGGGCTCGCCTGGGCATCGGCTACCTGCCCCAGGAACCGAGTGTGTTTCGCCAGCTGGACGTGCGCAACAATCTGAGGCTGGCCCTGGAATCCAGTCGCACCCCCAGGCCTCTGCGCCGCGAGCGTCTCGAGAACCTGATCGAGGATTTTCACCTCAGTGCCTTTCAGCACCGCCGCGGCTACCAGCTCTCCGGCGGCGAGCGGCGGCGCACCGAGGTGGCCCGCGCCTTGGCGGTGGGGGCGGAAGGCCCCCGCTACCTGCTGCTGGATGAACCGTTCGCCGGGGTGGATCCGATTGCCGTGGCCGATCTGCAGGAGCTGATCCAGCAGCTGCGCGGCCGGCGCATGGGGCTGCTGATCACCGATCACAACGTGCGTGAGACCCTGGCCATCACCGATCGGGCCTACATCCTCTCGGAGGGAGCCATCCTGGCCTCCGGCACGTCCGAGCAGGTGGGGAACGATCCCCTCGTGCGCCGCCACTACCTGGGGGAGGGTTTCAGGCTGTGAGCAGTAGCCCGCTGGCTCTCGATCGACTGCGGCGCCTGGGGCTGGCCCCCTGGCGGCGGCTACCGCTGCTGGATCGCTGGCTGCTGGGGGAGCTGTTCGGCCCGCTGGTGTACGGCGTCGCGGCCTTCACGGCGGTGTCGCTCTCGGTGGGGGCCGTGTTCGAGCTGGTGCGCCGGGTGGCGGAATCGGGCCTGCCGCTCGATGTGGCCCTGCAGGTTCTGGTGCTGGAGCTGCCCTCGTTTCTGGTGCTCTCCTTCCCGATGGCCACCCTGATGGCCACCCTGCTCACCTTCAGCAAGCTCGCCGGCAACAGTGAGCTCACCGCCCTGCGCAGCGTTGGGGTACCCACCTGGCGCATGGTCATGGCGGCGGTAGCCCTGTCGCTGGTGATGACGCTGCTCACCTTCAGCTTCAACGAAGCCGTGGTGCCCCGCACCCTGAGCCAGGCCGAGGCCACATTGAGCCGCGCGATCGGCAGAGCCGTGGCCGGCGAGCAGAAAGACAACGTGCTCTACTCCCGCTACGGCAGGGTCGAGCAGCCCGATGGCAGCACTCAGCGCGGCCTCACCCATATCTTCTATGCCCAGCGCTTCAACCAGGGGGTGATGGAAGATGTGACGCTGGTGGACATGAGCCGTTCGGCCCAGCGGGTGATGCTCACCGCCAAGCGGGCCCGCTGGAGCGATGCTGAGGCCCAGTGGGAGTTTCTCGATGGTCGGGTGTTCGGCATTGGTGGCACCGATTCCGACGCGATCACCTCCGCGCGCTTCGATCGCTACCTCTATCCCCTCGGCAACCAGCCGATACGGGTGGCCAAGCTGCCCACGGACGCCAACGAGATGACCATCGGCCAGGCCCGCACGGCTGAGCGGCTGCTGCGGGAATCGGGCGATGAGAAAGCAGCGCGGAAATTGCGGGTGAGGATCGAGGAGAAGTTCGCCTTCCCGGCCGTCTGCCTGGTGTTCGGCCTGATCGGCAGCAGCCTGGGGGCCAGGCCCCACTCTCGGAGCAGCCGCAGCCAGGGATTCGGCCTCAGCGTGCTGCTGATCTTCGGCTATTACCTGGTGGCCTTCAGCTTCAGCTCCCTGGGCGTCAAGGGCACTCTCCAGCCCTTGTTCTCCGCCTGGCTGCCCGTGGTGATCGGTCTGATCACCGGCCTCGTGCTGTTACGGCAGGCCAGCCGCTGACAGGCTGAGGCCATCACCAGCCAGACTGGCGCGTGAGTCTGCGCTGAAACCTTGCCCGATCTGCTCCACGATCCGGTTCTTGCCCTGGGCCTCGGCGCCTTTGCCCTGCTGCTGCTGGTGCTGCCCCTGGCGTTCTGGGCCCTGAGTGGCGGCCGAAACAGCTCCGTGGTGCGGGTGCTGATCGCCACGGCCAACCTCTGTCTCACCGCCCAGCTGGTGCTGCGCTGGATCGATTCCGGCCACTTCCCGATCAGCAATCTGTACGAGTCGCTCTGTTTCCTGGCCTGGGGCTGCACCCTCACCCAGCTGCTGGTGGAGCGCAGCTGGCCTTCACCGCTGGTGCCGGCTGCCGCCACCCCGATGGCCCTCGGCTGCGTGGCCTTCGCCAGCTTCGCCCTACCCGACCGCCTCCAGGAAGCCTCCCCCCTGGTGCCCGCCCTGCGTTCCAGCTGGCTGGTGATGCATGTGAGCGTGATCATGCTCAGCTACGCGGCCCTGCTGGTGGGGTCCCTGCTCTCCGTGGCCGTGCTGTTCACCGACCGGGGGCGGGCCCTGGAGCTGCGCAGCAGCTCGATCGGCAGCGGCGGCTATCGCCAGGCCCAGCTGGCCTGCGATGGTCCGGGTGCCATGGCGGCGCCGATGAAGCTCTCCAGCGTGTCGATTCCGATCGCCGAACAGCTCGACTCACTCAGCTACCGCACAATCACCGTGGGCTTTCTGCTGCTCTCGGTGGGATTGGTGAGCGGAGCGGTGTGGGCCAACGAGGCCTGGGGCAGTTGGTGGAGCTGGGACCCGAAGGAAACCTGGGCCCTGATCTGCTGGCTGGTGTATGCCGCCTACCTGCACACCCGCCTGATCCGCGGCTGGCAGGGTCGCCGCCCGGCGATCGTGGCCTCGGTGGGCCTGGTGGTGATCGCCGTCTGCTACATCGGCGTCAACCTGCTGGGCATCGGCCTGCACAGCTACGGCTGGTTCTTTGAGAGCTGAGGGCTGAGAGACCAGATCTCCCCCACGGGGGAGTCTGGCCCGTTCAGCTGTTCAGACCGCCACCGGCGCCGGCCGGCGGCTCTGGCGGATGCCGGTGATGGCGTCGGCGTAGCTGGGCTGGTTGAACACGCCCGAGCCGCTCACGATCGCGTTGGCCCCGGCTTCGATCACCTTCCAGGCGTTCTCGGCCTTGATGCCGCCGTCCACCTCGATCCAGGGGTCGAGGCCCTTGGCGTCACACATGCGCCGAAGGTCACGAATCTTGTCCACCTGGCTGTCGATGAAGCTCTGGCCACCGAAGCCGGGGTTCACGCTCATGACGAGCACGAGATCACAGAGCTCGAGGCAGTACTCGAGCGTGTCGATCGGGGTGCTGGGGTTCAGCACGGCACCGGCCATTTTGCCGAGATCGCGGATCTGGGCCAGGTTGCGGTGCAGGTGAGGGCAGGCCTCCACCTGCACCGAGATGATGTCGGCGCCCGCCTTGGCGAAATCAGCCACGTACTTTTCGGGCTCCACGATCATCAGGTGAACGTCCAGCGGCTTGCTGGTCACCGGCCGCAGCGCCTGCACGATCAGGGGGCCGATGGTGATGTTGGGCACGAAGCGGCCGTCCATCACGTCCACGTGGATCCAGTCGGCACCGGCCGCATCGACGGCCCGCACGTCATCCCCCAGCCGGGAGAAGTCGGCGGAGAGGATCGATGGTGACACCACCAGGGACTTGGTGCTCATGGGACGGCCGCTGGGCTAGGGGAAATCCAGTGTAGTTAAGGCCCCGCCAGGCCCTTGAGCCCGGCCCCCGGCTGGCCGGGAGGCGCTGCCATCGCTGATACAGTGAGGCCCGCTTCCTGACTGAGATTCCGCACAGCAGCTGCCATCTCAGGCCCGATCACGAAGCTTCCTCCCCTCTTGCCGGACCACTGTGGATCGCACCCTTATCCAGGAAATTCTCGAAGTTGTCGAGCAGGCCGCCATCGCCTCGGCCGAACTCACGGGCCTGGGCAAGAAGGACGAGGCTGACGCCGCTGCCGTGGAGGCGATGCGCAAGCGCATGGGCCAGATCACCATGCAGGGTCGCATCGTGATCGGCGAGGGCGAGCGGGATGAGGCACCGATGCTCTACATCGGCGAAGAGGTGGGCAGCGGTACCGGGCCGGGAGTGGACTTCGCCGTGGACCCCTGCGAGGGCACCAACCTCTGCGCCAACAACCAGCGCGGCTCCATGGCGGTGCTGGCCGCCTCAGACCGCGGCGGACTGTTCAACGCCCCGGACTTCTACATGAAAAAGCTGGCGGCACCCCCTGCCGCCAAGGGCAAGGTGGACATCCGCAAGAGTGCCACCGAAAACATCGAGATCCTCAGCCAGTGCCTCGGCATGGCCAAGAGCGACCTGGTGATCGTGGTGATGGACCGTGCCCGCCACAAGGACCTGATCGCCGAGATCCGCGCCACCGGCGCCCGGGTGCAGCCCATCTCCGACGGTGACGTGCAGGCCGCCATCGCCTGCGGCTTCGCCGGCACCGGCACCCACTGCCTGATGGGCATCGGGGCTGCGCCCGAGGGCGTGATCTCCGCCGCCGCCATGCGCGCCCTGGGCGGTCACTTCCAGGGCCAGCTGGTGTACGACCCTGCCGTGGCCCAGACCAAGGAGTGGGAAGGCCTCACCCGGGAGGGCAACCTGGCCCGCCTGGCCGAGATGGGCATCGCCGAACCCGACAGGATCTACGAAGCCGATGAGCTGGCATCAGGCGAGAACGTGGTGTTCGCCGGCAGCGGCATCACCGACGGCCTGCTGTTCCACGGGGTGAAATTCGAGCAGGACTGCACCCGCACCAGCTCCCTGGTGATCAGCACCCTCGACAACACGGCGCGCTTCACCAACACCGTGCACATCAAAGCCGGTGCCCAGAGCATCGCGCTGCGCTGAGCCGGCGCCGATCAGCTCACACCGCGCTGCCACCATGCACATCGCCGTCGTCGGTCTGAGTCATCGCACGGCTCCAGTGGAGATCCGGGAGCGCCTCAGCATCCCGGAACAGGCCATGGACGCCTCGCTCCAGCAGCTCCGCGACGACGATCAGGTACTGGAGGCCTCGATCCTCAGCACCTGCAACCGCCTGGAGATCTACACCCTGCTGCGCCATCCGGAGCAGGGCATCTCCTCGATCGGGGCCTTCCTCAGCCAGCACTCGGGGCTGGCGGTGGATGAGCTCACGCCCCATCTGTTCACCTACCACCACGAACAGGCCGTGGACCACCTGCTGAGGGTGGCGGCTGGCCTGGATTCGCTCGTGCTGGGCGAGGGCCAGATCCTCTCCCAGGTGAAGAAGATGGTGCGGCTCGGCCAGGAGCACCACTCACTGGGCCCGATTCTGAACCGGCTGCTCAACCAGGCGGTCAGCACCGGCAAGCGGGTGCGCACCGAAACCAACCTGGGCACGGGGGCCGTGTCGATCAGCTCCGCAGCCGTGGAGCTGGCCCAGCTGAAGGTGGGCCAGGCCCGGGGGGTCGATGACCTGGTTTCCCTCGATCAGGAACAGGTGGCCGTGGTGGGGGCCGGCCGCATGGCGCGGCTGTTGCTGCAGCACCTGCAGTCCAAGGGATGCCGGGGGGTGGTGCTGCTCAACCGCACCGTCACCAGAGCGGAGCAGTTGGCGGCAGATTTTCCCGCCCTGCCCGTGCAATGCCGCCCCCTCGACGATCTCGACCACTGCCTCAGCACCTGCTCCCTGGTGTTCTGCAGCACGGCCGCCGAGGACCCGATCATCAGCGCCGAACGCCTGACGGTGCTCAACCGTCGCAGCTCGCTGATGCTGGTGGACATCGGCGTCCCCCGCAACATCTCTGCCGACTCCGCCGAAGTGTCTGGGGTTCAGGCCTACGACGTGGACGACCTCCAGGAGGTGGTGGCACGCAATCAGGAAGCGCGCCGCGAGATGGCCGCCGAGGCCGAAGGCCTGCTGCATGAGGAGTCCCGCCTGTTTCTGGAATGGTGGGACGGCCTCGAGGCGGTGCCCGTGGTGAACCGGCTGCGGCTGCGGTTGGAGGACATCCGCGAACAGGAGCTCCAGAAGGCGCTGAGCCGCATGGGGCCCGATCTTTCTGGCCGGGAGCGCAAGGTGGTGGAAGCCCTCAGCAAGGGGATCATCAACAAGATCCTCCATACCCCGGTCACCAACATCCGGGCCCCCCAGCCCCGCGCCCAACGCCGCTCAGCAATGCGGGTGCTGGAGGAGCTCTTCGAGCTTCAAGACGAAGAGCACAGACCGTGAGGTCCCTGCCGGTGACCTGCATCACCTGATCGCGGTGTTGGCCACCACAGTTCAAGCCGGACGTGAGTCCGGCACTGGCCCGCCGGGACCTCGTTCCTGTACGGTCGCCCCAACAGAGTAGGAATCAGGAAACATGAAACGCGTTCTCGCCATCATTCTCGGAGGGGGAGCTGGAACTCGCCTCTATCCACTCACCAAGATGCGCGCCAAGCCGGCTGTGCCTCTGGCCGGCAAGTATCGCCTGATCGATATCCCCATCAGCAACTGCATCAACTCGGAGATCAACAAGATCTATGTGCTGACTCAGTTCAATAGTGCCTCCCTGAATCGACACCTGTCGATGAGCTACAACCTCTCGGCCGGCTTCGGCCAAGGGTTCGTGGAGGTGCTGGCGGCCCAGCAGACGCCCGACAGCCCGAGCTGGTTTGAGGGCACCGCCGATGCAGTGCGCAAATACCAGTGGCTGTTCCAGGAGTGGGACGTGGATCACTACCTGATCCTCTCCGGCGACCAGCTCTACCGGATGGACTACAGCCTGTTCGTGCAGCACCACATCGACAGTGGTGCCGATCTCTCCGTGGGAGCCCTGCCGGTGGATCCAGCCCAGGCCGAGGCCTTCGGCCTGATGCGCACCGACTCTCAGGGCCGCATCCAGGAGTTCCGCGAGAAGCCCAAGGGTGCGGATCTGGAGGCAATGCGGGTGGACACCGAGAGCCTGGGGCTCTCACGGGAGGAGGCGGCGCTAAGGCCCCACCTGGCCTCGATGGGGATCTATGTGTTCAGCCGCCAGACCCTCTTTGACCTGCTGAACACCAATCCCACTGCGAAGGACTTCGGTAAAGAGATCATTCCGATCTCCTTGGCCCGGGGGGATCAGCTGTGCAGCTATCTCTTCAATGACTACTGGGAAGACATCGGCACAATCGGTGCCTTCTATGAGGCGAATCTAGCTCTCACCGAGCAGCCCAATCCCCCGTTCTCGTTCTACGACGAAAAGTTTCCGATCTACACCCGCCCGCGCTACCTGCCGCCCAGCAAGCTTCAGGACGCCCAGGTCACCGAGTCGATCATCGGCGAGGGCTCCCTGCTCAAGGCCTGCAGCATCCATCACTGCGTGCTGGGGGTGAGAAGCCGGGTTGAAAATAACGTGGTGCTTCAGGACACCTTGGTGATGGGTTCGGATTACTTCGAGTCGTCTGAGGAGCGCAAGGCCCTGAGGCAGCGAGGCGGCATCCCCCTGGGTGTGGGCAGTGGCACC
Organism: uncultured cyanobacterium; assembly: GCA_963697335.1. Taxonomy (GTDB): domain Bacteria; phylum Cyanobacteriota; class Cyanobacteriia; order PCC-6307; family Cyanobiaceae; genus NIES-981. Next base: position 86,001 of record CAVONQ010000006.1, read on the forward strand.
ACCGTGAAGCGCGCCATTCTCGACAAGAACGTGCGCATCGGCAAAGACGTGACCATCATCAACAAGGATCACGTGGAAGAAGCGGATCGTCCGGAGCTGAACTTCTACATCCGTAACGGAATCGTGGTGGTTGTGAAGAATGGCACCATCGCTGACGGCAGTGTGATCTGAGGCCCCAGGCCTTAATCAGGCCAGGAGATGCTGACACAGGCGCCTGGGTTGTGACGGTTCAGCCCCGCTGGCCGGGGCTCTGGCCACACTGAGGACACAGCCCTTTTTCCAACTGCATGGGTACGGCACATTTTGGTCTGATCGGCCTTGGCGTGATGGGAGAGAACCTGGTTCTCAATGCCGAGCGCAACGGGTTTTCGAGCGTTGTCTACAACCGCACCTACGCCAAGACCGAGGCGTTTCTGCAGGGCCGCGGTGCCGGCAAGGACATTGTCGGGGCCAAGACTCTGGAGGAGTTCGTGGCGGCCCTGGAGCAGCCCAGGCGGATCCTGATGATGGTGAAAGCCGGCCAGCCGGTGGATGACACCATCGCCTCGATTGCACCCCTGCTGGCGGAGGGAGACCTGCTCATCGATGGCGGCAATTCCCTGTACGCCGATACGGAACGGCGGGTGGCGGAGCTGGAAAGCAAGAGCTTCGGCTACATCGGCATGGGGGTGTCCGGCGGTGCCAAGGGAGCCCTGGAGGGCCCGAGCATGATGCCGGGGGGCACCCGCAGCGCCTACGACGCCATCGAGCCCCTGGTGCGCAAGATGGCCGCCCAGGTGGAAGACGGCCCCTGCGTCACCTACATCGGCCCCGGTGGTGCCGGCCACTTCGTCAAGACGGTGCACAACGGCATCGAGTACGGCATCGAGCAGATCCTGGCCGAGGCCTACGACCTCATGAAGCGCTGCGGCGGCATGGGCGGTGACGCCATGGCCGATGTGCTGGGCCTGTGGAACACCACCGAGGAACTGGCCTCCTTCCTGGTGGAGATCACCGAGGAGTGCCTGCGCACCAAGGACCCCGCCAGCGGCGCTGATCTGGTGGAGCTGATCGTGGATGCGGCCGGCCAGAAGGGCACCGGGCTCTGGACCGTGGTGAGTGCCCTGGAGATGGGGGTGCCGGTGCCCACCATCTATGCCGCCCTCAATGCCCGGGTGATGAGCTCCCTGCGGCCGGAGCGCCTCAAGGCCGAGGCAGTGCTGCCCGCCCCGCCGGCCCATGCGGTGGATCTCGGCGATGTCGCCGCGGGCCTGCCCCCCCTGCGCGATGCCTGCATCGCCGCCTGCATCGTGAGCTACGGCCAGGGCATGGCCCTGCTGCAGGAGGCCTCCAAGCTGCACGACTACGCCCTCGACTTCGCGGCGATCGGCCAGATCTGGAAGGGCGGCTGCATCATTCGCGCCCGCCTGCTGCAACGCATCCAGGATGCCTACACCGCAGCGCCCGAGCTGCCGAACCTGATGCTGGATCCCTGGTTCGCCCAGCAGATCAACCAGCGGCTGCCGGGCCTGCGTCAGATCGTGGCCGGCGCCGCCCTGGCCGGGATCCCGGTGCCCTGCCTCTCCAGCACGCTCGACTACATCGACAGCTACCGCACCGCTCGCCTGCCCCAGAACCTGGTGCAGGCCATGCGCGACTGCTTTGGCTCCCACACCTATGAGCGGGTCGATCAGCCAGGATCGTTCCATACCGAATGGATCAGCTGAGGCGTAAGCGATGCAACCTGCCAGCAGCACCCGATCGGAGGGCACGGCCTACACCCTGGAGCGCTGGGAGAGTGGCGAGCAGCTGGCGCACCGCGCCGCCGAGCTGATCGCCACCGCCATCGACCTGGGCCTGGCCCAGCGGGATCGCTGCCAGATCGCCCTGGCGGGTGGCACCACCCCGGAGGCGGCCTACAGACGGCTGGGGCAGGAACGACTGGCCTGGGATCGGGTGGATGTGCTGCTGGGCGATGAGCGCTGGGTTCCAGCCGATGACCCGGCCAGCAACACCCTGATGCTGCGGCGTTCGCTGCTGGCCCAGCCCCCCGGCAGCGGCGCTCGCCTTCACCCGGTGGCCACGGAGCTGGCCAGTCCGGAGGAAGGGGCCAGGGCCTATGCCGAGCTGCTGCGCCTGCTCTGCCCCGGTGATCCGCCGATCCTGGATCTGGTGCTGCTCGGCCTCGGGGACGATGGCCACACCGCCTCCCTGTTTCCGGGCACCGGCGCCGCCCTGGAGCGCCAGCGGCTGGTGACCGTGGGCGAGGGCAAGGGACTGCCCCGGATCACGCTCACGGCGCCCGTGCTGTCGGCAGCACGGCGGGTGATCTTCCTGGTGAGTGGTGCGGGCAAGGCCGAGGCCCTGCAGCGGCTGCTGGATCCCATGGAACCTGCGGAGCGCACCCCGGCGCGGCTGGTGCAGCCCTCCTCCACCATCACCGTGCTCGCCGACCATGCAGCGGCAGCGGCCCTGGCGCCGTGATGGACATCGTGACGGGGGATGGCTTCAGCGGCTGGCAGGCCCTGAACGACACGATCATGGGGGGCCGCAGCCAGGGGCGCTGCCAGGCCGGCCCTGGCGGTCTGCAGTTCACGGGCGAGCTGGTGGAGGAGGGTGGTGGGTTCGTGAGCTGTCGTTCGCCCCTGTTCTCGCCGCCCCTGGATCTCTCCAGCGCTGAAGGCCTGGAAGTGGAGCTGGTGGGCGCTGGGCGGCGCTTCAAGCTGGCGGTGGCCTGCGCGGATGGGGTGGCTGGCCTCACGGAACTGATCCCAGGCGGTCTGCGCTGGGTGGTGGAGTTCGCCACCCAGGCCGAGGGCAGCACGCAGCTGAGGATTCCCTTCAGCAGCCTGCGCCCCTCGGTGCGGGCCCGGCCGGTGGGCCTGCCGCTGCGCTTTGATGCCTCCCGCATCAACCGCCTGCAGCTGCTGCACTCCCGCTTCGGCGATGACGGCAGCCCCAATGCGGGCTTCCGGCCTGGCCCGATCGTCTTTGACCTCCAGGCCATTCGCACCTATCCCTGACCCCAGCTGCCTGCCCGAGGCCGACCTGGCCCAACGCGTGGCGGCGGCGGCCGACCTCTGCCGCAAGCCGTTGCGCCACGCCGTGCTGGCTACCACCGACCCCGCCAACCCGGACGCGACCAGCCTGGAGCAGGTGGCCGAGCCAGGTGATTGCTGCCTGAAGCTGGAGGTGCGCAGCCCTGCCGGCGAACGCCTTGCTGAGGAGGATCTCGAACTGGAGCTCTACCGCAGTGGCGATGACCTCCACCTCACCCTGGCCTGGGCCGCGGACCCGGAGCTCCCCATGCTGTGGCAGGGACGCCATCCGGTGTGGATGAGCAGCAACGGCAGCCGCTGTGAGCGGCCAGCGGCTGGCTTGCCACTGGAAGCGCTGGCGCGGCGGCTGCGGGCCCTGCTCAGGCCGGAACCACTCACTCCTGATCCGCTCAGGCCAGATCGGTGACGGCCCCCAGGCTGCTGCTGCTCACCAGGCGGGCGTACTTGCCCAGAACGCCGGTGCGGTAGCGGGGTTCGGGGCGCACCCAGGCCGCCCGCCGGCGCTGCAGCTCCTCGGCGGGCACGTTGAGCTGCAGCAGCAACTGATCCGCATCCACGGTGATGCTGTCGCCCTCCTGCACGAGGCCGATGGTGCCGCCGACGGCCGCTTCCGGTGCCACGTGGCCCACCACCAGGCCGTAGGAACCGCCGGAAAAGCGGCCATCGGTGATCAGGGCCACCGATTCCCCCAGCCCCTGGCCCACGATCGCGGCGGTGGGGGAGAGCATCTCCCGCATGCCCGGGCCGCCCACCGGGCCCTCGTAGCGCACCACCACCACATCACCGGCATGGACACCGCCGGCCAGGATCGCCTCCAGGGCACTCTCCTCACTCTCGAACACCCGCGCCGGCCCGGTGATCACCGGGGTCTTGACGCCTGAGATCTTGGCCACGGCCCCCTCCTCGGCCAGGTTGCCCTTGAGGATCGCCAGGTGGCCCTTGGCGTAGAGGGGATTGCTGAGCGGGCGGATCACATCCTGGTCTGCCGGTGGAGTGGAGGGCACGTCGGCCAGCACCTGCCGCAGGGTGCGGCCCTCGATCGTGCGGCAGTCGCCGTGCAGCAGGCCGGCATCCAGCAACAGCTTCATCACCTGGGGAATGCCCCCGGCCCGGTGGAGATCCACCGTCACGTAGCGACCGCTGGGCTTGAGGTCGCAGATCACCGGCACCCGCTGCCGGATCAGCTCGAAGTCGTCGATGCTGAGGGGCACGCCGGCCGTACGCGCGATGGCCAGCAGGTGCAGCACCGAATTGGTGGAGCCGCCCACGGCCATGATCACGCTGATGGCATTTTCAAAGGCCTCCCGGGTGAGCAGATCGCGCGGGCGGATGTCCGCGGCGATCGCCTGCACGAGCACCTCGGCGGAGCGGGCGGCACTCTCGGCCTTCTCCGGGTCTTCGGCCGCCATGGTGGAGCTGTAGGGAAGGCTGAGGCCCAGCACCTCGAAGGCCGAACTCATCGTGTTGGCGGTGAACATGCCACCGCAGCTGCCGGCACCGGGGCAGGCGTTCTTCTCGATGGCGGTGAGCTCGGCCTCGTCGATGCGGCCGCCGGAAAACTGGCCCACGGCCTCAAAGGCGCTCACCACGGTGAGATCGCAGGGCCCGAGTTTGCCGGGTTTGATCGTGCCGCCGTACACGAAGATCGCCGGGATGTTCATGCGGGCCATGGCCAGCATGGCTCCAGGCATGTTCTTGTCGCAGCCGCCCACCGCCAGCAGGCCGTCCATGCTCTGGGCGTTGCAGGCGGTTTCGATCGAGTCGGCGATCACTTCGCGGCTCACCAGGGAATACTTCATCCCCTCGGTGCCCATGGAGATGCCATCACTCACCGTGATGGTGCCGAAGGTCTGGGGCATCGCCCCGGCCAGCTGGGCGGCCTGCTCGGCCCGGCGGGTGAGGTCGTTGAGGCCGAGGTTGCAGGGCGTGATCGTGCTGTAGCCGTTGGCGATGCCGATGATCGGCTTGCCGAAGTCGCCGTCGCCGAAGCCCACCGCCCGCAGCATGGCCCGGTTCGGGGAACGCTGAACGCCCTGGGTGATGGCAGCGGATCGGAGCATGGCCTCAGCGGAAAGTGCCTGCAAGCAACCTACCGAGGGCCCTGCCGGCCGATGCTGAGGCTCTCCAGCTGGCGGCGCACATCCTCGATGGCCTCGTTGAGCTGGTGCACCTTCTGGTGCAGCTCCCGGTCGTTGCTGGCCGTCAGGGAGGCCGGTGCCGGCAGGCCCTCCACCGCCCCGCCGCTCTCCTGCAGTCGCGAGAGCCGCAGCACCCGCTGCTGACGCATGCTGCCGCGGCGCTGGTCCGCTTTTGACAGCAGCCACCAGCCCAGGCCGGCTGCGCCGAGCACGGCCCCGGCCAGGGCACTGATCAGCAGGGCCGAGGAGCCGCCGCCTGCGGCGCTGGCCGCCGCACCGCCCGGGTGTCCCTGACCAGCCTGGCGATCAGCCATCAGCAGCGCACAAGTGTGCCAACCCTAGGCAGAGGCGGCGGCGGGGACGACAGCTCCGTTCCCCGGAATGCCGAAGAGTCGCTCGGCCACGGCACCGATGCCTGGATCAATCGCCCCCTCGCCGGTCAGGTCGGGATCGATGCAGCCGGCATAGAGGGTGAGGCTGGGGAACTGCTCACCGATGGCCTTCAGGCCCGGCGAGGCCACCAGGGCCGTGATCACCCGCAGCCGTTCGCCCTCAACCCCCCGCTGCCGCAGTTGGTGGAGCAGCTCCAGCAGGCTGTGGCCGGACGCCACCTCCGGCGTGAACACCAGCACGCCGCAACGGCTCTCGATCTCTGCTGGCAAGAGGGTGCCAAGGCGGTCCACGTGGCGCACACGGGCCGCCGGCAACACAGCCCGGGCCCCATCCCAGAGCCCCAGGCCCGCGGTGAGCACGGGCAGGGCCAGGATCGGCACCTCCCCATCCACCACCCGCCCCTCGGTGGCGCCCAGGCAGCCCTCGATCGGGGTGTTGCGCTGGGGCAACCAGTCGCGCACAGCCTCGTAGGTGAGCCAGCGACCCAACTCAGCCGTAGCGGTGGCATAGACGGCCGCTGGGGTGTGCCTGCTGCGCAACACACTGAGCCAGTGGCCGATCAGGGGGTGGGGGGGAACCACCACCCGCAGGGTCATCCCCATGGTTGCCATAACTTGATGCCTCACCGTAGTTGTGCGTCCATGGCCGGCACCCGCTCGCCGCTCCACCCCCTGTCACGCCTGCTGCTGGTCGGCGTGCTCTTGCTGGGGGTGCTGGTCGGTGGGTCCCCGGCGGCCCTGGCGATCACCGCCCCCGAGCTGCGTGGCCAGCGGGCCGTCCAGGATCTGCAGCCGGACATGCACGGCCGCAACCTGCGTCAGCAGGAATTTCTCAAGGCCAGCCTGGATGGCTTCGACTTCAGCGAGGCCGACCTGCGCGGCGCCGTGTTCAACGGCAGCTCCCTGCGGCAGGCGAATCTGCAGGGAGCCAACCTCGAAGACGTGGTGGCCTTCGCCAGCCGCTTCGACGACAGCAACCTGGAGGGGGCGGTGCTGCGCAACGGCATGCTGATGCAGAGCCGCTTCCGCGGCAGCCAGATCGAAGGGGCCGACTTCACCGACGCCGTGCTCGACCTGCCCGAACAGAAGGCGCTCTGCGCCCGTGCCAGCGGCACCAATCCGCTCACCGGCGTGAGCACCCGCGAGAGCCTCGCCTGCCGCCCATGACAACCCAACCTTCCCTCCGTCTTCCCGTCACCGTGGTGACCGGCTTTCTGGGCGCCGGCAAGACCACCCTGCTGAGGGAGCTGCTGTTGCATGGAGGCCAGCGTTTGGCCGTGCTCGTCAACGAGTTCGGCGAGGTGGGGCTCGATGGAGCTCTGCTGCGCAGCTGCGGCTTCTGCCCTGAAGAGGAGATCGGCTCGCGCCTGGTGGAGCTCACCAACGGCTGCCTCTGCTGCACGGTGCAGGACGACTTCCTGCCGACCATGCAGCAGCTGTTGGAGCGCGCCGACCAACTCGACGGCATCGTGGTGGAAACCAGCGGGCTGGCCCTGCCGGAGCCGCTGCTGGCCGCCCTGGGCTGGCCCGAGATTCGCAGCCGCACCTGGGTGAACGGCGTGGTCACGGTGGTGGATGGGGCGGCCCTGGCCCAGGGGTCGGTGGTGGCGGACCCGGCGGCCCTGGAGGCCCAGCGCCTGGCCGATCCAAGTCTTGACCATCTCACTGCCATCGATGAGCTGTTCGCGGAACAACTCGAGTGCGCTGATCTGGTGCTGGTGAGCCATGGCGATCAACTCGATGCTGCTGGTCTTGAACGCATCCGGGAGCGGGTGACCCCGCTGGTGCGCCCCGGCACACCGCTGTTGCCCATGGAGCGCGGTGGCATCGATCCGGCCCTGGTGCTGGGGATGGCCACAACACAGCCTCAAGGTGAGCAGCCTGAGCAGCACCACGACGAGGCGGATCACGACGAGGCGGACCACGACCATCACGACCACACCCATGTGGCCATGGAGTCGGTGGTGCTGGAGTGGAGCGGTGAGCTGGAGCGCAAGGCCCTCGAGGCGGCCATCCGCAGCCTCTGCCAGGAGCAGGGGATTGTGCGGGTGAAGGGACGGCTCTGGTTGCGAGGCAAGGACAGGCCCCTGGTGCTGCAGGCGGTGGGCCCGCGGCTGGAGAGTTGGTTTGAGGCCGCTGCCGAGCCCCGTGCCCCGGGGGTGGACCTGGTGCTGCTGGGCTTCGGACTCGACCGGGAGCAGCTGGAGCAGGCCCTGTTCCAAGGGGCCTTGGTCCAGGCGCCTTAATCCAGGGGAAGCTCGCCCTGGGCGCAGACCCCGTCCCAGCACAGAGCGGGGTCCTCAGTCCAACGGGCCTCCACCGGAATCCAGGCTGGCGATGGGTCCACCGGGCTGGGGCGCTGCATGGTCACGGCACCGCGGCCGTCATGGCGGAACTCCAGGCGCTGGTCGTCGAGCAGCAGGCTCCAGCGCACGCCCAGCTGCTCCACCAGCAGGCTGCAGTCACGCCAGGGACCGCTGCCCTCACGACAGCGCAGGGCGATCGGCTCCAGAGGTCGCTGGTGTTCCTCCCCGGCGGGAGCCCCGTCAGGCGCGGCACTGGCCAGGGCTGGCAGCAGAAGCAACAGCAACGCCAACAAGAGGCCGTGACCGAGGCGAGCCCGCATGCTGTGTGCTCCGCAACGACCTCTTCACCCTGTCCACGCCCAGGGGAAGGGGCCCATCGGGCTGCCAAGATTTAACAAACTACGGCTGTGTCGTGCCCGTCTTCAGCGCTCGCGTGCAGGTGTCCCTGCGACCTTCGGTTCTCGACCCCGCTGGGGAGGCCACCAGGGCGGCAGCGGCCCGTCTGGGGGTGACCAGCCTGCGCCGGCTGCGGATCGGCAAGGCGATCGAGCTGGAGCTGGAGGCCACCGATGCCACTGCGGCCCGCGAGCAGGTGGAACTCCTGGCGGAGCGGCTGCTGGCCAACCCGGTGATCGAGAACTGGAGCCTGGAGATCCAGGAACACCCCGCCGCCCAACCCGCGGGAGCGCCGCTGTGAGCGTTGGCATCGTGGTGTTTCCAGGCTCCAACTGCGACCGGGATGTGCGCTGGGCCCTGGAGGGGTGCCTTGGGCTGACCACCCGCTTCCTCTGGCACGAGGAGCGCGACCTTGGCGGGCTCGATGCCGTGGTGTTGCCTGGGGGCTTCAGCTACGGCGACTACCTGCGCTGCGGCGCCATTGCCCGCTTTGCTCCCGTGCTGGAGGAGGTACGCCGCTTTGCCGAGGCCGGGGGGCCGGTGCTCGGCATCTGCAACGGCTTCCAGGTGCTCACCGAGATGGGGCTCCTGCCCGGGGCGCTCACCCGCAATGGCCGCCTGCACTTTCTGTGTGAGCCAGCGCGGCTGGAGGTGAATCCTGGCCCTTGCCGCTGGCTGCAGGGCTACGGGAGACAGGAGCAGATCAGTCTGCCGATCGCCCACGGGGAAGGCCGCTATCAGGTGGAAGCTGACGACCTGAAAGCCCTGGAGGAGCACGGCCAGGTGGTGCTGCGCTACGCCGCCAACCCAAATGGCTCGGTGGGAGATGTGGCCGGCCTGTGCAACAGGGCCGGCAACGTGCTGGGGCTGATGCCCCACCCGGAGAGGGCGTGTGACCCTGTCCTGGGGGGCATCGATGGAGCCCGACTGCTGCAGAGCCTGCTCAGCTGACGGCCGCGAAGAAGTCTTTGGACTTCACGGGGTCGGGATTCATGGTCTTGTCGCCGGGCTGCCAGTTGGCGGGGCACACCTCATCGGGGTGGCTCTGCACGTACTGGAAGGCCTGCAGCACCCGCAGGGTTTCGTCAACGCTGCGGCCCACGGGCAGGTTGTTGATCGTGCTGTGCATGATCACGCCCTCGGGATCGATGACGAACAGGCCGCGCAGGGCCACGCCGGCCTCCTCATCGAGAACTTCGTAGGCGCGGGCGATCTCCTTTTTGAGATCGGCCACGAGGGGGTAGCTGATGTCGCCGATGCCGCCGTTCTTGCGGTCGGTCTGAACCCAGGCCAGGTGGCTGAATTCACTGTCAACGGACACACCCAGCACCTCGGTGTTCTTGCTGGTGAAGTCGCCGTAGCGATCGGAGAAGGCGGTGATCTCCGTGGGGCACACGAAGGTGAAATCGAGGGGGTAGAAGAAGAGCACCACGTACTTGCCGCGGTACTGGGAGAGCGAGATCTGCTTGAACTCCTGGTCCACCACGGCAGTGGCCGTGAAATCAGGGGCCTGCAGGCCGACGAGGCGGGTCATGCGCAAGGGAAAGCGAGGGGGCGGAAGCGGCAACCGGGCTCGCTTCAGCGAACTCGATCCGACTTCCAGTTACGTACAACAATTTATCACAACCCCGCGCAGGCCAGGCCATAGGCTGAAGCTCGTTTCGGAAGTTGATGGGATGGGTTGGGATCCAAGCGTGCTGCGCAAGTACAACACCACGGGACACTTCCGCCTGCTCAGTCAGCTGCGTGGTGAACTGAAGGCCCAACCCCTGGTACGCCCCAAGGAGGGCCAGACCATCGGCGAGGTGAACCGCAGCAAGGGACTGATCCGGGCGATGGAGGCCCGGGGCCCAGGCCGCAGCCGCCGGGCCGAAGCGGCGGCCCAGGCCGCAGCCGCCTTCCCCGTGGTGGTGAGCGACGAGAGCCTGGAGGCCGCCCAGCGGGACCCTGAACTGGCTCTGCTGACCAGCATCCAGACCCCTGACGGCGACGCGTAACGAGCATCAGCCCACCACTGCACAAGGCCTGGTTCCCTTGGTTCCCTGGCGGCTCTCTGGGTCAAATTTGCTGTAACGACAGCACCGTTACGGCAATCTGAACCGTGAGATTGTGCTCTAGGCAGCTGAGTTCGATCAGGAACTTGGCTGAAAAACCCCACAATCAAAATGGCTCGGGGGAGACTTGAACTCCCGACCTTGGGGTTATGAATCCCACGCTCTAACCAGCTGAGCTACCGAGCCCTGAAGGCCTCTCCAGCCGGCCTGAGTGTATCAGGCGCGGGGAGGCAGGAACTGGAGCGGATTGGAGGCACCCCGGGACGGGGGGTGGATCTCGAAGTGGAGATGGGGACCGGTGCTGCGGCCGGTGCTTCCCATCAGGGCGATCAGGGTGCCCTGGGCCACCTCCTGGCCGGTGGTCACCATCAGGCGGCTGTTGTGGGCATAGAGCGAGCGGCTGCCGTCGGCATGGGCGAGGGTCACGAGATAGCCGTAGCCGCCGTCATGCCAACCGGAGAAGGCCACTCGGCCCCTGCGGGCCGCGACAATCGGCGTTCCCACGTTGTTGGCCACATCGATGCCCTTGTGCATGCGGCCCCAGCGCCAGCCGTAGCCGGAGGTGAACACGCCCTTGGTGGGCCAGATCCAGCCATCGGCGACAGGCTGCTTGTCATCGAAGCTGTTGTTCTCCGTGCCGAGTCCAGGAATCTGGGGCCAGCTGAGCCCACCGCTGGTGGAGGGCTTCAGCCCCAGCACCGCCCGCTGTCGTACCGGTGCGGCCCTGACCAGCTGAACTTCGTTGCCGGCCACCAGACGGGCGGTCTGCAGGCCGGGGTTGAGCTTCAGCAGTTCAGCCATGGTGAGGCCGTAGCGCTGGGCAATGGCCATCACCGTGTCGCCTAGGCGAACCACGCCCTTGGACTGCACCGGGGGAGGGGACTGGAGGGGTGGCGTGCGGCGCAGCTCAGAGGTGTCAACCGATGCCAGCAGCTTGACGGCCCGGGTCTGCTGCACTGGCACCACCAGCCATTCGCCGCGATCAAAGCGATGGTCGGCTTCCACCTCGTTGAGGCTGGCCAGCCGCTCGCTGCCCATGCTGAGGTCACGGGAGAGCTGCTCGATGCTCACCGGCTGGCGCACCTTCACCCACAGCTTTTCAGCACTGGGTCGCGGTCGAGCCGCCAGCAAGGTGTCGGTCGAGGCGTCATCCGACTCGCCGGGAGTGAACGCCTGGGTGACGGCAGGCACCGTGGCAGCAAGGGCTGCAGAGAGAAGGAGCGACGTTTTGATTGGTGACAAAGGCTTCAAAGGTTGTTCCCCAAAACGACAAAGCTCAGTAGAGAAGCCGAGATCTCTGAGCCGCGCAGACCGTAGCGGACGAGCCCCCAGGGAGCAAGTGCGTCTTGACACGGAATCCACCGGGGCAGTCGCTCCCGCACCCCGGCCAACGGCTGCGCCGCACGGCGACAAGCCTGCCTCAGCCTGCGATCTCAGCAGCTGATCGGCTCCTGCTGACGCAGGGCTTCGAACAGCACAATCCCCACCGACACCGACAGGTTGAGGCTGCGCACCCCGCCCTCGGGATGCTGGCGCGAGCGGGCCATCGGAATGGTGATCGCCTGGTCGGCCTGGGCCAGCACGTCGGGGGGCAGTCCGTCGCTCTCCCGGCCGAACAGAAGCCAGTCGTCGGGCCGAAAGTGGATGGCGGTGTAGGGGGTGTTCGCAAGGGCGCTGAGGGCCAGCAGCCTCCCTCCGCACTGCAGGCGGTGTCGTCCGAAGGCGGCCCAGTCGGCGTGGCGGCTGAGGGGCACGTAGGGCCAGTAGTCGAGCCCGGCCCGCCGCAGGCTGCGGTCGCTGATCTCGAAGCCGAGGGGCTCCACCAGGTGCAGCTCCTGGGCCGTGGCGGCGCAGGTGCGGGCCACATTGCCGGTGTTGGGCGGAATCTGGGGCTGATAGAGCACGATCCGTGGCATGGCTTCAGCGCGGCACCGGCTCACTGAGGGCCTGCAGATCGAGGGCCCGGCCGGCCACCACCAGCCAGGAACGCTGGCAGCAGCGGGCCAGCTCCTGCTCCAGGGCGCCGAGCCGGTCGCGGAACAGGCCGCCGATCGCCGTGGGGGGCACCACGCCCCAGCCCGTCTGCTCACTCACCAGGATCAGCCGGCCCGGACACGCTTTCACGGAGCTGGCCAGGGCCTCCACACTGGCCTGCCAGGTGAGCGGTGACTGGTCCAGCCCCCAGGCCACCCAGGAGCCCAGCGCGTCCACCAGGGCCAGCTCACCGGGCTGGAGCTGGCTCAGGCCGTCCGCCAGCCCCTCCTGCAGCTCCGCCAGACCCCAGTGGGGTGGGCGCCGTTGCCGGTGGATCTCCAGCCGGGCCTGCCAGTGCGGATCCTCGGGATGGCGGCCGGCGGTGGCGACATACAGCACCGGCCCGGGATGCTGCCGCGCCAGGTGCTCGGCCCAACGGCTCTTGCCACTGCGGGCCGGGCCCGTGACCAGCTGACAGCGGGGGGACAGGGCCCTGCCGCCTGGGGCCGGAGAATCAGCCGCCGCCATTCATGTTGCGCAGGGTGGCCACAGAGGACGGCGACACACGGTTGAGGTAGCGGAAGATCCAGTACTTGAACACCGTGGCCAGGATCACCGGGAAGGTGGCAATGAACAGGAGGATGAAATTCTCCTGGGCGGGAAGACCGAAATGGTTGGCCACCCCATCCAGCAGCACGGTCCAGCCCTCCGGGCTGTGGAACCCCACAAAGATGTCCGTGAACAGAATGATCGCAAAGGCCTTGGCGCTGTCGCTGAGGCCGTACACCAGCTCATCCAAGAAACTGCGCAGCACCTGCAGGTCGCGGCGCCACACCACGCACACCAGCACGAAGCCCACCAGGCCGCCCAGGTCGGCGAGCACGTTCTTGATGGCGTGGGTGCTCTCCTGATCCGCCGCCTGCTTGAGCTCCTGGGCCCGCTGGGCCAACTTGGTGTGCAGCTCGCTGGCACTGGGCAGCTCCTGGCCCCTGAGCAGCGAATCGAATTCGATTTCAGCCCGGTAGACCCGCAATTGCTCGACGGCCCGCTCCTCCAGCTGGGGTTTGGGGTAGCTGAGAAAGGCGTAGTCCGTGGCGAAGCGATCCACCAGGGGCGACACCACGTAGGTGCGGCTGATCTGCTGCACGAGCACGGGCACCAGCACCAACAACAGCAGGATCCGCAGCGACACCAGGGTGGAATCGCGGCGCCGGCGGAAGCCGGCCACCATGTTGGCCTCCGCCTCCGGATCCAGCTGGCGGCGCACCTGGTTCACCACGCCGAGCAGGCTGCGGGGCAGCACCTCAGGCGTGCGGCTGATGGCCGGCAGGGGGTTGCGCCTGGCGTCGTAGCGCGCCAGCACCGATTCGATCAACTGGAGTTGGCGCAGCTCCTGGCCCACCAGCTCGCCGCGGTGCTGACCCAGACTCACCAGGCTCTGCCGGCAGACCTCCAGGGCCGCCTGGAAGCGGCGCAGCAGCTGGGCCTGGGCGCCGGCGGGCAGGGGCAGCACAATCTCGGGCCGCACGGGGCGGTCGTTGTAGTGCTCCAGCTCGATGCTCTGGATCAGCAGCGCTGCCTCATAACCCCGCTCCAGGTCGTGGCTGAGGTCGAGCGCCTGGGCCCGGCGGAAGGAGCCGAGCCAGTTGGTGAGGGCCATGGATGCTCAGCGGGAGAAGACCCACCAGGTGGCCATCGGCACCACCGTGCCCACCACCAGCAGCACGATCACCCAGGTGAAGGCCTTGCTGTCGGCCGTCTCCTCCCGGGTGGGCACGTTGGTAGGCAGGGTGGTGGCCTCCACCTGCAGCGGCTCGCCGGGATCCTCTCCGGTGTCGAGCACCGTCTGCAGCCGGGCGATGCCATCGAGGCTTGCCTGGCGGAAGCGGGCGCCCTCGCGGATCGGCTGGGCCATGGTGGTGCGGGCCGTGCTCTTGAGCAGCTCGGCATTGAGCCGGCTGTCCAGGGCCGCAGACGCCACCACGACAGCGGTGTTGGTCTTGCTGTCGATCAGAAACAGCAGCTGGCCCTTGTCGCTGCCCTGCGCTGCCCAGCGCTCCAGCAACTGCTGGCCGAACTGGCGCAGGCTGATGCCGTAGTCCAGCCGCTCCACGGTCACCAGATGGGCATCCACCTGGGCGGCCTGCAGGGCTTCGAGCTCCCGGCTCACCTCTCCATTGGCGGCACGGCTGAGCACCTGGGCCTGATCGAGCACCCGCTCCTGGGGCGCCTCGGCAGGGAAACTGGCCGCTGACACCGCCAGGGCAGGCGTGGCGGTCCCGAACAGGAGCATGAGGCTCACCAGCGCCGCCCAGCAGCGCCGCAGGGTGGGGCCGATGGGGCGGTGCTGGGGCTGGAGCGACATCGAGGGCCTGGGCGCGCGTGCCTTTAGTTTGCCTGCTCTGGCCAGGCCTGGCTGAACGTCGCCTGGTTCCCCCCGTATCGCCGCCGCCATGAGCCTGCCTGCGCCAGCGAAGCTGTGCCTGAGCTGCGGGCTGATCGGCCTGGTGCTCACGGTGTCGAATCAGCTCACGGCCGGCAGCCTCAGCCCACCCCTGGAACGGGCCGGCGTGCTGGCCAGCCTGCTGGCCGTGGGGCTGATGCTGGTGGCCGTGCTGTGGACCAGGGCCGTGCCGGAAGCGGCGGCCCGTGCCCCGCTGACGGGCCGGGAGGGGCTGGAGCTGGCCGAGGGGCTCTCCGCCGCCGTGGCCGAGGAGCTGGGCTGGGGCAGCCAGATGCTGCTCACGGCCACCCCCGCCGCCGTGGTTTTTGTGCAGTGGCAGCAGCACTGTCTGCTGCGGCGTGGCCTGCTTGCTGACACCCCGTTCATGCCGGGGCCCATCTGCCGCCAGGCCATGGCCAGGGGCAGGGTCATCTCGCTGGTGAACCTGGCGCTCTATCCCGGCCGGGAGGAGTTTTCGCCACTGCTGCCGGAATTGCCCGCCGTGGTGGTGCAGCCCTTGGGTGAGGCGGGGGTGCTGCTGGTGGGGGGCTGGGCGCCGCGCTGCTTCAGCCGCGCCGACCTGACCTGGATCGAAGGCTGGGGCCAGCGGCTCACAGAGCGATTGGCGGGCGCTTGCGCTCCCCGTGGGGTGCCGCCGGATCCGGCGCCAGGGGCTGGGCCCGGGGAACCTGCAGCTGGGTCCTGACCCGACCGGAGCCGCCGCCCCCGAAGCTGATGAAGCCACTCTGGGCCACCTTGCCCTTGAGGCGATCGGCCCGGGTCAGCTGCTTGTTGGCCTCCCGGCGCAGCACTACGCCACCGCTGGCCTGCACGGCGCCACTGCTCCAGTTCCACTGACAGCGCTGGGCTGTAAGACGCTCACCAGGTTGGCTGAGCTGGCAGCCGGAGCCCACCACGGCCAGGGAGGTGTCGAAATCGAGGCTGAGACGATCGCCCACCAGACGGGCCTCCCCCATCTGGGCCTCGAAGGGAGAGTCGGTGGTGAGCAGGTTGCGTGGGAGGTCGATGCGGGCCTGCCGGGCCGTGAGCATGCCCTTGCGGCCGGGGTCGTCCACCCGCACGGGTCCCTGCAGATCGATGATCTGGCGGCGGGTATCGGCGGTGAGCGAGGGGGCTGTCAACCGTTGGGGAGCGCGGTCAGGCAGCAGGCGCTCGCCCCGCACCGGCCCGCGCCCCTGCAGGGACCCGGTTCGGGGCAGCCAGTCGACGCCATCCATGGCCAGGGTGAGGGGCACGGGCCCACTGCGCACCAGGGTGGGAGCGCCCCGCAGCTCCAGGCGATCGGCATCGATCAGAAAGCGCACCCGCTGGCTGGTGAGACGCAGGTCGGCCTGGGTGGCCACGGGGCTGCGGTCCAGTTCCATCAGCTTGCGGGCCGGATACCAGCGCACCCGCTGGGCCGTGATCACCAGGGGCTCGGCCCCATCCTCGAGCCGCTGCAGTCGGGTCGGTCCTTCCAGCTGCACCACCTCGCCGTCATTGAGCACCACGCCGTTGGCGGCCGTGAAGCGGTAGGCCGGCTTGCCGTTGCTGTAGAGCACCCCCTTGAGATCGCGGGACTGGGCGACCCGGCGGCTGAGGTCATAGCGGGTTTCCGGACTGGTGAGTTCCCAGAGGGGCCGTCCCTGGGCGTCCTGCTGGCGCAGGTTGAGGCTGCGGAACACAAACGGCTGGGTCGCCTCCGGTTCGCGCGGGCGGCTGCCGCATCCAGCCACCAGGCCCAGCAGCCCCAGGCTGAGCAGGGCAGCGCCGAGACGCCTCACAGGGGGCCGTCGAGCTCGAGCCGCAGCATCACGGGCTCCGGTTCAGGCAGGGCCTGGCCCGGCTCCAGAACGCCCCAGCGCTGGGCGGCCAGCCATGGCGGATTCTGGGCAGCGACGCCGACTCCTGGCCCTGGGCCGGAGTCGGCCTCACTGCCCAGGAGCTCCTGGCCCAGCTGGGCCAGCATGCGCCCGGAGAGCTCCGGCACCAGCGGGGCCAGCAGCACCGCCACCCAGCGGGCCGCCTCCAGCACGGCATAGAGGTCGGCGGCCACCGCCGCTTCCTGACCCGGTTGCTTCATCTGTTTCCAGGGGGCCTGGTCGTTCAGATAGCCGTTGGCGGTGCCGGCCAGCTGCAGCACGGCCTCGGCGGCGCGGCGGAACCTGAGGGCATCGAGGCCATCGCGCACCTCGCCGGCGGCATGGGCTGCCGCCAGGGCCAGGGGGTGCTGGTCGCTGAGGGCGGCGCCGGCCGGTGGCACGGCTGCGGCAAACCACTTGCGCGCCATCGAACTGGTGCGGTTGAGCAGGTTGCCGATGGTGTTGGCCAGGTCGTTGTTGACCAGATCGCTGAAGCGTTGCTGCTGGAAGTCGCCATCCTCCCCAAACGGGATGTCGCGCAGCAGATACCAGCGCACGGCGTCGCGGCCGCAGCGCTCCAACAGCACGTCGGGATCGAGCACGTTGCCCAGCGACTTGCCCATTTTCTGGCCCTCCCGCGTCAGAAAGCCATGGCCGTAGACCCGCTCCGGCAACGGCAGGCCGGCGGAGAGCAGCATGGCCGGCCAGTAGACGGCATGGAAACGCAGGATGTCCTTGCCGATCACGTGCAGCTGGGCGGGCCAGCCCTCCTGCAGCAGCTGATCGAGGTGCTGCCGCGGCGCCTCCGGGGCTGGAGCCTCGAGCAGGGCCGACAGGTAGCCCAGCAGGGCGTCGAACCACACATAAAATGTGTGGCCGGGATGCCCCGGCACCGGAATCCCCCAGGGAAGATCGAGGCGGGAGATGGAAAAATCGCGCAGACCCTGGGCCACGAAGTTCTCCACTTCCCGGCGGCGACTGGCCGGTTCGATGAAGCCAGGCTGGCGGATCAGGTTTTCGATGGCCCCCTGGTAGCGGGAGAGCCGAAAGAACAGGTTCAGCTCATCGCGCCATTCCAGGGGTTTGCGGTGGATGGAGCACTCCGGATCCTGCGCCTCGTGGGGATCGTCCTTGAACTCCTCGCAGGCCACGCAGTACCAGCCCTGCTGACGACCCTCCACCACATCCCCGCTGGCCTCCACCCGGGCGAAGAACTCCTCCACCAGCTGGCGGTGGCGGGGGTCGGTGGTGCGGATGAAGCGGTCGTGGCTGATGCGCCAGCGCTGCCAGAGATCGCGGTAGCCGGCACTCACCTGGTCACAGTGCTCCTGGGGGGAGACGCCGGCGGCCTCGGCGGTGCGCTGGATCTTCTGGCCGTGCTCGTCGCAGCCGGTGATGAAGATGACCCTCTCGCCCCGCAGGCGCTGGTAGCGGGCCATGGCGTCGCAGGCGATGGTGGTGTAGGTGCTGCCCAGGTGGGCGCGGTCGTTGACGTAATAGAGCGGGGTCGTGAGGGTGTAAGACATTCGGCGGGAAATGGCCCTGTGCCGGTGCCGGATCCTAACGAGCACTCCGCTGCCTCCCCCGCCGATCAACCCCATGCAAGACGAGCGTTGTCCCATCGTGGTGTGGGGTGGGGGAAGCGGCGGCGTGGCGGCCGCGCTCCAGGCGGCCCGCGCCGGCAGTGCCACCCTGCTGCTCACCCCGGGGGGCTGGCTGGGAGGCATGGTGAGCGCCGCGGGGGTGTGCTGCCCTGATGGGAACGAGCTCAGCCCCTGGCAGAGCGGCCTCTGGGGGGCCCTGCTGCGGGAGTTGGCTCGACGCGAGCCCGGCGGGCTCGACCACAACTGGGTGAGCTGCTTCGGCTACCGGCCCGCCACTGCCGAGGCGATCCTGCGCCACTGGGTGGCCAGCACGGAGGGCCTCACCTGGTGGCCCTGTTGCCGCCTGAGGCAGGTGGATCGCCAGGGTGATCGCATCAGCCGGCTGCTGGTGGAGCGCTCTGGCCCTGGGGGCCCTGATGGCGCGAGCGCCCCTGCGGACACCGTGGCGCTCCATCCCGAGCTGGTGATTGATGGCAGTGACCGCGGCGAGCTGTTGGCCCTGGCCTCGGCCGGCTTCCGCCTCGGCTGGGAGGAGCAGGAGCTCTGGCAGGAGCCCAGTGCGCCGTCGCGGCAGCGCCTCAGCAGCGAACCCTTCTTCCAGGCCCAGCCCGTGCAGTCGCCCACCTGGGTGGCAATGGGCCGCCTGCGCGCGCAACAGGGGTGTCCCGCCGGCAAGAACAGCCTGCCGCCACCCTTCGCCGGTGCCACCAGCCGCTTCGGCCTGGAGCGCACCCTCACCTATGGCCGCCTGCCCGGCGACCTGGTGATGTTGAACTGGCCCCTGCAGGGCAACGACTGGCACGGCCAGGGCGACTGGCCCAGCCAGCTGGAGCGGGCCTTCAGCCTTGAGGCGGCCTCAGATCCCTGCGCCCAGGGGGAACTCGAGCAGGCGATGCAGGCCAACAGCCTCGCCTTTGCCGCCGCCCTCGAGGAGGCCAGCGAGGGCTGGCTGCAGCTGGCCGAGGTGTTTCCCCAGCACCCCGGCAGCGCTGACCTGGCGGGGCCGTCGCCCCTGGCCCTGATGCCCTACTGGCGCGAGGGCCGCCGGCTCAAGGGGCTGACCACGGTGGTGGAGCAGCAGCTGCTGCCCCAGGCCGAGGGCGCCTCCATCGCCCCCCTGCCCTGGCGGCAGGGCCGCATGGAGTCGATCGCCGTGGGCAACTACGCCAACGACCACCACTACCCAGGTCCCGACTGGCCCCTGGCCCCGAAGAGCTGCCGCTGGGGTGGGCGCTGGAGCGGCACCCCCTTCTGCATGCCCTACGGCGCCCTGGTGAGCGCCGACACGGTGAACCTGTTGGCGGCCGACAAGGCCAGCAGCGTGAGCCACATGGCCAATGGCGCCACCCGCCTGCAGCCCCTGGTGCTCAACGTGGGCCAGGCCGCAGGCCTGGCGGCGGCCCTGTGCCTGCGGCTGGGCTGCAGGCCGGCGGAGCTACCGGTGTTGCAGTTGCAGCAGGCTCTGGTGCAGGACCCCCTGGCGCCGTCTGGCCCCCTGCCCCTGTGGGATACCCCCTGGCACCACCCTCACTGGCGGCAGCGCCAGCTGGCGGCCCTGGCGGATCCGGCCCTGGTGGGCGTCGACGGTGCCCTGGAGCGGGGTGGTCGGGCCGAGCTCGGAGCGGATCTGGATCCCCACCAGGCGCCGACCGAGCCCCACGAGCAGACCTGGTCTGGCCTGTTGACCCCAACCGGCGACGGGGCTTTTGTGCTGGAGCAGGGGAGCAGCCGCTGGCCCGTGATCACCCTGGAGCCGGCCCTGCATGCCTGGTTGCAGCAGATGAGCGGGCCCCGCCAGCTCAGCCTGGTGGGTTGCGCCAACCCCTGGGGACCCTGGCTGCGGGTCTCCAGGCTGGCCCACTGATCAGGTTCTGGCGGTCAGGCGCAGCTGGTCGCGCAGTGGATCCACCAGCTGCACCTCCACCACCAGGGAGTCGCCCGGCTGGGCCCCCGGGGGACACTCCGCCGCCAGCTCCATCGCCAGCTCCTCGAGATGGAGCAGGCCCAGGCCGTCCTGGGGCCGGAGCCAGCGCAGGAAAACCGACTCCCACTGCTCGCTGCGATGGGCTTCGAACCACACCTGCTGCCAGTGGCGTTGATCGTCACGACTGATCTGGATGCCCTGGCGGATCGGCGCCTCGATCGCCTGGAGCACCTCCTGCAGGGCCTCGGCATCGAGGGGGGGCTCCCCCTGCTGCTGGGCCCAGAGCTGGCGCTGCACCAGCAGATCGCCATAGCGGCGGATCGGGGAGGTGGCCTGGGCGTAGGCGTCAAGGCCGAGGCTGAAGTGCGGGCTCGGCTGGGTGCCCGTGTGCCCGCGGCTGAGGCAGCGCTTGAGGGCGGCATGGCGCACCGGGCCAGCAGGGAGGGCCTTGAGCTCGGCGTCGGGCGGCAGCTCGGCTGGCAGCTGGCTGCGGTAGGGCAGGGCCAGCCCGTGCTCCTGCCCGTAGCCGGCCACCACGGCGCCGGCCAGGATCATGGCCTCGGCCACCAGCAGCCGGGACGGCCCGGGCTCGGTGATCTCCAGCTGGGGCTCGCCGTCAGACACCCGGATGCGGCCTTCCGGCTGGTCCATCAGCAGCGCCCCCCGGGCCAGCCTCCACTGGCGGCGCCGCTGCAGCAGGACATGCAGGTCGCTGAGGTCCGGGTCCTCCGGTGGCGCCAGCTCGATCAGCTCATCGGCGTCGGCATAGCTGAGCCGGTAGGCGGGCCGCACCCAGCTGCGCAGCAGGCGGGTGCTGGCCACGGCCCCCTCCTCGGTGAGCTCCACCCCCAGGCTCCAGGCAGCATTGCGGCAGCCGGCCCGCAGGCTGAGGGGCCCGGTGGCCAGGGCCGTGGGGAACATCGGCAGGGTGCCGCTGGCCAGGTAGAGGCTGCTGCCGCGGCGCCGGGCTTCCAGGTCCAGCGGTGACCCCGGGGCCACCAGCCGACCCGGGTCTGCCACATGGATCCACAGGCGCAGGCCGCCCTCCGGCCGGCGTTCCAGGGCGAGGCCGTCGTCGATGTCCCGGGTGTCGGGGTCGTCGATGGTCACGCAGTGCTGGTGGGTGAGGTCCAGGCGCTGCTCATCGCCGGGCCGGGGCTCGGCGGCCTGGGCGATCAACCGCTCGGCTTCTGCCTCCAGCGCAGCGCTGAAACCCTGCTGCCAGCTGCTGGTCTGCAGGGAGGGCAGGCGGTGGCGGTCCCAGTGGCCCAGGTCCACCAGCAGATGGCGAATGCCGCCGCCATCGGCGCTGCAGCGCGCCGTGTGCAGGGCCCGGGCCAGCTCCACAGGCAGCGGGGTGTCCTGCTCGCCGCTGGCCCAGGCCAGCAGCAGATCGAGTTCAGCCTGGTGCTCCGGCGCCAGCTCCTGGCGCTGGATCGGAGTCCGCCGCCGCAGGGCGTCATGCCACTGGGCCTGGCGCTGCTGCTGCCGGGCCAGGCGATGGCGCTCCTGCCGCAGGCGGCGCAGATCGTCGAAGGGACGGGCACTGATGCCCTGCTGGCGGCTGCGGAACCAGAGCTGGGGGCCCTGGAGCCACTGCCAGCAGGCGGCCATCACCGGGGGATCACTGCTGGAGGCCACCAGTTCGGCCCAGTCGTGGAAGGTCCAGAGGCCCTGGTCTTCGCTGAGCAGCAGCCAGGCGGCGGCGAAATCGCGGGGGCGAGGCAGGCTCTGCGCCACCTCGGCCTCGCTGAAGCCCCAGGGGGCAACCCCCAGCCGTGGCGGCGCTGAGGCAGCACCGGTGAGGGGAAGGATCAACTCCACCTGGCGGCGGGGGAGCTGCTGCTGGCGGTGGTGGAAGCCCACGCTGAGCTCCAGCCTGGATCCCTGCGCCTGGAGCACCACGGCGAGGTGAGCACCCCGCTCGTCGCTCACACCGACCAGATCGCCGGGATGGAGTGCAGCCTGGGCCAGGGGATGCTCAGCCTTCGGGGTTCACGAACGGCAGCAGGGCCACAATCCGGGCCCGCTTGACGGCGTTGGTGAGGTCGCGCTGCTGCTTGGCGGTGAGTCCGGTCAGACGGCGGGGAAGAATCTTGCCGCGCTCGGTGATGAACTTCTTGAGCAGATCGACGTCTTTGTAGTCGATCGGATCGCCGGGCTTGATCGGCGATAGACGCTTCTTGAAAAAGGAACTGGCCATGGGGGAGAACGAAGGGAGAGGTTGAAGAAGACAGGCAATGCCGTTGCGTCACCAGGCCACGACCAGCGCAGCTCAGGTGGTCGGGCTCACTTGATTTCCTTGTGAACCGTCGACTTGTTGCAATGGGGGCAGAACTTCTTCAGCTCCATGCGTTCAGTGGTGTTGCGGCGGTTTTTCTCCGTGGTGTAACGGGAAACACCAGGAGACCGCTTGGCGGGGTTGGACCGGCATTCGGTGCACTCAAGAGTGATCACGATCCGGACGCCCTTGTTCTTAGCCATGAAGGACGTTGCGCCGCGTGTGCGATGCGAAAGGGACAATGATGGAGTTTACCTCCCCGCCTCACTCCCTTCCACCGGCCTTCCGGCGGCCAAGCGGGGACAGCCACCCGTGGCTCCCTAGGATCCGCCCCTGGCTGACAGGGGATGGGCACCATGCGGGTATCGCTCCAGTGGCTGAAGGAGCTGGTCCGCATCCCGGAGTCCGGCCGATTCACCTGGCCTGCGCCTGAGGCCTTGGCAGAGAGGCTCTCTGTGGCCGGCTTCGAGGTGGAGGCGATCGAGAACCTCTCCGAGCGCGCTGCGGGCG
This sequence comes from uncultured cyanobacterium, assembly GCA_963697335.1. Lineage (GTDB taxonomy): Bacteria > Cyanobacteriota > Cyanobacteriia > PCC-6307 > Cyanobiaceae > NIES-981. The sequence goes on from CAVONQ010000006.1 coordinate 108,923, forward strand.
TGGTGGTGGGCCACGTGAAGGCGCGCGATCCCCATCCCGACGCCGACAAGCTGAGTGTGTGCCAGGTGGACGTGGGCGCCGCCGAGCCGCTGCAGATCGTCTGTGGTGCGCCCAACGTGCGTGCGGGCATCCATGTGCCGGTGGCCCTGGTGGGTACCACGTTGCCGGCGGTGAACCTCACGATCAAACCGGCCGAGCTGCGCGGCGTGGCCAGTAGCGGCATGATCTGCTCCCTCAGTGAGCTGGGGCTCGAGGGCAGTTCGGGCGGCATTGCCGTGCTCGAGGAGCTGGTGGGTGAGGTGCCGGCGGTGGGCATGCCGGTGGGTCCGTGCCTGGGTCTCGACGATGTCGTGCTCGAGCTGGCGATCACCGCCAACCGCCCTGACGGGCTGGCCATGCAGGGCATGGCCCGGGAGGTGGCGGCGCTGCTGGGACTCCAGACCTGCCTGAAGGAGCCCCCCCAGGCCTGCGCTCCCGAGTCCCTGCCGGTGAGTGCTGCCAGCCGGCAGGTGATGGAGCGCGGCGGATTGTTCAGTCTCACGGCCCTCACGGGCCTGCAGGTGGCGGACTCGCCAGCGTGGCTGCAGCGCCGCCTGCACAGGGCCGGCATCCGGCCGATCAACAACGTGGTGGACATCACCAATCTGGTGATGCTGGAAACGGGCCAGCCCCTGCACGCTTTCGACCGCGACCGCCTGGCGGGGCTCAGCGGCGGCCAACCCGATCCGGCCCTGCTGGGCCTGCGCCAGGCCATGGATCAGGAGCCTTTCACAGCCCTGGATGGAGAGGGCCGCCAGCTCAGCGGCGAGGCCCTGGTGGTGACCTACGCCGACCAGCCGATCGCCCTGGCCGGCCTGATGGGCGGCGCCGCCGAAGCCGTGGCGGCGGACACGAGCGCCATCTGGCTGGAGGCCGCCGTGTTTGCCGCCCAGGACGTGCGCCGCTCAGCCCGCAGTGTGGGCCTGCGCAGTGAAGCCAGCAGCCGCTTCGAGAAGGGCCTGCCCCAGGAGGCCACCCTGGCCGCCAGCGACCGGGCCTGTCAGTTGTTGCAGGAGCTCTGCGGCGCCCGGGTCGAGCAGCGCTGGCTGCAGCAGCGGCCCCTGAGCCCGGCGGCGCCTCTGCGGCTGCGCCGCGATGCCCTGCACAACCTGCTGGGCCCGGTGCTCGTGGAGGGGCAGCCCCAGGATCTGGACGACAACCGCATCGAGGCGACCCTCGCGGCCCTGGGCTGCACCCTGGAGCGCGACGACGAGGGCTGGACCGTGCAGGTGCCCCCCTCCCGGGCAATCGATCTGCAGCGGGAGGTGGACCTGATCGAGGAGGTGGCGCGCCTGGTGGGCTACGACCAGTTCGCCAGCCACCTGCCCGACCCGATCGAGCCGGGCGGGCTCGAGCCGCCCCAGCAGGCGGAGCGGCGGCTGCGCCGCGCCCTCTGTGGGGCCGGCCTGCAGGAGCTGTGCAGCTTTTCCCTGGTGGCGGAGGCAAAGGGCCGCCTGCCGCTGGCCAACCCGTTGCTGGCCGACTACGGCCATCTGCGCGACAGCCTGCACGGAGAACTGCTGGCGGCGGCGCTGCGCAACCTCCAGAGTGCCCAACAGGGCTTCTGGGGCTTCGAGATCGGCGCCGTGTTCGCGGCAGGCGGCAATCAGCGCCAGCTGCTGGCCGGGGTGATCTGCGGGGAGCGCCGCTCGGAGCGCTGGACCAGCAGCGGCAAGCCCTGCCCTCCCGATTACTTCCGCGCCCGCGGGATCCTGCAACAGGGGCTCGCAGCCCTGGGCCTCAGCACCGAAGACCGCCCCCTCACGGACGAGCCCCTGCTGCACCCGGGCCGGGCTGCCCAGATCGTGCTGGAGGGCCGCCCGGCGGGCTGGTTCGGCCAGCTCCATCCCGCCGAGGCCGATCGGCTGGGCTTGCCCCAGGGCTGCCATCTGTTCCAGCTGGAGCTGGCCCCCCTACTCGCCGCCGCCACCCGCGCCAACCGCTGGCAGCCGGCGTTCCGACCCTTTGCCACGGTGCCGGCGGCGGAGCGGGACCTCGCCCTGGTGATGCCGGTGACCACCCGGGCGGCGGCGCTGCTGCAGGTGATCCGCAAGGCGGGCAAGCCTCTGCTGGAGCAGGTGGAACTGGTGGACCGCTATGAGGGCAGCCAGGTGGGGGCGGACCAGTGCAGCCAGGCCTTCCGGCTGCGCTACCGGGAGGCCGGCCGCACCCTCACCGATGCCGAAGTGGAGAAGGCCCATGCCAAGATCCGCCAAGCCTTGGAAACCCAGCTCGGGGCCCAGCTGCGCAGCTGAGCTGCCAGCCCGAGCCCTCAGCCCTGGGCTGGTTCGGCATCGGACCGGCGCAACACGGCCAGGGTTTCCACGTGGCTCGTCTGGGGAAAGAAATCCAGTGGCTGCAGCTGATCAAGGGCATAGACCTTGCCCTCCAGCAGCAGCGCCAGATCCCGAGCCAGGGTGGCCGGGTCGCAGCTGAGATACAGGAGCGTGGCGGGGGGCCGGCTGCGCAGTGCCTCCAGCACCGCCGGCTCCAGACCCTTGCGGGGAGGATCGAGAAACACCGCCTGGCAGCGCTCCAGCCAGGCGGGCAGCAGCTCAGCCACCGCCCCGGCCTCAAAGCTCGCCACGGCCTCCAGGCCGTTGGCCGCCGCATTTTGCTCAGCCAGCCGCACCGCCTCGGGATTGCGCTCCAGCCCATGGACGCGCCAGCCGGAGCGCGCCAATGGCAGGCCGAAGGTACCGATGCCGCAGTAGGCGTCGATCAGCAGGCCTGGTGGTTGGCTGGCCAGGGCGTTTTGCAGCAGGGGCACCACCCGTTCGGCCTGGGGGGTGTTCACCTGAAAGAAGGTGTCGGAGGCGATGCGCAGCTCCAGGCCGGCAAAACGCTCGACCAGCCAGCTGCGGCCCGCCACCAGTTCCGTGGTGGGGCCCAGCAGGGTGTTGGTGGGGAGGGGCTGCAGGTTGAGCGTCACGCCCACCAGCTGCGGCCAGCGGTTCAGCCAGCGGTCGGCCCAGCGGGGCAGCTGATCCAGCTCCAAGTGGCTGCTCACCAGGGTGAGCAGCAGCTCTCCGGTGTGGTGCCCCAGTCGCAGGGCCAGATGGCGCAGGCCGCCACCGGTCTCCAGCTCCCGGTCCACCGGCCAGCCGGCGTCGGCGAGATCGGCCTTGAGCGGGGCGATCAGGGCATCGAGCCGCGGATCGAGCACCGGGCAGTGGTTCATGTTCACGATCCGGTGGGTGCCGCGGCGGTAGTAGCCCGCCCGCACCAGACCATCATCTCGGCGTTCCAGCGGAATGATCGCCCGGTTGCGGTAGCCCAGGTTGGCCATCGCGGCCAGGGCTGGAGCCACGCTGATCTGCAGCCCCCCCAGGCGTTCCAGGGCCTGCTGAACGCGGCTGCCCTTCCAGGCCAGCTCCGCCCCATCCTCCAGGTGTTGCAGGCTGCAGCCCCCACAGCGCTGGGCCAGGATGCACGGGGGCTGGCGGCGTTCGGGGGAGGGTTCGATCACGCCCACCAGATCGGCGATCCAGTGGCGCTTGGCCCGATGCACCAGTTGCACAGCCACCACCTCGCCGGGCAGGGCACCAGGCACAAAACAGGCCATGCCATCCACCCGGCCCACGCCCTGGCCGTCATGGGTGAGACCATCCACCCGGAGATCCACCCTTTGGCCCATCGTTGCGCTCGTGATCAGGCCTCGACCCTAGGTCGTGCAAAGGGGCGTTACACCTTGAGTCCTGATGCCGGCTGGGCGCGCTGGAGTCGATAGAGTGGCGCTTGCATCTGGTCGCTGCAATGAGCGTCGTTCGGGATCTGATCCTTCAGGCAGACGACCAGCTTCGCTATCCAAGCGGCGGCGAGCTGCGCTCCATGGTGGACTACCTCAGCGGCGGCGCCCGGCGCCTGGCTGTGGTGCGCTCCCTCACCGACAACGAAAAGAAGATCGTCGACGAAGCCGCCAAGCAACTGTTCGGCCGCAAGCCCGAGTATGTGGCCCCCGGCGGCAATGCCTACGGCCAGAAGCAGCGGGCCCAGTGCCTGCGCGATTACAGCTGGTATCTGCGGCTGGTCACCTACGGGGTGCTGGCCGGCAGCACCGAACTGATCCAGCAGATCGGCCTGGTGGGAGCCCGCGAGATGTACAACAGCCTCGGCGTGCCCATGCCGGGCATGGTCGAGGCGATGCGCACGATGAAGGATGCCGCCCTCTCCCTGCTCTCCACCGACCAGGCCGATCTGGCCGGTCCCTACTTCGACTACCTGATCCAGGGGATGCAGACCCCCACCTGAAGCTTCCCGCCTCAGGCTCTCAGGAGGTCACCGTCTCCCTTGCCCCACGCCCTGCAGCGCCCTGCAAGACGTGGGGTTTTTGCTCGCTGGTGCTGGCTGCCCTTGCCTGCTGAGCCCCTGGGACGAGCGAAAATGATCCAGAAGGTCTCAGCTTGGTCTCGCTACAGGTCCCTTCTTGAGTCTCATCAGCGAGAGCCGAGTCTCGCCCAGGCGCGCTCGGGCTCCGTCCCGCCGGGCGGTTTCGGGAGCCAGCGAGTAGGGGAGCACTGGCAGCCCGGGCGGCCTCAAGCTTGCGGCCAGGCCAGGGAATCCCTGGGCGCATTGCGTTCATCAGTCTCAGCAATCCCGTTTGGGTCTGGAGACAGGTCTAACTAGCAGCCCCAGATGAGACTTGCTTGACGACACAGGGGCCTGGTGACGACAAGCACCGCCAGCGGTCTTGCGTACCTGCATTTGACACAGGTACGCAGATGAACTGTCTTCAGTGCTACCAGTCTTTTTGAATGGCGCAGTCGGCTCTTGGACACAGTGCCAGGCTGTCTCTGGACATGGCATGCGGCAGGTTTGATGCCTTTCTCCTGCATGGCGCCGACTCCCAGCACAGCCCACCAGGTCTCACGGGAGTTGGCGGCAAGCAATTCGAAGCAGAACGACGACTGACTCTTGAAAGCGAGGAGCTCAATCAAGGCTGGATTCTCCAGGCTCGGTACCCCGGATGCCGCAGGTGAAAACACTGAAAAACCATGGTCCCGGATTTCTCTCTCGGGTCCCATGCTGTGGCCAGTTTATGGTCCCGCCCGAGACAAGCGAGAACGTCGCAAGGCGCCCGAGCTGCTCCCCCGTTCCATTCGCGGGGTGGGCACACCCAATCAGGCGCAACTGCGGCTGCCGCCATGACGATCGCGAGGACGGACCATCTGGACAGGCGCCCTGTCCCTGCGCCAATGGAGTCCATGGCCTAAGTCGAGATCGCGGAGCGAAACACAAGGCTCGGCAGTCTCGACTTGGTCGCATTAACAGACTCGATCTGTGGCGCAGTCGCGCCATGTGAGACGGTGCTTGCGTTGCCCGCCCTCGCCAGTGCCGGGCGTGGGGATCAGCGCGTGCGGTAGAGCTCCTTGAGCAGCTGGTAGGCCTCGTTGAGGCGACGCATCAGATCATCCGATCCTCCTGCGTCCGGATGGTGGGCCAGGGCCATCTCGCGGTAGGCCTCGCGGATCTGGGGCAAGGTGAGTCGTTCGCCGGGATCCGTGGGCAGCTCCAGCAACTTCAGGGCCCCCAGCAGGGTCATGGTGTGCTCCAGGCTCTGGAACGAGGTGCCGCTGCGGCGCTGGCGGAAACGGTGCACAAACCGACGGATCAACGTGGGGATGCGGAGCTCGAGGGTGGCACTGCTGAAGGGGTCTTCCAGCACACCGGCCATCACCATCACCTTGGCGAAGCTGGCTGGTCCCTCAGGCCAGGACGGAGCCACCAGGCGCATCACCTCCTGGCCAAGCGACCAGGTGAACAGACGCCCCTCGCTCTGGTCACTCTGGGGCCAGATGTCCTGGGCGATCCAGAGCATCGCGGCCTCGAGCACCGGCGCCTGGGCGGGCTGGGCATAGAGCTCCTGCCAGTGCTGATCCGCCCTGGATAAGGCCAGGCTGAGGCGTTCAGCCGACACCTGGGGCATCGGCTCCAGGCGGGTGGGGAGCTCCCTGGTCTGGGGGTCGAGGCTTCGGCGCAGTTGGTCACTGCGGCGTTGCACGAATCCCGGCAGGTCGATGCCGCGCTTGGCCGGGCGGGAGCCTGGGCTGCTGGACTCAGGGCCAACCCCCTCCTCTGGGGAGGACTGACTCTGGCCTGACAGCTCCGAGAGGGGATCCACGAGCAGCTCTCCCGGTCGGTTACCGGCCAGCAGCACAAGGGACCCGCATTCGTCGAAATCGCCGTTCTGCTCCGGCAATGGCGAAGAGGATCCAGCCTCTGCAGATGGCGGCTTGGACAGCCCCGGGTGGTGACCTGCCTGGGAAGGCTGCTCCAGCGGAGCTGGATCGATGGCTGACTGGCGGCCGGAGCGAACCTCTGGCGGTACGGCGTCCGCCCCAAGCTCAAGCTGATGCGGCTCCAGGGATGGGGAGCCAAGGGGATCGACCTGCTCGCCCTCAGGACCGAGCAGGTGGTGCAGAAGGCGCTCCACCACCGCGCCGCGGCTGCGGCAGCCGAGTTCTGCTTTGAGCACGTCAATGCGACTCACCAGCTCGGCTGAGAGCCGCAGGCTGACCTGCTTGAAGTCCCTGGGGTCGTCGTCAGCCATGGCGCCCCGAGCCCAGGAGCCAGCTCACCGCTGCATCAACTCACGCATGATCCGTCGCTGGGCGTCAAGGGCCTCCTGGTAGCGATCGAGCAGATCGGGATTCAGCTTGGTTGCGGCCTGTTCCCTGGTCAACGCCGCTCCAGCTGGGCGGTTGGGGGCTGGGCCGGGGCGTGCGGCCTGGGGCGAGGGCATGACGCGGGCGGGCGGCGGGTTGACTGCCCTTGGTGGAGCGGCCGCCCTGGGAGCCGGGGGAACGGGGCGGGGAGCGGGAGCCGCCGGCCCGGGGGCAGCAGTGGCTGGGGTGGAAGCGGCCTGGGCCAGTTGGCGTGCCTGCACCATGGCGAGCTGGGTGGTGGGTACCACACTCAGCAGGTGACCTGGAGTGGCATCAGCGGGGTAGACGAGGCTGACGCGCACCGGATAGCCACTCCCCCCTCCAGGCAGATTCAGGGTGGCCAGGGAGAGACTCTCGCCCGAGCGCATGCCCACATGGACCTCCTGCAGTCCCTGGGGTGTGCGGATCTGGATCGAGCCGCGGAAAGCGGTGAAGGTGTTGACACCTGGGATCGTGGGGTGACTCAGCACCAGCTCGTAGGGGCCGGAACCTTTCAGGTTGAGATCCACATCGAAGCGCACGCCGTAGGTGCCGACGTTGTCGAGGGAGGAATCGACCATGCGGCTGGCCAGTTGGTTCACCTGCACATCACGGGTGCCGAAATGATGGCGGTCGGTGCTGGTGAGCGGCACATGCAGGGGGCCTTCCCGCTTCAGGTCATGGGTGATCGAGGCCTGGTATTCATCCCCCAGGGCCACCCCTCCGACCCGGGAAAACACCCGGCGGTTCTTGATCGCAGCCACCTGATTGAGGTACACGCGCCCGGGCGCCAGGCGGCGCTGATCCAGCACCCTGACCAGATCTGCATCGCTGTAGGGATTGCTGGCGGCCACCACCGCCATCTGGAATGGCCCGTTGCTGTGTCCTCGCAGCAGGGCATTGGCGATCCCGAGGGCCGGCAGCTGGGTGCGGAACAGCACCACGCGGCTGCGGGCAGGAATGGTGATCGTCTCGCTGAGACCACGGTCCAGACCACCCCTGAGCATCTGGACCGCAGTGGCATCCCCGGGGCCGGTGTTCCAGGGCCGGACACCCAGGGGCTTCACACCCATCAGATTGTTGGCCAGGTAGGGCGCCTGGAAGCTGTTGCGAACAGCACCCCGATCAAAGCTGATCTGAACGGGTCGTTGACCTGGGTTGATCAGGATCAGCCCGAGGGTGAGCTCGGTGCGGCGCTCACCGGGGCGGATCTGCTTGCGGTAATCAGGAAAATACTTGTGGTGCATGTGCACCCCGAAGTCACCGTTGAAGGTGAACTCGGCGTTCTTCAGGGCCGCGCCGTTTTCGGCCGCGTAGGTCACCCCGGCTTCAGTGGTGATCAGGATGCCCGGACCCTCCACCTCTTCGGGCTGGTTGGAGTGCAGCACAGGCACGCTGTTGAAGCTGCCATTGAGGGCCCTGGCCCGTTGACCGGCCATCAGGGCCACGGCCGCTTGGGCGGGTTGGGCCGGGACGCCAATCGTGGCGATGGCCACCACCAAGACCATGCGACAGAGGCCGCCTGGGTTTGGCAGCAGCCGGGAAGCAACCAACGATCTCAATCGTCTAAGGGGGGAAAGTGCTGGGGTGCGGTGCACTTGGACGGGCCTGCGCCGCAGAGAATTCCTTTAAGAGCAGACGCCGTACAGGGAGCAACCATGCACTCGAGGGAAATGCGAGGACGTCCGCGGCGCTGCATCAGACCGACGGGGCCTTGATCACCCTACCGGAGACGATCCCACTCCCTTCAGCCCCAGCTCCCCCGGGGAAAGGATCGAGGGCCCGCTCTCAGACGGGCCGTGCCACCGCTAGAACCTTGTTCTACGACTCCACTTCCATGTTCCTCTCCTTCGGATGCTGCGGCCCTGCTGAGCCCTCCGCCGATGGGCTCCGCCGCCACCAGGAGCGCAAGCTGCGCATGTTGCGCTTCTGGCGCGATGGCATCGAGCGCCAGCTGGCGGCGGTGAGCGCGGCGATCAGCACCCTGGAACAGCAGATGCAGCGGGATGCCGCTGAACCTCAGGGCTGATCAGCCAGCCCCGCAGCTCGGCGAGTCCCCTGCGCAGCCGGCGTTGCACGGTCATGGGGCTCACCTTGAGGGCCGCTGCCGTTCTCCTGTAGCTCCACCCCCCCAGCACCACCTTCTCCACCACGAGCCGCAGGGGCTCCTCCAGCCGGGCCAGCAGCGCCGAGGGAGCCTCCAAGGGAGCATGGTCCTCGTGACTTGGGCCCGCTTCCTGGCTGATCACAGCGGTGGAGCAGTCGTGGGCCCCATCGTGAACTCCCTCCAGCTGCAGGGCCTCCAACGAGGGCAGACGCACCAACCGCTCGGCGGCCAGCAGCTGCTGCCAACGGTCCTGGCTCAGGCCCAGCAGGCGGCGCAGCTCATCCTCCGTGGCCGGGCGGTGGTGGGTGGCGAACCACTCACCCCTGACCCGGGCCAGCTGCTGCCGCTGTTCATCGAGACGCCGGGGCAACCGGATCGGCAGAGCCACATCACGGAGGTAGTGGAGCATTGCCCCACGGATATGGGGTCGGGCGAAGGCCTCAAAGGGAGTGGCCGTGGCGGGCCGGTAGAGCTCCGCGGCCCGCAGCAGTCCCATCAACCCCACCTGGATCAGGTCGTCAAGGGGCTCAGGGGAGCGGAGGTGGTAATGCAGGGCGATCGGCCGCACCAGGGCCCTGTACTGCTCCACGCGGCGGTTGCGGGCCTCGACGCTGCTGGCGACTGGAGCCGGGGCGAGGCCAGGGACGGGGTTGGAAAGTGTGGCTGTAGAGGTCGTCATAGGGGGGTGCCAACGGAAGAGTGGCTGGGAGCAACCCCATGGGGCTGTCCCGTTTCCAGCGACGCCCATCCCCCGCCGACCTGACAACCGTGGAACCACCGAATCTCATGGCCTGGGCCTCATAGCGGTGTTGCCACCCGCCGCAGCAACTCCCAGGGGCCGTGGCACAGCAGCCAGGAGAGATCGGAGCGCTGCGTGGCCAGGAGATAGCCGGCGAACCCCAGCCCATTGACGCTGTAGCCGGCGCAGTGCTCCTGCTCCCGCCGCACCGTCAGAAACCACTCGTCATCGAAGAGCAGGTTGTAGGGATGGCGCGGCTGGGGGTCCCGCTGGGGATCACCCAGGCCCAGCTCTTGCGCATGGTGCAGGTAGAGCGCCTCCAGCTCCGAGGGATCGTGGGGGCACTGGCGGGCACTGAGCCGGTAGCGCCAGGGCCAGGGGCGGGTCTGCTGGCGGAGCTGGCTGCGGAACGTCTCCACCAGGGGACAACTGGCTTCGTCGGCGTGGCGCGGCAGCAGCTGCAGATGGCGATGGGGCTGACTGGCGCCCGCAGCGGCGCAGCTGTTGAAGAACCAGAAGCCCGCGGTGTCCGCCGCCAGATAGGCCACGGCCTGCCAATCAGCCAGGCCGATCCAGCCGGCCTGGGGCGCCCAGTCCTGCGTGATCACCAGCAGGTGGCCGGGCTGAACGGGGAACTTGTTGAGCAACAGCACGTGGCTGTGGCCCAGTCGCTCCACCTCCAGCGCCCGATCCCAGGGCAGGAAGGGGTTGGGCCGAGGCCCCTCCCGGCGCAGGTGCTTGGGGGTGGCGCTCAGCAGACGGCGCAGCACAAAGGGCTGCAGGGCGGGCTGGGCCACCAGCTCGGTGCGCAGCGGCACCAGATCACCACTCGCCCTGGCGGCCTGGGAGATCTCCAGCGCCGCCTTCCAGAGGCGTTCAACCCGCACCGGCCTTCAGACGCGCCAGGGAGGCCCCCTGGTAGTAGTGGCCGAGGATCTGGTTGTAGAGGTAGCCCTGCTTGGCGAGGTCCTGGGCGCCGTGCTGGCTCATGCTGGCGCCGAGGTGGCCGTGGGCTTCCAGGGTGATCTGCCGGTTGGCGGCATAGAGGCTCTCCACGATCGCGCCCTGGTAACTCAGGATCAGCCCGGCGGTGGAGGCTGCGGCCTGGCGGGTCGGCTCGCTGACACTGGCCATGCCCCGGTAGGCCTGCCAGCGGGTGGTGTCGCCCAGGTGCCAGTGCCGATCGGCGGGTCTGGCCATGTGGGCCAGGGCGTAGGAGCGGGCCGCCACCGCCTGGGCCCGCAGGGCCTCCGGCGACCAGCTGCTGGGCATTTCCGCCCCCACCACCGAGGTGATGTACGTCTCGAGGGGCAGATGGTTCACCAGCCGCAGCTGGCCCTCCTGCTGGATCAGCCGGATGCGGCCGGCATAGGGCTGACCGTTCACCAGCAGGGCATCGCCGCTGGTCTGGAACCAGGCTTCCGGCACGGCCTGCAGGGCACCGGAGAGACGCACCCTCTCGCCGGCCCCGCCCTGCTGGAGCAGGGCCCCGTCGCGGCTGAGCAGTTGCCAGGGCCCGCGGGCCGAAAGGCTGGGGGCGGCGCCGGCCCGTAGCAGGGCCACGCGGATCTCGAGGTCGAGCGGGGCTGCGGCGGCGGGCTCCGCCAGACCCAGCGAGGGGGCCTCAGGGGTGGGCAGGGGGGCCATCCTGCGGGCCTCGAGGCTGCGCAGCTGGTCGGCGGCCGCATCCGTGTCGAGGGCCGGCGGCGGCACCGCCATCAGCGTGTCAAGCAGCTCGCCCTGCACGGTCCCGTAGGACTGGGGCGCCAGGGTCTGGGCGGCGAAGCCCGTGGCCACGGCCACGACGGCCAGGGGCGTGGCCACCAGCACCTGACGGGTGAAGGGGCTGTTCAGCCTCAGCCCCAGGGGCCAGGCCAGCCGTCTCCAGGGCCGAGATGCACGTGTCCGTCCCACAGGAGATGTCCCGATCCGCTCAAGCGGATCATGCCTGAAAACGCGTCTTCGCACACCATCCCACCCGGCCTGGGGGAACACTGCCAGCCCGCCACCTTGGCCAGCCCCAGCTGCTGCAGCCACCAGGGAGCCACCAGAGCGTGGGCTGAGCCCGTCACGGGATCTTCGTCGATGCCCAGCCCCGGCGCCAGAAAACGGAGCTGGTAGCGGCAGGTCTCGTCGAGGACCGTCGGCGCCGGCGGCCCCGCGGCAGCGATCGGCTGCATCAGCACCAGTCCCTGGCGTTGGCCGGGCGGAACGGCGCTGGCCGGCAGAGCGGCCGAGGCCAGGGGGGCGGAGCCCGGCAGCAGCACCACCGTGTAACCCAGGGGTGAGGTCCAGTAGCCCTCGACGCCGCAGGCCAGCCATGCACTCACCAGGGAGCCCAGGTCCTGGGGCAGCGGGGCAGGCACCAGGCCACTGCTGGGCAGCACGATCCAGCCGGCGCCCAGGCCGTCTGCCGACGTTGCCGGGCTGGCAAGCAGCCTGGCCTCCAGGGGGCCGCTGAGGCTGTGGAAGCGCAGCGTCGACCCTGGCGCCACCAGCCCCCAGTGCCCCAGGGCCAGCAGCGCCGCCAAGGTGGCATGGCCGCACAGGGCCACCTCACAGGTGGGCGTGAACCAGCGGAGCTGCCACTCCTGCTGGCGCTGCCAGAGGAAGGCGGTTTCCGACTGGTTGAGGCTGCGGGCCAGTCCCTGCAGGCAGCTGTCCGGCAGGGGCTGGTTGACCAGCACCACAGCAGCACCGTTGCCGCTGCAGGGCTCCGAGGCGAAGGCTTCCACCAGCACTGCAGGCAGCTTCATGGCTGCGCCCGTGGCTGGGGCTGGGGCTGCAGCTCCCCCTGGGCCTCGGACCGCAGCTGGCGCAGCATCAACGCCTGGGCCGCCTGCAACGGACTGCAGCGGCCATCCAGCAGGGCCACCACCTGGGCCGTGATCGGCAGCTGCCAGCCATGGCGCTGCGCCAGCACCAGGGCCGCCCGCGCCGTGCGCAGGCCCTCCACCGTGGCACCGATGCTGCGCTCCACCTCCGCCGGGGCCAGCCCCTCCGAAAGCAGCCTGCCACTGCGGTAGTTGCGGCTGAGGTCGCTGCTGGCCGTGGCGATCAGATCACCCAGGCCGGCGAGGCCATAGAGGGTGGCGGGCTGGCCGCCGAGGCCGGCGAGCACCACGCCGATCTCCGCCAGGCCGCGCGTCAGCAGGGCCGCCCGGGCGTTGGCCCCCAGGGCGAGGCCATCGGCGACGCCGGCAGCCACGGCGATCACGTTCTTGAGCGCCCCTGCCACTTCCGTGCCGATCGGATCGGGATTCGTGTACAGCCGCAGGGTGCTGCCGCTGAGCTCGGCCTGCAACCGCTGGGCCAGGGGCAGATCGTCGCTGGCGAGCACGGCAGCGGCGGGAAGGCCCTGACGCAGTTCCGCCGCCAGGTTCGGGCCGCTCAGCACCAGCAGGGGCACCGGGCCGAGCTGGCGCCGCCAGAGCTGGCTCGGGGTGGCCAGCAGGTCGAGGTCGAGGCCCTTGGTACAGCTCAGCAGAGGCGTGCCCGAAGGCCAGTGGGGCCCGAGCCGCCGGCTCAGGCTGTCGATACCGGCCATCGCCACGGCCGCCACCACCAGGTCTGCCCCTGGCAGCACGCCGGCGGGGGCGACGCCATCGCGCCTGGACCAGATGCTGAGGCTGTGGCCCTGCTGCTGCCACAGCTCGGCCAGGGTCTGGCCCCAGGCTCCGCGGCCGAGCACGGCGATGCGAAGGGGCATGGGGGCAGTGCGGCGTAGAAGCCGACAAGGTTGGCACCATGGGGCTTCGTCGGCTCCCCCCTGGGCCCGCTTCCCCTCTGCCGCCATGGCCCGCGCCGAATCCGTCTTCCACTCCTGGTGTGGTCGGGCCCTGGTGGTGGGCTGCGGCGGCATCGGCCAGGCCCTGCTGCGGGAGCTGGCCCGCCGGGCGCCTGGGCTGGAGTTGCTGGGGGCCTCCCGCCGCGACTTCCGCACGGCCGGGCCTGGCGTGGGCTGGTTGCCGGTGGATGTGACCAGCGACCACAGCCTGCAGCAGCTGGGCGAGAGCCTGGCCCAGGGCCCTCCCCTGCGGCTCGTGCTCAACAGCACCGGCCTGCTGCATGACGCCGAGCTCAAGCCCGAGAAGCGGCTGGCCCAGGTGAAGCGAGCCTCCCTGGAGCGCAGCTTCGCGGTGAACGCCTTCGCCCCGATCCTGCTGGCCCAGGCAATCGAGCCGGTCCTGCCCAGGCAGGAGCCATTCCATCTGGCCAGCCTGTCCGCCCGGGTGGGCAGCATCGGCGACAACGGCCTGGGGGGCTGGTATGGCTACCGGGCGGCCAAGGCCGCCCAGAACCAGCTGTTGCGCACCCTGGCCCTGGAATGGCGCCGGCGGCTCCCCCTCGGCTGCGTCAGCCTGCTGCACCCCGGCACCACAGCCACGGCCCTCTCCGGGCCCTTTCAGGCCAACGTGCCCCCGGATCGGCTGTTCAGCCCCGAGCGGGCCGCTGGCCACCTGCTCGACGTGCTCGAGGGGCTCGGACCGGAGCAGAGCGGCCGTTTCTGGGCCTGGGACGGAGCGCCGATCCCCTGGTAGCGGCCACGGCTGGGGGCCAGCTCAGGCGGCGTTCTGGCGCAGCACCTCCAGGGGGATCACCTCCAGGGTGCTGGCCTCGGTGGCCTGCAGCCGCACCGGTGGGGCCATGCCGTCCTCATAGGCCTCCAGCCAGCGCGGTGCGCAGACGCACCAGTGGTCGCCGGGACGCAGGCCGGGGAAGCCGTACTGCGGCGCCGGGGTGCTCAGGTCATTGCCCTGGGCCCGGCTGTAGGTGAGGAAGGCCTCATTGACCACACAGCAGACGGTGTGGCGGCCCAGGTCGGCGCCGTTGGTGCGGCAGTTGCCGTCGCGGAACCAGCCGGTCATCGGCTCACAGCTGCACAGCTCCAGAGGATCCCCTAGCACGTTCTGGTCGGCCACCGGCCTGGCACTGGTCTTGGTCACGTGGTCCGAACAGACTGCGCTGACCAGTCTGGCGAATGTGACGGACTGCCCGCCATCTCGGCAAAGTTCGGCCAGATGGTTGACGGATTCCGGGGGGGAGGCGTTAAAGGTCGGAGAGCGCGATCAATCCGTCGTTCTGTGCGCCCCCCTACATGAGCTGGGAATTCACCGAAGATGCGGCCTTCCTGGCCCTCTGCGATGCCTACAAAGAAAGTGGTGAACCGTCTGCCATGGAGTTCCTGGCCCATGGGGAGGGGGCGTTCCACTTCCAGGAGCTCACCCAGAACGCTGCTGGGGAGGGCCTCGACCTCAGCGACTCCTCCGACCTGGAGGAGTTCCAGCAGGAGGTGATCGACAGCCTCGAGGAGATGTGCAGCTGAGGCCGGAGTCCAGCACCTGCCCTATGCCTCGCCAGCTCCGGTGATCAGCCGTAGAAGAAGGCGATCTCCTTGGCCTTGAGCCCCTCCCAGCCGGCCGCCTTGAGGCGGGCGTCGAGGCTGGCCTGGTCCAGGTGTTTGGAGCCGGTCTTGACCACCCGGTTGCGCATCGATTTGGTCACGCCGCTGCGGGCGCGGCGGCTTTCGAGCTCCATCACCTCGGTGTAGAGGCTGAGCATGCCTGCGGGGATGGGTGAACCGTCCAGGTCCACACCCGCCTGGATGGCGGCATCGACACCATCAGGACCGGCAATCGCCATGGAGACTCCAGGGAGGAGGCCCCAGGCTACGGGGCATTCAGGCGCCATCCGGCACGCCTTCAGGCACTGAAGTAGCGGGCTTTGCTGTGCAGGGCCACAAGGGCCGTGGTGCTCTGCTCGGGCTCCAGCTGGTCGCTCTCGTCCATGCTCAGCCCGATGCGTTCAGCGCCGAGCCACTCCAGTTGCTGGCGCGAGTCAGCCACGTTCGGGCAGGCCGGGTAGCCGAAGGAGTAGCGGCTGCCGCGGTAGCGCTGGGCCAGCACGTCGCGCAGTGCCTGGGGCTCTTGGGCCGCGAAGCCCAGCTCCCGGCGGATGCGGGCGTGGAGCCACTCGGCGAGGGCCTCGGCCAGCTGCACGCCCAGGCCGTGGAAGTAGAGGTAGTCGGTGTACTGGTCGGCCGCGAACAGCTGCCGGGCAAACTGGCTGGCCCGCTCGCCCATGGTCACCGCCTGCATGGGCATCACGTCGGTGGCCACGGGCTCGCCTGCGGGGCCGCTGGCCAGGTCGCGGTAGAAGTCAGCGATGCAGTAGCGGTTGCCACCACGCTGGCGCGGCAGCTCGAAGCGCCCCAGCTGCCGCTCGGGCTGCTGGGGGTCGAACAGCAGCACGGCATTGCCCTGGCGGCCGCAGGGAAAGTACCCATAGGCCACCCGGGGAGTGAGCAGCTGCTCCTCAAGGCAGCGCTGCCGCCACTGCTGCAGCACCGGTTCCGCCTTGGCGGTCAGCATGGCCTCGTAGGCCTCGCGGCTCTGCTGCTGGGTCTTGCGCAGCTGCCACTGACCGGCAAAGAGGGCGTTGCGATCGAGATAGGCGAACACCTCCTGCAGCGGAATCTCGGCCTCACTGAGCACGCGGCTGCCCCAGAACGGTGGATCCAGGGCCGGCTCCTCCGGCACGTTGTCGGAGCGGTGATCGTTGGGGCCAGCCTGGGCTTTCTGGGCGACTTCAGCCGGGGCCGCCTCGGCGAGTGTTGCTTCCCCGTCCTCTGCAACGGGTCCGGAGCTGTCGCCGGGCTCCGCTGCGGGGCCATCGCTGAGACCTACGCCCTCCGGGGTGCCGTTGAGAAACCCCTGATGGTCGTCCCAGCCATCAGCCGCCTTGGCCTCCATCAGAGCGTCCATGAAGCGCAGATCGGCAAAGGCATCGCGGCCGTACACCACCTGCCCCGCATAGGTGGAGCGGCAGTCGCCATGAACGAAACGAGGCGTCAGCGCCGCGCCGCCGAGAATCACCGGGGCGGTGATGCCCACCTCATTGAAGGCCGCCAGATTGTCCTTCATGAAGGCAGTGGACTTCACCAGCAGGCCACTCATGGCGATGCAATCAGCCTGGTGCTTCTGCTGGGCTTCGATGATGGCATCACAGCTTTGTTTGATGCCCAGATTGATCACTTCATAGCCATTATTTGTGAGGATGATATCAACGAGATTCTTGCCGATATCATGCACATCGCCCTTCACCGTAGCAATCAGAAACTTGCCCTTGCTTGAGCTCTCGCCTTCGAGCCGCTCCATGTGGGGTTCCAGGGTGGCCACGGCCGCCTTCATGGTTTCAGCGCTCTGCAACACAAACGGCAGCTGCATCTGTCCGGAGCCGAACAACTCGCCCACCACCTTCATGCCATCCAGCAGGAAGGTGTTGACGATGTGGAGGGCCGGGTAGCGCTGCAGAGCCTCCTCCAGGGAGCCCTCCAGCCCGATGCGCTCACCATCGATGATGTGCTGCTTGAGCCGCTCTTCCACCGGCAGATCGGCCAGGGAGGGGCCCGAGGCCCGCGCCTCCTTGGCACTCACTCCCTCAAACAGGGTGGTGAGCACGGTGAGGGGGTCATAGGTGCAGATCGCACCGGCCTGGTCTGCCTCGAAGCGGCGCTTGTCGTAGATCAGATCGCGGCAGACCTGCTGATGCTCCTCACTGATCTTGACCAGCGGCAGGATCTTGGCCGGGCTCACGATGGCCGCATCCATGCCGGCCTGGCAGCACTCGTGCAGAAACACCGAGTTCAGCACAATCCGCGCTGCTGGAGAGAGGCCAAAGCTCACATTGCTCACGCCGAGCAGCACGTGCACGCCCGGCAGGTTGGCGCGGATCATCCTGATCGACTCCACCGTGGCCAAGGCATTGGCACGGTCTTCCTCGATGCCCGTGGAGATCGGCAGGGCCAGGGTGTCGTAGAAGATCTCGTGGGCTGGGATTCCAAATTCCAGAGCATCGCGATAGGCCCGCTGGGCAATGGCAAATTTGCGTTCGGCCGTGCGGGCCATGCCCTCCTCATCAATCGTGCCCACCACCACGCCGGCCCCGTACTGGCGGGCCAGTTCGAGCACCTTGAAGAAGCGTTCATCGCCGTCTTCGTAATTGGTGGAGTTGAGGATGCACTTGCCACCGGCCACCTTCAGGCCCGCTTCCATCTTCTGCCACTCGGTGGAATCGAGCATCAGTGGCAGGTTCACGTTGGTCACCAGCCGACTCACCAGGGCGCGCATGTCGCGCACCCCATCGCGGCCCACGAAGTCGACGTTGACGTCGAGGACATGGGCGTTCTCCTTCACCTGGCCCCGCGCCACGGCCACCAGGCCGTCCCAGTCCTCCTCGGCCAGCAGCTCGCGCACCTTTTTGCTGCCGCTGGCATTGAGGCGTTCGCCAATGATCAGGAAGGAATTGTCCTGGTGGTAGGGCGTGGTGCCGTAGATGGAGGCAGCTGCAGGCTCCACCTGCAGCAACGGCCGCGCATGGCGGTTTTCGGGGGTGCGCACCGCCCGGGGCGCCGGCCTGAGGCTGGCCGCCATCTCCGTGAGGGCGCCGATGTGGGCCGGGGTGGTGCCGCAGCAACCGCCGATCACCTGCACGCCCAGATCTTCGACGAAGTGCATCAGCTGCATCGTCATTTCCACCGGCGTCAGCCGGTAGTGGGCCACGCCTCCCACGTTCTCCGGCAGGCCCGCATTGGGGATGCAGCTCACCACGAAGGGGCTGTGGGCGCTGAGGTAGCGGATGTGCTCCTTCATCTGCTCGGGCCCGGTGGCGCAGTTGAGGCCCAGCACGTCAATCGGGAACGGCTCCAGGATCGCCACCACGGCGGCGATGTCGGAGCCCACCAGCATCGTGCCGGTGGTTTCCATCGTGACGCTCACCATCAACGGCCGCCGCTCACCGGTGCGCTCGAAGGCGGTCTCGATCCCCTGGAGCGCCGCCTTGATCTGCAGCACGTCCTGGCAGGTCTCCACGATGAAGAGATCCACATCGCCGGCCAGCAGGCCCTCAGCCTGCTCGGCGAAGGAGGCCTTCATGGCGTCGAAATCCACGTGGCCCAGGGTGGGCAGCTTGGTGGTGGGGCCCATGGAGCCGGCCACGAAGCGGGGCTTCTCGGGGGTGCTGTAGGCGTCAGCCACCTCACGGGCCAGCTCAGCGGCGCGCTTGTTCAGCGCAAAGGCCTGATCGGCGATGTCGTATTCGGCCAGCACCAGGGAGGTGGCCCCGAAGGTGTCGGTTTCGATCACATCGGCGCCCACCTCCAGAAACTGCCGGTGCACGGCCTGCACCGCATCAGGACGCGTCAGCACCAGATACTCGTTGCAGCCCTCCAGGGCGGCACCACCGAAGTCCTCAGCCGTGAGATCCATCTGCTGCAGAGAGGTGCCCGTGGCACCGTCGAACACCAGCACCGGCCGCTCGGGGGCGTGCAGGCGCTCGAGGAAGCCCAGGCGCTGGGGCTTAGAGCCGGCCGAGGGGGCCGAGGCGGCCGGGCTCGATGACAGGGCTGGGGTCATGGCGTCGGGGTGATGGCTGGGGCGTCAGCTGTCGAGGCGAAGGCGCGTCACCCAATGCTCATAGGCGGGATCGCGGCCTTCCGTGATCGCCACGAGCCGCTCGCGCAGGCGCTCCATCACCGGGCGCTCCGGGGGCAGGTCGGTGGTTTCCACCCGCCGCACCGGCGTCACCTTGGCGGCTGTGCCACTCAGGAACACCTCCTCGGCGATGAACAGCTCGCTCTTGTCCACGCCGCGCTCGATCACCTCCAGGCCCATGGAGCGGGCCAGTTCGATCACACTGGCGCGGGTGATGCCCTCAAGGATGTCCTGATCCACCCCGGGGGTGATCAGCTGGCCGTCGCGCACGAGGAACAGATTCATGCCGCTGGCCTCACTCACCTTGCCGCGGCTGTTCATCAGAATGGCCTCGTCGAAACCGCTCTGCACCGCCTCGGTCTTGGCCAGGGAACTGGTGATGTACGCCCCACTGATCTTGCCCCGCAGGGGCAGGGAGCGATCCTCCTGACGGGTCCAGGAGCTGATGCGGCAGCTCACCCCCTCCGGCGAGAGGTAGTCGCCCAACTCCAGCCCGTAGATCAGGAAGTTGGTTTCGATGTTGTGCAGGCGCGGGGCGATGCCGAGGTCGCTGGTGTAAACGAAGGGACGCAGATACACCGGGCAGGTGGGCTGATTGGCCTTCAGGAAAGCCACGATGGCCTCATGAATCGTGGCCTCCGGCAGGTCGGTGAGCAGCAGCCGCGCGCTCTGGCTCAGCCGCCGGGCGTGGCGATCAGCCCGGAACAGCAGGATCTCCCTGGGATCGGCGGGATTGGGCAGGGCGCGCATGCCGCCGAAGGCCCCCGTGCCGTAGTGCAGGGCGTGGGTGGCCACCGAGAGCGTGGCGTCTTCGAAGCGCACAACCTTGCCATCGAACCAGGCATAGGGCAGGAACTGATGCATGGGTGCGCGGGCTGCGGGTAGGGCCTGGGTGCCCCGATCTTCTCACTGCAGCCAGCAGGATGGGGGGCATGCACAGGCTGGCGGCGCAACCGGGGGGATCTGAGCAGGGCGATGCTGGCGCCTACGTGGAGCAGCCCGCGGCTCCGGTGCTGCTGCTCACCAGCGCCGACACCGATCTGGTGAGCATCGAGCGGGTGCTGACGGCCGAGCCCGGACTGGTGGGGACCGAACTGCGGGGCCTGAATCTGGCGGCCCTGGCCCACCCGGCCGTGATCGATCACTACCTCTCCAGCACCGTCCGCCACGCCCGGGTGGTGGTGGTGCGCCTGCTGGGTGGCCGGGGCCATTGGAGTTACGGGCTCGACCAGCTGGGGCTCTGGGCAGAGGGGAGCCTGGCCCCCGGCGGGCAGGCGGCCAGCGGGCAGGCTCGCCGCCAGCTGGTGGTGCTGGCCGGCACGGCGGAGGACGAGCAGGCCCTGGCCAGCTGCGGCACGGTGGATCCCGAGCTGGCCCTGGCCCTGGGGCGCTGCCTGCGCGAGGGCGGAGCGGCCAACGTGCGGCTGGTGCTGGCTGCCCTCGGCGCGCTGGTGGGGGGGCAGGCGCCAGCGCCCCCGGTGCCGCAACCACTGCCGGACCCCACCCCCCACGACTGGCGCCAGGAGGGCGGGCCACGGGTGGGGGTGATCGCCTACCGCGCCCTGCTGCAGGCAGGCGATCTCGACCTCATGGAGAGCTGCCTGGCGGCCCTGCGACGCCAGGGCCTCTGCCCCCGGGCCCTGTGGGTGAGCGGTCTGCGTGAGCCGGCCGTGCAGCAGGGGGTGGCCGATCTGCTGGGCCGCGAGGGGGTGGAGGCCGTGCTCTGCAGCACCTCCTTTGCCTCGGTGCAGTTTGAGGAGGCCGGCCTGGGCGCGCCGCTGTGGGAGGTCCTGGCCGTGCCGGTGCTGCAGCTGCTCTGCAGCAGCCGGCCCCGCCAGGAATGGCAGGCCAGCAGCATCGGCCTGGCCCCCACCGATCTCACCCTGCAGGTGGCCCTGCCGGAGCTGGACGGCCGCATCACCACCCGGGTGGGGGCCTTCAAGCAGACCCGCCGGGCCAGTGAGAGGCTGGCCTCGGCCCTGCAGGGCTACCACCCGGACCCGGAACGGCTCGACTGGATCGCCACCCTCACAGCCCGCTGGGTGACGCTGCGTTGCACGGCGCCGCAGGAGCGCCGAGTGGCCCTGGTGCTGGCCAACTACCCCACCCGCAACAGTCGCCTGGCCAACGGCGTGGGCCTGGACACGCCGGCCTCCACCGCCCTGATGCTGCGCTGGCTGCGGGACGCGGGCCTCACCCTCGGTGACGACCCCCTGCCCGATGGCGGCGACGCCCTGATCCAGCAGCTGCTGGCAGGCCTCACCAACGACGCCGAGAGCGGCCACCGCCCAGCCCTCGACCAGTTGCCTCTGGAGAGCTACGAGGCCTGGTATGGCGAGCTGCCGGTTGAGGGCCGCCAGCGGCTGGAGGCGGTGTGGGGCCCCCCCGGCCAGGACGCCGGGCTGGTGCCTGGGCGCAATGGGCGGCCGGCCTTTCCGATCCGCGGGCTGCGCTTCGGCCACGTGGTGGTGCTGATCCAGCCCGAGCGGGGCTACGACCGCGACCCGAGCCTCTGCTACCACTCCCCCGATCTGCCGCCCACCCACGCCTACCTGGCCCAGTACCTCTGGCTGCGGGAGGGTTTCGGCGCCCATGTGGTGGTGCACGTGGGCAAGCATGGCAACCTGGAATGGCTGCCAGGGAAGGGCCTGGGCCTCTCGAACCAGTGCTACCCGGAGTGGGCCCTGGGGCCGATGCCCCACCTCTATCCGTTCATCGTCAACGACCCCGGCGAGGGATCCCAGGCCAAACGCCGCAGCCAGGCGGTGATCCTCGACCACCTCACGCCGCCCCTGGGCCGGGCCGGCCTCCACGGGGAGCTGCAGCAGCTGGAGGCGCTGTTGGATGAGTACTGGGAGGCCTGCCAGCTGGGCAGCGACCGTCGCGCACCCCTGCGAGCCACGCTGCTGGAGCGGCTGCGGGCTCTGGAGCTGCCCCTGGGGACGGCGGACGGGTGCAGGGAGGCGGAGTTAGAGGCGCGGCTGGAGGCTGCGGACGGCTACCTGTGTGAGCTGAAGGAGGCTCAGATCCGCCTGGGGCTGCACACCTACGGCCAGCTCCCCGCCGAGGCGCCCCTGGCGGAGCTGCTGCTCTGCCTGGCCAGGCCCCCCCAGGCGGGTGTGGCGGGCTTCACCCAGGCCCTGGCGAGGGACCTGGGGCTGGAGCTCGATCCCTGGGCCGACCCCGAGGAACTGCCCCTGCCCAACGGCGACCGCCAGCGCCTGCTGTCCCGCGGTGCCGGCAGCGCCACGGGCCTCAGGACCGTGGGCGATGCGGTGGCCTGGCTGGAGGAGCACGCCCTGGCGCTCTGCCAGCGGGAGCTGGACGAACAGCCCAACCGGGGCGGGAGAGTCCCCCGGCCAGCGGAGGAACTCCTGGTGATTGCCGGGGCCAGCCAGGCCAGTCTGCAGCATCTGCGCCAGCAACTCCTGCCCCGCCTGCTGGCCTGCGCCGATGCGGAGAAGCAGGCCTTCCTGGGGGGCATCGCCGGCGAGCGCATCGCCGCGGGCCCGGCCGGCGCCCCCACCCGCGGCCGGCCCGACCTGCTGCCCACGGGCCGCAATTTTTACTCGGTGGATCTGCGCGGCCTGCCCACCGAGGCCGCCTGGGACCTGGGCCGCCGCAGCGCTGAGCTGCTGCTCGAGCTGCACCTGCAGGACGAGGGGGAGCCCCTGCGCCAGCTCGCCCTCTCGGTGTGGGGCACCAGCACCATGCGCAACGGTGGCGAGGACATCGCCCAGGCCCTGGCCCTGCTCGGGGTGCGGCCGGTGTGGGACGGCCCCAGCCGGCGCCTGGTGGATGTGGAGGTGATTCCCCTCTCCCTGCTGGGGCGGCCCCGGGTGGATGTGACCCTGCGCATCTCAGGGCTGTTCCGCGACGCCTTCCCCCAGTTGGTCGACTGGGTCAACAGGGCCACGGCGCTGGTGGCCGCCCTGGATGAGGACGGGGCCGCCAACCCCCTGGCGGAGGCGGCCCGGCGCGAGGGCCACAGCGCCCGGGTGTACGGCTCTGCTCCCGGGGCCTACGGCGCAGGCCTGCAGGGCTTGATCGATAGCGGGGCCTGGGAGCAGAGAGGCGATCTGGGGGAGGCCTTCCTGGCCTGGAGCAGCTGGCGCTACGGCGCCGCTGACGGTGCATCAGGCGGGGCCCCAGGCGCTGGCCTGGCGGCCAGCCCGGACCGCGGTGGCCTGGAGCAGCGGCTGCGGGCCGTGCAGGTGGTGCTGCACAACCAGGACAACCGCGAGCACGACCTGCTCGACTCAGATGACTACTACCAGTTCCAGGGGGGCCTCAGCGCCGCTGCCGAGGGCCTGCAGGGTCAGGCGCCAGCGCTCTGGTTCGGCGACCACTCGCGCAGCTCACGCCCCCGCATGCACCGGCTGGAAAAGGAATTCGACAAGGTGCTGCGCAGCCGGGTGCTCAACCCCCGCTGGATCGAAGCCATGCGCCAGCACGGCTACAAGGGGGGCTTCGAGATGGCCGCCAGCCTCGACTACCTGTTCGCCTATGACGCCAGTACTGGACGGGTGCCGGACTGGGGCTATGGAGCGATCTGCGAGCGCTGGCTTGCCGATCCCGAGGTGCGCACCTTCCTGGAGCAGAAAAACCCCTGGGCCCTGCGGGACATGGGGGAACGACTGCTAGAAGCCCACCACCGCGGGCTGTGGGAGGGGGCGAGCGACACCCAGCTGGCGGGCCTCAGGCGGCTGGTGCTGAGCAGCGAGGCCCGCATCGAGCAGGCCTGAGCTCAGCTGTTGAGGTCCTTGACCATCTGGCGGAAGGGATCGATGGCGCCGGGCTTGCCGGTGGGCTGCTGGGTGATCTGGGGCTGGGTGGCCTTGGCTGCGGCAGCCTCCTCCTTCTCCTGCTTCATGGCAGCGGGCCCCCCGGGCACGTTCACCCCTGCGGAGGAGCCCTTCTTGCGCTGGTCCAGCTGAGCCGCGGACATCTGCTGGGGGAAGGTCTTCTTGACCGGCGTGGGCACGCCTCCGGAGAGGTTCAGCCGTTGATCAGGGGCGGCACCGCCGGGCATGCCTTCGGACATCCTGTCGAGCTTGGTCTCCATCGAGGAGACCTCCACCACCATTTCCTTGTTGCCCGGGTTGTCGGCGCTGCCGGGGAAGGTGTGGCGAATCGTGTAGGCGCGCTTCATCAGGTTGACGTCGCCCAGGCTGCTGGAGGCGTCCGCGTCCAGGAACATGGCCTCCGTCTTCTTGGCGGGCTGGCGCTTGGTGACTGGGGCGCTCTTCGCATCGGAGCCAGAAGAGAACAGGCGATCAAACAGACCCATCGACTGCCAAGAGAATGCTTCTGCAAACCTTAGCGGCCATGGAGGTGCAGACCATGGGTATCCGTACCACAACTCATCAATAGGCCCCGGGCCCGCAGGTCCCTGGCGATCGCCTCGCACACCAGCGGCGTGGGCTGCCAGTGGGGCTGCATGCCGTAGTCGTACCAGGCCTCAGCGCCATCGAAACCGAGATCGGCCGCCGCGGCGATCAGGCGCTGGAAGGGCAGCCGGTAACGGGCCGGATGGGCCAGCAAGGCCAGGCCCCCCGCGGCATGGATCGCCTCCACCACGGCGGCAGCCCGCAGCTCAGGCCCCACGACGGCCTGACCCAGCAGGTAGGGCGCCAGGCTCGGGTGCTGTTCGGCAAAGCCGAGGGCGAGCACGTGCACCAGGCAACCCTCAAGCAGACAGCTGATCTCCACGCCCCGCCAGAGGGTGGGGGCCTCGCCTCCTGAGGCTTCTGCCGCCTGAAAGGCCTCGAGCACCAGCGGGTAGGAGCCGAGGGCGTGGTGATCGGTCACGGCCAGATGCTCCAGGCCGAGGGCCAGTGCCTGCTCGGCCAGGCCCCCCGGGCTGAGGCTGCCGTCGCTGCACGTGGTGTGGCAGTGGAAATTGAGTCGGCTGGGGCAGCTGCCGGACTCCACATCGGCCAGCACCGCCGCCAGGGGATGGCGCGATCGGAGCAGGCTGCCGGAGCACATCGCCATCACCCCGCTCAGGCCTCGCCGGCCAGCTGCTCAGCCCTGAGCCGCCGCCAGCGGGCATAGAACTGGATCGAGCCCGCCATGGCCACCACCAGGGCCACCAGGAACCAGGTGGCCGCTCCGGTGGGGAACTGGTTCTTGAACACCACCAGCATCACCACCACCACCAACAGCAGGGTGGGGAGTTCATTGAGGGCCCGTAACTGGCGCCCGCTCCACTGGCAATCCTGGCGCTGCAGCTGCCCCATCAGCCGGTAGCAGAAGGCGTGATAAGCCAGCAGCGCCACCACAAAACCCAGCTTGGCGTGCATCCAGCCCTGGTGCAGCCAGGCGGGGTTCACCAGCAGCAGCCCCACGGCACAGACCACCGCCACCACCATGCCCGGGGTGGTGATGATGTTGGCCAGGCGCCGCTCCATCAGGCTGTATTGCTGGTGGAAGGCCTGGCGCAGAGGGGGTTCGAACGCTTCGGCCTCACGGTGGTAGATGAACAGCCGCACCAGGTAAAAAAGCCCGGCGAACCACACCACCACTCCCACGATGTGGAGGGTCTTGAACCACAGGTAGGCCTCCGGAGGCCAGGTGAGGGCGAGCAACATGCCGCACTGGTGGGGCTGCTTCAGGGTAGGAGGCGCCCCCGGCGGCGGCCGGTGGCCTCCGAACGAGTCACCCGGCCGCCAGCATGGGAGCTGACTGGAGCTTTCCTTGACTCAGCCGGCGTCTCCGATCCTGCTGGTGTTTGACGGCGGCTGCCCCTTCTGCCGCCACTTCGCTGAACTGAGCGAGCTGCGCAGCGGCATCCCTGGCCTCGAGATCCGGGATGGCCGGGCCGACACGGCCCTGCGCCGGCAGCTGGCCGCCGGGGGCTATTACCTGCGCGACGGAGCCATGGTGCTGGAAGGATCCAGGGTTTGGCATGGTGCCGAGGCCATCGCCTGGATCTGCGAGCGGATGGAACCCAGCGCAGCTCTGCTCCGGGTGCTGGCCCCCGTGATGGCCGACAGTCAACGCAGTCAGATGCTCTACCCGGCCCTGCTGCTGGCCCGGCGTTTGGCCCTGGGCTGGCGCGGCCTGCCGGTGGATCCAGAGACCGAGGGTCTGGCCGGCACTGGCTGAGGCCTCAGGGCCTCACGGCTTCAGGAGGAAGCTCGGGCCTTGCTGGCGGCGGCGGCGGCCTCCCAGGCAGTAACGCCGGCCAACACCAGGAACCCACCCAGGCCGATCAGCTGGTTGCGTTGCAACAGATCAGGCTGCAGCGCCGGGTCGAACCCCTGGGCCTGCAGGGCCCCGGCCACGAACCAGACCGTGGCCAGGGCGGAGGTGATCCAGTAGGCCTTCCAGCGCCGTTGGTAGATGTAGCCCGTACCAAGCCCCGGCACCAGGTTCAGCACGACGGCCACCCAGACACTGCCGCTGGCCAGGATCTGCTGCTTGCTGGGGGGTTCCATGGGCGGCAAGGGGAAACGGGCAGTCCGGTAGAGCCCACCTCTAGCGCACGGGGATGGGCCCTAGGCTCGCCCCAAGGACAGGTGCAGACCATGGTCAGAGAGGTAGAGGTAGAGATGGTGAAGCAGGACGCCCCGCCAGCGGGGTCAGAGGCGTTCAGCTACGAGCCGGTGGAGCGTTTCGGCGAAGGCCTCACCACCAGTCGGCCCTGGAATGTCACTGCCCTCAGCGCTGTCGAGCGCCTCAACGGCCGGGTGGCGATGCTCGGATTCCTGGCCGCCGTGGTGGGGGAGCAGCTCACCGGCGAGGGCATCGTGGGCCAGCTGGCGGCAGTGCTGCGCTGGTATCTGGGCTGACCCACCCCATCCTCTGTCCCTGGTCGCCATGACCCCACTGCCTCGTCAACGCTGCGTCCGACGCCATCCCGCCAGCTCCGGCAGACGCCTGATGCCAGCGATGATTCAAGGCTTCCTCGCTTGCCTGATGGGCCTGCTCCTGGTCGCCGCTCCGGTCCTCGCTGCGGACCTCCAACTGGAGCTGCGCAGGATCGATGCAACTGGTGTGGGGGATCCGATCGGCAGTCTCAGCCTGCGCGACACACCCGCGGGTCTGGTGATCCAACCCGCACTGTCGGGCCTGCCCCCCGGGGAGCATGGTTTTCACCTCCATGCCCTGGGCAGCTGTGAGCCCGGCATGGGCAAGGACGGTCCTGTGGCCGGGCTCAGCGCCGGCGGCCACTGGGATCCCGAAGACAGTGGCCACCACTATGGCCCCGACGGCAACGGCCACCGCGGCGACCTGAGCCGTCTGATCGTGGCCGCCGATGGCAGGGCCCAAGAGCTGGTGCGGGCCCCGCGGCTGCAGGTGAGCGATCTGGCCGCCAAGGCCCTGATCGTTCATGCCGGGGGCGACACGTACACCGATACACCCCCTCTTGGGGGTGGTGGTGCCCGTATCGCCTGTGCAGTGGTGCCCGCCTGAGCCGGGTTGGGAGGTTGCACCGGGAGCCTTAGGGTGGATCCGGGCAACAGCAACCTTTGGGTGTGATCAACATGTTCACAATTGAAAAGGCCACCAGCATCTTTCCGGAGACGCTTAAAGCGGATGTGGTGCCAGCCATCACCGCCCGCTTTCGGCTTCTGAGCGCAGAGGACCAGCTGGCGCTGATCTGGTTCGCCTATCTGGAAATGGGGCGCACCATCACGATCGCCGCTCCTGGCGCCGCCAGGATGCAGTTTGCAGAAGGGGTGCTCAACGAAATCAAGGGCATGGACTTCGCCGGCCAGAGCCAGGTGATGTTCGATCTGGCCAACCGCACGGATTCACCGATCTGCCGCACCTATGCCAATTGGTCGGTGAACATCAAGCTGGGCTTCTGGTATCAGCTTGGCGAGTGGATGGCGGCGGGCCTGGTAGCTCCGATTCCCGAGGGCTATCGGTTGTCGGCCAACGCCGTTGCCGTGCTCAGCTCCCTCAAGGAAGTGGATCAGGGCCAGCAGATCACCCTGCTGCGCAACTTTGTGGTGGACATGGGCTTTGATCCGGCCAAGGGTGAAGGCCAGCGGGTGATGGAGCCCGTGGTGACCCCGACCCCCGAAGAGAGCAGGAAGAAAGTGTTCATTGAGGGGGTGATCAACCCCACGGTGAACAACTACATGGACCTGCTGAACGCCAACGACTTCGACAACCTGATCCAGCTCTTCCTGCCGGACGGAGCTCTGCAGCCGCCGTTCCAGAAGCCCATCGTGGGCAGCGATGCGATCCTGCGCTTCTTCCGGGAGGATTGCCAGAATCTGCGGCTGCTCCCAGAGCGGGGTTATGCCGAGCCAGCCGAGGGGGACTACACCCAGATCAAGGTCACCGGCAAGGTGCAGACGCCCTGGTTCGGAGCCGGAGTGGGCATGAATGTGGCCTGGCGTTTCCTGCTTGATCCCTCGGGCAAGATCTACTTCGTGGCGATCGATCTGCTGGCCTCACCGGCCGAACTGCTGAAGTTCGCCCGTTGAGCCCATCGCTGTGAGTGGCACCAGTTGCAGAGGCTTGCTTCTCGCCGCTGGGATTGTGCTGGGCTGGCTGCTCAGCCTGATCGCCCTGGTCGCTATTGAAGCGCTGGGGCTGGCTGGGGGACTGCTCGCGGTGGCGGTGATGGCCCGCACCCTGGCCCAGACGGGCCTGTTCATCGTGGGACACGACGCCATGCACGGTGTCCTGCTGCCGGAACACCCCCGTTGGAACGACCGGCTCGGGGCCGCCTGCCTGGGGCTCTATGCCGGCCTTCCCTATGGCCGCTGCCACCGCAACCATCTGCGCCATCACCGTCAGGAAGCCACCCCCGGCGACCCGGACTTCCACCCCGATCCCCAAGCAGGCCCGTTGCGCTGGTATCGCCGCTTCATGGGGGGCTACCTCTCCACCGCCCAGATGGCCAGGCTGCTGGTGGGGTGGATGGGACTCACCGTGCTGCTGCACAGCCTGCCTGGGCTGGGCTGGGACCGGGCAGCCCACAGCGTGCTGCTCTTCTGCACCCTGCCCCTGCTGCTCAGCTCCCTGCAGTTGTTTCTGGTGGGCACCTACCTGCCCCATCGCCACCAGCGTTTCTGCTCCGGTGACGCCACCAGCCTGGATCTGCCGGTCTGGGCCTCGCTGCTGGCCTGTTATCACTTCGGCTACCACCGGGAACACCACGAGGCGCCCACCCTCCCCTGGTTTGACCTGCCCCGGCAGCGACTCGCGTCCGGCAGGGGTGTGTCGGTATCCTTGAACACAAGGAATTGCTCGGACCTTTGCCGTGATGGAGACCACCCTTGAGGGCTGGACAGAGACCGAGCAATCCATCGCCCGGGATGCCTTTGATCGGGCCTACAGCCGTGCCATCGCCAAGCTGATCGCCCGGGTGAGGGCGAGTGTGGAGGAGTTAGAGAGCGCCGACACCGTGTGGCATCTGCACGACTACCTGAGCATTGAGCGCCACACCATGGAAGGCCGCTTCGACTTCCGCCTGCAGGGCATCCTGTTTGTTTTTGCCAGCCTGGTGAAGGATGGTTTGCTCGACCTCAGTGAACTCGAAGGTCTTGAGACGCAGAAGCTCGCCAAGATCACGGCGATGTCGCGGTTCTGAATCGGGGTGATCTCGCCCTGGCGAGACCGGCCAGAGCCTGTGGGCCTCTGCTGATCAGGGCAGAAAACCGAGATCCTGGAGTTGGGGCACCAGCCATAGGGGGATGCCATCCAGCTCCCAGCGCCAGAAATCGCCACGACCCAGGTACACCGACTCCTGTCTGAGGAAAGCCTGAGCCAGGTTGGCCAGGTCAATCAGCTGGAGGGCGTCCTCGCGGGTGGAGCGACGCAACCGGACTGCTGCGGAGGCAGATGGGGCCTGGGGGATGGCTCGGCCGGGCCAACGGGTGAGGCCCTGCAGGTCAACGGCAGTGTTGCCTTTCATGGGCTTCCGGCTGAGTCCGGCAACTGAAGAGGCCCAAAGGTAGCCGCACCTGTTCGAAAAAGCTCACAGCTCTTTGCCCACCGCCACAGACGGCTCAGCAGCAGACGCCGGCTCATCCCACCAGAATGCCTTCATGGACCATGGTCCGTTTGCCTTCGCCTCCCCCGCCCTGCTGCTCTGGTGCGGGCTTGTGGCCCTCAAGCTGGTGGGCTGGCAGCAGCGCTGGCGCCAGCACCAGGCGCGGCAGCTGGGCCAGGCCTTCCAGGCCGAACTGCGGCGGCGCCAACAGGCCAGGCCGGCTTACTTCTGGAAGCGCTGATCGGTTTCCATCCAGCGCTCCAGGGCAGCCAGGCCCTCGATCGAGGCCCAGATGGTGAGGCCGAACACCAGCACCCCGCCGGCCGCCAGGATCGTGGCCACCAGCACGGGAATGGCCGCCAGCGCCACCAGAGGGATCACCACCACGGCACCCACGGCCGCCAGGCCCAGCACCGGGGCCACGAGGGCCGATGGGGGACCGTTCCTGAGCGATTGAAGCGAGGCCATGGCACCCATACCCCATAGATGGATCCATTCTGCTCTGCTCTTCCAGGGGCTTGCGTGCCCCTGGGGGGGTGAACCGCACCGCCAGCACAGACCGCCGGGCAGCGGCGGGCGCCCATCAGCTGGGCAGGCTGTGGCGCAGGGTCTGCTCGAACTGCACCAGGTGGCGACGGTTTTCCTCACTGGGCTCCTGCAGGTAGCGCTGGCGCAGGTCCTGAAGCAGGGCCGCCATGCTGGGTGGCAGCAGCGGGTGCCATCCCGGGGGATCCAGCCCCAGCAACAGCGTTTCCACGGCACAGCTCTCGAGCAACTCCGGCTCCTGGGGAGCTGGCCCGTAGATCAGCGCCGTGGCACCGGCGGGGGCATGGAAGGTGAGCAGCTCAAAGGGGAAAATCACCCGCTCCAGGGCGAAGCCAGCCGGTCCGCTGCAGCAGAGCATCACCAGGTGGGAGCGCTCATTGCGGTAACCACAGTCGAGCATCGGTTCGAGCATGGTTTCACACCGCCTGGGACACCACTGTTGAAGGGCTGCCCCAGGCAAATCCGTCGTGACGCGCACCAAAACAGCCGGATGAGCAACAGCACTCATGGGCAAAGGGGCTGGTTGGTGCCATCCCGACAGAGGGACATCGTCAGTTCTTCCTGCGGCAGTAGCCACCACCCACGTTCATCCAGCCCTCCAGGCAGGCCTTGCCGTTGGTGGGCGTGACCGTGTAGTTGAAGGCGCCCAGGTTGCTGCACTTGCCGTTGAACAGATCCACATAGCCCAGGGGGCAGATGGTGCCGATCTTGGGCACCACTTTTTGGGCCATGGCGGGGGGCGCGATCAGGGCCATCCCGGAGCAGGCCAGCAGAGCGGCAAGGGAGCGAGGCAGAAGAGATCGCAGCACGGGTCGCAGCAGCAGAGGATGATCTTCAGCCTCAGCATGCCTCAAAGTGCCGGCCACAGCACCTCAATCCAGCGATCGCCGCTGAACAGACCCTGCCCCCAGCGGGCCTCAAGGTCGGCCAAGGGCTTGGCGGCCACGGCCTGATCGGGCTCGAGCCCCTGCTGCTTCAGGGCGGACAGCCGCTGCTGGGCAGTGTCCAGCATGGCCCGGTAGGCGGTGAGGTCCTCACGGCTGCCGACGCTGCCATGGCCCGGAATGATGCGGGTGTCGGGCCCGGCCAGGGCCAGGATCCGATCAACGCCGGCGATCGCCCCCGCCAGGGTGCCGCCGTTGCCGGCATCGATGAAGGGATACATGCCGTTGAACCAGACGTCACCGGCATGGATCACATCGGCCTTCTCGAAGCGCACCAGCACGTCGCCATCGGTGTGGGCGGCGGGCAGATACTCAAGATCAAGGCGTTCGCCGTTGAGCGAAAGCTGCAGGCTCTGCTCGAAGGTCACCACCGGCAGGGCCTCCGCTGGAGCCGGGGGGGTCACCAGGTTGAAGGCCGGGATGCTGGAGCCCTCCGCCAGGCGGCGCCGCACGTTTTGATGGGCCACGATGCGGGCGCCCGTGCGGGCAAAGCCCGCGTTGCCATCCGTGTGGTCGAAGTGGAAGTGGGTGTTGATCAGCCAGGTGGGGTCGCTGCCCCCCAGGGCCTTCACCGCCCCCCGTACGGGCGTGCCCAGACGCTCGAACTTGGCATCCACAAGAACGGTGCCGTCGGTCCCGGTGAGCACAGCGATGTTGCCTCCCTCGCCGCCGATCACTGCCACGGGGCCTCGCACCGGTGAGGCCAGAAAGGGTTCAGCGGCTGCCCCATGGACGCTGCGCAGCCAGGGGCTGTGCCATGGACTGAGCAGCCCCAGGGCCAGGGCCGCCGTGAAGGCAAGGGCTGTCAGCCAGCGGAAGCGGGGCGGCACGGCGGAAGTGCAAGAGGGTGGAGCCATTCTTCAGGGGGCTGGAGCACTTCAGACCCAGGACTCCTCCCGCAGGGCCTGCCACTGGCTCAGCAGGGACTCTGGCACCCGCCTGGGCAGGTAGTCGCGGGGATCGCTGGGGCCATGGCGCAGCACGGCGTTCACCAGCAGGGCCGGGGTGCGGCCGCGGTTGATGGCGCCGTGGGGAACACCGGGGGGAATGCGCACCCAGACCCCTTCGTCCTCCCGCAGGCTGATGCGCCGCAGGCTCCTCTCCTGGAGCACCACCAGGTCGATGGCGCCGCGCAGCACCATCAGCTGATCGGTCTGCTGGCGATGACAGAAGAGCTCGCAGGCCGCCTGGGCGCTGATCTCGGCGATCAACGTTTCATCACAGGGCTGGGGTGTGGAGAAGAAGGCTTGGCCGGAACGGCTGCCGGCGAAGGGCAGGATTTCCACCTGGCGCGCAAGGGACATGGACGAAACAACAAGTTCATGAAGTTTCGCGACCAGTTCGGCCTTGATGTCGCAATGGCTGATACCTAATGGGCCAACAGCCCTTGGCTATGGCGGTTTCCACACGCCAGGGGAGCGGCCCGGGCGGGACCTCAGGCCATGTCGAGATCGGCATGCAGCAGATCCATCGCCGCATGCACGGGGATCGTCACGGCGTCGCCCAGGTTGAGAGTCGCGGCCAGGTTGCTGAGGATGTTGCGCTCGTCATCTTCCAGGGGACCATCGGAGCGCATGATCTCCGCCGCCACGGCATAGGCGGTGGCGCACTGGCCGGCATTGAGCACCTCGGCAGCCCTCACCATCAGGTGCTGGGGACCCTCGCGGCGCAGGGTGGCCATCAGGCCGTCCATCAACCCCACCAGCTGCGCAGGGGCATAGTCGCGGTAGGGATGGCGGTAGTCCAGCGCGTGCCGCAGGGCCCGGGAGCCGGCCATGGTGAGGGTGCCGTCCCAGGAGACGGCCGCCAGGGCAACGGCCACGAACGCAGCCGCGGGATCGAGGGGCTCTGCGCTGTCCAGGGCCGTGGGAGAGGTCAGGGTGGAAGTCATGGGGAGCGAAGGCGAGGGGCCCTGGTTCCAGGGAGATCTCCACCCAAGACCTGCACCGCAACCCTTCGCGGTAGCGGTGCAGACCATGCCGCCAGAATGAAGAGGAATACTCAGCCCGCCCCGGCTCCGCGCCCAGGCTCATCCGTGGGGCCATCGAGCCAGCCCTGGTGGATCGCCTCGATCCGGCCGGAGCGCAGCAACCGCAGCAGACTCACGTCGAGGGGCATCTCCAGGGGGCTGTCGGTGGGCATGGCGAAGCCGTAGGTCTCCTGGGCCAGGCTGAACGGCGCCAGCTTCAGATCCAGTTGGGGGTTCTGGCTGAGGTAGTAGCGCAGGGCCGGAGAGTCGTAGATCACGGCCAGCAGGGTGATGATCATCCACACCCCGGCAATCACCCGACCCAGGCGGGTCACCGGGGGCCGGTCGCCATAGCCCACCGTGGTGAGCGTGACGATCGCAAACCAGAGGCCGTTGCCCACGCCATGGAGGTAATGGGGTGGGAAATGCTCTGGATTGCGGCGCCGCTCCGCCAGCCAGATCAGGTTGGCCACCACGAACAGGGACATCAGCAGCACCCCGATCGACGACAGCGCCGCCACCTGGCCGAAAAAGTAGGACTGGGTGAACTCGATGGCGCCGCTGCTGAGGCGCTCCGGCGTGATGCTGATCGGGCCGATCGCCAGGTCGAGCTCGCCCCGCTCCAGGGCCGCGAGGTTGGAGGCGGTGTTCGCCTGGGGCACAAGGTCGGCCTCGAAGCCATTCTCCTCTGCCACCACGCGCCAGATGTCGGGGGTGATGCCCTCCAGGACGTCACCGCGCCGGATCAGGAAGGGCTCGTTGCCGCCGATCCCCACCCGCAGGGGCCGGGCTGAAACGGGCCGCAGCAGCAGCGGTGTTTCAGCGGCGGCCGGAGCGCATCAGCGACACCACCAGCCACACCCCCAGCACGTTGGCGGCCACGAACAGCCCCTGGCTCACCTGGCGCAGCAGCTGCAGCTCCGACTGGGTGGCCATCACTGTGGCGCTCATCAGCAGGGCGGCCACCAGGATCGCCAGGGCGATGCGGCGCGACA
This sequence comes from uncultured cyanobacterium, assembly GCA_963697335.1. GTDB lineage: Bacteria > Cyanobacteriota > Cyanobacteriia > PCC-6307 > Cyanobiaceae > NIES-981. The sequence continues at coordinate 143,357 of CAVONQ010000006.1, forward strand.
GCACGTCGAGGTTGGCCAGCAGCCGATCCAGCCCCTGCAGCTGGAAGGCGAACACCAGCTCATCGCCGCTGAAGCGCTGCAGCAGGCCGCTGAGCTGGCGTGGGGATTCGAGCAGCAGGCTGCGCAGATCAAGGCCGAACTGCATCACCCGTTGCTGGGGCAGCAGCAGGGCACGGGCCATCAGCCGGCTCACCAGGGGTTTCATCGCCTCGCTGAAGTTGAACTCCGGCGTGAGCGCGCGCGCCACGCCCTCCAGGTTGGTGATCGCCTTGACGAACAGGCCGAGGTTGCCGGGCACCAGCAGGCCCGAGTTGCTGGCGATCTGCAGCAGATCGGCCAGGAAGTGGGCAAAGTTGAGCTGCTGCAGCGGCTTGGCGAAGTTGGCGCGGATCAGCTGGTCGAGCTGCCGCCGCAGCCCCCGCCGGTCTGCGCTGCTGGCCTTGGGCGGCGCCAGCTGCACCAGCAGATCGGTGGCGCGGGCCGGATCTTCGTTGAGCAGGGCCAGCACCAGATCCAGCACCAGGGTGCGGGTGCGGGGGTCAAAGCTGCCCACCATGCCCAGATCCAGGATCGTGATCGTGCCGTCACGGGCCACCATCAGGTTGCCGGGATGGGGATCGGCATCAAAGAAGCCCTCCACGAAGAACTGCTCCACAAAGGCGCCGAGCAGGGCGTCGGTGGCGGCCTCGACACCCCCGGCGCGCTGCTCCAGGGCAAAACGCCCCTCCGGGCTCAGGATTGGATCCCCCGCCAGCCACTCCAGCACCAGCACCGCCGGCCCGCTGAGGTCGCGAAACAGGCCGGGCACCCGCAGCCGGCCATCCCCCACGAAGCTCGAGCGCTTCAGCACCTCCGCCAGCCGCTCGGTGTTGCCCGCCTCACGGCGGAAGTCGATCTCCCCCTCGAGGGACGCCACCAGTTGTGCCGCCAGCCCGGGCAGGTCGTAGCTCGACCCCAGGGGCGTCTGGGCGGCGAGGGCGGCGATCTGGCGCAGCAGCTGGCCGTCTTCCTCCACCTGGCGCTCGATGCCGGGCCGCAGAACCTTCACGGCCACAGAGCGGCCATCGGCCAGCTCCGCCCGGTGCACCTGGCCGATGCTGCCCGCCGCCACCGGGGTGGTGTCAAAGCTGGCGAAAACCTCGCCCGGGGGCCGCTGCCACTGCTCCAGCAGGCGGGCTTCCACCTGGCTCCAGGGGGCCGGCGGCACGTCACTCTGCAACCGCGCCAGGGCGTGAACATAGGGGTCGGGCAGCAGGTCCGGGCGGGTGCTGAGCAGCTGCCCCACCTTCACGAACACGGGCCCCAGCTCGGCAAGCATGCGGCAGAGCACCTCCGGGGCCGGCAGGCTCGGCTTGGTGTCGGCAGCGGCACCCAGCTGGGCGCTCAGCAGACCGAGCAGGTAGTCCCACTGGTGCTGGGACACCACCTTGACGATCTCGATGGCGCGGGAGGAGCCGCTCAGCATGCGGGGCTTGGCCAACACTGCCGCCATGGTGGCGGCTGGGAGCAAGCTGGAGCGCCAGGGCAGGCCGGCTGTGGGCAAGGCATGATCGAGCGCCAAGGCGATGGCGGCAGCGCCAGGGCTCCAGGCCGGCTCCGGCCCCTGGCCCCCCGTGACATTCCCCGGGTGGTGGCCTGGGCCCGGGCCGAGGGATTTTGTCCCGGCGCTGGGGATGTGGCCAGCTACCGCCACACCGACCGCCAGGGGCTGTGGGTCAAGGAGCTCGAGCACCAGTTGATCGGCTGCATCGCGGGTGTTCGCTACAACGCCAGTTACGGCTTCATCGGCCTGTTCCTGGTGGATCCGGCCCTGCGGGGCCAGGGCCACGGCCTCGACCTCTGGCGCACCGCCATGGACCACCTGGCTGCCCTGCCCTGCATCGGCCTGGAAGCGGCGCCGGAACGGGTGGAGGACTACCGCAGCTGGGGCTTTCGTCCGGCCTCCCCCACCCGGCGCTGGCAGGCAGTGGCGACCGGTGACGAGCGCCCGATCGACCCCCACGACGGACTCAACCTGGTGAAGGGGAAGCACTTGCCGCAGCGGGCGGTCCAGGCCTATGACGCATTACGGGAACCGAGCCCCCGGCCCCACTTTCTGGCCGACTGGCTGGGACAGAAAGCCGGCACCGTGCTGGCCCTGATTGATGGGCAGGGGCAGTGCCACGGCTTCGGCAGGATCCGACCCTGCCTGCTGCGGCGGGGGACGGGCTGGCGCATCGGGCCTCTACTGGCCGACAGCCCCGCGCTGGCTGAGCGGCTGCTGCTCGGCATGCTGGCCCGCCACCCCGGCGTGGTGCTGGTCGATGTGCCGGGCGCCAACCCCCACGGGGATCCACTGATGCGGCGGCTCGGCTTCCAACCCCAGAGCACCGTGCTGCGCATGTACCGGGGGGAGCCACCGCGGGTGGGGCTGGGCGACGTGTACGGCCTGGCCTGCCTGGAGCTGGGCTGAGCCTGCCAGGGCCGCCCGCCAATCCAACCCATGATCCCGGCTGTAGACCAGGGACAGCATTGATGGAACGCGATGGCCAGGCTCAGGATGGGATGGCCTCTTGTGGCCTCGCTCGGGGCGGCTCTGGCGGGGTTGCTGGTGCTGCCGCTGCTGATGCCGGTCCAGCTGCCCCTGCGCCTCGGCGCCGCCAGCGCGGCCGCCCTGCCTGATCCCGCCCTGGATCCGGGCCGTCGCCCCGGCCCGGATCAGACGGCCGTGCTGGCGGGGGGCTGTTTCTGGGGCATGGAGGCCATCTTTGAGGAGGTGAGGGGGGTCCGCAGCGTCGAGACCGGCTACGCCGGCGGCTCTGGGGAGACGGCCCGCTATGCCGAGGTGAGCCGGGGCAGCACCGGCCATGCCGAGGGCATCCGCATCACCTACGACCCGGGCCAGGTGAGCTACGGGGAACTGCTGAAGGTGTTCTTCGCCGTGGCCCACGACCCCACGGAGGTGAACCGCCAGGGGCCCGATGTGGGTGAGCAGTACCGATCGGCGATCTTCAGCGACGATCCACTGCTGCAGAAGGTGGCGCGGCAGTACATCGCCCAGCTCAACGGAGCCGGCAGCTTCGCGAAGCCGATTGCCACCCAGTTGGAGAGCAACGCCCGCTTTTATCCCGCCGAGGATTACCACCAGGACTTCGTGCGGCGCAATCCACGCCACCCCTATGTGCTCGTGCACGACATCCCGAAGCTGGAGACGTTCCGCAGCACCTTCCCTGAGTTACGGCAGTAAGGGCAGGAGGCCGAACCTGGCGGCCCTGGCGGCATGGTGGGGTCCACCTCCCCCTTGACCATCTCCCCCATGGGCCAACCCAACGAGCCGCTCTGGAAGGGGCTGCACCAATCGGCGCTGGTGCTGTTTCTGCTGCTGTTGGCCTGCGGCTGGGCGGTGGTGCAGCTGGTGGCCTTCTTCCGGCCGGTGCTAATCCTGTTCATCGCCGCGGCAGTGCTGGCAGTGGTGCTGGACTATCCGGTGCGTCGACTGGTGCGTCTTGGCTGCAGTCGCAGCCTGGCGATCCTGCTCACCGGCCTGGCCGGCTTCGGCGGCGTCAGCCTGTTCACGGCGGTGCTCGGCTTCCAGCTGGTCAACCAGGGCAGCAGCCTGCTCAATGACCTGGTGCTGGGACTGCAGCGCCCCGATCTGCCCTTTCACGACTACCTCAAGACGATCCAGCTCTCCCAGGTGGTGGAGCTGCTGCGCGCCAGCCTCGGCAGCGGCCTGGGGATGATCGGCGGCGCCTTCTCCAACCTGTTCGCCGGCGTGTTTCTGCTGGTGATCGTGGTGTACATGCTGGTGGACAACGGCGCCACCTGGACCCAGGCCCTGCAGCTACTGCCTGAGCCGGTGCGCGAACACTTCGATCGCAGCGTGCAAAAGAACGTTCTGGGGTTCCTGCGCGGCCAGATCACCCTGATGCTGTTTCTGAGCCTGGCCAGTTTTGTGGTGTTTGCGCTGATGGGGGTGAAGTTCTCCCTGGTGCTGGCGATCGTGGTGGGGGTGCTGGATGCCATCCCCGGCATCGGTGCCACCCTCGGGGTGATCGTGGCCACCAGCCTGGTGTTCCTCACCCAGGGCCAGTGGCTGGCGCTTCAGGTGGTGATCGCCTCGGTGGTGCTGCAGCAGATCCAGGACAACCTCATCCATCCCCGGGTGATGGGCCGGGCCCTGGAGATCCGCCCGGTGGTGCTGTTCTTCGCCCTGTTCGTGGGCGAGCGGCTGGCGGGGCTGCTGGGGGTGTTCCTGGCCATTCCCATCACCGGGATGATCCTGGGCTGGGGCAAGGAGGAGGCAGTCCCCGCCTCGCCGCCTCAACGGGGCGGACCGTTATAAATCAACTCCGTAACCTGGGTTCCGTCCGGAGAGATCTGAATCTCTGTTTCGAGGGTGGGGGGAAGATTGCGCGACTCCCAGGCCGGGGGGCCACCCATGAAGCTGAAGACGAAGCCGTCGCTGTCGCTGCTCGCCAGACAGGGATTGTCGAGCGCTGCTGTAGCAAACATGCAGCTCGCCGGACGGTAGACCTGGAGTCCTCCATTGATCTTCACGGTGTGGGTTCTGGCTGTGTTGATGGCGCGCACGGCTTCAATGGGAACGCGGTCCTGGGCCTGGAGCGGCACGGCAGCGCCGAGCAGAGCTGCTACACCACCCAGGGCTATGAGCTGACGAGTCAAACCTTGCATTTTGAAGAGCATCACAACCAAGTGCGGATAAGCACATCATGGAGCAGAACTGAGGCCTTGATGAAGCAACAGTTATTTCTTCACCTCAAGCCCTTGCCCGGTGGCACGGGAGCTGAAATATTCAGCTATAATCTCCCCAGCCATCAAGTTGATTGACTTTCAATGTCTCCAGTTCAAGATTTCGTGCTCTGAAACAAAGCCCTCGTGGCTTGCTACTGATTCAACACATTCAAAGTAAGCTGTTCAAACTAAGGTGGTCGTGGCCCTCGCCAGGAAGGTCTCAGCGGCGGCAGCCAGGCCATCGCGCCGCTGGGGGTCGATCCGATCCAGCAGCCGCACCATCATCGAGAGACGGGGGTTGGCCTGGAAAAAGGCCCGGTGGCGATCGATGAAGCGCCAGTAGAGGCCGTCCCAGATGTCACACCAAGGACCACGCTTGAAATCACCCATCTTGAGGATGTAGTTGGAGCCGCAGATATAGGGTTTGGTGGCAAAGATGCCACCATCGCTCATCAGGCCCATGCCGTAGACATTGGGCCCCATCACCCACTCGTAGGAGTCCAGGTAGCGCTCCATGAACCAGCAGTGCACCTCCAGCGGCTGGATCTCGCAGAGGAGCATCAGGTTGCTGATCACCATCAGCCGCTCGATGTGGTGGTTGTAGCCCGTGCGGTTCAGCCGCCCGATCGCCGCATCCAGCGGTGGTAGGCCGGTGCTCCCTTCGCTCCAGCAGGGGGCCAGCCGGCGCTGGTGGTTCCAGAAGTTGCTGCCGGCCTGGCGCTCGCCATGCACGCGATCGATGCCGCGTACGAACTCCCGCCAGCCGATCACCTGGCGCAGAAACCCCTCCAGCGAGGCGATGGGCACCGGCGCGCCGGCAGTGTCCCGGCGGCGCACGTGGGCCAGGGCGGCCTCGATCACCCCAGCCGGGCTCAGCAGGCCGATGTTGAGCAGGGGAGAGAGCAGGGAATGGTGCAGGGTGCCCAGGCTCTGGCTGAGGGCGTCCTCATAGGGGCCGAAGTCATCGAGTCGCTCCTGCAGAAACCGCTGCAGCCAGGCCTCGGCACCGTCCTGATCGAACGGAATCCAGAGTTGGCCCAGCACCCCGGGGTTGGTGGCGAAATGGGTGGCGATCAGCTGCCGCACCGCCGGCTCATGGGGGCTGGCCGCCACGGCGGGGAGCGACGGCTCCTGGTAATCCTTGGGCAGCCGGCGGCGGTTCTCGGTGTCGAAGCTCCAGCGGCCGCCACTGGGGCTTCCGTCGGCCTCGAGCAGCAGCCCCAGGCGCCGGCGCTGCCGCTCGTAGAAGGTCTTCATGAAGGGGCGGCGGCGGCCTTCGAACCAGGCGCGGCTTTCGGCCACGGATTCGAGGAAGGCAGGTGACGGCAGCACCGTCAGCCGCACCAGGTGCTCCCGGCAGAAGCACTGCAGCCTCTGCTCGAAGCTGCGGTCGGCGATTTCCGCCACCTTCAGCTCCCGGCTTTCGCCCAGCTCCGCCGCCAGCCGATCCCAGAACGACACACCCGCCGAAGCAGGCAGTTCGAAGTAGCGCACCGCCAGCCCGCACTCGTGCAGGGTGTCGCGGAAGCTGCGCATCGCGACAAAGGTGTGGAGCAGTCGCAGCTGGTGGTAGCGATGGCTGGAGGCCACCGCCAGGTCTTCGATCATCAGCACCCGGCTCCCGGCAGCGAGCTGCAGCGGTGAGGGGTTAAACCACTCGCGGTGCAGCTGATCGCCCAGGATCAGGGTCAGGACCATCGCTGTTGGTGCGTCTGCTGAAGGTCATAGCGGCACGCGTCACGGTCCAGCTCGAAGCGGTGCGGCAGGCCTCAATGAGTTAGGCCCTGGGGAGATCCTTTCCGCCTGGATGTTCCATGCGATGGAGAACCCCGATCAGAGCGCCTGATCTGGAGCGGGATCCGTTTGGCCTGGAGCTCGCCGAACAGGTCGGCGCCTCCCTGCTGGCCCTGCGCCCGGAGGAGGGTTGGAGAAGCCCATCGCCACGTGGAGGGAGCGGCTCGGCATCAGCCCGCTGATCGGGACCACGCCGTTCCCCGAGCAGCTGGCCCTGCTCAGCTGAGCGAGCCGATGTCGGGGTATGAGGCCCTATGCCTGCCGGGGCCGCAACGACGCCAGCTCGAATCACGATGATGGCGGCGATCGAATGGTAGTTTGAGACTTCAGGAAAGGTTTGATTTTTCATATCGGCAGAGCCGATCGGTTCGTTGCGGGAGCAGCTTCAGCCACCATCTCCCGAACAGGCAACCGAACCCCGACCACGCCATGTCTGCATCGAACCGGCCGGTTCGCCTCCTGCCCATTGATCAGGCTGGATCGGTCTTTCGGCAACGACGCGGCCCCATTGAAGGCTCGGGGATGAAATCAGCGTTTCCGGAATTCCTTCAGACACGGCCCACAGACCCGCCCACGCCATGGAACAGATCACCGATGCTGGCCGGAAGGTCGCCAGCGACCTGGCCCGTCAGTACGGCTTCAGTCAGGACGCCGTCGCCCACATGATGCTGGCGATGCTGCGCGGCAAAGGCGCCATGGCCCAGTTCGACCATCCTGAGTTCGCCGGCTCCGGCCAATGGATGCGGGGGGGCATGCTGATGATCGGCGACATGTTCAACCACTCCCTCAAGGCGCGGGTGGATGGTCTCTGCCAGGCGATCTCAGCTCAGCTTGGCGGTCACCAGCCCCAACCGCCCAGCGCGGGAAGCTTCCAGGCCCAGAGCAGCGGCGGCTGGGCCGCCGCGTCGTCGATGCCTGCGATGCCGCCCATGGACCCAGCAGGCGGCAGTTCGCCCCTGTTCGTGCCTGACCCCCGAGATACATGGTGGCCTGCCGAGCTGGGCGCCCCCGCGGCGCTGGGCAGTCAGAACGACATGAGCTATGCCTTCTTCCCGTCAGCTGGCCGGTTGGCCATTCAGTCGAACGGCCAGGTGTCGGTGTACGACACAGGCCATCACCAGATCGCTGGCCTGTCCCAGCAGCAGGGCTCCGGCGGCGCCGTGGTTTTCACCACCCCGGGCGGCACGGTGAGCCTCTCCAGCCTCACCTCGATGGGCGGCGGCAGTCAGCAGCAATCGAACCATGGCGGCAGCCAGCAGCAGAGCAGCTACGGCGGCGGGCAACAACAGTCATCGGCCGCCACTCCCATGGCCCCGATGGCGATGCAGCCGATGCAACCCATGGCAATGCAACCGATGCAGCCCATGGCGCTGCAACCAATGGCGATGCAGCCCATGGCGGGATTCGAGAGCTGGTGGCCTGCGGATCTGGGCAGCCCCAGTGCCACCGGGGCCCAGAACAACCTGCGTTACGCCTGGTTCGCCGATTCGGGCTGCCTGGCCGTGGAGCACGACGGCACCCTCAGGCTGTTGGATGCCCGCAACCATCCGATCAACGGGATCGCCCAGGCCAGCGGCAGCGCCGAGGTGATGTTCGCCACGCCGGGGGGAGCGGTGAGTCTTTCCAGCCTGCCACCCTTCTCCCCGAAAGGCCCTCCCGCTGCATCGGCACCTGACCCGGTCCCGGCGGAATCGGCAGTCGCAAGCCCCACCTCCAGCGGGGATGTGATCAGCGCCCTGGAACGTCTCGGTGAGCTCATGGCCAAGGGGGTGCTGAGCGAGGCGGAATTCACCGAGAAGAAGAAGGAGCTGCTGAGTCGGTTGTAAGGAACCCGCGGCGACCAGGCACCAGGCAGGAAAACCGCAGCCTGTAGGGATCGGCTCTCGATGCAGGCCGGAGCCCACCCCCGAGACGGCGCATGTCTCGCTCTCCATGGTGCAGCGCAATCCGGGGAGATTTGCCTGAGTTCGCGCCGTTGGCGCGACAAGACTCTCCAATCGACACCAGGGCCATTCCAGGGCCGCCAGCGCGGTGACAGAGACCCACGACGTTTCCCCCTACCAACGCACATCCGGCAACTCCCGGAACACCTGGCGCACGCCCGTACTCCAGGCGGTGCTCAGTTCCGCGAACTGGGCATCGCCCTCGCAGAAGCGGCAGCGGTGGGTGATGGCCAGGCTGTCGCGCTCGTAGGCGATCAGATCGATCGGCATCCCCACCGAAAGATTACTGCGCATGGTGGAATCGAACGACACCAGCACGCACTTGGCCGCTTCCGCCACCGAGGTGGTGGACTGGATCACCCGGTCAATGATCGGCTTGCCGTACTTCGCCTCGCCGGTCTGCAGAAACGGCGTGTCCTCGCCGGCTTCGATGAAGTTTCCCTCGGCATACATCCGGAACAGCCTCGGCGGTTCGCCCCTGATCTGGCCGCCCACCAGGAAGGACGCATTGAACCCACTCCCTGAGGCTTCCAGGTGGGCGGCATCGCGCTCCTGCACCGACCGCACCACATCCGACACCAGGACCATCACATCGAACATCGTGCGCGCCGTCCAGACGTTGGCGCCACCATCAACCTTCTCAGCCCGCTGGCGCAACAGGCTGATCACCGCCTGGGTGCCGGCCAGACTGCCGGAGCTGAGCAACACCAGCACCCGGTCTCCCTGGCGCTCGAACACCGTCATCTTGCAGAAGCTGGCGACATCATCCAGACCCGCATTGGTGCGTGAATCCGAGCCGAACACCATCCCGCCCTCCAGTAGCACCGCCACGCAATAGGTCATGCGGTCCATACCTCGAAGGAGTCCAGGGTCGAGGGGCCGAACGTGGTGGTGAGCGCCACATCGGCCGCATCCCGGCCGCGGGCGATCAGGATCCTGCCGATCCGCGGCGTGTTGTTGCGCGGGTCGAACACATACCAGCCATCGCCGAGGTAGGCCTCGAACCAGGCCGCGAAGTCCATGGCCGCGTGGGGCGGCGGCACGCCGATGTCGCTCAGATAGCCGGTGCAGTAGCGGGCCGGGATGTTCATGCAGCGGCAGAAGGCGATCGCGAGATGGGTGAAGTCACGGCAGACCCCCTCCTGGTTCTGGTAGGTCGTGAGGGCTGATTGGGTGGGACTGGTGCGGCTGTAGTCGAAGCGCACATGGCGGTGCACGGCATCACAGATCGCCTGCACCCGACCCCAGCCGGTGGGTGTTTCGGCGAACAACGACCAGGCCAGATCGGTGAGCAGATCGCTCTCGCAGTAGCGGCTGCTGAGCAGGAAGAGGAGCACCTCGTCCGGCAGTTCATCCACGGGCCGCTGCGGCAGCTCCGGCAGCACCGGATCAGGCTGACCTGAATCGGCCACCAGCCCCCTCGACTGCAAGCGCAGAACGCCAGCGGGTGCCACCAGCCGCTGGCAATGGTTGCCGAAGGAATCCACATAGGAGCGCAGCGGCACCTCGGGGGACGCCTGCAGGGTGTCGGCCTCCAGCAGATCCGTCGCCCGGATGGCATGGACACCGAGGGTCACGATCATCGGGGTGGGCTGCGGGCAGCGGAGTTCCAGGTCGAACCCCACGCCGATCTCGACCGCTCCAGAAGGGGTTGGGGCGGGGTGATGTTGTGAGTCCATCCATCAGCCTAGAGACGATGCAGCGTCCGGCAGCGGCGGGAATTCCTCCGCCAGGGAGGTGTCCAGCACGGCGGCAAGGCGCTCGGCCCATTCCTGCTGCCCTGCGGCTGTGGCCCAGGTCCTGCCGGACCTCCAGTTCGACGTGGGGAATCCGGCGCAGCTCGCCGTGCACCACCACGGTGTGGTCGGTGGCATCACTCACCGCTTGGGAGTTTGCGGAAAAACCGCTTAAGAAGCCGCGTTTTTCCTCCTTAGAGCTGACCATGCTCCGATCGGACTGGTTTTCAGCTAATCAGCGGCTCAGAACGTCCAATTGCAAGCGTTCTGCCCTGTTTGAGCTGCCTGATCGCGGCCACTTGACCACACCTCTGGGCAACCACCTGTTCATGCCGTCGGCATTGCCGGTTTGAGCAGGTTGCCCAGCCGGATCAGGTTGTAGGCGATCACATGCAGGCCAAATACCGCACTCACCTTCTCAATCCCGCGGCGGGCATTGATCGACTTGGCGTAGCCCTGGTGGCGAGTGGTGCGGCCATCGATGGCGGAGCCACCAGAGCGAGCAGTGTTCTGAGCCACGTGAGGTGTGACGCCGATGCGGCGCATCTCGGCGACAAAGCCCTTGGTCGTAGTTCTTGTCGGCGCCGATCGTCTTTTGATGGGCACCGGGGACGGCAGCCGCCATCGCTTTCGCGGCATCCCTCTCCCCGGTGCCCGTGGCCTGCGTCACCTTGCAATCGACGATCAGGGCATGGCGGTTGTCCATGAGCACGTGGCCCCGGTAGCTGGGTAGCGCTGGATGGGCCTTGGATTTACGGCAGAGCAGCGCGTCGGGATCCGTGCCGGAGCGGTGGGTCTCGTTGCTGAGCTTGATGCCGCGGAAGTCCCCTTTCGCTCGCTTCTTGCCGGGCTTTGGAGCGCCAAAACCCTCGCCAGGGCCTGACGGCGGCGGCGGTGGATCGTCCTGCCCATCGATCCGCTCCAGCGAGGCATGGGACGCCCAGGCCTGCAGCAGGGTGCCATCTTCTGAGAAATAGTCGTCGCTGATGATCGGGCGGTACCGATGGTCGCCCATCTGCGGCGTAGTGCTCACAGAAGGTGGGGTTGAGCCGATCGAGGGCCTGGTCTGCCAGCTTCCGGATCCGCCGGAGCGGATGACTGGCCGGGATCCGCTCCTCGATCGACACGTAGGAGAACAGGGAGCCGCTGCGCTCCCGGTGACCTCGCATCTGGACTGAGCAGTTGGCCCATTTCGCAGAGATGGACGGGTTTTTCAGCAAGCTCCTAAAGCGCGGGCTGCTGCTGGGCGGTGTCGTCACGGTCCTGGCGGCGTTGCTGGTGGGGCGCCGCATGTTGCGGCTGGCTTTCCTCCCCCTGCAGCGCCAGGTGAGTGCGCTGCAACGGTTCACCGCCGACGCCTCGCACGAACTGCGCCACCCGCTCACGGCCCTGCGCACCCAGCTGGCGGCGGTGCCGTCGGAGCTGCGCCGGCAGCCAGCCCTGGCCTGGGGTGAGCTCGACGCCCTCAGCCGCCGCATGGGCGACCTGCTCGACGATCTGCTGCTGCTCGCCCGCCAGGAGCAGGCCGGCCTGGAGGGGCCACTGACCCCCGCGGAGCTGCAGGATTTTGATCTGCTGGAGCTGCTGGAAGACCTGCTCCGCTGTTACGTGCCGCAGGCAGCCGCCCGTTTCGTTCGGCTTGAGCTCAATCCTGATCCGGCAACCCACAGCGTTCCGTTCCGTGGGCAGAGCGAGCCGCTACTGCGGCTGTTCACCAACCTGCTGCTCAATGCCCTCCGTCACAGCCCCGAGAGGGGCACGGTGTCGCTGCTGGTGAGCAGGGTGGGTCGCCTGATCAGGGTGACAGTGGCGGACCAGGGTCCTGGCATCCCGCCGCAGGACCGCGAGCAGTTGTTCGAGCGCTTCTGGAGCGGTACCGATCGCGGCGGTCACAGTGGTCTGGGCCTGGCGATCGGCCGTGCCATCGCCCGCCGCCATGGTGGTGTCCTGCGTCTGGGGGAGAGCCGGGCGGGCCGCTGCGAGCTGGTGGTGGAGCTGCCTTCCATGGACGCTCGATGAAGCGTCGCCTGGGCCAGAAACCTCATGACTACCTCATGGGATCTGCCGCACCCTGCCGCTATGAGCGCACCTCTTCATTCCGATCCCGGCGTGGCGGCCTTCGGGGCCAGCCTCACCGCCATCACCCTGGCCGAACTGGGTGACAAGACCTTCTTCATGGCGCTGATCCTGGCGGCGCGCCACCGCGCCAGGGATGTGTTCATCGGCGCTTTCGCGGCGCTCACGGCCGTCACGCTGATCTCCCTAGGTCTGGGCTATGGCCTGCGCGAGTTGCTGCCGGCTTCTGTGGTGCCCTGGCTGGCGGCAGCGCTGTTCCTGGGCTTCGGGGTGAAGCTGCTGGCCGATGCTCAGGGCATGGGCGCCGATGAGGCAGAAGAGGAAGAGCAGGAGGCCGAGCAGGCGATCAACGAGGCCGAGAGCCGCCGCCGCATCAGCACCACCTGGGCAGTGATCTGGGAGGCGTTCGTGCTGGTGTTCATCGCCGAGCTCGGCGATCGCACCCAGTTCACCACCATCTTTCTGGCCACCGCACCGGCGTTCACCTTCGCGGGCCTACTGGCTGGCACGCTGATGGGCCACGCCCTGGTCACCTGGCTGGCGGTGGGGGCCGGCAAGTGGATCGGAGGTCACATCAGCGAACAGCTGCTCTATCGGCTGAGCGGTGGCTTGTTCATCGCCTTTGGGCTGTTCGCGTTCAAACAGGCACTGGGCTGAACGAGTCAGCAGGGTCCAGGCTGAGCTGGCGGGATGCCTCCTTCGGGCGTCTCGATGACAAGGCGCCTGACCACATCCCCTCAACCTCTCTCCCCAAATGGTCTTCGCCTCCCCCCGCCACTACATGCTGCTGTCGACGGCAGCGGCTGTCGCGACGATCGTGCTGAAAACGCTGGCCTGGCGCCTGACCGGCTCGGTCGGTCTCCTCTCTGATGCGATGGAGTCCGGGGTCAACCTGATTGCCGCCATCGGCGCTTTCTGGGCGCTGACCCTGGCCGCAAAGCCTGCCGATCGCAGACACCATTACGGCCATTTCAAGGCCGAATACTTCTCCAGCGGTCTGGAAAGTGTGCTGATCGTGGTGGCGGCCCTGGCCATCATCCACGCTGCCATCGGCCGCCTGCAGCAGCCCCAGCCGCTCGAACAGCTCGGCATCGGCCTTGCTATTTCCCTCCTCGCAACCGCGCTCAATGGCCTGGTGGCCTGGGTGCTTTTCAAGGCCGCGCGACGCTTTGATTCGATCACCCTGCGGGCGGATGCCCACCATCTGCTCACCGATGTCTGGACCTCCATCGGTGTGGTCATCGGCATCGGTCTGGTCAAGCTGACCGGCCTGACGATCCTCGATCCGCTGATCGCGATCGCCGTGGCGGTGAACATCGTGTTCACAGGCTGGCAGCTGTTGCATGAAACTGCCTCCGGTCTGCTGGATCGCTCCTTGCCCGATCAGGAGCAGCGGCTGCTGGAGAACCTGCTGGCCTCCTATGAAAGCGACGAGATCCGCTTCCATGCGCTGCGCACGCGTGTGGCCGGCTCGCGCCGCTTTGTGTCGTTCCACGTGCTTGTGCCTGGTCACTGGAGCGTGCAGGCAGGCCACGACCTCTGTGAGCAGCTGGAGCACAAGGTGGCCGCCACCTTGACCCGCACGCATGTGTTCACTCATCTCGAGCCGATCGAGGATCCGAAAGCCTGGGAAGACCAGGGCTTCCGCTGGGAGCAGGGCTGAGGCACCGCAAGCAAAGCTCTGCAGAACCAACCCTCGCGACAACCAGTTTCTCTTTTCGTTTTCGTGCCATGCCCCACCCCTACCAACCTTCCCTTTTGCGCCTGCTGCATGGCGCCACGGCTTTGCTGGTGCCGCTGGCCTGGCTAACGGGCTTGGTCGTGTACTCCACGTATGACGGGCGATTGGGCCGGCTGCCCTTCTCCCTTCCTGGTGACTGGATCGACATCCACGGCACGGTAGGTGTGGTGCTGTGGCCGATCGCCCTGCTGTTCGGGCTCTATGCCCTCTCGCTGGGCCGGGCCCGCCTGAACCAAGCGGCCAATACCGCGGCTCTGCTTGGCCTGGTGCTGGCTGCAGGCAGCGGCAAGTTGATGCAGGAAGACTGGTTGCCCAGCGACCAACTCGATCACCTCGCCTACAGCCTGCATCTGCTGGCCTGGATGCTGATTGCCGCTGCGATGCTCTGGCACGTGGCCGCAGTCCTGCGGCGGGGAGGATCCTCACTTGCACGCTCGATGTTCCTGTTCCCTGTGCGCAGCAATGACCAGCCGCAGCACTGGCCAGCGCAGGTGAGTCGCTGGTTTCGGCAGTCCTTCTGAGCAGGTCCTCAGCCAAGACGAGCATGAGGCCTATGACCAATCACCAAAAGCCCCCGGGAGGGCTGGCTCAGCGATGGCCGCCAGGTGCTGCACTTCAACCCGGTTCGTTACAGCCGCTTTCCTCAGACCCTGGAGCTCACCAGTGGCGAACTAAACCCCGGACAGGCTCCGCTGCTCTAGTCGCAACCTTCCACGAAATGGTAGTGCCGCAAGGAGATCACGCGGGAGGAGGCAATCAAGATCTGTGCCCAGAAGCGTAAGGCCAGCTGGCAGGTCTGCCCGCCCCAGTGGACTCCTCCAAACTTCCCTCATTGATATCCATTGAGGCGCGTTGAGGTCGGGCGATAGCGCCGGCTCCGCCACGGTTAGTTGATCGGCCTGCTCTCCTTCACCCCGCCCAGCAGCTGCTCCACCACCAGCTTGAGCAGCAGCGACACCAGCCCCACGCCCCCCAGCACCAGGGCGGCGCCGTAGGCCAGTTCGGTGTCGTATTGCTTGTAGGCATCCTCCA
Organism: uncultured cyanobacterium; assembly: GCA_963697335.1. Lineage (GTDB taxonomy): Bacteria > Cyanobacteriota > Cyanobacteriia > PCC-6307 > Cyanobiaceae > NIES-981. Next base: position 158,413 of record CAVONQ010000006.1, read on the forward strand.
CGAACAGCGGCAGGGTCTGGGTCTGGCCGGCGATGTTGCCGCTCACCACGGCCACGGCGCCAATTCCCCCAGGGCCCTTGCGGTGGTGAGGATCAGGCCATAAACGACGGCCCAGCGCACCGAAGGCAGCGTGACCTTCCAGAACACCTGCCAGTTGCTGGCGCCGAGGGTGCGAGCGGCCTCCTCCTGATCCCAGCCTTCTTCCTCCAGCAGGGGGATCACCTCCCTGGCCATGAAGGGGAAGGTGACGATAATCGTGGCCAGGGCCATGCCGGGCCAGGAGAAGATGATCTGCCAGCCCAAGCTGCTCACAATCCCGCCTAGGAGGCCATTGGTAGGGCTGTAGAGCAGCACCAGCATCAGGCCCACCACCACCGGTGAGATTGAGAAGGGCAGGTCAATCACGCTGAGCAGCAGTGCCTTGCCGGGGAACTGGCGCCGGGCGATGGCCGTGGCGGCCGCCAGGCCAAAGATCGTGTTGGCTGGCATGGCAATCAGCGTGCAGCGCAGGGTGAGCAGCACGGCGGAGCGCAGCTCCTCGGTTTGGAAGTTCTCGATGAAAGGGGTCAGCCCCGGAACGGCTCCCGCCACCACCTCCAGGGCCGGCAGCAGGATGATCACGCCCACATAGAGGCAGGCGATCAAGGGAATCAGCACCGATGCCGATGGGCGAGGCAGGCGATTGAAAACAGTGCGCAGCTGGGATGTCATGAACGGAGTAGCCAGGGGAATCGTGGGGAGGATGGTGATGGTCAGGCGGTCTGCGCCGGATTGGCTTCCCAGTTGCGGCCCCACACCTGCAGGCCGTTGATCGACCAGCAGGCTCAGCAGCGAGAACAGCAGCATCACCATGCCGATCACCGTGGCGGAGGCGAAGTCGTATTCCTCCAGCTTCTGGATGATCAAGGTGGGGGTGATCAGGTCGCGGAACGGCACGTTGGAGGAAATCATCACCACCGAGCCGTATTCCCCCACCGCTCGGCTGTAGCCCTGGGCGACGCCGGCCAGGATCGCCGGCATCAACTGGGGCAGCACGACTTTGAGCAGGGTCTGGCGCGGGCTGGCACCCAGGCACCAGGCGGCCTCTTCCTGGTCGTGCTCCAGGGCCTCCAGCACCGGCTCGACGCTGCGCACCACAAAGGGCAGGGAGATGAACACCATGGCGATGGCCACCCCCAGCCAGGTGAACGACACCTTGATGCCGAACAGGGCCTGCAGGGGGGCGCCGAGCCAGCCGTTGGTGCTGTGATGCGGCCAGGGCCAGGCCCGCCACCGCCGTAGGCAGGGCAAAGGGCAGATCGATCAGCGAATCCAGCAGCCGCCTGCCGGGGAACTCACAGCGCACCAGGGCCCGGCAATCACCAAGCCGAACACCCCGTTGATCAAGGCGGCCAGGAGCGCAAGCCCAAAACTGATGCGGTAGGTGGCCAGGGCCTCGGGGGAGGTGGCCAGCTGCCAGAACTGGGCCGGTCCCACCGCAGCGGCCTTGAGGGCCAGGGCGCCGAGAGGCAGAAACAGCACCAGGGCCAGATAGAGCCAGGTGATGCGCCAGGACCAACTGAGCTGTAGCCAGCTCGGCCAGGTGAATCCCCGGCGGCGGGCTGAGAGCGCAGGAGCCATGGAGGGAAACCGGACGTGGGCGGACCGTATCACCGTTTGACGACTTATTCAACGGTTTGCCGGTGGGAAAATCGCTGTTCGCTGTAGGGTGGCGCCCGTCGTCCTGGTCCCCCTCCTGTCATGGGCATCCGCGTTGCTGGTGTTTGCAAAGAGTTCGGTTCCTTCCGGGCTGTCGACAACGTCACCCTTGATGTCGACACCGGCTCGCTGGTGGCCCTGCTCGGACCCTCCGGTTCCGGCAAGAGCACCCTGCTGCGACTGATCGCCGGCCTGGAAGAGGCTGATGCGGGGCGGGTCTGGATCACCGGCGAGGAGGCCACCACGCGCTCGGTGCAGGAACGCCAGGTGGGCTTTGTGTTCCAGCACTTCGCCCTGTTCAAGCACCGCACCGTGCGCCAGAACGTCGGCTTTGGCTTGGAGCTGCGCGGCTGGAAGCACGAGGCGATCCGTCGGCGCGTCGATGAGCTGCTGGAGCTGGTGCAGCTGCAGGGCTTCGGCAATCGCTATCCGTCCCAGCTCTCCGGCGGCCAGCGACAGCGCGTGGCCCTGGCCCGGGCCCTGGCGGTGCAGCCGCGGGTGCTGCTGCTCGATGAGCCCTTCAGCGCGCTCGACGCCAAGGTGCGCAAGGAGCTGCGGGCCTGGCTGCGCAACCTCCACCGACGAGATGCACGTCACCACGGTGATCGTGACCCACGACCAGGAGGAGGCCATGGAGGTGGCCGACGAGATCGTGGTGATGAACCAGGGCCGCATCGAGCAGATCGGAAGCCCCGCCCGGATCTAAGACCAGCCGGCCAGCCCGTTTGTGATGAGCTTTGTGGGGGCGGTGAATGTTCTGCCCTCCCATGTCCCCCTGGCTCACAATCGGGACCGGCGGGGGAGGTTTTCATCCGGCCCCACGATCTGGAATTGCACCGCCAGCCCCAGGACGGCAGCGTGCCAGCGGTGCTGCGCCGCCTTCCCCATTTGGGCCGCGATATCCAGGCTGAACTCACCCTGGACAGCGGTGAAATTGTGGTGGCCCAGTTGCCACGGGAGCGTATTGACTATGTAGACCTCAAAGCTGGCGATGCCCTTCACATCACCGCCGCGATTCCCGCACCTTTGTGCCGGACTTGTGATCTGAAGCTCAGGGCCTGGCACCAATCGGTAGGCCCTGGGCGTCAAACACGTTTTCAAAGAGAGCGGTGTGCGATAGCGCTCG
>CAVONQ010000007.1:0-226877 GCA_963697335.1 uncultured cyanobacterium
ACTGAGGCGCAGAACCATCATTCAGTCGCTGGGCACACTGCTCTGCGCCACACTGCTGGCCGTTGTCTTCGGCCTGCCAGGAGTTTCTGCGAAGCCGCTGGATCCGCTGCCTTCCTGGAACCCTGGGGCTGCCAAAGACAGCATCCTCAACTTTGTCTCCCAGACCACCGATCCCAGCAGTCCTGAATTCGTTCCTGCAGAGCAACGCATCGCCACCTTCGACCAGGACGGCACCCTCTGGGTGGAACACCCGATGTACACGCAAGTGATGTACATCCTCGAACGGGTGCCAGAGCTGGTGAAAGCCAAGCCTGAGCTTGCCCGGGAGAAGCCCTACGCCACCGTGCTCTCTGGGCTGTCAGGTGACAGAACGAGTCTGGAGAGCCTGACGCTGCCGGATCTTGAGAAACTGGCAGCCGCCACCCTCACCGGAATGCCGCTTGACACCTTCAATCAAGAGGTGAAACGTTGGCTCGCCACGGCGAAACATCCACGCTGGAAACGCCCCTACACCGAACTCACCTATCAGCCGATGCAGGAGCTGCTCAAGCTGCTGCGCGCGAAGGGCTATCGCACCTACATCGCCACGGGTGGTGGCCAGGATTTTGTGCGTGTCTACGCGGAGGAGGTCTATGGAATCCCCCCTGAACAGGTGATCGGCACGGCCGGCAGCACCCGCTACGGCTACACCAGCACGGGCAAGCCCTTTCTCACCAAGGAACCCAAGCTTCTGCTCGACAACAACAACGCTGGCAAGCCCGAAGGTATCCATCTGATGATCGGTCGCCGGCCCACGGCGGCATTCGGGAATTCCACCGGCGATCGGCAGATGCTCGAATACACCAAGGCAGGGGGGGAAGCCAACTTGGCGATGATCGTGCTGCACGATGATGCCATCAGGGAGTATGCCTATGGACCAGCCCAGGGGCTGCCGGACACCAAGGTGGGCACCTTCACCCAGGAGCTCTACGACGAAGCCAAGCAGCAGGGATGGGTGGTGATCAGCATGAAGAACGACTGGAAACAGATCTTCTCGTTTGCGCGTTAGCCCCAGGTGAATCCGCTCAACGAATAGTGGTGAAGGCCTTTTGCTGCGGTGATGCTTGGCATCAACGCCCGTGGGGCGCCCACAGCTGAGGCCAGAATGGTCAGAGACAAACCCGCAGACGATGCGACGTTGTTCAGATGCCTCCCCTGCTGACCGTTGACAGCGTCGAGTGCCTGCAGGCCAGGCTGGAGGCACTCGGCCTGTCCCTGAAGGTCACTCAGCTCGCTGGGGGTGAGCTGAGTGGAACTCTGCTGCCCCTGCTGCTGGGTCCACTGCGGCTGCTTCGCATCCGGGTCGACAGGTCGGTTCACTGTGCCGGCCCCAAGCCGCGTGGCAGCCAAATCGTGGCGATGGATCTGGGCAGGGATCTGGACGGCGGTGTGACCTCGCCAGCCCCGATCCGCAGCCATGGCCAGCCGCTGTTGCCCAGGGCCCTGTTCGGGCTCTCCGGCGTCGGCGAGATCCATCTGACCACCTTCGGCCCGTGCGACATGGCCCTGCTGCTGATCCATCGGGAGGAGTTCCTCCATCGGGCCGACCGGCTCGGCTGCTCGGTGCTGGAGCAGGTGCTGCCCCGCAACTGGCTCACCCTGGATCCAGGCCGGTTTGCGCGGTTGCGGCGCTACCTGCGCCAGCTCTTCGCGACGCTCGAGACCAATCCCACCCTGCAGCAGGTGGCTGGTTTCGACGAGCTGGTGAGCAACGATCTGCTCCCTCTGGTGCTCGAAGGCCTGATCCATGGCGGGCATGCCAGCGACAGCCTGCCCCGGGCCCCTTCGCGGATCGAGCTGGTGAAGGCGGCCCAGCGGTGGATGGAAGCCCATCCCAGGCAGCCCATTCACCTGGAGGGCCTCTGCCGAGAGGTGCACACCAGCCGGCGGAGCCTGATTCAGGGATTCCGGGAGCACCTGGGGATGGGTCCGATGAGCTATCTGCGGCTTCATCGCCTGCACGGCATCCGCCAGGAACTGCTGGGGGCCGATCCAAGCCAGATGACGATCCGCGCCCTCGCCGCGGAATGGGGTTTCCTCAACCCTGGCCACTTCTCCCGGCAGTACGCCGAGCTCTTCGGTGAGCGGCCTTCCGACACCGTTCGCCGGGGACGGCCGATCAGTCCGGCAAGTAATAGCGCACCAGCGTGAACACCTGGTTGTGGTGCGCATCCAGGGCCTGGCGCATGTTGATCCCTCTCTGGTTCAGCAGCAGGCTGTCCAAGGGATAGCGCGGGATCGCCATCGGCATCACGATCGTGAGGCAGGCCGCCTGTTGCCGCCGCTGCTCCTCCTCCACCAGGGCCACGAAGGGCTGGATCAGGGAGGCATAGGGGCTCTCCAGCAGCCGCAGCTCCACACCGGGAGCCTCCCCAACCACCCGTCGCCACTCAGCGCGGATGGCGGTGGGGTCGTCGTCCTCGGCGAGCACCCTCACCCCCACCACCTGATCGGACACCCGGGCGGCGTAGTGCAACGCCTTCAGGCTCGGCCGGGTGAGCGAGGCGATCCATACCAGGCTGCGGTTGCCGATCGGCTGCTGCCGCTGGGGGATCGCCACCGGGTGGATCTCCTGGGGCAACAGGGTGATCTCCTCGTGCACCCTGCTGTAGCGCCGCCGGATCCTGGCCAGGACCGCCACCAGAAGGGGGATGGCGATCACCACGGTCCAGGCGCCCTCGCCGAACTTGCTCACCACGATCACCAGCAGCACCACGCCGGTGGTGAAGGCACCGAAACCGTTCATCAGCAGACGCCCGAGCCAGCCGGCAACGGCACCCCGCCGCCGCCACCAGAGCACCACCATGCCGCTCTGGGAGAGGGTGAAGGCGAGGAACACCCCGAGGGCATACAGGTTCACCGCCACGGTGGTGTCACCGCGGCAGGCCAGGATGATCACCGCCGTGGCCAGCACCAGGGTGGTGATGCCGTTCTGGAACACGAGCCGGTCGCCCACCCAGCCCATCTGGCGGGGGAGGAAACGGTCCTGGGCCAGCATCGCCGCCAGGCGGGGAAAGCCGGCGAAGGCGGTGTTCGCCGCCAGCACCAGGATCAGCAGAGTGGTGATCTGCAACGCCCAGAGCAGCGGGACTGCCGGCACCGAACACCCGTTCGCCGATCTGGGCCAGCACGGTGCGGTCCGGGTGCGGTGCCACCCCGTAGAGGTAGCCAAGGCCGCTCACGGCCAGGACCATGGTCGAGAGCATCAGCCCCATCACCAGCAGCGTGGCGCGGGCCCGCAGCGCCGCCGGCTCGCGGAACAGCTTCACGCCATTGGCGATCGCCTCGATGCCGGTCATGGCCGAGCAGCCGGAGCTGAAGGCCCGCAGGATCAGGAACAGCCCCAGGGGTTCCATGGCCGCCACAGCGGGCGGGGGATCAGGACGCAAGCCATGCTGGAAGAACAGATCCTGCAATCCGAACAGGGCCAGCAACGCCACCATCACCACGAAGGCGTAGGTGGGCAGAGCGAAGGCCTTGCCGGCTTCCTTCACGCCGCGCAGGTTGGCCCAGCCCACCAGCAGCAGCAGCCCCAGCGCGAAGGCCACCTCATGCCGCAGCAGGGCCGGCACCAGGGAGGCCAGGGCCTGGGTGCCGGCCATCAGGCTCACGGCCGCCGTGAGGGTGTAGTCCACCAGCAGGGCAGCGGCGGCCACCAGGCTGGCGGCGGTGCCGAGATTCTCCCGGGCCACCACATACGACCCGCCGCCCTGGGGATAGGCCTCGATCGTCTGGCGGTAGGAGAACACCACGATGGCGATCAGCAGAATGATCGCCAGGGTGATCGGCAACGACAGGGACAGGGCACCGCTTCCGGCCAGAATCAGCACACCCAGGGCGGCCTCGGTGGCGTAGGCCACCGAGGAGAGACCGTCGGACGACAGGATGGCCAGGGCCTCAAAGCTGGGCAACCGCTCGGCGGCCGCCTGGCTGCGGGGCAGGGGATCACCGAAGAGGCGGCTGAGCAGGGACACGGAACTCCGGCCCGCCCGGATCAGAGGGCCAGGCTCTCGGGGTTGGTCTCGATCAGCTGGGCGAGGTCCTTGAGGAAGGCGGCGGCGTGGGCTCCGTAGATGGTGCGGTGGTCGCAGGTGAGATTCACCTGCATCTGATGGGCTACGCGGATCGAGCCGTCCTTGTTGGCCACCACGCAGGGACGCGACGCCGCCACCGCCATGATGGCGCCGGTGCCCGGCGGCAGGATCGCGTCGAAGCGATCCACACCGAACATGCCCAGGTTGCTGAGCGTGAACGTGCCGGTGCTGTACTCCTCCGGCTGCAGCTGCTTGCTGCGGGCCCGGGCCACCAGATCAGACCAGCTGCGGCCCAGGGCGTAGATGTCCGTCGTGTCGGCCTGCGCCAGCACGGGGGTGATCAGGCCACCGTCTTCCATCGCCACGGCAATGGCCACGTTCACGGCGGTGGGATACACCATGGCGCTGCCATCGGCCGAGGTGGCCGCGTTCACCTGGGGGTGGCGGGCCAGGGTCATGGCCACCGCCTTGGCGATCAGCACCGTGACGGTGACGCCCTTGCTCTTCACCTGCCTGGCGAGGGCATCGAGCTTGGTGGTGGTGATCGTGTAGCCCACCCGGAAGGTGGGCACGGCCAGGCTGGCCACCATGTTGCGGTTGACCGCGCTCTGGAGGGTGTTGAAGGCCACGGCCTCACCGGCCCGGCCGAAGCTCTGGCCCACCGCCTTGGCTGCCCCTGGTGCCTTGTCCCCGGAGCCGTTGGCGGCCGCCACGGCGGGGCCGGTGCCCTCCGCCACCCGAGGCACGCTCACCGGCTGGCCCGTGGCGGCGAGCACGTCCTCGGCCTGAATGCGGCCATGCGGACCGCTGCCCCGCAGGCCATGGAGGTCCACCCCGAGCTGGCCTGCCAGCTTTCTGGCGCGGGGCGAGGCGACCACCCGGCCACCGGCGGCAGGGGCCGCCACAGGCACGGCCTGGGGCACGGGTGCCGCCACAGGAGCCGCGGTGGCCACCGGAACGGGGGTTGGCGCCGGGACCGCCACAGGGGGGGCTGGCGCTGCAGGGGTCTTAGGAGCTGCCGCCGCCGTGGCCGCGGGAGCTGCCGCTGCCACGGCGGCGATGTCGGCTTCGCTCTCCACAATCAGGCCGATCGTTTCGCCCACCGGCGCGGTGCCGCCCGCCGGCATCAGCACCGCGGCCAGGAAGCCCTCCTGGAAGGCCTCCACGTCCATGTCGGCCTTGTCGCTCTCCACCACGAGCACGGATTCGCCCCGCTCGACCCGATCGCCGGGCTGCTTGAGCCACTCCACGATCTTGCCCTCCGTCATCGTGGAGGAGAGGGCGGGCATGAAGATTTCGTGGGTGGCCAACGGGGTGCGCCGCGCGGAATGGGCGGATTTTACGAGGCGCCTTCCACCGCTTCGATCACGCCATCGCGCACCAGCACCGAAGCCTGCAGTTTTTCCACCAGGTTGTCGCCCACCTGCACCGTGCAGAAGCTCTCCAGCTGGCCCTGCTCCACGATCTGCTCCATCTCCAGCTCGCGCACCTGGCGTTGCTGCTCCAGCATCTGGCGCTTCTGTTCCTCGAGCTCGGAGCGCTTCGCCGCCACCTGCTGCTGCACCGACCCCACCTGCTCCTGCACCCGGGGGTCGAGGGGGTTGGCGCTCTGGCGGCGGATCTCATCGATCACCTGCTGGCCCTCCTGCTCCAGCTGGGCCAGCTGGGCGTCACTGGCGGCCAGGCCATTGCTCAGTTCCCGCTCCGCATCCTCCTTCCAGCGTGGGGTGACCACGGCGCGCACGGTGATGGAGCGCTTGATGGAGAGACTGCCGTCGGCCATGGGGAAAGGAATGCAGCAATCAGGTTGTCAGTGCGGCGGGTGCTGGTCAACCGACGGCACGCTCACTGGGGGCGGTAGAGCGCCTCGATCACGGCGGCATCGCGACTGGCGATGCGGTCACGGCGCTGCTTGAGGGTCTGGGTGAGCAGGCCGTTCTCCAGGCTGAAGGGCTGCACCAGAGCCACCGCCCCCAGCCGCTCATCGGGCCGGGAGCCGGGCCGGGCGGCCAGCAGGCGGTTGCATTCGCGGGCCAGGGCCCGCTGCAGGGCCGGCTCCGCAGGCTGCCCCTGGGCCCAGGCCAGGCCCGCCTCGGCCGCGAACGCCCCCAGCACCTCAGGCCGGGGCACCAGCAGGGCCCCCAGCTGCTTGCGGTCCTGCCCCACCAGCATCACCTGCTCCAGCAGCGGACTGGCCACCAGGGCATCCTCGAGGGGGCCGGGCTCGATGTTCTCGCCGCTGCTGAGCACGATCGTGTCCTTGGCCCGGCCGGTGAGCACCAGGGAGCCATCGGGCAGCAGGTGGCCCAGATCGCCGGTGTCGAACCAGCCGTCGGCGTCCAGCACGCGGGCGCTGGCCTCCGGCTTGTGCCAGTAGCCCCCCATCACCTGGGGACCGCGGGCCAGCACCAGCCCCCTCTCCCCCAGGCTCAGGGGCCGATGACTGTCGGGATCGGCGACGCGGATCGCCGTGCCCGGCAGGGGCTGGCCGGCGCTGCCACGGCGGTTGGCCCAGGGGCGACGGCAGGTGAGCACCGGGCTGGTCTCGGTGAGGCCGTAGCCCACCAGCAGCTCGATGCCGATCGCCTCGAAGAAGCCATCCACGTGCAGGGCGAGGGCGCCGCCACCGCTGATGGCCGTGCGCAGGCGGCCACCCACCAGCTGGGAGCGCACCTTCGGCCACAGCAGCGCGCCGGCCAGACGGTGCAGCGGCCAGCGCAACAGGGCCTCGAGGGCGGCCCGGGCCCGGCTCGCCGGCGGCTCGGGGCTGAGGGTGAGGTCGAGCATGCGACGGCGGGCCAGCCCCTGGGCGCGGCTGTTGGCCAGGGCGGCCCCGATCAGCCGCTGGCGGGGGGCCGGCATGGAGCGCAGGGCGTCCTCGAAGCCCGCCAGGATCGCCTCCCACAGACGCGGCACACTGATCAGGTAGTGGGGTTGCACCCGCTGCAGGTCGGGCCGCAGCTGCTTGAGGGTGGTGTAGGTCTGATGGCAGCCGCAGGCCAGCAGGAAGTACTCGGCGCTGCGCTCATAGGAATGCCAGATCGGCAGCACGCTCACCACCCGGTCGCCGGGCTGGGGCGTGACGGCCACGCCCAGGTGGCGCAGCTGGTGCAGCAGGTTGGCGTGGCTGAGGGGCACACCCTTCGGCTGGCCCGTGGTGCCGGAGGTGTAGAGGATCGTGGCCAGGGCCTGGGGATCGGCCGCCGGCTGCGGGGCCGGCCGGCCGGCCGCCAGGGCCTCAGCACCCCGCTGGGCCAGCTCCTGCCATCCCATCAGCACCGTCCCTGAGGGGGTCTCGCCGGCCGGCGGCTCCCCCTCGATCAGCACCACGAAGCGCAGCGCCGCCAACGCGGCTGCCGGCAGGTCGAGCTGGCGCCACAGGGCCGCCGACTCCACCACCAGACCGATGGCGCCGGAGTCCTCAAGGATGTAACGCAGCTCCTCCACCGGAGCGGCGCTGCCCCGCACGGCATCGGCGGCGCCGCAGCGCATCAGCCCCTGGTCGGCCTGCAACCAGCGGGCGCCGTTCTCGGCAAAGATCGCCACCACGTCGCCGCTGGCCACGCCCAGGGCCGCAAAGCCTGCGGCCAGCTGCTCGATCCGCTCGTGGAGCTGGCGGTAGCTCAGCGACTCGGGCACCGCCGCATGGGGAGCCTCCAGGGCCGGCGCATCGTCGTAGCGCTCCGCCAGCTGCGGCCAGAGGCCGTGAATGCCGCTGAGCTGGCTCCAGTCACTGCGTAGGGCCAGGGCCTGCTGGTCGCGGCGGCTGCCGCTCCAGTGGACCTCAGCCACGGCTGGGGCGGCCTCAGGAGCGGCAGATGGGGGAGCTGGCGACACGGGCAGTGGTCCAGGGAGTCTCCATCGTTACCATCCCTCCAGCTGTTCGTGGGACGCCGGGGGGCGCAGCTTCAGCTGGAAGCGCTCGGCGAAGGCCGCCAGCAGCGGGGCGCGCAGCCCCTCGGCCGTGAGGCTGGGATCCAGGTCAGCGAGCCGGCCCACGCGCTGATCAGCGAGGCCGCACGGCACCACCGCCTCGAAGCCCGCCAGATCGGCCTCCACGTTCAGGGCCAGGCCGTGCTGGCTGATCCAGCGCCGGCCCCCCACCCCGATCGCCGCCACCTTGCGGCCCTCCAGCCACACGCCGGTGAGCCCCTCGATGCGCTCACCGCGCAGGGCCAAGCCCGCCAGCAGGTCGATCACCACCTGCTCCAGCTGGCGCAGGTAGAGGTGCAGGTCGGCCCCGTGGCGGCGCAGGTTGAGCACCGGGTAGAGCACCAGCTGGCCGGGGGTGTGGTGGGTCACCTCGCCGCCGCGGTCGATGCGGTGCAGGGGGAAGGGCAGGGCGCTGGGGGGACAGCGCAGGAAGGCCTCGGAGGCTCCGCGCCCCAGGGTGTAACAGCTCTGGTGCTCCAGCAGCAGCACGGCATCCGGTCCCTGAGGGGCAACCAGCAGGCGCTGCTGCAGCTGCCGCTGGGCCCGCCAGACCGGCTCGAACGCCAGGGGGCGGCGGGATTCAAAAAGGATTGCGTCGAGCGGGGGGGGCACCGGCAGGCGTTCCTAGCGTGGGATTGAACCAGCAACGGAGCCGGCTTCAATCTGATGAAACTGCTGATCCATGGCCGCAATCTTGAGGTGACCCCCGCCATCCGGGAGTACACCGAAACCAAACTCACCCGAGCCATCAACCACTTTGAGGGGATGGTCAAGGAGGCTGACGTGCACCTCTCGGTGGCCCGCAACCCCCGCGTGCCCCAACAGATCGCCGAGGTGACGATGTTCGCCAACGGCACCGTGATCCGGGCCCAGGAACACAGCGACAACCTCTACGCCAGCATCGACCTGGTGGCCAGCAAGCTCACCCGTCAGCTGAACCGCTACAAGGAGCGCATCCACGAGCGCCATCAGGGTCCGGTGCATCGTTCCGCCCGCGACGAGGAGGCCGGTGCCGCTGCCCTGCCACCCCCCGGCGGCAGCCTCACCGATGGCAAGGAGCCGGAACTGCCCAACCGCGGTGTGCGGCGCAAGTACTTCTCGATGCCACCCATGACCCTGGATGAGGCCACCCACCAGCTGGAGCTGATCGACCACGGCTTCTACGTGTTCCGGGAGGCCGAAACGGGGCAGATCCAGGTGGTGTATCACCGCAACCATGGAGGGTTCGGGGTGATCCAGCCGAAGGAGGCGTGAGCCGCGAGCTCCCCGATCTGATCCCCCTGATCGAGCACGCCCTGCTGGATCCCCTGCAGGGCACCGAGGCCATTCAGCAGGGCTGCGATCAGGCCCGCCACTACGGCTTCGCCGGCCTGTGCGTGGCCTCGCGCTGGGTGGAGCAGGCCCGCCAGCGCCTGCCGCTGGCGAGTTCGGGCCGTGGCTCTGGGCCGCTCCTGATCGCCGTGGTGGGGTTTCCGTTCGGAGCGGTGCCCGCCGCCGTGAAACAGGCCGAGGCCGAGGCCGCCGCCGCCGCCGGGGCCGACGAGCTCGATGTGGTGCCCGACTTCGGCGCCCTGGCGGACCGCGACAGCGCCCGAGTGCTCGACGAGCTCTCGGCCCTCTGCGAGCTCGGCTTGCCCGTGAAGGTGACCCTGGAGGCGGGGCGCCTGGACCCCGAGGCCCTCGCCCTGCTGGTGGAGATCAGCATCGATGCCGGCGCCCGCTTCCTCAAGAGCGGTGCCGGCTTCGGGCCGCCGGTGACCGCGGCCCTGGTGGCCCAGCTGCGCGACCTGGCCCGGGGCCGGGCCGGGATCCAGGCCTCCGGCGGCATCAGCGGCCTCGAGCAGGCCCTGGAACTGGTGGAAGCTGGCGCCAGCCGCCTCGGCACCAGCCGGGGGGTGGCCCTGGCCCAGGCCCAGAAGAGCTGAGGCACCTGTGGCTGAGGAACGGCTGGACGGACTGGCCCTGAACAGCCGGCCCCTGGGGGAGAGCGACCGCCTGCTCACCGTGCTCAGTGAGACCCACGGGCTCAGCCGCCTGGCCGTGCCCGGGGCCCGCAAACCCCGCAGCAGCCTGGCGGCGGCCGTGCCCCTGGCCCATCTGCAGCTGCAGGTGGGCGGGCGCAGCGGCCTGCGGCGGGTGCGGCAGCTACGGGTGCTGCACAACTACAGCGAACTGGCCCAGCGGCTGGAAACCCTCGCAGCCGCCCAGGCCCTGGCTGAACTCTGCCTCGCCCTGGTGCCCACGGACGAGCCGGTGCCTGGGATGCTCACCACCGTGCTGATGCATCTGGGTCGGCTGGAGCTGCTGGTGCGCGACCGCAGTGACAACCTGGAGGCCCTGGCCGTGGCGGTGCAGGCCACGGTGCACCTGCTGGCCCTCGGCGGCTATGCCCTGCCCCTGAGCAGCTGCTGCCGCAGTGGGGCGGCCCTGGAGCCACCCGTGGGCACCTGGGAGTGGCGCTGCAGCCTGCTGCCCGGCGAGGGCTTCGCGGTCGGCGCCATCGCCGGAGCCCGGGTGGTGCTGAATGCCTCCGAACTGGCCCTGCTGCAACGGCTGCCGCGGGCCGCCCTGCCCCGCCGCCGCGACGGGGCCCTGATGGGCCCCCAACCCGTGTGGCTGCACCTGCTGGAGCTGCTGGAGTGCTGGTGCGGCGAGCATCTGAGCCGGCGTCCCCGGTCCTTCCGGCTGCTGCGGCAGGGGATCGAAACCGCCTCAGGGCCGCCATCACTCGGCCCTGAGCCATCATGAGCGGCCGTGATCGGGGCCACTCCAGCTTGACCGGCAGTCCACAGGGCTCCCCAGCGACCAGCGAGCCGGGCCCAGGCAGGACGACCTCAGGGGTCCAGGCCGTGCTGGCCTTGTCCGACTTCCGCCTGCTCTGGCTGGGTCAGATCTTCTCCCAGCTGGCGGACAAGTTCTACATCGTGCTGATGGTGTTCCTGATCGCCCAGACCTGGGTGCGGGGCACCCCCGAGGCCAACCCCGCCCTGGCGGAGGCCGCCACGGCGATGCGGATGGACCTCCCGGAGACCAGGGCCCAGATGATCACGCTGCTGGCCACGGGGATCTACGTGGCCAACACGCTGCCGGCCATGCTGCTGGGCACCGTGGCGGGCGTGTGGGCCGACCGCTGGCCCAAGCGCATCGTGATGGTGGCCTCCAACGGCCTGCGGGCGGCGCTGGTGCTGTTCGTGCCCTTCTGCCTGGTGGACACGCCGCTGTGGATGGGGCTGAGCCTGGGCTACTGGGGCCTGGTGCTGATGACCTTCCTGGAATCGGTGCTCACCCAGTTCTTTGCGCCGGCCGAGCAGGCCGCCATCCCCCAGCTGGTGCCGACCCAGCACCTGCTGGCGGCCAATTCCCTCTACCAGGCCACCAGCATGGCGGCCACCATCGTGGGCTTCGCCCTCGGCGATCCGATCCTGCGGCTGCTGCAGCGGGCCCTGGCGGGGATCGGCATCGAGGGGGGCGAATTCCTGTTGCTGCCCGCCTGCTACGGCATGGCAGCCCTCACCATCTCCCGCATCCGCTGGCGGGAATCTCCCCGGCCGGTGGCCCACACGTCGGTGCTGTCGGAGATTCGCCAGGGCCTGGCCGTGCTGCGGCAGCGGCCGCCGGTGGCCCGGGCCATGGGGCAGCTGGTGCTGCTCTACAGCCTGCTGGCCGCCCTCTACGTGCTGGCCATCAGCCTGGCCTCGGCAGTACCGGGGCTCGGCCCCACCCGTTTCGGCACGCTCCTGGCCATGAGTGGCCTGGGGCTGGGGATCGGTGCCCTGGCCGTGGCCCAGCTGGGTCAGCGGCTGCCCCGCCGGAACCTGGCCGCCGCCGGCCTGGGCACGATCGGCTGGAGCCTGCTGCTGCTGGGCCAGCTGCGCGGCAGTCTCGTGTTCACCCTGCTGCTCTGCGGCGTGCTGGGGGTCGGCGCCGCGATGCTGGCGATCCCGGCCCAGACCACGATCCAGGAAGAGACCCCCGAAGCGATGCGGGGCAAGGTGTTCGGCCTGCAGAACAACCTGATCAACATCGCCCTCAGCCTGCCCCTGGTGCTCGCCGGTGCGGTGGTGAGCCGCTGGGGACTGCTGCCGGTGCTCTGGGCGCTCGCCTCGATCGCCCTGGTGGCGGCCCTGGCGGAGCAACCCTGGCGCCGCTGGTAGCGTCAGGGAACGACGCGCGAGGCTGGGTGGCTCAGATTGCCTGGCTAGGCAAGAAATCTCCCTTCTGCGGCAACGTCACCTACGGCCTCACCACGACGCATGCCCTGCGGCAGCGCGGCCACGGCGTGAGCTTCATCCACTTCGACACCCCCGCCGCCCAGCTCGGGCGTCCTGGGGTCGAGCCGGGCGGCCTGGCGCCTGAGGCAGTCGGTCGCTGGCCTGGCTCGAACCTGGGGCGCCGCGGGCGGCGCAGCGGCGCTGATGGCGGCGGCAGGCGGGGGGACGGGGCGGTGCTGGACCTGCCGGAGGCGGGGCATGACCTGGGTTCGGAAGGAGCAGGTTCCCCAGGGGGCACGAACCCTGAGGTGACCCTCTCCTACCTGGTGAAGTCCCAGATGTACACGATTCCCTCGCCGGGAGCCCAGCGGGAATTGCGGGAGTCGCTGGAGCGCCTGCGCCCCGATCTGGTGCACGCCAGCCTCACCCTCTCCCCCCTCGACTTCCGACTGCCGGACCTCTGCCAGCAGCTGGGTTTGCCCCTGGTCGCCACCTTCCATCCGGCCTTTGACGCCAGCCTGCGCAACCTGACGGCCGGCACCCAGCAGTTCATGTACCAGCTCTATGCCCCCTCCCTGGCCCGCTTCGACCGAGTGATCGTGTTCTCCGATCGCCAGGCGGAGGTGCTGATCCGGCTGGGGGTCGGGCCCGAACGCCTCGCCGTGATCCCCAACGGCGTGGACAGCGACACCTGGGCTCCTGCCCCAGCCGTTCCCTCCAAAGAACTGCAGGCCCTGCGCCACCAGTTCGGCGGCACCCGCGTGTTCCTGTACATGGGCCGGATGGCCACTGAGAAGAACGTGGAGGCCCTGCTCAGGGCCTGGCGGCTGGTGCGCCCCGCTGGCTGCAGGCTCGTGATCGTCGGCGATGGTCCCCTGCGGACCGCCCTCCAGGGCGCCTCCCAGGACGAGGACGTGGTGTGGTGGGGCTACGAGCCCAACCTGGCCACGCGGGTGGCCCTGCTGCAGCTGGCCGAAGTGTTCCTGCTGCCCTCGCTGGTGGAGGGCCTCTCCCTGGCCCTGCTGGAGGCCATGGCCTGTGGCACGGCCTGCGTGGCCACCGATGCCGGCGCCGATGGCGAGGTGCTGGACGGCGGGGCCGGCATTGTGATCAGCACCCAGGGGGTGACCACCCAGCTGCGCACCCTGCTGCCGGTGCTGCGGGACCAGCCCGTACTCACGGCCGAACTGGGGCGGCGGGCCCGGGCCCGGGTGCTGGAGCGCTACACCCTCAGCCGCAATCTCGATGCCCTCGAGCGGCTCTACGGGGAGCTGGTGGGCAAGCGCACGCTGGCCCCATCCACGCCGGATTGAACCAGCGTGGCTTCGAGGCCCTGCCGCACCTGGGCGGTGAGGGCCTCAACGGCCTGGCGGCGATCGCGGCGGTAGGCCGAGTGGCGCTCCGTGACCTCGATCGGGGCCTGCACCTGCAGCCGTGCCCGGCTGCGACCCAGCGAGGGCGGCGAGGCCCCGGGCCGGCCTTCGATCCAGGCCACGGCCCGCCAGAGAATCTGCAGCACCTCCGCGTAGCGGTCCACCGTGGGGGCCTCGGCCACGTAGTGGCCGCTGATGGCCGCAAAGGGCTCCACCAGATGCATGTGCTCCAGGCAGAGGCTGGCCTCGGCGGCGGTCCAGTCGGCCAGGCCCAGGGCCACCGGTGAGAGTTCCTGGCGATCGCTGCGGTAGATCCGCTCCCAGCCGGCCTGCTCGATGCGGCGGCAGCGCTCCTGCAGCGTGCCCTGGGGCCTGAGTCCGAAGCGGGCTTCGGCCAACCCGAGCATGGCCTCCCGCAGCCGCGCCAGGCGCTCGATGAACGGGGCCGTGGGATCGAAGACCAGCCCATGGGCCTGGCGGTAGAACACCTCCATCGCCCCCAGCAGGGCCATGGACACTGCCTGCAGGCGGCTGTAGCGCCGGGCCTGGGGCGACAGGCAGGCGGGATCGCCCGCAGCGGCGGCACCCACCCCCAACTGCCGCTCCAGCAGCAGCAGCAGCTGGTCGATGCGCTGCCAGCTGGGCCGCAACAGCTCGTAGCGCACGCCGATGGGCACGATCAGCACCGGCTCGTCACGCCCCGCCGCCGCCAGGTCATCGCAGGTCCAGAAGGCGATCTGGGCCAGCCCCGGCTCCAGGGGAGCGATCAGATCCCCGTGCTCATTGGTGGCCCCCTCCGGGGCGATGGCCAGCGGGAAGGGGCCCCTGGCCGCCACGTCCCGGGCGAGGCGCAGGGCCTGGCGATCGAGCTTGCCGCGCTGAATCGGGATGCCCCCCAGCCGGCTCAGCAGCCAGCCCACCGCGGCACCGGCCCAGAGCGGAACCCCCCGGTCGTAGAGGAACAGAGCATGGCTGGGGCGAGACAGGCGCAGGCCCTGGCGGCGAGCCAGGCGCGGCAGGGCACTCCAGAACAGCCAGGCCAGCACCAGGGGATCACGGGTGCTCGGGTGGCGGAAGGCCAGCAGCAGCCGCAGCTCACCACGCTGGTGGGCCCAGAACAGCCTGGCGAGTTCGATACCCCCAGCCACCTCGATCCGCCAGACCCCCTGGCAGCGGTGCAGCAGGGGCAACAAGCTCCGCAGCAGCAGCCTCACCCAGGGCCGTCGCAGCGGCGGGATGAAGCGGAGCGGGGGCTGAACCCCCACGACAGGCAGACGCGGCATGGCCCAGGCCTCGACTCAGGACAGCTCAGCGCAACAGGCGGCGAAGGCCGCCGCCGGATCAGGCGCCGCGGCGATGGGACGGCCGATCACCAGCTGGCTGGCCCCGGCGGCCAGGGCCTCGGCCGGCGCCAGCACTCGCCGCTGATCGCCGGCGGGAGAGCCGGCCGGCCGGATGCCCGGGGTCACCAGCTGGAAGGGCCAGGGATGGGCCTGCCGCAGGGCCGCCACCTCCAGGGGGGAGCACACGGCACCGGCGATGCCGGCAGCGGCGGCCAGCCGGGCCAACTGCAAGGCGTAGGGCTCCAGCGGGGTATCGATGGCCAGCTCGGTGCGAAAACGCTGCGCATCCCAGCTGGTGAGCACGGTGACGGCCAGCAGGGAAGGGGCGCCCAGGCCGGCCCGCTGCGCCCCGTCGGCGGCGCCGGCCTGGGCGGCGGCGAGGGCCTCGGCCCCGGCGCAGGCATGAACGGTGATCAGCTGCGCCCCCAGGGACGCCGCGCTGCGACAGGCGCCGGCCATGGTGGCCGGGATGTCGTGGAGTTTCAGATCGAGAAACACCGACAGGCCCTCTTCCCGCAGACGACGGACCACGTCGGGGCCAGCCGACACAAACAGCTCCAGGCCAACCTTCACCCAGCGCAGGCCGGGGATGGCGTGGGCCAGGGCCAGGGCCTCCCCGGCCTGGAGGCCATCGAGGGCCACGATGATGCGATCGGCCGGCCCTTCTGGACCAGTGGCCGGGCTCGGCGGGGCCGCGCCCCGGGGAGCAACGGCCAGGGCGGGATCGAGACTCACCGGCGGTGGCTGAACAGGGGTGGACCCGCACCCTAGGGGGGTCGGCGTGGCCCCACTCGGTCCAGCCCGGCTCAGCCCAGCACCAGGCGCCGGAAGGTCTTCCTGCCCAGCTGCACCACCTTGCCGGCCAGGTCAGCGGCCGCGGCGAAGGTCTGGTTGGGATCGGTGAGCTTCTCGCCATCGAGCCGCACGCCGCCGCCCTGGATCTGGCGACGGGCCTCACTGCTGCTGGCACAGAGCCCAAGGGCCCGCAGCAGGTAGAAGGCCGTCGCCGGGAAGCTCACCGCCGCCAGGGAGGCCTCCGGCACCTGGGCTGCCTCGGCCCCAGCCACCAGCGAAGCGGCATCCCGCTGGGCCTGCTCGGCGGCCGCCAGGCCATGGCGCTGGGCGGTGATCGCCAGCGCCATGGCCTGCTGGCGCTCGCGGCAGCCGGCCCCCAGGGCAGCGGGATCGAGATCGGTGAGCAGCGTGAGGTAATCCCCCACGAGGGCATCGGGAAGCTTTTCCAGCTTCGAGTACATCGACAGCGGGTCGTCGTTGAGGCCCACCGTGTTTCCCAGGCTCTTGCTCATCTTCTGCACCCCGTCGAGGCCGGGCAGGATCGGCAGCAGCAGGCCGAACTGGGGGCGCTGGCCGAAGTGGCGCTGCAGGTCGCGCCCCATGGCCACGTTGAACTTCTGGTCGGTGCCCCCCAGCTCCACATCGGCCTGGATCGCCACGGAGTCGTAGCCCTGCAGCAGCGGGTAGAGGAATTCGTGCAGCGAAATGGGTGTGCCGGAGCCGTAGCGCCTGGAGAAGTCGTCCTTGGCCAGCATCTGGCCCACGGTGGAGGTGGCCAGCAGGTCGATCACGGCGGGGAGATCGAGATCGGCCAGCCACTCAGCGTTGCGGCGCACTTCCAGCCGCCCTGGGGTGTCGAAGTCGAGCAGGGAGCGCTCCGGAGGCTGGCCCTGGCCCAGCTGGCTGAGGTATGTGGCGGCATTGGCCTCCACGGCGGCAGCGCTGAGCTGCACCCGGGTGGCGCTCTTGCCCGTGGGATCGCCGATCCGGGCGGTGAAATCCCCCAGGATCAGCACCGCCGTATGGCCGGCGTCCTGGAAGGCCCTCAGCTTGCGGAACAGGATCGCGTGGCCCAGGTGGATGTCGCTGCCCGTGGGGTCGATGCCCAGCTTGATCCTGAGCGGGCGGCCCGCCTGCTCGGCCTGCCGCAGGCGGACGGCCAGGGAGCTGTCGCCATCAAGGTCAGCCCCCTCAGCCGGCGTGGCCCCACCGGCGGGGAACAGATCGGCGAGGCCCCGTTGCAGCCAGGCCGGAAGCTCCACTCTGTCCTCAGCCATCGGCCCGCACCGCTCAGCGGCGGATCGTAGGCAGGCCAGGGTCACCGCCCCCCTGCGGGTGGTCAGGTCTGGGCTTCCAGCTGGCCCTTCATCCGCTCCAGGGTGTGGTGCATCTGCTCGAACATCGCTTCCGGGGTGAGCCCGAACTGGCCCAGCTGGGTGCGCAGCTGCTCCACCGTCAGCTTGGCCTGGAAGTCCTCCGAGAGCTCGAAGCGCTTCATGAAGACCCGGTAGCGATCCATCATCGCCTCCATCTGCTCGATGTAGAGCTTCTTGCCCTCGCGATCGAACTTGCCGTAGTCGCCGCCGATCTGCATCAGCTGCTGGTAGTCGAGAAACAGCCGCTTGGCCTCGTCCTGGACGATCTCGGAATCGAAGAAGGCCATTGGCTGCCCAGTGCCTCGGATCTGCGTGCCCTCAATTGTGAGCAGGCAGCCAGGGCCCTGGGGAGTGTGGATTGGCGTAATCGCCACATCCAGCCCCTCCAAGACCAGCCCGGGGCAGACAAGCCGGGTGGCCGCGGCCAGGATGGGGGCTCAGGCAGCCCTGACCTGAGTTCGCACCCCGTGGACTACACCCCCCAGCTTGAGGCCATCCGCGAGCGGGGGCGGCAGGTGGCGGCCCTGCTCCAGGACAGCAGGGTGGTGCTCTGCCTCGGCGACCGGATGAGCCTGAGCATGGGGGTGGCTGGATCCATGGCCTCCAGGGCGGTGGTGGGAGCGGCTACGACGGCGGCGGAGGGCCTCGCCCTGGTGGAGCGGCTCGCCCCGACCCTGCTGGTGGTGAGCGATCGGCTGGAGCAGGGCAGCGGCATCGATCTGCTGCTGGCCGTCAAGGCCCGCTGGCCGGACCTGGCCGTGCTCGTCGTGGTGGGCCGGCACCAGCGCAGGCGGCGGCTGCGGCAGGCCATGGCGGCCGGCTGCGAGGGGCTGGTGCCCGAGGCCCGCTTCGGGCAGGGAGCCGGGTTGGCGGCCCTGTCCACGATCGCCAGTGGCGGGATCTACCTCGATCGCACCCTGCGCTCGCTGATCGAGGGCTGGGCGTCCGGCGAGGGGCCGCTTGAGCTGCTCTCGCCGCGGGAACTGGAGGTGCTCTCCCTGGTGGCCCGCGGCAGCAGCAACCCCGAGATCGCCCGCAGCCTCTTCCTCAGCGTGGACACCGTGAAGACCCATCTGCACAACGTGCTGCGCAAGCTGCCGGCCCGGGACCGGACCCATGCCGCCGTGCTCGGCCTCTGCTGGGACCTGATCGACTGGCCTGACCCTTGATCCAGCCGCTAGGTTCAGGCCCACGACAGCAGACGGCATCCACCCATGGCCCGCAGGCACTGGCTGGACCCCCTGGCGCGGCAGCTGCTGGTGGCCACGGGCCAGATCCCCGCCAGCCCCTCCAACCCACCAGCCGCCCGCCAGCAGACCTCCCGCCAGGACGAGATCGAGCGGGAGTTGCTGGCCCTCAAGCTGCGCCAGGACCCCTCCCAGCCCCTGCCCGATGCCGACGCTGTGCGCCATGCCGCGGCCCTCGGCTGGCGCCTCGACGTGAACCGGGCCACCGCCGCTGATTGGTGGCGGCTGCCTGGCATCGGTGCCGACCAGGTGGACCTGCTGCTGAGGCTCCAGGCCGGCGGCATCCAGCTCAGCGATGCAGAAGACCTGCACAGGGCCCTGGGCTGGTCGGCACAGCAGGTGGCGCCCTGGCTGCCGGTGCTCGCCTTCCGCTGGTACGGGGAGCCTCCCACCAGCCCTGAGCGCAGCCGCGTCGACATGAATCGGGCCAGCGTCCCAACCCTGCTGGCCCTGGGGCTGTCCAGCCAGCAGTGCCAGCGCCTGCAGCGGGAGCGGGCCCGCCGGCCCTTCCAGGACCTGGCTGAGCTGCAGGAGCGGCTGCAGCTGCCACCGGCCCTGGTGGAGCGCTGGCTCGGACGGGTGCGCTTCGGGGCGGGGCCCGCCGGCCCCGTGCTGCCCCCGGGGCCCCGGCGTTAGGCGATGGCTCGCCAGGGGGAATTGTTTGGGGCGGCCGGACACGGGGCCGCTGGTGTCCCCGGGGCCGAGCATCCGCTGGAGCGGCATCAGTTGCTGGACTGGCAGCAGCGGATTGCCGCCTTTCAGGAGCCTCTGTTCGCCGCACAGCCCGCGCCAGCCAGCCAGCCCTCCCTGTTTGCGGCCCCAGCCTTCGCGCCGGCCCCTGCAGAATCCCCAACCAGCGACGTGGAGGCGAGCGCCGCCCGGTTTGATCCCCTGAGCCTCCAGCCCCAGTCGCTGCTGTTCTGGCGATGGCCCGAGCCCCCCCAGACCGGCGCGGCGCTCTATGTGGTGGTCGACCAGGAACCCTGCCCGTCCGGCCCACTGCTGCTCTATGTGGGCGAAACCGGCGAGGCCGGCCGGCGCTGGAAAGGCACCCACGACTGCAAGAGCTATCTGGAGGCCTACGGCGAAGCCCTCAGCCACACAGGCCTGGCCAGCCGCCTCAGCATCCGCTTCTGGCTGGATGTGCCCCAGGCCATTCGGCCCCGGCGGGCCCTGGAGCAGGCCCTGATCCGCCGCTGGCAGCCCCCCTTCAACAAAGAGACCCGCGGCCGCTGGGCCACGCCGTTCACGGCCGAGGCAGGCACCTGACGCTGGCTACGATCACGGCCCCTAACGGCAGTCCATGGAGTTCCGCTGCATCCCCGCGTCGCTGAGCAGCTGTCTGGGGGCGTGTGACACGGTGGCGATCGGCCTGTTCGCCAGCCCCCAGAACGGCCCTGAAGCTGCCTCCGGCCCCAGCGACGAGGGCGGCTTCGAGCCCCTCGATCCCTCCCTGGCCGAAGCCCTCGGCGCGCCGCTTGAGCCCTGGCTGCGGCAGCGGCGCTTCAAGGCCAAACCCGGCGAGTGCCTCAGCCTGCAACGCCTGGGCCAGCAACCCGGCAGCCTGATCCTGGTGGGGCTTGGCGAAGCGGCGAGCTACGGACTCCCCACCCTGCAGGAGGCGGCGGCGGCGGCGGCCCGCTGCGCCCTGGCCATCAGCAGTGATCAGCTGGGCCTGGCCTTGCCGCCGGCCGACCTGGATCCAGCTGAGGCCGCGGCGGCAATGGCCATCGCGGTGCGCCTCAGCCTCTACCAAGACCAGCGCTTCAAGGGCGAGCCCAGGGCCAGGCCCCTGCCGCAGCGGATCGACCTGATCGGCCTGCCGGCCGAGGCCGCCAGCGGCCTGGAGCGGGTGGAGGCCACCTGCGCCGGGGTGGAGCTGGCCCGCCAGCTGGTGGCGGCTCCCCCCAATGTGGCCACGCCCCAGCACCTGGCAGACACGGCAGCCGCGATCGCCCGCGACCATGGCCTCAGCCTCAAGGTGCTGGAGCGCGAAGACTGCGAGGCTGCGGGTATGGGGGCCTTCCTGGCGGTGTCCCAGGGCTCCGATCTGCCCCCTAAGTTCATCCACCTCACCTACACCCCCCAGGGAGGCGCCCAGCGCCGGGTGGCGCTGGTGGGCAAGGGGGTCACCTTCGATTCCGGCGGCTACAACCTCAAGACCGGCGGCTCCCAGATCGAGATGATGAAGTACGACATGGGAGGCAGCGCGGCCGTGCTGGGGGCGGCGCGGGCCATCGGCCAGCTGCAGCCAGCCGGCGTGGAGGTGCACATGATCGTGGCCAGCTGCGAAAACATGATCAGCGGCGGGGCCGTTCACCCCGGCGACATCGTGACGACGTCCAAGGGCAAGACGATCGAGATCAACAACACCGATGCCGAAGGGCGCCTCACCCTGGCCGACGCCCTCCATTACGCCTGCGGCCTGAACCCCGATGCAGTGGTGGATCTGGCCACCCTCACCGGCGCCTGTGTGATCGCCCTCGGCGACGAGATGGCCGGGATGTGGTCGAACAGCGATGGCCTGGCGGAGGCCCTGCTGACGGCGGGAGCGGCCGGCGGTGAGACCCTGTGGCGCATGCCCCTGCGGGAGTCCTACAAAAAGGGCCTCAAGAGTGGGGTGGCCGATCTCAAGAACACCGGCCCCCGCCCGGGCGGCTCCATCACCGCTGCCCTGTTCCTGCAGGACTTCGTGACCAAGGGGGTGCCTTGGGCGCACCTCGACATTGCCGGCACGGTGTGGAGCGACAAGGGCCGGGGCCTGGACCCGGCCGGCGCCACCGGCTTCGGGGTGCGCACCCTGGTGGAATGGATCTGCCGCGGAGCCAGCAGCGCCACCTGAGGCTCAGGCGGCTGACGTTCAGGCGGCGATCGGGCCGGCCGGGCCTGCGCAGTCGGCCCTGGCCTCAGCCGGGGCTTCAAGGGCGTGAATCAACCATCGGGCACGGTTGCTGCAGTAGGGCAGCAGCCGGTCGAGGTCGTCGGCGGCCTGCTTGGGGCTGGCATAGGGACCGATGTGGCGCGTCTGCAAGCCTTCGCGAATGGTCAGCAGATACATACAAAACTCTGCCTGTCGTTGCCACCCAGCTTAGGCGGATCCGGCCGGTTTTGAACTGGCCTGACTGGCCAGCCGACGGCTCAGGTGCCGCGAGCTACATGCCGCCCATCCCTTCAATCTTTGGCTTTTCTTCTGACTGCTTCCCTTGCCATAGCCGCCCTGGTCACCACGGATCGGCCGTTCGGGCCCATCCCCCCCACACCGCCCGCAAGCGCCGGTCGCGGCCACAGGCCCAGCGGTAATAGCCGTAGCTGGTGGGGTTCTGCACGGCGTAGTCCTGGTGATACGCCTCCGCCGGCCAGAACCGCTCCAGGGGTCTGATCGCCACCTGCAGCTCCGAGGCCTGCACGCCCAGAGCTCGGGCGGCGGCCTCCAGGCTGGCCTGGGCCTGGACCAGCTGATCAGCGCCGTCGGTGAAGATCACCGGCCGGTAGGAGTCGCCGCGATCGCAGAACTGTCCCCCGCCATCGAGGGGATCCACGTTGCGCCAGTAGGCCCGCAGCAGGGTCTGATAGGTGATCTGGCTGGGATCGAAGCGCACCTGCACGGCTTCCTGGTGGCCCGTGCCCCCGGCGGACACCTGGGCGTAGGTGGGATCGGCCAGGCCTCCGCCGCTGTAGCCGCTCACCGCCTCCAGCACCCCGTTCAATCCTTCGAGATCGTGTTCCAGACACCAGAAGCAGCCCCCGGCCAGCACGGCCTGCTGCGGCTCGGCGGCCAGGGCCGGCCGGGGGGTGAACACCACTCCCAGGAGCAGCAACACCGCCAGCAGCGCGCCCAGGATCCTGCGCCAGGGAGGGGGCAACGGGGAGCTGGCGGGGCGTGGCAACGGCGGACTCATGGGGTCTCGAGCACCAGATTCAAGATGGCCGAAGCGGCTCTGCGGGTGACCCCGGGTTCGCCCAGGACCGCCCGCAACCTGGCATAGCCCTCCAACATCGACGCATGGGGGGCGCTGCCCCGCTGCAGCAGGGGCCGGGCCGCCCGCACAATCGCCTCAGCGGTGAGGTCGGCCTGCAGCAGCTCCGGCACCAGCCGCTCCCCCAGCACCAGGTTCACCGGCGAGATATGGGGCACGCTGAAGCGCAGGATGCGACGTGCCACGAAGGCCGTGAGCCCGCTCACCCGGTACACCACCACCTGGGGAACGCCCCGCAGGGCCAGTTCCAGGTTCACCGTGCCCGACTTGGCCAGGGCCAGATCCGCGGCAGCGCAGAGGGCCGGCTTGAGCCGGTCGGCATCGGCGGCGGGAATCACCAGGGCCCTGACCCCGGCCTTGTCGAGTTGACGGCTGAGGTGGGCCTCGAAACCCGAGAGACCGGCCGGCACCACCACCTGAAGCTCGGGTTGGGAGCGCTGCAGTTCGGCGGCGGCGGCCACGATGAAGGGCAGCATGTAGCGCAGCTCCTGGCGGCGGGAGGCCGGCATCAGCAGCAACACGGGAGCCTCGTCGACCAGCCCCAGCAGGGCCCTGGCCTCACTGCGGCTTGGGGATTCCTCCACGGTGTCCACCAGGGGGTGGCCCACATAGGTGACGTTGGCACCACGGCAGCCGTAGTAGCGGGCCTCCTCCTGGAAGATGGCCAGGATCTGGTTGGTGAAGCGGATCAGGTTGGTGCGGCCTTGGGATCCGAACTTGAACGCCCACTCCTGGGGAGCGATGTAGTAAGTCACCGGCACCCCGGGGAAACGGCGCTTCAGCCGCAGGCCCAGGTTGACGTTGGGGCCCATGTAGTCGATCAGCACCACCCCGTCCGGCGGGGCCTGACGAAACCAGTGCTTGAGACGGCGCTGCAGCCGCAGCGTGGGCAGCACGAAGGGCATCACCTCCAGCAGACCGATGGCACCCATGCGGGTGGTATCGGCCAGCAGTTCGGCACCGGCCCGGGCCATGCGGTCACCGCCGAGGGCCACCACCTGCAGCTCCAGCCCCCGGCGGCTTGCCTCCTCGTAGAGCGCCTGCACCAGCAACGCACCCTGCAGATCGCCGGACACCTCACCGGTGCTGACCAGCAGTCGCAGCATCAGCGGGCTCCGGGGATCGGACCGCGACGCCCTGGCTGGAGCGAGGACTCCAGGAAGGCCACCAGCGTCTCAGCGGCAGCCGTGAGGGGAGTGGCCCGCAGCTGAGCCAGCGCCTCAGCCAGGGTGAGGCGCTGGCGGTAGAGCAGGGTCCAGCAGCGCTTGAGATCGGCGAACTGCAGGCCCTGGTCCAGCTCAGTGAGCCCACTGCGGCGCAGGCCGATCGTGTTCAGGGCCCGCACCCGAGAGGGATGGCCCTCCACCAGGGTGAAGGGCGGCACGTCGCGCTCGATCCGGCTCATCCCCCCCACCATCGCCAGGGTGCCGATCTGCACGAACTGGTGGATGCCCAGCACCCCGCCGATCACAGCCCGATCGCCGATCACCACGTGGCCGGCCACGGCCACGCCATTGGCGATCACGATCCGATCGCCCAGGGCACAGTTGTGACCCAGATGGCTGTAGGCCATCAGCAAGTTGCCACTGCCGATGCGGGTCTGCTGGCTGTCGGTGGTGGCGCGGTTGATGGTCACGTACTCGCGGATCGTGTTCTCATCGCCGATCACCACCTCGGTGGGATCGCCGGTGTACTTGAGATCCTGGGGTTCCAGGCCGATGCAGGCCCCTGGAAAGATGCGGTTGCTGCGGCCCATGCGCACCCTGCCATCAAGCACCGCGTGGGGGCCGATGCTGCAGTCCGGGCCGATGCACACCTGGGGACCGATCACCGCGTAGGGACCCACCGAGACGCCGGCGGCCAGCTCGGCGCGCGGATCGACCACGGCGGTGGGATGGATCGTGGTGGCCATCAGTCCACCAGAGAGAACATCAATTCACCAGAACAGGCCAGCTCACCATCCACGAGGGCTTCGGCGGCCACTTTGCCGAAGCGCCGGCGCTTGAGGCTGAGCAGGGTGCAGGTGATCACGAGCTGGTCGCCGGGCACCACCGGGCGGCGAAAGCGCACACCATCGATACCGGCAAACACGAACAGCCCCTTGGGCAGGTCGGGCATCTGGGTCACGATCAGGCCCCCCACCTGGGCCATCGCCTCCACGATCAACACCCCGGGCATCAGGGGACGGCCAGGGAAATGCCCCTGGAAGTGGGGTTCATTGACGGTCACGTTCTTGATTGCCACAGCCCGCTTGCCGGGCTCATGGAGGATCACCCGATCCACCAGGGCAAAGGGGTAGCGGTGGGGCAGCAGCCCCTGGATCTGATCGGCGCTCAGCACCACGGACGGGGGAGCCTGCTCAGCCGCCGCGGGGATCTCGGGGCAGGCAGAGGAAGGATCGGGGTGCGGGGCGGGGGAGGACGGCAAGAGGGTCAAGCGGCAAACGACGAACGGGGCAGGTCCGCCAGGGCGGCCGCGAGGGCGGTGTGGAGCCCATGGGAGCCCCGGAAGGCAAACACCTGGGCCCGCGGCAGACCGACCAAGGCCAGGTCGCCCACCAGATCCAGGATTTTATGGCGCACCGGTTCATCGGCAAACCGGAGCGGCGGGTTGAGCCAGTGATCGCCATCGCAGACGAGGGCGTTGTCGAGGGCACCGCCCTGGATCAGGCCGGCCGCCCGCAGCTGCTCCACCTGGGAGAGCAGGCCGAAGGTGCGTGCCGGGGCGATCTCCGCCACGAAGGCCGCGGGGGTGAGTACCAGCCCATAGAGCTGGCGACCGATCGCGGCCTCGCTGAACTCGATGCCGGCCCCCAGCCTCAGGCCTGGCGCCGGCAGGGCCGTGATGAAGCCTGCCCCCTGGTGCAGCGTGAGCGGCTCCTCCAGCTGGGGCGACGACGGCGCCCCCTCCCCGGGCTCCAGCCCAGCTTCAGCGATCGCGTCCACCCAGGGGAGGGCAGAGCCATCGAGCAGGGGAACTTCTGGCCCCTCCACCAGGATTTCGGCCTGGCTTACGCCGGTGCCGGCCAGGGCGGCCAGCAGGTGCTCCACGGTGGCCAGCCGGCGTCCGCCCAGTGACACCGCCGTGCAGAGCGTGGTGCTCTGCACGGCCTCAGGCCCCAGCTTCAGCAGGGGGGCATGGGGCTGATCCAGCCAGCCCAGCCAGTAGCCCGGCCGCTGGGAGGGCTGCAGCCGGACCCGGGAAGGGGCACCGGAGTGCAGGCCCACCCCGGAGCGCTCCACGGCGGAGGCCAGGGTCCAGGCGCTGGAGTAGTCGGAGGGCCAGAGCCCCACTAGAACTTCCAGCCCACACCGAGGTTGAAGCGCCAGTTGTCGGTGAAGTTCTCCGTGGCCACCTCCAGCCGCAACGGCCCCACCGGGGTGGTGACGATCAGGCCGACCCCCGGCGAGAAGCCCTCACCCTCCTTGCCGAGCAAGCCACCCGGGTTGCCGGGAATGTCGCCCTGGGTGCCGAAGGTGGTGCCGGCGTCAAAGAACACCGAGCCGCTGATGATGCTGAACAGGGGGAAGCGGTATTCGACCGTGAACTCGCCATAGCTCTTGCCCACCCCCAGGTCGCAGTCGAAGTAGCCCCGCACCGAGTTGCCACCGCCGAGACAGAAGGCCTCGTAGGGGGGGATGTCGTCGCCGATCAGGGTGCCGGCGGACACCTGGAAGGCCAGGGCCTGTTTGCAGTCGCGGGTCTCACCGGGCTTGGGGCGGCAGCCCTTGTAGATCTTCAGCCAGTCCACGGGAATGAAGTGGGTGAAGGTGGTGCGGACGCGGTTGAAGGTGGGAGAGTCATCACCCACCGAGAGGAACTGCTCGGTGCCGATGCTGAAGAAGTTGCCGCTGGTGGGGTTGCGGGGATCGTCAAGGGAGCTGTAGGTGGCTCCAACCCTGAAGCTGAGCAGCTGGTTTTCCGAGGCGCAGTTGAAGGCCAGGCAGATCACCTGGTTGCTGCGCACCCGCACGGGCTGGGGCAGATCGTCGTCCACACCGACGACGGCCTGGGAGTACTTCGTGCCTGAGAAGTTCATCGGCGTGACCTCCTGGCCGCCGAAGGCCAGGATCAGGTTCCAGGGCGCCCGCTTGAAGGGATCACCGCCGTTCAGAGGCCGAATGAACTGCACGTTGGCACCCACCCGCTGGATGGCCACGGTGTCGAAATTGGTGCGCACCTCGGCAAAAGGACCGGAGGTCTTCACCGGGCTGTTGGTGACCACGTCGAAATCGGCACCGTTGAAGTCCTGCTCGTCAAAGGTGGTGTCGTTGTTCTCGCTCTGGAAGATCTGCGGCACCTCCCGGCTGAAGAAGATCCGGGCGCGGAAGGAGGTGCGGAAGCGATCACCCTTGATCCAGGGATCGGTGAAGGTGAGGTCGCCCAGGCCGCCGAACTGGCCATAGGAGAAGTTGGTGCCCAGATTCCAGGCCCTGCCCAGCAGATTGCTCTCCTGCAGCTGGATCTGTCCGAACACGCCCTGGGTCTGGCTGTAGCCGATACCACCGGAGATGGAGCCGGTGGACTGCTCCACCATGCCCAGCACAATCACCACCTTGCCGGGTTCGGCGGGCACCGGTCGCAGGGTGACCTTGACATCGCCGAACAGTCCGGTGCCGTAGAGGCGACGGATGTCTTCCTCCAGCTTGCGGCGGTTGAAGACATCTCCATTCTTCATGGAGATCTCCCGGGTCACCACCCAGGGCTTGCTCTTGCCGCGGATCGGCTCGCCCTTGTCGTTGGTGGCCGAACCCTCCTTGTCGAGGAACTGAACCTCCACCCCCTCCACGAGGCCTTCCCGCACCAGCAGTTCCACGGTGCCGTCCGGGCTCACCCGGGTGGGGCCGGTGACGCGGGCCAGCGAGTAGCCCTCATCCGCATACCACTTCTGAAGCTCCTGCATGCGGGACTGCAGGGCGTTCAGGTTGAGGGTCTTGCCGAAGTCAGGGGCGAAGGTGTCGGTGACCACCTGCTCCGGCAGCTTCAGGTTCGTCGGCTCCAGATCGACGGCCTGCAGCACCGGGTTGGGCACCACCGAGACGATCAACCTCACCCCCAATGGCCCGTCCTGGGGCTGAATGCGCACATCGGAGAACCAGCCCGTGGCGTAGATGGCGGAGAGGTCGGTCTGCAGTTCGCTGCGGGTGACCCGGGTGCCGGGGGTGACAGCCATGGCGGCATAGGCGGCCAGCTCGAGGCGTTCGCTCTCGGGATGCCCGTCGAGGCCCTCGATCACGATCTCGGCGATCTGAACCCGCGGCTCCTCAGGGGCCACCGACTGCTCAGGAACCCCGAAGGCATCAGCCGGAGCCGGGATCTCCCGTTCAGGGCCCGGGGCCGGGCCCTCTGGTGCCGGGGCCGTCTGCTGCGGTGCGGGAGTGGCCGGCTGGTCGGCCGGGGCAGGGATGGGGAAATCGAACGGCCCCTCGCCCGGCGGAGTCGCCCCAGGGGGCGTCTCGCCCGGCGTTGTGGGTGGACTCTCCTGCGGCTGCACGGAGGGGGCTGTCGTCTCCGGCTGCTGGTCCTGGGCCAGCACCGGCGAGCCTGCCAGAAGTGCGAGACCCAGGAGCGGACCCGCACCTTTCCAGCCGAATGAACCCACCATGCCAGTCACGAAGAGCGCGGGATGGCCGCAAATGCCGTGACCTTACCGGTAGACCTCCGGTTGGGGACAGACCCCTTGGAGCCGTTTGAGAACCTGCCCATAGGCCTCCACCACCCCGCCAAGATCGCGGCGAAAGCGGTCTTTGTCGAGGATGCGATCGTCGCTGTCGGCAATCCCTCGGTCCCAGAGCCGGCAGGTGTCGGGGCTGATCTCATCGGCCACCACCAGCTGCTGGTCGGCCGTGAAACCCAGTTCGATCTTGAAATCCACCAGGATCAGTCCCACGCTGGCCAGCACCTCCTGCAGCACTGCGTTCACCTGGCGGGCCAGCCTCTCCAGCTCCTGGCGCTGGCTGGGATCCAGCAGGGCGAGATGGTGCAGGCGCGCCTCCGTGAGCAGGGGGTCAGCGAGGCCGTCATCCTTGTAATAGAGGTCAAGCAGCGGCGGCTCCAGGGGGGTGCCGGCCTCGATCGGCATCTGGCGGCAGAGGGAGCCGGCCGCCAGGTTGCGGATCACCACCTCGATCGGCACGATGCGCACCGGCCTCACCAACATCCAATGGCCGCCGTGCTCCCCCTCGCCCAGTCCGAGGTAGTGGGTGGGGACGCCCTGACGGGCCAGGAGCTCGAACAGCAGGGCCGAGATCTGGCAGTTGAGTTCCCCCTTGCCCACCAACTGGGCCGTTTTGAGGGCGTTGAAGGCGGTGGCATCGTCCTTGAACTCGACCGCCACCAGGTCGGGCTGGTCCGTGGCATGCACCCGTTTGGCCTTGCCTTCATGGAGCAGGGAACCGAGGCTGTAGGCGCTCATGGCAGGGATGGGTCAGGGGGCTGGACGGCATGGCCGCCGGGATCACGGGGGGAGCGCAGCAGCAGATCCAGCTGGGCCGCCCGGGCCGGATCCGCCGCAAAGCGGCGCTGCAACAGCCACTCACCGTAGGCATCGTCAATCCTGCCGCTGAGCCGCAGGCGGCGCTGCAGGGCCTGGGCCTCGGCCGCTGTGAGCTGGGCCACGGGTCCGGCCGGTGCTGCGGCGAGCTGTTGGTCGAGCAGGTCGGCCACCAGCCCCCAGGCACCGCTGGCGGCGGCCTGTTCCAGGGCCCGCTCCAGCAGGCTCTCCTGGAGGCCAGGCTCAAGGCTGGTGCTGAGGGCCACGGCTCTGGCCCAGCGCCGGGCGTCGCTCTCCGGCGTGCTGCGGCTGGCCAGGAGCACCACAGCAGCCTCGTCGGGGCGCCCCAGGCTTTCGAGATGGTCGGCCAGCTGGTCGAGGGCGGAACGGCTCCTGGCAGCGGCTCCCTGCGGCGGGGTGAGGGGCAGGCTGACCTCCTGCAGACGCAGCGGGTCGCCCTCGGCCAACCAGCGCAGGGCCTGGGCAGCGCGCTCGTGGTCAAGCCCGGCATCGGCAGCCCGCCACTGCAGTAGCAGCCAGGCCCGGCGGCCAGGGCCGGGGGCAGGAGAACGGCGCGCCAGCACGGTGAGGGCGGCATCGGGGGCCTCACAGCGCACCAGGGCATCGGCGGTGGCCAGCACCGGCTCGAGCCCCTGGTCCGTGGGCAGGGCCAGCAGGCGATCGTGCAGGCTGCGCAGCTGAACCGCGTCCCCCGCAGTCCGGGCCTGCTGGCAGAGGTCCAGGAGTGGGAGGATGGCCTCCGAGGCAGGGATGGTCTTCAAGGCAGGCTGGGCCCTGAGCGCCCCTGCTCCTCCCCCAGGCAGCAACGTCGCCCAGGCGAGGCCCAGTGCCAGCGCGGTGCCTCGCAATCGACCAGCCTGCATGGGGAGAGAATGGGCGCGAGTTCAGAAACGAGACCCGTGTTGGGCCAGGACGTGGGCACTCGTCCACGCCTGAACCCGGCAGCCCTGTCGGGGCATGCACCAGCAAAGCTGATCGTCTCAACCTAGCCACTGAGCCACTTCCCTTCCCTTCCCCAGTTCTGAGCCCGATGGCCCCTGAGGCAACGCAGCACGACCTCCGCATCCTGGTGGTGGGTTCCGGTGGTCGGGAGAACGCCCTCGGCTGGGCCCTGGCCCGTTCAGCGGGGGTGGAGCAGGTGTGGCTGAGCCCGGGCAATGGGGGCAGTGCCGGGCTCCCCGGCTGCCTTCAGCTGGAGATCAGCGAGAGCGATGGGCCCGCACTGCAGCAGTGCTGCCGCGAGCTGGCCATCGATCTGGTGGTGATCGGCCCGGAGGTGCCGCTGGCGGCCGGGCTCGCCGACCAGCTGAGGGCCTCGGGCGTGGCGGTGTTCGGCCCCGGGGCCGATGGCGCCCAGTTGGAATCCAGCAAGCGCTGGGCCAAGACCCTGATGCAGGAGGCCGGGGTGCCCAGTGCGGGGTTCTGGCCGGCCGCAAGCCGCGAGGAGGCCCTGGCGATCCTGGAGGCCCAGGGCCGGGCCCTGGTGGTCAAGGCCGATGGCCTGGCCGCCGGCAAGGGAGTGACCGTGGCCGAAACGCTGCAGGAGGCCCGTGACGCCATCGAGGCGATCTTTGCCGGCCGTTTCGGCCCCGGCGCCTCCCTGGTGCTGGAGGAGCGCACCCACGGTCCCGAAGTCTCTGTGTTCGCCCTCTGCGATGGCGAGCGCCTGTTGCTGCTGCCTCCGGCGCAGGACCACAAGCGCATCGGCGAGGGCGACACCGGCCCCAACACCGGGGGCATGGGGGCCTACGCCCCGGCGCCGCTCCTCGACGCCACCGCCCTCGAAGCGGTGCGTCAACAGGTGCTCGAGCCCACCCTGCGGGCCCTGCGGGCTCGCGGCATTGACTACCGCGGCGTGCTCTACGCCGGCCTGATGCTCACGCCGCAGGGACTGAGCGTGATCGAGTTCAACTGCCGCTTCGGCGATCCCGAGTGCGAAACCCTCATGCCCCTGCTGGGCGACGAACTGGCCCAGGTGCTGCTGGCCTGCGCCGAGGGCCGACTCGACACCGCTCCACCCTTGAGCTTGCGCAGCGGCTGCAGTGCCTGCGTGATCGCCGCGGCGGAGGGCTATCCAGGCGCCATCCGCCAGGGAGATCCCGTGGAGGGCGTGGCCAGCCCGGGCGACGATCTGCAGATCTTCCACGCCGGCACCCGGCGCAGCCCGGATGGAACCTGCGTCAGCAGTGGTGGGCGGGTGCTGGCGGTGGTGGCCCAGGCGGAGGATTTCGACGCGGCCTTCGCCAGGGCCTATGAAGGACTGGCCCAGGTGCACTTCACCGGCATGACCTACCGGCGCGACATCGGTCACCAGGTGCGCCGCCGATGAGCCCATCGAGCAGCACCGCTCCGCCCCAGTTTTCCTGGCGCCAGGCCCTGGCGCGCTGGTGGGCCGAGTTCAGCCTTCAGACCAAGCTGCTGGCCGTGGCCACCCTGGTGGTGAGCCTGCTGATGACCGGCATCACCTTTCTGGCGCTCAACGGCATCCAGCGGGACGCCCGCATGAGCGATACCCGTTATGCCCGCGACCTGGGCTTGCTGCTCTCCGCCAACGTGACACCGCTGGTGGCGGAGGGCAACGATCGGGAGCTGGCCCTCGTGGCCGAGCGCTTCTGGCAGACCAGCCGAAGCCTGCGCTACATCTTCTTCGCGGATCCTGACGGCATCATTTATCTGGGCATCCCGATCGGTGGCAACTCGGGGGGCAGTGAGCTGCTGCTGAGTCGACGCCTGGAATTGCCCCCCGACATCCAGAGACGGCCCGACAACCCCCTGGTCCGCCAGCACCTCACCCCCGACGGGCAGGTCACGGACGTGTTCGTACCGATGGTGAATGAGGGCCGCTTCCTCGGGGTGATGGCCATGGGCATCAACCCCAACGAAACCCTGCTGGCCAGCGCCGCCCTCACCCGGGAGGTGACAGTGGCCGTGTTCATCTCGATCTGGGTGCTGGTGATCCTGGGGGCGGTGTTCAATGCCCTCACCATCACCCAGCCAGTGAAGGAGCTGTTGCGGGGCGTTCGCAAGGTGGCGGTGGGCGACTTCGAAACCCGCATCGCCCTGCCGATGGGCGGTGAACTGGGGGAACTGCTGGAGGGCTTCAATGCCATGACCTCCCAGCTGGAGGTCTACAAGGCAGCCAACATCGAGGAGCTCACCGCCGCCCAGGTGAAGCAGGAATCCCTGATCGCCACCATGGCCGACGGCGCCGTGCTGCTCGATGCCGCAGGCGGCATCGTGCTGGCCAACCCCACGGCCCGGCGCCTGTTCCGCTGGGAGGGACGCAACCTGGAGGGTCAGGAGCTGATCGGCGAGTTGCCGGAGCGCCTGGCCCTGGAGCTGCATACCGCCCTCGACAACATGATCATCGGCCAGCAGGACGCCGCCGACGTGCGCTGCAGTGTCGGCGATCCCGCCCGCACCCTGCGCATCGTGCTGCAGCCGGTGCGGGATGCCAGCGGCGAATCGCTCAAGGGCATCGCCATGACCATCCAGGACCTCACCCGGGAGGTGGAGCTCAACGCCGCCCAGAGCCGCTTCATCAGCAATGTGTCCCACGAGTTGCGCACGCCGCTGTTCAACATCAAGAGCTATGTGGAAACCCTCTACGACCTGGGCGACCAGCTCTCAGACCAGGAGAAGCACGAATTCCTCGGCATCGCCAACGCCGAAACCGACCGGCTCACCAGGCTGGTCAACGACGTGCTTGATCTCTCGCGCCTGGAGTCGGAGCGATCCTGGAGCTTCGAGGCGCTGGATGTGGCCGAGGCGATCGAGCAGATCCTGCGCACCTACCGGCTGAATGCCGAAGAACGGGGCGTGAAGCTGCTGTTCGAGGCCGAAACGCTGCTGCCCAGGGTGCTCGGCAACTGGGACCTGCTGCTGCAGGTGTTCGGCAACCTGGTGGGCAATGCTCTCAAGTTCACCCCGCCCGGTGGACAGATCGCGCTGAGGGCCTATCCCTGGCCGGATCTCTGCCTGCTCCACGACGACCAAGAACCCAGGGAAGACAACCCCCGCTGCGAGCTCACCTCACCGCTGCCACGCCTGCGCATCGAAATCGGGGACAGCGGCTGCGGCATTTCGGAAGCCGACCAGGCGCGCATCTTCGAGCGTTTCTTCCGGGTCGAGAATGCCGTGCACATTGAGGCAGGCACGGGCCTGGGCCTCTCCATCGTGCGCGGCATCCTCGACAAGCACGGCACCCAGGTGAAGATGGCCAGCGAGCCTGGGATCGGCAGCGTGTTCTGGTTTGATCTGTCTCTTGAGGATTCCGACCAGGACGAGCTGCAGCTCAGCGCCGAGCGCAGGGCCCAGAGCCTGGAGATCGCTCCGCTCCCGGCCATGGCTGCGCAGCCAGTCAGCCTCTAGGCCAGGCTCAGCGCTGGTGCTCAGCGCTCATCAGCCACGCCGCGCACAATCCGGGAGAGCTCACTGCGCTCATCGGTGGTCACCCGGTGGGGCACACCACTGATGATGCGCTCGAAGTTGGAGAAGGAGTCTTTGATCTCGGGGCCGTTGTCGGTGATCACAAATTCGCGGATTCCCTTGTCATGCCAGGAGCCACGCATCTTGAACACATTGAGAGCGCGGGCCATCTCACCGCGGATCTCCACATACTGGAGCAGGAGGATCGTATCAGTGATCGTGGAGATATGGGAGTCAGTGATGGAATGACTACCCATGAACTCTTCTGATGTGTTCGTGAAGAAACCTGCGATTTCCTCCTGCTTGGCATAGCCCGTCACCCCGATCACAAATTGGCGGAACGCATTGTGGCTGACGCCACGGGCCAGGGCACTGAGCGAGTCAATCGCCATTCGCGACGGTTTGAACTGAGAGATTTCAGTCTTGATGATCTGCAGATGGTCCTCCAGGCCGGTGGATTCCGGATAGGCACAAATGATCTTGAGCAGGCCATCTTGCTCCATCTGCTCAAAGTCAATACCCCAGCTGGTGCCGTTGCGCAGCAGCTGGGCCCGGGATTCCTCGTAGGCGAACAGGATGGCGCGTTGCTTGCTGCGGCAGGCATCTTCGATGAACTTGGACACCAGCAGCGTCTTGCCCGTGCCGGTGGCACCCGTGGCCAGGATGATGGAGTCCTTGAAAAAGCCGCCACCGCACATTTTATCGAGCCTGGGAACTCCCGAACTCACCCGCACATTGGAGGAGCGCTGGGTGAGGCGCATCGCCCCCAGCGGGAACACGCTCATGCCATGGCTGCCCATGGTGAAGGGGAATTCGCCCTTCATGTGAGTGGTGCCCCGCAGCTTGAGAATCTCCACGGTGCGCCTGCGCCGCTCACCCTCCAGCACGTTGCGCAGAATCACCACATTATCGGACACAAATTCTTCAACGCCATAGCGGGCGATCGGCCCATACTCATCAATTCGCTCAGTGGTCATGACGGTGGTGACACCGATCTCCTTGAGCCGGGCGATCAGCCTGAAAATCTCCCGGCGCACCACCGAAACGGCGTCATACTGCTGGAAGACTGCCGTGATCGAATCAATGGCTACCCGCTTGGCCTTGTATTTACGAATCGCGTAGTTAATGCGCTCGATCAGACCGGAGAGATCAAAGTTGCCCGCCACGTCCTGGCCGTCAGGATCAGGTGAAGCATCCAGAACGAAAAGCTTGTCCTGCTCGATCATCTCTTGAAGGTCCCAACCGAAGCTGGCCGCATTGCGCAGGATATCCAGGGGCGATTCCTCAAAGGTTACAAAGATGCCAGCTTCTTTGTATTGGCGGATGCCGTTGTAGAGAAAGTTCAGCGACAGCACGGTCTTGCCCGTTCCCGAGGTGCCGCTGATCAGCGTGGAGCGGCCGATAGGCAGTCCACCATGACAGACGTCATCAAAGCCCTCGATGCCGGTGGGGAGCTTCTGGACCTGCATCAACTGGGCATCGATTGGACTGGGTTCCTGCATGACCTGGGGAGACGTGAACAAGGGGATGGGAGCGGATCAATCCGCTGATCAAGCGCGGGGATTCAGACCATCATCTGGAAGCGGTGCTTCCTGGGCAAGATCGACCAGAGCATCATCCTCCCCGGAGAGGCGCGAGGCAGCCAAGCCCTGGCTGGTGTGCAGATAGCTCATTGATTTCCCCATCCTCGGTGAGTTCGTCGTAGAGCAAGTCAAGGCCGATCAGCACTCGCTCGCGGTCGCTGAGATCACCGATGATGCGGCGCACCGGCGGCGGCAGGATCTTGGTGAGCGTAGGGGTGGCCAGGATCTTGTCCTCCTCGGCCAACTGTGGATTCACAAGCACGTCGATCACCTTGAGGGCGTAGACCCCCTTGAACTCGGTTTCAAGAATGTCGCGCAGCGTTTTCAGGGCGCGCATCGAGTTGGGGGTGTTACCGGCCACATACAACTTCAGAATGTAGGTTTTGCGAGGTGTCATGACAAGAATGTCCAGGTGTGCGGATGTAGCTTCGCCTCAAGCATCAGAAGACAATGGCATCAGCGGCACATCGGGAGGGATCGAGCGTCGGTACATCTCACAGAGATGGGCCATCACATCCAGCAGAGCCAGCCTGTAATCCTGAAGGAAATCACTCTTGTGCCCCTCCAGCTGCAGGCGCTTGGAAAACAGATCGATCAGGTCCATGTGAATTTGAACGGTTGTCGTGATCGATAGATCACTGAAAAAGGCCGTGTTCACAAAGCTTTCCAAGGCCTGGTTGGCCGCAGAAGGGTTGCGGAAGTAATGGACCAGCAGATCCCGGTAGCTGCGCTCCAGCGAGCGCAGCAGGTCGTCCTGCTCCCCCTTGGGCAGGTTGCGCAGGAAGCGGGAGGGATCGCGCTTGTAGAACACCCCCAGTAGCCCCAGCCGCTCCTTGAGGCGGCCGTCCAGTCGCCAGGGCCGGGGCGCCTCGCTGGTCCCGACGGCGACTCCAGCCTGCTCGGCAGAGGCCTCGGCGGCCTGGCCCCCGCACAAAGACGGCTCGCTGCCGGCGGAGCCGGTTCCGGGGTTGTCGTCGGCTGGATTGCCCAGACCCTGTCGCAGAAAGCGCGACACCGCCGCATCCAGGCAGTAGCTCAGCTGCTCCAGCTGATCGGCCTGCAGCCTCACCTCCGCCCCGTGGAAGCTGACCTCGCCATTGACCTCACCGATCACCACCGCGGGCAGCACCAGGCCCCGCTCGGTGAGCCCGCTCAGCACCGAGCCATCCACGGCATCGGCCTCGATCAGCAGGGCGTCGAAGTCCTCCCGCAGGCGGTCGAGATCCGCCACAGGGTCGGCCAGCGGGTCCACGTTGACGAGGGTGTAGCGCCCGCCGGCCAACCAGCGGGATACCCCGGCCTGCACGGTGGGATCACGGACAAGGGAAGCAACGGTGAGGGCCGGCTTGGGCATAGGGGCGGTCCGCAGGCAGGGGAAATCTGGCGGACAGGTGCGTCAATGTTGACGAAAGGCCGCTTGAAATCGGAGGATTTGCCATTGTCTTCCGATTGTGCGTCAGGCCCAATCGGCCGGCGGTTCCCCGCCAGCCAGCCTGCCCACGCCCCATCCCCATGACCCAAGACCCCGCCTCAGCCCCGGCGCCCTACGCCATCGTGGAGGCCTCCGGCCAGCAATTCTGGCTCCAGGCCAACCGCTACTACGACCTCGACCGCCTGCCCGCCGCGGTCGATGAAACCGTCACCCTCGACAGCGTGCTGCTGGTGAACGACGGCCAGGCCGCGACCCTGGGCCAGCCCTACGTGAGCGGAGCCAGTGTGACCCTCAAGGTGATGGCCCATCGCCGAGGCCCCAAGCTGATCGTCTACAAGATGCGTCCCAAGAAGAAGACCCGTCGCAAGAACGGCCACCGCCAGGAGCTCACCCGTGTGATGGTGGAAGCCATCAGCGTGGGTGGCAAGGCCCTGGGCTGAGGCCCTCTGGCCTGACCAGCCCCAAAGGGCCACAAGCTGCCCAGATCCACACGATTGCTCCCGTCCATCCTCTCTGCGTTCTTCGCCCCTCCTGATCCATGGCCCACAAGAAAGGCACAGGCTCCACCCGCAACGGCCGCGACTCCAACTCCAAGCGTCTGGGCGTCAAGACCTCCGGCGGCACCAGCGTGAGCGCCGGGTCCATCCTGATCCGCCAGCGCGGCACCTCCGTACTGCCCGGCCTCAATGTGGGGCGTGGCTCCGACGACACCCTGTTTGCCCTCAGCGATGGTGTTGTTGGTTTTGACACCATCAAGCGCGGCCTGCGCACCCGCAAGCGCATCAACGTCGCCCTGGCGGTCTGAGAACCGCGCCGAGCCGTCTCAGCGCAGCCGGTAGGCCCGAGTGGTGATCAGGTAGGGGTGGAACACCTCCAGGAAGCGCTCCTGGAGGGTGTGGAAGAAACGGTCCACCAGGGCCGGATCATCCACGTGGAACGGGTATTCGCCGTCGAAGCCCTTGAAGAAATACCAGTTGAGCAGAGCGGTTCCGGAGGGCGCCAGGCGCTGGGCGAACTGTTCGAGCTGGCCTGCTGGATCGGGCAGGTGTTCCAGAACGTCGAGGCACACCAGAGTGTCAAATCGACCTGGCAGCCTGGCATCGTCCAGGTCGCGATG
The DNA here is from genome assembly GCA_963697335.1 of uncultured cyanobacterium. GTDB lineage: Bacteria > Cyanobacteriota > Cyanobacteriia > PCC-6307 > Cyanobiaceae > NIES-981. The sequence continues at coordinate 37,403 of CAVONQ010000007.1, forward strand.
ACAGGAGAGGCGACTCCCCAGCCCCAGGCTGTCTGCCCGCGCCTGCACGCAGGCCCGGTTGTGGGGGTTGAGGTCCACGAACCACACCCTCTCCACCTGCGGCAGGGCAGCGGCGGCCAGGGCATGGCTGCCGATGCCGCCGCCGAAGTCGAGCACCTGACCCTGGGCAAAGCGCTGCTGGAGCCTGAGGGTGTCGGCGATGTAGTCGGCGCTACCCAGGTGCCAGGCGGCCAACTCCAGCAGGTGGGCCGTTCCCACGGTGTCTTCATAGAAGCGGCCGGCCTGAGCGAAGTCGAAGGCGCCGGGGTGCAGGGCGGCCAGCTGCTCGGTGCTGCTGGGCAGCCGCTGCTCCAGCTCGCCCAACTCAAGCTGCAGGTAGTCGGCCAGATGCTGTTTGAGCGCGAAGCCATCGGCCAGGAAGCGCTCCACTCCCAGCCCCGTGCCCACTGCCGTCGTCACTGCTGCGCTGGTATCGGTGGCGCCAACTTAGAGGGCGGGGGCTCAGCCGATCTCCGCCCCTTCGCCGGGCACCTCGAGCCAGCGGCGCAGCCAGGCGGTGAGGGCGTAGAAGGGCAGGGTGTCGACCAGGGCGGCCAGGGCCTTGAACAGATAGCCGCTGGCGATGTAGCTGCCCAGCTGGGGCAGCACGGCCTCGTCGGGACGGATCGGCAACACGTGGCTGGCGTAGTGGCTCACCAGCACCACCGCCGTGGTGTCCACCAGCTGGCTACCCAGGGTGGAGCCGTTGTTGCGCAGCCACAGGGCACCGCCGCCGCTGAAGCGCTTCCAGAAATGGAACAGCCGCACATCGGCGAACTGGGCGGCCAGGTAGGCCAGCATCGAGGCCCCAACGGCCCCGAAGGCCAGGTGCTGCACCTCAAAGAAGGTGGCCTCGGGCGCCCCCGCCAGGCCCGGCAGCACGCCCCCCAGCCAGAGGATCAGCACCACCCAGCCATTGAGGGCCAGCCCCACCCACACCAGCTGGGTCGCCTTCTGCTCCCCCCAGAGCTCGCTGACCAGGTCGGTGCAGAGGAAGGTCACCGGGTAGGGCAAGGCGCCCACGGCCACCACAATCGGCCAGGAGCCGATCGACCCCAGCTGCAGAAAGCGGGTGAGGCCCAGGATGTTCAGCATCGCCATGCTGCCCAGGAAGAGGCCGGCCAGCACCAGGAACGCCAGGTCGCGGCGCTGCTGCAGGGTCATCGGGGAGGGTGGCGTGGGACTGTTCCAGGCTGATGGGTGCCGGCATGGCTGACCAGCCCTGTGGATTTCTGGTGTTGGACAAGCCCGCCGGGCTCACCTCCCACGACTGCGTGGCCAGGGTGAGGCGGGCCTACGGCCTGCGGCGGGTGGGGCATGGTGGCACCCTCGATCCGGCCGTGACCGGCGTGCTGCCCCTGGCCCTTGGACCGGCCACGCGGCTGCTGCCCTACCTGGTGGGCGACAAGGACTATGAGGGCACGATCCAGCTGGGGCTCCGCACCGACACGGACGATCTCAGCGGTGCCGTGCTGGAGCGCCACCCCCTGCCGCCGCTGCCGTACGACGCCCTGGAGCGGGCCGTGGCGTCCTTCCGCGGATCGATCCTGCAGGTGCCGCCCCAGGTTTCCGCCGTGCACGTGCAGGGCGAACGGGCCTACGCCCGCGCCCGCCGGGGCGAGGCCCTCAGCCTGCCCCCCCGGGCGGTGACCATCGCACTGTTAGAGCTGCGCCACTGGGAGCCAACCACGGGCCGCCTGCAGCTGGAGGTGCGCTGCTCGGCGGGCACCTACATCCGCTCCCTGGCACGGGACCTCGGCGCGGCCCTCGGCTGCGGCGGCGCCCTGGCGCAACTGCGGCGCACCGGGGCCCTGGGCTTCGACCTGGCCCAGGCCGTGCCCCTCGAGGCCCTGCAGCAGCAGCCGCTGCCACCGCTGTTGAACCCGCTCGCAGCCCTGCGCCACCTGCCCCGCCGGCAGCTGGAGCCGGCCGAGCTGGAGGGCTGGCGCTGCGGCAGGAGCCTGGAGGGCCAGGCGGGCTGGGCAGCCGGGCAGCCGGTGGCGGTGCTCGGTCCGGATGGCAACCTGGTGGGGATGGCCCTGGCCAGCGCGGCTGATCGGTTGCAACCGAAGCTGGTCTTCGATGCGCTCGGCTGAGCCGGCTCGCTCCCCCCGTTCGTCCACCTCCCAGCTCCGATGGCCGGCCACAGTAAATGGGCCCAGATCAAGCGCACCAAGGCGGTGGTGGACGCCAAGCGGGGAGCCGTGTTCACGCGGCTGGGCCGGGAGATCAGCGTGGCCGCCCGCGGCGGCGCCGACCCGAGCGGCAACTTCCAGCTGCGCACCGCGATCGAGAAGGCCAAGGCCGCCGGCGTTCCCAACGCCAACATCGAGCGGGCGATCCTCAAGGGGTCAGGTGGGCTCAGCGGTGGCGGCGAGCAACTCGCCGAGGTGCGCTACGAGGGGTATGGGCCAGGCGGCGTGGCGGTGCTGATCGAGGCCTACACCGACAACCGCAACCGCACGGCCGCCGATGTGCGCCTGGCCTTCAACAAGCACGGCGGCAACCTCGGGGAGACGGGCTGCGTTGGCTACCTGTTCGAGCAGCGGGGCGTGGTGAGCTTTGGTCAGGGCCTCCCGGCGGCTCGGCCCCAGGAGCCGCTGGACGTGGTCCTGCTGGAGGCACTGGAGGCCATTGAGGCCGCTGGGGGCCCCGAGACCCTGGACTACGAGCTCCAGGCCAGGGGAATCGAGCTCCAGTGCCGCTTCAGTGCGCTGGAAGGCCTTCAGGAGGCCCTGCAGGGCGCCGGCTTCACGGTGGAGGGGTGGGAGCACCGCTGGATTCCCCAGACCAGCTGCCCCCTGCACGAGGCCGAGCAGCTGCGCCGCTGCCTGGGGCTGCTCGATGCCCTGGAGGAGCTCGATGACGTGCGCAGCGTGACCTCCAACCTCGAGGCCGAGGACTCCCTGCTGGAGGCCCTGATGGCGGAGTGAATCCTGGCCTGGCGCCGAGTCAGCCCCAGCTGAGGGCGGCCCGGTCGGCCAGCACCGTGACGGCCGGGTGGCCGCGAAGCCAACTCGCCGGCAGCAGGGCGCTGGGGGGCTCCTCCAGCAGCCGTCGCAGCACGGCCGCCTTGGCACGGCCCGTGACCACCAGCACAATCTCGCGGGCAGCGAGGATCTCGGCCAGCCCCAGGCTGATCGCCCGGGTCGGCACGGCCCCCAGGTCGCCGCCGAAGGCCGCGGCGTTCTGCTCACGCGTCATCGCGCTGAGGGCCACAAAGCGGCAGGGGGCATCGGCAGGGCAGGGAGGTTCGTTGAAGCCCACGTGGCCGTTGAGGCCGAGCCCGAGCACCTGCAGGCCGATCCCCCCCGCAGCCGCCACAGACGCCCCATAACGCCCGGCCTCAGCAGCGGGATCGACGGCGAGGCCATCCGGCAGCCGCACCTGGCTGGGCTTCAGGCCCAGGGGACCGCCGAGCCGCTCCTGCATGAAAGCCGCAAAGGAGCGGCCATCTCCCGGGGCCAGCCCCACGTACTCATCCAGGTTGAAGCTGAGCCAGGAACGCCGCACGGAGCGGCGCACCGCTTCGGGGGCCCGGCGCGACTGCGCCACCAGGGCGGCGTAGAGAGGCTCCATGGTGCGTCCCGTGGCCAGCCCCAGGGGCTGCTGGGGAGTCGCCAGGCGCTGCTGCCAGAGGCGCGCGGCCAAATGGTCCGCCACGGCTGCGGCGTCCTCAAACCTGATCAGCTCCAGCTCCTCAGAGCAGGTCAAGCTAGGGGTAGCGGCGCAACTGGGTGCCCCTGAAGTAATGGCCCAGGATGCTCTCATGGCTGCTGCCCTGCTCCGCCATGGCCAGGGCGCCCCACTGGCTCATGCCCACCCCGTGGCCGAAACCTCGGCCAATGGCCAACAAAGAAGGGGCTTCGGTTGCGGAGCCAGCAGGCCGCAGCCGCGGAGCCTGGGCCCCGGTGGCCGAATCCACGCCAGGGAACGGCTGGGCCGAGGGGGTCCCGGCGGCCGTCACCAGGGGCGGCGGCGGCGTGGGCAGGCCCCGCGTAAGGGGGCGGTTGGGCTCCACCACCTCAAAACGCACCTTGGTGCTGCGCAGGCCGAGGCGGCTGCGCAGCTGGGGGCCGGTCACCACCAGGGTGCCGGCCGGGCCAATCACCCTGGCCTGCCGCACCCGGCCCGTGGCCGTGGTGGCCAGCACATCGATGCGCTGCACCCCACCAGTTTCGGCGAAGGCCTGGCGCAGGGCCTCCTGGGACAGGGGCTTCTCCCACTGGTGCACCGGGCTGTTGTGGTCGAAATCGGGCACGCTCACCAGGTAGGGCAGCTGTCGTGTCCAGAGATCGCCGCTGTTCTCGGTGCGGCCGCCGCTGCTGCTGTGGAACACGGTGGTGGCCAGGCTGCCCTGATACGTGAGCACCTGGCTGCGGGTACTGGCCACGGCGCTTCGGGTGGACTCGGTTTCGGCCTCCACGCCCTTGTACACCTGGCTGCTCACCGTGGCGGTGACGTCAAAGGCGGAGCCTGGCTTGCGTTGGCGCAGGGCGTAGGTGCGGGCCGCGACGGCCTGGGCCCGCAGGGCGGCCTGGGGCCAACTGGCCGGCATTTCGCTGCCCACCACACTTGGGAGATAGGTTTCGAGGCCGATGTGGTTGATGGCCTGGAGCACCTGGCCCTCACGGCGCAACTGCACCCGTCCGCGGTAGTGCCGTTTCTGCAGCTGGAACACGGCCTCCCGGACGCCCACGCCAGGCTCTTTGGCCTCCAGCCAGAGGCCCGTGGCGGCGGGTAGTTCCCTGGAGCCCGCCTCGGTCTGAAGCTGCAGACGCCCCGCCTGCAGCCGTAGCACCAGGGCACTGGCCGGGGCCAGTTCCAGCAGCACAGGCGACTGAGCCCCGCTGCGCAGCACCAGAGGGTGCCGCAGGGAGCTGAGGCGGATCTCGTTGCCCTCAACCAACAGCACCCGGATCTCTGGCTCGCCCTGCTGGGCCTGGAGCTCACTGCCACCCGGCACCAGGGCGACCACCGGCAGCACCATGGCCAGGGGCAGGACCACGGCGGAGCGGCGGGAAATCACGGAATGCAGCACCACGGGTGGGCCGGCAACAGGCCCACCATTGTGGCGATGCTGGTGACGCCCCGCCAGCCCCGGCGTGGCAGCATGCCCAGGAGGCACAAGGCCCGTGCAGGTCACGTTTCTCGGCACCAGCTCCGGCGTTCCCACCCGCAGCCGCAATGTTTCCGCTGTGGCGCTGCGCCTGCCCCAGCGCAGCGAGCTCTGGCTGTTCGACTGCGGCGAGGGCACCCAGCACCAGTTTCTGCGCAGCTCCCTGCGGGTGAGCCAGCTGCGCCGGATCTTCGTCACCCACATGCATGGCGACCACGTCTTCGGCCTGCCGGGCCTGCTGGCCAGCCTTGGCATGGCCGGCAGCTGCGGCGGCATCGACCTCTACGGCCCCGATCGCCTGCGCGACTACCTGGAGGGGGTGCTGCACACCAGTTCCACTCGCATCGGCTACCCCCTGCGTCACCACCGGGTGGGCCAGGCGGCCCAGCAGGATCGCCTGGTGCTGGACGACGGGGATCTCACCGTGCGCTGCACCGCCCTCACCCACCGGGTACCGGCCTTCGGTTACCGCGTGGACCAGAAACCCAGGTCGGGGCGCTTTGACGTGGCCAGGGCCCAGGCTCTGGGCATCCCGCCCGGGCCCGTCTATGCGGAGCTGAAGCAGGGGCGGACCGTGACCCTGGAGGATGGCCGGATCATCCGCGGCAGTAGCCTCTGCGGCCCGCCCCAACCCGGCGCCAGCATGGTGTACTGCACGGACACGGTGTTCTGTGAGGCCGCCGTGGAGCTGGCCCGGGGCGCCGATCTGCTCATCCACGAGAGCACCTTCTCCCATGGGGAGGCGGAGCTCGCCTACCAGCGCCAGCACTCCACCAGCACCATGGCCGCCCAGACGGCGCTGGCCGCCGGGGTCAAGCAGCTGGCGCTGACCCATCTGAGCCCGCGCTACGTGGCCGGCAACGCGATCACCGCCGACGACCTCGTGGATGAAGCACGGGCCATCTTTGCCAACACGCTGCTGGCCAAGGACTTTCTCACCCTCGATGTGGTGCCCGGCCCCGCCGAGCCACTGGCCGAGGCCGGGACTGCCCCCAGCAGCGGCCCCGCTGCCCCCAGGGCCAGCCCAGGCCGCCGAGCACCGGCGGGCCCACAGCCCTAGCCCTGCAACAGTTCTCCCGACTGCGCCGCTACGGCCCCGTTGCCCGTGATACAAGGTCTCCGATGCGGTTTCCGTCGCCCCACCTCCCTCTGCCACACCGCCGGCTTCCCCCAATGGCCTCAACCTTCTCCCCATCTGGCCTTCGCAGAGCGCTGCGGGCCGCCGCCCGTAGCCTGCTGGCGCTGCCCCTGGCCCTGCTGCTCTGCCTCGGCTTCGGCGGCCAGGCCCTTGCCGCCCAGTGGACCAGCGAGCAGCTCACCGTTCCCGCCAGCCCTGACGGCACCGCGGTGACCTTCAGCGAAGCGGAGATCAAGGGCGGTCGCAAGCTGTTCAACAACAGCTGCGGCGAGTGCCATGCCGGTGGCATCACCAAGACCAACCAGAACGTGGGGCTCGACCCTGAGACCCTGGCCCTGGCCACCCCGGCCCGCGACAACGTCGAGGCCCTGGTGGACTACATGAAGGACCCCACCAGCTACGACGGTGAATACAGCATCGCCGACCTGCATCCCAGCATGCGGAGCAGCGACGTGTTCGTGAAGATGCGCGATCTCGATGACGACGATCTGCGCCTGATGGCCGGCTACATCCTGGTGGCTCCCAAGGCCCAGGGCCTGCAGTGGGGCGGCGGCAAGATCTACTTCTGAGTCCGCTGTGCTCCAGCGGTCCTGCGAAGCCTCAGCCGGTGTCCCCGACACCGGCTTTTTGCTGGCTGGAGGGCCAGGGCGGGGCCGTTGGAGGCTGCTGGTTGGCGGGGTTGAGAGAACTGGGCAACTTGCTGTACCACCACTCCTGCAGGCCGCCTCCGAGGCGCACCGGAAACAGGGTGATCACCGTGGCGGTGGGGCGGGCGCCGGGCTGGAGCAGCTCCACGGCATAGGACGGGCAGCGACGGGCGGCCAGGTCGGCGACGAAGCGCCGGCCCACCCGCCGCCAGCTGGGCTCCTTGCTGCGCCAGGCCAGCCTGCAGCAGGGCCAGGGCAGGTCTTCCCGGTCGAACAGCCGGCAGCAGGCCCCCAGCACCCGATAGCTGTATTGGCCGCCTGGACTGGCGTGCACACTGCCCGGCTCCAGCAGCTCCTGATCGGGCCGGGGCAGCGGGTCGCTGGTGGAGGCACGACCAGGACCGAGCATCGAGCCAGGGGGCGGCTGGGAGGGCATGAAAAAAGCCACCCATCAGGGTGGCATGGGCAGGACTGGAAGGCGAGAGGCCTGGTGGCCTCCCGTCAGACAGCCTGTGAACTCAATAGAGCTCCTCTTCGGAGTGGGTCTTGATGGTGCAGTCGCTGGTGGGGTAGGCCACGCAGGTGAGCACGAAACCAGCTTCGATCTGGTCGTCGTCGAGGAAGCTCTGGTCAGACTGGTCAACGGTTCCGGCGGACAGCTTGCCTGCGCAGGTGCTGCAGGCACCGGCGCGGCAGGAGTAGGGGAGGTCGATGCCCTGCTCTTCAGCGGCGTCGAGGATGTACTGATCGTCAGGAACCTCGATGGTCTTGTTGAGGCCTTCGCTCTCGTTGAGAAGGGTGACCTTATAGGAAGCCATGGAAGGGATTGGGGCTCACAGGCACCCGGGCGACCGGGCCTGTAGGACCCGCCCTTCATACATCCGCCACAGGCCGTTCCTGCCGATTTCCAGGCCCGAGGGCTGGAAGGCCAATCAAAGGGCAAGCACAGATCAGCGTGCCTTATGCGACATCCGGCCCCGGCCCCAGGCCCTGCGGATGCGCAACAGCGCCCAGCCGCTCTGCTGGCGCGCCAGGGTGCTGTCCCAGCCCTCGGCTGCAAGAACCCTCTGCAGACGCTCTGTCTGATCCACCAGCAGGCCACTGAGCACCCCCACCCCCCCAGGAGCCAGCAGGCTGCTGAAGGCGGGGCAGAGGGCTTCGATCACGGGCGCCAGGATGTTGCAGAGCAGCAAGTCGGCTTGCTGGCCGGCCTGCAGGGCCGCGAGTTCCGCCGCCGAGCCCTGCACCACCCGCAGCTGCTTGCCACAGCCGTTCATGACTGCGTTCTCGCGGGTGGCCCGCACGGCCAGGGCATCGGTGTCGGCGGCAGCCACCCGGGTGGCACCCTGCAGCAGGGCCGCCACGCCGAGGACGCCGCTGCCGCAGCCCAGGTCGGCCACGCTGAACTCCGCCGCAGGGCGTCCCCCCGCCGTCCCCTGCTCCGCCAGCAGAGCCTCGATCTCCTCCAGGCAGAGGCGCGTGGTGGGATGGCTGCCCGTGCCGAAGGCGCTGCCGGGGTCCATGCGAATCACGAGCCTGTCGGCGTGCTCCGCAGGCCGACTCAGCCAGGCAGGGAGGATCAGCAGCCGCTGGCCCACCGGATCGGGCTGCCAGTGCTGCTTCCAGCTGCTGCTCCAGTCTTCATCGGCCTGCTGCTGCCAGGACACGGGCGGGAAGGCCAGGTCGAAGGGCGCGGCCAGGCGGGCCAGGGCAGCCTCCAGCTGCCGTCGCTCGGTCTCAGGCCAGTCGATGGCCGGCAGCCAGGCCTGCAGCAGGCGCTGGTCAGGCCGCTCAGGCCGATGCCGGATCGCCACCCGGGGCAGGCCCATGTCCTGCAGCTTCCACAGCAGCGACTCCTCCAGTTCGGGCGGCACGGGGAGTTCGAGCCGCCACCAGCACAGGTCCATGGTTGATCGCGGCAGGGGAACGACCCCGGTCAGAGGGTCACCGGATGGGCCTCCTGGATGCCGGTGATCTCATTCACCCGGGCCAGCAGGCTGGCGGGGATCGGATCATCCAGGCTGAGCACCATCACGGCATCGCCCCGCACGATGCGGCGTCCCACCTGCATCGAGGCGATGTTGACGTTGTTCTCGCCCAGCACCGAGCCGATCTGGCCAATGATCCCGGGCATGTCGCGGTGGCGGGTGAACAGCATGTGGCGGCTCGGGTTCACGCTCACGGGGAATTCGTCGATGCAGGTGACCCGCAGCTCGCCATCGGCGAACACGGCTCCTGTAACGCTGTGGTTGCCGAGACTGCTGCGGGAGCTGAGCTGCAGCGAGCCGCCGGCGTAGTCGCGGGCGGCGTCATCCTTCACCTCGAGCACGTGGATGCCGCGCTCCTTGGCCTCCAGGCTGGCGTTCACGTAATTGATCGAATCGCCGAGGGCGGTGGAGAGCATGCCCTTGAGGGCGGCCACCACAAGGGGCTGGGCCGGGTGGCTGGCGAACTCGCCCTGGAGGCGCACCTCCAGCTCGCTGATGGCGCCGCCGGCCAGCTGGCTCACCAGCTGGCCCAGGGTCTCGGCCAGCTGCAGGTGAGGTTTGAGCTGCTCCATCACCTCGGCGTTGAGGCCGGGGATGTTCACGGCACTGCGGGCAGGCAGGCCCTGCAGCACGTCCCTGATCTGCTCGGCCACATCGATGGCCACGTTCTCCTGGGCCTCGGCGGTGCTCGCCCCGAGGTGGGGGGTGAGCAGCAGGCGCTCCTTCACACTCCGCAGTGGCGAGTCGGCGGCCAGGGGCTCCTTGGCGTACACGTCCAGGGCGGCGCCGGCGATCACGCCGGCCTCCACGGCCTCCGCCAGGGCCGCCTCATCGACAATGCCGCCCCGGGCGCAGTTCACCAGGCGGGCCGTGGGCTTCATGGTGCGCAGCAGCGCCGCATTCACCAGGTTCTCGGTGTCCGGCGTGCGGGGCAGGTGCAGGGTGACGTAGTCGGCCTGGGCGAACAGCTCGGCCAGGGGCAGCAGCTTCACCTGCATCGTCTGAGCCCGCTCGGGAGAGACGAAGGGGTCGTAGGCGAGCAACTCCATGCCCATGGCCTTGGCCACCCGGGCCACGTGGGAGCCGATCTTGCCGAGGCCCACCACGCCGAGCTTCTTCTTGTAGAGCTCATTGCCCACGTAGGTCTTGCGGTCCCAGCCGCCGGCCAGGGTGCTGGCGTGGGCCTGGGGCACGTGCCGCGACAGCGACAGCATCAGGGCCAGGGCGTGCTCGGCGGCCGCGATCGTGTTGCCCTCAGGCGAATTCACCACCAGCACACCGCGGCGGGTGGCGGCAGGCACGTCCACGTTGTCGACGCCGACGCCGGCCCGACCGATGATCTTGAGCTGGTCGGCGGCCTCGATCACGTCGGCCGTCACCGTGGTGCCGGAGCGGATCATCAGGGCGTCGTAGCCACCGATGCAGGCCTGGAGCTCCGCGGCCGAGAGCCCGGGGCGGAGGTCCACCTGGGCCACCTCGGAGAGGATGTCGATCCCCGCCTGGTCGATGGGATCAGAGACGAGAACCTTTGTCATGCCCGGCGGGTGGGGTGGGGAAGCCGGAGGTGAAGTGTAGTGAGCAGCGAGAATCCCCTTGAAACCGATTTCTGAGGCACAGCGGCGTGGGCACGAGCGTGGTGGTGGTGTTCAACGACCGCAAGCGGCTGAAGCAGCTCCAGCAGAGCCTGGCCGAGCGCCAGCCTCCTCTGGTGGAGCTGGTGGCCATCGGGGCCCAGGAGAGCAGCCTCAACGACGTGCCCCGCCTCAATCCGGCGGTGGCCCGCCGCAACCGGCAGCGCAGCATGGCCCGCTGGCTGCTGCCCTTCGGCTTCATTGCCGGGCTCACCTTCACCTACATCACCGATCTCGACACCTTTGCCTTCGCCGGGGCCTGGAGCCAGCACCTGATCGGCGCCCTGCTGGGTCTGGGGTCGGGCTGGATGGGCAGTTTCGCCGCCTCGGCCAGCGTGAGCTCCGAGGACGACGACAGGATCCGCGGCCTGCGCAACCGGCTGGAGGAGGGCAGCTGGCTGCTGCTGGCTGAGACCGCCAGCGGCGTGGACATGCCCTGGCGGCTGCTGCAGCAGCACCGGCCCCAGGCGGTGGTGCGCCTGGCGGACCGCTGATGCTGCCGCGCCGCGACCTGCTGTCGGGCAGCCGCCATCCGGCCGAGCTGGAGGCCCTGATCGCCACCGCCGAACGGGTGCTGCACACCTGGCAGCCCCTCTGGAGCGGGTTTCTGGAGGGCTCGGTGCTGGAGGAGGCCCAGCAGCGCCTGGGCGATCTGGCCGAACTGCAGCTCCATGCCGAGGGGGGCTATGCCGGGGCGGAGCGCTGCCGGCTGCTGCTCAGCCGGCGGGACGGCGCCCAGGAGAGCGATGCCCCGCAGGCGGCCCTGGCCGGCCTCAGCCTGAATGGCAACTTTCTGTTCGATCCAGCCGAACCAGCCGAGTTCCGCGCCAGCCTCAGCGCGGCGGGGCTCCCCCCTGAAGCCCTGGGCGATCTCTGGCTGCGGGGCGACCGCGGTGCCCAGGCCGTGATGATCCCCAGCTGCGCCCTGCCCAAGGCGCTGGATCTGCAGGTGCGCAGCGTGCCGGTGACCCTGGAGCCCCTGCCCCTGGAGCAGCTTCAGCCCCCGGGGCGCCGCCTGGCACGCCGCATCGACACCGTGGAGGCCTCCCGGCGGCTGGACGCGGTCGCCTCCGCCGGCTTCGGCGTCTCGCGCAGTCGCATGGGCAGCTGGATCCGCGGCGGTCTGGTGCGGCTCAACTGGGTCGAGGTGACCCGCCCGGGCCACGAGTTGGTGGCGGGCGACCGGGTGCAGCTGAGCGGCAAGGGGGAGCTGCAGGTGGAGGCGATCAGCCCCACCAAGCGCGACCGCTTCCGCATCACCCTGCAGCGCCGCTGATGGCTGCTGGAGGCGAGAGCTCCGACTGCTAGGTTCCAAGCACCTTGTTACGGCAGGGCACGGCATCGACCCGCTGCAGGACGGGGACCGTTGATGACTGATCCAGGCCCCAGGCCCGGTTGACTGTCACCAACAGCCTGTCTCGACCAGGGTTGACGTCGTTATCAAGATTCGGGCTTGAATTCAGAGTCAAGCACCGGGCTTCAACCTTCCACTCTCGAACCCGTTTTACGGGCGATTAGCTCAGAGGTAGAGCACTACCTTGACACGGTAGGAGTCACTGGTTCGATTCCAGTATCGCCCATTTGTCTGAACCGGCGCCCTGCAGCGCCGCCTCCGATGTCCACCACGCCTCTGCGCCGTGAGGGTCTGACCGCTGTGGTGGGGATTGGACGCTCCGGCTGTGGCGCCGCTCGTTTGCTGCACCGGGAGGGCCATCGAGTCTGCGTGATCGATTCGGCCGATTCCGCCGTGCAGCGCCAGCGGGCCGAACAGTTGAGACAGCAGGGCATCGAGGCGCGCCTGGGCATCCCCCTGGAGGCCAGGGCACTCGACAGCCTGGGACCCCAGCTGGAGCGCCTGATCCTCAGCCCAGGCATTCGCTGGGACCATCCGGCCGTGGAGGATCTGCGGCGCCGCGGCGTGCAGGTGGATGGCGAACTGGTGCCGGCCTGGGAGGCCAGCCGACCCGTGCCCTGGATCGGCATCACGGGCACCAACGGCAAGACCACGGTGACCCATCTGGTGCACCACCTGCTCAACAGCAACGGCATCGATGCCCCGATGGCAGGCAACGTGGGCCACTCCGCCGCAGAGCTGGTGCTGGAGCGGCTGGACGCCCCTGAGGGGCTGCCGCAGTGGATGGTGGTGGAGCTGAGCAGCTATCAGATTGAGGCGGCCCCGGTGGTGGCGCCCCGGGTGGGCCTCTGGACCACCCTCACCCCGGACCACCTGGAGCGGCACGGCAGCCTGGAGGCCTACCGGGCCATCAAGCGGAGCCTGCTGGAGCACAGCGCCATTCGCCTGCTGAATGCCGACGATCCCGATCTGCGCCGACATGCCGCCAGCTGGGAGGGGGCCCATTGGGTCAGCGCCGGACCGCGGCAGGCCCTGCCAGCCTCGATCCAGCCCCTGCTCTGGATCGAGCAGGGCCGGGTCTGGCAGGAGCAAGGCGGCCAGACCCACAACCTGATGGACGCCGCCTGCCTGGCGATGCCAGGGCAGCACAACCGCCAGAACATGCTGCTCGCCACCGCCGTCGGTCTGCAAGCCGGCCTCGACGGCCCCAGCATGGAGCGGGCCTTCCGCCTGTTCCAGGGGGTACCGCACCGTCTCGAGCGCATCCAGGTGCTGCGGGGCATCACCTACTTCAACGACAGCAAGGCCACCAACTACGACGCCGCCGAGGTGGCCGTGCGGGCCCTGGATGGCCCCCTGGTGGTGCTGGCCGGGGGGCAGGCCAAGCTCGGCGAGGCCCGCCAGTGGCTGGATGCCCTCAAGCAGAAGGCCAAGGCAGTGGTGCTGTTCGGCGCGGCCCGTGAGCCGTTCGAGGCCCTGCTGCTGCAGGCGGGCTTCGGAGGTGCGGTGCATCGCTGTGAGGGCCTGGAGGAGGCCGTGCCCCTGGCTCAGCAGGCCGCCGAGGTCCTGGGTTGCCGGGCCGTGCTGCTCTCACCGGCCTGCGCCAGCTTCGATCAGTACAGCGATTTTGAGGCGCGCGGCAACCACTTCCGCGAGCTGGTGCTGAACCTGAAGGCCTGATCGTGCCTGCTGCTGTCACCCCCCGGCACTGCCTCTAGCATGGGTTTCTGGCTGGCGGTGCGATGGCCTACTGGTTGATGAAGAGCGAGCCCGAGGTCTACGGCATCGACCACCTGCAGCGGGAGGTCACCACGCTGTGGGATGGAATCCGCAACTACCAGGCCCGCAACTTCATGCGCAGCATGGTGCCTGGAGATCTGGCCTTCTTCTATCACTCCAACACCAAGCCACCCGGCATCATCGGTCTGATGGAGGTGATCGAAACCCATCTGGTGGATCCCAGCCAGTTCGACCCCACCTCGAAGTATTTCGATGCCGCCGCCTCCCCGGAAAACCCCCGCTGGGACTGCGTCCGCCTGCGCTATCGCACCACCTACCCCCGGATGCTGACCCTCGATGCCCTTCGGGAGGGTTTTACCCCTGAGGAGCTGGGCGTGGTCAAGCGGGGCAACCGGCTGTCGATCCTGCCTGTGCCGGAGGCCACCGCCCGGCGATTGGAGAAGCTCCTCGCGGTCGTCCCCGGGGAGGCCTGATGGCTGATCCTGTGGCTGCGGCCACACCCGCCATCGCCATCCGACGGGCCGTGGAGGAGGGCTGGCAGGCCTTCATCAGAGCTCCGGTTCCCTTCGTGCTGTTCACCACAGTGCTGGGAAGTGTGAACCTGCTCTGCCAGCTGGCGATCCGCTTCCAGCAGGACCAGCTGCTGACGCCCTTCGGCCAGCCTGACGCCGGTGCCCAGCTCCTGCTGGTCATCGCCTGGTTCTGCTGGGGACTCAGCAACCTCTGGCTGGCCGTGGGGCTGCTGCACGGTGCCAGCACCGCCCTGGACCATGGCCGACCACGGCTGCGCCGGATGCTGCGGCCCGATGGCCAGGCCATGCTGCGGGGGGCCGGCACCCTGGGCCTGGTATTGCTGGTGCTGGGAGCCATTGCCCGGCTTGCCCAGGCCAGCGGCTGGCTGCTGGCCCTGATCCAGCCGGTGCTGTCCTGGCTGCCGCTGCTGGCCGGCTGGGCTGTGACCGTCTACCTGGCCACCGACCAGCTGCTCTGCCTGCCGATCAGCGTGCTCGGCCAGGCCACACCCCTGGGGGCCTTCCGAGAGGGGCGCCGGGCGATTGATCCCCACTGGCTCCAGGCCCTCGGGCTCACCCTGGTGTTGATTCTGGTGGTGTTGGCGGGGTTCCTGGGGCTGCTGCTGGGGCTTGTGGTGGCTCTGCCGGTGGCCACCTGCATCCAGACCGCGGCCTACCGCCAGCTCTTCGGCAGCCAGGCTCAGCGCCCCCTGAACTCCGACTGAGTCGGGAACAAGGTGGCCAGGTAGGTGCGGGTGAGCTCGCGGCTCTGCTCTCCGTTCTGCACCAGAAATCCCGCCAGGGCCGCCTGCACCAGCCTGTATTGATCCCAGTGGGGGTGACGCTCGATGAACAGGCGCATGCTGCGCAGCAACCCCTCGGGAACGCAGGCCTGCAGGCTCACGGTGGGGGATGGCTCAGGGGCAGACACGTCTGCCGCACCACCATGGCCATCGGCGTTGTCCATAGCGGCCTGAGCTCTGCGATCGCCACCCAATAGCCCACAGGTCGGCGAGGGGGTCAAATTCCGCCGATCCGGGCAGAGGGGAGGGGTTCCCACCCTGAGATCCCCGGCTGCACCAGGGGTGCTCCCCCCACGGCGCTCCGCCGTCAAGGACCGCCACGCTCGAAACCGGTCTGTCAAGAAGGGCGAGGCGCCAAGCCCCTCGGTGTGCCCCCTCTCCCCAGGGCCGGGCAGGCGCCAGTCCGGGCCAACAAGGCCCCCGGGAAAACCTGGGGAAAAGGAGGGTCTGACCTGGGGGATCTCCAGCAGGGCTGGACCAATCAGCACTGCTGATCACCTCCAAACAGACCGATGCAGTCTCAGCCGGGATCAGCAGCACAAGCTGGAGGGCCCGGAGCCCGCCGATGCCTTCTGCCCCCCCGATCGCCCTGCTCGGAACAGGACTGCTGGGAGCCGCCATCGCCGAACGGCTGCTGCAGCAGGGCTACAGCGTTCAGGCCTGGAACCGCAGCCCCGCCCGGCTGCGGGCCCTGGAGGCCTGGGGTGCCCTGGCCTGCTCGAGCCCCGCCGCCGCGACGCAGGGTTGCGACTGGGTGATCACTGTGCTCGCCGACGCCAGCGCCTGCCGCCAGGTGCTGCTGGAGCAGCCAGCGCTGGAGCTGGTGGGCCTGCGGGTGGTGCAGATGGGCACCATCGGGCCATGGGAAAGCCAGGAGCTGGCGGAGGCGATCAGCGGCCGTGGCGGCCGCTACCTGGAGGCGCCGGTGCTGGGCAGCAGGCCAGAGGCCCTGGCAGGCAGCCTGCAGGTGATGGCGGCAGGGCCGGACGAGCTGTTCGCCGAGGCCCTGCCCCTGCTGCAAGACCTGGGTCCCCAGCCCATCCATCTGGGTCCGGTGGGCCGGGCCATGCACACCAAACTGGCCCTCAACCAGCTGATCGCCAGCCTCACCCATGCCTTCAGCCTCTCGCTGCAGCTGGTGCAGGCGGCCGGGGTGGAGAGGGAGAGCTTCCTGGCCCTGCTGCGGGGCAGCGCCCTGCATGCGCCCACCTTCGACAAGAAGCTCTCCAGGATGGTGGCTGGCGACTACGCCAATCCCAACTTCCCCACCGCCCACCTGCGCAAGGACCTGAACCTGTTCCTGCAGGCGGCCCAGCGCCAGGGCCTCCACACCGAAGGGCTCGCGGGCCTGGCGGCGCTGCTGGAGCGGGCCTCAGGCAGCCGCCTCGATGGCCTCGACTACAGCGCCCTGCACGAGCTCACGGGCCCCTACTGCGAGGCTTGAAGGTCCAAGCCTTGAAGGCCCTGCTCCAGGGCAGCGGCAATGGCAGCGCTGCCCTGGGAGCACCAGCGCCCCTCGAACCCTCGCCGCTCCGGGCCCGGGGCCAGCACGACCCGCAGGGTCCAGGCCGTGGGGTGGCCCTCGATCTCCAGCCAGAGGGAGCCTGCTCCACAGGGGCGCTCCAACTCAAGGGTGATGGCCTCTTCCGCCATCAGCTGATCCGCCAGCGCATCCAGTTGGGCAGCGAGCTCCTGAACACCGCTCGCCAGCAGGCAGGCCTCCCCGGCACTCAGCTCGGCGGCCCAGTCCTCAGCCCCAACCAGCACGGGCCAGGGGGCACGGCAGGGGTCCACCACCAACCGCCATCCCTGCCCCTCGAAAACCTGCACAGCCGGGTGCCTGCGGCGGTCAGCCAGGCAACAGGGCGGGCTGGTCCTGCTCATCGCTGAGCTCGACGATCGCCCGCTGCACGGGTTTGATCATCGACTCATCCAGCAGGCCGTCGAAGTCGTCAAAGCGACGCTGCTTGGCGCGGAAGGCAATCCGAACCGTGGTGAGGTAGCGGTTACTGGAGTGCCGGATCAGGCTCTCCGCCCGCTGGGCCAGTTCCTTGGGATTGACGTCCAGACCACGTTGCATCGGATGCCTTACCACAGTTCTCTAAACCTAGGCCACCACCCTGGGAACTCCCGTACCCCCACTCCGACCGTCTAGAAGGACGCCATGGCTGGCACGCTCGCCATCGATCTCGGCAGCAGCACCACCGTGGTGGCCTACCAGGCTCCAGGGGGAGAGCCCATGTTGCTGGCCCTGCCCCCCTTCAGCCTGGAGGAGCCACCGGTCATCCCCTCGCTGCTGTGGCTGGCGACCGCCGACAGTCCGAGACCGCTGGTGGGCCGCCAGGTGCTGGAGGCGGGCCTGGCCCAGTCCACCGGAGTGGAGCTGCAGCGGGATTTCAAACGCCGGATCGGAGCTGGCCCGGCCGCGGCTACTGCCGCCAGCGCTGACGCCAACGGCGCCGCCACCCCCCTGCCCCTGGCCCCGGAGGCCAGCGCTGCCCTGCTGCTGCGGCTGCTCTGGCAAGCCCTGCCGCCCGACCTGGAGCCCGGCCGGCTTGTGCTCACCGCCCCGATCGAGGGCTACCGGGGTTACCGGAACTGGCTGCTGCAGGCCTGCAGCGAGCTGGATGTGGCCGAGGTGGCCCTGGTGGATGAGCCCACCGCCGCGGCCATCGGCGCCGGGCTGGCGGCCGGCAGCACCGTGCTGGTGGTGGACGTGGGGGGCGGCACCATCGACCTCTCCCTGGTGCGGCTGGAGGGGGGCGAAGGCCGGGCGATGCCGATCGCCCAGCTGCTCCGCTTTGCGGGCCGCGACCTCGGCAGCAGCCGCCAGGCCCTGCGCTGCGCCACGGTGATCGGCAAGGCCGGCGTGGCCCTGGGCGGCCGCGACATCGATCGCTGGATCGCGCAATATCTCAGTGCCGAACTGGGCAGCAACGGCCAGGCTGAGCCAGCCCTGCTGGATGGGGCCGAACGGCTCAAGTGCCGTCTCAGCCAGGTGCCAGAGGCGCAGGTGCTGGTGAGTTCCCCCGGCAGGGCTCCGCTGGAGTGGCGGCTCAACCGCAGCGAACTCGACGCCCTGCTGGAGCAGCAGGGTCTGCTGGAGGAACTCGACGCCCTGCTGGAGCAGGTCCTGGCCGCCGGCCGCCGCGCCGGGATGGGCATGGGCGACATCGGCGCAGTGCTGCCGGTGGGGGGAGGCAGCCAGTTGGCAGCCGTGCGGGCCTGGCTGGCCAGACGCTGCCCAGGGGTGACCATCCGCGATCAGCGGCCGGTGGAGGCCGTCGCCCTCGGCGCCCTAGCCCTCACCCCGGGCGTCCGCGTCAACGACGTGCTCAGCCATGGCGTGAGCCTGCGCTGCTGGGACCGGCGCAGCGCCTGCCACCACTGGCATGCCCTGTTCGTGGCGGGCCAGAGCTGGCCCACCGACCATCCCCTGGAACTGGTGCTGGCCTGCAGCCAGGACGGGCAGCGGGAGCTGGAGCTGATCTTCGGGGAGCCCGTGGACGAGCAACGGCGCGAAGTGGTGTTCGAAGACGGACTGCCCGTGCTGCGCCGACGCCAGGCCGGTGAGGCAGGCGTGCGGCGTTGGAGCCAGCCGCTGCTGGCCCTGCCCCTCGATCCGCCCGGCAGCCAGGGGGTGGATCGGCTGCGCCTGAGCTTCGGGATCAATGCCCAGGGCCAGCTGGTGCTGCGCGTCACAGACCTGCTCACAGAGGAGCAGGGCCCGGAGCGGTCCCTGGGGCCGGTCCGCTGAGACGGATCGGCGCGATCGGCGCTGCCTGACCCAGCCCCCCAGGCCCCCTGGCCTTGCCAAGGCCTACCAGGCGCTTCGGGGCGCTTACATGGAAGCTGCCTTCCCCGGTTCTGCCCCCTTTTGGCCCTGCGTCTACATCGGCGGCCTCGCGTCTGGATTGCTGTTGCTGTCGGGCTGGTGGCCGCGATGGCGGGGGCGGCCTGGTGGTGGGAGCGCCAGCTGCCTGGCCGCCTCGAGGCGGCCGGCGAGCGCGGCGACCTGGATGCCTGCCTGCGCTACGGCGCCCAGCTGCAGGCCCTGCGCTGGCTGGGCGGCGGCGCTGCTCAGGAGCAGGGCCAGTGCCGCCGTCGCAAAGCCGGCCAGTTGTGGGAGCAGGAGCAATGGGGCGAGGCCCTGGGGCTGCAGCTGCAGCTGGTCAATTCCGAAGCGGCCAGGCCGGAGGATCGCCAGCGCCTCGACGCCTGGCAGGTGGCCCTGCAGGATCGGGCCATGGCCCGCTTTGAAGCCGGCGATCTCGAGGGCAGCCTGGCCCTGCTGGAGCCCATGGGCGAGCACGAGCGCCCCGACCGCCGGTCCCTGGGCAACCGCCTCCAGGAGATCTGGATCCGCAACCAGCAGCAACTGGAGCGGGCCAAGCGCCTCAGCCAGGAGAAGCGTTGGTGGGAGGCCCTCGAGGCCCTCAACCGCATCGACCATCCTTGGTGGAAACAGCAGAGTGAGGCCGTCAGGGAGGAGGTCCAACAGGGCATCGGCAGCCTGCGGGGGCCAGATCGCCAGCGGGATGGCCACGGCGCCCTGCCCCACTCGGTGCCCCTTGAGCAGCTGGACCGGCAAGTGCAGCAGCGCATCGCTGGCGGCATGGATGAATGGGCCGCCTTCGAGGCCGCCTGCCGGGCCCTGGGCGGCAAGGTGGTCGAGGCCGGGCCGGAGAGCGGTTGTCAGCGCTGAGGGAGGCTCAGGCATGCCATGACAAGATTGGACACGTGAGTGTGGGGTCGTTCATGCAGCCAGGGGATCAGGTCAGGGTCTGCCAGAGCGTGGTGGTGTATCACCATCCCGAACACCGCGGCGAGGCCTTTGATCTGAAGGGCCAGCAGGGTGAGGTGAAGACCGTGCTGGACGACTGGAAAGGACGGGTGATCAGCCCCACGCTGCCCGTGATCGTGGTCTTCGGAAAATTCCGGGCCCACTTCCGCCCCGACGAGCTCGAAGCCGCCTGAACCAGGCCACAACACAGTCCCTCCCCCTTGGTGGGCTGGGTCAGTCCGTTGAGGGGCAGCCTGCTCAGGTTGCTGAGCGAATCAGGAAGACACCCTCTTCCGGGTCGATGCCGCGCAGACACAGCTGGATCGACTCCTGGCGGCTGGTGGGGACGACGCGGCCGCAGAAGTCCGGCTGGATCGGCACTTCCCTGTGCCCCCGGTCCACCATCACCAGCAGGCTCACCCGTTTGGGACGCCCCCAGGCCTGCAGCGCCTCCAGGGCAGCCCGCACCGTGCGTCCCGTGAAGATCACGTCGTCCACCAGCAGCACATGGCGGCCCTCCAGGGCCACGGGCAGGGCCGTGGGCTGCACCAGACGGGTGCCCACCCGATCCAGGTCGTCCCGGTGAAAGGTGGGATCGAGGGCGCCCCGATCCACGGACTGCCCGCTGAGCTGCTCCAGCCTCGAGGCCAGCACCTCGGCCAGGGCCACGCCCCTGGTGGGGATCCCCAGCAACAGCAGCGCCTCGCCGTCCGGCTCGGCCTCCAGCACCTGGGTGGCGAGCCGATCGAGGGTGCGGGCCAGCTCACCGCTGGAGAGAAGTTCCAGCCTGGCCATGCGCAGAGAAAGCTCCAGGGCGCTCAGGGGGAATCGTAGGCAGACCGGGCCGCCAGGCATCCACGGGATCAGTGAGTTGGTCAGGCGAGGCCCGATCCTGTGAGTGTGACCAAAACCTGACGCTGGATGGAAGCAACGGAGGACCGTTACAAATGGGCTGTAAGTTGACACCCGAAGACACTTTCCAGCATGTGAGGTGAGCCGGGTGTCAGCAAATCCCTCCCAGCAGTCAGCCGTGGGTTCCAGAGAGGGTCTCTCGGCCGCCGCGCTGCAGGGGAGCACAGCTGGTCGGTCCGCCCCCATCGCCCCTGTGGTGCTTGCGATTCTCGACGGCTGGGGTCACCGCCACGAGCAGGCCAATAACGCCATCCGCCTCGCTGAAACACCGGTGATGGATGCCCTTTGGCACGCCTATCCCCACACCCTGATCGAGGCCAGCGGCGCGGCCGTGGGCCTGCCGGACCATCAGATGGGCAATTCCGAGGTGGGCCATCTCACGATCGGCTCAGGTCGGGTCATCCGTCAGGAACTGGTGCGCATCTCCCAGGCCGTGCGCGACGGCTCCCTGGCTCGCAACGGCGCCCTCAATGCCCTGGCCGATTCCCTGCTCCAGAGCGGTGGCACGCTGCACCTGCTGGGCCTCTGCTCCGATGGCGGGGTGCACAGCCACATCAGCCACCTCGCGGGCCTGCTGCAGTGGGCCGCAGGGCGCGGCCTCAGCGATGTGTGTGTTCATCTGATCACCGATGGCCGCGACACGGCCCCCACCAGCGCCCTCACCTACGCGGCGATGGTCGAGGCCCAGATCGCGGCAGCGGGGGTCGGCCGGATCGCCACCGTCTGCGGTCGCTACTGGGCCATGGACCGGGACAGCCGCTGGGAGCGCACCGAACGGGCCTACCGGCTGTACACCGAGCCCGGAGATCCCACGGGTCAGTCAGCGGCGGACGTGATCACCGCCGCCCATGGCGCCGATGTGGGGGATGAGTTCATTGAGCCGGTGCGCCTCACCGAGGGCCATCTGCAATCGGGCGACGGCCTGATCTGTTTCAACTTCCGCCCCGACCGGGTGCGGCAACTGGTCCGCGCTCTGGTGCTCAGCGACTTCGACGCCTTCCCGCGCGCCGATCCCCCCAGGCTGGAGGTGGTCACCTTCACCCAGTACGAGCGGGGCCTGCCCGTTGAGGTGGCCTTTCCACCGGAATCCCTCGATGGCCTGCTGGGTCAGGTGATCTCGGAGGCGGGCCTGCGCCAGTTCAGAACCGCAGAAACGGAGAAATATCCCCATGTCACTTACTTCATGAACGGCGGCATTGAGCAGGCCTTCCCCGGCGAAGACCGTCACCTCGTGCCTTCCCCCCGGGTCGCCACCTACGACCAGGCCCCGGCCATGTCAGCCGAACAGCTCACCGAGAGCTGCGTGGCGGCGATCCGCAAAGGGATCTATGCCCTGGTGGTGATCAACTACGCCAACCCCGACATGGTGGGGCACACCGGGCAGATCCAGGCCACCACCGAGGCGATCGCCACCGTGGACCACTGCGTTGGCCGGTTGATGGAAGCCACCAATCGCATGGGCGGCACGCTGCTGATCACCGCCGACCACGGCAATGCCGAGGTGATGGTGGGCGACGATGGCCGGCCCTGGACGGCCCATACCACCAACCCGGTGCCGGTGATCCTGGTGGAGGGGGAGCAGCGCAAGCTGCCCGGCCACGGCAACGCCGTGACCCTGCGCGAACATGGCGGGCTGGCCGACATTGCCCCAACCCTGCTGGAGATCCTGGGGCTTCCCAAGCCCAGCCTGATGACCGGCACCTCTCTGGTGGAGCCGACCACGGTGACCGTCACGGAGAACCGGGTGCCGCAGACCCTGAGCGTCTAGCCTGCGACAACCGCATCCGCAGCCATGGTTGCTTCCGTGATGGCCTGGGTCTGGGCCGCCACCGGCATTCTCCTGATCCTCAGCGTTCTCCTGCACAGCCCCAAAGGCGACGGCATGGGAGGCCTGGCATCCAGCGGCGGCTCGATGTTCACCAGCGCCCGCAGCGCCGAACAGACCCTCAACCGCGTCACCTGGACCCTGCTGGTGCTGTTCCTGGCCCTGGCCGTGGTGCTGAGTGCCGGCTGGCTGGCCTGAGCCCTGCCCCTTGCCCTCCCCTACTCTGATGCCCATGTCCCGTCGCAACCTGTTCACCGGCCTGGCCACGGGCCTGGCGGGTCTGCTGGTGACGGGATGCCGAGCCGACGCCTCCTCGGAGGCGAAGGACCCGAGTTGGCAACTGAGCGAAGCGGAATGGCGCAAGCGGCTGAGTCCCGAGGCCTTCAAGGTGCTGCGCCAGGAGGGCACCGAGCGCCCCTTCTCCAGCCCGCTCAATGCCGAAAAGCGTCAGGGCACCTACAGCTGCGCCGGCTGCGAGTTGCCCCTGTTCAGCTCCAGCACCAAGTACGACAGCGGCACCGGCTGGCCAAGCTTCTGGGAACCCCTGCCCATGGCCCTCGGCACCAAGAAGGATTTCAAGCTGATCGTGCCCCGCACCGAATACCACTGCCGCCGCTGCGGCGGCCACCAGGGCCATGTCTTCGCTGACGGCCCCAGGCCCACGGGCAAGCGCTACTGCAACAACGGTGTCGCCCTGCGCTTCGAGCCCAGCTGATTGCCTGTCAACCGTGCTGATTGCCCGTGACTAGTCCCTACAGCGCCCTGCCGAGCAGGGCTTTCTGGCGAAAGGCGGTGGCAGAGGCCTCTCCATTCGATCAGAGCGACCTCTACAAACCCAAGTGGAGGATCACGCCAGACACCAAGATTGCCACCGCGGGCAGCTGCTTTGCTCAGCACATCACCAGCCACTTGAGGGCGAACAGCTTCAACGTTCTGGATCTGGAGAAACCGCCCTACTCCTTGGCGGAAGAACATCACCAGCGGTTCGGATTCTCACTTTATTCCTGCCGTTACGGCAACATCTACACCGCCCAGCAACTGCTCCAGCTGGCCCAGGAAGCACGCGGCCGCTTTCAGCCCCAGGAACCAGCCTGGGAGCGGGACGGTCGCTGGTTTGACGCCCAGCGGCCGGGCGTCGAACCTGAAGGGCTGGGCAGTGCCGACGCCGTGAGGGAGCATCGCCGCTATCACCTCACCCGGGTGAGGCTGATGTTCAAACGCATGGATCTGTTCATCTTCACCCTCGGGCTCACGGAAGCCTGGGTGCGCCGCGGCGGGCTGCAGGACACGGTGTATCCCACCGCTCCCGGCACCATCGCCGGCCAGTTCGTGCCGGAACAGTACGCCTTCAGAAACTACGGCTGCGCCAGCGTGATCCAGGCACTGCAAAGCTTTCGGCGGGTGGTGATGAGCATGCGGCGGGGCCGATCCTTCCAGATGCTGCTCACCGTGTCGCCGGTGCCGCTCACGGCCACCGCCAGTGGGGACCATGTGCTCGCCGCCACCACCTACTCCAAGGCCGTGCTGCGGGCAGCAGCTGGCGATCTGGCGGCCGGCTCTGAGGCCATCGACTATTTCCCTTCCTACGAAATCATCACCAACCAGGCGGCCCGGGGTGTCTTCTACGAGGCCAATCTGCGCTCGGTGCGCAGCCAGGGTGTGAGCGTGGCCATGGACACCTTCCTGGAGGCCCACAGGCCCGAGGCCCAGAGCCGCCACACCCACAGGCTCAATGGCCAAGCAGCTGACGCCACCCCAGGGGCGCCGATGCCCGCCAGGATCCGGGGCAAAAGCGCCTCCCGGGTGCGGCGCCAGGGCCAGCGGGCCGAAAGGCAGACCAACCAGCGCCAGCGGGCTGGCGATCTGCAGTGCGAAGAGGCCCTGCTGGAGGCCTTCGGCCCATGAAGCGGGTCCTCTGGTGCGGAGGCTCCCACCTGGGAAATACCAAGAATTCAGCGATTCGCCGCCTGCACCAAGGGTTGCTGTGCGACTACAACGCCGACTTCTACATCACCGCTGCCCCCGCCAACCGCAACTGGAGCGCCAGGGGGGGGCGTTACGGAGTGGAGGGCAGCACGGTATTTGGCAATCGCACCATGCCCAAGGAGCGGCGTGATCTGAGCCTCTATGCCGCCATTATCTTCGTTGGCCAGTGGATTCAACCCTGGTTCGCCTTTCGGGACGCTCTTCCCCTCTCAGATGCCCTGCTGCGCCTGAGCCTGGAGGGCTTGCCCCTGCATCCCTGGATCACCCGTCAAGGCCATCGGGTGCGCTGGTTCAATGAGCCCCTGACCTTGTTTCCCCAGCTCACCCAGGCCCCCGTGATCCTGATTCGCGACCCCGAGGCCCGCATGGAGCACTACCGACTCGTGCCGGCGGCGGTAAAGCGGAGCTTCCAGGCCCATCTGGAGGCATTCTGCCGGGAGGCCGGCATCGTGCTCTGTCCCCAGGCCTCGGACGCCCTGGATCGCGACCTGGTGACCCTGCCGCGCTATCTCCGCAACAGAGCTGGGGAGGATTGCGTGCACATGTCGGATGAGTACTGGCAGCGTCTGTTCGTCAATCAGCTGGAGCCGCTGTTGAGGGTCCAGCTGCAGCAGTGCAACGGGAGTGTGGGGTCGAGCAACCTGGCAACAGCTAGAGTAAATTCATCAGGTTAACCCTGAAATATGAGCAGGTTTCAAGCAACCATCTCCACATTTGCAGCGATCGGCACGATTGCCCTCACTGTTGTAACGGTCTACCGTTTCGTTGACAATCAGCGGCAGAGCGAGCTGCAGAATCAGAAGGAAATTCAAACTCTCAGAGAGCAGCTCAATCAGCGGTTGCTGGACAGGCCCCTCGAATCGGAGCCTGACGCTCCCACTCCCACACCGCGAGAGTCTTCAAGGCCGTCCGTGGGATCTGGTGGGCCATCAGAGCCAGCCCAGTCTGCGCCGCCGGTGTTCAAGCCCTCTGTGATCCAGCCCACGGATCCCCCTCCGGATCCGCCCCCAGTTGAATCCGGCCCCTGAGGAAGCTGGCAGGGCCACAGCCCAACAGCCCGCAAGAACGAAAAAAGCGCCCCGGGAGGGGCGCTGCTGACAGGGGGATGACAAGACCCACCCTGGTTGGGGGATTAGATCGATCAGTAGTCGAAGTCGCCGCCCATGCCACCGCCACCGGCAGGAGCCGCTTCCTTCTTCTCGGGCAGGTCAGCCACGATGCACTCGGTGGTGAGCACCATGCCCGCGATCGACGCGGCATTTTGAAGGCCGGAACGGGTCACCTTGGCAGGATCCACGATGCCGGCAGCCAGCATGTCCACGTACTCGCCGGTGGCGGCGTTGTAGCCCTCGTTGAAGGGCTTGTTCTTGACGTTCTCGGCCACCACAGCACCGTTGGCGCCTGCATTTTCAGCGATCCGCTTGAGCGGGGCGGTGAGGGCGGAAGCCACGATGGTGGCACCGATCAGCTCTTCGCCGGAGAGGTTGGCCGCGGCCCACTCCTCGAGGGCCGGAGCCAGGTGGGCCAGGGTGGTACCACCACCAGGAACGATGCCTTCCTCAACAGCCGCCTTGGTGGCGTTGATGGCGTCTTCCAGGCGCAGTTTCTTGTCCTTCATTTCGGTCTCGGTGGCGGCACCCACCTTGACCACGGCCACACCGCCGCTCAGCTTGGCCAGACGCTCCTGCAGCTTCTCCTTGTCATAGGAGGAGTCGGTTTCGTCCATCTGCTTGCGAATCTGCTCGCAGCGGGCTTTCACCGCCACCTCGTTGCCTTCGGCCACGATGGTGGTGGTGTCCTTGTTGATGGTGATGCGGCGGGAGGTGCCCAGCATCTCCAGCTTGGTGTTCTCCAGCTTGAGACCGGCGTCCTCAGTGATCAGCTGGCCGTTGGTGAGAACCGCGATGTCCTCAAGCATGGCCTTGCGGCGGTCACCGAAGCCGGGAGCCTTGACGGCGGCCACGTTGAGCACGCCGCGCAGACGGTTGACCACCAGGGTGGCGAGGGCTTCCTTCTCGATGTCCTCGGCGATGATCAGCAGGGGCTTGCCGGTGCGGGCGATCTGCTCGAGCACGGGAACCAGGTCCTGCACCAGGCCGATCTTCTTGTCGGTGAGCAGGATGTAGGGCTCCTCGAGCACCGCTTCCATGCGCTCGGTGTCGGTGGCGAAATAGGGCGAGATGTAGCCCTTGTCGAAGCGCATGCCCTCGGTGACCTCCAGTTCGGTGGTCATCGACTTGCCCTCTTCCAGGGAGATCACGCCCTCCTTGCCCACCTTGTCCATGGCATCGGCGATCATCTGGCCGACTTCTTCGTCGTTGCCGGCGGAGATGGTGCCCACCTGGGCGATGGCGTTGGAATCGGAGATCGGCTTGGCGTGCTCCTCGATCTTCTTGACGAGGAAGTCGGAGGCCTTGTCGATGCCCTTCTTGAGGGTGATGGCGTTGGCGCCGGCAGCCACGTTGCGCAGACCCGCCTTGACCATGGCGTGGGCCAGGACGGTGGCGGTGGTGGTGCCGTCACCGGCGGCGTCATTGGTCTTGGAGGCTGCCTGACGGATCAGGGCCACACCGGTGTTCTCGATGTGGTCTTCGAGTTCGATCTCCTTGGCGATCGTGACGCCGTCGTTGATGATCTGAGGCGCGCCGAATTTCTTCTCGAGCACCACGTTGCGGCCCTTGGGACCGAGGGTGACGGCGACGGCCTCAGCGAGGATGTCAATGCCTTTTTCGAGGGCCCTGCGGGCTTGCTCGTTGTAGATGATGCGCTTGGCCATGGGAGGCAAAGGTCTTGGGAAAGGACAGTGGATGGTGTGTTTCAGCGCGTCAGCGCGCTGAAACACTGATTGGGGAGCTGCGCTTCAGCTGACGACGGCGAGGATGTCCTTTTCGGACAGCAGCACGTATTCGTCGGAGCCGAGCTTGATGTCGGTTCCGGCGTACTTGCTGTAAAGCACCTGATCGCCAATGCTCACTTCAGGAGCCTGGCGGGAACCATCGTCATTGCGCTTGCCGGCACCCACCTGAACCACTTCCCCAACCTGGGGCTTTTCCTGGGCGGTGTCGGGCAGCAGGATGCCGCCGGCGGTTTTTTCGTCTGAGGCAGAGACTTTGATGAAAATGCGATCTCCGAGGGGCTTAACCGTGGAGACGCTGAGGGAAACAGCAGCCATGGATAGATGCGATAGCAACGACATGGCGCCCGAGACGCCATGCAAGACCCGAGTTAGCACTCTGGCCCTGCGAGTGCCAACCTATGCGCCGCAGACCCCGGACGGCCACCCCATCTGCTGTGCGGGTCACCGAACCCAGCCCCCAACCAGAGCCTGCAGGCGCCGCCAGGCAAGCGTGCTGGGCTTCCCGGGGGCCTGTGCTCAACGCCTCGGTGGTAGGGTTGCCCGGCTCCCAGCGGGCAGGGAACGTTCCAGCACCCCGCCCAGCGACCTCCGCGACTTCTTCCCATATGGCTGCTGCTACTGCCTCCGGCACCAAAGGCATCGTCCGGCAGGTGATCGGCCCGGTGCTTGACGTTGAGTTCCCAGCCGGACAGCTGCCCAAGATCTACAACGCCCTTCGCATCGAAGCGAAGAACTCCGCCGGCCAGGACGTGGCCCTCACCGCCGAAGTGCAGCAACTGCTCGGCGACCACCGGGTGCGCGCCGTGGCCATGAGCGGCACCGATGGTCTGGTCCGGGGCATGGAAGCCCTCGACACCGGCGCTCCGATCTCGGTGCCTGTGGGTGAAGCCACCCTGGGCCGCATCTTCAATGTGTTGGGCGAGCCCGTGGACGAAAAAGGTCCGGTGACCACCAACCTCACCGCACCGATCCACCGTGAGGCTCCCAAGCTCACCGAGCTCGAAACCAAGCCCAAGGTGTTCGAGACGGGCATCAAGGTGATTGACCTGCTGGCTCCCTACCGCCAGGGGGGCAAGGTGGGCCTGTTCGGCGGGGCCGGCGTGGGTAAGACCGTGCTGATCCAGGAGCTGATCAACAACATCGCCAAGGAGCACGGCGGCGTATCCGTATTCGGTGGCGTAGGTGAGCGCACTCGCGAGGGCAATGACCTCTACGAAGAGTTCAAGGAGTCGGGGGTGATCAATGCCGACGACCTATCAAAGTCGAAGGTAGCCCTCTGCTACGGCCAGATGAACGAGCCCCCTGGCGCCCGCATGCGCGTGGGGCTCTCGGCCCTCACCATGGCCGAGCACTTCCGCGATGTGAACAAGCAGGATGTGCTGCTGTTCATCGACAACATTTTCCGCTTTGTGCAGGCCGGCTCGGAGGTGAGCGCCCTCCTGGGTCGCATGCCCTCGGCCGTGGGCTACCAGCCCACCCTGGGCACCGATGTGGGCATGCTGCAGGAGCGCATCACCTCCACCCTGGAGGGCTCGATCACATCGATCCAGGCTGTCTACGTGCCTGCGGACGACCTCACCGACCCAGCACCTGCCACCACCTTCGCCCACCTGGATGCCACCACGGTGCTGAGCCGGGGCCTGGCCTCCAAGGGCATCTATCCCGCCGTGGATCCCCTGGACTCCACCAGCACCATGCTGCAGCCTGCTGTTGTGGGCGATGAGCATTACCGCACCGCCCGTGCCGTGCAGAGCACCCTGCAGCGCTACAAGGAACTCCAGGACATCATTGCGATTCTTGGTCTTGACGAACTCTCCGAAGACGATCGTCGCACGGTGGATCGGGCCCGCAAGATCGAGAAGTTCCTCTCCCAGCCTTTCTTCGTAGCCGAAGTGTTCACCGGCATGTCAGGACAATATGTGAAGTTGGAAGAAACGATCAAGGGCTTCAACATGATCCTTGCTGGCGAGCTCGATGACCTACCCGAGGCAGCCTTCTACCTCGTGGGCAACATCGATCAGGTGAAGGCCAAGGCTGAGAAGATCGAGGCTGATGCCAAGGGTTGATTGATCCCGCTCCTTCAACCCTGAGGTTTTCTTCATGTCCCTGACTCTCCGAGTTCTGGCACCGGACCAGAGCGTTTTTGATGGCAGCGCCGAAGAGGTGATCCTGCCC
Source organism: uncultured cyanobacterium (assembly GCA_963697335.1). Taxonomy (GTDB): domain Bacteria; phylum Cyanobacteriota; class Cyanobacteriia; order PCC-6307; family Cyanobiaceae; genus NIES-981. Next base: position 66,912 of record CAVONQ010000007.1, read on the forward strand.
AGCACCACCGGCCAGGTGGGCATCTTGCCCGGCCACGTCACCATGCTGGCGGCCCTGGACACTGGGGTGATGCGTCTACGGGCGGGAGGATCCTGGAGCACGATCGCCCTGCTTGGTGGCTTTGCCGAGGTGGAAGCCGATGAGGTCACGGTGTTGGTGAACGGCGCCCAACTGGGCGCCAGCATCGATGCGGCTGCGGCCCAGGCTGAGTTCGAAGCAGCCCAGACCATCGCCAGCAGCTTTGAGGGCAAGTCGCCGAGCACGGAAAAGCTCAAGGCACAGCAGGCCCTTGCCAAGGCCAGGGCCTGGATGCAGGCCACCCGGGGCACCTGAAGCCAGGCTGCCCAGGTCATGCCCGGCCTGGGCATCGATAGATTCGCGCCGAAGGCGGCTGCCGCCATGACAGCACTTGCGGGAGGACGGTGGGAGGCAAGGGGCGTGAGCTCGGGCTGAAGCTCCGGGCCTGGCAGGAGAGCGGAACGCCGGGGCTGCTCAACGGCAAGACCATGGCGAACCGACTGGTGGATCTGCTCGGGGCCGATGAGATGTTGAAGGGTCCCGTGAGGGACCTGGCCGTGCAACCGCTTTTTCTGCGTGCCCTCGGCCCTTCCGGCGCCGCCCGCGACAGCTCCGTGGAGCAGCTGAGCCAGCAGCTCGCCGCCACCTATGCCCCGGCCGTGCTGGCCGAACTGCTTGACCTGCTGGAGGCCGCCAGCGGGGTGGCCTTGCCGCGGCCGGAGAGCACGATGACCAGGCGCCACCCGCCGGCCCCAGGCGGTGGCCTGGCCGTGGACCGCGCCCTGCAAGCTCTGGGCCCCACGCTCCACGCCCTGGGCCCTGGCCTGGCCCTGGCCGCCAGCTTCGCCCTGGTGCTGCGCTGGTTCGGCGGCGAACTGGAGCGGGAGCTGTTCGAGCCCTGGGGCTGGCCCGCCGGCGTGGTACTGGCGTTGACACTGGGCCTGTTGCAGGCCCTGGCGATCGGCCCCCTGAAGGCCATCAGGCGCCAATGGCCGCTTGAGCAGGCCGATGCCTCCGATCCCCGCCAGGCCTGGCGCTGGATCACCGCCCCCTGGATCCACCACAGCCAGGCCGAGGCAGCCGTCAACGTGGTGGTGCTGCTGATCCTGCTGGGGCCCTCGCCCCTACCCCTGCCCGACCTGCTGCTGCGTTATGCCCTCACCAGCCTGGCCACCACGGCCCTGGCCCTGGTGCTGGCGAGGCGGGTCACCGACCAGCGGCGCTGGGATGGAGCCGCTGGGGCGATCAGCGCCCTGATCGGCCTGGGGGCCGCCTCCAGCCTGGTGCACTGGCGGGCCCTGGCCTACCCCCTGGGCAACAGCCTGGCCATCCCCTGCTGGGTGCTGCTGCTGATCTACGGCGCCCTGCAGCTGAGCTGGCAGCTGCCCCGCCAGAGCGACACTGACCTCAGCAGCCCCCTCGATCGCCTGCTGAGCTGCCAGTGGTGGTGGGGTCTGGCACTCGGGGTCGGCTGGGCCGTGGTCAGCCGGCTGGGGGGGCTGTTGCAACTCGCCCTGCGGGCCCGGGAAGCCGGCGGCTGAACGGCCTCAACTGGGCTGGGCCGGGATGGCGCCCATGTAGCGGCCCCAGAGTTCGGCCACCAGGCCGCCGCTGGCCGCCTCGGCCGGCCGGTTGTCGTCGTTGCCCATCCAGATCGCCGTGAGGATCTGGCGGGAGGGGGAGTAGCCGATGAACAGCACATCGACGCCGTCGTTGGTGGTGCCGGTCTTGCCGCGGGCATCGGCCACCCCGGCGGCCGCCTTGCCGGTGCCGTCCCGCACCACCTGGGCCAGCAGGTCGTCCATCACCGCGGCATCAGCAGCCGTGAGCAGCTGGCGGGGCTGCTCACCGATCGGGGTGGTGACCCCCTGCTCCGGGCAGGTGTCGAGGCTGTAGATCGAGCGGCAGAGGCCCAGGTCGTAGATACGGCTGACTCCGTGCATCGGCACGCTGCTGCCGCCATTGGCCACCACCGCGTAGGCGCGGGCCAGCTCGTAGAGCAGGGTTTCACGGCCACCCAGCATGGTGTTGAAGTCGGCGTCGAGGGGAGTGCTCAGGCCCAGCTGGCGGGCCTTGCGCACCACCTGGTTGAGGCCGGCCTTTTCGGCCAGCCGCAACGCCACCACATTCTCTGACTGGGCGAAGCCGCGGGCCAGCGTGATGCTGCCGCCCCCCTGGCGGCAGCCGGCCACGTAGCCCAGGGGGGCACAGGAGATCAGCTCGGTGGGGCGGGCGCCCGCCTCCAGTGCCGCCAGGTAGGGGAAGAGCTTGAAGGTGGAGCCAGGCTGGCGCAGGGCCTGAACCCGGTCGAAGCTGGAGCGGGAATAGTCGCCACCACCCACATAGGCGAGGATCTCACCGCTGCGGTAGTTGAGCGAGATCAGGGCGCCCTGGGTGAGGCCCACCCGAGCCGCCGGGCCCTCCAGGAAGCGCTGCAGTTGCAGCTGGGCCAGCTGCTGCAGCTTCGGGTCGATGGTGCTCACGACGTAGTAATTGCCGCCCGCCTCTTTCTCAGAGAGGTTGAGGCCGAAGCGGGTGCCTTCCAGTTCCCCGAGCACGTAGTCGCTGAAGAAGGGATAGCTGGAGAAGCTCGATTCACGGCAAGCGGAGGGATCGATGTTCAGCGGCCGCCGCTGGGCATCGATCAACTGCTGATCCCCCAGGTAGCCCTGCTCGTGCATGAGCTTGAGCACCAGGTCGCGGCGTTCCCGGCCAGCTGTGGGATCCTTGACATTGCAGGGGCTGTAGCCATTGGGGCTGGGCAGCAGCCCCACCAGGAAGGCCGCCTGGCCTACGTCGAGGTCGCTGACCGGCTTGCGGAAGTAGAGCCGGGAAGCCTGCTCGAAGCCGTCGGTGCCCAGGCCCAGGTGAGCCCGGTCCAGGTACATCTTGAGAATCTGGTTCTTGCTGTAGCCCACCTCCAGCTGCAGAGCCACCCAGAGCTCCCGCAGCTTGCGGCTCAGGCTGTAGTCAGTGCCCACCTCCGCGTAGTAGATGCGGGCGACCTGCTGGGTGAGGCCGCTGCCGCCGCCGCTGCCCAGCAGGGCCGAGCGCAGGGTGCCGAACAGATCCACGCCGCTGTTCCAGCCAAAGCGGGCCTCCTCGGAGGCCAGCAGGGCCTGGCGCAGATGGAGGGGGTAGGCCTGCAGGGAAGGCAGGGCCGTGGCCGACCCCTCCTTGGCGTCGATCTGCTGGCCCGAGGCCGCCACGATCTTCACCGGGCCAGAGATCAGCCGGATGCGGGAGCCACCTCCGATCGAGGCCGCCGCCAGCAGCGCCCCCACCAGCAGGCCCGACCCCACCAGGCTGCCGAGGCCGAGCAGGTGCATGGCCTGCTCAAGGGCGCTGCGGGGGTGCAGGTAGCGGAGTCGGGGTGCCGCGCCCTTGAGCGGCGAGCCGAAGTGCACCCAGTCGCCATGGCGCAGGCGGATGGACCGGATGCGGCGATCGCGATGGAACAGGCCGTTGGCGGAATTGAAGTCCTCGAGAGCGAAATCACGCTCGCCGGGGCGCTGCTTCTCGAGAATGGCGTGCACCCGGCTGAGGCTATCGGCGGGCAGCGGCAACTCACAGGCCGGGTCGCGGCCGATGCGGTAGCGGCCCTCCAGCAGCGCGGTGCGGCTCAGCCGCCGCTCCCCGAGCCACAGCTCCGCCACCGCCCTGTGCTCCCGCAGCGGCCCCCAGGCCGAGCGCACCGCGGCCGGACGGTCGGCCAGCCTCCCCCGGCCGCAGGCGGCCAGAAAGCGTTGCCAGGCCCGGCGGTGGCCTGGGCTGGCGGGGTCCGCGGCAGCCTCGGCCCCAGCACCGGCGGCGGACGCCCCGACCGACGGATCCAGCCGCCGGTCAGAGGCCGGATCGGTGGGCCGATCGGTGGTGGACGGGTCGGCCATGGAGGCGTATCTCTGGCGCAGCCCGAGATACGCTAACCGCTCTGATCTCCCCGTCCCGTGCTGCGCCAGCGCGATCCTTGGGAGCCCTTCAGGCTCTGGCTGGCCCTCACGATCGGCCTCTACGCGATCCGTGCCAGCTTCGCCGCCACCTGGATGGGGGCGATCCCCGGCTGGGTGCTGCTGGCCATGGTGCTGGTCGCCTTGGCCCTGGCCAGCAAGGCCCTGGTCTTCCCCGGGCGTGTCACCCCCTACCGCGAAGGCGATGACGGCTGGTGGGCCGACATTCAGGCCGACTGGCGCCTCTGGTGGCGCCGTCGCCGCGGGGGGGCATGAATCCCCCACTCGCCCAGCTGCGGCTGCGGGATCAGGCCGGCAAGGTCGCCCGGCTGGATCCCCAGCAGCCACTCACCATCGGCCGGGCCACCAACAACAGGCTCTGCATGCCCGAGCAGTCGGGTCTCTCCCCCCACCACGCCGTGGTGCGCCACTCCAGCAGCCAGGGCGGCTGGGTGGTGTGCGACTGGCAGAGCACCGATGGCACCTACCTGCGGGGACAGCGCCTGCAGCACTGCCGACCCCTGGACGATGGCGACGAGATCCGGCTGGGCATCAACGGGCCGGTGTTGATTTTTTCACTGGCTCCGGCAACCCCGGCGACCAGCCCTCCAGCCCCAGAGCCCCCCCCCGCCCAGGTTCCGAGTGCGCCCCCCGCCGCTCACCGCGCCGCCTCTGCCGCCCCTGCCGCCCCACGCAGCATCGACATCGGCGGCGAGCAGATCGCCCTCGATCAGATTCGCTCGGCCACGGTGTTCAGCCTGCCGCGCCACCCCCACATCTTCAGCTGGTGGCTGCTGGTCAGCCTCGGCAGCCTGCTGCTGCTGCCCTTTCCGCTGCTGTTCTGGCCCCTGGAGGTGGCGGCCCTGGCCGGCTGGGTCCTGCTGGGGTCCCGCAAAGACCACAGCCTTGTGGTGGTGCTGCGCGACGGTCGCGCCCAGCGGCGCAGCTTCTCCAACCGGCTCACGGCCCTCTCCCACCGCAACGGCATCCGCAAGGCCATCGGCCAGAGTCTGGGGGCCTGACCAGCCACCCCCTGTGACCTGGATCCTGCCGGAAGGCGCCAGCCTCGACCTCGAGGGCATGGCCGGCCCGCTGCGGGTGCTGCGGGGCCTCGGCGGCGGCACCCAGGGACAGGTGTACGCGGTGGAGACCGCCGGGGAACAGCTGGCGCTGAAGTGGTACCTGCCAGCCTGCATCGCCCGCGATCCGAATCTGGAGCGGCGGCTGGGGGAGAGCATCCGGGCCACAGCTCCCAGCGACGCCTTCCTCTGGCCCCTGGCCCTGGTCAAGGCCAGCCCAGGGGCCCTGGGGCTGATACGCACTCGAGAGCCGGGCTTCGGCTACCTGATGGAGCTGCGCCCTGCCGGCTTCCTCGGGGCCCATGAGCATGTGGGCGGCCACCTGGAGATCAGCCTGCGCAACGTGGTGCGGGCCTGCTTCTTTCTGGCGGAGGCCTTCCACGCCCTGCACCTCAAGGGCCTCTGTTACAAAGACATCTCCCTGGGCAACCTGTTCCTGGAGCCCTCCAGCGGCCGCATCCTGATCTGCGACAACGACAACGTCGACGTGGATGGCCGCGACCTGGGCAGCGTGCTGGGCACCCCCGGCTTCATGGCGCCGGAGATCCTGATGGGCCGGGCCCGGCCGGGGGCCGCCAGCGATCTGTTCTCCCTGGCGGTGCTGATCTTCCGCCTGCTCACCCGTAGCGATCCGCTGCGGGGGGAGCGGGAACTGGCGATCCGCTGCCTCGACGAGCCCGCCCGGCGGCGGCTCTACGGCGAGGAGCCCCTGTTCATCTTCGATCCGCGCGATGCCCGCAACCGGCCCGACCCGATCGAGCACGCCGCCGCCCTGGTCACCTGGCCGATCTACCCCGAGCCGATCAAGCGGCTGTTCGAGCAGACTTTCTGCGACGGCCTGCAGGCTCCGCGGCGGCGGGCCCTCACCGGCCAGTGGATGGCCGCCCTGGCGGCGGCCCTGGACCAGCGCCAGCCCTGCCCCCACTGCGGCCAGGAGACCTTCCCGGATCCGGCGGCCCAGGCCCCCCTCTGCTGGAGCTGTGGCAACCCCCTGCCCGCGCCGCTGCGGCTGAGGCTCGCCCATGGCCTGGTGACGGCGGCGGCGGGCAACGAGCTCCATCCCCACCATGGCGACAGCCGGCTGCCCGTGGCCCTACACCAACCCGTGGCCAGGGTGGAGGCTCACCCCGGTGATCCCACCCTGCTGGGGCTGCGCAACCTGGGCAACCAGGCCTGGCTGGCCGAACTCACAAACGACAGGCGGGTCACGGTGGAACCGGGCCAAACCTGTAATCTCGCGCCACTGGTGCGGCTGATCACGCCGACCGGGGCCATTGCGCTGCAGTCCTGAGCGAGTCGTCGAGCCCGGAACCGATGCCCTTCCCCAACGTCAGGCTCGCCAATCGCCCACTCCATTTCATCTACATCTGCGACTGCTCCGGTTCGATGGAGGCCCAGGGCAAGATGCGGGCCCTCAACCAGGCGATCCGCCAGTCCTTGCCGGGCATGGCCGAGGTGGCCCGCCAGAACCCGGAGGCGCGGGTGCTGGTGCGGGCCGTGAGCTTCGCCGACCGGGCCGGCTGGCACATCGCCGCGCCCACGCCGGTGCAGGAGCTGGAGTGGGTGGATCTGCAGGCCGGTGGCATCACTGCCATGGGGGAGGCCCTGGAGCTGGTGGCTGCGGTGTTGCAGTCGCCGCCGATGGAGGAGCGGGCCCTGCCGCCGGTGCTGGTGCTGATCTCGGACGGTCAGCCCACCGACGACTTTGACGCTGGCCTGGCCAACCTGATGCGGCGCCCCTGGGCCCAGAAGGCGGTGCGCCTGGCGATCGCCATGGGCCACGACGCCGACACCGAAGTGCTGCAGCAGTTCATCGGTCCTGACCCTGCCGGCCATCTGCCCGCGGGAGAAATTCCCGGGGCCAGCGGCCAGAGCCCCCTGCACTGCGTGGGCAGATCCCCCCGCCGGCCGCTCCAGGCCAGCAACGCCACCTCCCTGGCCCAGTACATCCAGTGGGCCTCCACCGCCGTGGTGGGCGCGGCCTCCATGCCCACCAGCCGCCTGGCGGGAACGGGCCCTGCCGGCAACATCCCCCTGCCGGATCTGCCCCCCACCCAGCTGGACCCCACCGACGATGTGGGACCGGTGGTGTGGTGAACCGCTGGCACCCACCGCTCCAGGCACGCCGCAGCGGTGCGGCCCATCGGCGCCAGGGCCGCCCCTGCCAGGACGCGGTGGCCATCGGCGAGCTGCGCAGCCGCGACGGCCAGGCCGTGCAGGTGATGGCCGTGGCCGATGGCCATGGCGGTGAGCGCTACATCCACAGCGCCGAGGGCAGCCGCCTTGCCTGCAGCGTGGCCCTGGCGGCCGTGGACCAGGGGCTGCGGGCCGGCGACCTGCCTGCTGGCGAGGGGCCGGAGCTGCAGGCGTGGCTGCACTGGCTGGCGGTCGCCCTGCCCCGCCAGCTCCACAGCGACTGGCTCAACGCCGTGCAGGGACACTGGCAGGGCCTGACCGCCCTGGAGCAGGCCCAACCCGCCGAAGCCGACGTGCCCCTGCTCTACGGCACCACCCTGGGGCTGGTGCTGATGGCCCCCGGCTGGTGGGGCTTCACCGGTCTTGGCGACTGGGACCTGGTGCGGATCGACGCGGCGGGCCAGGGGGAGCTGCTGAGCGAGGAGCCGTTCATGGGCGGTGGTGAAGCCACCGGCAGCCTCTGTCTGGAGCGGGCGGCCGAGGGATTCCGCAGTGGGCTGACACCGATCCGCGATCCCGATCGCGCCTTCGCCCTGGTGTTAAGCAGTGACGGCATCCGCAAGTCGTGCGCTACCGATGCCGACTTTCTCGCCCTGGCCTGCCACCTGGCCAGCACCGCGGCTTTGGCAGCCGGCGACGATCTGGCCGCCTGCCTCGATCAGATCAGCTGCGAGGGCAGCGGCGACGACGTGACCGTGGCCATCGGCCACTGGGGCGGATCGGGTCCCATGACCGAGCCACAGCCGGCTGCAGAGCCACCTCCTCCACCGGCTCCACAGCGACGGAGCAGGACCATCGGGCTCGCAGCCCTGGCCCTGGTGGTGGTAGCCGGGATGGTCTGGGGCTGGCTGGGACAGCGGCAGCGGAACCAGGCCGGCCGCCCGGCCGCGCCCGTGGCGGCCGAGATCACCCGGCTCTGCCGCAGCCCCGCCGCCACCATCGGCGGTACCCTGAGCGGCCGGCGCAGTCAGTTCAGCGGGCTCCGCCAGGGCACCCTGACCCCCGCCCAGCTGCTGGCCTCGGCCCAGCTCGACCCCCTTGGTGCCCTGATCGCCAGCAGTTTCGATCCGGGCAGGGCTGGCATGGTCCAGGGGTCCGGCCTCCGGGACCTCGCCCTCTGTCCCGATCTGGCAGCCGCCCTGGGCCAGCAGTGGCAGGCGGGCAGTGCCGCCGCGGCACCCAAGCTCGATTCCCTCCCTTCCCCGCCATGACCGACCACCAGCTCGGCGCTGCCCTGAAGGCCCAGGTGCTCAACGACCGCCAGCGGGGTCTGGCCGCCGATGGCCGACGCCTCCAGGCGGTGGTGGGCGACCTCTGCGGGGGCGATCAGGCCGGGTTGCTGCCCGCCGTGCGCTACCTGGTGATGTCGGCGGCCTTCGCCAGTGCGGCCGGCCAGGCCGAGCCCCTCGCCGATCCCCGGCTCCGCCCCCGACTGATGCAGGAGTTGCAGCAGGTGTTCACACCCGCCATCTGCGGGCGCATGGAGGAGGTGCTTCGCGGGCTGCTCAGCCTGCCCTCCCAGGCCGGGGCCATCCCTGTCCCTCCCTATCCCTGCACCTGGACCTGCACCTGCACCTGCGGCTACTGCCGTGCCCCTGCCGGCAGTTGCCGCAGCGGCGCCGCCCCCTCCTGAGGCCCCCCCCGGCCGCAGCGGTTCCAGCAACGGGGGCCTGCTGGCCGTTCTGTCCTTCCTCACGGGCGGCTTACTGATGGCCCTGATCGGCGCCGTGGTGCTGGTGCACCAGTCCCGCCTGCCGCCAGTCCAGGTCAGTGCCCCACCAACGGCCCTCCCAAGCCCGGAGCCGGAACCGGAACCGCCGCCCTCGGAACTGACTCCCCCCGCCGAACCGAGCCTGCCGGACGCAGCCCAGAGCGGAGCGGCGTGGGACCAGGCCATGGCGGATCAGGCCTTGGCCAGCCTCCAGGGCCTCTATGCCGCCCTGAGCAGCAAGAACTTCAGCGAAGCTCGCCAGTACTTCGGCGGAGCCGCCGCCGACCAGTTCGACCCTGCCTTCTTCGAGCAGTTCAAGCGGGTGAGCGTCGCTGACCTGCGTGAAACCAGCCGGGTGGGCTCCAACCTCAACTTCCAGGGCACCGTGACTTTCGTCTACCCCGACGGCAGCATTCAGATCGAGAACCGCAGTTTCAGCGTGGACACCAGCAGCAGCCCAGCCCTGATCACCGGCAGCGAGTTCGGTGGGGTGCTGAAATCCCGCTGAGGCTGGAGTCCCCCTCGCCGGCCAGCCCCAGCACCAGGCACAGCCAACCAGGGAGCACCCTCACCAGAGCTGACAAGGCGGGATGCTCAGGCGGTCCCGATGCTCAGGCAGTCCCGCAGAAGGTCACATCGGGGAACTTGAGCTTGGCTTCATCGAGATTCTTGCCCTTGCCCTCTTCCTGCCAGTAGTTGATCACCTCGGTGGCCTTGTTGAGCACCTCAACGCGCTCGTTGTCGGTGATCCAGCTCTTGGCCTCGAGCTCGCTCTTGAGGGTTTCCCAGGCATCTTCCCGGGGCCAGAAGAAATAGGCGGTGAGCGGGCTCGGACCGCCACCCACGATCTGGTCCACCGCCAGGGCCACGTTGTCCGGCAGCCAGAGGATCTTCAGCAGGAAACGACCCTCGTCGGCCTTGGGGGTGTAGCCGGAGGGGACGCCATCTTCATCGATGGTGGCCGAGGCCAGGGCGGCACTGCCACCACGCATCACCGGACGTCCCTGAGAGGCGGTGTCTTCAGTGGCGGCGGCCACCTCGGGCGCATCGCTCACGGCAGCGCCGGCGGCGCTTTCGGTGGCTGGCATGGTGTCGGCGCTCAAGGCAGAAAGTCAAACAACTAACCTATCAGTCGAGCTGCATCAGCCCCCTGAGTCCCCGCGCTGTCCTGCTGTTCGACATCGACGGCGTGATCCGTGACGTGTCCGGCAGCTACCGCCGGGCCCTGGCCGAAACCGTGCGGCACTACGCCGGCTGGCGACCGGATGCAGCCACGATCGATGCCCTCAAGGGCGAGGGCCGCTGGAACAACGACTGGGATGCGTCCCTGGAGCTGTTGCGCCGCCATGGCCACACGCCCCTGCCCCAGCGGCAGGCCCTGGTGGAGGTGTTCAGCCGTCACTATTTCGGCGGCGACCCCAGTGGAGACCCGTCCCAGTGGCAAGGGTTCATCGGCCAGGAGCCGTTGCTGGTGGACGCCTCCCTGTTCGCCTGCCTCAACCGTGCCCAGGTGGCCTGGGGCTTCGTGAGCGGCGCCGAACCCGCCTCCGCCCGCTACGTGCTGGAGCAGCGGCTGGGCCTGGAGCACCCACCCCTGCTGGCAATGGGCGACGCTCCGGACAAACCCGATCCCACCGGCCTGCTGCACCTCGCCTCCCTGCTGGCGGCAACCCCCCTGGGCCTGGCCTCCAGCCCCCCCGTGCTCTACCTCGGCGACACGGTGGCGGACGTGCTCACCGTGGTGCAAGCCCGGCAGCAGCTGCCCGAGCAGCCCCTTCTCGCCCTGGGGGTGGCGCCTCCCCATCTGCGCAGTGATCCAGCCGCGCAGCGCCGCTACGAGGCGTCCCTGCTCCAGGCCGGTGCCGACGCCGTGATCCCCAGCACCCAGGCCCTGCTGGAGCACCTGGAGACCCTGCTGGCGTCGCTCAGCGCTCCATCGCGCTGAGGCTCTTGAGGGCGGCAGCCGTGAGCACCTCATGGCCGCGGCCGGTCACGGCCACGTCGTCTTCGATGCGGATGCCGATCCCCTTCCAGCGCTCCTCGATGGCGGGCTGCCCCTCCGGCACGGCCAGCCGATCGCTCACGTACAGCCCCGGCTCCACCGTGAGCACCATGCCCGGCTCCAGCTGCACCGGGTGCTCGCCCAGTCGGTAGGCCCCCACGTCATGGACGTCCAGGCCGAGCCAGTGCCCAGTGCGGTGCATGTACAGGTGCCTGAAGGCGCCCTGCTCGATGACGCCGTCGACGCTGCCGCTGAGCAGGCCGAGCTCGATCAGGCCCTCCACCAGCACGCGCACGGCCGTCATGTGCACGGCCTCGGCGGTGTGACCCGGGGCCACCGCCGCCACAGCCGCCTCCTGGGCCGCCAGCACCAGGGCATAGAGCTCGCGCTGTTCGGCACTGAAGCGACCGTTCACCGGGAAGGTGCGGGTGATGTCGCCGTTGTAGTAGTCGACCAGGCTGCAGCCGGCATCGATCAGCAGCAGGTCGCCGTCCCGCAGGGGGGCGCTGTTGGCGGTGTAATGCAGCACGCAGGCGTTGTCGCCGCCCGCCACGATCGAGCCGTAGGCCGGCCCCCGGGCCCCCCGCTCCAGGAAATGCTGCTCGATCACCGCCTGCACCTGGCGCTCGTTCAGGCCGGGGCGGGCCACCTGCCGGGCCAGTTCGTGGGCCTCCGCCGAGATGCGGGCGGCCTCCCGCAGACGCTCCAACTCATCGTCCCCCTTGCGCAGCCGCAGGGCGTGCAGCAGCGGGCAGGGAGCCACCAGCCCCAGGGCAGCGGCCCCCCGCCGCGGCGCCCGGTCCAGCTGCTGGCCCCACGCCTCCAGCACCAGCGGCTCCACCGCCGGATGGCGACCCACCCGGAAGGCAATGCCCTCGGCGCCCTCGAGGTAGTCGGCCAGCCGGGTCGGCAGCTCCGCAAGCGGATGGGAAACCGCCGCTCCGAACTGGTCCACGGCCCCCTGGGTGCCCCAGCGCACGCCGGTCCAGACCTCGGCGCTGGGCTGCTTGGGCTGCACGAACAGCACGAAGGGCGTGTCCTCGCGGTGGGGCAGGAACAGGGCCACCGCATCGGGTTCGTCGAAGCCGGTGAGGTACCAGAAATCGCTGTTCTGCCGAAAGGGGTACTCGCAGTCAGCGTGGTGGGTCACCAGGGGGGCAGCCGGGATCACCGCCGCGGCCCCGCCCAGCTGGTGCAGGAAGCGGGCGCGCCGCTCGGCATGAATCGACACATCCGGGAGAGCCGTTGCGGCCATGCTGACGAACCATGGGCAGGGGCCATGCTGACGGTCCGCGGGCGACAGCTGTGGCGCAGGCGGATTTAATGGAGCGATCCACACCCTCGATGGCAACGGTCCTGCCCCCACCTGAATGAACGACCTGGTGGCTCTGGCCCTGCTGGTGCTGGTGGTGCTTGCGGGCTCCGCCCTCTGCTCCGGGGTGGAGGCCGCCCTGCTCACGGTCAATCCCCTGCGGGTGCACGAGCTGCAGGCGCGCAGCCGGCCGGTGCGCGGCGCCCGACGCCTGGCCCAGCTGCGCCAGCGCCTCGGCCGCACCCTCTCGGTGCTGGTGATCGCCAACAACGGCTTCAACATCTTCGGCAGCCTGATGCTCGGCGGCTATGCCGCCCATGTGTTCTCCCAGTACGGCGTGGAGGGCGTGGCCCTGCCCCTGTTCTCGGTGGGCCTGACGCTGCTGGTGATGCTGCTGGGGGAGATCCTGCCCAAGGCCCTGGGCAGCCGTATGGCCCTGCCGGTGGCCCTGGCCAGCGCCCCCTCGCTCTACCTGCTGGGCCGCCTGATGCTCCCCCTGGTGCTGCTGCTCGAGCGGGTGCTGCCCGCCATCACGGCGGAGAGCGAGATCAGCACCGATGAAGAGGAGATCCGCCTTCTGGCCAGACTCGGATCCCAGAAGGGACAGATCGAGGCCGACGAGGCCGCGATGATCGCCAAGGTGTTTCAGCTCAACGACCTCACGGCCAGGGATCTGATGACCCCCCGGGTGGCGGCTCCCACCCTGAGCGGGACTGCCACCCTCACGGAGGCGCGAGCAGAGCTGCTGGCCACCAACGCGGCCTGGTGGGTGGTGCTCGGCGAGGAGGTGGATGAGATTCTCGGCGTGGCAAGCCGGGAACAGCTGCTCACGGCCCTGTTGCAGGGCCATGGCGAGCAAACCCCCGCCGACCTCAGCGAGGCGGTGGAGTATGTGCCGGAGATGATTCGCGCCGACCGCCTGCTCACCGGCTTCCGCCGCAACAGTGGCGGTGTGCGCGTGGTGGTGGATGAGTTCGGTGGCTTCGTGGGGGTGATCGGCGCCGAGGCGGTGCTCGCTGTGCTGGCCGGCTGGTGGCGTCGCCCCCAGGGGATGGCTGAGGCTTCGGCGCCATGACCCCCACGCTGCCCGCCCAGCTGCAGCGGCCGCCGGCCTCGCCCGAGCGGGCGAGGCTGCTGCTGGACCAGTGGCGCCGATCGCTCAGCCTCAGTGGACGGGAAGCCAGTGGGCTGCAGGGCCAGCTGGCCGCCCTCGACCGTCAGTTGCAGCGGCTGCGCCGGCGGCAACCGCGGCTGGCCGTCTATGGCCGCGTCGGCGTTGGGAAGTCGAGCCTGTTGAACGCACTGCTGGGGCGCCAGGCCTTCGCCACCGACGTGGCCCACGGCTGCACCCGCCACCAGCAGGCGGCACTCTGGTCCCAGCCGCTGGCGGGCCTGACCGCCGCGGAACTGGTGGACACCCCTGGTCTCGATGAGATCGGAGCGCTGGCACGGGCGCGACTGGCCCGGCGAGTAGCCCTGGGCTGTGATCTGGTGCTGATGGTGCTGGACGCCGATCTCAGCGCCGTTGAACGCCAGGCCCTGGACGTGCTGCTGGCCGCAGGAAAACCCGTGCTGCTGGTGCTCAACCGCAGCGATTGCTGGCCGCTCGAGCAGCGCCAGAGCCTGCTGGAGAGCATCCGGCGGCGGCTGCCTCCGCAGGCGCGGCAACTGGAGCTGGTGGCCGTGGCCGCCGCGCCGCGGCGGGCGCAGCTGCTGGCCGATGGGAGGGTGCGCAGCGAACCCCTGGAGCCCTCCATCGCCCCCCTGGAGCGACTCCTGATCGCCCTGCTGGAGAGCCAGGGCGAGCTGCTGCTGGCCATCAACGCTCTACGAGCCGCCGAGCGGTTCCACCAGGCCCTGCAGGCGGCACGGTTGGAGCACAGCCGCCGGGCGGCCCAGGGGCTGATCGGCAGGTTCGCAGCCCTGAAGGCGGCGGGGGTGGCGGCCAATCCTCTGGTGCTGCTCGATCTGGCCGGTGGCCTGGCCAGCGACACCGCCCTGGTGATGCAGCTCTGCCAGCTGTACGGCCTGCCGATGGAAGGGGCCCGCGCCCGTCAGCTGCTGGCGCGGCTCAGTGGCCACAACGCCCTGCTGGGCGGTGCCCAGCTCGGCCTCCAGGCCCTGTTGGGAGGCCTGAAGCAGCTGTTGCTGGCGGCGGCGCCCCTCAGCGGCGGCCTGAGCCTCGCCCCCGCCGCGCCGGTGGCGGTGGCCCAGGCGGCCCTGGCCGTGCACACCACCCGCCGCACCGGCAGGCTGGCGGCCCTGGAGCTGGTCCGCGCCGCCAGGGGCGGGGGGCGACCCGGTGCCCTGCTGCGACGCCTGGCCGCCAGTGACCCGGAGGTGCGGCTGTGGCTGGGCAGCTGGCCGGAGCGGTCCCAGGCCGCCACGCCTGGGGAGTCCGGCCCGGCCCCCTGGCAGGGGCTGCTGCCATGAGCCGGCCTGGCCAGGACGCTGGGGGCAGCGCCATCGCCCTGTTCGGCACCAGTGCCGACCCCCCCACCCGGGGCCACCAGGCCCTGCTGGAGGGGCTGCTGCAGCACTTCCCGCGGGTGGCCACCTGGGCCAGTGACAATCCCATGAAGCAGCACGGCGCCCCCCTGGCCCAGCGGGCCGCGCTGCTGGGGGCCCTGGTGCAAGGGCTGCATGAACCGCGGCTGGAGCAGCGCCAGGAGCTGAGCAGTCCCTGGACGATCACCACCCTGGAGCGCGCCGCCGCGACCTGGCCTGGGGCTCCACTGGTGTTTGTGGTGGGCAGCGATCTGGCCCCCCAGATCCCGCGCTGGAAGCAGGCCGGCGAGCTGCTGCAGCGCTGCCGGCTGGCGATCGTGCCGCGGGTGGGCTGGCCCGTGGCCGAGGCCGATCTGCGCCCCCTGCACAGCCTCGGCGCCCAGATCGAGGTGCTGCCCATGGCGATTCCGGCCAGCGCCAGTTCGGCCCTGCGCCGCCAGCCCGATCGCGGCCAGGTGCCCGACAGCGTCTGGCCGGTGCTGCTGCAGCAGAATCTGTATGGCCTTCCCCAGCCTTGATGCAGCTCGCCCTCGCCCAGCTCAATCCCCTCGTGGGAGATCTGCTGGGCAATGGCGAGCGCATCCTGCGGGCCTGCCGCGAGGCCGCCAGCGGCGGGGCCGAGCTGGTGCTCACCCCCGAGCTCTCGCTCTGGGGCTATCCGCCACGGGACCTGCTTCTGCAACCATCGCGCCTGGCCGCCCAGGCCAGCGTGCTGGAGCAGCTGGCCACTGACCTGGCCGCCCACTGCCCCGGGCTGGCCGTGCTGGTGGGCATCGCCGAGCCGAGCGGCAGCTCCACCCTGCCCAGCCTGTTCAATGCCCTGGCCCTGGTGCAGGCGGGGGGCTGGCGGGTGGTGGCGCGCAAACAGCTGCTGCCCACCTACGACGTGTTCGATGAACAGCGCTACTTCCGTCCGGGCTCGGAGCCGGCTGTGCTGCAGCTGAACGGCCGGGATGGCCCCCTGCGGCTTGGGCTCACCATCTGCGAGGACCTCTGGGTGGAGCAGGAGCTTCAGGGTCACCGCCTGGCGGGCCCCGATCCGGTGGCGGCCCTGGAGCACCAGGGACTGGACCTGCTGGTCAACCTCTCGGCTTCGCCCTTCACCCCGGGCAAAGCCGCCCTGCGCCATGCCCTCGGGGCCCGGGCGGCCCGGCGGCTGGGCTGTCCGGTGGTGTACGTGAACCAGGTGGGGGGGAACGACGAGCTGGTCTTCGATGGGGCCAGCTTTGTGGTGGACCGCGCCGGGGCCGTGGTGTGTCAGCTGCCGAGCTGCCAGGAGGCCCTGGAGCCCTGGGACCCCCTGCTCAGCCACGGCTCCAGCGGGGCTCTGCCCGAGCCGATCGAGCAGCTGTTTCGCGCCCTGGTGCTGGGGGTGCACGACTATGC
Organism: uncultured cyanobacterium; assembly: GCA_963697335.1. GTDB lineage: Bacteria > Cyanobacteriota > Cyanobacteriia > PCC-6307 > Cyanobiaceae > NIES-981. The sequence continues at coordinate 83,071 of CAVONQ010000007.1, forward strand.
GGGCAAGTGCGGTTTTGGGCGGGTGCTGCTCGGGCTCAGCGGCGGCATCGATTCCGCCCTGGTGGCGGTCGTGGCGGTGGCGGCCCTGGGAGCCCCCCAGGTGCGGGCCCTGCTGATGCCCTCCCCCTGGAGCTCCGAGGGTTCGGTGGCCGATGCCCTGGCCCTGGCCAGCCGGCTGGGCCTGGGCACCGACACGGTGCCGATCGCCGAGCTGATGGACGGCTTCGATGCAGCTCTGGCCCCAGCCCTGGGGCAGGTGCCGGCCGGGCTGACGGCCGAGAACCTGCAGTCGCGCATCCGCGGCACCCTGCTGATGGCGGTGGCCAACCAGGACGGCCAGCTGCTGCTCTCCACGGGCAACAAATCCGAACTCGCCGTGGGCTACTGCACCCTCTACGGCGACATGAACGGGGGTCTGGCGGTGATCGGCGATCTCTACAAGAGCACGGTCTTTGCCCTGTGTGCCTGGCTCGACAGCCCGGAATCCTCCGCCTGCCGCGGGGCCCTGGGCTTGCCGGCTGAGGGGGAGCTGATCGGCGCAGCCATCCGCCAGAAGCCCCCCAGCGCTGAACTGCGCCCCGACCAGCGCGACAGCGACTCCCTCCCCGACTACGGCCAACTCGACCCCCTGCTCCAGGCCCTGGTGGAGGAGCACCGCAGCCCCGAGGAGCTGGTGGCCCAGGGCAGCGACCCCGCCCTGGCCGCCCGGGTACATGGCCTGCTGCAGCGGGCGGAGTTCAAGCGCCGCCAGGCGGCACCGGTGCTCAAAGTGAGCGGTCACGCCTTCGGCAGCGGCTGGCGGATGCCGATCGCCGCTGGTTGAGCCAGTCTGGGGACACGCCTACCGCGTCTGCATGGCTGCCCAGGCTTCGTCCCTTCCCCTCACTGCGCCGATGGCGAGCATCGGTGTACCCACAGAAATCAAGCGCGACGAGCGGCGCGTGGCCCTCACCCCCGATGGGGTGCGGGAGCTGGTGGGCCAGGGCATGGAGGTGCGGGTGCAGCAGGGCGCCGGCCTTGGCGCCGGCCTGGAGGATGCCGACTTCAGCGCCGCCGGTGCCCGACTGGTGAGCTGTGAGGAGGCCTGGGCCGCCCACCTGGTGGTGAAGGTGAAGGAACCCCAGCCCGAGGAGTTCGTTTACCTGCGCAGCGACCTGGTGCTGTTCACCTACCTGCACCTCGCCGCCTACCCGGCCGTGGGCCGGGCCCTGCTGGAGGCGGGCACCACCTCCGTGGCCTACGAGACGGTGCAGCTGGAAGACACCAGCCTGCCCCTGTTGGCGCCGATGAGCGAGATCGCCGGCCGGCTGGCGGCCCAGGTGGGCGCCCACCTGCTGGAGAAGCCCCACGGCGGTCGCGGCATCCTGATGGGTGGCTGCACCGGCGTGCGGCCGGCCCGGGTGGTGGTGCTGGGGGCCGGCACCGTGGGCTGGAACGCCGCCCGCATCGCCGCCGCCATGGACGCCGAGGTGTTCCTGCTTGACCGTTCTCCCCAGCGCCTGCGCCAGCTGGAGGCCGACCGCCGCGGCCGGCTGGTGAATCTGGTCAGCAGCCGCAGCCTGGTGGAGCGCCTGGTACCGGGTGCCGACCTGGTGATCGGGGCCGTGCTCACGCCGGGGGGCCGGGCCCCCACCCTGGTGGACGAGGAGCTGGTGCAGCGGATGAAGCCGGGCTCGGTGATCGTGGATGTGGCCATCGACCAGGGGGGCTGCATCGCCACCAGTCGGGAGACCACCCACACCGAACCCGTCCATACCGTGCACGGCGTGCAGCACTACGCCGTGGGCAACATGCCCGGGGCGGTGCCCTTCACCTCCACCGAGGCCCTGATGAGTGTCACCCTCCCCTACATCCTGGTGATGGCGGGCCGCGGGCTGGCGGAGGCCGTCACCGACCGCCCGGAGCTGCTCTCCGGGCTGAACACGGTGGATGGGGCGGTCTGCCATCCGGGCGTCGCGAAGGCCCTCGGCGTGTCGCCACGGCACCCGATGGCCTGCCTGCGCTGAGCGCCGAGCCCACAGGCATGCTGAATCCGAGCCGGATCCGGATCCTCGCGGTGGGCAAGCTGCGCCGGAGTTGGTTGCGCGAGGGGCTGGCGCTCTACGCCAAGCGGCTGCCCGGGCTCACGATCGTGGAACTGAAGGACAGTGATCCCCTGCGCGAGGCCGAGGCGATCCGCGCCCAGCTGCGCCGTGATGAGCAGCTGATCGCCCTCACCGAAGAAGGCCAGGCCATGCCCTCGCGCCAACTGGCCGATCAGCTGCTGCAGCGGGGCTCCCTCCGGCTGGCCTTCGCGATCGGCGGTGCCGATGGTCTCCATGCCCAGCTCAAGGCCGAGGCCAGCTGGCAGCTCAGCCTCTCGGCCCTCACCTTCCCCCACGAGCTGGCCCGGCTGCTGCTGGTGGAGCAGCTCTACAGGGCCCAGACCATCCTCCAGGGCGGGCCTTACCACCGGGAGTAGGGCCCCGGTGGCTCAGCCCCAGGTGTCGAGGGGAGGCAGGGGCCGGCCCAAGGCGCTGGGGCAGATCCCCTCCCGCAGGGCCAGCACCAGGCCGGCGGCCTCGCTGTAGCTGCGCGCCGGCAGCACCTCCAGCCCCAGGGCCGCCCCATCCACCTGCAGCACGCAGGGGTTCTCCACGGCGATCAGGGGCACACCCCGCTCGGCGCAGGCCAGCACCGCCGCCCCCCCCAGAGCAGCCGCAGGGGCCACCACGGCTCCGATCTGCTCTGGAAGCAGCAGGGCTGGATCGGCCCAGGCCGGGCGGCCGTTGGTGAGCGGCACCAGGTCGGGCGCCCGACTGAGGCCCACCAGCACGCAGGGGAGGAAGGTGTGGCCGAGTTCTTCAGCGGCAGCCCTGGGGTCGAGGGCCGGATCCAGAGGCAGGGCAGGCAAGGCGGGAGCATGGGCGCAGGGCAAGCCCAGCTGATCGGTGAGCAAATGGCTGATCACCGCCTCGGCACCCGCCAGGGCGTCGACACCGGAGCCGCCCCGGTAGGCCGCCAGGGCCTCGCTGTCCCCAGCGTCCGGGAAGCGCACCACCACGGCAATGGCCGTGGCTCCCGCGGCCCGCAGCCGTTCCGCCCCCTGCAGCAGCAGATCCGGCCGAGCCAGTCCGCCCCAGCTGGCCCCACTGGGGCCCCGCTCCAGGCGAACCTGCAACGGCCCGTCGGTGCCCAGCACCGGGCCGATCGTGAGGCCCAGGGTGGCCCGGCAAGCCTGCACCACCTGGAGATGGCGCTGCAGCAGCTGCTCTTCGATCCCCGCATCAAAGAGGACCCCAACCCGCTGGGCACGAACTGGACGCAGGGCCAGCTCGCCACCAGCGAAGCGGTCGAGGGCCGCCCCCTCCACATACAGGATGCGGGGGTCCCGCCAATAGAGCGCCGCCCCATTCATCACATTGGGATGGGTGATCAGGCAGCCGCTTGCCGCTGCCAGCAGTCGGGCGGCGGGCAGGGCATCGCCGGCATAGCCCCCCACCGCGCAGCCGATGCCGGTGGGCACCACGAGCAGGGTGGGCAGCGGCGGCGACAGCACCGCTTCAGGGGCGATCACGGCTGGCGGGGCTGACCGATGACCACAGCTTCAAGGTCCAGGGCATCGCCGCACACCCCGGTGATGGCCCAGCGGAGCGGACGGCCGTGCATGGCCAGGGCGGCCAAGACCTGGGGGAGCAGGGGCCCGGGGCTGCGCTGCAACTGCAGCTCGACGGATCTGAGCTCAAGCGAGCTGGGGGAGACGGGCTCGGCGCTGGATGGGGCACTCACTTCTGATACTGGCCGAACTGGAGGTCGTAGAGCGCGTCCTCCATGCCGGCGGTGAGGGTCACGTCGCTGCTGGGAAAGGACACGCACAGCAGCGCATAGCCCTTCTCCTGCAGCTCCGGCTTCACTCCCATGGCGTCGGGCTGGCGCACCTGGCCCGTGGCGATCAGGGCCGCGCAGGTGGTGCAGACCCCGGAGCAGCAGGAACTGGGCAGGGGCACGCCGGCCAGTTCGGCCGCCGCCAGCACCGTCTGGTCGGCTCGACAGGGGAAGGTGTGGCTGGTGCCGTCGATCTGAGCAGTGATCGTGAAAGTCTGGGGCGCGTCAGTCACGGAGGCGTCCGGCGTCGGGCGGGGATGCCCCATCCTCCCAGCCGAGCGGTCCTGAACCCAGATCCTGCCAGTGGCTCGGATGGGGAGCCAGATACTCCGGGGGGGCGGTTCCGGCCGGGGCACTCAGCACGAAGTCCAGGCTGAGGGAGCAGCGGATGGTGTCGGGGTCGCGGTTCGGCAGCACCGCATGGTCGAGGCTGGCGGGGAACAGCACCAGTAGCCCCGCGCGGGGAGCCACATCGACCCAGGGAAGGGTCCACGCCGAAGCCAGCAGGGGCCCGTCATGGCCCACGGCCATGCCAGGCACCAGCTCATTGCCGCTGGTCGGCGGAAACAGGCGCAGGCAGCCCTGCTGGCCACTGCCATCACCGGTGAAGTAATACACCGCACTCAGATGGGCATTGGGATGGTGGTGGCGGCCCACCACCTGACCGGCCTCGCTGAGCACGGGCCAGCAGCGCTGCACATGCAGGGCCACCCGCTCCAGCGAGAAACCAAGTTGATTGAGAAAAGCGGCGGCATGGCCACAGAGCTGTTGCACCAAGGGCGCAAACGTGGCGTGGCGATGTAACTGCCACACCCCCTGCAGATCACCTGTCCAGGCGCAACCAGGATCAGGATTGCTGCAGGCGTCGCCGCGCAGGGCCAGGAGATCCTGAAGCTGGATAGCCAGATCAAGGGGATCTGGCCGTAGCTGCACCTCACCGAGGGCCACAGGGAAGAGCGGCTTGAGATGGAGCTCGGCGCCGGAACGATCCAAGGGAGCCTGCTGAGAGGGAGACGTGGAAGGTCCCCTCAGGCCATGGCGGCCGAGCCACCCACCACTTCGAGAATCTCCTGGGTGATGGCGGCCTGGCGAGCTTTGTTGTAGTCCAGCGTCAGGGTCTTGGCGAGAGCCTTGGCATTGTCGCTGGCGTTGTTCATGGCCGTCATCCGGCTCGCCAGTTCCGAGGCGGCGGCCTCCTGCAGGGAGCGCAGCAACTGATTCTGCATGTACAGCGGCAGCAGAGCGTTCAGCAACTGCTCGGGGCTCTGGTCAAAGACGATGTCCGAGGGCAGGGAAGGGGCGACGTTGCTGGCGCTACCCGCTTCCACCACCAGGCGACCCTCACGGGTGGTGAGCCTGAACATCTCATCCTCTGGGGTGGCAATCCCCTGGGAATCGAGGGGCAGCAGCGTCTGAATAACAGGCCTGGAGCTCACCAGGTTGATGAACTTGGTGAAGATAATTTCCACCCGGTCGGTAGAGGCGGAGAGGAATTCCGCCAGGATTTCGTTTGAAATCGCCATGGCCTCATCGGCACTAGGCACCTGCTCAAGGCCAGTAAACGTGGCCCGAATGGTGTAGAGGCTGGCGCGATTCTGGAAGTAGGTGATGGCCTTGCGGCCGATCAGAACCAGATCCACCTTGAAGCCCTGGCCCACCAGCTCAGCGTGGCGCAGTTCCGTGCGCTTGATGATGTTGGCGTTGTAGCCACCGCAGAGCCCACGATCACCTGTGACGGCCAGCAGGGTGATCTGATCCACGGGGCGGGACTCCAGCAGGGGAGCATCCACATCTTCGAAGCGCATGCGCGACTGGAGATTTTCCAGGACGCGGGCCAGGCGATCGGCAAAGGGGCGACTGCGCAGGACCTGGTCCTGGGCGCGACGCACCTTGGCAGCAGCCACGAGACGCATGGCCTCGGTGATCTTGCGGGTGTTCTTGACAGAACTGATGCGGTCGCGGATTTCCTTGAGGTTGGCCATGGTTTTGTTTCCTCCTGCTCAGATCGAGGCCAACATGGTGGATTTCACTTCAGTGATGGCGTCCTTGAGCATGGCTTCCGCCTCTTCGCTGAGCACCTTCTCGGTTAGCACCTTGGAGATGTAGTCGGGCTTGTTGGACTTGAGGTACTCACGCAGTTCGCGACAGAACTGGACAACCCCATCCACTGGAACCTCATCAATCAGGCCCTTCACACCGGCGTAAACGACAGCCACCTGCTCCGCAAGGTTCAGCGGGCTGAACTGCGGCTGCTTGAGGATTTCGCGCAGCCGCTTGCCCCGGCCCAGCTGCGCCTGGGTAGCAGCATCCAGGTCAGATGCGAACTGAGAAAAAGCTGCCAGTTCATCGAACTGAGCCAACTCGAGCTTGAGGGTGCCGGCAATTTTCTTGATGGCCTTGGTCTGGGCAGCACCCCCCACTCGACTCACCGAGATGCCCACGTTGATGGCAGGGCGGAGGCCGGAGTTGAACAAGTCGGAGCTGAGGAACACCTGGCCATCGGTGATCGAGATCACATTGGTGGGGATATACGCCGATACGTCGCCAGCCTGGGTCTCAATGATCGGCAGCGCAGTCATCGAGCCCTTGCCCATGGCATCAGAGAGCTTGGCGGCGCGCTCAAGCAGGCGGCTGTGGCAGTAGAAAACATCGCCGGGGTAGGCCTCGCGGCCGGGAGGCCGGCGGAGCAGGAGGGACATCTGGCGATAGGCCTGGGCCTGCTTGGTGAGGTCGTCATAGATCACCAGGGTGGCCTTGCCCTTGTACATGAAGTATTCGGCCAGAGCTGCACCGGTGTAGGGAGCCAGGTATTGCATCGCGGCCGCCTCAGAGGCACTGGCACAAACCACGATCGTGTAGTCGAGGGCGCCTTTTTCACGAAGGACATCGACCACATTGGCCACAGAGGCATTCTTCTGGCCAATCGCCACATAAACGCAGACCACATCTTGGCCCTTCTGGTTGATGATCGTGTCGATCGCGATGGCGGTCTTGCCAGTCTGACGGTCACCGATGATCAGCTCGCGCTGGCCGCGACCAATGGGGATCATCGCGTCAATCGCGGTAATGCCGGTCTGCAAGGGCTCATGCACCGACTTGCGCTCGATGATGCCAGGCGCCATCGACTCGATCAGGCGGGATTCGGTGCTAGCAATGTCCCCTTTGCCATCGATCGGCTGACCAAGGGAGTTGACCACCCGGCCGAGCATGGCGTCACCCACCGGCACGGAGGCGATCTTGCCGGTGGCCTTAACGGTGCTGCCCTCCTGGATGCCACGGCCCTCGCCCATCAGCACAACGCCGACGTTGTCATCCTCAAGGTTGAGAGCAATCCCCTCGGTGCCATCCTCAAACTCAACCAGTTCGCCGGCCATGGCCTGCTGCAGGCCGTAGACGCGGGCGATGCCGTCGCCGATCTGCAGCACGGAGCCGACGTTGTTGACGGCCACCGACTTGTCGTAGTCCTCAATCTGCTGCTTGAGGATGGCGCTGATCTCGTCAGGACGGATGGAAACCATGGGAGAAATCCCCGCAGGGGGAATGGAGGGAACTGGGGGGAGAGTGATGGGGAGGGAGCGGCGACTCCCGAGGAAGAGCGGGCTGGGTCCTAGCCGACCTTGGCCAGGGCAAGACCGAGGCGCCGGACCTGGCCGGAAAGGCTGGCGTCGACCACCTGGGAGCCCACACTGACGATGAAACCGCCGATCAGGGCGGGGTCGATCTGCAGATCAACCTCGACGGCCTCGGTGCCAGCCAGGGCCTGCACCTTGGCGGTGAGCTGCTGCTGCTGCTCTTCGCTCAGCGGCGTAGCCGAGGTGACGGTGGCCTTGGCGATGTTGCGCAGCTCGCGGTAGAGCTCAAGGAAGCGCATCAGCACCGCATCGAGCACGGCGATGCGCTGACGATCAGCCAGCACTTTGAGCAGATTCTGGAGCGAGGCCTCGGTCTGGTCCTTGAACAGAGCGTCCAAGGCCGCCTTCTTGGCCTCAGGCTCAAGCACCGGTGAGGCCATGGCCTCCCGCAGCTGGGAGGAGGCCTTCCAGATGGCCAGGAGGTCACGGGCCTGTTCAGCCACCTTGTCGGTTTCTTCTCGAGCCTCGGTGACCTGCAGCAGGGCCTCGGCATAGGGGCTGGCCAGAGTATTGAGCAGAGGCATCAGGCGTTCCCCAGTTTCTGGATGGACTGATCGATCAGACGGGCCTGGGCAGAGGCATCGAGCTTGCCGGGCAGGCAGGCGAGGGCCCTGTCGATCGCCTGCTGGGCGGCTTCCCGGCGCAGACCTTCGCTGACCCTGGAGGCCTCGGCATCCAGATCGGCCATGGCGCCCTGCTTGAGCCGGGCCATCTCATCAATGGTGCGGGCCTCACTCTCAGCCCGAATGGCGACTGCCCGGGCCTTGCCATCCAAGCGAATCTGCTCGGCCTTCTGCTGAGCTGCGGCGAGGGCGCCTTGGGCCTCAGCCAGACTGGCGTTGGCCTGGCTCAGGCGTTGCTCGGCATCGTCGAGGTCACTGAGGATGGCAGCCCTGCGGCGCTCCAGAATCCCGCCCAGGAAACTGGGAAGGAACTTCCAGAGGGCGGCGATCACGATCACCAGGTTGATGATGTTGGTCTCGAACAGATCGAGGTTCAGACCAAAGCCGCCGTGGCTGGCGAAAAGAGGGAGCATGGAGGTCATGGCGCGGGGGCCAGCAGACGGGAGACGATCAGATCGGCCAGGCCGTCGGACTCGCCAGTCAGGCGGGCGAGTGCCTGATCCCGCTGGGCATCGATCTCACGACGGGCCTCTTCTCGCTGGGCGTTGGCCTCGGCAGTCGCCGCAGCCAGGGCGGAGCGATAGAGCTGGTCCATCTCCTGCTCGGCTTCGACGATCAGCTGCTGGGCCTGTTGACGGGCCTCCTTGAGCTGCTCGCGCAGGTCGCCCTCCAGCCGCTCAACCTGGGCAAGCTTCTGCTTGGCGTCGGCACGACTGGTGCTGATGAAGCCTTCGCGCTCCTCAACGGCCCGGCCAACGGGACGGAAGAACAGCGAGTTGAGGATGAAGGTGAGGAGGACCACCTGCACAGCCATCAGCGGCAAGGTGGCGTCGAGGTCGAAGAGACCTCCCTCGGGTGTGCCTGCTTCGGCGAGCAGAAGCCAGCTGGTCATGGGAATCGATGCGCTGGAGGGATCGGGATGGGAAAGGGGGCCGAGCTGCCAGGCGGTAGGGGAATGAAACCCCTACCGACCGTCCACTCAGAGGCCGATCAACCAGCGAAGGGGTTGGCGAACAGCAGCACCAGGGCGACCACGAGGCCGTAGATGGTGAGCGCCTCCATAAAGGCCAGCGAGAGCAGCAGGGTGCCGCGGATCTTGCCTTCGGCTTCGGGCTGGCGGGCGATGCCTTCAACGGCGCCGCCGGCAGCGGTGCCCTGACCGATGCCAGGGCCGATGGCGCCCAGGCCGACGGCCAGACCAGCGGCCACAACGGAAGCTGCGGAAGTGATGGAATCCATGGGGGAAGAAAAGATGGATGCGCTGGGACAGCGCTGAGTGGACGGAGGGATGAAATTCTCCTGCGCCTGGGACGTTGCCTGGGGTGGGCAACGGGCCCGGTGGCGACCGGACCTGCGCGCAGTGAGTTTGCCAGACCGGCGGACCGGGCCAGCTGAGCGGCCCTAGTGGTGCTCCTCGTGGACCGCTTCACCGATGTAGTAAGCGGCAAGGGTGGCAAAGATCAGAGCCTGGATTGCGCTGGTGAACAGGCCCAGGAACATCGCCGGAAGCGGCACCAGCAGGGGAACCAGGAAAGCCAGCACGGCAACCACGAGTTCGTCGGCCAGGATATTACCGAAAAGTCGGAAAGAGAGCGAAAGTGGCTTAGTGAAATCCTCGACAATCTTGAAGGGGAGCATGATCGGCGTGGGCTCCACGTAATACTCGAAGTAACGCAGCCCTTTGCGGCTCAGGCCCGCGTAGAAGTAAGCGAGCGACACCAGCAGTGCCAGCGCAATGGTGGTGTTGATGTCGGCGGTCGGGGCGCCAAGCTCGCCGCTGGGCAGGTGAATGAGCTTCCAGGGAACCAGCGCTCCTCCCCAGTTGCTCACGAAGATGAACAGGAACAGCGTGCCGATGAAGGGCATCCAGTCTCGGTAGGCCCGTTCACCGATCTGTTCCCGGGAGAGGTCGCGGATGTAATCCCACAGAAACTCCAGCAGGTTCTGGGTGCCGCGTGGGTCACGCTCGAGCTTGCGCGTTCCTGCGATCACGAGGGCCAAAAGGGCACCGATCACGACCCACGAGCTCAGGAACACCTGACCATGGATCTTGAGGTTGCCCAGCTGCCAGTAGAGGTGTTGACCCACCTCAAGCTCGGCGAAAGGAAGAACGGAAGGCAGCGCAAGCATCGGGGGGATCAGGGGGACGGAGAATTCAGGTGTCGAGCACGGCCTGCAGGATCACTGCGGGCTTGTAGAGCAGAAACCCCAGGAAAGCAGGCAGCAGATCCAGCTGGGGCAGGCGGCAGGCTGCCAGCACGAGCAGAATGGGCACGAGCAGCTGGGCCTTGCCCATGCCGCGTCGCTCACCACCCAGCCGGGTGACGCTGCGCCCGAGCAGGCGCAGATAGAGGAGGGCGGCCGTAGCCCCCACCAGCACAGCGAGGGCTGCGCTCCAGCTCACCAGCAGACCGGTGGCCAGGACGGCCACAGCGCTGAGCAACAGGGTGAACTGCTGCAGCTTCACTTGGAGCCGGTAATACTCGGCCATGCCGTTGTCCGGCTCAGCAGCAAACGGCTGGGGCGATTGCCCGTCAGCAGCAGGGTCCACGTCCCCTGCCGGCTGGACGGGATCAACCGGTCCTGTCACCTGATCAGCCAAGGGCTGCCCAGGCAGGCAAGGTGGAGAAACCGACAACCGAGCCGACCCTAAGAAAGCGCGCGGAATCTATCACGCAGCCCCAGAAGCCAGTGGTAGCAATACCCGGGCGGCCAACAGCTCCCGGGCGGCGCCCAGCCTGCGCTGCTCCAATGAAGCGATTGTGTCGTCCGTCGAACTGGCTGTCGAGCTGTCCACAGGCAAGGCACCGATCGCCGTGCCCAGGGGGGCGGCCTCCAGGGCCTGCATCAGGGCCAGGGCCTCGCTGCTGAGGCTCAGGGGCATCAGATCCGGATCGAGCAGCTCCGTGGAGGGCCAGCCCCAGAGGCAGCGGTTGCGGATGCCGCCAGCCGCCAGCAGAGCTCCATCGTCATCCCAGCAGGGGGTGGGCAGCGCCCCCTGGGAGAGAAAGAACTCGAAGTGGCTGATCTCAGGGTCCAGATCCTCCACCAGGGCCCAACGCTCCAACTCCGGCAAGGCCTGGGCCCTCTCCAGAAGTTCGCCGCCCAGCAACCGGGCCGGGTCCCAGACGGGCGGATTGGAGAAGCCGGCAAACGAGAGCTCCGCGCTCTGCACGAAGGCCATCAACCGCTCCAGGTTGTAGCTGGTCTCCTGGGGATGCAGGTACATGTCGGCGAAGTTGGCCTCGGCCGCGGTGTCGAGGGCCCAGCGCTGCTCATGGTGCCGCCGCAGCCGGTTGGTCTCGGGCAGGTCGGCGAAGAGCTGACGACCGAGCCGCAGCCCCGCGCTGCCGCTGCCCACCCCCAGACGGCCGAGGCTGCGCTGGATCCGGTGGATTTCCCAACGCCCGCCATCGGCATACAGGAACAGATGCAGGAGGCCGCCCGGCCTGAGCAGGCCCGCCAGGGCCTTCAGCCCGGCCTCCGGCTGGCGCAGGTGATGGAGCACACCCACCGAATTGATGTAGTCGAAGGGCCCCTCGCCGGCCAGGTCGAGCAGGCTGCGCTGCTCGATGCGCAGCTCCCTGACCTGCTGGGCGGCGCCGGAGCGGCGGGTGCGCTCCCGGGCCACGTCCAGGGCACCGGCACTGATGTCCACCGCCAGCACTGACGAGCCCGGGTTGAGATGGCACAGGTAGTCGGTGCTCACCCCAGTGCCGCAGCCGGCGTCCAGGATCCGCCAGGCCCGCCGGCCTGAGGGCCCAGGCGGCGGCAGGGCACCGGTGGCGGCCACCCAGGCGCTGTCGACACACCAACGCCAGTTGTATCCAGGCGGAGGGCCGTCCTGGAGCGGATCGGCTGGGTAGGGGAAACGGTCGTAGAAGGCGCTCACCACAGGGGTGGCGGCATCACTGGCGGACACGGCAGCAGGGCGATCTGGCGGCGAGCATTTCACGGCGGCCGCAGCGTCGGGCTCGTACCGGGGCTGCCGGGGCTGCAAACATTTGTTCAACAGGTCCCGGTGCTCCTGGCACCGAGCCGTAGGTTGGCGCGGCCCGGTTCGCTCTCGTCAATGACCGTGACCGCCAGCAGCGGCAGCACCAGGGTTGCTCCCCAGCGCTACGACACCCTGCCGCTGTCCAGCGTCCGTCAGGCGGAGCAGGAAGACCGCTTCCCGGATGGGGGGGAACTGAACAACCTGGTCACGTTCTTTCAGAGCGGCCAGAGGCGGGTGGAGGCAGCCCGTCGCATTTCGGACAATGCCGACTTCATCGTGGCCAAGGCGGCCAACAGGATCTTCTCGGGTGGCACACCGCTCTCCTACCTGGATGCGCCCCTCAGTCCTGCGGCCCGGTCGGGCAGCCAGACCGCTGTCCTGGCCAGTGATCAGGCCGCCTTCCGCCGTTCGGTCGAAACCTACGCAGGGGCCAGCGGCAGCAGCGGCCGCGGCAACCTGATCAGCCGCCTGCTGGAGGGAGCTGGCGGCGACGCCGACGTGCGCGTGGTGCTGCCGACCGGCTTCTCGCCGATTGCGGTGGGTCTTTACGGCACCGCCAGGATGCGGAAATCGATCCGCGACCTGGCCTGGTTCCTTCGCTACGTGGGCTACGCCCTGGTGGCCGGCGACCCCAGCATCCTGGCCGTCAACACCCGCGGCCTCCGCGATGTGCTGGAAAAGGCCTGCTCCTTGACAGCCACCAATGTGGCCCTGCAGGAAATGCGGGCGGCCTCGGCCGGCCTGTTCAAGGGCGAGCCTGACACCCGCCAGCTGGTGATCCAGTATTTCAATGTGCTCATCGCCGAGCTGGCGATTCCCACGCCCTCGGCACGCCAGCGACTGGGCAGCCCCGTGAGCCAGGGCCTGCAGCTCCCCGCCACCTACGCCCTCGGCGCCCAGGGCAAGGCCTTGCGCTTCGTGATGAAGCCGGCCATGACCGGTGCCCAGAAGGCCGAGGTGATCCGGGCGGCCTACCGCCAGGTGTTCGAGCGCGACATCGCCAAGGGCTACGGCCAGGAGGTGTGCTCCGTAGAGGCCACCCAGACGCGCCAGGGCCAGCTCTCGATGCGCGAGTTCATCCGCGCCCTCGGCCGCAGCCGCGACTACCAGAAGCAGTTCTACGGCCGCTTTTCCAACAGCCGGGCCGTGGAGCTGGCTTTCCGCCACTTCCTTGGCAGGGGCCTGAGCTCGAGAGAAGAGTTCACCGCCTATTTCGACATCGTCAGCGCCCAGGGCCTTCCCGGTCTGGTCGACTGCCTGGTGAACTCGATGGAGTACGCCAGGGTCTTTGGTGAGGAGACCGTTCCCTACCTGCGTGACCTCGGCGAGGAAGCCCAGGAAAGCGCCGGCTGGGGTTCGAACCGCAAGCTCTTCCGCTTCAGCGCGCCCTTTGAGGGAGCGCCCCAGTACGTCACCCTCTACGCCTCCTACCGCCAGCCCTATCCCGATCAGCACCCCTACGGTGGCAGCAACGATCCGCTGGGCCTCACCTACGGCGCCATCTTCCCTTCCAGCACCGCCAAGGTGGCCACCCGTCCCGCCCCGTTTGGCTACGACAGTCGTCGCATCCTGATCGGCAATGGGCTGAACCAGCCCGGCCAGATGGACAGCCGCCAGTTCCGCAAGGCAGTTCCCCGGCGGGTCGGCCCCAAGGTGGTGCGACTGCAGCAGATCGCCACTGGTGGCAACTCCGTGCCCCGCCGCGGCGGCCAGCCCAGTATTCGCGGCACCGAAGCCAGCACCCAGGCCGTGATCAATGCGGTGTACGTGCAGGTGCTCGGCAACGCCGGCTATGCCGGCGAGCGCAACAAGGTGGAAGAGATCAAGCTGGAGAACGGCGACATCAGCCTGAGGGAGTTTGTGCGGCAGGTGGCCCGCTCCAACGCCTTCCGCCGGCGCTACTGGAGCGGCCTCTACATCACCAAGGCCATTGAGGTGATGCACCGCCGGCTGCTGGGCCGCCCCAGCTTCGGCCGCTGGGAAATCGATGCCTACTTCGACACGGCAGCCCGCCAGGGTTTCTACGGCGTCGTCGACGCCATGCTGAACAGCCGGGAATACAACGACTGCTTCGGCGAGGACACGGTTCCCTTTGAGCGGTTCGTCACACCGGCCGATCGCACCGCCCGCAAGGTACCTGGCCTGAACCGGCCCTTCAACGCTGCCGCGTACCCGGACCTCACTCCCACCAAGCGCCCTGAGGTGGCTCCGCCCCTGGCCGTCCGCACCGTGGGCGACATCACCCCGCGCAACCTGCCGCAGCGCAGCGACGTCATCCGCGGCGGCTGGAGCGCCAAGATTGTCGGCGGCGAGGTCAACCGTCCAGTCGGCCCCCAGTCGGCCAGCGCCAGTGTCCGCCAGCAGCCTGCGCCGCAACGCACCTGGCGTGCTCCCGGCGTCAATGCCCTCTGGAGCACCCCCGGTGGCCAGGGATTGGCGAGCCCCTCTGCAGCCCCGGCTCCGGTCGCCGGTGTCTGGAGCAAGGCCGTTGGTGGCAACCTGGCGGCTGCGCCGGCCCTGCAGCCTGGAGAGGCGATGCAACGGGCCCTGCGTCCCGGCCAGCCCCAGGGGTTTCGCCGACGTCAGGGGCTCGGACGTCCTGTTCGCGTCGGCCGCACCGCCAGCGAGGCCCAGGTTCAGGAAGCTGTCACCAGCACCTACCGCCAACTGCTCAACCGCATTCCCCTGGCCTTCGAGCGCCTCAAGGATGCCGAGTCCCAGTTTCGCAACGTCCAGCTGACGACTGCCGAATTCGTGGCTCAGGTGGCCACCGGTGAGTTGTTCCAGCAGCGGCTCAACCGCATGGCACCGCTGCGGGCTGCTTCAGCGGCCTACCTGGCGCTGCTGGGACGGGCAGCCCAGCCCCAGGAAGTGAGCCGTTATCTCGCCACGAGGGCCGCCTCCGGTCAGGTCGCGGCAGTCGAGGAGTTGCTGAACAGCCAGGACTACGCCCAGGCCTTCGGCCAGGACACCGTTCCCTATGTGCGAGGCCTGGCCACAGCGGATGGCATTCCCCTCAGCACCGTGAACCGGACGGCGGCTCTCTATGGTGGCAATGGAGGACTGAACCCAGGCCCCGGCGGAGCCATTTAGATGGGGCCTCAGACGCTTCCTGTGCTGGGACACTGACTCAAGAGTGGCCAGGGGCCCGTCACCGCTCCTGGGGGAGATGCATCATTCACTCCAAAGCCATCACAGCGTCAGTTGGGAATCCAACCCTCGGCGACCTGAACACTGCCAATCAGATGGTTGCTGCAAGCCTCGCCGCCACAAAGTTGACCATGCACGCTCGATGAGGAGCTGAGGCATTAACGCCCAAGCGAGTAACATCTTCTGCTTCGGAGAATCTCAACGAGAGGTGATTGATCGCAGGGAAAATTACCTGTATATCATTCCTTTCCTGGAGCTGATCAAAGCCACAGTCACCCCCCTACGACGCCCCTGGCCAGGGGCGTCGTAGGGTTTGTTCACTATTGGAAACATCCACCAAACCCCCTGCGCCCCAGTGCTTTTCCTTCCGAGCCAGGCCATGAAGAACTGTTACCGGAGCAGGAGCCATGGCGAGGCCTTGGCGCAGAATGATTCGGCGATCGGCGCGAGTCGATCACTCCCTTACCCACCGGATACCGGTCTCCGTCAAGGCGGCCGCTTGTTTCGAGGCAGAACTGCATGAGCATCGTCTCCAACTCGATCATCAACGCGGACGCCGAAGCCCGCTATCTCAGCCCTGGCGAACTCGACCAGATCAAATCCTTCGTGACCGCAGGCCAGCGCCGTGTGCGCGTGGCCCAGGTCCTGAGCGAGAGCCGCGAACGCATCGTCAAAACCGCCGGAGGTGCGCTGTTCCAGCGGCGTCCCGACGTCATCTCCCCTGGTGGCAACGCCTATGGCGAGGAGATGACCGCGTCTTGCCTGCGGGACATGGACTACTACCTGCGCCTGGTCACCTACGGCGTTGTGGCCGGTGATGTGACACCCATTGAGGAAATCGGGATCATCGGTGCCAAGGAGATGTATCGGTCCCTGGGCACGCCTCTCGATGCAATGGCAGAGGCTGTCCGCGAGATGAAGAACGTGGCCACCGGCATGCTCACGGGTGGTGACGCCGAAGAAGCTGGTTTCTACTTCGACTACGTCATCGGCGCCCTCTCCTGAGGCTGCTCTTTCCCTTTTTCTCCTACGCCTTCAGCAGGATTCATGCAAGACGCCATCACCAACGTCATTAATCAGGCCGACGTTCAAGGCCTGTATCTCGACGGCTCCGCCATGGGACGTCTGGAGCAGTACTTCGCCAGCGGTGAGCTGCGCGTCCGTGCCGCCGCCACGATCAGTGCCAATGCTTCCGGCATCATCAAAGAGGCTGTAGCCAAGTCACTGTTGTATTCGGACATCACCCGTCCGGGCGGCAACATGTACACCTGCCGTCGTTATGCGGCCTGCATTCGCGACCTCGACTACTACCTGCGCTACGCCACCTACGCCATGCTGGCGGGTGACACCTCCATTCTGGATGAGCGGGTTCTGAACGGCCTCAAGGAAACCTACAACTCCCTTGGGGTGCCCATCGGCGCCACGGTGCAGTCGATTCAGGCCATGAAGGAAGTCACCGCCTCCCTCGTGGGTCCCGATGCAGGCCGTGAAATGGCCGTTTACTTCGACTACATCTGCTCGGGTCTGGGCAACTGATCCAGAGTTTCCGTCTATCCCTGCGGATCACTCCATGCGCCTGTTCAAAATCACTGCCTGCATCCCTTGTCCTGAGAAGTCGCGCACCCAACGCGAACTTCAAAACACCTACTTCACCAAGTGGGTGCCCTATGAGAGCTGGTTTGCTGAGCAGCAGCGAATCATGAAGCAAGGAGGCAAGATTCTCAAGGTTGAATTGGCCACCGGCCGCCGCCAAGTGAATGTTGGCAATTGAGTGAATCTTCGCTCATTCGTTCTGCTCAGCGTGACTGAACTTCTAACCGGCCCGGCTCTGTGCTGGGCTTTTTTCATGGCACATCCCTGCAGCGAACCATGACAGGACAGCTGCATGGGCGGCCTCAAGACTCGACAAGCAGGGGTGAGACACGTCTCAATAGGAGTCCTTCCTGGCCCTGCCAGGCACCGTTGTCCACCCCGTGACCTCCACTGCTGCGACCACAGCCGCACGGCCACGACGGCCGGGCCGCCGGCCCCACACCGTCAAACCTGACCGGACCCTTCCGCCTTGGCCATGGGCTGAGTGGCCTGCGGAAGCCCGGCTACTCTTGGCCCTGGCGGCCCTGTGGAGCCTGATGGGCTTGCTGGTGCTCGCCTCCGCAAGCTGGTGGGTGGCCGAGCGGGAGATGGGCGATGGCGCCTTCTATCTCAAGCGCCAACTGATCTGGATGGTGGCCAGCTGGGGACTGCTCTGGATGGCCGTGCGCACAAGCCTGCGGCGCTGGCTGCACCTGGCTCCCCTCGCCCTATTGATCGGCACCCTGCTGGTGGCTGCCACCCTGGTGATGGGCAGCACCGTGAATGGCGCCAGTCGCTGGTTGGTGCTAGGCCCCATCCAGATCCAGCCCTCCGAGCTGGTGAAGCCCTTCGTGGTGCTGCAGGGGGCCGCCCTGTTCGCCCACTGGCGCCGCATCAGTCTCGATCAGAAGCTCCTGTGGCTGGGCGTGTTCGGCACCCTGATCCTGCTGGTGCTCAAACAACCCAACCTCAGCACCGCCGCCCTCACCGGACTCCTGCTCTGGCTGATGGCCCTGGCCGGAGGGGTGGGACTGCCCCTGCTGCTAGGGGCCGCCACCGCGGGGGGGCTGCTGGGCTCGGCCAGCATCCTGATCAACGACTACCAACGACTGCGGGTGATCTCGTTCCTGGACCCCTGGCGGGACGCCCAGGGAGACGGCTACCAGCTTGTGCAGAGCCTGCTGGCCATCGGCTCCGGGGGGCTGCTCGGCGAGGGCTTCGGCCTCTCGACCCAGAAGCTCCAATACCTGCCGATCCAGACCACCGACTTCATCTTTGCCGTCTACGCCGAGGAGTTCGGCTACGTGGGCTCGGTGGCACTGCTGCTGTTCCTGCTCCTGTTCGGCTTTGTAGGGGTGCGGGTGGCGCTCAGTTGCCGCAGCAACCAACAGCGACTCGTGGCCATGGGCGCCACCACCCTGCTGGTGGGCCAGTCGATTCTCAACATTGCCGTGGCCAGCGGGGCCATGCCCACCACGGGGCTGCCGCTGCCCCTGATCAGCTACGGAGGGAATTCCCTACTGGCCAGCCTGCTGATCTGCGGCCTGCTGATTCGCTGTTCGCTGGAATCAGGGGGCCTCACCGCTGAACCGCGACGGCGTCGCCCCCAGCCGGCCCGATAGGCTGGAGGCATGATCGAAGCTGGCTCAGCACTGGCCGATTGGGCACGCAACAGTGAGCTGCTGCTCCAGAACTCCCTCCAACATCCCGGGCCCGCCACCTTGCTTGTGGTGTTCGGGGGCGGGGTGTTGACCAGCCTTGGCCCATGCTCCCTCTCCCTGCTGCCCGTGACCCTCGCCTACCTGGCCGGGTTCAGCGCCCAGAGTGAAGGCAGCCGACCCTGGTTGCGCAGTGCCAGCTTCGCCGCCGGGATCGTTGCCGCGCTGGTGCTGCTGGGCCTGGCCAGTGGGCTGCTCGGCAGGATCTATGGCCAGATTCCCGGCCTGATTCCCACCATCGTGGCCCTGATCGCCCTGGCCATGGGCCTCAACCTGCTGGGTTGGCTGCCGTTGCAGCTTCCTGCAGGCCCGGATCCAGAACGCTGGCGCCAGCATGTTCCCGCCCCTCTGGCTCCCATGGCCGCGGGCCTGGCCTTTGGCCTGGCGGCCACGCCCTGCACCACGCCCGTGCTGGCGGTGCTGCTGGCCTGGATGGCCCAGGTGGGTAAGCCCCTGGTGGGCATGCTGTTGCTCACCAGCTTCGGGGCTGGCCAGGTGGTGCCCCTGCTGCTGGCCGGCACCGTGGCCGCCAGCCTGCAGGGCCTGCTCAGCCTGCGGCGCCTGGGTCAGTGGGTGCCACCCCTGAGCGGCGCCGTGCTGCTGGCGACCGGACTGGTGATGCTGGTCGCCAACTGGACCTGACCCCATGAGTGCCCTGCAACGCCTGGCTGGCTGGATTGCCGATCTGCGTCTGGCCATCGGTCTCCTGATCGTGATCGCCATCGCCAGCGGTGTCGGCACCGCCATTCCCCAGAAAGAGCCGGAAGGCCTCTACCACCAGCTCTACGACCCCCAGCCTTGGCTGGGGGTGCTCAATGCCGACAGGGTGCTCGCCCTGGAACTCGACCATGTGTATTCCAGCCACTGGTTCCTGGCGCTGCTGGCCTGGTTGGCCCTCTCGCTTCTGCTGTGCAGCTGGCGGCGCCAGTGGCCCGCTCTGCGGGCCTCGCTGCGCTGGATCGATTACCGCAGCCCGCGCCAGCTGAGCAAGCTGAACGTGGCCGAAACGCGGGCGTGCGACGACGCCGGCGCCGATCTGCAACGCCTGGAGGAACGGCTGCGGGCCGAGGGCTGGCAGGTGCAGCGCAAGCCCGATCGCCTCGCCGCCAGGCGAGGAGTGCTGGGGCGGGTGGGGCCGCTGTTGGTGCATGCCGGCATGGTGGTGCTGATGCTGGGGGCCGCCTGGGGAGCCCTCGGGGGCCAGCGGGCTGAGCAATTCCTGGCACCTGGGCGAAGCCTGGAGCTGGTCGACAGCCGCGGCCACAGCACCCTCACCCTCGCCCTCGACAGCTTTGCCGTGGAGCGCGATCCCGCCGGGCGACCGGAACAGTTCCGCTCCGACCTGCGGCTGCTGGAGGGGGACGGCGAAACCGGCACGCTGCTGAAGGCCTCCCAGATCAGCGTCAACCACCCCCTCCGCTTCCAGGGAGTCACGCTTTACCAGGCCGACTGGGGCCTGGCCGCCATCACCGTCCAGCTCGGGCGCAGCCCGCTGCTGCAGCTGCCCCTGCAGAGCTTCCCCGAGCTGGGAGAGCAGATCTGGGGTCTGGTGCTGCCCACCCGGCCCGATGGGTCGGATCCGGTGCTGCTCAGCCTCAGCAGCGAGCAGGGGCCGGTGGAGGTGTTCGGCGCCGATGGCTCCAGACTCGGCCAACTGGGGATCGGTGCCGCGCCCCTGGAGATCAATGGGCTGCCTGTACGGGTGGAGTCGGTGCTGCCGGCCAGCGGCATCCTGCTCAAGCGGGACCCAGGCGTCCCCCTGGTGTACTCGGGCTTTGCCATCGCCCTGGCCGGCGGCGGCCTGAGCCTGCTGGCCACCCGCCAGCTCTGGGCGATCGCCGAGGTCGGGCGATTGCACGTGGCCGGGCTGTGCAACCGCAACCTCACCGCCTTTGCACGGGAACTGCCCGACTTGCTCACTCCGCCTCAGCAGGCCTGACGGCCGCCGTGGCGGACCGTGACCAGCGTGTGGACGTTGCCGCGCGGATTGAAATCGGCCTCCAGCTGCATCCATACCGGCTCGCAGGCCGCGACGAAGTCGTCCAGGATCCTGTTGGCCACCTCCTCATGGGAGATGCTGCGATCGCGATAGCTGTTCACATACAGCTTGATGGCCTTCAGCTCCATGACCCTGGGACCGGGCTGGTAGAGCAGCCGCAGGGTGGCGAAATCGGGATAGCCCGAGAAAGGACAGAGGCAGGTGAATTCCGGCAGGGTGATGGCGATGTCGTAAGGGCGCCCCGGCCGCGGGTTGTCAAAGCAGATCAATCGGGATTCCGCGATCGCCCGTTCGCCGTAGAGGGGCGTGTGGGTGTGCTCTGGGGCGGAGCTGGCGTTCGCCATGGGGGCGGCGGATGGCATGGACACGGCAGGGAACACAGCGGCTAGCGGCCATGATGGCTGAAACCAGCTGGGGGCCTGGGCGCCGCTGCCGCCCAAAAGCGGGGATCCTGTCCAGGCGCTGGCCAAGTAGCATCGGCTACGACAACACCCCCCTGGCTCAGGCGTAATGGACCCCTCTCCGCCAAAAGCGGAGAACCCTGAGACCCTGATCGTCCAGCCCACCGGTATCCATGAAAAAAGTCGAGGCCATCATTCGGCCCTTCAAGCTTGAAGACGTCAAGATTGCGCTGGTCAATGCCGGCATCGTGGGCATGACCGTCAGCGAAGTTCGCGGCTTCGGTCGTCAGAAAGGCCAAGTGGAGCGCTACCGGGGTTCTGAATTCACGGTGGAATTCCTGCAGAAGCTGAAGCTGGAAATCGTTGTGGATGACGACAAGGTGGACACCGTGGTCAACGCCATCCAGGACGCTGCCCGCACCGGTGAAATCGGCGATGGCAAGATTTTTGTGGGCACCATCGACGGCGTGATCCGCATCCGTACCGGTGATCGCGACAGCGGCGCCATCTGAGCCAGCCGGCAGAGACCACAAGGGGGCAGCTGCCCCCTTTGCACGACAACCACCCCCTCAGGGTGTGGCCAGGGTGAGCGCGACGCACGCTTTGATCGCTCTGATCCTGTCTTTGGGATCCTGTGGCAAGGCCCAGTCCGCCAGGGTCGGAACGCTCTCCATTGGCACCGAACGCAGCCAGAGCAGGTATTCGTGGTTGCCGGCCGGGCCTGTGATCGGGGATGCCACCAGGCCTGGGGCCTGAAGACCCTGCTGTTCAGCGGCCCTCAGCACCGCCGTGATCGCCCCGACATGGGCCTCCGGACTGCGAACCACACCCCCCTTGCCCACCTGGCCCTTACCCACCTCGAACTGGGGTTTGACCAGCAGGATCAGATCGCGCGGTGCAGTGGATGGGCCGTCTCCCAGCAGCGCCAGCAGAGCCGGCAGCACAAGGGCCAGGGAGATGAACGACACGTCGGCCACGGCCAGATCCGGTCTGGGGTCGGTGACGCCGAACAGCGCTTCAGGGGTCAGATGGCGCAGGTTGGTGCGCTCCTTGAGCACCACCCGCGGGTCACAGCGCAGGCGCCAGGCCGTCTGGCCGTAACCCACATCAATGCCGTACACCCGCGCAGCCCCGTGCTGCAACAAGCAGTCGGTGAAGCCGCCCGTCGAGATGCCGCCATCCAGACACACCCGACCCGTCACCGGGAGCGGGAAAGTCGCCAGGGCCAGCTCCAGCTTCTCGCCGCCGCGGGACACGTAGCGGGGCAGCTGCAGCACCTTCAACGGCAGCGCAGGTGCCACCTCAGTGCCGGGTTTATCGAGGATGCGCTCACCGCTGCGCACGCGGCCGGCGCGGATCAGCACCTGGGCCTGCTGGCGTGTCTCCACCAAGCCGCGGGCTACCAGTTCCAGATCCAGGCGCTGTTTCGAAGCCACGACTCCTGAGGCAGACAAGTGTTGCCGTTCCCTGATCAAACCACAAGGTCAACGGAACAGATTGCGTGAATGTCCACGGCGGCACCCGCAGCCGCCTGAAGATGGCTTCAGCCCCGAAGCGGCAGTATGAAGTCCAGCGCAGCCAGCATTCCACCCACAGGCCATGTGGCCGACCTGGAGCGCCACCGTCAGTTGGCTGTGGGCAAAGAGGCCCTGACACCCGGCAGCTTTGTCACGCTCAGGAACCAGCCCCCCGACCTCCCCCCCTTCCAGCTGATCCACTGCCGTGATGGACGCTGCTGGGTGCGCCAACAGAGCTGGGGGGCGATGGTGCAGTGGGAGGTAGCCCACCGCCAGCTGAGGGCCCTGGCCTGATCCCCGTCGGCCCCGTGGTCGCCGGTGAAGCCACCACCCCTTCCAGAACCGCGTCCTTCCAGACCCATACATTGGGTAGGCCGTTGCCACTCGCTGGGCCTTGATCGAGCGTTACACCCTGCCTGAGATGGCCACAATCTGGAGCGAGCAGGCCAAGTTCCAGAGCTGGCTTGACGTCGAGATCGCTGCCACCGCCGCCAACTGCGAGCTGGGTCGGGTGCCCGGCCAGGCCTTGGCCCAGATCAGGGAGAAGGCCAGCTTCAGCGTGGAGCGGATCCTGAGCATCGAGGCCGAGGTGCGCCATGACGTGATCGCCTTCCTCACCAATGTGAATGAACACGTGGGAGACGCGGGGCGCTACATCCACGTGGGGATGACCAGCTCCGATGTGCTGGACACCGGGCTGGCGCTGCAGATGAAGGCCTCCGTGCAGGTGCTGCGCCAGGAACTGGATCAGCTGGTGGAGGCGCTGCGGAGCCTGGCCCGGCAGCACAAGGACACGGTGATGATCGGCCGCTCCCATGCGATTCACGGCGAACCGATCACCTTCGGGTTCAAGGTGGCCGGCTGGCTGGCCGAGACCCTGCGCAACCAGGAGCGGCTCGAGCGGCTCGAGCAGGTGGTGAGCGTGGGTCAGATCAGCGGCGCCATGGGCACCTATGCCAACACCGACCCCGAAGTGGAGGTCATCGCCTGCAGGCAGCTGGGTCTGGTGCCGGACACAGCCAGCACCCAGGTGATCGCCCGCGATCGCCATGCGGAATACATTCAGACCCTGGCCCTGGTGGGAACCTCGCTAGAGCGCTTCTCCACCGAGATCCGCAATCTGCAGCGCACCGACGTGCTGGAGCTGGAAGAGAACTTCGCCAAGGGACAGAAGGGCAGCTCGGCCATGCCCCACAAGCGCAATCCGATCCGCAGCGAACGGATCAGCGGCCTGGCCAGGGTGCTGCGCAGCTACACCGTGGCGGCCCTGGAAAACTGCGCCCTCTGGCATGAGCGCGACATCAGCCACAGCTCGGTGGAGCGCATGATGCTGCCGGATTGTTCCGCCACCCTGCAGTTCATGCTCAGGGAGATGACTGAGGTGGTGCAGGGTCTGGGGATCTACCCCGAGAACATGACTCGAAACATGAATATCTACGGGGGCGTCGTGTTCAGCCAGCGCGTCTTGCTTGCCTTGGTGGAATCGGGTCTCAACCGCGAAGAGGCCTACCGCCTTGTGCAGACCCACGCCCATGCGGCTTGGAACAGCGAAGCCGGTCATTTCCGTGACAATCTCGAGGGCGACCCAGCGGTGACAGGGCGTCTGACCACAGAGGCTCTAGCGGAATGTTTCTCCACGGAACTGCACCGAGAGAATTTGACTGTGATCTGGCAGCGGCTCGGGATCTGAATCGATCCCGGCGTCCTACAATAGGGGCTCAGCGAGTAAGGATATTGTAAAGAGAGGCAGCATTCAACAAGGGGCCGAGGGGTGCCACTGCCTGCGTCAGAGTGTCATTAAAGCGGGTCCAGTTGTTACGGGCCACCACGATCACGTCACCATTCCGCAGGGGAGGATTGGCCTCCGAACCCAGGGCTGCAGAGGGGTTAAAGGCAACTTCCTTGGACAGTGATTGTACCATCAGCCTCCAACCGCAGCAGTCGGACGTTGGATGCTTTGGCGCGCTGGGGATCAAGGCCACCGGCGGCCATCACCGCATTGGTCAGAGGGCTATTTGATTTCACCTGCTTGACGCCGGGAAACTCTACTTCACCAACGACATTGACCGAGATGGCGTCAGGAGCAAAGTTGGATGCCCCAGTGGCAATGAGGGCTTCATTGGAGCGAACCCCTTCCAGCTTGCCGACCCTAATCATGTCACCGTCATTAATCAGCGGATTGACGACCTGCTGATTATTCATCAAGACGCTCAGGTAGTCGAAGTGATATTCGCGGGGTGACTCTCCAGGACCATTGCCTCGACGTACCAGCACCAGATTGGACAGATCCCCCAGGGCAGTGAGGCCCCCGGCCCGCTGAATCGCATCCACCATGGTGGGCCAGCCATAGGTGGCTACGACAGTGCCCTCTACACCGGGGCCCGCCGCTCGCAGTGTTGAGGTCGATGGATCGCGGCTGAGGGTATAAAAGCCAGGACGCTCCAGCTGACCCACCAACGAGACCCGCACCGGCCTCGGCGCGATCAGGTCGATGTAGACTAGGGGTCGACGCAGGATCGTGGAGTAAAGGCTTGTGATGCGCTGATTGGATTCATCTAGGGTCAAGCCCCACACATTCACCGACCCGATCCGAGGCAGGTTCACCGTGCCATCACTGAGAACCTCAGTTTCGGCGCCGTAACCATCAACCTTGAACACAGAAATCCGCACCCGATCCCCAGGGGCCAGGCGATAGCGGAAATTGCTTGTCTCAGGGCTGAAGATGGCCCGGGTGGCCTGCTGGGTGGCGCGCGGTGGCTGCGCCACGGGTTCGGCCAGGATGCGGCTGGGAACGGGAGTGTCTGCTTGGGGGGCGGGTGCATCCCCGGACATCGGGTAAGCCTGGCGCTCGGCCAACCAAGGGCCTGAAGTCTGCTTGATGGTTGTGGGGCGCTGCCGGCCTGCAGGCTGCTCCTGGCCTGCCTGAGCGGGGTTGCCCGGAACCATCAGGCCTGGACTGGCGAGCAGAAGGCCTGCAGCCCCGATCCGCAGCGGAGCCTGCGCGGCAGCCGTCAAATGGACACGGATAGAGGGCAGCATCGAAACCTCGACGAACACGCTGATCCCCAGCCACTACAGGCGGTTCAGCATTGGGCGTTCAGTGTAAGGGCAGAGTCTGATCTGATCCAGGTGACAGCCTCACAACCGGCAGGCCCCTGGTGCCCCCAGCCCTGGGCCTTGGTTCGGGGCCACCCCAGGTGGTTTCATGGGCAGCACGACGTCCACCTCGCTCAGCCCCAGCGACCAATGATTCCCCTGAGCCGAGCACTGATTGATGACATCAAGCCATTCTATTTTTTTTCCAACTACGGACTAACCCTCTTTCTGATTCCGGGAAACACTTTTGAAAACTTTTCGGACGAAGTTGGCCTGCTCCGAGAGTTAACCTACAGGCAGAAGCTGTCTGGGTCTGGGAACAACAAGGACCTGGATGGCAGAGATCCCTTTTACGATCATTTCATCCTGGTTGATGATGCCACATTTGCACTAGCCGGGACAGCCCGTCTACAGTTTGTGCCAGCCCAGAATCCCTCATCAGCCCCCAGCACCGGCAGCCTTACCCACAGCTCAGCAACGTCATATCTTGAGCACGTCTACCCAGGGATCAAGAACTTTCTGATTACCCGCGGCAGCCACCTCGAAATCGGCAGAGTTGCCATCTCACCAGCATTCCAGAGGCAACCGGCCTCGCTGATGACCCTGTTCCGGGGAGGCCTTCAAGCAGCTACCGCTTCAGGCTACACAGCAGTTTATGGATTAGTGTCTTATAATCACTTTCAATACCCAGGGAGTGTGAACGATTTTTTTCTTCGCTCCCTGATGCTCTCTCCTTTCAGGGACGACAACACCGACATCCCTCCAGCCCGCTACCCGAGGGGATTCCGCGGCGATGAGCGTCACGCCGATGGTAGCTGCCAATCCATTCAGAAGCTGGAAGGCGAAACCCAGAAGCAGCTGGCCAGCTTCAAGCTGCCGGTGTTGTTACGCCAATACATCAACCTCATGGGAGCCAAAACCCATGATATTTCCGTCGCCAAAGACTTTAATCAGATCACGGAGATTCTGATGACAGCCGACCTCACCAAGGTCCCCCGGCGCCGGCTGCAGCATTTCGTCGGCTTTGGCCACGCGCCGGTCTACCGCCAGTTTCCCTGGTTCCGTGGGCCTTCTGGATCAGACCCAAGCGATGCAAGGCCTGCTGGCAAACCCTTGAGTCAATGATAAAATACTGTATGCAGCACACTTGATCGCCCAGCTCCAGCTCGTCATAGTAGCAAACTCTTGACAGATTCAGCCACCCCAAAATCCAACGAAGGACTGCCATCCTCCGAAGGCCACCTGCAATCCAACATCAGCCTTCCTCTCACCGAGGCTGAGATACTGGCTGGCTTGAAAGATATTTTGGCGCGCATCGCCGGGGCCGATCCTGAGGGAATTGAGCTCGACGCCCTGATCATTGATGACGTCGGTGTTGATTCCCTTGGTTTCTACGAGATTTTGATCGAAGCTGATGAAACCATGGGCATCAAGATCGAAGAGAAGGATCTTCTTACTTTCAAAACCGTACGCGATATCGTTGACTACGTCACGTCCCGATCCGGCACCCTGACCCAGCCAGCTCCGCGCTGAGAGTCCCAGGGTCAACCAACCGGGTCGGAACAGCGGCTTCAAAGCCGTAAGCCCAGCCGCGTAGGTTTGGCCATGTTTCGCGTCGAGCGCTGAACCCAGCCGTGGCCAAGGAGAGGATCGCCATCACGGGCATGGGAGCTCTCTCTCCCCTGGGTGTCGGGGTGGAGAGCAGTTGGCAGGCCTATCTCGGGGGCCGCTCCGGGATCAGCCCCCTGGTGGAGGACTGGGCCCAGGACCTCCCATCCCGCGTGGCTGGGGTCATCCCAGGAGATCCCACGGCCCAGCTGGAACCCCTGCTCAGGCGCCGGCTCGATCGCTGCTCCCAGCTCGCCCTGCTCGCAGCCCGTGAAGCCTGGCAGCAGTCAGGCCTGGGCGCAACGGACCCGTCGCCTGAACGCCGGGTTGCGGTGGTGGTGGGCTGCGGCATCGGCGGTCTGGAGACCATGGGGCAGCAGTACCGGATCCTGCTGGAGCGGGGCCCCTCGCGGGTGAATCCGGTAACGGTGCCGATGCTGATTCCCAATGCGGGGGCAGGGCAGATCAGCATTGCCCTCGGTGCCCACGGCGGCGCTCACACGCCGGTTTCGGCCTGTGCTTCCTCCGCCGAAGCCCTGCTCTGGGCCCTGATGCTGCTGCGCGATGACCGGGCCGATGTGGTGGTGGCGGGGGGGTCGGAGGCCCCCGTGAACCAACTGGGCCTGGCGGGCTTCAGTGCCATGCGCGCCCTCTCCACCCGTAACAGCACACCGGGGCTGGCCTCCAGCCCCTATGGCCTGGATCGGGATGGCTTCGTGATCGCTGAGGGGGCCGGCATTCTGGTTCTGGAGCGCGAGGCCGATGCCCACGCCCGCGGCGCCCGCTGTGAGGCATTCCTGCTCGATGCGGGCAGCACCGCCGATGCCCATCACATGGTGTCCCCCGAACCCCATGGCACCCAGGCCCGGGCCGCCATGCAGCAGGCCCTGCGGCGCAGCGATCTGGCCGTGGCGGATCTGAGTTTCATCCAGGCCCATGCCACGGGCACGGCCATGGGCGATCTGGCGGAAGCCCAGGCGATCGGTGGACTTCTGAAAAAAGCCAACGCGCCCCTACCGGTGACGGCACCGAAAGGACAATTCGGCCACATGCTTGGCGGGGCCGGCGCGGTGGAAACCATCATGGCCATCAGGTCCCTGGCCAGCGGGCAGGTTCCTGTGAGCGCCAACAGTCAGCCCCAGGATCCCGCCGTAGAGCTCCACCTAGTCCAGGGGGAACCCACCCGGCTTACGGTGCCGGTTGAGCAACGCTGTGTGCTCAAAAATGCGTTTGGCTTTGGTGGGCACAACATTGCCCTGGTGTTGCAGGGGGCCTGATCAGCTGGCCACATGGTGATGACGCTCGGCCCAGCCGGCCGCATCCTGGGAGTAGTAGTCCATCACGCGGCGGGAGAAACCCTCCCGATGGTTCTCCTCGGCTGGCAACCTGAGATCCTCGGGACGCCCCTGGCGGCAGTGGAGCACGACCCGTGGGGCCGTGAGTCGCTGGGCCAGCAGGCGCAGTGGTTTGTAGAGCGCCCCAGCCTCGATGCCCTCCAGCCCCCTGTACTCAAACCACCACGGCACCACCGTGGCCCGATGGCGACGGGCCAGCAGATAGGCACTGGCGGAAGCGCGCTGCAGGATCGACGTCCTCAGGGAACCGTTGGGCGCGATCATCAACTGGCCGTGGCGCTCCAGCACCTGCGACGACCTCCAAAGTGTGCTGCGCCGTTGATCGGGATGGCGATGATCCAGGAGCACATGGCCGGCATTGGTGGCGGAACGGTCAAAGAACGGCAGCAACCGGTTCAGGTGCAACCCTGAGGTGGTGACCGCGGGAATCTGCAGATAGCCCTGGATGGCGAACACGTCAAAGGGGCTGTTGTGATTCCAGATATGGATGCGTCGGCACTGATCATCCTGGAGCAACAGGCTGTCGTCCACAATCACGTCAATGCCCACAGCGCGCAGGCCGAAGCGGGCCACCACGGTGAGCAAGCTTCGGGCCAGCCGCCTCAGCCTCAGAGTGAGAGCGATCAGCTCCAAGGCATAGGCCGCATACATGGCCCCGAAGCAGAACAGGCGATAGATCACCCGCAGGGGCACCACCCAGCCCAGCCTGGTGGCCTTGGGCCGGCCCAGCTGGGCTGGGCTGGACCGCGCCGAAAGAGCCACCGGCAACGTCTCGCGAAAAGGGAATTCACCGTCAAAGTTGCCGTTGATCTGGGTGGTGGTGACCAGGTGGTTGTAGAAGCGATAGAACAACGGTCGACTGCTGGTCTGGGGCGAGGCCCAGAAACCATCGAGTGGCTGTTGATCAGTAAGGCCGGGCAGGTTGTAGAACGTCTGCCCCATCACTTTGGTGGCTGCCGCGTGGAAGAGGGCCTGCAGTCCCACTGTGCTATTCACGGTGACCACGCCGCGACAGGTGCGGATGAAGGCACTGAGGGGACCATCATGGAAGTAATGAACCCGACCAGCGACACCTTCACGCTCGGCCAGAAGGTGAATCAATGATTTGTAATTGTTGTAACCGCGATCGCGGGGATGGTGCTTGAAGGCAAGATGGTCGGATGGGTGAGCATGGGCAGCAAAGGACACGACCACTGTTTCAATGAAATCGTGCATGCCACGAAAGCCTGACCCTGTGGTGATCTGGGAGTCACTTGAAACCTGAAGAACGGCCAGAAAGAACGACAGGTTTTCGACCAACAATTGCTTGAGCTTGCGTTCCTGCAGCCGATACATCCAGTAGCGCACCGAGCCCCGCAGTTGGCACCAGAGAAAGGCTGGCGAGGGCTGCAGCTTATGCTCCCCTTCAATGATCCTGTAGCGCGTGAAGGCGTGCTGGATGAAGGTGGGTGCTTTCCAGATCTTGCGCCAGCGCCATCCAGGATCAAGGCGTGCCTGGGGCAGATGGGCCACCGCTGGCAGAGCCTCGTAGAAACTCACCGGCTGGTTGAGATTGGAACGGCAGTTGACGCGATCACGCTCCAGAGTGACATAGTTCGGCCTGACGTAACCCAGCTCAAAAACATAAGCATCAACGTTCAGGCTGTGGGCCACCTCAATGGCCAGGCGATGGGGATCAATAAAGTCGCCATACATAAACAGGTGGCGGATTCCCTTTTCCTGAATCACCTCTCGCAGAAAAGAGGGCCATTCCTCCATGGAACCTGAAAACGGAATCCTGGCCTGCCGAGGAAATCCGAATTCGTGCAGCGGATAGGAAATCTTGTAAACCGGCACACCGCAATCGTGCAGATATCGCCAAAGGCGCGAGAAGAACAGACCGATCGGGCCCATCAGGAGCAGCACCGGGCCTTCGATCTGAATCTGAACGCTGGCCAATGCCACACCTGCGGCCGGATGAACGCATTCTCCCATGCTGCACCGGCCGGGCCGGGCTGAAACCCAGTGCTGACAGGCACTGAGGCAGGTGATGGGTCCTCGGGACAAGGCGTAGGATCTGTCAAAACAATCTTCG
This sequence comes from uncultured cyanobacterium, assembly GCA_963697335.1. Lineage (GTDB taxonomy): Bacteria > Cyanobacteriota > Cyanobacteriia > PCC-6307 > Cyanobiaceae > NIES-981. Next base: position 113,677 of record CAVONQ010000007.1, read on the forward strand.
GGACAAAGGATGGGGTCCAGCCCTCAGTCGGCCGCTTCCCCGCTCCTGCCCAGCCCCAGTCCCGACCCTGCGGCCGCCGCCGCAACCAGTGCTGCCTACGGCGGCCCGGGACCGTTGATCGGCCTTCCCGACCCCCTCGTGCTGGCCCACACCACCCTGGAGGCGTTGCTGGCTCCGGCCAGGGTCGTGGTGGGGCGCCGTGCCTGCAGGCGCAGCGACCTGGAGGCGTTGCTGGTGTGGGGACGGCGCCGCAGCGGGCTCTGGGGCGAACGAGAGGCCGTGCGCCGTGACCTGCCCCTGTGGCGCGTCGAGGACGCCTTCCTGCGCTCGGTGGATCCAGGGCCCAAGGCACCACCGCTTGGCATCCTGCTGGACGATCGGGGGATCCACTACGACGCCTCCGGGCCCAGCAGGCTGGAGACCCTGATCGCCTCGGGCCTGGGGCCTGCCCAGCAGCAGCGTGCCCGGCAGCTGGCGGCAGCCTGGCGGGAGCACCGGGTCAGCAAGCTGAACGGGTCCCGGGAGTCGCCGCCCCCCGATGGCCCCTTCGTGCTGGTGGTGGATCAGGTGGCGGGCGATGCCGCCATCCGCCACGGCGCCGCCTCCGCAGCCAGCTTCCTGGCGATGCTCGAGGCAGCACTGCAGGACTTTCCCACTCACCAGGTCGTGCTGAAGACCCACCCCGACGTGGTGAGCGGGCGGCGCCGGGGGCATTTCCCGGCGGAGGTCTTCCAGCACCCCAGGGTGCTGGCCTGTGCCGATGGGGGCCATCCGGCGGCCCTGCTGGAAGCCGCCAGCGCCGTGTATGTGGTCACCTCTCAGATGGGTTTCGAGGCCATGATCTGGGGGCGGCCCGTGCACTGCTTCGGCATGCCCTTCTACGCCGGCTGGGGGCTCAGCCACGACCGCCTGCCCGCGCCAGACCAGGCGGCCCGGGCAAAAGGCGCCCGCGCAGGAGGTGCCCAGCTGGAGAATCTGGTGCATGCCTGCCTGGTGGGGTACGCCCGCTACCTCAACCCCGAAACCCGCCAGCCCACCAGTCCGGAGGCTCTGATCGCCCATATCGGCCTGCAGCGGCGCCAGCGGGCCGCGGTGCCCCCGGCCCTGGAGGTGTTCGGGGTCGCCGGCTGGAAACGCCAGGCCGTGCGCCGCTTTCAGCGCACCCTCAGTCCAGGCCGACTTCGCTTTCGCCCCTTCCATGCCAGGCCGACCCGGGAGGCCGGTTGGCGCTGCCTGGTGTGGGGCAACCGGGTGGGGCTGGGACTGCGCAAGGCTGGCAGCCCCCTGATCCACGCCGAAGACGGCTTTCTGCGCTCAGTGGGGCAGGGATGGTGGCTGCGCTGGGTGCCGCCGGTGTCCTGGGTGGTGGACCACTCCGGCATCTACTACGACGCCTCCTGCGCCTGCGACCTGGAGACCTTCCTGGCCGAACACCACTTCACGGCCGCCGAGCGACAGCGGGCAGCGGCCCTGCGGCAGCGGATCGTGGCGGCGGGGGTGACGAAATACAACCTTCGCGCACCCCTGTGGAGCCGTCCCTCAGACCTGGGCCGCAGACAGGTGCGCCTGGTGCCCGGCCAGGTGGAGGTGGACCTCTCGATCCGTTACGGCGTGCCGAAGCAGGCCAGTGTGCGCAGCAATCTGCAGCTGCTGCAAGCGGTGCGGGCGGCCTATCCGGACGATTTCCTGATCTACAAGCCCCATCCGGATGTGGTCTCCGGGCGTCAGAAACCCGGCCCAGGGGAACCGGAGGCTCACCGCCACTGCGATCTGGTGCTGGTCGAGGCGCCGATGGACCATCTGCTCCAGGAGGTGGACAGCGTGCACGTGCGCACCTCGATCACCGGCTTCGAAGCCCTGCTGCGGGGCATCCCTGTGGAGACCTGGGGCATGCCCTTCTATGCCGGCTGGGGGCTCAGCCGCGACCAGCTGCAGTGCGAGCGGCGGGGCCGGGCCCTGGTGCTCGATGACCTGGTCTATGGCGCCCTGATCCACTATCCGATCTATCTGAGCCAGGGCTCGGGGGACTTCACCACGCCGGAGCGGGCCGTGGAGGAGCTGGGGCTGCTGCGCCGCGATCCCGGCGCCTTCCCCACCGCCCTGCCCCGCTGGCTGGAGCTGCTGGGGCTGGATCCGCCGCCGGAGCTGCGCTTCCGGCTGGCCCAGATCCGAGCGCGGCTGCGTGCCTGGAGCCCCGATGGGCGCTGCTAGGTTCGGGCTCAGTGCGGACCCCGGAGTCCTGGGGATGGAACTGCCGATCCCGCGCCACGACTGGCCCGAACCGCTGATCGACCCCTCCCTGCCGCCCCTCGCCCTGATTCCGGCCCGGGGAGGGTCCAAGGGCATTCCCCACAAGAATCTCCAGCTCCTGGGCGGCCTCCCCCTGGTGGGACGCACGGTCCAGAGCGCCCTCGCCGCCCATTGCATCGGCCGAGTGGTGGTCAGCACCGACGATGGGGCGATCGCGGCGGCGGCCGCCGCCGCAGGCGCCGAGGTGGTGACCCGGCCTGCGGCACTGGCCGGGGACGGGGCATCGTCGGAGTCGGCCCTGGTGCACGCTCTGCGCGATCTGGGTCAGCAGGGCGCCCTACCCCGCATGTTCGTCTTTTTGCAGTGCACCTCACCCTTCACCACCGGCGAGCAGATTGACCGGGTGGTGCAGGGGCTGCAGGGATCAGAGGCCAACCTGGCCTTTGCGGTAACGCCGTGGCACGGCTTCCTGTGGGGCCGCGATCCTGACGGCTGGGGCGTGGGCCTCAATCACGACGCCGGCCGCCCCCGCCAGAGGCGCCAGGACCTGGAGCCCTGCTTCCTCGAGACAGGCTCCATCTATGCCCTGCGCACCCAAGCGTTCCTGAGTGCCGGCAGCCGCTTCGTGCCTCCCCTGCTGCCGGTGGAGATCGAGGCGCTCTCCCCGGAGATTGACACCCCGGCAGATCTTGCCCTCTGCCGTCAGCTGGCCCCCCTGCTTGATGGCGCCACTCCCGGAGGGCTGGGCGGATGAGCCGCCTGCAGGACCGGCAGATCGCCGCCATCGCGAGCTTCGACTCCTTTGGCAAGACCGCCATGGCGATGTTGTCGGTGTGCCGCAAGCAAGGGGCAATGACCACCCTGTTCCTGCTGGAAATTCAGGGCCGCCGTCTGTCGCGGCGGCAGCTGATCGAAATCCAGCGGATCGACGCCAAAGTGACGATCGTGCGCCAGGACTGGCAGACGCTCCGCCAGATCCGCGCCACCCTCGCCGGGCTCGATGCCCTCGTGCTGGGCCTGGACGGCCAGCGCACCCGCGAGCTGCAGATGCTGCTGCGTTCGGAGATGCCTGGCGGACGCTGGCCCCTGACGGTGAGCGCCTACCCCGGCATCCTCTTCCGCCACCAGATCGAGGGCATGATGGATCGCTCCGGGGCCGATCTGCTCTGCCTCAACTCCCCGGTGGACCTGGCGCTCTACAGCCACGCCTGCGAAGCCCTGGGGATCTCGGCCAGCAACGCCGTGGTGACGGGTCTGCCGATCCTCTGGAACCTTCACCCAGGCCGCCGCGGCCCCGTGGAGAAGCCGAGCATCGTCTTCTTTGAACAGCCCTCGGTGCCAGGCAATCCTCTGCAGCGCCACTACGTCTGCAACCGGCTCAACGACCTCGCCAAGCGCTGGCCAGACCACACGGTGATCTTCAAGCCGCGCACCTCCGGGGTGGAGCGCACCCTGCACAGGCGCCATGGCGAGATGGCCAGCCGCATCGAGAAGCTGATGCGAAAATCGCCGAATCTGCAGATCAACTACAAGCCGAGCCTCGCCCTGCTACGCCAGTGTGGCTGCGCCATCACCGTGTCCTCGACGGCGGCCATGGAGGCGATGGCCCTGGGCATCAGCACCCGCATCGTGGCCGACCTGGGGGTGAACGAAACCCTCGGCAACCACTACTTCGTGGCCTCAAACACGGTGCGCAGCTTCGAGGCGATCATTGCCGATCCGTTCACGCCGATCCACGACGAGGCCTGGCTGGACAGCCACGGCCGCTGTCAGGACGGCCGCGAACGCTTCATCGAGGCCATGGCCGAGCGGCTCGAACGGGGCAGGGAGGCCCCAGCTGGCAGCCCCTCCACCACCTCCCCGGGGCCGCCGGGCTGGGGGGCCGAGCCCTGGCAGCAGTATGCCCTCCGCCACGGCGGCCGGCGGATGCTGAGCAGCGCCGGCAACCGCTCCCGCCTCAAGACCAGCCACCGAGGCAAGAACGTGATGCGCTATCTGCGCGACCTGGTGCTCGGCCTGCACTGGGTTGAGGACTTCGTCCGCGGCCGATGAGGGTGCTGCTGGTGAGTGACAGCCCGGCGAGCCGCTTCGCCTGCGGGGCCCTCGCCTCGGCCCTGGAGTCTGCGGGAGCGGAGGTGTGGGTGGATGCACCCCTGGAGCTGGAGGCCCTCAGCTGCAGCGATCTGCTGCTCGATCTGGACGGGGTGGGTCTGTTCATCAGCCCCCTGCAGGTGCCCCCCTTCCTGCGACGACTGCGGCAGGCTGCCGCCCTGAGGGGCCGTACGCCGGTGGCCGTGTTCAGTGGGCCGTCCACGCCCCTGGTGGGCGATGACCTGGCAAAGGATCTGCTGCCACGGCTCGGGGTCGACCTGCTCTGCCTGCAGGGCCCGCGCCAGCAGGAGGAGCTGGCAGACCTGGGGCGCACGAGCGGGCAATCGCCGCCGCCGACGGCCTTGCTGGGGTGGTGGGGGCTGACGCCGAAGCTCCCTGCCGCGGCACCGGGATCCCGGCCACGGCGCCTGGTGTTCCTGGAGCAGGCGATGCTGCCGCCCGCCCCAGGAGCGCGCCTGCGGCTGCTGGAAGTGCTGGAGCGCCTCTGCGCCAGCTCTCCGGCCTGGGAGGTGATCCTTCAGAGCGATCCATTGCAGGAGGCACTGGCCCACGCAGGTGATTACCCTGATTCGGCGGGTGGCGAAGCCAGCGAACCCAGCCTGGCCGCGTTGCTGGAGCAGCGCCCGCCCCTGGCCAATCTGCGCCTGGCCCCGCCCTCGGCCTGGGCCCGCAGCCTCGATCGAGCCGGCGTCTGCGCCACGATCAGCAGCCCCCTGCTGTGGGAGGCCCTGGGCCGTCAGCTGCCGCTGCTGTTGCTGGGCGACTATGGCATCCGCTCCGATATGGAGGGGCCCCTACTGTTTGGCTCAGGGCTGATGGGCCGGATCACCGGCTGCGAAAACCTCGAGGAGCTGCTGCATCTGCCCTGCCCCAATCCCGGCTGGCTGCGGGAGCTGGGCTGGGAGATCGGCCCCGGTGCCGGTGCCCTGATCCAGTGGCTGGCGGACAGGCCGGCGCAGGCCATTGGCCTGGAGGAGTGGCGATGAGCGCCGTTCTGCTGGTTGCCGACTCAGACAGCCAGATGCTGTACTGCGAGGCCCTGGCCCGGGGGCACCGCGCCGCCGGCCTTGAGCTCACCATCCACCTAATCCCCCGGGACGGCACCCCAGAGGCGGTGAAGGGGCGCATGGAACAGCTGGGAACGGTGCAACAGGGAAGCCTGGGCACGCTGCTGCAGGACCCAGGCCTCAGCCGCTTCGCGGCGATCGGCGTGTTCCTCACCGGCAGCAAGATCGCCGGCTTCCGCAGCGCCTACCTCCGCTCTCGTCAGCACGATCCCCAGCGCAGGGCCCTGCTCTTCTGCGGGTTCAACGGCGTGGTGCTGGAACGCTTCGAGGAGGCCCTCACCTGGCGCCTGGGCTACGACCTGATCTGTCTCAACGGCCCGCGCGACCAGGCGCGCTTCGAGCGCTTCCTGCGACACACGCCCTTTCGGGCCCAGCGCGCGGTGCTCACCGGATTGCGGCGCACCAGGGTGGCGGAGGTCAGGCCCCTGGCCGAACGGCCCCGGCAGCTGGTGTTCGCGGAACAGGTGGCCATGCCCGCGAGCCTGGAGGAGCGGCGCCAGCTGGCCAGGCTGGTGGTGGACCTGGCCCATCGGTTCAGCGACTGGCAGGTGGTGCTGAAGCCTCGGGTGGCCCCCCATGAGGCCACGTTCCATGAGTTCTGCGAGCACATCACCACCACCCTCGAACAGGTGTGCCGTCGCCGTCCGGCCAACCTGGCGATCTCCTACGCCCCGCTGGCCGCGCTGCTGGCCGACAGCCGCCTGTTCGCCACGCTGTCATCCACGGCGTTGTTCGATGCCCTCGACCATGGCTGCTCAGCGCTGGTGATGGGCGACTTCGGCCTGCGCCCCGACCTGGGCAGCGACTTCTTCGGGGGCTCAGGACTGGTTCGCAATCTGGCAGGCATCGACGACCTCGACGCCCTGGTGGGACTGCAGGGAAATCCGGCCTGGCTCCATTGGGTGGGGTACGACGGGGCCTGCAACCCCAGCCAGCTGTTCGACGCCATCAAGCGGCATGGGCTGCAGCAGGACGGTGCCCCAGCTCAAGACCCACTGGAGCTGGAGCATCGGGGCTACGTGGTGAATTCCGCCGACCTCTCCAGCAACCAGCTGCGGCTCGCTGCGGAAGCGGCCATCGCGGCTCACGACTACGCCGAGGCGGGGCAACTGCTGGAGATGGCGGCCCTGCAGCGGCCTCACAATGGCAACATCCAGCGCAGACTGAAGGCGGTGCGTTGCCCCAGTCATCTCGGGCGGCGCCTGCTGCTGCTGGCCAGCCCCAGGTTCAACCTGTAAGCTGGCCGCGGCGATGGAGATTACACACTGTTCACCTACAAAGCGGACTAAGGCCCTCCAGCTGAGTTAGCCCACAGGGATGACAACCTGCGTTGACCAATGGGGCAAACAAAATGGCTTTGCTAACTGGGATTCCAAAACGCTTCAATCGTCGATGCTGTTGTTAGAGGGGCAAGGCCATGCAGATCGAGCGCAATTTCACTCAGTTTGTGGTCTTCGCCGAAGACACTGTCCTGGCGGCCTTATCCAAAATCACAGCCAATAAGTCACGGCTGATTTTTGTCGTCTCGGAAAGTGGCATTCTTCAGGGCGTGCTCAGCGACGGTGACTTTCGACGCTGGGTGGCGAACTGCAGCCCGATCGATCTGAACGCCCCGGTGACGCGGGCCATGAATCCCCAGTGCCGCACCGGAAGGGTCGGCATGAGCCCAGCCGATCTGGCGCCCCTGTTCAGCCCCCAGATCCAGCTGGTGCCGCTGCTCGATAGCCACGGACGCATCGCCGCCGTGGCCATTGAAGGAGCCCGGGAACTGCGGATTGCAGGGCGTTTGATCGGTGATGGCCGTGCAAGCTTCTTGATTGCGGAAATTGGCAATAACCACAACGGCTGCTTCGATCTGGCCCTGAAGCTGATCGATGCAGCGGCAGCAGCAGGCGTGGACTGCGCCAAGTTCCAGATGCGAGAGATGAAGAATCTCTATGTCAATGCCGGAGACAGCAATGACATGGCCTCTGATCTGGGCACTCAGTACACCCTCGATCTGCTGGAGCGGTTCCAGTTGACGGACGACGAGCTCTACCGCTGCTTTGACTACACCGCCCGCAAGGGCATGATCCCCCTGTGTACACCGTGGGATGTCAGCAGCCTCGAAAAGTTGCAGCGCTGGGGTATGGAGGCCTTCAAGGTGGCCTCGGCAGACTTCACCAATCACGCCCTGCTCACGGCCATCGCCGCCACGGGCAAGCCGCTGGTCTGCTCCACCGGCATGGCCACGGAGCTGGAGATCAAGAGCGGCATTCGACACCTGCGCCAACAAGGGGCTCCGTTTGTCCTGCTGCACTGCAATTCCACCTATCCCACTCCCTACAAGGATGTGAATCTGCGCTACCTCGCCCGCCTGCGAGAACTGTCCGGCGGCCCGGTGGGCTATTCGGGCCACGAGCGCGGCATTGAGGTGCCCATCGCCGCTGTGGCCCTAGGGGCCACGGTGGTCGAAAAACACATCACCCTTGATCCTGGCATGGAGGGAAACGACCACAAGGTGAGCCTGCTGCCGGAGGAGTTTCGAAGGATGGTCGAGGCTATTCGAGCCGTGGAAGACTCCATGGGCAGCGATGCTGAGCGCGCCATCAGCCAGGGAGAGCTGATGAACCGCGAAGTGTTGGCGAAAAGTCTCGTGGCAGCCTGCCCGATCCCGCGTGGCACTGTGATCGAGAACTCCATGGTGCGGGTTCAGAGCCCCGGCCAAGGGCTGCAGCCGTACCGTCTCAATGATCTGCTGGGGCACACGCTGAGCAGCGACAAGAATCCCGGCGACTTCTTCTTTGAATCTGATCTCGGGGAGGATGGAGTCCAGGCACGTCATTATCACTTCAGCAATCCATTTGGAGTGCCAGTTCGCTATCATGATCTTGAATTATTCAGCAAGGCCAGCAATCTCGATCTGGTGGAGATTCACCTGAGCTACAAAGACTTAGAAATCCCCACTGCCAAAGCCATTCCGAACCGCATTCCCTTGGGACTCGTGGTTCATGCCCCTGAATTGTTCGCCGGAGATCACACCCTGGATCTCTGCAGCATTGACAGCGACTACAGACAGCATTCGATCCAGCAACTACAAAGGGTGCTGGACCTAGCGAAGGTCTTACGCGAGCACTTCAAGTGTCCCGAAGACGTGTTGCTGGTGACCAACATGGGTGGGTTTTCAGCCCATCAACACTTGTTGCCAGAAGCGAAGCAGCCGATGATGGATGCACTTGAAGCCAGTCTGTCAGCCCTGCGCTGTGATGGTGTGGAAATCATCCCGCAGACCATGCCACCTTTCCCATGGCATTTCGGGGGGCAACGGTTCCACAACTTGTTTGTTGATCCCGACTTTATCGAGTCGTTCTGCAAGGAGCATCACTATCGTGTCTGCCTGGATGTCTCCCACTCGAAACTGGCCTGCAACCACCTTGGCCAATCGTTTCATGGTTTCCTCGAAAGGATTCTCCCCTTCACTGCCCACCTGCATCTGGCCGATGCCAGTGGCGTGGATGGGGAAGGCCTGCAAATCGACGAAGGTGAAATCGACTGGCCTTTACTGTTTCGGATGCTGCGGCACCACGCCCCCACGGCCTCGTTCATCCCCGAGATCTGGCAAGGCCACAAGAACCAGGGGGAGGGAGCCTGGCGTGCACTTGAGCGACTTGAACGCCATGACCAGCCCAAGAGCTCCATGGCGGTCTCCAGTCCGTCCGCAGTGGAGAGCGCGCGTGGTTTCCGGGCTTCCCTGATCAACTGATGCCGCATCACTCCGTACTGCGGGCTGGATCCAGCGCGGCCGCCGAACCTGACATGGAGGCGGTGCTCGCAGCAATCACCAGGGGGCTGGATGGCGCCGACCACGACGCTGTGGCCAGGATTCCAGCCAACACACTTCCCAACTTCATCGTGATTGGGGCAGCCAAGTCAGCCACCACCACGCTGACCCGGGTGTTGGGCAGACATCCAGACATCTTCATGGCCAAGCCCAAGGAACCGAAGTTTTTCGGCAGACGTTACGACAAGGGCTGGAACTGGTACGCCAAGCTCTTCCAGGACGGTGCCCAGGCCAGGTTACGCGGAGAAGGCAGCACGATGTACAGCAGCACCCTGCCCAGTTTTGAACACACAGCCGCCTTGATGCATAGGTATCTGCCAGAAACCAAGATCATCTATATGACCAGGCATCCCCTAGACCGGCTGGTGTCACAGTGGCGTCACATCAAAGGAAAGCATCCCGGCACAAGTGACTTTTCCGAGTTACTGAAGACATCAAGACTGCAGCATTTACTACTGGGTTGTTCCATGTATTATGAGCGCATCAGCAGTTTCAGAAGCGTCTTCCATGATCAACAGATTCTGTGCCTGACTTTTGAAGATCTCCTGGCTTCACCCCAGCAGACACTACAAGTCGTGCTTGACTTTTTAGGACTTTCAACCGAGCCACGACAACTCCTCAACGAAGGAACCCACTTGCCGTTGGTCAACGAAGCAGGGCAGCAGGGCCGCCGCTACGTTGAAAAGCCTGAGTGGCCTTGGCTGATGAAGTGGCGTGTGACCCAGCGCCTGAAGGCGGACACAAGGCAATTCCTGAGCTACATCGGCAAGCCAGCCGACTTCTGGAAACTATGATCACGTGCTGCCTGCCCGGCCGGCTGGCTCTCCAGATCTGAATCATGCCACCAACCCTGAACCTGATTCGCACCGCCACCAAACGCCATCCCTCATGGTGGGGGAAGGCTTCGGTCGGGCAGCCGAGTCAAATCATCGTTGAGAGCGATGCTTTGGTGCTGGACATCAGTCGTCACCAGCATAATTTCAAACGTTGGTGGCTGAATATGAGTCATGGCGCCGTGAACGAACATGGCGAGCTGATCCATGCATTAAACGACAAACGCGGTGAACGGCACTTCTACTATCCACAGGAAGATCGCCTTCAGGAGGTCAGGCAAGGTCGCGGTGTGGGAGCCGAGGTCATGGATAAAGAGCTGGTGCTCTATGGCGGCACCCTGTTTGACCATTTCGGGCATTTGTTACTTGATCTGACCCGTACCTATCAGTTATTGCGCTTATTTCGAGATCTCGATGCCCCCATCTGGTTTCACTACCACCGGCTGCGGAAGGGAGGCACCCTGGCAGATCGCCCCTTGATCACCAACTGGCTCGACTGCCTCGGCATTCGCGAGCGGGCCCGGTTGGTGCGCCGACCGATCAGAGCCAAAACACTGGTATCGAGCAGTGTGCTCTACAGGGACCGTTGCTTTGTCAGCAGCGACTTTCACCACGCTTGCCTTGCTGCCCTGAGCCCCCAGTTGCGCGACAAGCTGGCCCAAACACCTCGCAAGCAGAAGATCGCCTACCTATCAAGGCACCGACTGAGTACAGGTACAACCAAGTTCATGGGGGAAGCTGATGTTGTTGAACGCATCGGCAGACTACGTGAAGTCGATATCATCTGCCCTGAAGAGCTGAGCTTTGAACAAAAACTGACCCTCTACCGTGAGTACGAGTGGGTGATCGGATTTCCCCAGGCCTGCATGAATCTGAAAGTGTTTGTGCCCGACACGCAAGGCCATCCCCCTGCCCGACAGATCATGTTCCTGGCAGGGCCAAAAACACTGAGCACAAACTGGGTGAACATTGATGCTGCATGTAAGTTCGAAGACTTTTACGTAGACTGCCATCCCGACACATCCACGCGTCTTCAGGCCGACGATGGCTTTCAGCGAAGCAATAGCTTCAACGTGGACACAGTTGTGCAGGCCATCGAACAGCTAGTCGCCGGCTAGCCGCCTATGCAAACCCATGATCTCTCACCAACATCGTTGTATTTTTATTCATATTCCTCGCACCGCTGGAACAAGCATTGAATCATGGCTGGAGCCCACCCCACAGTGGCTAAAGAGCCCCAAAGAGAAACATCTAACGGCTATTCAAGCGAAAACACTATATTCCGAGTTTTGGAACGACTACTTCAAGTTCACCATTGTTCGACATCCATACTCCAGGTCTCTCTCACTTCTTTCTCGATTTAGTCACGTTTTATGGAGTGCGTGTGAAGAATCAGTCTCTTCACTTTGGCCGCTACAAGCAAAAGTTTGGATCTCCGATTACGATTGAGCATGACTCTCGCTTCTATGCACATTCAGACCTGCTCGCGCTGGAGCCCAGTTGCGCACATCCCTATCATCCCCACTGCGTGTATGGCAATATGCTCACAGAAGAACTTGATGCCATCTATAGGTTTGAGGATCTGCCTAACGCTGTCAGCGATCTCGCCGCCAAGCTTTCTCTGCCATGCCCAACTCTGGAGCAGAAAGTGGCCGCCAAGCGCGGAGTTGATCCAGGCCTCAAGGATGATAAGCGGTCATTAGAGCGGATCAACAAACTCTACTGGCTTGATTTTCAAAACTACGATTATGCGATGATCACTCCATGACAAGGCCAGCACGACATGGACGTCGGCGCGAGAGTTGAGTCCACCATTATATTCTGAGCGCAGCCTCGCCGTCAGGCCGATGTAGTCTTGGGGTTTGGTGACCCTGCATTCTAGAGTCTCTCAACAGTCTGGGATACGCGTGATGCTGGTGGTGGTTTGTGGGATGCACCGATCAGGTTCAACCTTGGTGGCTCAGTTGGCCAAAGGCCTGCTAAGCAGCATCGGTGAGATCACGGTCAGCAGCAATGGTCTCGGCAGTTCGGTGGAGGAGATGCATGCCCGGGCCAGCGATCCAAACCACACCTGGCTTGCCAAGGTTCATATCCCACGACGGGTACTGCGGCGTGCCTTGCCCGACGAAGGTGCTCGCTACCTCTACACCTACCGCGATGTCCGGGATGCCTTGGCTTCGGCCTGGCGCAAGAATCGCTTCCTGTTTGGCAGCGAGGAGCGAGGCCCAACGATTGCAGCACAGTTCGTACGCGAGGAGATCGAAATCGGGGCCGTGTTCGAAGATCGCCGTCATTGCTGGATCGGGCGCTACGAAGTCATCGTCAATGACATCCCAAGCCTCGTGAATGATCTGGAACGCTTTCTGAACGTTTCGGCCTCCAACGCACTCAAACAGGAGTTGGTGGAAGAGGCTTCCCCAGAGAAGCAGACGGCAGCGCTCCAGGCTTGTGAGCACGGGCGATCGTTCGGTGCGGCTGGACACGTTCATCACCACCAATCACATCACCGATGGGCGTTTTGGTGCCTGGAAAGAAACCCTCTCCGTGGAGGAAGCCATCGCCTCCGAACAGGCTGCCCGCGACTGGTTGCGCCACAAGGACTATCCCCTGTGCTTTCGCAAGGCCATGTACATCGATCAACCCCAGGGCTAAACACTTTCATGGGACAACCGGCTCACTTGAGAGCTGGCTTGAAGCCCCGCACCCTCAGAGGCGCTCAAGGGTAGGGATCGCCCGATAAAACAGCATCTCCGGGTGGGCCTGAAAACTGGCCTTCACCTCAGCCGCCAGGTTCCAGGGCAACACCAGCACCTGCCTCGGCTCCAGTGCCAGCCACTGCTCCGGTGAGACCACAGGGATGTGGCTGCCAGGCAGAAAGCGACCGATCTTGCTGGCAGCCTTGTCCGCCACCACAGGCAGGAGGTCAGCCCGCACGCCGGCGTAGTTCAGCAGGGTGTTGCCCTTGGCCGCCGCTCCGTAGCCCAGCACCGACGCGCCCTGTTGCCGGGCCTCCAGCAGAAACCTCAGCAGGGCATGCTTGGCCACCTCGGCCCGCTGCTGGAAGCCCCGAAACGCCTCCATAGACCAGAGCCCTGCCTCAGCCTCAGCGGCGAGCACAGCGGCAAGCCTGGCCTGGGCTGAAGCAGGCGGCTGCAAGATCCGCTTCGCGGCGGGCCAGCCAGACCCTGAGGCTGCCGCCGTGGGTTGGGAGCCTCTCCACGTCCATCAGCTGGAGGCCCGCATGCTCGGCCATTCGCTGCAGGGTGGCCAGGCCGATGTAGCTGTAGTGCTCGTGATAGATGGTGTCGAACTGGTTGCCCCGCAGCAGCTCCAGCAGATGCGGGAACTCGATCGACACCTGGCCACTGGGCTTCAGCAGGATGGACATGCCGGCCAGAAAGTCATTGATGTCAGGCACGTGGGCCAACACGTTGTTGGCCACGATCAGATCGGCCCGACGCCCCTCGGATCCCAGTTCCTCGGCCAGGCTGACGCCGAAAAACCGCTCGATCGTGGCGATTCCCTTCTGCCGCGCCGCCTCTGCGGTGGCCGCCGTGGGCTCAATCCCCAGGCAGGGAATGCCTCGCTCCTGCACGTACTGGAGGAGGTAACCGTCGTTGCTGGCCAGCTCCACCACCAGGCTCTCAACCCCGAGGCCAAGGCGCTCGCAGGCAGTCGCCACAAAGTGCTCGGCATGCTCGCACCAACTTGTTGAGGTGCTGGAGAAATAGGCGTAGTCAGCGGTGAACAGCTGAGCGGCCGCCGCGTGGGCCGGCACCTGCACCAGCCAGCAACTGGTGCACACCGACACCTTCAGCGGATAGGTGATCTCTGGCTGCAGCAGTTGCTCGGCCGTGAGGTAGGCGTTGCTGGGGGGCTGATGGCCCAGGTCGATCACCTCCTGCTCCAGCGGCGCTTGGCAGTGACGGCAGCGGTGCTGGATCACGGGACGGGAACAAACGATTCAGAGGTCGGCAAGGCGCGGAAGCTGCTGGTCGCGGCGGCTGAGATCCACCACTGGCAGAGGCCAGGCGATGCCAAGGTCTGGATCATTCCACACCACTCCCACCTGGTCGGCGGGCCGATAGGGAGCGGAATGCACGTAGAGGAGCTCGCTGCCAGCCTCCAGCACCTGAAAGCCGTGCAGACAGCCCTCGGGGATCAACCAGGCATTGCCCACCTCGGCGCTCAGTTCCAGGGCCAGCCACTGGCCCTGGGTGGGGGAACCCTGGCGCCCATCGAGGGCAACGTCGAACACCCTGCCGCGTATGCAGCGCACAAGTTTGGCTTCCGGAGTGGCTCCCAGCTGCCCGTGCAGACCGCGCAGGGCGCCGATCCGCTCTGTGCGGCTCACGTTGATCTGGTGCACGGGCCGATCGCCCCACCAGGGCGCCAGGTCCTCGCGGCGGAAGGCATTGAGAAAACTGCCGCGGTCGTCGAGAAACGGCAACGAAGCCAGCTCCACCAGCCCTTCGATGGCCGTGGGGCGGACCTGGGGCGAACGCTGCGCCATGGTGCAAGGACCGCTGCGGCAGCGTCAGCCTGCCAGAGCCCCTCCCCGTAGGCTGCAGCGTGCTGGGAGGTGGACATGGTGAGGTCCGGGGGAGCAAGCGAGTACAGGGCTCCCCGTGAGCTGCTCCTGCACACCGGCCTGGATGGGGGACTGATCGCCGAGCTGGCCGCGGACGTCGCGGCCAACCTGCCGCAGCTGCGTCGGCGGGGCATCTGTGCCCATCCCGGCGAGGCGCTGCTGCCGGCGGTGCTGGGCAACGACTGGACCGCCTGGAAGCGCCTCGAGCGAGGACGCCGGTGGAAACCCTGGCGACGCCATGAACACCTGTGGGCCGTGGCCCCCGGCCTGGTGCCCTCGCTGCTTCAGGAACGCAGGTTCGGGCGCCTGCAGCAGCAGGTGGAGGAGCAGGGCTTCCGCCTGGCCATCGCGGTGCACCTCTTCGATGGCCGCGAACAACTGGCGCGCGACTTCGCCCGCTGTCTGATCGGGTTGCGCTGCATCGACTCCTATGACGCCTTCGCCGCTCGCCAACTGGAGCAGCATCCCCAGCGCTACCGGCTGGATCGCCTGTTCGAACCGCTGCTGGAATGGTGCGGCGCCCGGGGGCTGCGCTTCGTGCTGCATCCGCCCGCCGGGGGAGAACGTCTGGCCAGCACCTGGACCACCCTGAGCCTGTTCGGAGGCGCCGGCTGCCCTGAGCTGCCTGGATCCAGCCATGAGGCCACGCCCTCACAGCCGCCATGGCAAGCCGGACTGCCGATCCCCCCAGACCTCTCGCCGCGCGCTGTGGCGCTGGCTCAGCAATGCCTGCAGGGCCTCGATCAACCGCCCCGAGGCCAACGGCGGCAGCAGCTTCGCCAGCAGCTCAAAGCCCAGCTCAATGGATCGAGCCTGCCTGAGCCGGCAGAGCCCTGCTGGGCCGACCGCTTCGAGGCGCCCTGCCTGGACGCCGAGATCGCCGCGGCCCAGCAACGGCTGGGGCTGAGGGTCTGGGGTATGGACTGGCCGGCCGTGGGGCCGATCACGCCGGCGGCGCTCCCCGTTGGACTCTCCCGGCGGCGGTTCCGCAAGCGCCCACGCGGGGCCCCGGTCAAGGCCCTGCGCCGTCGACCGGAAGCCTTGGATCAGGCTGTCGGCTGATCAGGCCTGCTGATCTGGTCAGCTGATCAAGCCATCCGCAGATCCAGCAGGCGCTCGGGGTAGGCCAGCATGAAGGCCCGCTGCAGGCGGGAGTTGCGCCACGGCCGCAACTTGCGCAGGTAGCGACCCTTGCGGTCTTCGATCAGCACATTGGTCACGCCGTCGAGCCCCCAGCCATGGTCGGGATCGAAGGGCCAGAAGCTGTAGACGGTTCGGGCATGGGGGGAGAGGGCGACCACCCCCTGCATGAACGTCCCCCGTCCCGCCACGAAGTGCCGCCCGCGCACCAGAAAGGCGATGTCGCGCTCGAGGCCCCAGCTGTGCAGGGTCACCTCCAGGCCCAGGGAACGGCAGTGCTGCTGCAGGGCCAGCACCACGGGGTTGCCGAAGTCTTCGAACACCAGGTGCACATGGCCCCAGGCCCGCTGCTGCAGCACCAGGGTGTAAAAGGCCAGCGGCGGCTGGTAGTAGCCGGGGTGGGGATGGCGATCGAAGATGTCGCCGCAGCGAATGTGCACCACCAGGTGGTCGTCCGGCAGGGCCTCCCCCTCCAGCGCCAGCGTCATGGCGGGCCGCAACTGCTGCAGCAGGCTGCGGAAGCCGGCCATCGGATGGGCCAGGGCGCCGAGGGTATGGCAGTAGAAGAAGCGCCCCTCCAGGCGGGTGTGCTCGGGGGGGAAATGGCTGAGGCCATTGACCACTTCCAGACCATCGGCCAGACGCGTGGAGCCACGGCGCAGGTACCAGGCATCGGGAACCTCCAGGACCCTGGCACCGATCCGACGGGCGAGGTGGGAGGCATGGCAGAGCTGGGCGAGGCTGTTGGAGAAGCGCTCCAGGCGGTGGATCCGCAGGGCGTCGACCCTGCCATCGAAGGATTCGGGAGTGGCACCTTTGCCCAGATGCACGGCGTAGGGATCGCTGCGCCGGCGATGGGCGGTGGGGGAGGGAATCCTGTGGCCCCGCATCAGCAGAAGGTCGAGCTGATGGCGTTCGGCGAAGACACTCTGAACGTGGTCACTCATGGATCAGCCTGCCCCGTAGGCCTCCAGATCGGCCTGGCAGCATGCCAGGGGAGGCGACCCTTCATCCACCTGTCGATACCAACCGGCGGTACGGGCCACGGTGGTGGCGAAGTCCCAGCGGGGCTGCCAGAGCAGGCGGGTTACGGCCTTGTCGATGGCCAGGTGCAGCAGACCAGCTTCATGGGGTGCCCCAGGTGCGCTGGAGTCGCGCCAGCGGCCATGCCGGTGGGTCTGCAGGGCCTCCACCAGCTGCTGCACCGTGCGGTTCGACTCCAGCCCGGGACCAAAGTTCCAGGCCTCGGCAAAACCCGCCGGATCCCGGCTCAGGGCTTCAGCGAGCTGCAGGTAGCCGCCCAGGGGTTCGAGCACGTGCTGCCATGGACGGGTGGCCCCGGGGTGGCGCAGCTCCAGGGTCTCCGCTGCCGCCCAGGCGCGCATGGCATCGGGCACGATCCGGTCAGGGGCCCAGTCGCCCCCGCCGATCACGTTGCCGGCCCTGGCCGTGGCCACCGCAAGGTGAGGGGTCTGGTGGGCGCCAGACCCACAGAAACTGCTGCGCCAGGACGCGATGGCCAGCTCGGCCGCCGCCTTGCTGGCGCTGTAGGGGTCGTGACCTCCGAGCCGGTCGGGCTCCCGGTAGCCATGCAGCCACTCCCGGTTCTCATACACCTTGTCGGTCGTCACCATGACCACAGCGCAGGGATGGGGTACCGCCCTGAGGGCTTCCAGCAGATGCAGGCTGCCCTGCACGTTCGTGGCCCAGGTACCGAGGGGGTCGGCGTAGCCCCGCCGCACCAGGGCCTGGGCCGCCAGGTGAATCACCACCTGGGGGCGGGAGTCCCGCACCGCCGTCGCCACGGCCTCGACGTGGCGCAGATCCAGCAGGCGCGAGCGGAGCTGCTCCGGGAAGCTGCGCTCGAGCTCCAGGGCGCCATAGAGGCTGGGGCTGCCTTCAGGTGGCAGGGCCAGCCCCTCGACCCTCGCCCCAAGCTGCAGCAACCAGAGGGCCAGCCAGGCCCCCTTGAAGCCGGTGTGGCCGGTGAGCAGCACTCGCCGACCAGCCCAGAAGGCCGGATCGATGCTCATCGCCAGCACTTCCAGGGGGCCTGGCCGCCCTGCCAGAGCGCCTCAAGCCGGTTGCGCTCCCTCAGGGTGTCCATCGGCTGCCAGAAGCCACTGTGGCGAAAGGCCGACAGCTGGCCGTCCGCTGCCAGTCGCGGCAGCACGTCGGCCTCGAACACGCTGGCGTCATCGCGGATCAGATCACACACCGAGGGCTCCAGCACAAAGAAACCACCGCTGATCCAGGCGTTGTCGCCATCGGGCTTCTCCTGGAACTGGCGCACCCGGTGATCCTCAAGATGCAGGGCGCCGTAGCGGCCAGGCGGCTGTACGGCGGTGAGCGTGGCCCGCAGGCCCTGGCTGGTGTGATGCCGCACCAGGGCCGCCACATCCACATCGGCGAGGCCATCCCCATAGGTGAAGCAGAACGACTGCTCCCCCAGATAGGGTCGCACCCGGGCCAGTCGGCCACCGGTCTGAGTGGTCTCGCCGGTGTCCACCAGGGTCACTTTCCAGGGCTCGGTCTTCTGATGGTGCACCTCCATGCGATTGCCCTCATCCATGTGAAACGTGACATCGCTGGTATGGAGGAAGTAGTTCGCGAAGTACTCCTTGATCATGTAGCCCTTGTAGCCACAACACACCACGAAGTCGTTGATGCCGAAGGCGCTATAGATCTTGAGAATGTGCCATAGGATCGGGCGCCCGCCCACCTCCACCATGGGCTTGGGACGCACCTGGGTCTCCTCGGAAAGGCGGGTGCCCAAACCGCCTGCGAGGATGACAGCTTTCATGCAACAGCCCAGGCGTGACGCCAGTTTAAGCCGCGGGGGCCAAGGCTCCGATGCCCGCGGCTGAGCACCTCCAACCTGCCCCGCTAGGCCCGAGTCCATGGCTGCTGCTCCCCCCGATCTCGTCTGGCTGCCTGCGGCCAGCCGCCGGTTGCTGCAGGCCTCCCGACTGATGCGCTCGGGCCAGCCTGGCCAGGCCCTGCAGCAGCTCTGCCAGGTGGCCGAAGCGTCACCGGGGTTGCGGCCCCTGTGCACCCGGCAGGCCCGCCAGGCCCTCACCGCCCAGCTCGAGCTTGAAGGCGTGCAACGGTTGCGCACCCAGCGCCCCCTGCCGGAAACCCCCAAGGCCCTGCTGGCCTGGGTGCTGGCCCATCCGGCCCAGCAGCTGGAGCTCTCGGCGGCCAGCCCGTCGGCCCTGCGGCTGGGCCTGCTGCATCAGCTGGTCTGGGACAGCACCGTGGTAGTGGCGCTCGATGGCGACGCCCCTGGCCAAGAACCGCTGCCGGCCCAGCTCTGGCTGGATGGCCAGCTGATCGCTGAGGCCAATGGATCCTGCAGCGCCTTGAATGGCCGCGAGCAGCCCGAAGCCCGCCTTGAGCGCAGGATCCGCCTGGCCCGGGGGCGCGACTGGCTGCTCAGCTGGCACCGCTGGCCGTGGCTGCCTGGCCTGGCCATCGACCTGGAAGCCCCCCTGGAGCCGGCAGAGCATCCACGCCACTGGCAGGAGGCCCGCCGCCGCTGCCACCAGAACCTGCTGGAGGAGCGGCGGCGCCTCTGCTGGAGCTCAGTCCAGGAAAAGCACCGCGATGACGAGCTGGTGTCCGTGGTGATTCCCGTGTGGGGTGCGGGGACGGAGCTGGCCCAAGCCCTGGAGCACCTGGGGCAATTGCAGGGCTCCCAGAAGCTGGAGATCCTCCTGGTGGACAACGGCAACGGGGATGCCGGCACCTGCGCGGTTCTGGAGGAGGCGCCCAGGCGTGATGGCCGGGTGCGGGTGCTGCGGCAGCCCCGCAATTTCGGCTTCGCGCTGGGATGCAACCTCGGCTTCGCAGCCAGTCGCGGCAGCAAGGTGCTGTTCCTGAACAGCGATGCCCGCATGGCACCTGGGGCCCTGCCCCCGCTGCTGATCGCCCTGGAGGATCCTCAGTGTCGCGGAGCCCAACCGGCCCTGCTTACCCCCGCAGGCCAGGTGCAGTGCCTGGGCATCGTCTTCGGCCAGGCCAGCCCCCTCGGCCTGGCCCTGCATGCCGGAGCCGCAGCGGCGCCCCTGCTGCGTCGTCGCCGCACCCCCGCCGCCACGGCCGCCTGCCTGCTGCTGCGTGCCCGGGAGTTTGCCGCCGTGCAGGGCTTCGATGTGGGCTATCTGAACGGCCAGGAAGACACCGATCTCTGCCACCGCCTCCGGCAGCGATTTGGTGGTGATTTCAGCGTGGAGCCCGGCAGCCTGGTCATCCACCCGGAAGGGTCGAGTCCGGGCCGCTATCGCTTCATCGAGGCCAACCGCAGCCGGCTGATCGCCCGCTGGCCCCATCCAGACGAAGCCTCCCTGGCCAGGGCCACCGCCGCCGATGGCCTGGTGCTGGTGGACTTTCTGGACAACGACCGGCCGGGCCGGCCCCGCTGGTTGTGCGCACCAAGCCCGGTGTTCAAGCCCCAGCGATCGCAGCCTGTTGGCGCAGCAACCCCCTGATCACCTCAAGGGCCGAGTCGTGGAGCAGGTTTTGGCTGCGGGCATGCTGAACTGCCTGCTCCAGAGTGGCCTGGATCTGCTGCTGGTTCGCCAACAGTTCCGCCCGGTTGACCTGCTCGGCCTCCACCAGTTGCTGCAGCTGCAGGCGGTCGCTTTGGCACGTCGCCAGGTCCGCCAGGGAAGCCTCCATCTGTTGCAGCTGCTCCGCCAGCTGCTCCCGGATCCAGGCAGCATCGATGAGCTCGGCGCGAGCTGCCCCGAGCTCCAAGCCGAGATTGTGCAAATCAGCCTCGAAACGGGCCAGCCGTTGGCGCTGCTCGAGCAACCGCCCTGGTTGGGCAGACGCCTCAAGGCGCGCCGGGTAACTGAAATCAGGCTGCCGCAGTTCAGCGGGAGCTGCCAGGGGATGGCCGTCCAGGCTGAGGTAAGCGGGCAGGATCTCTGGGTGGCTCTGGAGCAGGTCAAGGGCAATTCTGGCCTCGAGCGCTTCGGGCTGAGGTCGGAACCAGAGATCCTGGCCAGCCAGGTCGGCTCCCGGGCCGTCGACAGTCGCCGACAACGGGTCCGCCTGCGCTCCACGTTGCAGCGCCTCCACCACCCAGCCAACCAGCTGGGGCACCGAGCTGAGGGCCAGGTTGACCAGGCGCAGCTGGGGCAACGGCTCTGTCGCCATCCAGATCGAGGCCAGATCAGCCAGGTGGGCATAGTGACCGGCCAGGCCCCCCTCAGACTCCAGCAGGTCGGCGCAGAGAGCCTGGTCGGGGGTGGGATAGAGCACGGCCACGGGCCCCAGGCCCAGCTCCACCGCCTCCCAGGACTCCAGCCATTCCACCGGCAGGTCTGCGGCAACCAGAGCGTTCAACATCCGTTGCACCACCGGCTCCAGCACGGGATCAGCAGCCCCGGGAGGGGGGGCAATCCTAAGTGCGTTCACAGACCCTTCCAGGCAACTGCCCCATTTTGCTACCCACCCCAGCTGCCACCCAGGCGAGGCAGCATGCCGGGCTGGCAGGAGAGGACGGAACTGGCTGCGGATCTGACGGTGCAGTGTCTTTTGGTTCCTCTTAACGGTCAGGAGGAAGTCGGCCCCCTGCTCGGTGAGCTGTTGAAAAAAGGTTTCTGGGTGTGGAGCGCATCTGCCTGGATCAGCACCCCCTCGAGATCCAGCTCCCCGAGCAGTTGCCGGAGGACGGCCCGCTCGTGGTTCGCGCCAGTGGCGTAGCAGGCCTGCGAGATCGCCACACCCAAGGCGGCCGAGTACAGCGTCACCTGGGCAATGAACGCCGAACCACCGCCGGGTGTGGTCTCGATCGAGCCTCGCAGGGTCTTGCCGTCACACACCAGCTGATCGAGATCTGCTGCACCACCAGGGATCTGGGCGATCGTCCAGTCACGGATGGCCGCGCACAAGGCCGCCACATCCACCTGCAGGAAGAAGTAGCGGAACGCTGAATCCGATGGGGGCCGCCGCAGTTCAAGGCCCAGCTGCTGACCCAGCACCGAATGGTGACGGCGAGCAAACCGCATCGAGACCGCAAAGGCACCTGTGACAATGAACCCAAGAGGGTCACAATAGCGGGCAGAGGATCACTTAAGCAGCAGCAAAGGCATGAGCAAGACAGCCTTGATCACCGGGGTCACGGGCCAGGATGGAAGTTATCTGGCCGAACTTCTACTGGAGAAGGGCTACGAAGTGCATGGCATCAAGCGACGCGCCAGCAGCTTCAACACCAGCCGCATCGACCATCTCTACCAGGATCCCCATGCCAGTGATCCGCGCCTGGTACTGCACTATGGCGATCTCACCGACAGCACCAACCTGATTCGGATCATCCAGCAGGTTCAACCTGATGAAATTTACAATCTGGGAGCTCAGAGCCATGTTCAGGTGAGCTTTGAGGCACCCGAATACACGGCTAACAGTGATGGCCTGGGTACACTCAGAATTCTCGAAGCCGTCAGGATTCTGGGCCTCTCCGAGCGCACCCGGATCTATCAGGCCAGCACCAGCGAACTGTTCGGGCTCGTGCAGGAAGTTCCTCAGAAGGAGAGTACACCCTTCTACCCCAGAAGCCCCTATGGGGTGGCCAAACTGTACGCCTACTGGATCACGGTGAACTATCGAGAGGCCTACGGCATGTACGCCTGCAATGGCATCCTCTTCAATCATGAATCTCCCCGAAGGGGCGAGACGTTTGTAACCCGCAAGATCACGCGAGGGCTGGCCAGAATTGATGCAGGCTTGGATCAGTGCCTCTACATGGGCAACCTCGACTCCCTGCGCGACTGGGGGCATGCTCGCGACTATGTCGAGATGCAATGGCGGATGCTGCAACAGGAAGGCCCCCCAGAAGACTTCGTGATCGCCACCGGAAGGCAGGAAAGTGTGCGCCGATTCATCGAATTGGCCGCTGCGGCCGTTGGCTGGAAGGCTCCAGGCCGTGGCCCAGCCATCGAGTGGCAGGGTGAAGGCCTCGAAGAAGTGGGCCGTCGCGGAGACACCGGTGCCGCTGTGGTGCGGATCGACCCCCGCTACTTCAGACCTGCAGAGGTGGAAACCCTACTGGGAGATCCAAGGCGGGCCCACGAAAAACTCGGCTGGACTCCCACCACTACCCTCGAGGAGTTGGTGGAGGAAATGGTCGCCTGCGACAAACTGGAGGCCTCCAAAGAAGCCACCCTGCGGCGGGAGGGGTTCACCGTGGTGGGGTCGATGGAGAACCCCCCAACCCATCCCAATGAAGTGAGCCAGACGGTGAAGGCATGAGCTCCAGCAGCGCTCTGGAATCCGGTGGGTTGCTCCATCCCCAGGACAGAATTTTTGTGGCGGGTCATCGTGGCATGGCCGGCAGTGCAATCTACCGAGCCCTCGAGCAAAAAGGTTTCAGCAATCTGCTCACCGCTGATCGCTCCAGCCTCGACCTCAGCAACGGCCAGACCGTAAGCACTTGGTTTCAGCAACAGAAGCCAGATGTGGTGGTGGTTGCTGCCGCTAAGGTTGGTGGCATTTTTGCGAACTCAACCTATCCCGCAGACTTTCTGCTGGACAATCTCAAGATTCAGCTCAATGTGATTGAGGCTGCCTGGAAACGGGGTGTGCGCCGCCTGCTGTTTCTCGGCAGCAGTTGCATCTACCCAAAGTTTGCAGCCCAACCGATCCGAGAGGAGGAGTTACTGAATGGCCCCTTGGAGCCCACCAACGAGTGGTACGCCATGGCCAAGATCACTGGCATCAAGCTATGCGAAGCACTACGTCTTCAGCATGGCTTTGATGCCATTAGCTTGATGCCTACCAATCTCTACGGCCCAGGGGATAACTATCACCCGCAGAACAGTCATGTTCTGCCAGCCATGATTCGTCGGTTCCATGAGGCCCGCCTCAGTGGCGCCAGTTCCGTGACCTGCTGGGGCACTGGCCAACCGCGCCGAGAGTTTCTGCATGTGGACGATCTTGCCGACGCCTGCGTGTACTGCCTTGAGCATTGGAATCCCTCAGCTGAAGAGGCTCCAAAGCGTGACGATGGGCAGTTACTGAGCTTCCTGAATGTGGGCACCGGTGAAGATCTACCGATCAAGGAGTTGGCAGAGATGGTGGCCGACGCAGTGGGATTTCAAGGGCGCATTGAGTGGGAAACGAGCAAACCAGATGGGACCCCTCGCAAGCTTCTGGATGTCACTCGACTGAAGGGCCTCGGCTGGCAAGCCAAAGTCTCCCTGCCAGTGGGAATCCAACAGGTGGCTAGGGACTTTGCCCAGGGAGCATCCACACGTCTTTGAGAGTATTGCGCTCATTTCGATCAGCTGCCGTGTTGGAGTGAGGGAAGGGAACATCCGGTAACGGATGGCCCAGAAATTTGCAGATGTCCATCCAGCCAGCGCCGGCTGTGAGGTCAATGACCAGAAGGTCGTTGGGACGCTCGCGAAAATAGTCAACCACCTCAGCATTGTGGCTGTTGTAGCGCGTGAGATAAATAGCCTCATTCCCCTCAGGGTATCCCTTGCCGTAGATCAATTGACGCATTCTTGACATCTTGGTGCCGAAGTGCTTCACCTGGCTGCGCAACCATGCCTCGGGGGGGCGAACGGTAAGGATGAATTTACTACCTGGAAACTTTTTGTCTAGCTCTCGGTAGAACAACGGCCAGGGGTTATCTTGGAATGCATTATAGCGATGGACCAGGTCACAGCAAGCCGCGAACAGTTCGGCATGGCTATGCAGCCCCTTCAGCCGCTTGCGTCCAATCACCCTATAGCCCAGATACTCCAAGGCCCTCTCAAGGCTGGTCGTGCCGGTCTTGTGGAAGCCAATGCAGAACACCTTTGTCCTCGTGCGACGACGGCGCTGCTGCCGCAGCCGCCTGGCGGCCCGACTCTGGGGGCGCAGCACGACCTGATCGGGTTCTGGCAGATTCAGAAACAGCTTCAGGGCTGCCTTTGCCTCAGGACTCGGCAATTCAACGGTCAGCAGACGTTCGGGCTCAGCCGCAAAGAAGGATTCCACATCGTCACAGAACGCACTGATGCTCTGATTGAAGGACCTGTCTTGCCCAGCACCGCCGCAGCTGCGAAGAAGAATGAACCGACTGGCGGGGAAGCTTTGGGCGAGCTCTTGATACTGGCCGGCAAGGCCCGCCCCCATGAACGTGTCATAATTCGCCACACCCTCCGACCCAGGGGAGGCCTCCGTGACAGCCAAGCCAAGACTCTTCAGAATGCGCCGCGTCACTTTCTGGCCCCGCCGGGCTGGACGCAGCACGAACACTGTCATTGGGCTGGAACGGACGTTCATCTGAGAAGCACTCTACAGACCAGCAGGTGAGATTAACTCTATACAGCTCATTAATCTCTCAGCAATCTTACTAGGAGAGCTACATTCAGAAGAAGTCTGGCAACTTAATGTGCTGCAAAGCCCGGTCCTGGACAGCACCGAGAGGCTCAAGGTCAGGAACCTCTTCTGCGAACTTAGCAGAGGAAGAAACACGGACGGTGGGGAGGCCTCATCATGGTGTAGCGCGTTGTTAATGTTACACTAGTGAAAGTGAACCTCTAGGAGGTTCTCTCAGGCAGGCATTCTCCGCATGACACCGACACGAGAATCATTATGGCTGGTAGAACCACAGACAGCTGATCAGTGACCATGCAGCAGAAACGTAGGGCTATCATCCACATAGGTGCCCCCAAGGCTGGATCGTCGTCAATCCAAACTTTCCTCAAAGCTCACTACGGGCCGTGGCAAGGTCACGGCATCCTCAGCTTGGGGATGACAGGTGCCAAAACTGGCCTCAACCACCGCACGCTGTATTTCTCATTCCATCGGGGCAGCATCAGTCGCGTGGACCGCATGCGATTTCATTCGGATGCCGAGTATGACCAACATCGCCAACTTCAACAACAGCTACTATCACAGGAGATCGCTTCGCGCAGCTCCTGCCATACCCTGATCTTCAGCGATGAATACCTCACTCGCCTTGATGTTGAAAGTGTTCATGGGCTGAGACAATTTCTGGAGTCCCACGGCATCACACGATTTCTGATCATCGCCTATGTCAGAGACCCAGGATCCTTGTTTCTATCCAGCGCCCAGCAATCCATCAAAGCCCATCATGAACTGCCATCCCCGATAGGCTGGAAGCAGTGTTTCTCCGATGTACTGAGAACCTGGGATTCCGTATTCCCCGGCTGCACCCTGTTCCGAGCCTACGAGCGCAGCACTCTAGTTCAGGGTTCTGTGGTGGATGATTTCCTGCAATCGATATTCGGCCCTGACCCTGACCAGGTCGAATTCAGCCCTGCCACAAAGAGCAAGAGCAACCGCAATCTATCGATGACCGCCGAGGGAATGGCCCTGCTGCTGAACTACCGAAGAATGTTTCACAAGGAAAAAGTCAATACTTTCACCCCCGATACTCGTCAGCTCATTCTTACCTTGCAGGAGTGCAGTGGCTTGGACAGGTTTGAACCACCCCGCCTGCGCCAGGAGTGGCGTCACTACATTGAAGATTGTCACGCCCAGGAGCTGCTTCAACTGTCTACAAAGTTTGGATTGCACTATGAACACATTGACTATGGTCGCCTGAAGGCAAAACTTCTCTCTCCACCGCCAGCTCCTGTGCTTCCAGCCAGTGATCTCACCGGCGGCCTTCAAGACGTTGCCTATCTTGTGGAGAATATTTCGACCGAGGCCTATGAGGCTCTCAGTCTTCTCGTGCTTCACAAGATGGCCCAGAAAGCAGCGGAAAACAGCAAACTGAAAAAGGCACTGCAAAACCCTAGCCAGCCAGCCTGAGGCCTAGCCCAGGCAAGCGCTATAATCAATCCCAAAGTACTTGGCCAGAAAATCATTGGAGGCCTGAAACTTTTCCATGATGATCTCTACCTGGGCTCCCGATACATCTTCCAAGCGAGGCACTCCCGCCCTTTCCCTGAATCCCGACTTTGCCATAGAAACCATCTTAAAATCCCGCAGCCCCCGCTCCGACAGATACCTGGCCACACCGGTTTCCAGCCCATTGTAATCAATCACCTCATCCACATCAGGGATCCAGGCGCCAGAACGATCAGGCGATGCATACCGTGCCAAATCAACCGGGAAAACACCATTCTGCACATAATCCGACCAGGACATTCCCCGAAACTCACCGCGTTTCAGATGCTTGGGTGAATGTCGAACCATGGCATAGTGAGAAAGACACTTTTCCACCGGATGACGCTCAATACAAAAAGCAGAAAAGCCTGCCACATCCTCGCCGAAGACATCTCTGATCCTGGCCACAGGAACATGGTTCCGCAATCTGATGCCTTGGTGCCTGAAGTTTCTGGGCCGATGGCCTGGTTCAGGCGGCACCAGGGGTGTCACCACATCCGTGGCAGGCAGCCGTGCGGCGATGGACACCTCGAGCGCCGTGCCTGCCGTCTTCATTGTTTTACAAAAGATGAAACGATGGGCGAACGAGACAATGGTCATCTGAACCGTCCGATAATCAACTCAGTATAAATGTGCTCGGGAGAATCACCGGCAGCAGGAAGTAGCGATTCCAGGGATGAGGACGTGGACCGCAGGACGCAGCCTGGAGTCTGGGTGGGGAGGGCGCGGCCGGCCATCGGGGGCTCGGACTAGGGCTGGGTAGCCTGGGCCCATGCCATCGCTGAAGACCATGGCCAGAGCCACCCCAGGGGCCTCGCGCCGACGCGGCGTCGCGGGGCTGTTGAAGAAGATTGCTCGGCGGCTCAGGCTCCTGCCCGCCCCCACGCCCCACCAAAGGCTGGCGGTCCTTCTTGAGCACCCAGAGCGGCGTGCCCCTGAAGTCTGGCGCAGCTGGCGCAAGACCAAACTCACCCGCGTGCAAGAGCTGCTGGCCAACAAGAAGGGGGTGGTCGCCGCCAGGGAACTCAGCCGAGCCCTGCTCCAGGATCCGGACTTCCCCATGTTCGAGGAGCTCATGGCAGAGGCCACCAGCCTCAAGCTACGCCGGGATGCCAAGGCGGGCCAGCCCGATCCGATCGTCGAATTCCCCGAAGAGCTGCGGGCCCAGGCCCTGCAACTGGAGGGCTTTCAGCTCTACATCGCCGAAGTGGAGCAGCTGCTCCAACAGGCTGGCTTCCCCTCAGGGCCTCAGGTCGGAGGGGGCAGCAAGGGCAGCCGATCGCGTCCAGCCACCCTTAACGCCACCCAACCCTGAGCCCAGGCCGCAGGCCGCCAGCAGCGCCTCGGCCCGGGCCTCAAAACTGTGTTCACGGGCCACGACCCAGCTGACCCGCTGTAGCAGTCCAGGCTGGGAACGGCGTCGCATCACCTCAGCCAGCGTGGCCTGGGGATCGTCATCGGGCCCATGCACCACGATCCCCGGCAAGAGGGCTTCAGGGCAACCTGGCGCCATGTCGGTAATCACCGGCACGCCGCAGGCCAGCACGTCAAAGACCCGGTTGTTGAGATAGCCGAAGTCACGCATGGCGCCATGGTGGTCGTTGAGCACAGCCAGGCTCTCGCCGTAGAGAGCCGGCAGGGTGTGGTTGCCGATGCTCTGCCGCTCCGCCCTCAGGCCGAAAGCCTCCCAGCCGCTGCCGATCAGGCTGAGCGGCAGTCCGCTGCGGCCGAAGCCCAGCACCAGGGGACGGTCCACACCACGGGTGTTGCCCACAAACAGCAGGCCCCGGCTGGGCTGCCGGGGGGAGCCGGCCAGCCGGAAGTCAGTGGCCTGGGGCAGCACGTGGGTGGGCTTGCCGCTCAGGTAGGCCAGGCGCTGCCGGTCCTGGGCAGAGGCCACGAACAGCCGGTCGTAGCTGGCCAGTTCCGCGGCGCTGATGTCCAGCGGCCAGCTGATCTGCCAGAGCAGACGGGTGCAGTACGTGGCCTGGCTGAGCCACTCAGGGCGGGGACGGAACTTACCCCGCAGCAGCAGCAGCCCTGTGCCGACGGGAGGGGGGGTGGCGCTTTCGTAGGTGTCGCGAAACAGCAGGCGCGTGGCGAAGCCACATCCGCGCAGGGCCCGCTGCAGGCTCTGGGCGAAGGCCACGTCCCCCCAGCCCGCCAGGCCGGCGGGGTCGCTCGGTGCGGCGATCAGCAGGTCAAGGGACCTCAATCGGGGCGCGAAGATGGAACGCCATCCTCCCCCGCCCCCCGTTCTGGACGTTCACACACGCCTGAACCTGCAAGGACTGATCCAGCGGCTCCATGCCTTGCCTGGGGTGAGCAGGTACCTCTTCTGCGCAGGCCTCGACGCCGTGCTGCTGCTGTCAGGGGAGGCCCTGGGCCCGGAGCAGCCTGGCTGCAGCCTGGAGCTGGCAGTGCCGCCGGGCCCCGGGGGTGACGCCGAGCCCGCCTCCCCGTCCGTGATCGCCCTGCTGCCCCTGAGCTGGGCTCGGGGGCTGGTGGCGGCGGAGCGGGCCCCCAGCCTGGAGAAGCTTGTGGCGGCTGCCGGTGGCGCCTGCCTGACCCTGAACGCGCTGAGCTGGCCTGCCGACAACAGCCACCGCCAGGCCACGGTCCCGTCTGGGGGAGCAGATCCTGGCCTACCGCGCCCAACTGGACCTCGGGCTGAACCTGCTGGAGCCCCTGCAGCACGAGCCTGAAGGTCCCTTGGCGACACCAGCGGCCGAGGTGATCCCCACCGCCCTGGCCCTGCTGCAAAGCGAGCGTCGCCTGCTGCGCCAGATCGACCCGCGCAGCTGGCCCACGCCGCCCTGGCGCCCGCCGCTTGACGCCGCTGGCTGGCTCCGGGCCGACATTCCCCTCGGCCCGGAGCCGGCCGATCAGTTGGCGGCCCTGGTGCACCTGCTCCCCCAGGACGAGCAGGTGGCCTTCACGGCCGCGCTCGCCTCAGACCTGGAGGCACTGCTTGGGCAGGCTGCCCCCGGAGCGGCGGCACCAGACCCTGCCTCCGGGCTTGACTGGGCCTGGGATCTGGCCGAAACGCTGGTCGGCGCCCTCAACAGCCGCGACCCCGAGCTGAGCGCCATCGCCCGCCAACTGCGGGGGCAGATGCTGGAGCGCGCCCTGCAGCTCCCTGAGCCGGTTCAGCGGACTGCCCGGTTGATCCGCTGCATTGACAGTGAGGCCTGCAGCAGTGAGACCTGCAGCAGCGAGGGCAATTCCGCCGTGGCGGTGCTGGCTGCAGCCATCGACAGCGTGGCGCAGGAGATCGATCTGGCCTCCAGCCGCGGTGATGGCAAGCAGCGACGCCTGCTGCAACGTCAACTGGCCGAGGCGCTGCGCGGCGCCGGCAGCAACCTGCAGCTGCTGCGCGAGCTGGTGCTGCAGCTCAGCCTGGAGAGCTGCAGCCAACTGCCCCAGCGGCAGCCACCCTCCGCCTGCCTGCTCCTGCTCAAGGGCCTGCTGCTGCTGGACAGCACCGCTGTGACCCCGCTGCCGCTGGAGCGGCAGCAAGCCCTGGTGCAGCTGTTTGAGCGATTGCTGCCGCGCGTGTGGTGGCAGGCCGATCTGCTGGAGGCGCTGCTGCGGGACCTGCGCCGGTTTCGGCTGGATGTCAGCTGGCTCTCCAGCCATGGCGGTGCCGTGCTGGCCGGCACCATGCGCCTGCATCGCTACCTCGTGCCACCGACAGCGGCGGCCGGTCAGCCGGGAGCGGATGCGACCGAGCAGGGCCAGGCGCTGCTGCGGCTGCAGCTCCTGGCCCTGATGCGGCTCACCAGCGGCGTCAAGGACCGCACCAACCTGCTGCGCCGGCTCCAGGAGATCAGTGCCGGAGATACCAGCCGCTGCTGGCTGGCTGGCGCCGAGGAGCCGATCCTGGCGGCGGCCTGCTCGGGGCTAGGCACCTACACCACCTCGCTGCTGCGCCTCTACGCCGAGGCCTGCGGAGTGCCCGAGCTGGTGCCGCTCCTGCCCCCCGGCGAAGGCGTGGCTCAGGCCTTTGATCGGATGCTGGAGCATTGGCGGCGTCACGGCCCCCAACCCGGATCCGCGGCGCTGGGAGCCGCGCGGATTGCCGTGGTGATCACCACCTTCCGCCCGGATCTGGGGCGGCTGCGACAGGCCCTTGAGTCCTTGCGCCTGCAGACGCTGCCAGCCGCAGAGGTGCTGGTGGTGGATGACGGCTCGCCGGCTGCGGAGGGTGAAGCCCTGGAGCAGCTCCTTGATCTCTTCCGCTACGGCCACGGCCTGCCGGTGATCCTGCTGCGCCAGGAGCGCAACCAGGGCCAGTACGCCTGCCGCAACCTGGCCCTTGGTGCCTGCACCTCAGAGGTCCTCGCCATTCAGGACGACGACGACCTCTCCCACCCCCTGCGCCTGGAACGCCAGTGGCTGGCCCTGCGGCAGGGGGCCCTGGCCTGCTACGCGCAGCATGTGCGCTTTGAGGAGCTCAGTGGCCAGCCCCAACCCGATGGCGACGGCTTCCGGGCCATCGGCGATGGCATCACCTCCCTGATGGTGCGGCGGGACACCGCGGTAGCCCTGGGGGGCTTCTACCCCGTGCGCTCCAGGGGCGATGTGGAGTTCCGCAGCAGGTTGCAGCGGCAGTTCGGCGAGGGGGCCATCGCCCGGCTCAACCAACCGCTCTATCTGATGCGTGGCGGGGCCGGCACGATCTCTTCTGGCTTTGAATACGGCTGCAGCCTGCAGATGGCCACCTGGCGGCGGCTGATCAGGCGGGAGCATCTGGTGTGAAGCCCCCAGGAGCAGCAACGATGAGGGACTCCGAAGCCATGGGGGAGACGGCAGGGATGGGCAGCACCGTGCCGGTGCTGATTGGACTCACCTCGATCCGAGGCCGGGAAAGAGCCCTGAATCGCACATTGGACAGCCTGCTGCGGCAGTGCCTGCCCGCTGACACCAGACCCGTCTCCCTGCACCTGTTCCTCTCCCATGAGCCCTATCTGTTGGATCGGGGCTTTGCGGCACCTCCCAGCTTCATCCAGCGCTGCCAACGTCAATCGCACCAACAGGGCATCCAGCTGCACTGCCATTTCGTGGAGAACACAGGTTCCTATCGCAAACTGCTGCCCCTGATCGACCTGCTCGACGACAGGGCGAAAGCCCTGGACCCCTACCTGATCACGGCCGACGACGACACCCTCTACCCCCGGAACTGGCTGAGGAGGCTGCTGGATGCCCAGGACCGGCTGAACTGCGTGGTGGGGTTCCGAGGACGCCGGATGGTGGTGGAAGAGGGACGGATGGCCCCTTACCACCGCTGGATCAAGCACGACTCCTCGCTGCCCGAGCCCCACCTGCTGACGGTGCCCACCGGCAAGGACGGCATCTGCTATCGATTGAGCCAGCTGCACCGGGGAGTGCTCGACTGGCGCCGAGCCCTGCAGCTGGCCGGCCATGCCGACGACCTCTGGTTCAAGCACCACACCCTCATGCTGGGGGTGCCCAGTGCATTGCTGAATGCCTCGCTCAGCCTCGAGTTTCCTGAACTCAACGCTGCAGGACGGCGCATCCGCCCCCACCACAGAACGCAGGCACCACACAGCCTGTTCCTGACCATCAACAAGCGTGGCGGCAATGACGCCGTGCTGGAGCGACTGATGGATGCGAGCATCTATCCCCTCAGCGGGCCAGCCCTCAATCCAACCAGTCCAGGTTCGAGTCGCCCAGCTGTCGGCTGACAGCACGGCGCATGGAGGCCTCGGCCGTGCCACACCAAGGAGCAAAGCCCGGCTGCTCAGACTCCACCAGGTCGGCAGCACTGAACGGCAACTCCATCAGGATGAAACGGCAATCGATGCCGGTGGGCACCGCCGCAACCTGGATCAGGTGGCGAAGGCTGAACGGTGCCCAGAGCGTCATCGACGGGCGATCCGCCAGAGCGCTCAGCCCTGGCACCCAGTCCGCCGGCCAGTGGGGATCACGGCCACCGTTAGGGCCAAGCTGCTCCGCGCTGTGCAGCACCAGGTGCCAGGAAGCTGCCCCCTCAGTGGAATCCACCAAAACCTGCGGATGGAAGGCAGCACAAGCAAGGCCTGTCGACCGCTGCCAGGCGGTCGAGCCATCTAGGTCCGTCGCCGTCAGCTGCTCCCAGTGGGCCTGAAACTGGCGCAGCCGCCAGGCCCAAGTCAGCTGACGGGTGGTTCTGATCCACAGCCAGTGATCGGTGATCGACTTGGAGCGGCCGCGGGGCTGCTCATGCAAGAGCCATGGCTTGGGCCCTGCAAAGTGCACCAGCGCCAGACCTTCAATGCAGCCATCAAGAAACTGAACAACATATTTGATGTTGCAATTAAAGTTGATCGGGAGCAGCTCAACCGGCTGATCGATCAGCAGCTGATTCCATACTTTCTGATCGGCAAATAAATCCAGACACGGGCAAACAGCATCAGCACTCGAGCCAATCAACGCCTGCATCCGGGAGACCATGGTGTCGCACAGAGCCGAACCGGGAATCGAAATCACGCCTGAATTGATCACAGGCCGCCCGGAATAGCCACTGACAACGCCAAACGGGTTGGCACCGCAGTCGATCACCACGCGGAACGCCGAGCCCGGAGCCCAGAGGCGATCCAGTGCTGCAAACACCAGCACATCGGAATCGAGCACAATGACACGCTCATAACCGCGCAGGCCCAGGGCATAGGTGTTGAGATACCCCAGGACCCCAATCCGCTCGCGGTTGGCAGAGTCTCGCGGCAGGGCTGAAGCCCAGCTCGGATCAGGCACCTCAAAGATGAGGTGGGGATAGATCTCAAGCAGTTCAGCCCGGTCGAGCCAATCCAATGAGCCATCGTGAAACACCACGAACGGACTGGACAGATCCGGATAGACAGCCAACAGCGACAACAGCAAACCGCGAAGCCCTGGTAGGAAGCGGTCATTCGCGACGGTGGCAAAGGCAACCTGGGAACCAGGATCTTGAGGACGGGTCCAGGCCGAGTCTCGAACCGGCCAACACCGCTCCGGGCCTGGATCTCCATGGGGAAGCCGCTCGAGTCGGCCATAGGGAGGCTGAAGGGGCTTCGCCCTCTCCTCTGCAAGTTGGGCGGCTAGTCGCCTCAGACGCTGGACCAGCCGGTCTCTCTGGCGCCGAGCCGTATCCCTCTGATCACGCAGACGATCAAAATCCTGCTGGCTGCGACGACGACCGAACAAGCGCCCTTACTGACGCCGGGAGATACCGAGCACAAAGCTCGCCACACCCCAACCGACAAGCAACAGCCCCACAAGGGAAAGCAAGCCCTTCCAACGCCAATCCAGAGACTGACCTGATGGGGTTTCGGGATTACTGAGCAGAACCAGGAACTTCAGCTGGCGTTGGCTCTCAAGACGGCTGTTATCAGCAGCCAGTTGGGCCGCCTTGACAGAGGCCTCAGCAAACTGAACCTCCGTGGTTAGGTTCCTCGACTCTACTAACTTCTGATTGAAATTCTTAGCTTCGGGGCCAACAAGCTTGGAGCGCTCAACATCAATTTGCTGCCGTAGCTCAGCAATCTGATCAGCAACAAAAGAGACTTCAGGTCCTTCCTGGTCAAGGAACTGGCGCTTCAAGCGTCCTTCTTCCACCTGAAGATCGATCAGCCTGGTTTCCATGGCGGCAATGAAGCGACTTGTGGCTTCAGCGGCAGCCTCAGGGTTGATCTCACCTTGGCGGTCATTGAAAGCGGCTAACGCCTGTTGCGCCTTGGCAAGGCGCTCACGGGCACCTTCGAGTTCCTGTTCAGCAAAAGCCTGCTGATTACGGCTGATGTTCTGGTTGGAATTATTGAGAAAGTTTTCCGCTTCATCGAGGAGCAAGCGGTTCAGCTTGAAGGCTGTTGTTGGGTTGAGGCCCGTCGTTGTCATCTGGATAACACCCGTTAAATCCTGGGGCACCACACTGACCTGACGGCGGAAGAAAGCTAGCTGCTGATCAAAGGCCGCATTCTTTGACAATCCTGCAAAAGGGTCAGCACCATTTTTGGCATAACTCTGTTCAGGCTTCAAACTGAGAAAGACCCTCTGCATGACCTCCGGTGATGTGAGGTAAACAGAGAGAAATCGGCCATCCTCAAGAGAACCCAACATGGTGGGGCCGGCAAGTACGGAACCGAGAAGCGAGGGTGTGACATTATTTGGAGCCTGGGGCAATCGTACGATAAAATCAGATGTGACTTGATAGCGATTGCGACCAATAACGCCAAAGTAGAGAACCCCTCCCGCCAAAATCAAGGCGGAAATGCGCTTCGGTCCAGGGATCAACCAACGTCGCTGCTCGGGGCTCAAACCCTTCCAGCGGCGGCCTCCATCCTGGACAGATTCAACGCCAGTACCAGACTGTTCGTGAACGGGCGGCCGGCCCACATTGGGGAGCTCATCCTCGACAAGCCCAATCGCCCGGAGAACCCCAGACAAAGAATGGCTTACGCGACTGGCTAGACCTCCAGCCACCATGCCAATCTCCATGGCATGCGCCTCTGGCCGATCGCGCCTGTTCAGCCGACGCTCCCGCCTGGCGCGTGCTGGCCTAGGGAGGGATGCAGAGCTGGCGGAGCGATCAAAGTTCATTGTAGTTACCCTAACACAGAAGAATCAGAGCTGGTCATGTTGCTCGGGAATGGATGCTCCGCTGGAGTGCAAGGCCGAGAAACACGGGGTTGAGAAAATCAGGGTGGTCAAGATCAAAAGACCCGGCGGAGAAGACTGAATGTGGGCAGATCACATGGACTGCTCCTCATCAGCCAGCAACAGGGTTTCATTATTTCCGTAGATAAAGAAACCAAGCCCTACCAAAAAGACCGTTGAGCCAATCAGATAGGAAGCAGAAACACCAGGTATCGGATAGTCGTGGTTGAACGAGTGTCGCAACAATTCAATTCCATGGGCCAACGGGTTCCACAGGATCCAGCCTCGAAAAATATTAGGGATTGTGCTGATTGAGAAGAAGATGCAAGACGTGAATAACAACAGGCGACGCACAGCTGTCCTGGCGATGCTGGCCACAAACGGCAACCGATGCCCCACGATCAGGGTGACGAGGCCAACACCAAAAGCAAGCAGCGAAAGCATGATGAAGTAAAAAACAGCAAGCCCGGGCTCTTCTACAATTGGCTTCCATTCATAAAGGAATGACCCAAGCACAAAAGCAAGCAGAAGTAGCGAAAAGACTTGAGTATCAAGAACCGCAGAGCCCAGAAGGTAATCGATCGGACGTATTCTGCTGTAATAAGTTAGCTTTATGCTTTTCTTCACTCCTCCCAGGGCTTTCAGTGCTACTTCCGAGAACATGAAGAAGCCAACAAAGCCAATGGCCATCCACAACACTGGGTTGATGTAATCAGGCTGCAGGCTTGCCTGACTCCCAAAAAGGCGAAATGACATGAAGATAGCGATGAAGAAGAGCGGTTCTACAAACACACCCACAACACCCATCGGGCCCTTCGCTGAACGCATTTGCAGCTCTCGCTTGGCAATAGCATTAACAATCCGCACCTGGAGCAGTAGCTTCTGAATAATCATGACTCAGCCTTCGCCCCACATAGAGGGCTGCACGTTCCGAGGCTGTCTTTGAGGCTGTGATGCACCAAAGACTGGCACCTCAAGCAGTTCATCCATCGTCCCCTGCAGATCTTCTTCAACATCTGAATGTTGCCTGAAGTGCCGGGACAAGGATCTTTCCTTACGGGCTGCCTTGATTTCTTTTGCCAATTGAGCGCAATCATCGAGCGATCCTCGGTTAATTATTGCCCCATCCTTAAGCACGATTCCTTCGTTGCAATAGTCCAGCGCAAAGCTTTGTGAATGAGAGGCCTCTGCGATCAAAGTTCGCCCCTCTAGGCGCCGATCAACGAGGCGCTTAACCTGATTCATGAACGGAACGTCAACGCGACAATTCCATCCATCCCATCGCATCACGGGGTACACGTTAAACTGAAAGGCCAAGGACAATGCCAGCTTGAGCCGGTCTTTCATGCCCGCCGTATACTTTTCAAGGGGCTCATCGAAAGAAGAGCCAAGATCACATAGCTTTCTAATGAAATCGACTTCTCGCTCATCATCTTCATAGACACCATAAATTGAAACGAGAAATTCAGTATTGGCTCGGCCCGTGAGTACAGGCATCAGGGGCATCCTGGAGCCGATCAACCAGGAAGCCGAACCACCCACCAGAAGTTCGCCGCTGTTGATCATTTCATGACCCGCCAGACAGCTCAAGAAGGCACGGCTGGTCTCCACAGAAGAAGAGAACAGTGCAATTTTACTTCCAGCGTTGATGGTGAGGGAGAGATTGTCCAGCACCGTCAGCGTGCGGCTGCCCCCAAGCGACACCCGCTTGGTGACCTGGTCAAAGACCACAGTCCCCCGCTCAAGATCAGCAGGGTTTCTCGTTGGCAGGAGCCGCGTTGGCGTGAGGCGCGAGCTCGCCACGGTCCATCCAGGCAATGGCGCTCAATGGTAGCCGCCGCTGGCAGCGAGATTCAAGCCTTGACAAGCAGGCCAGCAGAGCCTGCCGGCCCAGCAGCACGAACAACGGCCTGGGCAGCCAGCCCGTCAGCGGCCCTGGTTGCAGCTCAAGGGCCGCGGTGGCGAAGGCCAGCAGCATTGCATTCTCGGCCCGCAGGCAGGCCTCCAGTTGGAGGCTCACCCCCTGCCCGCTGCCAGAGGCAGGAAGCCCTTGAAGGTGACAGTCAACAAGCTGGATCTGCAAGCTGTCACCACTCCAGGTGGCGTGAAACCAGAACTGGGGCTGCAGCTGCCAGGGGCCAACCGCAATGGCCCGCGAACGGTATTGAAAACGCCCTGGTGAGACTCGCCGCAGTCGCTGTCGGCTGAGCAGGGCCGCCAGCACCCTGCCTGGATGGCT
Source organism: uncultured cyanobacterium (assembly GCA_963697335.1). GTDB lineage: Bacteria > Cyanobacteriota > Cyanobacteriia > PCC-6307 > Cyanobiaceae > NIES-981. The sequence continues at coordinate 151,217 of CAVONQ010000007.1, forward strand.
CAGGTAGGACCGCAGGAGATCGTCATCTCCCGGAGCGCTGTGCTGGCCCAGGGGTGTCGCGCCGCTGACCTCGACGGAGCATTGCCGCGACTCGCTCAGCCTGAGCAGCTCACGAGTCATGGACGGGAGGGGAGAAGGTCCTCAAGCTCACAGACCGGGAAGCGATTGATGGCCTTCAAGGCGGTCCGGGAGTTATCCCGCAACTGCTGGCTCACGGCCACCCCATAGGGAATCTGGGCCAACAGATCAACGGTGCGGCGCAGAACCCGCACCACATCACCCTCATCCAGTGAGGTGTTGGCCATCAGATCGGCCCAGGAGGTTCCAGACGCCCAGGCATGCACCAGACCAGTGAGCTCCGGCTCCCACCAGATCGGAACCACAACCCGGGCCTGCTCCTGTTGACGGCCAAGCTCGCGCCGCAGACCACGCAGGCTGTGGAGCGCCTCCTCCACGGCCGGCGGTGGGGCCCAGGAGCACCACAGGTCAGGACGGTTGACCTCCGTGGAGATGGCCTCGAGGGCGGCGGCCAGTTCTGCCGGCTTGAGTTCGTCGCAGTGGCCACTCATCAGGGCCAGGCCCAGCCAGAGTTCATTGTCGCCGCGCAGAGCAGCCACGGTGAGTCCCACCTCGGTGGGCTGCAGGCCATCGGTGCCGGCCAGTGCACCGAAGAAGCGAAGAATCTCGATGAGCGCCAGGAACGTATCCCAATGGCGGTTGGAACGGAAGTGGAGCAACCTCTGACGCTCCACGATTTCCTCGTTCAGTTCTTCCATGCGACGGCGATGGCGCTTGAGCTGCTTGCGATCGCCCCAGCGGTGGGCCCCATGGGCGGCCAGGGAGCTCTCCAGGGAATCAACGAGCTCAGCCTGGCTGCGCACCTCGGCGGCCAGGTCGTAGTGGGGTGTGGTCATGTCATGCCGACGGGCCATCGAGCCCACGGCCAGGGCCAGACCACCGCTGAGCTGATCGCCATGGCGAATCTCACCGGCATGGGCGAGCTGAGGGGCTTCAAGGTCGCTCACCTGGAGACAGCTCAGTTCGGCATGCAGGCAGACAACGGCGCTGCAGGGCACCAGGATCCAGACGTTGTCATCCGTCAAGCAGAGCAACAGGGGGAACTGGCCCGGCCCCGGCGCTTTGCGCACAATCACAGCCGGGGTGACACGGCCTCGAAGCGGTGGTGCCTTCAGACTGACCAGGGTGCCCTCGCTGGCGAACTGCAGCGCTGCCGTGAGTTCATGGACCAGCGTCTCTTCAGCCTGGCGTTGCAAGGTGCGCAGCAGACGCCGTTCTTCCCTGAGCCTGCCCCGCTGCTTCTCGTAGTCCTCAAAAGCTTCCCAGGGCACATCGTCGGCGTTGACTTCCAGGGCACTGAGCTGCAACGTGAGCTCGTTGATGCGGGCCTCATCCTCCACCAGATCAAGCGTGGCGAGATAGCGGCCGAAACTACGTTCCACCAATTCCTTGGCCTTGGCCAGGTCATAGCGCTGCAACAGGTTCAGGACCATGCCGTAGCTGGGGGTGAATTGGCTGACCAGGGGATCGGCGGGTGCGGTGGCCAGCTGACCCGCCTCGCGAACGCCCTCATAGCGGCTCTGTACCGTCACGACATAGCCCTGGGTGTCCAGGCCGCGACGCCCGGCCCGCCCCGCCATCTGAAGGAACTCACTGCCTGTGAGTGAACGATGGCCTCGCTCTGTACGCTTGGAAAGTGCAGACACCACCGTGGTTCGTGCTGGCATGTTGATGCCCGCCGCCAAGGTTTCCGTGGCAAAGACCACCTTGATCAAGCCCTGCTGAAACAGAGCCTCAATCAATTCTTTCCAGGCTGGAAGCACTCCGGCATGGTGCGAAGCGATGCCCCGCAAGAGCGGCTCGGCATAGCCCTCACGAACAGCTTCGGGGCTGGATGCAGAGAATGAATCCAGTTGCTGCTGAATGCACAGGCGCTCATCGGCTGAAACAAGAGTCAGCTTGGCCAGATCGCGTACACCCTTGTCGCAGCCTCGTCGACTGAAAATAAAGTAGATGGCAGGCAGCATGTCCCGCTCGGCCAATTTCTGCACCACAAAAGCCATCGGTGCAGGCTCCGGCTGCGGCGGTCTGGCGGCACCAGGGCCCTTGCGCCGCGCCCCCTTTGGCGCGCGCCAGACCTTGCTGTTCGGGTGCAGATCCGTACCGGCATCATTGAGCAACGGATGGAGGCCCTTGGCGCTGCAGAAGCTGAAGCTCAACGGCACAGGGCGATGCGTACTGACCACCAGCTGGGTGGGACCGTGCACGCGGCAGAGCCAGTCGGTGAGTTGATCAGCATTGGCCACGGTGGCTGACAAGGCCACAAGCTGAATGGGGGGAGGGCAGTGAATGATGGACTCCTCCCAGACCGTTCCTCGCTGAGTGTCATTCATATAATGACACTCATCCAGGACAACTGCTTCCACGTTAAGGAGTGGATCATCATTAGGATTATCGATTTCAGCATAAAGCATGTTGCGGAAAATCTCGGTTGTCATCACAACAACCGGCGCATCCCGATTGAGGCTGAGATCACCGGTGAGCAGGCCAACCTGATCATCCCCAAACTGGAGTTTGAAATCCCTTAGCTTTTGGTTTGAAAGGGCCTTCAAGGGAGTGGTATAGAACACTCGATGTCCGTGGGAGAGTGCCCGGTGAATGGCATATTCTCCAATCAGTGTTTTACCGCTTCCAGTGGGCGCACTGACAACAACAGAAAGCCCATTATTTAAGGCTTCAACTGCGGCCACCTGGAAATCATCCAGAACAAGACCATCGCTGAATGCGCCCAAAGGTCCTGCGTTCAAGGCAAACCGCAATCAATGCTCATCTATCCTAACCGATTCGTTGCCTGGGCCCATGGGGGTGCAAAGAAGTCCACATCAATCCACCCAAGCCACAGCTTGGTGGCCATCAACCTGGCTAGCAAAATAGTAGATTGTTCGCTCGATTGCGTGGCCAATATAGCGTCCGCAAAATCTTGTACCGCCAGGAGACATCTGCCCGTAGTCCACTTCTCCCAGCCTGGAGAAGTATCTACAGGCAAAATCTGCATCCATCGCGAACATTGATCCCATGCAGAAGAAGTCGCCCTGGGCAGCATCTACAGACAAGCCAAGACGCTCAAGGCAGTCATGAATCATGTTCCTATTGACTCCAAAACCCGTTTGCTTGCAAAGAGAACTAGCGACAACCGAACAATTGCCAGTAGAAAGCAGCTCAGCGGTATCAAAAACTTTTGAATAGGAGCCGCAGATAGGCTGAAGGGCTTCATCTGTCCAGGCAACACCACCATCGAGGCCAAGGTTGGTCGATTTCTTGGTTTGAATCTTATAGATCACACCAGTCTTCAAGAGCAGGCCTTGCTGGAATGCCAAATGGAATGACGACCAGTCTTCCCCATAATTAGTCATTCGATACCATTCATGCTCAGAGCAACCCGTAGAGAGTGACTTCAGGAAGTCATCCATCACTGAATCTTGGATTTGATCATTCACAACCAAGACAAGTATCTTCGCCCCAAGACGAGCCAGGGTTCGCAGATAGAGATGCAAACCGCAAAGAATATCGTAATAGTAACAGTGAACGACAACTTGAATGGCGACATCAGGGCCGATCCGATTTAGCTTTGATTGCGCTGCAAAGCGTCTATCCAGCAAGGTCGCAGACTTTGAGGTTTGCCTTGGCTCATACATCCCATTTTCCAGATAATGCTTGACAACATCTAGAGGACCCATGGAGTGCAGATCTTCGTTCAGATCTCGATAGTCTCTCCAGTTAAAAAATGCAGCAATCTTTTTTGCATCCCTTGCAAATTTGGAGCCTGAAAGCCTGGCCTCAAGAAATGCTGAGGCTGATGGGAAGACATTTTGATCACCAAGGCGCGATCGAAAGTGCTGATAGGCAGCTTCAGCATCCAGCGACTGTACATCTTTTGAGCACGTCGAAAGATAAAACTGAGCATCAAAGTCAGATGGCAGCCATGGGCGGGCATGGCCTGAGTTAGATCTCATGCTCCACTCATTGCTTACTAGCTTTTACGGATGGTGCATGAATCATCTCTGGAAGTTGATTTAAGTCTGACCATTCGGGAATCTCTAGGGCCAGTAAACTGAGCAGCGGCATCAGCAATGCACACACTGAAGGAGCGTGGATAGAGCGCGTTTCGCTTAGCTCTAAAACCTCACGCTTGAGAAAAAGGAAACCTCGCGACATCAGCAAAGCCCAGCAGGCCTGCGACGGGTTGTATTGCAGACCTGCCTTGGGGATCCACTCAGACGAAAAGTCATTAATCAATAATTTAATATTATTTGCACAGACTAATCCGTCGTCACCTTCGAGAAGACGTGCCATTTTACGTGAAAGCAACTTCATCTCTTCAAACGCAGCCACATCAGGAAGGCCATGATTAAATAGCAAGGATCTGATCAGAAAGCCTTGGGAAATGGCAAATTTCGTCAGCTTCAGTTCTCCATTTTTGATTGCATAGGTGCGCGACGTTTCTTTCGTTGAGCTCAGGCCACGAAGATAGTCACCAAGAAACCTGCCAAAGGTTTTCGCCTCAAACATGCGTTGTGACATGCTGAAGAAGAATGTCTGAATATGAAACGTGCGATCCTCATAGGAGCTTGTGATTCCAACCAGATCAGCCTCATCGGGAGGATCTACCAAAGTGTCAAGGAAAGGGTCGCCATGGAAACCATGACTGGCGACGTTTAGCATGCTACTATTAATCACAACATAACGCTTAGAGCCAAATAGTCCGTGCTCCATTAAAACTTTTCGGGCCGTCGCAATTGAACCGAAGTCATAACCACTATTATCTCTCTGAATGACTGTTAGGGCCATCGAAGCAAGCTTTTCAGACCAAAAGTCCGATAGCTTTGTCGACACCAATACCACTCGATAGCCGCATTCGATGGCGGAGGAAATAACTTTCAGATATCCCCCAGAAATCAATCCTCTGTGATGATAGTGAATAAACAGCACCGTGACCGTTGACAAGGATGCGGCACACTTGTCAAGGCCAATAACCTTGGATTCAGCAACCTGTTCGCCTTGCCGAAAACCCTTGCTACCGCTACGACCCCGAAAACCCAAGCGTAGCGCCAGTCCCTTGTAGAGCTTATGAATTACATTGAACGGTCTACGCATTGAGCCTAGGAGGAAGGTCTGGGATAGGCACAGGCTTGGCCTAAGTGGTCTTTGGCCACACAAATTTTACCACTCATCCAGCCAGGGAGCACTTGCATCGACTTTGCCAGGGTCACGACATCGTCCACGTGATTAGCATTGTCCTGCTTGCCATCCCGTTGGCTGTCAATCAGTTGCACCAAAGGGATCAACTTGCGACAAGGCATTGGAATGCCTTCCTTGATCTGCGCTGCCCTGGGCTGATCATCAATCGGCACAACTGCCTGTCCTGCATCGCGTCTTGCGCCAGATCACTGCAAGCACACTGCCAAGCACGGCATGGACCACAGCTGAAATCGCACCGGGCAGGGCCGTGAGCGGTGAGATGGCGAAGCCGGAGCGAGCCAGCACAACAGCTAATCCAGAGTTCTGCATCCCCACTTCGAGGCTGACCGTGCGCCTCACCCCTTGCGGCTGCCGCAGCAACGTCGGAATCAACCAGCCCAGCAGGAAACCGCCGGCATGGAGCAGGAGCGTGGCCAGCAGCAGAAGGCGTCCCTGTTCCAGCAGTGCCTCGCGCTGGCTGCCCACGATACTGGCCACGATCAGCACGATCGCCAGCACCGCCAGGGGCGGCATGACCGGGGCGATCCGCCTGGCCAGCTGGGGCCTCAACCGCTTGAGCAGCAGGCCCAGGCCCACCGGTAGCAGCACCACCTGCAGCACATCGAGCAACAACCTCCAACCGTCCACCGGCACGTAGCGACCGGCCAATCCGCTGGTGAGCAGCGGCGTGAGCACCACGGCCAGCAGGGTGCTGACGGTGGTCATCACCACCGAGAGGGCCACGTCGGCCCGAGCGATCAGGGCCACCACATTGCTGGCGGTGCCGCCAGGGCAGCAACCCACCAGGATCAATCCCACCGCGAGGGCGGGCTGGAGCTGCAACCACCAGGCCACCAGGGCGGCCAGCAGGGGCATCACCAGGAACTGGGCCGCCACGCCGATCAGGGCCGGCAGTGGCCGGAGCAGCACCCGTCGGAAATCGGCGGGCTGCAGATCCAGGCCCATGCCCAGCATGATCAGGGCCAGGGCTGCCACGATCCAGCCACCCTGCAGCCAGGTAAACAGCCCTGGGAGCGGGACGGCCAACAGCACCGCCAGCAGGGTCCAGACGGGAAACAGGACGGTGAAACGCTCCAGAGGAAGGCCGGAACAGTGATGTCGGAACCTTAATCTGCAGAAATGGCCGATCACCACGAGGGGGCGCTCCAGGCCGGCACCTCGAGCTGGCAGGAGGATCTCCGCCAGGCGTTGGCGTCCATCCCCCCTGACGGCTGGCGGCGGTTGCGTAGCCTCTCGACGTTGGGTTCTGCCCGCCTCACGCCAGCCCAAGGCCCAACCCTGCTGGACCTGGCCAGCAACGACTACCTCGGCCTGGCCCGCCACGACGCCGTCGTGGCGGCCGCCCAGCACGTCATGGAGGAGCAGGGCGTCGGCGCAGGCGGCTCGCGCCTGGTGAGTGGCACCCGGCCGGTGCACATGGCCCTTGAGCAGCAGCTGGCCACCTGGCTCTGTCGTGAGCGGGCGCTGCTGTTTCCCAGTGGCTTCCAGGCCAACCTGGCCGCTGTGACGGCCCTGGCCGATCGGAACAGCCTGGTGCTGGCCGATCGGCTGATCCACCACTCGCTGCTCATGGGCGTCCGAGCCAGCGGAGCCCAGCTGAGACGATTCCGCCACAACGATCTCAGTGATCTGGAGCGACGGCTGGCCGCGGCACGGCGGAGTGATGCCCGTCGGCGCCTGGTGGTGCTCAGTGAGAGCCTGTTCTCGATGCAGGGCACCAGCCCGGCCGTGGCGGACCTGGCTGCGCTCTGCGCCGCCCAGGGCGCGGCCTTGGTGCTGGACGAGGCCCACGCCCTGGGGGTGCTGGGGCAGGGAGGACGGGGGCTGGGCCACGGCCTGGCATCGATCGCCCTGATCAGCGGCACCTTCGGCAAGGCCTTCGGCAGTGGTGGGGCCTTCCTGGCCGGCGATAGCCTCACCATCGAATGGCTGCTGCAGAGCAGTGGCGCCTTTCGCTACACCACCGCCCTGGCCCCGCCCCTGGCCGCAGCGGCGCTGGCCGCCCTGGCCGAGATCCAGCAACGGGATCCAGGGCCTGAACTGCTGGATCGGGCCCGGCGCTGGCGCCAGGCTCTGGAGGCAGCGGGCTGGCCCCGGCCGCCCGGGGAGGGGCCGATCCTGTCGCTGCTGGTGGGTGAGGACGGCGCAGCCCTGGCCCTTCAGGCCCGGCTGGAGGCAGCAGGCCTGCTCGCCGTGGCGATCCGTCCCCCCACCGTGCCCCAGGGCACCGCCAGGCTGCGACTGGTGCTGCGCCACGATCTTCCCCGGGGCAGCCTGCGACGGCTGCTCCAGGCCCTTGGTCCTCCACCCCCCGCCAACCCATGCAAGTGATCGCCATGCACGGCTGGCTGGGGGACAGCCGCGGCTGGGCCCCCCTGGCCGCGGCGGCCCGTCGCGAGGGCTGGCTGTGGCAGAGCGCTGATCGGGGCTACGGCCCCTGCGAGCCGGTACAGCCGCAGTGGCTGGACGCGGAGGGGCCGCGGGTGGTGGTGGGGCACTCGCTCGGGCCCCATCTGCTGCCGGCTGAACTGCTGCGCGAGGCTGATGCCGTGGTGCTGCTGGCCAGCTTCGGACGCTTCGTGCCCTCCGGCGCAACCGGACGGCCCCTGATGACCGCCCTCAAGACCATGGCCCAGCAGCTGCAGGGGCCGGAGGCCCACGCCATGCTGCATCGCTTCCTGGAGAAGGCGGCGGCACCGCAACCGCTCAGCGCCCTGCCGGTGTCGATCCTCGACACGCCGCTGAGCGCCGAGGGGCGCGAGCGGCTGCTTGGGGATCTGGTCCTGCTCCAGCACTGCGAGGCGCTGCCCGAGGGTTTTCCCACCCAGGCCCGCTGCCTCGTGGTGGAGGCGGCAGCGGATCAGATCGTGGTCCCTGAGGCCAGGGCCTGGCTGCAGGGGGCCCTGCCCGAAGCCGATCGGGTCGCGGTGGAGGGGGCAGGCCACGCCCTGCTGGTGCCGTCCTTGCTGGAGCTGGTGATCGGCTGGATCCAGGGGCTCTGAGCATGGGAGATCAGAGCGTGGCCGGCGCCAGGGTGGCCCAGGCCTTCGCCCGCCATGCCGCGAACTACGACCGGCAGGCCCTGCTGCAGCGGGCGATCGCCTGGCGGCTCGCCCGCCACTGCCGGAGCCTGGCCCTGCCACCGGGCCCGATGGCCGACCTGGGGGCAGGCAGCGGACTGCTGGGGCGAGCCCTCGAACAGCAGGGCTTCCAGGGCAGCTTGCAGCAGCTGGATGGCTGCCGCGCCCTGCTGGCGCAGAACCCCCTGGCAGCCGGCCATTACCACCTCGTCTGGGACCTCGACCAGGGGCTCCCGGGGAGCCTGAACGGGTCCGGCCTGCTCACCTCCAGCTTTGCCCTGCAGTGGCTGCAGGACCCGCCGGGGCAGCTCGAGCTGTGGTGCCGGAACCTGGCGCCCGGGGGCTGGCTGGCCCTGGCGGTGCCGACTGCAGACAGCTTCCCCCAGTGGGAGCAGGCCGCCAGGCGTGCGGCGGTGCCCCACAGCCGCTGGCCGCTGCCCGAAGCCGCAGAGCTGGAGGCCGCCGCAGCGCGGCACCTGCAGCTGGAGCGGCACGACCGCCTGCGCTTCAGCCGCTCCTATGGGAGTGGTCGTGGGTTTCTGCGCCACCTGCGGCAGCTGGGCGCCGGCCTGGGCAGGGGCGCGCCTCTGCGGACCGCTCAGCTGCGGCGGCTGCTGCGGCATTGGCCCGACCACGGCGTGGTGACGTGGAATGTGCTGCTCCTGGTGGGTCAACGACCATGACGGAAGCTCAGCAACTGGTGGTCTGCGGCACCGACACGGATGTGGGCAAGACGGTGGTGAGTGCCTGGCTGATGCAGGGCCTGGACGCCCAATACTGGAAACCCATTCAGAGCGGCCTGGAGGGGGGCGGCGACCGTGGTCGGGTGCAGGCCCTGCTGGGGCTGCCCGACAGCCGCTTCCTGCCGGAGGCCTACCGCCTGGACGCGCCAGTGTCTCCCCACTGGGCCGCCGAGCGACAAGGGCTGCAGATCGATCCGCAGCGCCTGGCCCTGCCAGCGGTGTCGGGGGGGCTGGTGGTGGAAACGGCGGGGGGGCTGCTGGTACCGCTGCGGCGCGACTGGCTCCAGATCGAGCAGCTGCTGCAGTGGCAACTGCCGGTGGTGCTGGTGGCCCGCAGCGGCCTGGGCACCCTCAACCACACCCTGCTGTCGCTGGAGGCCCTGGGCCGGCGCCGGATCCCTGTGCTGGGGCTGATCCTCAATGGCCCGGAGCACCAGGACAACCCCCGTACCCTCGAGCAACTGGGCGGCACCCCGGTGATCGCCCAGCTGCCTGATCTCCCCGAGCTGACACGGGAGGCCCTGGCAGCCGAATGGCAGCGCCAGGAGATGGGCCATAGATTGCGGGGCCTCACCCCAGCCATCCCACAGGAGGGCGGTCATGCCGCGGACTAACGCCAGGACCGGCCGCGACGCCCTGGTGAGCCTGGCGCTGGTGGTGGTGTGCAGCGCCATCCTGGCGCTGTTCACCGATGTGGAGCTGACGCTGGTGCGATGGGTCAACTGTGGGCCCCTGGCCGGGCAGGAGAGTCGTCGCGACAGCCGCTGCCAGTGAGCGCCCTGGCTCAGGGGCCGGCCAGGATCGCCGCCTCCACGTCGGCCCGGGAGAGGCCATAGGGGAACTGGCGCACGCAGTCACGGCCATCGGCCTGCCAGCTCACCTTGAGATCCTCCACCTCCAATTCGATCTGGGCACTCCAGGCGGGCCTGTGCAGATCCCAGAGGCAGGTGTTGGAGGAGCTCTGCACAGCGCCGAGTTGGCGCAGCCAGGCCTCCAGATCCGGCAGGGGATGGTGATAGAGGGGGGTTTGGTCGGCTGGGAGCTCAGGCATGCGGATCAGGGGGAAGGATGGGAACAGGCGGGGAGCAGCCTTCAGACCGGCGGCCACCAGCTCGGAAAGCGAGCCAGCTCCACCCCCCGCGCCAGGGCCAGACCGATGCCCAGCAGGAGGCTGAGCACCAGGGCCACCGCCAGCAGCAGCAGGGCCAGCCACTCACCGCCGGAGAGGGCGCGTCGTACGGGCAGGGGGCGTGCGGGCTGCTGCTGCCGCAGCACAGGGGGAGCGGCGCTGGCGCTGGCCAGCAGCAGCGCCTGGCGCAGCTCGGCGTCGTAGAGGCGGCGGCTCTCGGGGTTGCTGAGCACCGCATAGGCCTGCCGCAGCTCCAGAAAGGCCTCGGCGGCCCGGTCCTTGGGCAGGGCGGTGGTGTCGGGGTGGTAGAGCTTGCTCAGGGTGCGAAAGGCCTGCCGCAGCTGCTCCGGCGTGGCTGTGGAGGGCAGCTGCAACAGGGTGTAGTGGCTGCAACGCGAGCCGGAGGGCAGCAACGACAGGAAACCCAGGGTGGGAGATCCTAGGAATCTTGCACCCACCTACCGCCCATGCCCACTGCCTCCGGACCCCAGGCTGCCGGCAGCCTGCAGCCTGAGGCCCTCTGGAGCCACTTGGGCTGGCGGCCTGACCCCGGCCAGCTCAAAGGTTTTGAGCGTCTCCAGAACGAGCTGCGGCTCTGGAACGGGCGCCGCAACCTCACCCGGCTGGTGGAGGGGGACGACTACTGGATCTCCCAGGTGTTCGACAGCCTGTGGCCCCTGCGGGCCCTGCTGCAGAGCCCGAGCGCCGCTGAGCCGCTGGAGCTGATCGACGTGGGCACCGGCTGCGGCTTTCCCGGCCTGGCCATCGCCCTGGCCTTGCCCCGGGCCCAGCTCACCCTGGTGGACTCGGTGGGGCGCAAGCTGGAAGCCGTCACGGCCATGGCCGCGGCCCTGGGGCTGGACTCCAGGGTGTCCGTGCGGCTGGAGCGGGTCGAGCTCAGCGGCCGGGCCGCGGACTATCGCGGCCGCTTCAGCCTGGCGATGGCACGGGCGGTGGCCGCCGCCCCGGTTGTGGCCGAATACCTGGTGCCGTTGCTGGCCCCTGGCGGCCAGGCCCTGCTGTACCGCGGCCAGTGGAGCGACGCCGACCAGGAGCCCCTGGAACGGGCCGCCAGGGCACTCAAGGCGGAGATCAGCGCCGTCACGTCGTGCGATCTGCCGGGTGGGCGGGGCATCCGCCATGCGGTGTGGCTCAGCCCCCTGGCCCCATGCCCGCAGGCCTATCCCAGGTCCGTGGGGGTGCCCAGCCGAAATCCCCTGGGCAGCTGAGACGGCCCGGCTTTCGGGCCTCAGGCGGCCGAGCTGAGCCGCTGCACCGGAGTGCCGCCGAGACGCCGCCGCAGGCGGCGCAGCAACAGTGGGATCTCCTCCCTCCAGGGGCTGTCGGCCAGGGCCCGGCGCAGGGCCTGCTCGCTCACTGTCGTGTCGAGCCCATCGGCATTGGCGCCAGGGAACCAGTGGCCGCCGCTGCCCAGCAAGCCGTAGCGGGCCCGGGCGAAGCCCTCCAGGTCCCAGGCCTCCAATAGGTTATGGAGCCACAGCAGCACCGGCAGGTTGATCCCTCCGGGCGCCTCGGACCAATCCGGCAGTCCCTCCTGCCAGGTCTGCAGCCAGCGGGCCCCCAGGGCCTCGTGGCGTGCCTGCCCGAGCTTCTCCAGCACAGGCGGCAGCAGGTGGTCGGCCTGATCCAGCAGCCCCACGGCCTCCAGATGCAGGTCCAGGTCGGCCGGGCAGGACGCCCCCACGCTGATGGTGTCGATCCCTGGAGCCGAGAGACAGAACAGGTCGTTGAACACGATCGGATGCAGGGGTGCGCACAGCTCAAGCAGCCGCGGGGATGGGGTGTGCAGATGGCCCCCCTTGTCCGTGGGGCTGATCACGAACACGCCCATGTCGTGGCGGGCTGCCAGCTCCAGCGCAGGTTGGTTGTCCTGGCGGATGAAATACCAGTGGAGATTGATGTAGTCGAAGGCATCGCTGGCGATGGCCTCGAGAATCAGCTCCAGGCTGGCGTGGGTGGAGAAGCCCACATGGCCGATGCGCCCCTGGCGCTGCCAGCGCCGCGCCACCTCCATGCAGCCGCCCGGGCGCAGGGTGTGGTGCAGATGCTCCGGCAGGTTGACGCCATGGATGGCCAGCAGATCGACCCGCTCCACCGCAAGCCGCTCAAAGCTGAGGCTGAGCTCGGCCTCAAAGGCGGCGGGATCCTCCTGGGGGGGCACCTTGGTCTGGAGGATGCGGCAGGGATCGGGGCGCTGGCCCAGCAACCAGCCCAGCTGACGTTCGGAGCTGCCGTAATGGCGGGCAGTCTCGATGTGGTGCAGCCCCTGGGCCCTGGCCTGATCCAGGGTCGCGGCCAGATTGGCCTGGCTCTCTGCGCTGATCTGGTCGCCGGGAAGGTCTGTCCAGCTCTGCTGAAACCGCATGCCCCCCATGGAGAGCACCGGCATGGCCAGCTCGGTGCGGCCGAAGCGACGGGTGGGAATCATGGCTGAAGCGGCTTGGTAGGCAAGCAGGGCCGGTGGCATGGCACCAGGCGGGCGAGTCCTAGGCCGATGGACTGACGTCGCGCCGGGGCAGGGTGCGTCTGACCCGGGAGGGGCTGGGGAAGCCGAGGGGCTGGATGTCCTGCTGGGAGAGCTGCTCGACCAGCGAGGGGAGCGCCTCGTAGGCCACCCAGTGGATGCAGTCCACGGGGCAGGTGTCAATGGCCTCCTGGATCCGATCGGTGCTGTCACCGTCCTGGCGGATGGCCCTGGAGCGTCCCCAGGTTTCCTCCACCAAGAACGTGTTGCCGGCCACGTGGGCGCAGTACCGGCAACCGATGCAGACGGCCTCATCGACCCACACGGCCTGCTGTCGCAGGGCACCGCCGAGGACCGGCTCAAGCCCCGTGGCGGCTGGCTGCTGGCGCTGACTCGGGGCTGTGAAGGCGAGGGCTGGATCGATGCCGGTGGTCACGCTCAACTCCAGCGGGTCACCACCAGTTCGATGCTGCCATCGGCCTGATTGGCCTGTTCGGTCACTTGGAAGCCCTCGTCGAGGCTGGCGGCGAGCACGGTGCGCAGGGCGTAGCGCTGGGTGAGCTGGGCGAGGAAGCGCTCCACGGGAACCTGCTGTCTCCAGAGGTCGAGGTCGGTGACCAGTTCGTAGCGCTCCTGGCTGGCGTTGAAGCGGAAGCCGATGTCGGCGCCGTTGGGCTGGCTGATCGCCACCTGGGCCAGCTCGCTCTGGCCGCGGTAGCCCCGCACTGGCAACTCCCCTTCCCTGGGGTCGTAGCCCAGGTCGCTGAGGGCTTCGAGCAGGGCCCCACGGTCACGGAGCTCGGTCTTGACGGTGCTGAAGTGGGACATGGCCTCAGGTGAGCTGGGTGGTCTGGGATTCGTTCTGGAGCTGCCGGGCAGGCTGGTAGGCCTCCGCCGTGTTGCTGCGCTGCTGGACGCTGCCCAACCGGGCTTCGATGCGCTCGGTGAGCTGCTCGCAGCCCTGGCCCTGAACGCCCTCCACCAGTTCTTCGACCCGGCCATCGGGCCGGATGCAGAAGCGGATGGTGTGTTGCGCCATCCCGTGACGGTTCGGATTATGGGGATGTTAGCCGTGATCTGGGGCAGGCTGGGATCAGGCCAGCAGGCCCTCATCCACCAAGGTCTGGAGCCGCTCCAGCACCTCGGGCTGCTCCAGTTGCTCAAGGGCCAGCCGCGCTTCATCGCGCACGCCCGACTCCGCGTCGTGAAGCATGGTGTGCAGCAGGCACTCCACCAGCTCCTGCTGGCGCGGTTGCACCAAGTCGGCAAAGAGGCGACCCAGGCCCCAGGCACTGTTGCTGCGGACGGCAGGCTCACTGTCGATGCGCAGACTCAACAGCAGCTGGGCGGCCGCGGGATCCGCCTTGGCTGGCCCGGTGCTACCGGCATCCGCCAGGGAACTGGCGGCCCAGAGGCGTACCGCCGCGATGTCCACCTGCAGGGCCCGGATCAGGGGGTTGAGCACCGGCGCCTCGGGGTAGTTGCCGAGGCTCCAGGCCACGGCCTTGCGCACGTAGCCGTTGTCATCGCTGGCCAGCAGGGCCAGCAGGGGAGCCACGGCCTGGGGGCTGGGGTTGCGGCCCAGGGCGTACACCGCGCTCATCCGCAGGATCGGGCAGGAGGCCTCCAGCAAGGGCAACAGCAGGGGCACCGAGCGGGGATCACGGTGCTCACAGAAGATGCGCAGACCCTGCATGCGCTGCTCGTGGGCCCCGGCGAGCAGGGTCAAACCCAGCTCGCATTCGGCCACCACGTCCACCGCGCTGTCCTCGGCACCATCGAGCTCATCGAGCGGATCCCCCAGCAGCTCCTGGGCCAGCTCCTGGGCCAGCACGTCCGGATCGAGATACAGCTCCTGGGGGCTCTCCGGATAGGGACCCGGCGTGGCTGGCAGCTCGGGCCAGGGATCAGACGGAGACACGCTCACCGGATTCGCTCAACCGACAGGAGCGGGGGCGGCCATGTCACCCGGCAGCCAGATGCGGGCACTGACGGCAAACAGCGCCAGGCCAAATAACACCACGATGGCGGCGGGCAGCAGGGTGGAGCGAAAGAATTGCACTGGGATCCGGCAGGAACTGGGGGCAGAAGGCCCACTACCGGGGCCATCATCACCCCTGTGGGCCCTGCCCCAGCAGCCCGCGCAACTGGCCCTGAAGCCGGCGCCCCTGCTGCAGCGCCAGGGTCCCCAGGACCGCCACCGCCAGACCACCCCAACCCCAGAGGGGCAGTTTGAGCAAAAAGCCGCCGATGCCTACCAGGGCACCGAACAGCACGGCACAGCTGCTCACCAGCTGGGTGAGCAGCTCCAGCAGCGTCTCCTCGGGTTCGACGCCGGTGCGCTGCCTCCAGCGGCGCCAGCCGGGCCCCGCCGGCCGCACCTGGCGCACGAAGTGCTCCAGCACCTCCGCAGACTCCGGCGGCGTGGAGAGCATCACCCCAATCCACACCACTCCGGTCACGGCGGTGGTGACCAGCAACCGTTCGCCGTAGTCGTCGATGCGCAGCAACGGCACCACCGAGGTGCCGAAGCCCACCAGGAACCCTCCCAGCATCGCCGCCAGCTCGGCGGCGGCATTGACCCGCCACCAGAACCAGCGCAGCACCAGCACCACCCCCGGGCCCGTGCCGATGGCGATCACTAAGCGGAATACCGTGCCGATGTTGTTGCTGAGCAGGGCCGTGATCACGCCCAGCACCACCAGCAACACCGAGGCCAGCTGGGCGATCAGCAACAGCTCGCGCTCGCTGGCACGGGGTCGCATGAAGCGCTGGTAGAGGTCGTGGGTGAGGTAGCTGGCCCCCCAGTTCACCGCCGTGCTCACTGTGCTCATGAACGCCGCCACCAGGGACACCACCACCAGCCCGAGGGCCACAGGGGGCAGCAGCCGCACCGCCAGCAGCGGATAGCTCTGTTCCCAGTCGGTCTGGTCGGGCAGGAGCACCACCGCCGCCAGGGCCACCAGGATCCAGGGCCAGCTGCGCAGCAGATAGTTCACCACCAGGAACACCCATGCCGCCACCCGGGCTTCCCGTTCGTTGCGGGTGGCCAGCAGCCGCTGGATGAACTCACCGCCCCCGTCGCTGCGGCGGAAGCTCCACCACTGCAGGGCGATGTAGGCCGTGAAGGTGGGCACGGAAATGCCGGCACCCTCCAGCCAGCGAATCCGGCCACCCTCCACCTGCCAGGGCACCATCGAGAGCAGCTCCGGGCGATCCAGGGCCCGCAGGCTGGCAAGCATCGCGTCCATGCCGCCGGCGGCGTGCACGGCCGCCACGGCCACGGCCACGGCACCGGCGAGGGCCAGCACAAGCTGGACCATGTCCGTCACCACCACGGCCCAAAGGCCGCCTGCCGCCGTGTAGATCAGCACCAGCACCCCCACGATCGCCAGCAGCGTGAGACGGGCCTCAGGAGTGGGGGCCAGGCCGAGGGCCTCACTCACCTTGGCCATGGCCAGGAAGGCGTAGCCGATGCCGATGCAGTTGATCGGCAGGGCGAACAGGAAGGCCTTGATGCCCCGCAGCCAGGCGGCCGTGGCTCCGCCGTAGCGCAATTCAGTGAAGGCGGCGTCGGTGAGCACACCACTGCGGCGCCAGAGGGGCGCGAACACCACGGCCATGGCCACGTGCGCCACCCCGAAGCTCCACCACTCCCAGTTGCCGGCCAGCCCGCGCACCCCCACGAGCCCGGCCACGTAGAGGGGGGTGTCCACCGAGAAGGTGGTGGCGGCCATGGAGGCGCCGGCCAGCCAGCCCTTGAGGCTGCGTCCGGCCACGAAGTAGTCCGACTGGTCGCGGTTGCGACGGGCCAGCCACAGGCCCAGCAGCAGACTGGCCCCTAAATAGACGATCAGGATCAGCCAGTCGATCGTGTGCAAGGCGAGCGGCGCTGGTGGGCGCAGTATGAAGGCGTGATCTCTGCCGGCCGCTGCGACCTGCCCGATGCTGAACAGCTTCTTTGCCGACTCCCTCGACCAGGACACCGTGCGCAGGCGGATCCTGGACCTGGAGAACGGGCGAGTGGGGTTCTACAGCATCGGGCTCTACCCGGCATCGCTGGCCTACAACAGCGCCATGCACGGCGGCGGCGACCGCCTTTTGCTGGCTCCCCGGCCGGGCCGCTCCCTGTTCGGGGCCTTCACCCCGCGGGACCTCTCCGGCATGGATCCCCTCCATGTGGCGACCATGGAGAAAATGCTCGTGCACGAGCAGGATGGCGAGGTGCGACCGAACAGCCTGCGCACCTTGATCGAGCTCTGTGATCTGGTGGTGCTCACCGCCAACAGCAACCACATCGAGCAGGACTTACACGAGGCTTGTGAGCTGCGGCGGGAACTCGGGCGCGAGCAGGTGGTGATGGCCTGCCTGGCTGGATCGTTCAGCCACGACCCGCTCCGCAACGATTCCTATGTGCTGTGTGAACGGCAGCCCAACCTGGCCTTCTTCTCAGGCTTCCACAGGCACGGCGCCCTGCGCGATCCCGTGGACAGCTTCACAGCCAATTTCTGCCATCCCAACGGCATCACCGCGATGATCGGCGCAAGGCTGATGGATCGGCTCTCTCCAAACATCCAGGTGTCACCTGGGGTCCACAACGTAGAGGCCCAGTACATCAAAGCCGCCAAGAATATCTCCTCAATCTTCGCTGGTTTCGGCTACTCCTTCCACGCCGAGAATACCGGTATTTTGCCCACCTTGCTCACCCTGTTGCTCGACCAGTGCCTGGATCAGGCCTCGGCCGTTTCGATGCGGCGCCGCGACCGGCAGCGCCTCTACGGCCGGCAGCCCTTTCCGCTCACCGAGCTGGGTTACGGGGTGCAGCGGATCGAGGCCACCCTCAGCCGGGGGGGCGAAATGGAGAAGGTGCGCGATCACACTTTCACCCAGCTCACGGCGATGGTGGCGGACGTGCGTGGCAGCATGATGCTGCCTGTATGCGGCAAACCCACCCGTAACTTTCAGGCCGGGCAGATCCTGGCCGAGGGCATGCGCAAACTCAGCCGCTGCCCCGTGGATGTGGATGAATTCGAGCAATGGTGCGAGCAATCGGGCGTCAAGAAAGGCGGGCTCGAGGGCCTGAAGGCGTTGCGCTATTGGCCCCAGATTCTGTTGAACTACGGCATTCAGGTGCACGATGCTTCGATGGTGAACCTGCTCTACATGGCGATCTTCGGTAAGAGCGACACCAAGGCCATTGCCTTTCGAGTCATGACCGAAAGCCGGGAACTCTCCAACTACTGCCAGGAATCCGTGCGCCCTTCCCACAGTCGGCGCTACTCGGAGGCACTGCAGAGCCTGGAGCGTCCCGAGAGCCTTGATCTGCTCGCCAACGCCGTCGTGGCCGACAACGCCCGGCGGGCCATCCCCGACGACAGCAACACCGACGAGGGCAGTTCCAGCGAAGAGACACCGGCCTATCTCCGCGCCATGAATGTAATTGAAAACGTGTGGTAACGCTGAGCGAAAGCCGCAAGGAGCGGTCCTGATCAAAGCTGGCGGATGACGAGGGCCATCATCTGCCGCAGGGCGCGCAATAGCCCCAGGGCTTGGTCTCGCTGATGCCGCAGCTGCCTGATCAGCTGCCGCTTGCGATCGAGTTTCGCCTGGAGGGCTGCATTGCGCTCCCGTCGGGAAGCGAGCCGCTCTTGGGTGTGCTCGTGCTGCTGGGCCAGGGCGCAGTGCAGCCCTTCCAGGAGTTCCCGTTCCTGTTGCAGCCGGGAATGCGCAGCCCTGAGCTCGCTGAGCTCCAGGGTCTGCCTCCTGACGCTTGACCTGGAGGCCTCAAGTTCGAGCTCGCGTTGCCTGCAATCGGCGCGCAGGGCGCGCAGCTGATCCGTACCCGAACGCCAGCCCGGAATCGCCCCAGGGCAGGCCAGCACCCGCGCCACCAGTGGGCCGAGCAGGGCCTGGGCCGCCCCAGGGGTGAGGTCGTCTGCGAGCATCTGCGACTGCAGCCCTTGCCAGGTCTCCACGGCTGCTTCAGCCAGTGCCCCAGGCGGCAGGGTCAGTTGGGTCTGGCGCGCAGCCCGCTGACGCACCTCTCCAGCCGCATAGGACTGGCTGATCACCTGCCCTACCAGGGCAGGAGAAAGCCGTTCCAACTGAGCCGGCTGCAGCCATCCCTCCCAGAGCCCGGCCAGCGCGCTGCTGAGCCGCTGCAGAGGCCAGGTGTCCGCAGAGGCAAAACTCTCGAATAGGAGGCACAGCTGAGGGGACCCGCTCTCCCGGCCCAGCAGGGCCAGGTTGTAAGCGGCCCAGATCGCCAGGCCTCGGTCGGGGGGGATGCCATCCCTGGCCTGCAGAGAGGCGGCTACCTCAATGGGGTGCCGGACGATGGCGATCAGGGGAACCTGGCGCAGCAAGATATGGCGGTAGGCCTCGCTGGTGAGGCAGAGGCGCGGATCCTTATCGATCCAGAAGTGATCGCCGGTGTGAACCGGCAGATCGGTACGCAGCCCGGCCAGAAAGGCGCGGCTCTCGGCCACAGCGAAGTCAGGCTGACCCAACCAGGGGGAATCCCAAGAGCATTCAAAAAATGCAAGAATACGTTCGTTAACCTTCATCAGAGAACGGGATTCGAAGTAACCCTTGGAGTTCTCAAACGTCGCAGGCAGAGCAGCAGAGCCGTCAAACAGCGGATTGGCAAGGCCTAGCTGATTGGCAACCTCATGCAGAAGGCCAGACAGGAAAGATGTGCCCGAGCGGTGACAACCAGCAACAAACAGCAAGACAACCGCCTAACCAACCAATCCCGACTTTACAGCCAATGAAGACAGCCAACGAGCGCAGACAACAGCGGAATCGTGGCGCACCTCTGGCTGCATGGGATCAAGCCCAGGAGCCCGGGGCGCCAGATTCAGGCCTGGGCCGTGGTGCCGGGCGACAGGCGGCGCCGCAACTGACCGCAGGCCGCATCGGCATCCAGTCCCCGACTGGCCCTCACACTCACCGCCCCATGGCGGGCCTCGAGGATGCGGCGGAAGACCTCCACCGCTGCCGGGGCAGGGCGCTGAAACGCCTCTTCCTCAATGGGGTTATAGGGAATCAGGTTCACATGGCTCTGGAAGCCCCGGATCAGCCGTGCCAGGGCCTCGGCGTGGTGGGGCTGGTCGTTGAGCCCACCCAGCAGGATGTATTCGAAGCTCACCCGTCGGCCTGTGATCACCACATAGCGGCGGCAGTCGTCGAGCAGTGCCTCGATCGGATAGGCATGGGCCGTGGGGATCAGCTCCTCCCTCAGCCGCTGATCCGGGGCGTGCAGGCTCACGGCCAGGGTGAACTGGGCGCGGCCCAGCTCGGCCAGGGCCCGCTCCGCCAGGGTGGGCAGGGTGCGAGGCACACCTACCGTGCTGACGGTGATCTGGCGCTGGGCCATGCCGAGATCAGCGCAGAGGCAGCGGATGGCAGCCAGCACCGCCTCGATGTTGAGCAGCGGCTCACCCATCCCCATGAACACCACGTGGCTGGGACGCTCATCCATGGCCTCGCGCACGGCCAGAACCTGGTCCACGATTTCGTGCACCTCCAGGGAGCGCTGCAGGCCCCCCTTGCCGGTGGCGCAGAAGCGGCAGGCCATGGAACAGCCCACCTGGCTGCTGACGCAGGCCGTGAGGCGGCCCTTGGCCGGGATGCCCACGGTTTCGAGGCTGAGGCCATCGGCCGTGGCCAGCAACAGCTTGGTGGTGCCATCGCGGGCGATGCTGCGATGCAACTCCTGGGAGCGGCCGATCCAGTCGGCGGATCCGGCCGGAGGCGAGCTCAGCAGGCGCTCGCGCCAGGCCTTGGGCAGCACCGTGACGCCATCGATGCTGCGGGCCCCCTTCGCATAGATCCAGTCATGGAGCTGACGGCCGCGGAATGGCTTCTCACCCTGTTGCTCCGCCCAGGCTTCCAGCTCGCTCAGGCTGCGGCCCAGCAGATGGGCAGAGGAGGTGGGGCGGGCCGTCATCAGGTGGTCATGGCCAGATCAACAGGCCATGACCCAGCCACCACTCCACCGCCAGCAGGGCCATGAAGCCCAGCATCGCGGCCCTGCCATTGAGCCGCTCGGTGTGGGCATGGAAGCCAAAGCGGGGCAGTCTGCGCTGGGGCACCGGCGTGCCCAGGGCGGTCAGCGGCCGCTCTTTGGGGTCTGCGGTGCCCCCGGCCCGGGGGCTGGTGGCACTGGCTGTGATCGGGACTGGTGTGGGCATGGGGCCATCATGGCGGGAGAGGGTGACCGACCAGGAGCCCCAGGACTCCTGGCCAAGACTCACTCCTCGGTGAGCAGCCCTTCTTCCTGCAGGCCTTCGAGGGCAGCGGGATCGGCAACCAGTTCCTCTTCGAGACCTTCTTCGACCGTCGGCCGGGTGAAGGCCGCCGTGGTGCTGGCAGTGGCCTCCAGGCCGTGGCGGCTGCGGGTGGCCTCCAGGTCTTCCTCGGAGGGGTCGTCAAGCACGGCTGTGGCGGCCGGCGGAGCGGGGGTCTCCACAGTGTAATCAGGACGCAGATTCTGCATGCGGCGGTAGCCCATGCCCTCTTCCTCAAGGATGTCGGGATGGGGGCCGGCCTCCGATCTCAACTCCTCTTCGAAGCCGCTGAAGCCCGTGCCGGCCGGAATCAGGCGGCCGATGATCACGTTCTCCTTGAGGCCCCGCAGCCAATCACTCTTGCCCTCGATCGCCGCTTCGGTGAGCACCCGGGTGGTCTCCTGGAAGGACGCCGCCGAGATGAAGCTGTCGGTGTTCAGCGAGGCCTTGGTGATGCCGAGCAGCACCGGGGTGAACTCTGCGGGGGCACCGCCGGTAATGGCCATGGCGCCATTCACCTGCTCCACCTGGCGCAGCTCGATCAGCTCACCGGGCAGGAAGGTGGTATCGCCGGCATCTTCAATGCGGACCTTGCTGGTCATCTGACGCACGATCACTTCGATGTGCTTGTCGTCGATGGAGACACCCTGACTCTTGTAGACGTTCTGCACCTCCTGCACCATGCGGAACTGGAGCTTGGAAATCGATTCCTGGGCAGCCTCCAGGGTGGGCTTGCGGCTGCGCAGGTCCTCGAAGTAGCACTCCAGCAGCTCGTGGGGATTGATGGGGCCATCGGTGAGCGATTCGCCTGCCTTCACCTGCTGGGAATCGCTGACCATCACGGTGCGGCCCAGCAGGATCGGGTATTCGCTGATCGCGTCATCGGACTCGATCACCGTGACAGTGATGGAGTCGTCGTCGTCACCCTGTTTGATGTCCACGGTGCCGGCCTTGCGGCAGAGAATTGCGGAATCACGGGGGCGCCGGGCCTCCAGGAGCTCCTCGATTCGTGGCAGACCCTGCACGATGTCACCGGTCTTCTGGCGCTCGAACACCAGCAGGGCCAGGCCATCGCCGCGCTGCACGAGCTCACCATCCCGGACATGCAGCACCGAGTCGGGGGACACCATGTAGGGGCGGCCAAGGCGAACGATGAGGTTGGACCCCTCAATGGCTTCCACCTCGCCACAGCAGGGGGAGGGTATGCCCTCGGCCAGCAGGTCGCCATCCACGAGCCGCTGATCAACCTGTACCAGAGGCGTTGCCGAACCGAGATCGATGCTGCGGATGTCAACATCCCGCTCCACGATCAGGCGGCGGATCGGCTCACCATCAAGGGGAGTCGGGAGCTGAACCACACCGTCCTCCTTGCAGAGAATCTGGGTGGTGGCGACGACCTCACCCTTCTTGACTGAGTCACCATCCTGCACCTGCAGGTCGGTGTGAGTGGAGCCATGGCTGGCGTCGGAGCGGGTGTCGCGCCTGACCAGCAGGGATTCGAGGATGGTGAGCTGCAGGCGCTCGATCGTCTTGGCCCGCTTGTCGGGCAGGGCCTCCACATCGACGGTCATCTGGGGCGTGGTGTCGAAGGTCTCAAGAATGAGCTGGGTGCGCAGCAGCTCCACGCCCTCAACGCTCTTGATCAGCTCGCCATCCTTGAAGGCAAGCCTCTGGGTGGCCTTGAGGCCCATGAACGGTCCGCCTGACTGCTTCACGGTGGTGAGCTCAGGCAAGTGGGCGGCGTCGGGGATGGCGTATTCCTCAACCGGTCGCAACAACAGGGCGCTGCCCTCAGGGGTCTCAGCCGTTTCCACGTAGACCATCGCCTCAGCCTTGAGGTCCTTGCTGATCTCCTCACCAGGCATCACCATGCGGCCGTCGGCAAACTTGCTGATCACCTTGCTGTCGGGCACCAGGTGAAGCACACCGGAGCGCACGATGATCTCCCGAAGAATGTCATTCTTCTGGGTGACCGTCACGATGCCAGCGGTCTGGCTGAAGATGTCTTTCACCACCTCCGTGCCGGCTTCAATCCACTGGCCATCCTCGATCATCAGCAGGGAGATGTCCTTGTTGATCTCGTGGGTTTCCTGGGGGATCCACAGCAGGGTGCCGCCCTTGCTCACCTCATAGCCGTTCTTGGCACTGCGGGCCTTCTTGATCGCCAGGCCTGGGGCGAACTTGACGAGGCCACCGGTCTGGGTGCGGAAGCGGTCATCGGCGAGCTCGGCAATCACCTCACCGTTGCCGATCTTGCTGCCCGGAGCAGTGTTGAGGCGGTAGCGGTTGCCCTCCTTTCCCTCCAGGTGCCACAGCTCACCGGAATGGGTGGATTCCCCCAAAAGTTTGCAGTCCTTGAGCGTCAGGCTGGTGGTGACGATCTGGACCTCCCGGGAGTCACCGGCGCTCTCGCGCAGGCGCACGACGCCGCCGTACTCCGACACCAGGCGGCTCTCGGCCAGCACCTCGCCTGTGGTGACGGCCTTGTTGCCCTCGACAACGGGAAGGGCGTTGGGGGGCAGGTTGTAGACATCACCCGCAAACACCCAGAGGCGGCCCAGGCGGGTGGCCTTGTGGGTGATGTTGCCCTGGCGGTCGGTGACCTCCTTGGGCTGAATGCCATCCTCGTAACGCACCTGGCCTGCCAAGTCACAGATCACATCCTTGGTGGCTTTTTCGACGCTCTTCTTGACCGTGGCACCAGCCGAGATCTGAGCAAGGATGATGTCCCCCGGCACGATGTCACCGTCTGCGACAAACAGGATCGAACCGGTGGTGATGTCCAGTTTCTGGATCTTGCCCTTGCCGGTGGGCTTGAGGGTGAGCAGGAAGTCGGTCTCAGCGATCTGGGCATTCACGCCGTGGGAGGTGCGGAACGCCCTGACCCGTGATTTCGGACCGAACTCCACCGTGCCATCCACCAGGGAGCGCACCACGCCGGTTTCGGCGGTGGACACACCGCCGGTGTGGAACGTGCGCATGGTGAGCTGGGTTCCGGGCTCACCGATCGACTGGGCCGCCACGATGCCGACGGCCTCACCCAGATCCACCAACTGGTTGTGGGCCAGGGCCCATCCGTAGCACTTGCGGCACACCGAGCGGGAGGCCTCACAGGTGAGGGGTGAGCGCACGTTCACCGTGCGCACACCAGCGGCTTCGATCCGGAGTGACAGGGGCAGGTCGATTTCACCATCGCGATCAACCAGCACAACCCCATCGGCATCGACCACCGGCTGGGCGGCCAGACGACCCACGAGCTTGCTGGCGAAGCGACCGCGCTCGTCGGCATCGATCGGGATGAAGCGCGTGGTGCCGCAGTCGTCCTCGCGGACGATCACATCCTGGGCCACATCCACCAGACGCCGGGTCAGGTAGCCGGAATCCGCCGTGCGCAGAGCGGTGTCCACCAGGCCCTTGCGGGCGCCGTAGGAGGAGATCACGTACTCGGTGACCGTCAGTCCCTCACGGAAGTTGGTGCGGATCGGCAGGTCGATGATCTCCCCCTGGGGGTTGGCCATCAGGCCGCGCATGCCCACCAGCTGGCGCACCTGGGACATGTTGCCCCGGGCGCCTGAGTTGGCCATCATCCACACGGAATTGAGTGGATCGTTCTCGTTGAAGTTGCGGCGCACGGCCGCAACGAGCCGCTCGTTGGTTTCCGTCCAGGTGTCGATCACCTTGGTGTGGCGTTCCACCTCGGTGATCTCGCCGAGGCGGTAGCGCTCTTCGGTTTGAGTGATCTGCTCCTCGGCCTCCGCCAGCAGGGCGGCCTTGTCCCCGGGGATGCGCAGGTCGTCGACAGAGATCGACACGGCCGCCTGGGTGGCGTAATGAAAACCGAGGTCCTTGAGTTCGTCCGCCATGGCGGCCGTGGCTGCCGTGCCGTGGTGCTTGTAGGCCCAGGCAACCAGATTGCGGAGGGCCTTCTTGTCGATCACGCGGTTGCGGAACGGCGGTGCCTCGCGGCTGAGGGGCGGGGTCACAACGGCAGCCGTGGTGTCCACACTGACCTCAGCGGCTTTCTTGGACGACTTGGACTTCTTGGCGGGAGTGGCGGTCATGGGGCGGCTGGGCGCTGGTGGAAAGGCGAAGCGAAGGTGGAGACGTTGGACCGGTCAGAAGCCTGTTCAGACCGCAGCCACGGCGTCGATGATGGTGTGGTTGATCACAACCCGACCCACAGTGGTGAGCAGGTAACGGCTGATCAGAGCGCCGTCCTCATCGAAGCGGTCACGGCGGTATTTCCACTGCTCGATGCGGGTGCCATCGCTGAGTGTCTGCTGCTCCAGCGGCGTGCTCTCCTCGTCGTCACAGTCCACGTCGCCGGAGAACCGCACCCACACCCAGTGGTGCAGGCCGATGTGCTTTCCCTCAAAGGCGGCGATCACATCCTCAAGGCCGGCAAAGGTGCGGGAGCGGTCGCCGAAGTCGGGCTTGTTGGCCCCAGGCTGCTCGGCGCTGAGGTAGTAGGCCCCGAGCACCATGTCCTGGGAGGGGGTGATGATCGGCTCGCCTGTGGCAGGCGAGAGAATGTTGTTGCTGGCCAGCATGAGCATTCGGGCCTCCGTCTGAGCTTCAATCGCCAGGGGCACATGCACGGCCATCTGGTCGCCGTCGAAGTCAGCGTTGAAGGCGGGGCAGACCAGGGGGTGGAGCTGGATGGCACGACCATCGACCAGCTTGGGCTCGAAGGCCTGAATGCCGAGGCGGTGCAGCGTCGGAGCCCGGTTGAGCATGATCGGGTGTCCCTCGATCACCTCCTGCAGCACCTGCATCACCTCATCATCGGCCCGTTGAATCAACTTCTTGGCGGCCTTGATGTTGTTGACGATGTTCTGGCGGATCAGGCGGTTGATCACAAAGGGCTGAAACAGCTCAATGGCCATCTCCTTGGGAAGCCCGCACTGGTGCATTTTCAGCTTCGGGCCCACCACGATCACCGAACGACCGGAGTAGTCAACGCGCTTGCCGAGCAGGTTCTGACGGAAACGCCCCTGCTTGCCCTCGATGATGTCGCTGAGCGACTTGAGGGCCCTGTTGTTGGCGCCCACCACGGTGCGGCCGCGGCGGCCGTTGTCGATCAAGGCATCGACGGCCTCCTGCAGCATCCGCTTCTCGTTGCGGACGATGATCTCAGGCGCCAGGATCTCCTGCAACCGGGCCAGCCGATTGTTGCGGTTGATCACCCGGCGGTAGAGGTCGTTGAGGTCGCTCGTGGCGAATCGACCGCCATCGAGCTGCACCATTGGGCGCAGATCAGGCGGGATCACTGGGATCACATCCAGCACCATCCAGTCGGGCTGGGCTCCGGTGGCCACGAAGTTGTCGATCACGCGCAGGCGCTTGATCAGCTTGGCCCGCTTCTGGCCCTTGCTGGCGGCGATGTCTTCGCGCAACTGCTCAGCCGTTTCGCTGAGGTTGATGTCCTGCAGCAGGCTCTTGAGCGCCTCGGCGCCGATGCCCACGATGGGCTCATTCTCGATCTCGGAATCTTCGGCGTAGATTTCATCCTCAATCTCAAGCCATTCATCTTCCGTGAGCAGCTGCTTGTAGGAAAGAGTATTGTGGTCGCCTGGATCCAGCACCACGTAGCAGTTGAAGTAAACAATCTGTTCCACATCCCGCAGGGGCATGTCGAGCAGGATGGCCACGTAGCTGGGGATCCCCTTCAGGTACCAGACGTGGCTCACCGGGGCGGCCAGCTTGATGAAACCCATGCGGTGGCGGCGCACTCGGCTCTCGGTGACCTCCACGCCACAGCGCTCGCAGACGATGCCGCGGTGCCGTACTCGTTTGTACTTGCCGCAATGGCACTCCCAGTCCTTGGACGGTCCGAAGATCTTCTCGCAGAACAGGCCGTCCATCTCCGGCTTGAGTGTCCGGTAGTTGATAGTTTCGGGCTTGGTGACCTCACCCACAACCTGACCGTTGGGCAACGTGCGCTGCCCCCACTGCATGATCCGATCCGGCGAGGCCAGCGTGATCTTGACGTAGTCGAAGTGGTTTTCGGTGCGGAGATTGCTGTTGGACATGGGGGGTGACTAACGCGCGGAGATCGAAAGGGGTGGCTTCAACGGGGAGGTATCGACTGTGAAGCAGCGACACGAAGGGCAGGCCTGAGAGGACGGCAGGCCGTACCTCCCAGGAGCACCGGGTCGATCAGTCGTCGTCGTAATCCGCGACGCCGAGGGACTCGTAGGTGGGCCGGCTTGGCGTGCTGCGGCGGGGGTTGACGTCCTGCATCAGATCCACCTCTTCGCCAGCATCGGTGTACACCGCGATGTCGAGGCCCAGGGACTGCAGCTCGCGCATCAGCACCTTGAACGACTCCGGGGTGCCGGGGCGGGGGATCGGCTTGCCCTTGACGATGGCGTTGAGGGCCTCGTTGCGGCCCTGCATGTCGTCGGACTTGACGGTGAGCAGCTCCTGCAGCGTGTAGGCCGCGCCATAGGCCTCCAGGGCCCAGACTTCCATCTCGCCGAGGCGCTGACCGCCCTGCTGGGCCTTGCCGCCCAGGGGCTGCTGGGTGACCAGGGAGTAGGGACCGGTGGAGCGGGCGTGGATCTTGTCGTCCACCAGGTGCACCAGCTTGAGGATGTGGGCATAGCCCACGGTCACCGGCTGGTCGAAAGCCTCACCGCTGCGGCCGTCGATCAGTTGGATCTTGCCGGGGTTCTCCGGGTCATAGACCCAGTCCTTGCCGGGCTGGCTGGCGGCTTCCTCCAGGAAGGCCTGCACGGTCTGCTTCGATTTCTCGGCGCCGTGCATCTCATCGAAGGGCACCACCTTGACGCGGCAGTCCAGGTGGGCGGAAGCCCAGCCCATCAGGCACTCGAACACCTGGCCCACGTTCATCCGGCTGGGCACGCCCAGGGGGTTGAGCACGATGTCGATGGGTGTGCCGTCGGGGAGATAGGGCATGTCCTCGCGGGGGAGGATGCGGCTGATGATGCCCTTGTTGCCGTGGCGGCCGGCCATCTTGTCGCCCACCTGAATCTTCAGGCGCTTGGCCACATACACCCGCACCACCATGTTGGCCCCCGGTGGCAGTTCGTCACCCTGTTCGCGGGTGTAGATGCGCACATCCACCACGCGGCCACGCTCGGTGCTGGGCACCCGCAGGGAGTTGTCACGCACATCGCGAGCCTTCTCACCGAAGATGGCGCGCAGGAGCTTTTCCTCAGGCGGCTGATCGGATTCTCCCTTGGGAGTCACCTTGCCCACCAGGATGTCGCCGCTTTCGACGAAGGCACCCACACGGATGATGCCCATCTCATCGAGATTGCCCAGGCTTTCTTCAGCCACATTGGGGATCTCTCGGGTGATCTCCTCCGGGCCGAGCTTGGTCTGGCGGGCCTCAATCTCATACTTCTCGATGTGCACCGAGGTGTAGAGATCGTCGGTGACGAGCCGCTCGCTCACGAGGATGGCGTCCTCGTAGTTGTATCCCTCCCAGGGCATGTAGGCGATCAGCACGTTCTGACCCAGGGCGATTTCACCACCCTCACAGGCCGATCCATTGGCCAGCACCTGGCCTGCGATCACCGGATCTCCCTGGCGCACGATCGGGCGCTGGTTGAGGCAGGTGTCCTGGTTGGAGCGCTGGTACTTCTGCAGGTAGTGGGTGTGGTCCACGCCGTCTTGATCGCGGATCACGATGGCCGTGGCATCCACATAGGTGACCGTGCCATTGACCCGGGTGATCGGCACCATGCCGGAGTCGCGGGCGACCTGGGTCTCCAGGCCCGTGCCCACCAGGGGGCGCTCCGGACGCAGTAACGGCACGGCCTGACGCTGCATGTTCGAACCCATCAGGGCGCGGTTGGCGTCGTCGTGCTCCAGGAAGGGAATCAGGGAGGTGGCCACGGAGATCACCTGCACCGGCGAGAGCTGCACGTAATCCACCTGCTCGGGTGGCACCTTTTCAAAATCCTGGCGGTAGCGCACGGGCACCAGGTCAGCCGTGATGCGGCTGTCGGAGTCGGTCGGCACGTCGCCGGGGGCGACGCGGCACTCGTCCTCCAGATCAGCGGAGAGGTAGATGGGATTACCTTGCTTGATCACAATCCCCTCCTCCACCTTCCAGAAGGGGGTTTCAATGAAGCCGTATTCGTTCACCCGGGCATGGGTGGCGAGCGAACCGATCAGGCCGGCGTTGGGGCCCTCCGGGGTTTCGATCGGGCAGATGCGGCCGTAGTGGGAGGGGTGGATGTCGCGCACGGCGAAACCGGCCCGCTCCCGGGTGAGGCCGCCTGGACCGAGCGCGCTGATGCGGCGCTTATGGGTGAGCTCAGCCAGGGGGTTGGTCTGATCCATGAACTGGCTCAGCTGGCTGGAGCCGAAGAACTCCTTGATCGCCGCCACCAGGGGCTTGGGGTTCACCAACTGGGCCGGGGTGAGGGACTCGGTCTCACCGACGGTCATCCGTTCCCTGATGATTCGCTCAAGCCGGTTGAGGCCCACGCGCACCTGGTTCTGCAGCAACTCGCCCACGGAGCGCACACGACGATTGCCCAGGTGATCGATGTCGTCGATCTCATAGCCGGGCTGGCCCAACTGCAGGCCGATCAGGTAATCGAGGGTGGCGAGCAACTCCTCCTTGGTGAGCACCCGCGTCTCATCCGGCACGGTGAGCCGCAGTTTCTTGTTGATCTTGTAGCGGCCAACCCGGCCGAGGTCGTAACGCTTGGCGTCGAAGAAGCGGGAATCCAGCAGGCTCTGGCCGCCGCTCACGGAGGGCGGTTCACCCGGACGCAGCTTCTTGTAGAGCTCCAGCAGAGCCTGGTCCTGGGAGGTGATTCCATCCACGCTGGTGGCGGATTCAATCGTCTTCGAGTAGTACTCGGGGTGGCGCAGCTTATCGAGTACGTCCACATCCGACAGGCCCATGGCCCGCATCAGAACGTGGGCATTGATCTTGCGGGTCTTATCCACCCGCACGTGCATCAGCTCGTGCTTATCGGTTTCAAACTTCAGCCATGCTCCCCGGTTGGGAATCACACTGGCGTTGTAGGTCTTGCGTCCGGTCTTGGGGTCTGGCTCTTCTTTGAAATAGACGCCGGGAGAGCGAACGATCTGATTCACGATCACACGCTCAGCACCATTGATGATGAAGGTGCCGCGCTCGGTCATCAGCGGCAGTTCACCGATGAAAACCTCCTGCTCCTTGATCTCACCGGTCTCTTTGTTGACCAGCCGGCAGGTGACATACATCTGCGAAGCGAAGGTGGCATCGCGCCGCTTGGCTTCTTCCACGTCATGGCGGGGACGCTTCAGCCGGTATTCACTGCCAATGAAGTGCAGCTCAAGTTTGCCCGTGTAGTCGGTGATTGGCGAAAAGCTCTCAAGCTCTTCGATCAGGCCCTTCTCCAGGAACCATTTGAAGCTCGCCCGCTGTACCTCCACGAGATCGGGCAGGTAAGTGACGGTCTTGGCGACCTGGATCGCGCTGCTCATGCGGTGAACCTGCAGGATCGGACATTGAAGCGGTGGCCTGTCGGTCCATCAGCCGGCTGATCGCTCGCGGCCGCCCACGCGAACAGCCGCTCCCCAGAGGGGAACGGCTGCCCAGGGGGAGGCATCTAACGAGATCGCATCAAGGCTGCAGACGTCGACAACAAGGAGCGCTTTCGCATCCAGGCCAATGAACAATCATACACTGTCACCAGGAAGCCCAAACAGCGTCCTGGCATTGGCCGTGCTGGTGCGGGCCACGGCTTCCAGGCTCTCCCCCCGCAGCACCGCCACCCGCTCCGCCACGGCGGCCACATAGGCCGGTTCATTGCGCTTGCCCCGGCGCGGCACCGGAGCCAGGAAGGGACAGTCGGTTTCCACCAGGTAGCGATCGGCTGGCACGGCCCGGGCACAGGCGTGGGTGGCCTCGGCCTTCGCAAAGGTGACCACCCCGCTGAAGCTGATGTAAAACCCGAGCTCGAGGAACGCCTCCATCTCCTCGGGAGTGCCCCCCCAGCAGTGCATCACCCCCCGGGGGCACAGGCCCTCGCCACGGCGCAGGCGCAACTCGGCGAGCATCGGCTCGGCGGCATCGCGGCAGTGCACGATCACCGGCAGATCCAGCCGGCAGGCCAGGTCGAGCTGGGGCCGCAGCACGGCCAATTGGGCCTCGAGGTTCTGCTCCCGGAACAGGTCCAGGCCCAGTTCGCCGATGGCCACAACCCTGGGGTCAGCCAGGGCGGCCTGCTCCAGAACAGCCGCGGTGTCGCTGCTCCAGTGCTCGGTATCGAGGGGATGGACCCCCACCGAGTAACGCAACTCCGGAAGGCGATCGGCGAGGGCCCTAATCGCCGGGATTTCGGCGGGCTCCACGCAGGCATGCACCAGAGACACCACTCCGGCCTGTCGCCAGCGCGCGATCACGTCATCGAGATCGTCGTCAAACTGGCGAAAGACAATGTGGCAGTGGGAATCCACCAGCCCGCCGTGGAAGAGGGGCTCGGCTGGATGGGCAGCCTCGCTCTGGGCGGCAGACGTCGGCGTCATGGGAATGGGGCGTCAGGGCCGTGGCCATGCTGGCTCAGCACCAGCCAGGCTGGTGACCTAGGACGACACCTGCCGGATCCCCGCCCGACCGAGGCCTCAGCTGGTTGCGGTTTCAGGCTCCACGGCCTGGCGCACCGCGGTGCTCAGGCGCGATTTCTGATGGGCACCGGTGTTGCGATGCAGCACACCCACCTTCACGGCCTTGTCGATCTTGCTGAAGGCAGCCCGCATGGACAGCTGCACCGCCTCCTTGGCGGTGGCATCGGGACCCTGGCTGTAGGCCGTGCAAGCCGTGAAACAGCGCTTCATCAGGGTGCGCAGGGACGACTTGTAGGTGCGGTTGCGCAGCCGGTTGCGCTCGGCGATCTCGATGCGCTTCTTCGAAGACTTGTTATTGGCCACAGGCGGTGGAGGACTGGTTCAGCGATCGATGATCTTACCTCGGTGCCTTCCAGCCTCCCCGCCGCGGCCCCTGGGCCGGGGAGGCCTGCTGTGGCCCTCTAGGTTGAGCACCTGCCTCGCGTGACTTCCGTGGCCGCCCCCTCCACTGCGCTGCTGCTCACCTGCCTGCGGGATCCGGCAGCCGCAGCCGAACGCCTCGAGGCCATCGCCGGACGGACCCAGGGCGGGGCCAGCGAACAGGCTGCATCGCTGGTGGACGAGATCCTTCAACTGGTGCGGAGAGAAGGCGATGCCGCCCTGCTCAGCCTCACGGAGCGCTTTGATGGCGTGCGCCCGGATCCGCTGCGGATCCCGCCGGAGCGGCTGGCCAGCGCCTGGGACCAGTGCCCGCCTCCCCTGCAGGAGGCCCTGCGCCTGGCCCACGGCCGCATCCTGGATTTTCATCGCCGCCAGGTGCCGGCAGACCTGAGCGTCACCGGTCCCCATGGCGAAACCCTGGGCCGGCGCTGGCGACCGGTGCAGCGCGCCGGGCTGTACGTGCCTGGCGGCCGGGCCTCCTACCCGAGCACAGTGCTGATGAACGCCGTGCCTGCCGTGGTGGCGGGGGTGGAGCGGCTGGTGATGGTGACGCCGCCTGGCCCGGGCGGTGAGCCGAACCCCACCGTCCTGGCCGCAGCCCATCTGGCCGGCATCGACGAGGTCTACCGGGTTGGGGGCGCCCAGGCGATTGCTGCCCTCGCCTACGGCACGGCGTCCATTCCCCGCGTGGATGTGATCAGCGGCCCCGGCAATCTCTACGTGACTCTGGCCAAGAAGGCGGTGTACGGCCAGGTGGCGATCGATTCCCTGGCCGGGCCGAGCGAGGTGCTGGTGATCGCCGACCACACCGCCCGGGTGGAGCAGGTGGCCGCCGACCTGTTGGCCCAGGCCGAACATGACCCCCTGGCGGCGGCCATCCTGCTCACCACCAGCGAGGAGCTGGCCAGCGCTCTGCCCCAGGCCCTCGAAGCCCAGCTCCGGGGACACCCGCGCGCAGCCATCACCCGCTCGGCCCTGGAGGACTGGGGCCTGGTGGTGATCTGCCGCGATCTCGGCAGTGCCGCCGCCCTCAGCGATCGCTTTGCCCCGGAACACCTGGAGCTGCTGGTGCAAGAGCCCCAGGCGCTGGCGGAACAGATCCAGAACGCCGGCGCGATCTTCATGGGGCCCCACAGCCCGGAGGCGGTGGGCGACTACCTGGCCGGGCCGAACCACACCCTGCCCACCTCCGGGACAGCCCGCTTCGCCGGGGCCCTGAGCGTGGAGACGTTCCTGCGTCACACCTCGCTGATCCACTTCAACCGGGCCGCCCTCGAGGCCACGGGCCAGGCCGTGATCACCCTGGCCGAGAGTGAGGGGTTGCACAGCCACGCCGAGTCGGTGCGGCGGCGGCTGAGCTGAAAGCCTGCCGAGATCGGTGCGGCTGGCAGGAGCTCAGCGTTTGTCGAGATCTCTGACGCTGGGGCTGTCCGCCTCGATCTGGCCCACCAGCACCTGATCGGCCAGGTTCACGAACAGGCCGTTCTCCAGCACCCCCGGAAGGTTGTTGATCTGCAGCTCCAGCCCCTCGGGATCGGGGATGCCACCGGCAAAGCGCACATCCAGCACCAGGTTGCCCTGATCCGTCACCACGGGACCGGCCTTGCGCACGGCCATACGCAGCTGGGCTGCACCGCCGAGGGCCTGGAGTTCCGCCTGCACCTGGCGCCAGGCGCCCGGCAGCACCTCCACCGGCAACAGGAAGTCGAGGTTGAGGGTGTCCACCAGCTTGGTGGCATCCACCACCACCACAAAGCGGTCGGCGCGGCGGGCCACCAGCTTCTCCTGCACGTGGCAGGCGCCACCCCCCTTGATCAGCTGGAAGGCCGGATCCACCTCATCGGCTCCGTCAATGGCCAGATCAATGCGGCTGATGGCATTGAGGCTGGCGAGGGGGATGCCCAGCTCAGCCGCCAGCACCTCGCCCTGGAAGGAGGTGGCCACGCCGGTGATGTCGCTGAGCTCGCCGCTGCGCAGCCGGGCGCCCAGGGCCTGGATCATCAGCGCGGCGGTGGAGCCCGATCCCAGCCCCACAACCATGCCACTGCGGATCTGGTCGGTGGCCGCCAGGGCCACCGCCTGCTTCATCCGGTCCTGCAGCTCGGCCATCGGCACCAACCCCTCGCGCGCGCCGCGACCGTAGCAGCGGCCTCAACCGGCGCTGGGCAGGGCCGCCGGACGGATCGAGAGGCTCAGTTCGCGGCGGCCTCGCACCACGGTGATGGCCAGCGGTTCGCCCACCGCCGCGAGCTCCACCTGGCGCAGCAGGCTGGCAGGGTCGGCCACCGGCTGATCGGCTGCGGCCACCACCAGGTCGCCGCGGCGCATGCCTGCCTCCTCGGCGGGACTCTCCGGCAGCACCCGCTGCACCAGGGCACCGTCGCGCTCGGGCAGCTGCAGCACCGCATCGGGATCGCGGTTGTTGTCCCGGGCACGGCGGGCCGTGAGCGGCACCAGCTGCAGGCCGAGATAGGGGTGCACCACCTGGCCGCCGTCGGCCAGCTGGCCGGCCACCTGCCGGGCCAGGTTGATCGGAATGGCGAAGCCGAGCCCCGCTCCCGGACCGGAGCGCACCAGGGTGTTGATGCCGATCACTTCGCCGGCGGCGTTGATCAGGGGTCCGCCGGAGTTGCCGGGATTGATCGCAGCATCGGTCTGGATCAGATCGAGGCGCTTGTCGGAGAAGCCGAGGCTGTTGATGTCGCGGTGCAGGCTGCTGACGATGCCCAGGGTGACCGTGCGCTGCAGGCCATAGGGGCTGCCCAGGGCGATGGCCCAATCCCCCACCTCGAGAGCCTCGGAATCGCCGAGGGAGGCGGCCTGCAGGTCGTCGACGCCGCGGATCCGCACCAGGGCCAGATCGGTGACGGAATCACTGCCCACCACCGTGGCATCGCGCTGGCGACCATCCGCCAGGGTGACTTCCACCCGATCCACCTGATCCACCACGTGGGCGTTGGTGAGCACCAGCCCCCTGCGGGCATCGATCACCACTCCCGAGCCCTGGCCCCGCTCACGCCTGCTGCCGGCAGGGTCGCCGAACAGATCGCGCAGCAGCGGATCCAGCAGAGCCGGATCGAAGGCCTGCCGCTCCACGTCACGTTCGATATCGATCCGCACCACGGCCGGGGCCACTGAGCGGGCCGCTTCCGCCACAAAACTGTGGGTCACCGGGCCAGGGGCGGTCGCCTCCACGGCCCAGGCAGCGGGGGCAGCAACCAGCTGGAAGGCCACGAGCGTGAGGGCCAGCAGGCCAGCGGCAGCAGGGCGGCGCTGGAGGAGCCAGCGGCGCAGCTTGACCAGGAAACCAGCGGAAGAGGGCTTCAGCTCAGGGGGCACGGGCGGGCCAGCACTGCTGAGCTGAGGCTAGGGAGGGGACCAGCGCAGCAGGGACTCCTGAAAACCGCCCGGTGCGCCGATCTCCAGCCAGCGTCCGCCGGGGTCGTCAGGGCGGCCCAGGGGGCAAGCCTGCACCGGTCCGAAGCCGCAGAGGGTGGAAGGGCAACCGAGCAGGGGCACCTCCCGACGGCCGGGCAGGCTGCCGCGCCAGTGCTGGTGGATGTGGCCGAACACCACGGCCTCCAGGTCCCTGGCTTGCCCCAGCAGCTGGAGCAGGACCGACCCATCAAGCAGCCCGATGGCATCCATCTCCGGGTCGCCGATCGCCACGGGGGGATGGTGCACGGCCACCAGCAGGGGTAGGGGCGAGGCGTTCTCCAGCTGTTGGAGAACGCCCGCCAGCCAGGCAAGCTGCGTGGCTCCGAGCCAACCAGCGGTGGCTCCGGCCTTGTGGCTGTCGAGCAGGAGCAGCCTTGCCCCAGGCCCCTCCACCAGCGCCGGCGCGATCGGACTGTGGCGACCCAGAACGGAGCGCAGCAGCTGGGGATGGTCGTGGTTGCCTGGCAGCAAGGCCAGGGGAAGGCCCAGGAACTGCAACGATGTGTGGAGATGGACATACCCCGCCAGGCTTTCGTCCTGGCAGAGGTCACCGCTGAGCAGCAGCAGGTCCGGCGGGGCCGCGGCCGCCGCCAGGGCTTGCCGCAGCCCGTGGGTCAGGCAGGCGAGGGGCTGGCGACCGCGATAGACGCCGCCTGGATCGGCAAGCAGGTGGGGATCGCTCAGCTGCAACACACGCATCCATTCCTCCGGCACCTGCGCTTAAGTTGCCCGCTGAATAGCGAGGCCGCCATGGCAGCAATCCCCCCCGGCACCCGGCAGCGTTGCAGCCTTTGTCAGGTGGAGATCCAAGGCATGGCTGGCGGCGCCGACCTGGTGCACTTCAGCCAGGGGGCGCCGGGCACCCGCGCCAAGCTCTGGGCACGGGTCTGCCAGTACCTGCGCAGCGATGAACAGAAAGCCCAGTGCATGAACCTGGACGCGGAGCGGCGCGGCACCGTTCAGCGCAGTGACTACTACGCCGAGGCCCCCGTGATCGATCTGGGCGCGCTGGCTTCCCCTTCTGATGGCAGCAAAGATCCCCTAGGGTGACAAATCGGCCTTGAGGTCCTTGGGCCAGGCCTGGTTCCGGTCTCCCACGGTCTGTCCTTCGGTGCCCCATCCCCTGCTGCCCAAACTCGAAGCTCTGGCTCGCCAGACCTGCGCGGCCCATGGCTGTGAGCTCAAGGGTGTGGCACTGCTCAGCCATCGGATTCCGATCACGTTGCAGGTGATGGTGCAGCGGGCTTCAGGCGGCGACATCACACTCGACAACTGTGCCGCCCTGTCCCCAACGCTGGCCGAGGCCCTGGAATCCGAGGGCTTGCTGACCGACGAGGCCTATGTTCTGGAGGTCAGCAGTCCCGGCGTCAGCGAGGAACTGCACGACGATCGGGACTTCCGCAGCTTCCGCGGTTTCCCGGTGGCCGTGCGCTTCCGCGATGCCAAGGGATCGGAAAGTCGCTGCGAGGGCCTTCTTCTGGAGCGCACCGAGAGCGAGCTGCAGATCAACCAGCGCGGCCGCATCAAGCGGTTCCCACTCGAAGCGGTGATCCAGGTGCTCCTGGTCACGCCGAGCGTGGAGAGCTGAGCTCCAACAACTGAATCACCCACAACCGAAAACCCATGGCCCTGGTCTTACTTCCCGGCCTGAATAATCTGATCGAGGACATCAGCGAAGAAAAGAAGCTGGCGGCCTCGGTGGTCGACGCGGCCCTGCGAGAAGCCCTGCTCAAAGGCTATGAGCGCTATCGCCGCACCCTTTATCTCGGCATCAGCGAAGACCCTTTCGAAGAAGATTACTTCTCCAACTTCGACGTCCAGCTGGATCTCGACGAAGAAGGCTATCGGGTGCTGGCCTCCAAAATCATTGTGGAGGAAGTGGAAAGCGAAGACCATCAGATTGCCCTTTCTGAGGTGCAGCAGGTCGCCGAAGACGCCCAGATCGGCGACACCGTGGTACTGGATGTGACCCCGGAGAAGGACGACTTCGGGCGCATGGCCGCAGCCACCACCAAGCAGGTGCTGGCCCAGAAACTGCGCGACCAGCAACGGCGCATGATCCAGGAGGAATTCGCCGATCTGGAAGACCCGGTGCTGACCTCCCGGGTAATCCGATTTGAGCGCCAGAGTGTGATCATGGCCGTGAGCAGTGGCCTCGGGCGCCCGGAGGTGGAAGCCGAACTGCCGCGCCGTGATCAGCTCCCCAACGACAACTACCGCGCCAACGCCACCTTCAAGGTGTTTCTGAAGGAAGTGAGCGAAGTGGCCAGGCGCGGCCCCCAGCTGTTTGTGAGCCGCTCCAATGCCGGCCTGGTGGTCTATCTCTTCGAAAACGAAGTGCCCGAGATCCAGGAGGGTTCCGTGCGCATCGTTGCCGTGGCACGGGAAGCCAACCCGCCCAGTCGTTCGGTAGGACCGCGCACCAAAGTGGCGGTGGACTCGGTGGAGCGGGAGGTGGACCCCGTGGGTGCCTGCATCGGCGCCCGTGGTTCACGCATTCAGCAGGTGGTGAACGAACTGCGCGGCGAAAAGATCGATGTGATCCGCTGGTCCCCCGATCCGGGCCAGTACATCGCCAATTCCCTCAGCCCGGCCCGGGTGGAGGCCGTGCGACTGGTGGATCCCGATGGGCAACACGCCCACGTGCTGGTTCCCCCCGATCAGCTCAGCCTGGCGATCGGCCGCGAGGGCCAGAACGTTCGCCTGGCGGCCCGGCTCACCGGCTGGAAGATCGACATCAAGAATGCCCACGAATACGACCAGGCCGGCGAGGACGCGACCGTGGCCGAGCTGATTGCCCTGCGGGAAGAAGATGAGGCCCTGCAGGCCGAGGCCGAAGCCCGACTGGCGGTCGAACAGGCCACCCGCGCCGAGGAAGACGCCCGCCTGCGGGAGCTCTACCCCCTGCCGGAGGACGAGGAGGGTGGACCCTATGGCTATGGCGGGGGCGATCTGTCCGGGGCCGAGCCAGAAGCTGGGGCAATCGATCCCCAGGCAGCAGAGCCCACAGAGGCCGAAACCCGGTGAGCCCCCCATCAGCCCCCGGGGTGGTGCTGCGGCGCTGTGTGGCCTGCCGGGTCCTCGCCGATCGCCGCGGTCTCTGGCGGGTGGTGCGCCTGGCTTCAGGTGGGATCCAGCTGGATCAGGGGATGGGCCGGTCGGCCTACCTCTGCCCCTGCAGGGACTGCCTGGAGGAAGCCCGGCGGCGACGGCGCCTGCAGCGATCCCTCCGCTGCCAGGTGGCCGACGCACTGCTCGATCTGCTGGACGAGCGGCTGGATGGGGAGCCTCAGCCCGCCTCAGGGGCAAGCTCTGAGGCAAGATGAATCTTGGCTGCAGCTTGCGTGCAGCCTCGTGCCCACGGCTCCCACGGGAGGCCGGAGCCCGGACCATTGGAGACCTGAATGACCAGCAGCGGCAAAGTCAGAATCTATGAGCTTTCCCGGGACCTGGGCCTGGAGAACAAGGACGTGCTGGATGCTGCCGAGAAGCTGGGAGTGGCTGCCAAAAGCCACAGCAGTTCGATCAGTGACGGGGAAGCCAGCCAGATCCGCCGGCTGATCCAGCAGGGGACCAACGGTGCCCCCCAACCTGCCCCTGCAGCGGCCCCAACACCGGGCAAGGCCATCCTTGCCGTGCAGAAGGCGGCTCCAGCCGCTCCAGAGCGCCCAGCGGCTGCCAGTCGTGCTGCCGCTCCACCGGCAGCACGCCCGATGGTGCCCGCCAAACCGCCAATCTCGCCGAAGCCCCCAGGCGCCGAGGCGGGCCAGCCCAGGCCCCAGCTGCAGAAGCCTGCCGTGACAGCGGAATCCAGGCCAGTGGCGAAGCCCGCGTCCCCGCCAGCCGCGTCTGGATCAACCGACAAGCCCAAGCCCAAGCCGGTGGTCAAGCCCGAGATCAGGACGGCGGTCAAGCCGGCTGCGGCCGCGGCTCAGCCAGCCAGGCCCGCGGCTGCTCCGCTGCGGCCCACAGCAGCCAAGCCAGCAGCTAATCCATCACGGCCGGCCGCCCCTCCAGGCCGCGCCGCCGGCGCCCCAGCCGGCGATCGCCAGCCGCCGTCAGTGCGGCCAGCCACGCCGGCCCGGCCGCCGGTGGTGATCGCCTCCAAGCCGGCCCGGCCCAGCACGCCCGCCCCCAGCCGCAAACAGGAGCCGCCCGCCCGCCCTGGCGCCGTCAGACCCCAGCTGGTCGGCAAGCCGATCAGTCCCCAGGTCGGCAGCAGGCCGCCAGGCCCCGGCGCGCGCCCCTCACCTCCGGGCAGCAGGGCACCCCAGGGCCAACGCCCCGCGCCACCCCAGAGGGCAGGAGCGCCGGCGCCGATCCGCCCCGGCCAGGGCGCCACTGGCGGGCGTCCCGCCCCCACCCCGCTGGAGCTGGTGGGGAAACCCATCCGCCGCGACAGCAGCGTGCCCGCTGGCCCCAGGGTCGCCGGTCCCGGCCGCCCCGGCATGCCTGCCGGCATGCGCAAGCCCGTGGCTCCCGGCGAGCTGATGCAGCTGCAGAAGCCCGGAGGACGCACTCCGGCTCCGCCGCCGCGCCGTCCCGGTGATCGCCCCGCGGAAAGCGGCACGGGCAACGGCAACACCCCCGACCTGGTGCGCCCGAACGCGGCACCAGCGGCCGCCCCGCGCCGTCCCGGCTTCCGTGCTCCGGTCCCCGCCGGCGGGCGCCCGAGACGACCCGACTGGGATGACAGCGCCAAGCTGGAAGCCCTGCGCAGCCGGGCACCGCAGCGGCAGCGCCCCAAGGTTCACATCATTGGCGACAACGACGACGCCCTCACGGCCGAGACCGGCGGTTACGCCGGCGAGCAGGAGGCGGTGGTGCTGCAGGCCAGCCTGGCCCGCCCATCCAAGGCCAGGGTCCGCACTGCTGCAGCCCCAAGGCCCACGGTCGCGGCGCGCAAACGCAAGAAGGAAACCACCCGTCAGCGTCAGCGCCGCCGTGCCATGGAGCTGCGAGCATCCCGCGAGGCCAAGCAGCAGCGGCCCGAGATGCTGATCGTGCCGGAGGGCAACCTCACGGTGCAGGAGCTGGCCGAAAAACTCGGCCTGGAGAGCTCCGAAATCATCAAGAGCCTCTTCTTCAAAGGCATCATCGCCACGGTCACCCAGAGCCTGGATCTCTCCACGATCGAGGCGGTGTCGGAGGAGTTCGGCGTGCCCGTGCTCCAGGACGACGCCGAGGAAGCCGCCGCCAAGACGGTGGAGATGATCGAGGCGAGCGACCTCGAACACCTGATCCGGCGACCTCCCGTGGTGACGGTGATGGGCCACGTGGACCACGGCAAGACCAGCCTGCTGGATGCGATCCGCAAGACCCGGGTGGCCGCCGGCGAGGCCGGGGGCATCACCCAGCACATCGGCGCCTACCAGGTGCAGATCGAGCAGGACGGCGAGCCGCGCAAGCTCACCTTCCTGGACACCCCCGGCCACGAGGCCTTCACGGCAATGCGCGCCCGGGGCACCAAGGTGACCGACGTGGCCGTGCTGGTGGTGGCCGCCGACGATGGCGTTCGACCCCAGACCCTGGAGGCCATCAGCCATGCCCGGGCCGCCAAGGTGCCGATCGTGGTGGCGATCAACAAGATCGACAAGGAGGGAGCTTCGCCGGAACGGGTGAAGCAGGAGCTCTCAGGTCTCGACCTGGTGGCTGAAGATTGGGGCGGCAATGTGGTGATGGTCCCAGTGAGCGCCATCAAGGGCGAGAACGTGGACAAGCTGCTGGAGATGATCCTGCTGCAGTCCGAAGTGGAGGATCTTCAGGCCAATCCGAATCGCCGCGCCAAGGGCACCGTGATTGAGGCCCACCTCGACAAGGCCAAGGGTCCGGTGGCCACCCTGCTGGTTCAGAACGGCACCCTGCGCCCCGGCGATGTGCTGGCGGCAGGCCCGATCCTGGGCAAGGTGCGGGCCATGGTGGATGACACCGGCAAGCGGGTGAAGGAAGCCGGCCCCTCCTACGCCGTGGAGGCCCTGGGCTTCAGCGAAGTTCCCACCGCCGGCGATGAGTTCGAGGTGTTCGCCGATGAGAAGTCAGCGCGGGCCGTGGTGGGCGATCGGGCCAATGAGGCGCGGGCGACGCGCCTGGCCCAGCAGATGGCCTCCCGGCGGGTGTCCCTGGCCTCGATGTCAGGCCAGGCCAGCGAAGGCGAGCTCAAGGAGCTCAACCTGATCCTCAAGGCCGACGTGCAGGGCTCGGTGGAGGCGATTCTCGGCTCCCTCGAACAACTGCCCCAAGGCGAGGTGCAGGTGCGGGTGCTGCTCTCGGCCCCGGGGGAGGTCACCGAGACCGACGTGGATCTGGCCGCCGCCTCAGGCGCGGTGATCGTGGGCTTCAACACTTCGATGGCTCCAGGTGCCAAGCGAGCAGCTGACGCCACCGGCGTGGACGTGCGCGACTACGACGTGATCTACAAGCTCCTGGAAGACATCCAGCTGGCCATGGAGGGCCTGCTGGAGCCGGAGCTGGTGGAGGAGGCCCTCGGCGAAGCCGAGGTGCGGGCGGTGTTCACCATCGGCAAGAGCGCCGTGGCGGGCTGCTACGTGACCACGGGCAAGCTGCAGCGCAATTGCAAGATCAGGGTGCGCCGTGGCCGGGAGGTGGTCTACGAGGGCGATCTCGACTCCCTGCGCCGCAACAAGGACGATGTCAAGGAGGTGGCCACCGGCTTCGAGTGCGGCATCGGCTGCGATCGTTTCACCGGCTGGCAGGAAGGGGATCGGGTGGAAGCGTTCAAACTGGTGACCCAGCGACGCACGCTCAGCACCTGAGCTCCGCCCACTCCCGAGCCCCCCAGCCTTGACCCCCCGCAGCGAGCCCCTGCTTTGGCTTCAGCTCATCGCCTTGGGGGCCATCCCCTTGGAGCTGCTGCTGCTGCTGCTGCTGCTGGCGGGGGCCGATCCGGGGCCGGCTCCAGCCCTGGAGCGACTACTGGCCTGGGGTCTTGGCGTTCTGGCCCCCTCGCTGCTGCTCTGGCGCCAGCCGGCCGATTGCTGCTCGCTGCTGCTGGTGCAGGTTCCACTGGCTGGACGCAGCCCGTTGCAACGGCGCCTCGCTGGCCTGCAGGATGCCCTGGCAGCAAGGCTGCTGGGGATCCTCGGCGCCCTGGGCCTGCTGCCGCTGCTGTGGGCGCTTGACGGGCGGGCCGCAGCCGTCTCGGGCTTCTCCCCCCTGGCCCAGAGCAACCGCCTGGTGGTGCTGCTGCTGAGCGTTCCACTGCTGGCGGTGCTGCTGTGGCAATGGCATCAGCTGATGCAGGCCGCCTGGCTGCTGACCCGAAGCCAGACGCATCTGGAACAGGCGGCACCCCTGAGCGCCGAAGAACTGGCCCAACAGCGCCTCTGCCTTGGCTTGCCCCTGCTGCTGCTGGCCCCCCTGGTTTCAGTCAGGGTCGGTGGCGGCGGTGCGGTTGCGATCGAACCAGAGCAAGCCCCCAAACAGGCCGAGGGCGCTGATCTGGATGAGCAGGTCAGCTGAGCCCACCTCAGCTCCCGAGGCCCCGCGCATTGCCATGGTGGCCAGCCCCACAGCGCCGGAGGCCGCCAGAGCCAGCCACAGGGCACGGCGCAGACCGCGCCAGGGGGTGCGCACTTCCTGCATCAACCTGGCCCTGAGCTCTGGATCAATCGGGCGCGGCTGGGTCCCCATGGGCGGCCTGG
This sequence comes from uncultured cyanobacterium, assembly GCA_963697335.1. Lineage (GTDB taxonomy): Bacteria > Cyanobacteriota > Cyanobacteriia > PCC-6307 > Cyanobiaceae > NIES-981. The sequence continues at coordinate 194,301 of CAVONQ010000007.1, forward strand.
ATGGTGCGGACCCCACAATGCTAATTTCGATTCGGCGCCGGTGTAGCTCAGCGGTAGAGCAACTGATTCGTAATCAGTAGGCCATCGGTTCAAATCCGATCATCGGCTTCAGTCATCCCAAGTGGCCCGAGCGGAAGTCCCACCATTCTCTACATCTTCAGCCGCCCCGAAGATGTAGAGAATGGCGCGGAATCAAAGAGTGGGTTTCGAGATTTCAGCTGAACTGCAATAAATCAAACAAATGACCCTGCCTGGATGCTGGTCAATGGGTTGAATGAAGTGCTATCTCGGGAGTCGATGCGTCAATCGGCAGAACGCAAGGAGGATGGAAAACGCCTGAACACGCTGAACGATTGCTCACCAACGCAGCATGACGCGGTACATTGGGCCTGCAAGTATGAACAGGGGTAACAGCCCATTGCTCCAGTGATTTGATCACATCACTGGTAGTGGGCCTCAGCGGCCAAGGACATCACTGCCCAGAAAGCGCCTTGGTTGAACGCCCACCCAGCGCTCCTGTCGATCACCCTCGGCAGGGAAATTGTGCCGTGGTGGTTCTGCCCGATCCGGCGGACTAGCTACAGACAGCATCTGCCTGCAGCTTCAGCCACCAGTGGAGCTGGCAGCCCTCAGCGAGGATTGTGCGGTGCCAGGTCACTGGGGCGGGAGAGAACAAAGCCCACCATGGTGGTGAGCACGATCACGAGGGCAGTGACCCCGGCGATGGCTGCGGAATAGTCGGTACTCATGGCGATCAACCCAGACCGATCTGGGAAAGGATGCCTTGGCCCGTGAGCAGCTCGGTGCCGAGACCGATCACGAAGCCAAGCATGGCCAGACGGCCATTCCAGGTTTCTGCGAAGGCACTGAAGCCGAAGCGGCCGGTGGTGTCGTCCATAAAGATCACGAAGTGTTAAAACAACTGTAACAGACCATGAAGGGACCGGGCTCGCCAAGGTTCCCTCCCTCCTGGGCCTGTAGCGCCGCCCAATCGGATTTCTCATGCAAACCGGGTGCCCTCCCCGGGCAGGTCAATGGGCTCTGCGCTCTCGGCAAGGAGCTCGAAATCGTCGAACTCGAAACCTGGGGCCACGGTGCAGACCACCAGACTCCAGCGCCCGCAACTGGCGGCGGCCTGCCACCAGTCCGCCGGCACAACGGTCACTGGGGTGAGCGAGCTTGCTTCCGGGCTCCTGGCGTCAGGCCCGACCGGGGTCCTGAGCCTTGAAACGCTGGCTTGCCCCCCCGCGGGCGGCATCTGCCAGAGGTCGAGGGGATCGCCGCTGAGATGCTGCCAGGACTCCTCGGCCTGCCTGACCCGGTGCCAGCGGCTGACGGTGCCTGCAGCCAGCAGGAACACGATCTGGGTGAAGGCGCTGCGCCTGGCTCCATCGGAACGCGTCACCACCAGGCTGCTGCGGTGGAGTTCCCGATACCAGCCCCCCTCCGGGTGGGCCTGGAGCTGGAACTGCTCCACCAGGGCAGCGATCTCAGGTTTGGCAGTCATCGAGGGCTTGAGCCGGCCCAACCATCAAAAACCCCCCTGGTGAGAGGGGGGCGGCGGGGATTCCGTCTGGTTGGAAGCTTGTGATGGCTGAGCCATCCAGTGAGCAAGCTCACAGAGGGTCTCAGCCCATTCAGCCTCAGCCGATCGCCGGGGCGGTCAGAGCCACGGGGGTGGCTTCTGCTGCAGCCAGGTCGAGGGGGAAGTTGTGAGCGTTGCGCTCGTGCATCACTTCCATACCCAGGTTGGCGCGGTTCAGCACGTCGGCCCAGGTGTTCACCACGCGGCCTTGGCCATCGAGGATCGACTGGTTGAAGTTGAAACCGTTCAGGTTGAAGGCCATCGTGCTCACGCCCAGGGCGGTGAACCAGATGCCGACCACCGGCCAGGCAGCCAGGAAGAAGTGCAGGCTGCGGCTGTTGTTGAAGCTGGCGTATTGGAAGATCAGACGACCGAAGTAACCGTGGGCAGCCACGATGTTGTAGGTCTCTTCCTCTTGGCCGAACTTGTAGCCGTAGTTCTGGCTCTCGCTCTCGGTGGTTTCACGCACCAGGGAGGAGGTCACCAGGGAGCCGTGCATGGCGGAGAACAGGGAGCCACCGAACACACCGGCCACACCCAGCATGTGGAAGGGGTGCATCAGGATGTTGTGCTCAGCCTGGAACACCAGCATGAAGTTGAAGGTGCCGCTGATGCCGAGGGGCATACCGTCGGAGAAGGAGCCCTGACCGAAGGGATACACCAGGAACACAGCCGAAGCAGCAGCCACGGGGGCGCTGTAGGCAACACAGATCCAGGGGCGCATGCCCAGGCGGTAGGAGAGTTCCCACTCACGACCCATGTAGCAGAAGATGCCGATCAGGAAGTGGAAGACAACCAGCTGGTAAGGACCGCCGTTGTAGAGCCACTCATCGAGGCTGGCAGCTTCCCAGATGGGATAGAAGTGCAGGCCGATGGCGTTGCTGGAGGGCACAACAGCACCGGAGATGATGTTGTTGCCGTAGATCAGCGAACCGGCAACCGGCTCACGGATGCCATCGATGTCAACAGGGGGAGCGGCGATGAACGCCACGATGTAGCAGATGGTCGCAGCCAGCAGGGTGGGGATCATCAGCACGCCGAACCAGCCCACGTAGAGGCGGTTGTTGGTGGAGGTGACCCACTCGCAGAACTGCTGCCAGCTGGAGGCGCCGGAGCGCTGCTGGAGAGTGGTGGTCATGAGAACAGGTGATGGGTGCTCGAAAGAGCAGGTAAGTAGGACGGCAGAAGCACTGCAGGGCAAAACCCGGAAGCAGGAACGGCCGCGGGACGGAACCCCGTCGCTGCTTAACGTAACAGAACGTTGCGGGGTTTGTGAAGAGGGATGTCGTGGTCGACAGCGATGGGCGCCCGGCGGCGGCCGCTTCGCTATGTCTGCGACACCCACGTGCAACCAGGCATGGCCATGCCAGCCCCCCCGGCCCGCTTTCAGGCCCGCCTGCCGCTGGCCCTGGCCCTGGCCCTGGCGTCGGCCTTCGCCCTGGCCGCCTGCGAGAAGAAGCCTTCCGCCGAGCTGCAGCAACTGCAGCAGCGCCTTGAGCAGCAGGACCTCAAGATCCAGCAGCTCGAGCAGAAGCTCAATGCCGTGACGCCCAAGGGAACAGCCGACAGCAGCGGCAAACCTCCGGCAGGGCCGGTGAAATCCCTCACCTACCGCAGCGGCACGAGCGATGACCGGCTGCGCATCTACTGGGCCGATGGCACCAGCAGCAATCTGCCCTGCACCCAGGAGCAGGCCACCCTCGTTTGTGGCTGATCGGGTCTTCCGACAGAGGGGCTAAGGCATCAGCCTCACGGCATTACAAGAGCTGCGGGTCTGTCGCCATGGGGCACTCCACTACCTGCCATCTGCTGGAGCGGGCTGGGCAGTTGGCCACGCGGTGTCTGCTCAGCGCAGGCCTTGTGATGGCCACCAGCGTGCTGGAAGCTCCCCTCGGACAGGCGCAGGAGCCTTCGCCTGGGAGCCTCACGGGCCAGACCCTGCAACGGATCGAGCAGATCCAGGCGGAATCGGCGGGCCTGCAGAGAGCGATCAACCTGGCCCGCGGCACCGCGGCCAAGCTCAACGGTGGTCTCAGCGTCTACCGCCCAGCGGTGTGCATGTTTCAGGGGGTGAGCAACAACCCCTGCCTGGTGGAGCGCGCCGCATCTGGCTTCACCTTCCGCTTCCTGGGCGGCAGCCCGGGCTGGGAACAGCTTCAACTTCCGGCCACGGTGGAAACCGAACTGGTGATCTCCACCGACGGTCGCACAGTCCTGCAGATCGTCTACAACGGCCCGCCCAGGCCCGAAGCAGCCCTTCCGGACGGCCCAGAGGCCTGAGGCTCCGGCTCGGCTGCCCCTCAGCCCGAGCCGAGCACTGCGGCGGCCTCCCCCAGGGCCAGTCCCCAGGAATCGGGCACGGACCACACCTGCCGCTGGGTGAGGCTCAGGGCGATGCCTTTCTCGCCATAGGCCGCCTCGTTGATGAACACCGCCACGGGAGCATCGCCGCTGCCCCGGCCCTCAAAGCGCAGCACCGTGCCGTCGGCGTCGAGGAAGAGGGGATCGCCGCTGCGCAGCGGCCACCAGTCCCGCGACTGCAGCGCCGGGTGTATGCAGGCCTGGGGCGAGCCATCGGCGCGCCGGGGCACATCCAGGCTGCCCAGATGGCCGTGCACCACCAGGGTTGAGGGCAGCAGCAGGCGTCCCTGCCGGGCCGAGGCCAGCACCGCCAGGGCCGCCTCCAGGGCCAGCTGGGTCTGACGGCAGATCCTGGCCTGGAGCACCCCCTGGGGCACGGGGCCCACCTCAATCACCACGCCGCAGGGCCACTGCTGCACCAGAAAGCCGGTCTGGCTGGGATCGCCCTCGTGCAGGTAGATCGGCAGGCCAAGCCGGCTCTGGATCCCGGCGGCCAGGGCCAGGTCGGCCGGGCGGCGGCCGTAGACCACCAGGCAGTTGCCCATGGCGCTGGTGGTGCTGTGCAGGTCGATCACCGCCCCGCAGGGCTGGCTGCCGCCGGGGCCGTGGCAGGCGATCAGCTCGCGGGCACGGCGCACTTCAAGGCATTGGTCGGCAGTGTCTGCCAGCTGGGAGTCACTGAAGCAGCGGTTCAGGTCGCGCTCCAGATAGCGCCGGTTGCAGGCGTAGGCATCGGGGTTGCCCAGCACCAGCTGCAGGGGAAGCCCCGCCGTGGCGAGGGTGCCGGGACATTGCAGCCAGTGCTCCAGCAGCCAGGGGGCATTGCGCTCGTTGCCGTGGGTACCGGCCACCACCAGCACGCCGACGGCCTGACCCGGCGGTGCGGTGCTGGTGGCCGGCGCGCAGCCGGGCTCCTGGCCTGGATGATCGTGCACGGCCCTCTCCCTTGGCCCCTCACGTCAGCCTGGCGCAGAGTCGGTGCAGCAGTGAAGGCAGGCCAATGGCGCCAGCACCGATTCTGGTACGCAGCGCCCGCTGCGCCTGGCAGTGGCAGTGGCGGCAGCTGATGGGGGGCCTGGCGCCCGCCGATGGGGCCGGCAACTACCGGCGCCCCGAGGGGGTGTTCACCTCCCCACCCCCGCCGCCGCAGGACGCCGCAGAGCCCGGCGCCCATGTGCTGATCGTGGGCAGGAGCTGCCCCTGGGCGCACAGGGCCTGGCTGGTGTGGAGCCTGCGCCAGCTCGGCGGCAGCATCACCCTGCAGGTGGCGGAGCCCGATCCAGAGGCGGGCCGCTGGCGTTTCAGGGAGCGGTTCCTGGGCTGCGACAGCCTGCAGGAGCTCTACCGCCTCTGTGGGGCCCCGGCCGGAGTACGGGCGACGGTGCCGGTACTGGTGTCGCCGCGGCGGGGCGAGGTGCTGGTGGGCGAGAGCGCCCGGCTGATCGAACTGCTCAACCGCTGGCCCTCCCCCGGCGACTGCGACCTCGACCCCCCAGCCCAGCAGCCCCTGAGCCAGTCCTGGCGGGAGCGCCTCCAGCACGCGGTGAACGACGGCGTCTACCGCTGCGGCTTTGCCCGCAACCAGGAGGCCTACGACCGGGCGGAAGCCGCCCTGTTCGCCACCCTTGCGGAGGCGGAACAGCAGCTGGGCGAGAACGAGGCCACCAACCCCTGGTTGAGCGGCCCCGAGCCGAGCCTGGCCGATGTGCAGCTGTTCCCCACCCTGATCCGCCTGGAGTTGGTGTACGCCCCCCTGTTCGGCGTGAGCCGCCTGCCCCTGAGCCAGCTGCCGGCCCTGTGGCGCTGGCGCTCGCGCTTCCATGCCCTCCCCGGGGTGGCAGACACCTGCTGGCCGGACGCCTGGCGACAGGACTACTTCGGGGCCCTGTTTCCCCTGCACCCCTCGGGCATCGTCCCGGCCGGCCCGCCCCTGGCCACACTGGTGGGAGATCCCCCCGCACCTGGGCACCATGACGGACTCCGCAGATGATCCCACCGGGCTGTCCACGACGGACCCGGTGTGCCAGGGCGTCTACGGCCCGTTCACGATCACGGCGGAGGATCGCCGCGAGGTGCTGGGCTACCGGCTCAGCCTGCTGGTGGTGGCCCTGGCCCAGATTGCCCTGCTGGCCCAGTGGCGCTGGCTGGGGGCTGGCTGGCTCTGGCCCTGGCTGCTGCCGATGGCGGCAGGGCTGGGGCTGGCCTTGCGCTGGATTCACATCTATCTGAAGCCCCTGCATCAGGCCCTTCGGGCCTTCTGGCTGCTGGGCTGCCTGGGCTTCCTGGCCCTGGCGATCCAGGCAGGCCCTGGGGCCATGGCCACAACCCTTCAGGCAGACGGTCGCTGGATCTGGGCCGTGGGGCCCTTCTTCGCCGCCCTGGCCGGGATCGGCTTCAAGGAGTTCTTCTGCTTCCAACGACCCGAGGCAATCGGCGTGACCCTGCTGTTGCCCCTGGCCCTGCTCGGGCAGCTGAGCGGCCTGCTGTCCCCGAGGGCCAGCGGCACCCTGCTGGCCGTCGAGGCGGTGCTGCTGCTGGTGCTCTGCCTGCGCAAGTTCCCCATGGCCGCCGCGGCGGATGTGGGCGACAAGAGCGTCTTCGCGGCGCTGCAGGATCGCCGCCAGGGCGCCGGAGTCTGACGTGAGCCTGATCAGCCTGGTGGACGTCCGCAAGGACTTCGGCATCCGCACCCTGTTCGAGCAGCTCACCCTGCACATCGGCGAGCGGGAGCGCCTGGGCCTGATCGGACCCAATGGCGCCGGCAAGAGCACCCTGCTGAAGCTGCTGGCCGGCGAGGAGCCCCCCGGCGCCGGGCTGCGCCGCACCCTGCCCCAGGCCCGGGTGGTGCTGGTAAGCCAGGACCCGGTTCTCGATCCAGAGCGCACCGTGCTCGACCAGGTGTTCGAGGGCAGTGGCGAGAAACTGGCCCTGCTGCGCCGTTACACCGCGGTGAGCGATGCCCTGGCCCACGCCCAGGGCGATGAGGCCACGGCCCTGCTGGCGGAGCTGGGCGAGCTGAACAGCCGCATGGACCAGAGCCAGGCCTGGGGCCTGGAGCAGCAGGTGCGGGAGGTGCTGGATCGTCTCGGCGTCGACGGCGTGGGGCGTCGGGTGGGGGAGCTCTCGGGGGGCTTCCGCAAGCGCCTCGCCCTGGCCTCCGCCCTGGTGGCCGAGCCGGATGTGCTGCTGCTCGACGAGCCCACCAACCACCTCGATGCCGACTGCATCCAGTGGCTGCAGGGCTACCTGGGGCGCTTCCCCGGGGCCCTGGTGCTGATTACCCACGACCGCTACGTGCTCGACCAGGTGGCCGATCGGATCGTGGAGGTGGACCGCGGCGAGGCCAGGAGCTACGGCGGCAACTACGCCACCTACCTGGCCCGCAAGGCCGAGGACGAGGCCTCAGCCCTGGCCACGGAGGCCAAGTTCCGGGGCGTGCTGCGGCGGGAGCTGGAGTGGCTCCGGCGTGGCCCCCAGGCCCGCAGCACCAAACAGAAGGCGCGCATCCAGAGAATCGAGGCGATGCAGGAGGCGCCGCGGCGGCAGGCCCGCGGCCAGCTGAGCCTGGCCAGCAACCAACGCCGGCTTGGCCGGCGGGCGATCGAGGCGGAGGCCCTGAGCATCTGGGCCAACGAGGCCTGCCGGCAGCGGGGCGAGCCCCCCCTGCTGCGGGAGTTCAGTTACGACTTCAGCCCCGAAGACCGGGTGGGGATCATCGGCCCCAACGGCTCAGGCAAATCCACCCTGCTGGACCTGATCGCCGGGCGGCGGCCGGTGCAGGAGGGCCGCCTGGAGCTGGGCTCCACCGTGAAGCTGGCCTATTTCGACCAGCACAGCGACGTGCTGGGGGAGGAGCGCGATGCGGCCGGTCGGGAGCGCAAGGTGATCGATGTGGTGACCGAGGCGGCCAGCAGCGTGGAGGTGGAGGGCAGCCAGATCAGCGCCTCCCAGCTGCTGGAGCGCTTCCTGTTCCCCCCGGCCCAGCAGCACCAGCCGGTGAGCAAGCTCTCGGGGGGCGAACGGCGGCGGCTGCACCTCTGCCGGCTGCTGATCGAGGCCCCGAATGTGCTGCTGCTGGATGAGCCCACCAACGATCTGGACGTCCAGACCCTCACGGTGCTCGAAGACTTCCTCGAGGACTTCCGCGGCTGCGTGGTGGTGGTATCCCACGACCGGTACTTCCTCGATCGCAGCGTGGATCGCCTGTTCGCCTTCCACGACGGCGTGCTGGAGCGCTTCGAGGGCAACTACAGCGCCTATCTGGAGCAGCAGCAGCAACGGCGCGGCAGGGCCCGGGACAGCTCGCGGACGAAGGCGCAGGCCGACCAATCCCACCAGGACGGGCCCCAGTCAGCTGAGCCCGAGCCAATGGCCCCCCAGGCCGCAACCTGCTCCGACCAGGAGCAGAAGCGGCGGCGCAGCTTCCGGGAAAACCGCGAACTGAGCCAGATCGATCGGGATCTTCCTGTCTGGGAGGAGCACTGCCGGGTGCTGCAGCGGCGCATGGCCGAGGAGAGCAGCGACTACGCCGCCCTGGAGGCCCTGACCCAGGAGCTCTCTGAGCTGAGCTGCCGCATCGCCAGGGCCGAGGAGCGCTGGCTTGAGCTCAGCGAGCTGGCGGGCTGACGTCGCCCGACTCAATCAGCGGCCCACCACAGAGTCGGAATCAGCAGGCATCCGGGCTTGCATGGCCCGTAAGGTGGGCATCAATGCGCTTCGGACCGACCCGGCCGGCAACTGCATGAACAACATCGACGAGCACATCCAGAAGGACCAGACCGAGATGGAAGCGGCAAAAGCTTCCGGCAACCTCGGCAAGGTCCGCCATCTGGAGGATGAGCTCAAGGGGCTCCAGGAGTACAAAGCCCACCACCCAGAAGACAGCCACGATCCCTCCCCGCTTGAGGTGTACTGCGAGCTGAACCCCGAAGCCCCCGAGTGCCGGGTCTACGACGACTGAGCCCCTCAGAGCACCGGCAGGGCTGAAGCAGCTCCAGGTGCCGCCGCCGCTGCCTCCTCGTCCCTATGGACGGCAGCGGCGGCGTCCAGTTCTCGCCACACCACGGCCAGCAGCTGCTCCAGGTTTTTTGACGTGGCGCCGGAGATGGCGAGTACATCCTGAATCCCACCTCTGAAGGTGGTGCCATCTGGGCGGCATTGGCCATTCACCTCCTCCATTAAGCCTTCCAGGATCTCCGGATCCAGCAGCTCAATCTTGTTGAGCGCTACCACCCGGGGCCGCTCGCTGAGCCCATGGCCATAGGCCTTCAGCTCAGTTTCCACCACCATCAGATCTTCGAGCACCGAGGCTGAAGCGGCGTCGATCAGATGCACCAGCAGCCGGGTGCGCTCGATGTGCCGCAGGAAGTCGTGTCCCAGGCCGGCCCCCTGGGCCGCCCCAGCGATCAGGCCGGGGATGTCGGCGAACACGGTGCCATCGCCACTGGGGCGACGCACCACGCCAAGGTTGGGCACCAGGGTGGTGAAGGGGTAGTCGGCGACCTTCGGTCGGGCCGCGGACAGCACCGAAATCAGGGTGCTCTTGCCGGCATTGGGCAGGCCGATGATCCCCACCTCGGCCAGCAGCTTCAACTCGAGCTGCAGCGTCCACTCCTCGCCCTCCCTGCCCTCGGTGAATTTCTCCGGGGCCCGGTTGCGGTTGCTCAAGTAGTGGGCGTTGCCCAGGCCACCGCGCCCGCCCAGGGCCACCAGCAACTCATCGCCTGGGGCCGTCAGGTCGCCGAACAGGATGCCGGTGCGGGCGTCGCGCACCTCGGTGCCACAGGGCACCTTGATCGTCAGCACATCGCCACTGGCGCCGCTGCGGCGGTTGGGCCCACCGCGCCGGCCGTCGATGGCCTGGAACAGGCGCCGGTAGCGGAAGTCGAGCAGGGTCTGGAGGTTGGCGTCGGCCTGCAGCAGCACATCGCCGCCGCGACCGCCATCCCCCCCGGAGGGGCCTCCGGCTGGAACGTATTTCTCCCGTCGGAAGGCCACGATGCCATCGCCGCCGCGACCGGCCTTGACGGCGATTCGGGCCTGATCGATGAACTGCATGGCCCAAACCTAGGATTCCAGCTGAAAGCGGGCCACGTGGGAGCAGGTTTGGCGGAGGTTCGGTTCCACGGGGTTGGCAAGATCTACCCACCTCGACGGGGCGGCGCACCGGTGGAGGTGTTGCGGCAGTTGGAGCTGCACGTCCGCGACGGCGAATTTCTGGTGCTGGTGGGGCCCTCCGGCTGCGGCAAGAGCACCCTGCTGCGCCTGCTGGCCGGGCTGGAGCAGCCCAGTTCCGGCACGATCTCGGTGGGCGATCGCGATGTGACGGAGCTGCGGCCGGCCCAGCGCGACGTGGCCATGGTGTTCCAGAGCTACGCCCTCTACCCCCACCTGACCGTGGCCGGGAACCTCAGCTTCGGGCTGCGGCGCAGCCGGCCCCGCACCGCCATCCAGCAGCTGCAGGACAGGCTGCATCTGGCCAGCCAGCACCTCCCCAGCCCCCTGCGGATCCGCTCCCCCCGGGAGGAGCGGATCGCTGAGCGGGTGCGCCAGGTGGCGGGCAGCCTCGAACTCGCGCCACTGCTGCAGCGGCTGCCGAAGGAGCTCTCGGGGGGGCAGAAGCAACGGGTGGCCCTGGGGCGGGCGATCGCGCGCCAGCCGGCCGTGTTCCTGATGGATGAACCGCTCAGCAACCTCGATGCCAAGTTGCGGGCCGGCACCCGCGCCCAGATCGTGGAGCTGCAGCGCTCCCTGGGCACCACCACCCTCTACGTGACCCACGACCAGGTGGAGGCGATGACGATGGGCCACCGCATCGCCGTGCTCAATGGCGGCAGGCTGCAGCAGCTCGGCACCCCGCTGGAGCTCTACCAGTGGCCCGCCAACCTGTTCGTGGCCCAGTTCATCGGCAGCCCGCCGATGAATCTGCTGCCGGTCACGGCCGTGGCGGCGGGGCAGCTGCAGCTAGGGGGCCGCAGGCTGCCGGTGGAGGGGCCCATGGCCGAGGTGCTGGCCGCCCAGGTGGGCCAGGGGCTCACCGCCGGGCTGCGGCCGGAGCACCTGCGGCTGGCCCCGGCCACGAACCGCAACCTGGCGGCAGAGGTGCAGCACGTGGAGGCTCTGGGCAATGAGCAACTGGTGAGCTGCCGGCTGGAGGCCGGCGACCACCTGGTTCAGGTGCGGGTGGCGCCGGAGGAACGCCTGGCCGCGGGCCACACCATCCACCTCGATCCAGAGCCGGCGGGCTGGCGCCTGTTTGACGCCGCCGGCGACGCCCTGGTCCCGGACAGTCAGCCCGCCCTGAGCCTGCCGGATCTCTAGCGCCGGCGGCTCATGAGCGCAGATGGATCACGCTGCAGCCGGGGCCGCCATCGCCCTGGGCCGCATCGTCCACCCGCTCCACGTAGGCCACGCCCCGCAACCACTCCCGCAGGCCGCGCTTGAGCTTGCCGGTGCCAATGCCGTGGATCACCCACACCGGCCCGTTGGCCCGGCGCAGCTGCTCCTCCACGGCGGCTTCCGCCTCATGCACCCGCAGCCCGCGCACGTCCACGGTGTTGCGCTCGGTGCGCACGTCGGCACCCCTGCCGCCGAGGCCCGAGCGGGCCCGCACCTGCACCTCGGGAGGCGGCGGCGGCGAGGGCTTCTCGCCGTTCAGGCCTTCGATGCCCTCCAGGGGCACGCTGAGACGCATCACGCCACAGCGCACGCTGAGCTCGCGGCCGGCCTCGCTCAGGGCCAGCACCTCGCCGGCCTTCCCCAGGGAGAGCACCCGCACCCGCTCCCCTACCCCAGGCATCCAGCCGCCATGGTTGCGCCGCTCAGGCGCCGGCCGGTGCTCCTGCTCCAGCTGCCGCAGCCGCTGGCCGGCCTGGCGGGCCGTCTCCCCGAGGGGGCGGCTGGCCTCGCCCCCCTGGCGCAGCCGGCGGATGATGCGGCGCACCTCCTGCTGCCCCTGGCGAATCGAGCGTTCCAGGTCGCGGCGACGCTGTTCCTGCAGCTCGGCGCTCTGCTGCTGCTGCTGCTGCCAGCGCAGCAGCAGTTCCTCGTGCAGCAGCTCGGTGCGGGCCAGCAGGGCGGCCGCCTCCTCTGCCGCCTCCTGCTGCCGCTGGCGCTGGCTTTCCAAGCCCACGATCACCTGATTCACCTCCCCCTCGCCCAGGGGCCCGAGCTGGCGCTGCGCCTCCTCCAGCACGGCCTCGCTGAGGCCGAGGCGGCGGGCAATGGCGAGGGCATTGCTGCGACCGGGAATGCCCCACTGCAGGCGGTAGGTGGGCGAGAGGGTCTCCACGTCGAAGGCCACCGAGGCGTTCTCGAAGCGGGCATCGGCGTACTTGAGCGCCTTGAGCTCGCCGAAGTGGGTGGTGGCCAGGGTGAGCCGGGCCCGCTCGGCCAGGTGGCGCAGCAGGGCGGCGGCCAGGGCTGAGCCCTCCACCGGATCGGTGCCGGCGCCCACCTCGTCGAGCAGCACCAGGGAGGCGCCCCGGGCGGGGGTGCTGAGGGCGGCCAGGATCCTGGCGATGCGCCGGATGTGGCCGCTGAAGGTGGAGAGGTTCTGCTGCAGCGACTGCTCATCGCCGATGTCGGCCAGCACCAGACCGCACCAGGGCAGCCGCGGCGTGCCCGTGCAGGGCAGGAACAGGCCGGCGCGGGCCATCAGCACGGCCAGCCCCAGGCTCTTGAGGGTCACGGTCTTGCCGCCGGTGTTGGGGCCGGTGATCGCCACCACCCGCAGCTCCGGCGCCACGGCGAGGGTCACCGGCACCACCGGGTGACCGCCCTGGCGCCGCTGCTGCCAGAGCAGCAGCGGGTGGCGCAGGTCCACCAGGGAGAAGGGCGCCAGGGGGTCATCCTCCAGTTCGGGCCGCACGGCCCCGAGCCAGGCGCCATAGCGGGCCCTGGCCAGGCCGGCATCGAGGCGCCGCAGCACCTGCTGCAGCTGTGCCAGCGCCTCGGCTTCCTGGCCCACCAGGCCACTGAGCTCCCTGAGCACGGCCTGCTCCAGCTCCCGCTCCTGCCCCTCCAGCTCCCTGAGCCTGTTGCCCAGGCCAATCACCGCCTGGGGTTCCACAAACACCGTGCTGCCGGAGGCAGAGCTGTCGTGCACCAGCCCCGGCACCCGGGCCGCGGCCCCGGCCTTCACGGCCAGCACCGGCCGGCCGGCCCGCTCGGCCGGCACCGTGTCCTGCAGCAGGGGCGCATAGCGCCGCAGCAACTCCGAGAGGCGATCGCGGCGATCGCTGCGCACCCCCTGCAACTGGCGGCGCAGCCCCGCCAGCTCGGGGCTGGCGCGATCAGCCACCCGGCCACCCTCATCGAGGCAGAACCTCAGCCGCTGCTCCAGGTCCGGCAGGGTGCGCAGCTCGGCCACCAGCGCCGCACACACCGGCCGCAGCTGGGGTTCATCGAGCTGGCGGCGCAGGCGACGGGCCGCCGCCAGGGTGCCCGCCAGCTGCAGCAGCGGCTCGCCCGCCGCGCAGCCGCCCTTGGCACAGAGCAGCACCAGGGCGGCGATGTCGGCCACGCCGTCAAAGCTGAGCCCCCCCTCCAGCAGGCCGTCGAGGCCCAGCAGCTCCGTGGTTTCCGCCAGCAGGGCGCGGCTCTCGGCAAGGCTGGCCGGCAGGGACAACTCCAGGCATTGGTTGCGACCGGCCACGGTGCTGGCAAAGCCCGCCAGCTGCTCGGCCAGCCGCGGCCACTCGAGCAGCTCAAGAGCTTCCTGCTCAATACCGCTCAGTGCCTCAGGCCCCCTGCCGTTCACAGCAACGGTGGCGGGATGGGCGCCTGCCCCGACACGTTGCTGGGGATGCCGCCTGGAGGCTCGTAGAGCATCTCGAGCCAGTTGCCCTCGGGATCGCGCAGGTAAAAGCTGGCGGTGCCGTCGCGGTGGTCATGAACCGGGCCGCAGCAGTGGCCGGCGGCGCTGAGGCTGCCATGCACGGCATCCACCTCGGCGCGATCGCGGAAGTGGAGCGCCATATGGGGGCCTGCAGCCGTGTAAGCGGGGCTGAGCAGGGCGATGCCCTCGCCGCTGCCGGGCCATTGCAGGTAGGCCCAGTCCTCGGCCTGCCAGGTGAGCCGCAGGCCGAGGTCCACATAGAAGGCCGTGGCCCGCTCCATGTTTTGCACCCTCAGGGCCACATGGCCCAGCCGGTGGGGAACGGCAACGCTGCCAGGCGCCCTCGGGGCAGCCGCCGGGGAACTCTCGGAGAACAGGGGCGCTCGATGGGAGCCGGCCATGGCAACACAATCCGTGGGATGCGGAGTGGGAACGGAGAACGTGGAGACACCATTCTCTCGACAGCGGATGGCCCGCCGTGGCGGCCTCAGGCCTGCCGCAGCCAGGCCGCGGCGTCGCAGGCGTGGTAAGTGAGGATCAGATCAGCTCCGGCCCGCTTGAAGCAGAGCAGGGTTTCCAGTACCACGGCCCGCTCGTCGATCCAGCCCCGCTCGGCGGCGGCCTTCACCATGGCGTATTCGCCGCTCACGTTGTAGGCGGCGATTGGCTGCTCACTCTCGCCGCGCAGCCGGTGGATGATGTCGAGATAGGCCAGGCCGGGCTTCACCATCAGGATGTCGGCCCCCTCCCCCTCATCGAGCTGGGCCTCCAGGATCGCCTCGCGGCCATTGGCCGGATCCATCTGATAGGTGCTCTTGTCCTTGGGAATCGGCTTGCCCGGAGCCGCCCGGGGAGCGGAATCGAGGGCTTCGCGGAAGGGGCCGTAATAGGCAGAGGCGTACTTGGCCGTGTAACTGATGATGCCCACATGTTCAAAGCCCTCCTCATCGAGGGCTTCGCGGATGGCGCCGACACGGCCGTCCATCATGTCGCTGGGGCCGATCAGGTCGGCACCGGCGCGGGCCTGGGCCACGGCTTGGCGGCAGAGGATCTCCACGGTTTCATCGTTGAGCACCACCCCCTCAGGGCTGACGATGCCGTCGTGGCCGTCGCAGGAGTAGGGATCGAGGGCCACATCGGTCATGATCGCCATCTCGGGGTGCACCTCCTTGAGCCGACGGATGGCGCGGGGGATGAGGCCGTGCTCGTTGAAGCACTCGGCGCCGTCTTCACTCTTGAGGCCATCGGCCACCTTGGGGAAGAGCACCACGCAGCGGATGCCCAGCTCCCAGGCGCGGCCCACCTCCTCCACCAGCCCCTCCAGGCTCCAGCGCTGGCAGCCGGGCATGGCGCCGATCGGCTCGTTCGTGGCTCCCTCGTGCACGAACAGCGGATAGATGAAATCAGCGGCGCTGAGCTGGTGTTCCCGCACCATCGCCCGCAGGGCCGGCGTGCGGCGCAGACGGCGGGGGCGGTAGCTGAGCTCCATGGAACCAGATGTGCTGGGGCGGATCCTAGGGAGGGGCAGGCCGCCGCTCAGGCGTGAGGACGGGGGCCGCCCTCACAGCCTGGCTGCCTCCATCCAGCCGGCCCGCGGGTCGGCACTGCGGGCGCTGCGCAGCTGCTGCAGCAACTGCCGCTCCTCCTCGCTGAGGGTGTCGGGCAGACGCAGCACCGGGGTGAGCAGCAGGTCGCCGCGGCCGTCCTTGAGGGGCCAGCCCTTGCCCTTGAGCCGCAGGCTGCGGCCGAGGGTCATGCCCGGAGGCACCTGCACGGAGGCCTCGCCATCGGGGGTGGCCACCCGCACCTCACCGCCGAGGGCCAGTTCATCGAGGCTGAGGGGCAGTTCAGAGCGCAACTGGTCGCCATCGAGCTTCCACACCGGATGGCTCTGGATCTGGAGGTTGAGGTAGAGGTCGCCGCGACGGCCGGTGCCGGGCTGCAGGTTGCCCTTGCCCTTGAGCCGCAGGCGGCTGCCCTGGCGGACCCCGGCCGGGATGCGCACCTGCACCCGTTCATCGTTCACCGCCAGGGTGCGCTCACAGCCCCGGAAGGCCTCGGACAACCCCAGCGAGAGATTGGCCTCGGCATCGAGGTTCACAGCCGCACCGCGGCCGCCCGGGCCGGCGAAGCCACCACCTCCAAAGCCGGCGGGGAAACCACTGCCAAAACCAAAGCCGCCGGGCGCACCGGCAGCACCGCCGCTGGCCCCAAAACGGCCGAGCAGGTCGTTGATGAAATCGTCGAAGTTGCCGTAACGGCCGAAGTCCACATCCATGCCGCCCACGCCGCCCCCGGCGCCGGCCTGGCTCCAGTACTGGCCAAACTGCTCGTAGCGGCGCCGCTTATCGGGATCAGAGAGCACCTCGTAGGCCTCGCTGATCTCCTTGAAGCGGGCCTCGGCGTTCTTGTCGCCGGGATTCACATCCGGGTGATATTGGCGGGCCAGTTTGCGGAAGGAACGCTTGATCGCATCGGCATCGGCCCCCCGGTCCACACCCAGCACCTTGAAGTAGTCGCGGTAGCCGTTGGTGGTCATCAACTGGGGCTCGAAGGCAGGCTGGGAGGAAGGGGGGATGGCCGCAAGCAGGCCAATCATTGCTTTCAGTCTCTCAGCCGCAGCTGCGATTCAGGGCGGCTGGACTGGGCGGAAGCCCGAACGGGCCCGAGCCGGCGGCAGGGCAGCACGCCTACGCTGCACGTCCGTTCGTGGCGCCCCAGGTGATCGTTCCCCCTCGACGCTCGGCCCTGCTCACCAGCCTGGCCGTGGGCCTGCTGGGGGTGGTGGTCACAGCCAGCGCCGATGCCAGGGGCGGCTCGGGTGCGAGCGCAGCCTCCACTTCCCCCCACGTGGGCGAGGCCCTGGACAACTCCACGGCGGAGCAGCGCTCGCTGAGCGCCCACCTGGCCGCCCAGGGAGCGATCTTCTACGGCGCCTGGTGGTGCCCTGCCTGCTTCCAGCAGAAGAACCTGTTCGGCAAGGAGGCCGGCAACAGCCTTCCCTACGTGGAGTGCGACAAGAGCGACGAGGGCCGGCAGCGCTGCCAGGCTGCCGAGGTGCGGGCGTTCCCCACCTGGGATCTGAAGGGCAAGCCACGGCTGGAGGGGGTGCAGAGCATCGACGAGCTCAAGGCCTGGAGCAACTACGGCAGCGCCAGCCGTGCCTCCCAGCCCTGATCTGGTTCAGGATGGGAGTCAAGCCCCAGGAGGCCCTACCGCTCCCGGACTGCCCTGGTTCTTCTCCCCTGAATGGCCCTCTGTTCCCCGCAAGCCTGGCCGGGACTGTTCCTGCTGGCGGCGTTGTGCACACCCACCGCAGCCCTCTCCCAGGGGCTCGCCGGCAGCGCCGCTGCCGCCGCGATCCAGGGCAGCCTCAGCACCGTGCCCGTGCCAGGCGCCCAGACCACCGTCAACCGGGTGCAGCCAAAAAGGGCGGCGTTCCATGCCCTGAATGGAGCGGCCTCCGGTGACATGGTGCCCCCAACTGAGCCCGCGCCCGCACCAGCAGCCAGTACCCCGGCAGCGGCGGCGGTGCCCGTCGTCAGCGGCGCCCGCATCAACGGCCGCCTGGTGCCCTACTGCTCCCATGGTGCTCTGTGCCACGGCGCCATGCTCAGGGCGCTGGGTCTGCGCTGAACCGCCAACCTGGGAGCGCCTTGCGGCCCTGTCCAATTACGATCAGGTTCCTCCACTACGTACCTGATGATCGTCATCAAGGTGAGCAATCCTTCCGACGTCGTGGCTTCTCGCATCGGCCGATTTCTGGCTGATCTCACCCCCAGCGGATTCGACCAGAGCAAGGTGGAAATCGAGCTGATCAAGCAACTCGTGGAACAGATGGCCGCCCAGGGCCTCCAGGGCGAGGTGGCCTCGGTGCGAGGCCTGGATCTCCACAACAAAAAACTCCAGGTGGGCTCTGAACTCCAGGTGCGGCACCACAAGGTGATCTGAACCACCGGAGCGGGTCCGCTCCCCCCCAGCCGCCAGCTCTGGCCACATCACGTCAGATCACAGTGCTGACCAGCCCGTTGCCGGGGCAGCGCCTGCGGTGCATGCTCTGGAGATCCCTGCCACCCTCCGATGCTTGGTTCTGGCCCGATGGGCAGGCTGAAGCGCCACCTGCAGAGGCTGCTGGCCTCGGCAGCAGCACTCGGCCTGGTGGCCGTGCCCTCGGCCGCGCTGGCAGAAACCTCGATCGAACGGGCGGCCCGCACCGGTGAGCTCGCCCTCGGCGTGATCGGCAAGGCGCCCCCGTTCATGAGCACCGGCGCCAATGGCCAGCTGGAGGGCTACGTGATCGACGTGGCGGGGCTGATCGCCGCCGAGGTGTCGAGCTATCTCGGCAAACCGGTGCTGGTGGTGAGTGAAACCAGCGCCGACCAGGCCGCCCTGTTCCGCCAGGTGCACAACGGCGAGATCGATCTGATGTGCGGCGCCCAGTTCACCTGGGAGCGGGAGATGTTCGTGGACTTCTCGATTCCCTTCGCCCTCTCGGGCATCCGCCTGCTGACCCGGGGCAGCGACCTCGACGGCACGCCGGCCTCCCTGGTGGGCAAGCGGATCGGCGTGATCAGCGGCAGCCTGGGTGAGGCCACGATCAAGGCGCTGCAACCGGGTGCCCGGCTGGTGAGCCAGCCCGACCTCAGCAGCGCCGTGGCGGCCCTGGGCCGGGGCCAGCTCGATGCCGTCGCCGGCGACTCCCTGCTACTTGCTGCAGCGGCAGGCTCTGACGGGGTCTCAGGGGTCGCCCTGGTGCCCACCCAGCCGCTGAACCGCTATGCGGTGGGCTGTGCCATGCCGGAGAACAACTCCACCCTGCGCAATCTGGTGAACCTGGCGATCGCCAAGATGCTGCAGGGCTATGTGAACGGAGATCCGGCCACCCGGGCGCGGGTGAACCGCTGGCTGGGGCCCGACAGTGACCTCGGCCTGCCGGAAGAGATGATCGCCCTCTATTTCGAGAGCGTGCTGCTCAACCACGAGCGCCTGGCCATCACGGCCCAGCCCTGAGCACTCCTGAGGGCGCACCGCCTTCCGCAGCCGTCGTCCCGGCAACCCCCGTCCTTCCCCTCCTCACCATGCCCCGCTCCTCCCTGCTCGTGCTGATGCTGGCCTTCGCGGCCCTGGCGCAACCGGCCATGGCCCGCAGCTCACGCCCCAGCAGCGCTGGGGTGGAGGTGGAAGCGAGGCTGGAGCGCATCAGCCTGGCCTTGATCGAGCGCTTCAGCCGCGGCAGCGCGCCGGAGGCTGATTCCAGGCTGGCCCGCGGCTTCGTGAACGGCGGCCCAGGCCGGGGCTTCGCCAATGGCGTCAACCGGGGCTTTGCCAACAACCATGGCTATTACGGCGGCAGCCGCAGCTTCGTCAATGGCGGCGGTGGCTACCGGGGTGGGGGCTTCGTGAATGCGGCCCGTCCTGGCGTGGGATTCGTGAACTGGTGAGCCCGTGCCCGTGACTCCGTTCGGGCCGATCCGGTTGCTGGTGATCCAGCCCACATCCCTCTGCAATCTCGACTGCTCCTACTGCTATCTGCCGGAGCGCCAGCGCCGGCTGCTGCTGGAGGAAGACCTGCTGCGGCCGATCCTGCAGCGGGTGCTGGAGAGCCCCTTTCTGGGCGAAGGGTTCACGCTGCTTTGGCACGCGGGGGAGCCGCTGACGCGGCCGCCCTCCTTCTACGAGCGGGCCAGCGAGGTTCTGGCCGAAATGCTGGCCCCCTACCCGGATCTGGCGGTGGTGCAGGCCCTGCAGACCAATGGCACCCTGATCAACAGCGCCTGGTGCGACCTGTTTCGTCGCCATGGCATCGAGGTGGGCGTGAGCCTGGATGGGCCGGCCTTCCTGCACGATCGCCACCGCCGCAACCGACTCGGCCATGGCAGCCATGCCGAGAGCCTGCGGGGCATTCGGGCCCTCCAGGAGGCCGGGATTCCGTTCTCGGTGATCAGTGTGCTCACCGAGGCCTCTCTGCACCACGCCGATGCGCTGGTGGATTTCTATCTGGAGCATGGCATCCAGGAGGTGGGCTTCAACATGGAGGAAACCGAAGGCGTGCATGAGCGCTCCAGCCTCAGCGGGGAGCCCTGTGAACAGCTCTACCGCCGCTTTCTGGAGCGGGTGTGGGAACGGGTGGCGGAGGCGAACGGGGCCTTGCGGATCCGCGAATTTGAAGAGCTCTATGCCTTCATTGCCAGCCGCTCCCGGGTGGATCACTCCGATCTCAACCGGCCGATGGCCATTGTGAGTGTGGACCACGCCGGCAACTTCTCCACCTTCGATCCAGAGCTGCTGTCAGTGGACACCAGCTACGGCCGCTTCAACCTCGGCAATGTGCGCACGGATTCCCTCGCCTCGGCCTGCAGCCATCCGCGCTTTCTGCAGATGTGGAACGACATGCAGGCGGGCCTGGAGGCCTGCCGCAGCAGCTGCGGTTACTTCGGCCTCTGTGGGGGCGGAGCCGGCAGCAACAAGTACTGGGAAACCGGCAGCTTCCGCGCCAGCGAAACCCAGGCCTGCCGCTACCGGATCAAGCACGTGGCCGATGTGGTGATGGCCAAGCTGGAGCAGGAGCTGCAGCTGAACTGAGGGCAGCGGGCTTGATGGCAGATCGGGCCAGCTCTCAGAGGAAGTTGCTCACCCCGGCCCCATACATCACCATGGTGCCGGTGTTGAAGGAGCTGGAGGCTGCCCTGGCCACTCCTCTGCTGCGCTGGCTGGGCTGGGCCGGCTGGTTGGCGCTGGGCTACGGCGGGATCTGCCTTCTGATGGCCGTGGCCCAGCGCTCCTTCATCTACTTTCCAAGGCCCGCCGCCGACCCCACTGGTCAGCTGGAGCTGCCGGTGGAGGGCAAACGGGTGCTGGTGGCCCATCGGCCCAAGCCCGGCCCGCGAGCGCTGATCTACTTCGGCGGCAACGCCGAGGACGTGTCGCTCACCCGCGCCGAGGTGGCTCGGCGCCACAGCACCGTGAGTGTGGCGGGCCGGAGCCTGGGCACCGGACCCGCCGTGCACCTGGCCGCCACCCAGCCGGTGCAGCGGCTAGTGCTGCTGGTGCCCTTCGACAGCCTGCTGGCGGTGGCCCGCGGCGCCATGCCCTGGCTGCCGGTGGACCTGCTGCTGCGCGACCGCTGGGATGCGGCGGCCGAGGCCCCCCTGGTGGAGGCCACCACCACGATCGTGGCGGCCCAGTTCGATGCGGTGGTGCCGGTGGCCCGGGCCCGGGCCCTGCACCGCGCCTTCCGGCCGGGCGTGGCGGAGCTGGTGGTGGTGGGCGACCTCGACCACAACACGCCGATCCTCCATGCCGCCGCCTTCCGCACTGCGCTGATCGCGGCCCCCCCACCTAGCCTCCCAAAGTGACCCTCCGCTGGCGTTCAGGCCTGGAATGATGTCCGAGATCAATCTGCGGCAGGTCATCCTCGGCGTGCTCACCATCGCCATCTCCCTGGTGCTGATGGTGGTGGCGGTGAGCAAGCTGTACCCCACCCAGAACGCAGAGGCCCCTCCCGTTGATGAGGCGGGCCAGCTGCTGACCCTGGAGATGGGGGTCTCCTCTGAGATGGGAGTCCCGGAAGACCTGGGGTCATGAGAGGTCTCGGGACTTTCCGGCGCCGCTGATGGACACCTTCACCGAGCTGGTTGGGCACACCCTGCGCCTCCAGCCCGACGCCTTCCGACTGCTCCGCGCTGGCGAGCTGTCGGCCTGGTGGGGGGTGCTGATCGCCCTGCTGGCCGGGCTGTCCCAGGGCATCGGCCACGGCTTCATCCTGTTTGTGAACCGGGTGTCGCCGCTGCGCTTCGGCCTCAGCCTGGTGGTGGAGGCGGTGCTGGTGGTGGTGGGCTTTCTGTTCTGGGCCCTGAGCACCTGGCTGGTGGCGCGCCTGGGCTTCGGGGTGGCGATCAGCCCCACCACGGTGGTGCTGGCGCTGGGGGTGGCCCATGCCCCGGAGCTGCTGGCCTTCCTCGGCGCCCTGCCCTACCTCGGCGTGCCCTGGCTCACGCTCCTCTCCCTGTGGACGGCGATCGCCTTCGTGGTGGCCCTGGTGGAGGTGGCCGGCCTGGGGGCCTGGCAGGCCTTCATCGCCCTGCTCGCCGGCTGGCTGGTGATGCTGCTGCTGCAGCGCCGCGCCGGTCAGCCGCTGATGCGCCTGGGCCGCAGCCTGCTGAACCGCACCGCCGGGGTGCAGCTGGTGCGGGACCGCCGCGCCTTGAGCGTGTTGCTGGATGGCGACCCCCGAGCCCGGCAGCGGCGATGAGGCTGTGGGTGCGTCGCCATCGCCGCTGGCTGCTGGGTGGCCTGCTGCTGGCCCTGAGCGTGCTGCTGCCGGGCGCGGGCCTGCTGCTGGCCCTGGCCCGCCACACCCTGGTGCGCAGCTTCGGGGTGGTGGTGGACCTGATCGGCATCGGCCTGGTGCTGTTTCTGGTGGCCGCCCTGCTGGCACCGCTGCAGGCCCTGGGTTGGTGGGCCGGCTGGTTCGGCGACGCCGAGGAGGGCCCCTCCAACCTGGGACAGCTGGCGGTGCCCGTGGCCGCCGACCGCACCATGCGGCGCTGGGTGGTGTATCTCGACGGCATCGGCCAGGCCTCCCAGCAAGCCCTGCCGGAGGGGGAGGACTTCCTGCGCCGGCTGGCGGCCGTCCTGCCGGACGACATCGCCATCCTGCGCGGGATCATGCCCTACTCGATCACCAACCAGCCCCTCACCGAGGGCCGCTGGCTGGCCCGGTTCTGGCGCTGGGTCGACGCCTGGCGGGTGCGCCGTCCCCTCGCCTGGCTGGGCCTGCTGGTGAACCTGCGCAACCTCACCGTGGTGGCGGTGTCGGCCGATGGCCGCTACGGCCCGCTGTACAACGCCGGCATGGCGGAGCTGATCGTGGGCTCCCTGCTGGCCAACGGCTATGCCCCAGGCAGCGGCACGCCAGTGACGCTGCTGGGCTTCAGCGGTGGCGGCCAGATCTCCCTCGGGGCCCTGCCCCATGTGCGCCAGATGCTCGCCGCGCCGGTGCAGGTGATCTCCCTGGCCGGGGTGTTCGCGGGCAACAACCGGGTGCTGCAGGCGGAGCACCTCTTCCATCTGGTGGGCGCTCGGGACCGGGTGGCGCCCCTGGGCTCAATCCTGTTTCCGCGTCGCTGGCCCATCTTTCTGTTCTCGCCCTGGAACCGGGCGTTGCAGCGCGGCCGGGTGAGCCTGGTGCCGCTGGGGCCGGTGGGCCATGAACTGCCAGGCGGGGTAATGGAGGCCCGGCTCACCCTCCCCGATGGACGCACGCCCATGCAGCAGACCGTGGACCTGGTGAGCGCCATCCTTGCCATCCCAGACGGTGGCCCGTCGGCCCTGGCGGCGGCCGGCGGCAACTACAGCCGCTTCATCACCAACCCCTGGCACCGGCCCGATGGCCGCCGCGACCTGGCCCCCCTGCCGGATCCGCGCCTGCAGCCGCGGCCCCACTGGATCGGCCGGCTGATCCTGCCGGAGGCGGCTGCGCGCGATGGCTCCGTGGGCTTCGAGGTGCTGCAGGCGCCGCCCGGCTGGGGCCACTGCCGCGGCCGCATCGCCACCCTGCGCTGGCGTGATCCGGCCATGGCGCAGGTGACCATGGACGTGTGCTTCAGCGATGAGGCCCGCGACAGCGCCCGCTCCGGCAACCTGCACCCGCTACGGCTGGATGGCTGGGCCCAGGTGACGCCGCTGGAGTCCCTGGCTGGGGCCCATCCCGACGACAACATGCTGGTGCGGCTGCCCGAACCGGTGGCCGTGCTGCACGAGGGGACGCCAGGGGCCGAGGGCGAGCGGCTGCAGCTGGAGGTGAGCGCCGAACCGCTGCAGACCGCCGGCCTGGCCCGGGCCCTGGTGCGGTTCGTGAGGCCCCTGGAGGGCGACGTCTGGGAGGCACTGGTCTTTGATCCGGCCTGCGGCGCCTTCACGGGGCCACCGCTGCGGCTGCGCCTGCCCCAGCCGGTGGCCAACGCGGAGGGCATCCTGCCCGCCTGCGCCGACGGGCTGGCGGAGGGGGAGCTCAACCAGGAGGGCTGGGAGGTGAGCGGAGTGCCGGACGGCAGCGGCGCATTCGTGGTGCAGGCGCTGCTGCCGCGGCGGCTGCGGCGGCTGGCTCCCCAGCGGCTGATCCCCCAGCGCCGCGCCGCCTGGCGCTACCTGCGCCACCAGGCCTGGGGCGACACCACCGCCGGCGCCGCCAGCTCGGTGCTGCTGGCGGGGCGCGGGGCTGAGGCGAGCAATGGGCAGGCCCTGCTGGCCGAGTGGCAGGAGGGCGACCGGCTGCTGGTGCTGCACGTGTTCGGCGGCATCGGCGGCGAACAACGGGAGCAGGCCCTGCGCAGCGGCCTCTGCACGGGTCACTTCGCCTACGGCTTCGGCAGGGTGCTGCGCAATCCCCTGGCCGGCGGTGAACTCTCCGTGGCAGTGGACTACTGCCAGGTGTATGCCCACAACCCCGATGGCCTCGTGGCCGGCGCCCAGGACCGCTGGCGCTATCTCGGCGAGCGCCAGTGGGGCTGGCTGGGCTGTCGGCCCGTGGCCGACATTCTGGTGCGCTTTCCTCCCTTCACCGGCAGCTACAGCCTCGGGCCAGCGGGCGCCGAGCGACAGCGCTCTCCACTGGAGGCCTTCGGCCGCCAGCTCACGGCGATGATGGCCCGCTACCGCATCGGCGATGGCGGCGGTGGCAGCTTCGTGGGGCCGGCCCACAACTGCGCCCAGGACTCCAACCTGGCCCTGTTCGCCGCCATCCGCGACCTGGACAGGGAGATCCGCGGCGCTGACTCGCAGCGCCTTCAGGATTGGGAGCAGCGCCATCCTCAGCAGGCCGCACGCCTGGACGCCCTGCTGGAGCTGGAGCGCATCCTGCGGGGCCGGCTGCTGCCGGTGCCGCCCCTGCGCGACGACTGGCAGCGGGGTTCGTTCCGCCTCGGCAGCAGCCTGGACGCCCAGCCGCTGCACGATCTGCTCCAGGGCCTGGGCAGCTGGCGTTCGCTGCTGCCGCGCCTGGCCTGCGAGTCGGTGCTGAAGGTGTTCCTCGATCAGGGGGCCACGGCCCTGGTGCTGCGGGCCAACCAGGTGGGGGGGCACAACCCGCGCATTGCCCCGGTGGCGCCGCTCACGCTGGGGTGCTGAGGGCCGATCGAGGAGCAACGTCTCGCGTCAGCGCGAAGGAATTGGCGTTCCATCGACTGCCGCTGTCGGCAACTGATCGCCCCACTCCCTGCACCATGACATCAATCCATCCATCTCACTGCCACCGAGAGCAAAAGACTAAGAAATTTGAAAGCGCGCAAGGCAACGGCGACAACGCACTAACCTGACAAGAGGCTGCCTCATTTTGCTGGAAATGACGTGGGCAACCTTGACCGATCAAGACTCCTGAGGTCATCGCCTTAGCCATCAGCAAGGTATGCCGAGGTGTCATTCAAGCGGCGGTCTGTACCCAGCTGCGAACAGCTCACCTTGTCACTACGAGATCAACCCATGGCCACGAAGAAGCCCAACATCATCCTGCTGGTGACCGATGACACGGGCTATGGCGATCTCGGCCCCTATGGCGGCGGCGAAGGGCGGGGCATGCCAACGCCTCATTTTGATCGGTTGGCCGCAGAAGGCATGACCTTCTTCTCCTTCTATGCCCAACCGAGTTGCACCCCGGGCCGGGCGGCCATGCAGACGGGCCGCATCCCCAACCGCAGCGGCATGACCACCGTGGCCTTCCAGGGACAGGGCGGTGGCTTGCCCGCGGCGGAGTGGACCCTGGCTTCGGTGCTGAAACAGGGGGACTACCGCACCTTTTTCACCGGGAAATGGCACCTGGGTGAGTCGGATTACGCCCTGCCCAATGCCCAGGGCTATGACGAGATGAAGTATGTGGGCCTCTATCACCTGAATGCCTACACCTATGCCGATCCCACCTGGTTCCCGGACATGGCTCCAGAGCTGAGGGCCAAATTCCAGAGCGTGACCAAGGGGTCCCTTTCAGGCAAGGCCGGTGAGGCGGCGAAGGAGGATTTCAAGATCAATGGGCAATACGTTGACAAGCCAGATGAAGGCGTGGTGGGGATTCCCTTCTTCGATGGCTATGTCGAGAAAGCAGCGATCGAATTTCTAGAAGATGCTGCCAAGGAAGAGCAGCCATTCTTCCTGAATGTCAACTTCATGAAGGTGCACCAGCCCAACCTGCCCCATCCCGACTTCATTCACAGCTCGCCGTCAAAAAGCAAGTATGCGGATTCGATTGTGGAGCTGGATGCCCGGATCGGAGCGATCATGAACAAGGTGCGGGAGCTGGGCCTGGAAGAGGACACATTGGTGTTCTGGACAACCGATAACGGCGCCTGGCAGGACGTCTATCCCGATGCGGGCTACACGCCATTTCGCGGCACAAAAGGCACCGTCCGCGAAGGAGGCAACCGCGTACCCGCCATTGCCTGGTGGCCAGGCAAGATCAAGGCAGGCACGAAGAACCACGACATTCTGGGCGGCCTTGATCTGATGGCCACCTTTGCTGCCCTGGCCGAAGTCTCCCTGCCTGCGAATGATCGCGAGGGGCAACCAACCATCTTTGACAGCTACGACATGTCGCCAGTGCTGTTCGACACCGGCAAGTGTGAGCGGGATTCATGGTTCTACTTCACTGAAAACGAGCTCACACCAGGGGCCGTTCGCCTGAACAACTACAAGGCCGTGTTCAACCTGCGGGGTGACGATGGCGCCACCACAGGAGGCCTGGCCGTGGACTCCAACCTGGGCTGGAAAGGTGGTGAGAGCTACGTCGCCGTGGTGCCCCAGCTCTTTGACCTCTGGCAAGACCCGCAGGAGCGCTACGACATCTTCATGAATAACTACACAGAACGCACCTGGGTGCTGGTGACTATCGGCGACGTAACCAAAGAGCTGATGAAAACCTATGTGCAGTATCCACCCCGCAAGATGCAGGGCGAGGGCTACTCAGGCCCCGTCACGCTCACCCAGTACGAACGCTTCCAGCACGTCCGGGACTCCCTTGCTGCTGAGGGCATCAAGATCACCCTACCCACAGGGAACTAGAGCGGGATAGGAGGCATTTCTGGTGTGAATTCAAGGAACGCTGTAACAGATTGGCTGGCTCATGCCCCGTCAGGCCCCAGCAGGGCCACCAGCCTTCTGTAACCAATTTAAGTTTTCGAGGCTTCGCCCAAAAGGCCTGTCAAGGCAGGTGCCTGACGCAGTTGCCAGCACATGGAGGTGTGCTTAGGCTGCTTTGACCATGAAATAATCAGGTGTTACCGGACCCGGATAATCAGCGTTGCTTAGACCGTGTTTTTACGGTTGTTGTGGGTCTCTAGAATACCTGCACGGCTAAGCAACAGCAAGCTCGAGCCGACACCGCCTGCTAGCCGAACGCCGTTCGTCAAGAACGGCGGTGCGGCTCAGCTAATCGTTAGGCCCATCAAAAAAGAGGAGAAACACAATGGCTGAAACATCTATCAAAAACGATGTCTTCAAGTTTGTCGCTTTGCGTCCACCTACTAAACGAAAGATCCAACCTCTATCACCGGGTCGCATCGTAGATACGCGACAGGTGAATGACACTCCTGTCGGCAGGATCATTCGGAAACTGGGAAGCAATGCCAATATGGACCGGGTACTACCCCAGGTAAAGCGACTTATCAACGAGAAGAACTGGTCCTCGGAGATTATCAGGGACCAGGATGTAGCAACTATCGCGGCAACGTACCGAGCCATCGACGAGCAACTGCAGAACTTTTCTACTGAAGGCTTCGTCAAGTCGATTGAAGAGGCACTTGGTTCATCCCCAAAAGACTTTATTCAAAGCGAGTCGGCAAATTATATTCGCGAGGGCTTGTGGGACCGATTACATGCCTTCTACCTATTAAATCGTGAGACTCCGGTTAACCTTGAAGAAATCATCGGCGGACTGCGCGCTTTCCACATTGTTGAATCGTTGGCAAACGGCGAGCAATTTAGTTCAGCGGATGACCTTAGAGAGGCTTTGAATGCCGTAGTACTGCTACCTAATTCACTCGTGCGCATCGCACCTGTCACGTCCACAGAGCGTCCACGCGTTCGCGAACAGCAGGAACGCGATAAGGCTAAACGTGAACATTTTGTTAGCCTTTGGGTCAGATACATCGAATTGAATAAAGCGGTTGATGACGTTCAACGACTAAATCCGAAAATTGAGGTGATAAAAGAAACACCGAAACCTGTATTGTACAAACAGGAAATTGACATACCTCAGACAGCAACAAATGCGACAACGGATCGTGCATTGTTATCTGTCTCGATGCAGCGCTTCCCGAAGTTCGAAAAAGCCGATATCAATGCATTGAGTCCCGCAGCTCATGCCGCAATTACACTTATTAATAAGGAGCCTGAGTTTAAAGATAAATTCGAAGCGTTAAACAAACTGCACGATGAATTATCCAGTGTGACTGTGCAACTTCTATCTATTAAAGATCCGACACTTACGGAAATGATGCCTGATGAAGCAAGGCAACTACCTGCTTCCCTGACTATAATGGCAAGAAATGAATATTTATCTAGCCTGGGATTTTCCGAATTACCATCGCCATTCCCGTATCCTTGGAAAATTAATTCACGGATTCGGCCGCTTGGTATTGGGGATCTCAAGGTTGTAAAACAAATCTTGCAGCAGTATGTTGCCGGCGAAGTCGCACACATCGAAAACGTGCTTCAGGGCGAGTCAAAAGAGCGCAAACACCGTATATTGGATCGAAACGAGGAGATTGTTACTGCCGAGTTGGAGACCTCCGAGGACACCGAACGCGACACGCAGACGACTGACCGTTTTGAGTTAAAAAAAGAATCAGAAAAAACAATTCAAACTGATATGAGTGTATCTGCCGGTGTTACGGTCAGTGCATCCTATGGCCCCGTCCAACTCGGTGCAAATGCCAACTTTGCCTACAGTCAATCTCAGACAGATACAACACGGACTTCGTCAAACTACGCTCGTGACGTTGTAGACCGTTCAGTGACAAGAATTCAGAAAAAAACGCGCGAAGAACGAGTAACCAAAGCCCTCCACGAGGTTGAGGAAATTAATACCCATGGTTTGAACAATGCGGAAGGAACAGGAAATATTACAGGAGTATATCGCTGGGTGGATAAATATTACGAGGCACAGATTTACAACTATGGAAAACGCATGATGTTCGAATTTATCGTGCCCGAACCAGCCGCATTCTATATTTATTCTCAAAACAACAATCCAGCCAAAGCCATTAATCTGGAAAAACCGAAACCTCTTGGTAACATCACACACAAAGATATTACAGAATCGAACTATCATATCTTTATCCGTGATTACAATGTGCAAGGAGTAACTCCGCCACCTCCGGAATATCATAGACTCGGGATCGCATTTGATCAGTCAGGCATGCAGCCAGACCAAGACACAACAAAATCGAGTCACGACCTCGTCGTTCCCGATGGATATGCTGCGGTAGACTGGTTCGGTCAGGGAAACTACAGGTATTGGACAGGGCATGAGGCAGACATGAATTTGTGGATAGGAATAAAGGGGGGACATTTGGGAACATACCTTGACCCAGCACCGCTAAGTGGTGAGGACATGGTCGTTCCCGTAGCAATAGTAGCTGGTCAAATATCATCATACGCCTACACAGTTGAAATACATTGTGAACGGACTAGGCGTCATTACAAACAATGGCAGATCGATACGTTTGAGAAAATTATGGCTGCGTATAAAGCAGCTATGGCTGAATACGAGGATAGACTGCGCGCCGCTGAAGCGCGGGTTGGTATCGCTATCACCGGCCAAAATCCAACCATCAATCGAGAAATCGAACGTACAGAGATGAAGAAAAGCTGTCTTACGCTACTAACCGGAGAGCGTTACGAAAACTTCAACTCCATGAGTGGAGAACCACCCGAAATCGATCTTGTGGATGCGGCAGAGGAAGGCAGATTTATTCAGTTTTTTGAACAAGCCTTCGAGTGGGAACAAATAACCTATCTATTCTACCCGTATTTCTGGGGTCGTAAGGATAAATGGGTAACGAATTCGACGACCTTCGACAATGATCCGTTATTTACAAAGTTTCTGCAGGCCGGTGCCGCGCGCATCGTTGTACCGGTCCAGCCCGCCTATAACGATGCGATCCTCTATTATTTGCAGACCGGGGATTTATGGAATGGAGGAGATCCGCCTGTTATCGATGATCCTCTTTATATCGCGTTGTACGAAGAGTTAAAGGATCAACAGGACGATCTTGGCAATGCGACACCGGAAGGCGATCCATGGAAAGTAGTCTTGCCAACGACTTTGGTTTGGTTGCAGCAAGGGCCTGAACTTCCAGTCTTCATATAAAGGGATGGTTATGGAGATTATTCTGGAGAATCTCAAACCGACGCGAAACGGTCATTTACGCCTGATTCCAAACATAAACGTCACTGGGCGAGTACTGCCAACTGACGTTTCTTCTAACGATCTCACATCGAATGACAAATTAGATAATGAGCGCGCTGTGCGCAAATTAAGAGACAAGGAGATTTGTTCCTGTCGTTATCGATATCGGTCAAGACGAGTGGGAAGAACATCCTAACTTAATATTGGAGGTAAGTTTCGATCCAGAACTTTTCCGAATACTAAACCAGAGTGGCTTACCTCTTGATTCACAGGGGCCGCAGCCCGTAAAAATTGATTTGCATGAGGCCAAGAAGGACAGCACCAAAGCGCGAGGTCTGCAGTTCTTCCTGGAAGCACAGACCTTTTGGGGGTCACCCCTCGTTTCGAATGACGCGAACCCGTCTGTAGCGTTCCGAATTCTTGACGGGAGTAATGTGCTTCTCTCGCAAAGTACATGGAACAACAGTGACATACGCACAGCAGACGTTATTCTTTTGGGGGATAGTGCACCGCCAGAGCGTATTTATATGTGTGAATTGGAACAGAATCAACCCTCCGTGCGCGAACTAAGCGAAGGGGTAAAGGCTACGGGCGTGCCATTAACCCTAGTTCCAGTTGAAATCGGTATGGGCGACACTTGGCTGCAGGACCAATTTCAAGTTGGCTATACCGCTACTCCAGAAGGTAGTCAGCGAGTAATTTTTCATTTGCCTCGAATGGTTAATGATTCTGCTATGGTCCCGGGCTCACCCAATTTGCGTAACTTCACCGATAGCTATTTCCCATCCGAATCGATTGGCGTTCTCAAGGACTTTTGGCGGCTTAAGATAACGATTAAGGACGGGATAGCGTCGAACCTGCCTTTAGAAGTAGATAAGACTTATAGTTTGTATAAGCAATTGACACTCATTATTAAACTGCTGAAAGCTATCGCTAGCCTAATTTTTGAAGTTGACTGGAAAGTAATCCAAATCTGCTTTTTAGTATTTCAGATCTTTACCAAGTGCGTTTAGCGGTTGATAGCTTGCGGGCTAAGTCTGTCTCTCGGCTACAAAAACCTTAAATCCGAGCAAAGAACTAAGGTGAAGAGTATTAAGCCTATTCTGGATGCTCTATCGAAAGTTTTGGATCGACAGGATGACAAAGTGATTTTGACGGTGACCGTTGATGGGAATCCGCATCAATTCATGTACGATTCCCAGAATTCGAATTTACTTGAGAGGCTTTTTATTTCTCTTTTTAATATTCACAGCCCTCGGAACTATGGTGGCAATATCGAGGTATCCCCTCCCTGCTCAAGTGCTAGGTACGGCAAAATTCTGGCCGGTTCAATTACTTCTCAAGAAATACGGAACTTCCTGACGTCCCTAGGCACAGCTCACCCGCTCGCAATGGTGTATACAGGTTGGCTAGAGGTCGGCCATATTGATGAGATTGCTGCCTTCGCCCCCAATCCAAATGGTGGCTTTTGCATTCTCCGCGCTTCGCCGAAACTAGCTGTGGACATGCTAACACGCCTCAAAGCAGAACAAGCTCGAGGGGTTCGGGTGACTCGATTTTTTGGGGAAAAAGTGGCACGCACGAATGCGCTGGTGGTGCCACTGATCCACATCTGCCACCAAACACATTTCGCCGAATGATCGAATCTAAAATCTATGATTTGAAGGGATTCGATCCGAAGAATTGAAAATACGCAAAGCCTACATTTGGCGATTTTGCCTATCATGATGACCGCCAGTTTCTGGTCTTCAATAAGCTAAATAATGTCAATGCACGTTATGCCGCCATGATTCCCTGTGCCGATTTGCTGACAATTTGTAGGGAGACTAATCGTACAGTCGAAGACCTATTTCTTTCCAGTAGTTATGCGTATGCTGATTTCACTGGATATGCCGCCTATTATGACGACGATGTATATCGAAGTGAGGCTGAGCCGTTTCGATTGGACAAGGTGTTGTCCCGGGAGTTCTCTGGTATTAGCGTATATCCACTCCCTGTCCTTTTCGATTGGGTTACGGATCTTCTGAATAAACAAACCAGCGCCATCATACCTTATGTGGTTAACTTTCAGACATTGGGAAAGCATGTTCTTGTTCCCCGACCTTGCGGTGCGCGTACGCCTGTCGCCGATGCAGTCAACTTCATATCGGACCTACTGGCTAAATGGAGGTATCCTAAAACTTCTGTCGACGAAAACTACATTCGTTCTAGAGGCCTTGATAAAACGTGGTATTGGACCAGTGCCTCCGAGAGGGTCAATCGTGCCGCGATCGGGGCAGACTCCTACTGACTTCGATCCTGAATTTGAAGAGCTGATGCGCTCTAAAGCCAATATTATGTACAGCGAAAATCTTCAAAATGCAGGTATGGAAGCTATTTCGCCGCTTCCTGTCCTTG
>CAVONQ010000008.1:0-118486 GCA_963697335.1 uncultured cyanobacterium
GGGCCAGAAACTGCGAAAAGAGTACCAGGCCGTCGAACATGCGTTTCGAGAGGGTGCTTCCACCGATCAGGGCCCGCTCGTGCTTGAGGGTCGACTTGCTCACGGCCCAGCCGTCGCCGCGTTCGCCAACGATGTTGTCTTTCGGCACGCGCACGTCTTCCAGAAAGACTTCGGAGAAATCCACCTCGCCGGTCATCGTGCGCAGGGGCCGAACGTCGATGCCCGGCGTCTTCATGTCGATCAGCAAGTAGGTGATGCCCTTGTGCTTGGGAGCGTCAGGCTCCGACCTCACCAGGCAGAACATCCAGTCCGCGTCCTTTGCATTCGATGTCCAGATCTTCTGCCCGTTGATTACCCACTCGTCTCCCACGAGTTCGGCCTTGCAACGCAACGACGCCAGGTCGCTGCCCGCTTCCGGCTCGCTGTAGCCCTGTGCCCACATGATGTTGCCCAGGAGCGTCTCGCGAACGAACTTCTCTTTCTGCTCCTCGGTCCCGCACTCGATCAGCGTCGGCGCCAGCATGCTGGGCCCCTGGCCCACCAGCTCACCCGGAGCCTTCACAGCCTTGAACTCCTGCCCGATGATCGTCGACTTGAGTGGGTCGAAAGGCTGCTCCCCTCCACCGTAACGCTTCGGCAAACCGCGGTACAGGTATCCGCGCTCGATTGCCTTCAAGCGAAACTCGGTAACATGCGCCGGTGGTTTCCCCAGAGAGCCGATCAATGCTTCCTCATCACTGGGGAGCCCGGACTCGAGACCAAGATCGGCCCAGTGTTCTTTCACAAATGCACGCACTTCGGCGCGAAACGCCTCGTACTCTGCGCGTGTAGCTGAGGTCCATACGTTTCCCTCGTGGATTGTGGTGCTGAAAAAAACGGAAAGACTAGACGATCGTTGGGTTAACCCACTCGGCGCCAATCCGCAAGCGATTTCCGGACCGTCGGGTCAGGTGGGTGTGCGATAAAATTGTGAGGTAAATACCCCACCGCCCTTCTCACAAGGCAGATCTGAGAGTACAGGTACTGCCAGATCGTTCCGCAACCGGCGAAACCGGACACCGATCCCTTGCTCCCCTCCTTACCAGAGGCTGTCGTAAAACTCGCATACAAGGCTTCGAGACGGCCCCGCGGATGCGGGACCTCCTCAGCCTGAGCGGTATGGGTATTAATCTTAAAAGGACTTTTTCCGCTCGGCCTGAGGAGCCGCCGGTCTCCGGCGGCGTCTCGAAGGCCTGTTTCGGAGAAAATCGACACTCACTCCTAAGGAGGGAAAAGAAAGCGTGATCGGATCAGAAAGCAAGGCCGGACGTAGGTAGAAAGGGGAGAAAGGCCCTGTCACCCCCTGGCCTGGTTTCCACGCGGACCGTTATGGAATCCCACCATGGAGTTCTGGTATCGATACAATTAAGGTTTTGTTCTGGAAACAGGTCCGGATGAATAGATTTCCACGCTGGCCCGTGGTGGGCTTGGGCCTGGTCTTCGTGGGGCTGCTGGCCTGGGGCATCTGGTTCTACCGCGTCCACGAGAAGCGTTTGCGGCACGAAGCCGAAACGGCGCTCGAGACCATCGCGCAGTTGAAGGCGGGGCAGATCGCAGCATGGAGGGCTGAGCGACTGGGCGATGCGGCCGTGATCGCTGAAAGCCCCTTTTTCATCCAAGCGGTCGCAGGCTGGATGGTGCAGCCATCTCCCTGTCCAGGCACACACTCGCTGGCCGTCAAAACGGCGAGGCTTCATATGCATGTGTCATCGCACCGACGTTGCAGAGAGTTGAGCCACAATGGGGAACGTAAGGTTGGTTGCAACCCCGCGCGGATAGCACGCATAAACTGCGATATTTGCCGTAACGGTAAATGTCGGACAGAGGCCAGAATGAACTGTCTGCAAACTCGCCGTTGCGCGGTCGCGGAATGGCCCGCCGGGGGGCTTGCCCTCTCCCATCACGCTCTCCGACCGGCGGGAACTGACCGGCGGGAGCTACCATCTCTGGGTGCGGTCGTGCTACACAGTGGTTCCATGCCGAGCGTGATGAACTCAGCCGGTTCCTTGCAAGAGCCCGTGACGACACGCGAATTCTCGCCGTGCTGTTGTTCGGCAGCACAGCGCGCGGAGAAAGCACAGGACAGTCGGACGTCGATGTGTGCCTCGTTCCGTGCTCGAGGGCATTGAACCGCCGCTCCCTGGCCGAACTGCGGCTCGAGTACATGAGCGAGTTCGACCTGGACGTACAGGTCTTCCCGCTGCTCCCGCTTTTCGTTCGCTCGCGGGTGCTACATCGAGGGGAAGGTGCTCTTCGCCCGCGACGAGGATGCCCTGTACGAGGTCGCCGCTCGCACCGTTCGGGCGTTCGAGGCGTTCAAGCCCACCTACCGGGCTTACCTCTCCGAGGTGCTGCGTGCTGGATCGTGAGCGTGTTCTGGCCAAGCTGGACGAGTTGGAGGGCTACCTGCGCGAACTGGAGGCCATCGCTCCGTGCAATCTCACCGACTACCAACGCACCGAGAAAAGCGCGCCTGCGAACGTTTGGTGCAGATTTCAGTGGAGTCGGTCATCGACCTCTGCCATCTGTTCGTCTCCGGCCTCCGCCTCGGCTTGCCGGGGGACGAAGACGATCTGTTTCAAAAACTCGAGCAGGCGGGTGTCCTCTCACCCGAGATGGTGCTGATTGTAAAGCGCATGAAGGGTTGCCGGAACATCCTCGTCCACGAGTACGGTGGGGTCGACGACGAGCTGATCTTCGACGTGGTGCGATCGCGGCGCGGCGACTTCACTTGTTTCGCGAGCGAGATCCGAGCGGCTGTTGGCCGTTACTAATCAGGCTTCGTGACCGCTCCGTCCTGACCCATTTTCACTCCGAAAGCCCGGCAGCTATGTCACCTTTTGGGACAAATGAACGCCTCTGTTTGACTGCGGCTTCTCAATTTCGCACCGTGGGTGGTGATGACCACGAAATGTGTGCTCCTGATCGAGGATGACGCCTCGATCGTCGCGGGCTTGGAGTTGAACCTCTCTCTCGAGGGTTACGAGGTCATAACCGCAAGTGACGGCGAGACCGGGTTGCGTCTAGTCGAAGAAGAGGCCCGATGCTGTCTTGCTGGATATTATGCTTCCCGGAGTCAACGGCCTCGAGGTGCTTCGTCGATTGCGTCGAAAGGACGCGGAGATCCCTGTGCTGATCCTTTCGGCCCTCGCGGACGAGGCCGACAGAGTTTTGGGGTTGCAACTCGGCGCGGATGATTACATCACCAAGCCGTTCAGCCTCAGCGAACTCCGCGCGCGGCTGAACGCATCGTTGCGCCGCAAGCGACTGGCATCGGCCGAGCGGGCCATCGAGGCGTTCGGTGATGTGGAGGTGGATCTCGACCGGCACGCCGTCACCCGCAATGGGCAGGAAGTGTCTATGACCGCGCGGGAGTTCGGGGTGCTCGCCTATTTCCTGCGTAATCCAGACTGCGTCATTACCCGCGAAACCTTGCTCAAGTCAGTTTGGAAGCTGGATTACGTGAGTCGCCGCACGATCGACAACTTCATCGTACGTTTGCGTGCCAAGCTGGAGCCCGACCCGGACCATCCGCGCTACTTCCTCACCGTACGCGGCGTTGGCTACCGCTTCGAGCCAAGCGGGGAGGAGAGTTAGGGGGGTAGAGAAGAATCCAGAATTCAGAATGTAGAATTCAGAATGAGTGACGCAGGCCCGGACCAATATTTCTTGGCTTCTGAATTCTGTATTCTGGATTAGTGCTCCGCGACCTCCTGCGTTAGACTCCGTTCCATGGCCGCGCTCAGCGAGGTCGAACTCACGCAAGATTCGCCATCCCGCAGGCCTATCCTGCGCGCACGAGCCCTTTCCAAGGTATACCGCATGGGCGAGGTCGAGGTGCACGCGCTGCGCTCCGCCGATGTAGAATTCTACGCAGGTGAGTTCCTGGTCCTGCTCGGTCCGTCGGGGAGCGGGAAATCGACGCTCCTCAATCTTCTCGGCGGTCTCGATGTGCCTACAGGCGGACATGTGTTCTTCCTCGATCGCGATCTCTGCGCTGTCGACGACGGAGAGCTCACCCGCTTTCGTCGCGATCATGTCGGCTTCGTCTTCCAGTTCTATAACCTGATCCCCAGCCTGACCGCATGTGAGAATGTTGCGATCGTAACCGAGATTGCCGAGGCACCGATGGCGCCGGAAGAGGCACTGCGCCTGGTGGGCCTCGGCGAACGGATGAACCATTTCCCCGCTCAACTCTCCGGCGGGGAACAGCAACGGGTCGCAATTGCCCGGGCAGTGGCCAAGAAGCCTGACCTGCTGCTCTGTGACGAACCGACTGGCGCGCTGGACTTTGAAACCGGCAAGATCGTTCTCGAAGTGCTGGAACATGTGAACCGCACTCTGGGCACGACAACAGCCGTCATCACTCACAACAGTGCCATCGCTGCCATGGCTGACCGTGTGATTCGTATGCACAGCGGGGAAATCCGGGAGGTGACCCGTAACAAGCGTCGGGCGACACCGGGGGAGTTGGAGTGGTGAGAACGATATTCTTTCGTGCTCGTGCTCAGCGAAGCGGTGCTCGTAATCGCAATCGAGCTCAGCGTGTGCATCCCCGCCTGACGAAAGTAAGACTCGATTACGAGTACGATTACGCGCACGAGCACGATCTGTCATCGCGGTCTTGGTGGACACTGTTGACCGCCCAGAAACCGAACCCGTGACCCCTCTCCATCGCAAACTGTTCCGGGACTTCTGGCACCTGCGTGGTCAGGTCATCGCCATCGCAATGGTCGTGGCCTGCGGGGTGGCAACGGTGGTGACGTCGCGAACGGCTTACGAATCGCTGATCGTCTCGCAGGCGACTTACTACGCAGACTATCGCTTCGCTGACGTCTTCGCCCATCTAAAGCGGGCGCCGAACCGGCTGGCAAGTCGAATAGAGGCAATCCCGGGTGTCGCAACGGTTAGAACCCGTGTTTCTTTCGACGTCACACTCGACGTCCCCGGCCTTTCCGAACCAGCCACCGGGCGAATCAACTCGATCCCGGACAGACAGGTTCCAATCATCAACGACCTGTTCATCCGCCGCGGACGCTACGTCGCGCCGGGCGAGCGCAGCGAGGTCCTGGTAAGCGAGGCGTTTGCGGAGGCAAACGGCCTCGAGCTCGGCGACACGCTCGGCGCAATCCTGAACGGACGTTGGGCGCAGCTTCGGATCGTCGGTGTCGCTCTTTCCCCGAGTACATTTACGAGATTCGCGGTACGGATGTTTTTCCGGACAACAAACGATTCGGCGTGCTCTGGATGAGCCGTAAGGTTGCCGGGCCGGCATTCGACATGGACGGCGCCTTCAACGAGCTCGTGATTGCTCTCTCGGCGGAAGCAAACGAGTCGGAGGTCATCGAGCAGGTCGATCACTTATTGGAGCCCTACGGTGGGCTCGGGGCTTACGGGCGCGACGAACATGTCTCCGACCGGTTCATTTCCGACGAGATCCGTCAAAACCGTGTGTTTGGCACCGTCGCCCCCGCGATCTTCCTCGGTGTCGCGGCTTTCCTCCTCAGTATCGTCCTGTCGCGACTGATCGCGACCCAACGCGATCAAATCGGTGTCCTGAAGGCGTTCGGCTACGATCACCGAACTGTCGCCATACACTACCTGCAGTTTGCCCTGCTGGCGGTCGCTCTTGGCGCGCTCATCGGGACGGGCACGGGCCTCTGGCTCGGCGCTCAGATCAACCGAATGTATACGGAAGTCTACCGGTTCCCGGTCCTACAATACGCCCCGAGCGCAACCGTAATCGGCATGGCCGTTGCCGCCAGCACTCTGGCAGCGCTGCTCGGTGCATTCGGCGCGGCGCGGCGCGCATGGTCTCTACCACCTGCCGAGGCCATGCGCCCAGAACCGCCGGCACGCTTCCGTGTCGGGTTAGTCGAACGGGCTGGAATCCAGCGCCTTCTCTCGACATCGGTACGTATGATCGTGCGCAATCTGACCCGCCGTCCGATGCGCGCCTTCTTGTCCACCCTCGGCGTTGCCTTCGCCGTGGCGATCCTCATCTTCGGGCACTTCTTCATTGATGCGATTCAGCACATCATCACCGTCCAGTTCCGGCTTGTGCAGAGAGAGGACGTCACCCTGATCGCCCACAATCCGCTTCCCGCCCGAGCACGCGCCGAGGTCGCACGTCTGCCCGGGGTGATCAGCACCGAGTCTCTGCGCATCGTTC
This sequence comes from uncultured cyanobacterium, assembly GCA_963697335.1. Taxonomy (GTDB): domain Bacteria; phylum Cyanobacteriota; class Cyanobacteriia; order PCC-6307; family Cyanobiaceae; genus NIES-981. Next base: position 6,212 of record CAVONQ010000008.1, read on the forward strand.
CCGCGCGACTGCGCTTCGGGCACCGAAGCCGCAGGGTGGGACTCATGGGTCTGGAGAAGGCAACCGGAATGCGCCGACTCCTCGACTCCGATCTGCGCCAGGTCGATCTTCCTCCCGAGGGAGTGGTGCTGACAACGAAGCTGGCAGACGTTCTCGGGGTTTCACGGGGCGAGCAACTAAGGGTGGAGATTTTGGAGGGCAGCCGTCCGAAGCGACAGGTGGTGGTGAGCGGATTCGTCGACGAGTTGGTCGGTCTCTCCGCATACATGAACATAAACGCGCTCAATCGCCTCATGCGCGAGGGGCACTCGGTCTCGGGCGCGTTCCTCGCCGTCGATCCCGAAGCAAAACCGGAGCTTTACCGCCTCTTGAAACAGCTTCCGGCCGTTGCCGGTGTCATGCTGCGTGAATCGACAATCGAAGGGTTCGAAGAAACCTTGGGCGAAAGCACGGGGATCTTCACCAGCGTTATCGTCGTTTTCGCCTCCATTCTCGCCATAGCCGTGGTGTACAACGCGGCGCGCATCGCACTTTCGGAGCGTGGTCGGGAACTGGCGAGTCTGCGGGTGCTGGGGTTCACGCACCGCGAAGTCACTTTCATGCTTCTGGGAGAGCAGGCCATTCTGACACTCCTGGCCATCCCGCTCGGGTTCCTCGTCGGCTATGGATTGTGCTGGCTCATGGCTTGGGCGTATCAGTGGGAACTGTTTCGTCTGCCACTGATTGTGACAAGGGCCACGTTCGGCTTCGCCCTGGTGGTCATCTTCGGTGCCACGGTTGGCTCGGCATTGATCGTCAGACGACGACTCGGCCGGCTCGACCTGGTCGCCGTATTGAAAACGCGGGAGTGATGGCGCTGATTTTCATCCTGCGGACAGTACGCTAAAGGCTGCATTGTGAGCGTCTCCAGGAAGAAAATCGGCAGCGTCGTTGGGGCTCTGGCGCTGGCGACAATTGGGTTCCTGGCCTTTCGCCCGCAAGCGGTCCGGGTGGACACAGCCAGGGTCCGGCTGGGGGCGATGCAAGTGACGATTGACGAGGAAGGGGAAACGCGGGTCCGGGATCGCTACGTCGTCGCTGCGCCCATTGCCGGACGCCTCGAACGCATTAGTCTCGACGAGGGTTACCCGGTAGAACCCGACTCGGTCGTGGCGCGCATGTACCCTTTACCGCTGGACCGCCGCACGCTCGCAGAGGCCACAGCACAGCTGGAAGGCGCCGAGGCAGCCAAGCGAGGCGCCGATGCGCGGGTCGAGCAAGCCCGCGCCGCGCTCGAGCAGGCTCGTCGAGAGGCAACACGTGCCAGACGTCTGCACGCAGAGGGCACGGTGCACAAGGAGGCACTCGAATTGGCGGAGCTCCAAGCAACGACACGCCAGAAGGAACTCGACACGGCCGTCTCCGCTACGAGAACCGCCGGCTACACGGCGGACGCCGCACGCGCGGCGTTGATCGCCGCGACACCCGGTACCGGCACGGACGGCGTGGTGGAGCTGCGCTCCCCTGTCCAGGGGGTTGTCTTGCGCGTGTTTGAAGAGAGTGAACGCGTAATGCCGATGGGAACCCCTCTTCTCGAGCTCGGCGATCTTTCCAACCTGGAGATCGTCATCGACGTCCTGTCGGCAGAAGCGGTCCGTGTTCGCAACGGGTTTCCCGTGCTGATCCAAGATTGGGGAGGCGAAGAAACCCTGCGCGCGCGGGTTCGGCTCGTCGAGCCGTCGGGTTTCACGAAAGTCTCGGCCCTCGGCGTCGAGGAACAACGCGTCAACATCATTGCCGACTTCGTCAACAAGCCGGAAAGTCTCGGCCACGGATACCGTGTCGAGGCGGGCATCGTCGTTTGGGAGGAAGAGAACGTCCTCAAGGTCCCTTCCAGCGCTTTGTTTCGTCACGACGGCGGGTGGGCCGTGTTTCAGGTCGAAAGAGGCCGGGCCCATCGCCGCCCAGTCGAACATGGACACCGGAACGCCTTCGAGGTGGAAATTCTGTCCGGGATCGAGGAAGGCGATGTAGTCATCGTACATCCGAGCGACCTCGTAGCTGACGGCGTGCGCGTGGAGGGATAGTGAGGCCCAGTACATCTACAGTGTTCCTGCTGATAGCAGCCGCGCTTTCCAGCGTCGCAGTCCCGACACCACTACTGGCGGTTTCCGTGTGCCCCGGCGACTGCGATCGCGACGGCCATGTCGTCGTCTCGGAGTTGGTCACCGCGGTGAACATTGCCCTCGGCCTTCAGCCACTCTCGGGGTGCATTGAAAGTGACTCGAATCAGGATGGCGCCGTAGCCGTCAACGAGCTCGTTCAGGCCGTGAACGCCGCGCTCGGGGGCTGCCCACCCTCCGACTCGGATCTGACCGTGGCCAACCTCAACATTCTGCACGGAGTTTTCTGCCCTTCCAAACCCGAGGCCTGCCGTCTCGCCGACCGCATCGATCTCCTTTTCCAATGGATCGAGCAGAGCGGCTGTCCCGACGTGGTCACGCTGCAAGAGATCTGGGAGCTGGCGGTGCCTTTGATCGAGTCCCACCTGGCTGGAACCTGCCCGTTCACATACGAGTTGGTATTTCTCCCCCTACCGCCGTCACCATCAGCCCTCGACCAGGAGATGATCCTGACCCGTTATCCGGTTCTGCATTCGGAGGTGCAGTTCCTGCACCCGGGTTTCCGGCACCTGCTCTACGCCCGCATCGACCATCCTATCGGCCCGGTTGACGTCGTCACCACACACCTGGCCTCGGGCAGCGACAACGGCGACAGTCCCTGCGGCATGAATTGCCCGTCCGAGTGCGTGGCAGCCGACGCAGCGACGGTCCGCGATTGCCAGGCAGTACAGCTTGCAGACTTTGCGGAAGACCGCCGCAACGTAGCTGCACCCGCCGTGGTGACAGGTGATTTTAACGCCGAGCCCTACACGTTCGTTTACCGACAGTTGGCCGAGCGCGGCTGGCTAGACGTGTATCTCGAAGCAGGGAACCCGGAATGCAGTCCGGAGTCGGGTGTCGGGTGCACGGCGGGGCGGGAAGACGGCAACCTGTCGGAGCTCGAGTCACCAGAGAGCAACGAGGTCGAACGCATCGATTACATCTTCGTCGTGCCACCGGACGGGGGCTCATGCCGAATCCTACTCGACTCCCCACTCGATGACGACGGAGACGGAACCGCAACGCGGATCTTCGCCGACGACCCGAATCCGTTTGCCCCGTCGTGCGGACCGGTACCCGGAGCAATCTGCTGGCCTTCGGACCACGAAGGGGTACTGCTCGATTTGAACTGGGAGTGACGCTGCGGAAAAGGCCCCGTGCCGCCCCGACGGTGGATCTCAACGTAGGCCGACGCTATCCACCACAATTCTGACGGCCCCTGCAAATGGCCGGGGGGCCCATCATCGAGCGGAAAATCCCCTCCCCGCGCGTACGACTGCCGGCCCGTCTTCAGCTTTCCCAGTCTCTCAGAAGCTCCGCCTCGAAGTCCGCAAAGTCGGCACGGAAGGAGCCGTAAAACGCCTGTTCGAACGGGGTTCCCTCACCCAACCCATCAAGCAACGTGAGAATTTCTCGCTCTCCGTAGCTGTGAACCAGCGCCCGCAGGGCGAGATAACTCTGCGCATACGCAACATGCGCCTGTTGCGCAGGCAGATGGAGGAACGGGCCGATCATCTTCTCGAAAGGGATCGCTGCGTGTCTCGAGAGTATCTCATGCGCCCAGGACAGCGCCTCGTCCTCGGGGCGATCTTCCACCCACATGGCAAGGCCTTCGCTCAGCCAGGCCGGGCAGCGACCGCGGGTTCGCTCGGCGACGACAACATGTCCGTATTCGTGACGCAGGGTACGATCCAGCAGTGGTGTGCGAGCGTCGAGCCCGTGCACGGGCAACTTGATTCGACCGTCGTATATCCCACCAGCCCAGTCCGGAGTTTTCGTAACGTCGTGAAATTCTTCCCTTTGCATAGAGGACCACCGGAATCCTCTCTGCGGGATAATGGCCAAGCCTGTGTCCCACCGCCTCGTATGCCTCCTCCAAGCTTTCGAGTACGAAGCGGGCGGCCCTGAAGTTCTCCCCTTCCTCGAACGCAATTGAAAAATGGGGGCTCACCCGCTCGGCAAAGCCCCATTCGCTGTCCAACTCGCGTTCGAGTCTTTCCAGCATCTTGTCAAAGTTTTTTCCCGTTGCTCCCCGTTCGCGAGCCGTCTGAAACATCGCGACCGCACCCTCGCGGTCACCCTGTCTCCGGTAGACCTTGCCCAACGCCGTAAGCGTGTCTGGTCTTGATTCCCCCAACTCGACCGCTCTCTCCAAGGCCCATTTGGCGTTCGCCCAATCGCCATCCTCCACATACGCCATGCCCAAGATACTCATGACATGCGCACCCTCGCCCAACTCGAGAGCAGCCTCGGCCAACCTGACCGCTTCCGCAGTTTGGCCCGCATTGAGTTCGGCAATGGCCCAGTTCGCCAGAACAACTTGCAGATTCTGTCTCAGCACGTCCTCTCCCGGCGAGTGTTGCAGCGCTGTCCGCAGGCGCCTCTCGGCCTCCGCATGCTCACCGGCTTCACTCAGTGCTACAGCCTCGTCGTTAAGCCGGCGCAGGCCCAATCTCGACGTCGGGTGCAAGCCAAGCTCTGGCGCACCAAAATGCAGTGCAGCCGTGATGACCGTGAGAACAAGCAGCGTCACCAGCATGCGAAGCCGTCCTCCTGGCTGGGGCTCCGCCGGGGTGGTCGGGGGTTCCAAGGATGGTGTTTCCAAAGCCACAAGGCGAACAATCGCCCCTTCCTCGCGAAGCTGGGTGGACAGGCTCAACCCTGTCTGAGAATCGAGATCTTTGTAGAGGACGTGGGGGACAGGGGTCGACGAAGTCAGGGGGCCGCAGCACTCGGGCTCAGAGGGGCAAATAGGAAGCCATCTCGATCACCCGCGCGCGAGAGAGGTCGTTACGGTACCCTAAAATCACCAGATCGAAACGTGGTTCCTCTCCCATGACCGCCCAATGGAGCAGATTCTACCAGAACTCAGGGGCGTGAAGAATAGGAATTCTGACGATCGGTAAAAGGCCGTGGAGTCGTCAATTCATAAGCTTCGGCAGGTCTGTTGCCTCTTCGATCGACCCGAAAGCCTCCTCGTACCGGCGAACGTTTTCCTGGAGAGCCCGCAGAAATACGCCTTGCGTGTTCCGGCGACGTAACCACACGCGACCGAAGGTTCGCAATCGACTGCCCCTTTGGGGCGCGCTGTGGCTGCACAAACAGGAAATCACGCCTATCTGTTCTTTGCTGGCAGTGCGGTCCATACCGTCAGCACCCACGGCGGTTGCCCAGCCGGCCGCGCCAGGCTGGGCGAAACGCTTGCTGCCGGGGACGGCTCCACGCCGATGTGCTTCTCCAGCAGCGCCAGCTTCGTGGTGGCGGCCGCTCTGTTGCCCCTGGGGGTGGTCTCCGTGCGCTACTGCCTGCAGGAGCAGCGGAGCGAACTGCTGCCCCTGGCCCTCTCGCCCCTGTTCTTCTCGATGCAGCAGGCCCTCGAGGGTGTGGTCTGGCTTGGCCTGGCGCCCGATGGCCCCGGCTGGCTCGTGCACCCTGCCGCGCTCGCCTATCTGTTCTTCGCCTATGCCTTCTGGCTGGCCTGGTTTCCCTGGTGCGCCTTGCATCTGAACCGGCAGGCGCCGCCTGGTCTGCGGCGAAGCCTGCTGCAGATCTTTCTGGTGTTGGGCCTGCTGGTGGGCGCAGGCCTCTGGGTGCCGCTGCTTCTGGATGGTTCCATCCTCCAGCCCGCCGTGGTGCATGGATCGCTCAACTACGCCACCACCTTGCTGGCGGATCGCTGGATCAGTCTGGGTGTAGGCAGCACGGTGTATGGGCTGCTGATCATCACGCCGTTGCTGCTCAGCGGCTCGGGGCGGCTGAGCTGGTTCGGTGGATGTGTGCTGTCGGCGTTCCTGATGTCCCATCTGCTTTACGCCTATGCCTTCACCTCAGTGTGGTGCTTCTTCAGCGCACTGCTGTCGGCTTCCCTGGCATGGATTCTTCGGGATCCTCAGCCTGTGGCGCTGCCGGTTGCCCAGTCCTAGGCCCGGTACCCGGTGAAAGCCCGGTCAGGGGATGGATCGACATGGTGTTGATCGCCACACACGTAGATCGGGGTTCGGGTTCCACCCTGCAGAACGTTCATTTGTCCTCCCTGACTGATCGCAGAGGGCCAGGACATCCGCCCATCACCACACCAGATCCTCTGAAATTCTTTGGTGATGTCATTCGCATCTAGGGTGAAGACGAGGAGAAACTCCTGATCATTCTGATCCGGGCGTCGTCAAGCGCCACAGACAGCGCAGCATGTTGTTCAGCGTAGTTAAAAATCCACACCTGCAGTCTTCTTTGCTGCGGACTCTGTCTGGCTGCGCTGTTTGGTCATGCCTTCTCTCGCACAGTTTTCACTCCCAGCACTTCACACCATGGCAACATCAACAGCAACGCCGGCTCGGGGCCATGTCCAGCACTTCGCCGAATCGGAGGGCGGCATGTGGGAGTCGGAAGACTCCCAGCTCCTCGATCCCCGTGTCACATCGGGTCAGGGAATCCTCGGGCAGCTGGGGCTCGGTGGCCTGCTCCCGCACGGCTGAGCCAGCCCCGCAGCCCTCAGGGGCGCAGGTCGCCTGCGATCGGGCCACCGGAAGGAGGTGCCGGCAACAGCGGCGTGGGATCCACCGCCACCAGCCCCTGATGCTGGCGTTGCCGCAGTTCCAGGTGCAGATGGGCCGTGCTGGCGTTGCCGCTCTGGCCCACCAGGCCCAGGCTCTGCCCCGCCGCCACACTGTCGCCGGCCACCACGCTGGCGCGCAGCAGGTGGGCGTAGAGGCTCGACCAGCCGCCGCCGTGGTCGACCAGCACCGTGAGGCCGTAGCCGCTGATCTCCGCCACCCGCTGCACCGTTCCCTGCATCACCGCCAGCACGGCGGTGCCCTCCGGCGCGATCAGATCCAGCCCGGTGTGCATGCGCCAGGCACCCCGCGCCGGGGAATAGCGCCAGCCCCAGGGGTCCTGCTCCGAGGCGGCCACGGCCAGGGGGTAGTGCAGGGGGCCGGGGGGCTTGAACGTGCTCGGGGCGGGAACGGTCGCCAGCTCCTGCAGGGCGAGATCCCCCACGGGAACCTGCTGGGGCACCAGCCCGGGGCGCTCGGGCCTGGTGGGTGCACCAGCAGCTGGCTTGGGCGCCAGTTCGAGCGTGGGTGCGTACGCGGGTTCGACCGTGGCGCCGGCGCCGCTGGCTGAGTCGGGAATGGGCGCTTCCAGGGAGGCCTGCGGCCCGACCGGTGGCGGAGGCAGGGGCTGATGAAGTGGCGGGTGCAGTGGCGCCGCGGCGCTGGCCTCCCCCAGCAGGCTCCACAGCACCAGGCCGCACAGCGGCAGGCGGAAGGGGGCGAGCGCAGCGGCGGCAGACGGGCAGCATCGATCCCATGGCGGCAGGAGCCACCGCGTTGTACCGCCTCCGCCGCCGTGGGGCCCGCGCCTAGCTTTCCCCCACTGAGGTGCAGGCATGAATCAGACCGTCAAAGGCATCACCTACGTGAGCGTGTGGGTGCTGCTCTGGGGCACCGCCTCCTCCCTCGCCGACTTCGTGCTGCTGCAGCGCGGCACCTACGAGACCGGCACCAGTGGCCAGCTGCTCACCTTTGCCGCCTATGGCATCGCCGCCCTGGTCATGGGGGTGCGCCTGTCAGGGCGCTTCCTCAAGACGGAGGACTAGCCCCCTCACTCCCGCCTTCCGCCTGCTCCCGCAGCACCGCCAGCAGCGCTTCGCCGTAGCGCTCCAGCTTGGCGGCGCCGATGCCACTCACCTGGCCCAGCTCGTCGAGGCTGCTGGGCTGGCGCACCGCCAGCTCCAGCAGGGTTCGGTCGTGGAACACCACGTAGGGGGGCACCGCCTGCTGGCGAGCCTGGTCGCGGCGCCACAGCTTCAGGGCCGCCACCAGGGCCGGATCGGCCCCTTCGGCGTCGAGTTCGGGCCTCTGCACCCCACCCCCACGGCCGTCTCCCGTCCGGCCGCTGCGGCGCCGCTCCTTCTGGGGGGGCGGCAACGGCAGTGCCAGGCTGGCCTCCCCCCGCAGCAAGGGCTTCACCAGGGCGTCGGCGCCAAAGCAGAGGCCGCCGTGGCCGTCGGGGCTGGGCTGCAGGTAGCCGGCGCTGGTGAGCTGGCGCAGCAGCGTGCGCCACTGGCTGCGGTCGAGTTCCTGGCCGATGCCATGCACGCTCAGCTCCTGGTGCCCCAGCTGGCGGATCCGCTCGGTGTTGCCCCCCAGCAGCACATCCACCACGTGGGCGGCGCCGAAGCGCTGGCCGGTGCGGTACACCGCCGAGAGGGCCTTGCGGGCCGGCTCGGTCACATCCACCCGGGCCTGGGGTTCCAGGCAGCCATCGCAGTTGCCGCAGGGCTCCGGCAGCGCCTCGCCGAAGTGCTGCAGCAGCACCTGGCGGCGGCAGCCGGGGGCCTCGGTGAAGCCGATCAGGGCATCGAGCTTGCCGTGCTCGATGCGCTTCTGGGCCTCGGGGGCGTCGGAGTCGTCGATGAAGCGGCGCAGCTGGGGCACATCGCCCGGGCCATGCACCATCCAGGCCTCCGCCGGCAGCCCGTCGCGGCCGCCCCGGCCGGTCTCCTGGTAGTAGGCCTCCAGGCTCTTGGGCAGGTCCACGTGGGCCACGAAGCGCACGTCCGGCTTGTCGATGCCCATGCCGAAGGCGATCGTGGCCACCACCACCACGCCGCTGCCGTTGCGGAACTGCTGCAGGGTGCGGCTGCGGGCCTCCGCCTCCATGCCGGCGTGATACGCCAGCGCCTCGAAGCCCGCCGCCCGCAGGTCTGCCGCAAAGCGGTCCACCCGGGCCCGGGAGCGGGCATAGACGATGCCCGAGTCGCCCCGGTGCTGTTCCAGAAACTGCAGCAGCTGGCCCTTGGCGTCGTCCTTGGCCCGCAGCAGGTAGCGGATGTTGGGGCGATCAAAGCTGGCCAGGAACACCCGGCCGCCCTCGAGCCGCAGCCGCGTCACGATCTCCTCGCGGGTGCGGGGGTCGGCGGTGGCGGTGAGGGCCAGCCGCGGCACCCGGGGGAAGCGCTCCGCCAGCACCGCCAGCTGGATGTACTCGGGCCGGAAGTCGTGGCCCCACTGCGACACGCAATGGGCCTCATCGATGGCGAACAGGGCCAGGGGCAGGGCCGCCAGCCGCTCCAGCAGATCGCCCCCCAGCAGCCGCTCCGGCGACACATAGAGCAGGTCGAGCTGGCCCTGGCTGAGCTGGCGCCACACCGTGCTGGCCTCCGCGGCCGAGAGGGAGGAGTTGAGGGCCGCCGCCCGCACCCCCGCCTGCTGCAGGGCCTCCACCTGGTCCTGCATCAGGGCGATCAGGGGCGACACCACCACCGCCACGCCCGGTAGGCAGAGGGCCGGCACCTGATAGCAGAGGGATTTGCCCCCACCAGTGGGCATCAGCACCAGGCCGGAGCCGCCGCCCAGCACGTGGCGCACGATCTCCTCCTGGGGCCCCCGGAAGCTGGCGTAGCCGAACACGTGCCGCAACACGGCCATCGGATCGGCAGCTGGCCGGTCTGGCTGCACCATCGCGCTCAGGGGTCTGCTTGCTGCGGAAGCATCGGTCACGGCATCTTCCACAATGGCTCCATCCCGTGGGCCGTGATGGCGTCTTCTCCCGCGAAACCGGCACCCAGGGGCCCTGGCCAGCAGGCCGCCTGGGGCTTTCTGGCCCCCGCCCTGCTGCTGATCAGCCTCTCGGTGCTGATCCCGGCGGCGATGGCCCTGGTGATCAGCTTCACCGAGGCCGGCCTCGACGTGAGCGAGCCCCTGCGCTTCGTGGGGCTGGCCAACGTGCGCCGCCTGCTTTCCGATCCGATGTTCTTCCGGGTCACGGGCACCACCTTCCTCTATCTCATTGGTGTGGTGCCACCGGTGGTTCTGGGGGCCCTGGGCCTGGCCGTGCTGGTGAATCGTCAGATTCCCGGCATCCACTGGTTTCGGGCCGCCTTCTACACGCCGGTGCTGGTGTCGATCGTGGTGGCGGCCATCGCCTTCCGCTGGCTCTATGCCGAGAACGGCCTGATCAACGGCTGGCTGGGGGCCCTGCTGGGGGATGCCTTCAGCCCGATCGGCTTTCTCACCTCGCCGCTGCTGGCCCTGCCGGCGGTGATGCTCGTGACCCTCTGGAAGGGCCTCGGCTACTACATGGTGATCTTCCTGGCCGGGCTGCAGGGCATTTCGGCCGACCTCTACGAGGCCGCTGCCCTGGACGGCAGCGAAGGCTGGCGCAAGCACGTGGACATCACCCTGCCGCTGCTGCGGCCCTACATCACCCTGGTGGCCGTGATCTCGGCGATCGCCGCCACCAAGGTGTTCGAGGAGGTGTTCCTGATGACCCAGGGCGGCCCCGCCGACTCCACCCGCACGATCGTGTACTACGTGTATGAGCAGGCCTTCTCGGAACTGGAGATCGCCTATGCCTGCACCGTGGGCCTGGCCCTGTTCCTGATCGTGCTGGTGCTGAGCCTGATCCGCTTCGCCTTCGCCGGCGACCAAGGTCTCACCTGAATGCGGGGCTTCACCTGAGGCAGGGCCCAGCCCCCTGGCGCCCTAACCTTGTCCTTGTCTTTTCGGGCGGGGCCGGGACGGTTCGTTCCAGGCCCCGGCACCCGTCGTTGCCGCCCGTGACCGTGCTCCCGTTGAAGGCCGAAACCCTGGCCCCCGTAGCCCCCGAGGGCGAGGCGCGGATCGGCGTGGTGGGGGGCGGCCAGCTGGCCTGGATGCTGGCCTCTGCCGCGGCCCAGCTCGACATCCCCCTGGTGGTGCAGACGCCGTCGCCGGACGATCCGGCCAGCCGCCTGGCCTCCGCTCTGGTGCTGGGAGATCCCGGCGACGGCGCCGCCCTGCGGCGGCTGGCGGACGCCTGCAGCGCCGTGACCTTCGAGAACGAATGGGTGGATCTGGAGCTGCTCTCCCAACTGGAAGCTGAAGGTGTGCGCTTCGTGCCCAGTGTCGCGGCCCTCACGCCGCTGGTGAGCAAGCGCAGCCAGCGGCAGCTGCTGCAACGGCTGCAGCTGCCCGCCCCCGCCTGGTTGGACCTGGCCGCTCTGCTTCCCGCAACGCCCGGCCCCGGGCAGCCGGAGTTGCCTGCGGGCTGGACCTTTCCGGTGATGGCCAAGGCCGCCACCGGCGGCTACGACGGCAAAGCCACCGTGGTGCTGCGAGACGCCGGCGAGCTCGCCGAGCTGGTCGAGAGCGTGGACCCGGCCGACTGGATCGTGGAGCGCTTCGTGGCCTTCGAGATCGAGCTCTCCCAGCTGGTGTGCCGCGACGCCCAGGGGGCCGTGCGCTGTTACCCGCTGGTGCAGACCCACCAGCACCACCGCGTCTGCGACTGGGTGCTGGCGCCGGCCGACGTGCCCCACGCCGTGCAGGCCTTCGCCCGCAACATCGCCGTGTCCCTGCTCACGGCCATCGACTATGTGGGCGTGCTCTCGATCGAGTTCTTCTATGGCCCTGAAGGCCTGCAGATCAACGAGATCGCTCCCCGCACCCACAACTCCGGCCACGTGACGATCGAGGCCGCCCACACCAGCCAGTTCAGCCAGCAGGCCCGCATCGTGGCCGGCCTGCCCATGGGGGAGGTGGAGCTCAAGGTGCCCGGTGCCCTGATGGTGAACCTGCTCGGCTACGAGCGCTCCAGGGCCAGCTACGCCCAGCAGCGCCGGGCCCTGGCCGAGCTTCCCGGTGCCAGCCTGCACTGGTACGGCAAGCAGGGGGCCGTGCTGGGTCGCAAGCTCGGCCATGTGACCCTGCTGCTCGACGGCGCCACCGCGGCAGAGCGCAGGCGGCAGGCCCGTGAGGGCCTCGAGAAGGTGCGGGCGATCTGGCCCAACCCCACCTATTGAGCTTGTTCTCCTGCGATGAGGGGCTCGGAACCCGGCCAGAGGCCCTAAGCTTTGCCTGGACTGCCTTGTTGGTGACTGCCTTTTACAGTTTTCTGATCTGACTCCTCTTTCGACATGGGGAGTCTGCGGCGGAAGCGACGTAAACCGGCCTCGTAGCCGGAAATGAAGCCCCGCTCCTGACACCCCTTCTGGTAACACCAGGTCGAACACTGGGGCAAAACGGCACGGCGGTCCATCCTTTTCCACTCCCTTGGCGCTCCCGGGCCCGAGGGTTTTTTGCTGTCACTTCAGGCCGATCCGGCGCCATGGTGGGAGGGCGTGGACGCAGCCAGCCGTGATGGAACCCTCAGCCTCCGTTCAGCCGCCGCTGCCGAGTTTCCAGGAGGCGTTCATCACCCTCCTCTCCCTGGCTCCGGGGCCCGTGTTCCCGAGGGCCAGGCAGCTCTACCTGCACAAGTACCCCCTCGAAGGATCCCCCGCCCAGCTGGAGGCCCAGGCCTCCCGGAGCCGCTTCCGCAGCTTCCTGCTCCAGGAGGAGATCCAGGAGGGCAGCGACGGGGTGTATCGGGTGCGGGCTGCCGCCTTCGCCGTGGTGCACTGGCACGCCCCCCAGACCAACCCAGCCGATTACCTCAACTACCTGCGCCAGCGCTGGCAGCTCGAGCCGGAAGACCTGGAGCTCCAGAGCGACCAGTGGTTCCGGGGCGGTGGAGCCTTTGCCCGCTTCACCGCCCCGGCTGTCTATGAGCGCCAGGGGGCAAGCCAGCTGCGCTTGAGCCTGGCCCAGGGCCCTCACCCCTCCAGCAGCTGATCCACCAGGGCCTGCAGCTGCTCGCCGCTGCAGGTCGTCACCACGAACACCTCCTGGGCACTGGAGCCCCGCCGCGCCACCAGCTTGTGGCCCCCCCGAATCGGCGTGGACACCCTCAGCCGCAGGCTCGGGCTGCGTCCCTTCACCCGGCTGATCACGGCGGGGGTCACCGTGTCGATCGAGGGCAGCCTGGCCAGGCGCCGCAACAGCGGGATCAACCCCTCCAGGTAGGTGCTGTGGGTCACCACGACCCGGCCCATCAGTCCCGCTCCAGCGGAGCCATGGTGAGGCCCTCGGCCCCCAGTTGCTGGTGGTAGAGCTCGGCCTGCTCCTGGGGCCCGCTCCACACCACGGCGGAGCCTTCGCCGTCGATGCGCTGGGCCAGATCCCAGGCCTTGTCGGGCTGCATGCCCGGGATGAAGCGCACCAGGCACTCCACCACGTGCTGGAAGGTGTTGACGTCGTCGTCGAGCACGACCACCCGATAGTTGGGGTAGGGCTGACGCACCAGTTGCCGCTCGCGCACGGCAGTCGGGGACGAACTCACCATGGTGATGACCTGTCCGGAGTGGTTGGAGCCTAGGTACACTGCCGCAACGCCACGCATTTCCACCATGCTGATCACCCTGGGCTGGGCCTCCCTGGCTGCCCTGTTCACCTTCTCGATCGCGATGGTGGTGTGGGGCCGTCACGGCGACAACAGCATCAGCTTCTGATCGCCCAGCGCCCTGGCCGCCCCGTGGCCGGCACCCTCCCGACCCCCCGACCCTTCCCTTCCGGTGGCTGATCTGCCTTTCAGCAGCACCCAGCTCCTTGCTGGTGTCGCCTCCGCGCTGCTGCTGTTTGTGAGTCTCGGCGTGGTTTACCTCTCCACCGTGGAGTGGCGCGATCGGCGGCGGCGCCGCTTGGACAGTTCTGCTGCGCTGTTGAAGCCCGGCGCCCGCGGCAAGGGCAGCAAGCCCACCGGCGGCAGCAAGGCCGGCAACATCAAGTCCGGCAGCACTTCGAAGGCTGGCAGCGGCTCGAAGGCCTCCTCCGGCATCAGGGCCGGGCGCCGTTCCAGCAGCAGCGGCAGCTCGCCCCGGTCGTGATACCGCCCCCACGTCCGCGGTCCGCCGCAGCGGCGCCCATCGCCGCATGGGCCTGGCGCGACGCGGCCGACCTGCTCGTGCCGCCCCCCCAGCTCGGCCCTCCTCTGGACCCGAACCCCCGGGCTGGATCCGACGGCAGCGGTGTGCAGGAGGCCTCAGCCCTGCTCGATGCCCTGCAGGAGGCCCAGTCCTCCCTGCGCGACCAGGACCGTCATCGCCAGAGCCCCCAAGGTGAGGGCTTCCAGGGCCAGGGCCTCGATGCCGCGGCCCTGGCGGCCGCTGACCTGCCCCGGCTGGCTCTGGCCGTGCTGTCACGGCCCTGGGTCGGCGCCGAGTTGCAGGAGCTGCGCCGGCGGGCCGATGGCCTGCGGCGGCAGCTGGCCGGCGACGCGGTCACCTACGTGGTGAACCGCAACCTCAACATGTCCAACCATTGCGTCAAGCACTGCTCCTTCTGTGCCTTCCGGCGGGATGCGGGCGAACCCGGGGCCTACTGGCTCCAGCCCGAGGAGCTGATGGAGCGCGCCGCCGAGGCCCGCAGGCATGGGGCCACCGAACTGTGTCTGCAGGGGGGCCTCAACCCGGAAGCCCGGCTGCAGGGCAGCCAGCTTGCCTACGCCGAGCGGATGCTGATCCAGCTGGGCCAGGCCGCGCCGGGGCTGCACCTGCATGCCTTCTCCCCCCAGGAGCTGCTCTTCTTTGCGGAGCAGGATGGTGTGCCCCTCGCCACCGTGCTCACACGCCTCAGGGACGCCGGCCTGGGCTCCGTGCCCGGCACCGCTGCCGAGGTGCTCAGTGAGCGGGTGCGTCGCCAGCTCTGCCCCGAGAAGCTCAGTGCGCGCCAGTGGGTGGCCGTGATGCTGGAGGTGCATCAGCAGGGCCTGGCGGCCACCAGCACCCTGATGGCCGGCCACATCGAGGCAGCGGCAGACATCGCAGCTCACCTGCTCACCCTCATGACCCTGCAGAGCCGGGCCCTGGCCCGGGGACTGACCGGCTTCACTGAATTCGTGCTGCTGCCCTTCGTGGGTGCCGCAGCCCCGGCCCCGCTGCGCTCCCGGGTGGCCCGCGACCAGCCCGACCTGGACGCCATGCTCCTGCTCACCGCCCAGGCCCGCCTGATCCTTGGCCCCTGGATACCGCACCACCAGCCCAGCTGGGTGAAGCTCACCCTGGAGGGGGCCCAGCAGGCGCTCAGCTGGGGCTGCAACGACCTCGGCGGCACCCTGATGGAGGAGCACATCACCACCATGGCCGGCGCCCGGGGCGGCACCGCCCAGACCCCTGCCGCCCTGCGCTCCGCCGCCACCCAAATGGGCCGGCCGGCGCGGCAGCGCACCACCCTCTACGGGGCGCTGGCATGAAGCGCCGTGCTCTCGTGGAATCTCTGCGCAGCCTGCGACTGCCTGCCCTGGGACTGCCTGCCCTGGGGCGGCCTGCCCTGAGGCTGCCCCCCGTGCGGCTTCCTTCCGTGCAGCTGCCCCGCCTGCCCCTGCGGGTGACCGCCGGCGTCACCGTGCTGCTGGTGCTGGGCCCTGCCCTGGCCCTCTGGATGCTGCCTCGGCCCAGGGCGGCAGGCCTCGGCCGCCTGCTGGCCCAGGCGGCCCTGATGCAGAGTTTCCCCGCCGCCCCCTCCCGGCCGGTGCCCCAGCTGTGGCAGCAGCGCCTGGGAGCGGCCACAGCCGAGCGACTCTGGCGCCAGCAGCGGCGCCTGTGGTGGCAGTTCTGGGGCCGCCAGGGTGACGGTGACCCCTACCTGGTGTTGCCGTTGCCCCGCCCCATGCTCACCGGTGCCCTGGCCCGCCCCCCCCACAGCGTTCAGGTCGACGACCTGCTGGTGGTCGCCGCCGACCCGCTCTCCTACCGCCTGCTCACCGACCAGCTCAGGACCCTGCCGCGCCAGCGCCGGGGCCTGGAGCAGCGCTGTCAGGAGCGGCTGGAGACGGAGCAGGCGGCCTTTTGGTCGCCGCTGGCCTTCGGGGGGATGGTGGGGCCGCTGGCACCGCTCCTGCAGGGCTTCCAGGAAGGTTGCGTGAGTCTGGAGCTGGAGGGAGAGGAGCTCCTGGCTGCTGGCGAGGCGGCCGGCAGCACGGCCCTGCTGGCTTCTGCTCCCCAGGCGGAGGCCGTAGCCCGGCCGGCTCGGGCCTCCGCGCCGCCCTGGCCGCCGGGCAGCCTGCTCACCCTGCAGGGCCGCACGCTGGAGGTGCTGTTGCAGGGGCTGCTCAACCGCCAGTTGATCCGCGATCCGCTGCTGTCGCGCTACGGCGTCGATGACGCCGATCTGCGGCGCCTGCGCAGCACCCCGTTCCGCCTCGGCGTCCGGGCCGTGGGGACAGGTCCGTTCCAGGCGGGGATCACGCTCCAGCTCGTCCCCGGAGCGGAACGGCGCCAGGCCTGGGCTGAGTTCCTGGGTCGCCTCGGGCCGGTGCTGGAAGGCGAGGGCCTGGAGAGCACTCCCGCGGCGGCCGGTGGGGCCCCTGGCGGCTCAGAGACCCTGCCCACCAGCCTCTGGCAACGGCAGGACGGCCAGGTGGTGGGCGGCTGGCGTTGGCTGAACCGCCCGGGAGCGGCCCCCGAACTGGTGATGTTCCTGGGACCCGCGCCAGCGAGCACGCCCGGCCCTGCTTTGGCCCAGGGCGCCGCCGCCCCCTTGCTGAGCCTCAGCCTCCGTCCCCGGGAGCTCGGGGCCCTGGGCCTGCTCCCTGGCACCCTGCCCGGCCCCCTGATCCAGGCTGAGAGCCTGGAAGTGGAAGCGCAGCGCCCCGCCGACCGGGACGAGGCGATCAGCCGGCTGTGGGCGCGTCTGCTGCTGACGCCTGCGGCTCCGTCTTCTCAGTCCCTTCCGAGGCCGCAGTCTCCCCGGCCGCCGGATCGTCCGCCGCAGCCACCCCGCTGAGGCTGGCCTGCTGCCGCTCGCGCTTGCGGCGCTCGGCCGCCACGGTTTCCTCCATCAGCTCCACGGCCTGGGCGAGCTTCTCCAGGTTGCTGGCGTAGAGGCTGAGGTCCTTGTCGAGCCGTTCCCGCAGCAGGCCCATGGCGCCGCCGAGATCGTGGGCGTAGCCCCGCAGGGTGGCGGGATCCATGGCATCGGCGCCCTGGGCCTGCTCCAGCAGGCTCAACAGCCCCACACCCATGAGGCGGGAGTAGTGGAAGCCAGGCTCCCGGATGCTGGCCAGGGCGGAAGCCAGGGGCTCAGGAGCACCCTCCCCCTGGGCCTCAATCCAGCCCTTCACCGCATCCACGCTGTGGTGGCCCATGGCGGCGCGGCAGCTGTCCGATTCCTGGCGCAGCTGGGCGGCATCGAAACCGGTGGCACTGCAGAGGGCCGCGAGCAGCTGGGGCTTGTGCTCGGGGGGGCGGTAACCACGGGCAAAACCGTCAAACACCTGCACCAGGCCACAGGCGAACAGGCCATTGGCCGTGAAGCCCTGCTGCCGGCTCAGCAGGTGGAGTTCCACCAGCAGTTCATCCACCAGGCGCCGGTACAGGGGGGCGATCACATGGGGGAAGGCGCGGTGAAAAGCGCGCTTGCTGTCGGAGACGGTCAGGGCGGCGCTCACGCTGCTTGTCGTTTCAGGTTTGGCGACCCTAGCCGCCCACGCTCAGTAGGATCGAGCCAGTTCACTGTCCAGGTCCATGATTCCGATCGTGATTGAGGAGTCGGGCCGGGGGGAACGCGCGTTTGACATCTACTCGCGGCTGCTGCGCGAGCGGATCGTGTTTCTCGGAGAGCCCGTCACCGCCGAATCGGCCAACCGCATCGTTGCCCAGTTGTTGTTTCTGGAAGCGGAAGACCCTGAGAAGGACATCTTCCTTTACATCAATTCCCCGGGGGGATCGGTGTATGACGGCCTGGGTATCTTCGACACCATGCAGCACATCAAACCCGATGTGCAGACCGTCTGCGTTGGGCTTGCCGCCTCGATGGGTGCCTTTCTGCTCTGTGCCGGCACCAAGGGCAAGCGCAGCAGCCTCACCCACTCCCGGATCATGATCCACCAGCCCCTGGGCGGTGCCCGCGGCCAGGCCAGCGACATCCGCATCCAGGCCGATGAGATCCTCTATCTCAAGCAGAAGCTGAACCAGGAGCTCTCCGATCGCACCGGCCAGCCCCTGCCCCGCATTGAGGAGGACACGGACCGCGACTTCTTCATGTCCCCGGCTGAAGCGGTGGGCTATGGCCTGATCGACAAGGTGATCGAAAAACGCGTCGTGCGTCCGGTCTGAACCAAAAAAGCCCGGCCTAGGCCGGGCTTTGTGCTGTTTAGAGCGCTGGTCAGCTGCTGGGGAGGGCCGGTTCGCCGATCAGGGGTGAGAAGCGCTCCTTCTCGGGAACGGTGGCGAACTCCGACACCAGGGCCCGGAACTCATCGCCATCGAGGCTCTCCTTCTCGATCAGCAGCTCCACCACCCGGTCCATGCAGGTGCGGTGCTCAGCCACCAGTTTCACCGTGTCGGTGTAGCAGCTCTGCACGATCTGGTGCACAGCCTCGTCGATGCGGCTGGCCATGCGGTCGGAGGCGTCGCTGCGGGTCATGAGGTCGCGGCCCAGGAATACCTCCTGGTTGCCGGCCTCCAGGGAGAACTGCCCCAGGTCGCTCATGCCGAAGCGGGTCACCATCTGGCGGGCAATCGAAGCCACCTGCTGGATGTCACCCCCGGCGCCGGTGGTCACCTCCGCATGGCCGAACACCACCTCCTCGGCAGCACGTCCCCCCAGGGCGCCCATGATGCGGGCCCGCAGCTGGGACTTGCTCACGAGCATCTGCTCTTCGTCGGGGGAGAACCAGGTGAGGCCCTGGGCCTGGCCGCGGGGGATCAGGGTGACCTTCTGCACAGGGTCATGGGCCTTCACCAGGGTGCCCACCAGGGCATGGCCCACTTCGTGGTAGGCGATCAGGCGCTTGCTGCGGCCATCGGTGAGGGGCTTGCCCTCCATGCCGGCGATGACGCGATCCACGGCGTCGTCGATCTCGGCCAGGCCAGTGGCCTCCTTGCGGCGTCGAGCCGTGAGGATGGCGGCCTCATTCAGCAGGTTGGCCAGGTCGGCACCGGAGAAGCCAGGGGTGCGGCGGGCAATCATCTCCAGGCTCACGTCATCGGCGAGCTTTTTGTTGCGGGAGTGCACCTTGAGGATCGAGAGGCGCCCCTTGATGTCGGGCACATCCACCTGCACCTGGCGATCGAAGCGGCCCGGGCGCAACAGGGCCGAATCGAGCACATCGGCCCGGTTGGTGGCGGCGATGATGATGATGCCGCTGTTGCCCTCGAAGCCGTCCATCTCGGTGAGCAGCTGGTTGAGGGTCTGCTCCCGCTCGTCATTGCCGCCGCCCACGCCGGCGCCCCGCTGGCGGCCCACGGCGTCGATCTCGTCGATGAAGATCAGACAGGGGCTGTTCTCCTTGGCGCGCTTGAACAGGTCGCGCACCCGGCTGGCACCCACACCCACGAACATCTCCACGAACTCCGACCCGGAGAGGGAGAAGAAGGGCACACCGGCCTCGCCTGCGATGGCCTTGGCCAGCAACGTCTTGCCAGTGCCAGGAGGTCCCACCAGCAGCACGCCCCTGGGGATCTTGGCTCCCACGGAGGTGAAGCGTTCAGGAGTTTTGAGGAAGGTCACCACCTCCTCGAGGTCCTGCTTGGCCTCCTCCACGCCGGCCACGTCATCGAATTTGACGCCGGTCTCGGCCTCCATCGCGAAGCGGGCCTTGGTCTTGCCGAACTGCATGGCCTGGCCGGGGCCGCCGGGCATGCCGCTGGAGCGGCGAGCCAGGAAGATCAAAGAGCCGATCAGCAGCAGCGGGAACAGCAGGTTGCCCAGGATGCCCAGGGCAGGTGGGGCCTGTTTGGGGGGATGAATGTCGAAGCTGATGCCCTGCTCCTTGAGCTGGTTCACCAGCTCGGGAGCCACGCCCGGCAGGTCCACCCGCAGGCGCTGCACCCGGTTGTCGAGGTCGGGGTCCACGGCCTCGATCACAGCGCTGCGGCCACCGTCAAAGATGTCCACCGCGGTGACCCGGCCGGCATCCACGTAGTCAAGGAAGCGGCCATAGCTCATGCGGGCCACGGCCGCGTTGCGGGGCGCGGTGGTGGGCCCGCCCTGGCTGGGATTTCCGATCCCTCCACTGCTGAGGATCTGCCAGCCGAGGAAGGCCACCACCGCCAGCGGCAGCAGCCAGAGAGCAATCAATCGCCAGCGCTGATTCATAGCTGAGACACTTTCTTAACAAGTGTAACGGCGCGGCCCGGCTTTCGGACCTCCCCAGCCTGGATTCAGCCCGCGGTGCCCCAGGCCTGCACCAGGGCGCCGGCGCTGATTGCCTGGAAGGTCTGGGCGTTGGCTTGCTCCCTGAGGAGGGCTTGGCTTGCCTCACGTCCCGAAGCTGAGAAGGGCGGCTGGATCAGCTCCTGGGGAACCAGAGGGGTCCCAGGGCTCTCATTCAGGCCAGGGTCAGCCGGGTCAAGAGCGATGGCTGTTGATCCGGTCTCGATCACCAGATCGTCCACGGCGGCGGTTTCCAGCAGTTCCGGACCGCCCAGGCCATGGGTCCAGATCTTGAGCTCGGAGTCAGCCGGGCAGGAGAAGCTCAACAGTTCAAAGGGGAACACGACGCGCTCGAGGAAAAATTCCTCAGGCCCCACGCAGCGGGCAATCACCATGCGATCACTGCTGTTCCGGTAGCCGCATTCCAGCCAGCCCAAGGGTGTCACCACATTCGATACAACCCATAAACGCATCAAATCAATGGTTCACTTGGTGGCCTTTGCCACGGTTTGCTTGTTTTAATGCTTTCTTTGGGATTGGGCTCAGGGATGGGCGCTCCCGCGTTTTTAGAGGCTTCGCAGGGCCACGATCGGGTCGAGGCCGGCGGCCCGGCGGGCCGGCACCACCCCGAAGAACAGGCCGATGGATCCTGAGAGTCCCACGGTGAGCAGCACCGTGCCGGCGCCGATGCTTGCCGGAAGCGGCGTCACCAGGGCCACCAGGCTCACCGTGCCGATGCCCACCGCGGTGCCGATGGCCCCTCCCAGGCTGGCCAGCACCAGGGACTCCACCAGGAACTGCAGCAGCACGTCGCCACTGCGCGCCCCCAGGGCCTTGCGCAGGCCGATTTCCTCGGTGCGCTCGCTCACCGACACCAGCATGATGTTCATGATGCCGATCCCGCCCACCAGCAGGGACACGGCGCCGATGGCGGCCAGCATCAGCGTCAGTCCGCCGGTGATCGTGGTCACGATCGTGAGGGCATCCTGTTGGGAGCGCACGGCGAAATCGTCCTCCCGCAGGATGTTGTGGCGCTGGCGCAGCAGGTTGGTGATCTGGAAGGCGGCGGCTCCGGTGCTGTCCCCGTCGCGGGCCTCCACGCTGATGAAGTTGAGGCTCACCCCATAGGTGGGATCCCGCCCCGAGAGCTTGCTCACCATGGCGCTGAGCGGCACGTAGGCGTTCTCGTCCTGGTTCTGCCCGAACACAGCCCCCTTGGCCTCCAGCACCCCGATCACTTCGAAGGGCTGGGTGCGGATCCGCAGGGTGCGCCCCACGGCAGTCCCCCCCGGGAACATCTTGTCGGCCAGGTCGGGGCCGATCACGGCCACGCTGCTGGCGGCCTCCATGTCGTTGGCCGAGATGAAGCGCCCCCGGGCCATCTCGAACTGGCGCACGGGCAGGAATTCCGGGGTGATGCCATTCACCGAGGCGGTGCTGCTCAATCCCCCCGCCTGCACCACCTCGCTGAGGGTGATCTGGGGCGCCACCCGCTTCACCGTGGGCACCTGTTCGGCGATCGCCTCAGCGTCCTCGAGCACGAGTGTCTTGGGGAAGTCGATCCCCTGGCGCCGGGTGTCGTTGTTGCCCGGCACCACGAACAGCACGTTCGCCCCCAGGTTGCTGAGCTGGCCCTCAGCCAGGTTCTGGGCGCCGCGGCCCACCCCCACCAGGGTGATCACCGAGGCATTGCCGATCACGATGCCCAGCATGGTGAGCAGGCTGCGCAGGCGGTTGGCCCTCAGGGTGGAGAGGGCCATGCCCACGGTTTCGCCCAGGGGCAGCTTGGAGGCCATGGCGTTGGGCAGGTCGTGTGGGTCAGACGATGGCGCCGATGGGGTCAGCGTTGTGACTGCGGGCGCCGCGGTGCACCAGGCCATGGAGCAGATCGAGGGTCACGATCTCGCCGTCGAGCAGGGTCTCAAGGGCGTTGGTGACCCCCACGATGGCCGGGATGCCTGTGAGCTGGGCCGTCACGGCCGCATGGCTCTCACTGCCTCCGGTTGTGGTGATCACGGCCTTGGCGCGGTGAAAGGCCTCCACGTAGGCAACGCTGGTTTCCCTCACCACCAGGATCTCGCCCATCTGAATGGCGGCGGCCTCCTCCGGGCAATCCACCACCCGCACCCGGCCGCTGACGGAGCCCGTGCCGATGCCCACCCCCTTGGAGAGAACGGCCGTGACGATGCCCACCTTGATGAAGTCGGTGGAGCCGCTCACCCCGGAGAGGGTGCCGGCCGTCTGCACCACCAGGTCGCCGTCCTGGAGGTAGCCCCGGTCGCGGGCCAGGCCCATGGCCAGGCTGAAGGTGCTGGTGCTGGAGGTCTGCTCCTCCACCAGAAGAGGATTCACGCCCCAGATCAGCTGCAGCTGGCGGGCCACCTGGGCTTCGCTGGTGATCGCCAGGATCGGGGTGCTGGGCCGGAACTTGCTCACGTTACGGGCGGTGGCGCCGCTCGAGGTGAGCGGCAGGATCGCGGCGGCATTGAGGTTGCGGGCGATGTTGCTCACCGCCTGGCAGATCGCATTCGGGATGGTGGTGGCCATGCGGCTGTCGATCAGCCGCATCGGGTAGTCACGCTCGATGCGACGGGCGATCGTGGCCATGGTGGCCACGGCCTCCACGGGGTAATCGCCCACGGCGCTTTCGTTGGAGAGCATCACGGCGTCGGTGCCATCGAGGATGGCGTTGGCCACATCGCTCACTTCAGCCCGGGTGGGCCTTGGACAGCTCACCATCGAGTCGAGCATCTGGGTGGCGGTGATCACGGGAATGCCCAGGCTGTTGGCCTTGCGGATCAGCTCCTTCTGCAGCAGCGGCACTTCCTCAGCGGGCATCTCCACGCCCAGATCGCCGCGGGCCACCATCACGCCGTCGCAGAGCATGAGGATGTCATCGATCTGGTCGATGGCCTCAAATTTCTCGATCTTGGCCACCACGGGCGTGTCGTAGCCATGGCTGGCGATCAGCTCCTTGATCTCCAGCAGGTCGGAGGGATTGCGCACGAAGCTCAGGGCCACCCAGTCGACCCCGTGCTTCAGACCAAAGGCAAGATCCTCGCGATCCTTGTCGGTGAGGGCCCGGATCGAGAGCTGCACATCCGGGAAGTTCACGCCCTTGTTATTACTGAGCACCCCCCCCACGGTGACGTTGCAGTGCAGGGTCTGCTGGGGGATGTCCACCTCCTCCACCAGCATTTCCACCCGGCCGTCATCGAGCAGGATGCGGCTGCCGGGAGTCACCTCATCGGCCAACCGGCCGTAGGTGACGGTGGCGATCTCCTGGTTGCAGGCCACATCCCTCGAGGTGAGACTGAAGCGAGCCCCCCGGGCGAGGGTGATGGGACCATCCACGAAGCGGCCCAGGCGGATCTTCGGGCCCTGCAGGTCCTGGAGGATCCCCACATACTCCCCGAGTTCCACGGACACCTGGCGGATCGCCTCGATGCGGGCGGCGTGTTCGCTGTGATCGCCGTGGGAGAAGTTGAGTCGAAACGTGGTGGCCCCGGCATGGATCAGAGCCTTGAGCTGCGCGTGGGACTCGGTGGCGGGCCCGATCGTGGCGACGATCTTGGTGCGACGCATGAGATCGGGTTGGGGCATCTCAGTGGAGACCTATAGGTTGAAACTACCATCGGCCCAGTTTTGGTGCTGGCTTGGATGGACTTTCGGACCTACCAGGAGCGCTCGCGCCAGACCGCCGTCTACCCCGGCGCCGGGGAGAATCCCATTTATCCCACCCTCGGCCTGTGTGGGGAGTCGGGCGAGGTGGCCGACAAAGTGAAGAAGGTGCTGCGCGACCGCGGCGGCGTGTTCAGCCACGAGGTCCGTCAGGCCCTGCTGCTCGAACTGGGCGATGTGCTCTGGTATGTGGCCCAGCTGGCCACCGAGCTGGAGCTCGACCTCGAAGCCGTGGCCAGCGCCAACCTGGACAAACTGGCGAGTCGCGCCGCCCGTAACGTGATCTCAGGCGACGGCGACCTGCGCTGAGGCGCGACCCAGCTCCGCTTCCCAGCCAGGCTCCCCCCGTGATGTCGATTCTTCCAGTCCCCTTGGCCTTGCCCCCTGGCGCCCGCTGGTCCATCGGTGGTGGGGCCTGGCTGCTTGGACTGCTGCTCGCCCTGGTGCTGCTGCTGGCACCGCCGGCCTGGGCCGCCGATCTCAAGGTGAGCGATGTGACCCTGGAGCCCTGCCCGGCGGATGACGTGGCGGCCCAGCCCGATCTGCGCCGGGCCACAGCCCCCAGCTGCTACGCCATGCGGGGAACGGTGCTCAACAGCGGCCGCAAGCCCGTAGTGGACACCGACGTGTTCGCCCTGATCGTGGATGCCAGCGGTGAACCGGTGCTGCAGAACCGTTCCCGGGTGGGCTCGATCGGCGATGTGCCCCCCGGCAGCTCGAGTTTCGCCCTGCGCCTTTCGGTACCGTCGGGAACGCCTGAGCCGATTCGCTTTCGCAACGTCAAGGCCCGGGGCTTCAGCGCCCCGGTACGCGTCCGCGCCGGAGCCGACGACGAACTGCTGCCCCTGGAGCAAGAGCTGGCTCAGTAGGCGGAGGCCATCATGCTGAGGCTGGCGCTGCCCAGCAGTTGCTGGCCCAGGCTGAGGGCGAGGAAGGCCAGGATCGCCGAGAGGTCGAGGCCGCCGATCGGGGGGATCAGGCCGCGAAACACGTTCAGGTAGGGATCGGTGATCGAGCTCACGCTGGAGAGCACCGGATTGCTCCAGTCGAGGTTGGGGAACCAGCTGAGCAGCACCCGCACCAGCAGGAGCAGGGAATAGATCTGCAGCGTGTTGCTCAGAACGCTCAGCACCTGGGCGGCAACTTGCATGGGCCTGTGGGATGGACCCCGACTCTATGCAGGAGGTCGCGACCGGGGCTGCAGCTCTTCCGCTTTCACTGCAAAGGTGCGGTGAAATTTCTCGCTGAGGCTGATCCAGTAGGAGCGGCCCTCGCTCTGGCGCCGCCGCTCGATGAAGTTCTGGGCCAGCAGGGCCTTGATGTGGTCGTAGGCGCCGGAGCCGCGCAGCTCCACCAGCTCGGACTGAAGAATGCGCTTCTTGAGCGCGATCGTGGCCAGGGTGCGCAGGGCGGCGGTGGAGAGGTCCACCGGCACCAGGTTCTGCACCAGCTCCGCCAGGCTCTCGCGCAGTTGCAGGCCGTAGGTGTGGCCGTCCTGGCTGATCTCCAGGGCCGTGTCCCGATGGGCGTAGTCGGCCATCAGGGTGATCAGGCCCAGCTCGACGCTGTCGTTGTCCACCCCTGCGATGGCGGCCAGCTCGGAGAGGCTCAGCGGGCGGCCCTTGAGGTAGAGGATCGCCTCCAGGTGGGCCGGCAGCGACAGGTTCAGGGGCTTCGGCCCAGCAGGACTGACCGCTGGGAGGCTGACCTCGGGGTTCTCGGCTTCAGGCGTGCTGGCTTCGGGGTCGACACCCATGGCGCTCGGCCCTGGTGGTGCGAGCAAACTAAGGGAGCGCTGCTGGGATGTCTTCCCTCAGCCGTTGGAGCCGAGGAACAGCCGGTAGGCCGGGTTGGTGCTCTCGTCCCAGTGGCTGTAGCCGAGCCCGTCCAGAAAGTCCTGCCAGGCCCCCCGCTCCCTGGGCGGCACCTGCACGCCCACCACGATGCGCCCCACGTCGGCGCCGTGGTTGCGGTAATGAAAGATGCTGATGTTCCAGCTGGCCTGCAGGGCGTTGACGAAGGCCATCAGGGCGCCGGGTTTCTCGGGAAACTCGAAGCGATACAGCAGCTCCTCACCCTGGTCGAGGGCCTTGCCGGCACTGGCCGGCAGCCGGCCTCCCACCATGTGGCGCAGGTGCAGCTTGGCCAGCTCGTTGCAGCTGAGGTCGAGGCAGGGGAAGCCGTTGGCCTCCAGGCTGGCCAGCAGGGCCCGGGTGTCGGCATGGCCCTGGATCTGCACCCCCACGAAGATGTGGGCCCGGCGAGGGTCCGCCAGGCGATAGCTGAACTCGGTGAGGCTGCGATCCCCGAGCATCTGGCAGAAGCGCCGCAGGCTGCCGGGCTGCTCGGGGATCTCCACGGCCAGCATGGCTTCGCGCTCCTCGCCCAGCTCGGCCCGCTCGGCCACGAAGCGCAGCCGGTCGAAGTTCATGTTGGCGCCGCAGGCCACCGCCACCAGGGTGCGGTCCTGCAGCCCCTGGCGCTCCACGTCCACCTTCATGCCGGCCACGGCCAGCGCGCCGGCGGGCTCGAGGATCGAGCGGGTGTCCTCGAACACGTCCTTGATGGCGGCGCAGATCTCGTCGCTGCCCACGGTCACCATCCGATCCACATGGCGTTGGGCCAGGGCAAAGGTGTGGCGGCCCACCTGGCGCACGGCCACGCCATCGGCGAACAGCCCCACCTGCTCCAGCCGCACCCGCTCGCCACAGGCCAGGGAGCGTGCCATGGCATCGGCATCGTGCGGCTCCACCCCCACGATCTGCACGCCTGGCCAGAGGGTCTTGACGTAGGCGGCGATGCCGGCGATCAGCCCGCCGCCCCCCACTGCCACGTAGATCACATCGGGCGGGTGGGAGCACTGGCGCAGGATTTCGAGGCCGATCGTGCCCTGGCCGGCGATCACATCGGGATCGTCGAAGGGGTGGATGAAGCTGAGCCCAGCCTCGGCAGCCAGCTCCAGGGCATGGGCGCAGGCGTCGTCATAGGTGTCGCCGTGCAGCAGCACCTCGGCGCCCCTGGCAGCCACGGCCCGCACCTTCATCTCCGGCGTGGTGACGGGCATCACGATCACAGCCCGGCAGCCCAGGCGCTGGGCGCCGAGGGCCACTCCCTGGGCGTGGTTGCCGGCGCTGGCGGCGATCACGCCCCGCTCCAGCTCCGCCGGGCTGAGCCCCACCATCTTGTTGTAGGCGCCGCGCAGCTTGAAGCTGAACACGGGCTGCAGATCCTCCCGCTTCAGCAGCACCCGGTTGCCCAGCCGGGTGGAGAGGTTGGGGGCAGGATCGAGCGGCGATTCGATCGCCACGTCGTAGACCCGGGCCCGCAGGATGCGCTGCAGATAGCCGTCGGGGTCTGGGGCCGCCTCCGCCGGAGCGACGTCGGCGCTGGGGTTTCCGGGCTGCTGGCTCATCCCCCCAGTGTCGCAATCTGCACGGGTCCCCCAGGCGAACCCCCTAGATTGCCCGCATCGCCAGGGTCGTGATGCATCTCAGTGAGCTGAGCCACCCAAACCAGCTGCACGGCCTCAGTACCGCCGAGCTCGAAGCGATCGGCCGCCAGATCCGGGAGCGCCACCTCGAGGTGGTCAGCACCAGCGGTGGCCATCTCGGTCCGGGCCTGGGGGTGGTGGAACTCACCCTCGCCCTCTACCAGACCCTCGACCTCGACCACGACAAGGTGGTGTGGGATGTGGGCCACCAGGCCTATCCGCACAAGCTGATCACCGGCCGCTACAAGGATTTCCACACCCTGCGCCAGCAGGGAGGCGTGGCGGGCTACCTGAAGCGCAGCGAGAGCAGCTTCGACCACTTCGGCGCCGGCCACGCCAGCACCTCGATCTCCGCCGCCCTGGGCATGGCCCTGGCCCGCGACCGCCGCGGCCAGGATTTCAAGTGTGTGGCGGTGATCGGCGACGGCGCCCTCACCGGCGGCATGGCCCTGGAGGCGATCAACCACGCCGGCCACCTGCCCCACACCAGGCTGCTGGTGGTGCTCAACGACAACGACATGTCGATCAGCCCGCCGGTGGGGGCCCTCTCCACCCACCTCAACCGCATGCGGCACAGCCCGCCGCTGCAGTTCCTGCAGGACAACGCCGAGGAGGCGATCAAGCACCTGCCGTTCATGCACGGCGAGTTGCCGCCTGAACTCAAGAACCTCAAGGAGAGCATGAAGCGGCTGGCGGTGCCCAAGCTGGGGGCCGTGTTCGAGGAGCTGGGCTTCACCTACATGGGCCCGATCGACGGCCACGACATCGCCGGCATGGTGAAGGTGTTCCAGCAGGCCCACGCCCACGACGGTCCTGTGCTCGTGCATGTGGCCACCACCAAGGGCAAGGGCTACCCCTACGCCGAAGCCGATCAGGTGGGCTACCACGCCCAGGGCGCCTTCGACCTGGCCACTGGCAAGGCCTACCCCTCCAGCAAGCCCAAGCCGCCCAGCTACAGCAAGGTGTTCGGCCAGACGCTGGTGAAGATCTGCGAGCAGGATCCGCTCGTGGTGGGGATCACCGCCGCCATGGCCACCGGCACGGGCCTCGACCTGCTTGAGAAGGCCCTGCCTGGTCAGTACTTCGATGTGGGCATCGCCGAGCAGCACGCCGTGACCATGGCGGCCGGCATGGCCTGCGAGGGGCTCAGCCCGGTGTGCGCCATCTACAGCACCTTCCTGCAGCGGGCCTTTGACCAGCTGATCCACGATGTGGGCATCCAGAAGTTGCCGGTCACCTTCGTGCTCGACCGCGCCGGCATCGTCGGCGCCGACGGCCCCACCCACCAGGGGCAGTACGACATCAGCTACCTGCGGGCGGTGCCCAACTTCACGGTGATGGCCCCGAAGGATGAGGCCGAGCTGCAGCGGATGCTGATCACCGCCATCCAGCACAGCGGGCCGTGTGCTCTGCGCATCCCCCGGGGCGAGGGTGAAGGGGCCCCCCTGGCCGAGGAGGGCTTCGAGCCCCTGGAGATCGGCCGCGGTGAACTGCTCGCCGATGGCGACGACCTGCTGATCGTGGCCTATGGCGCCATGGTGTACCCCGCCATGGCCACCGCTGGTCTGCTGCAGGAACAGGGCATCCGGGCCGCTGTGATCAATGCCCGTTTTGTCCGGCCCCTGGATGAGGCCCTGATCCTGCCGATGGCGCGCCGCATCGGTCGGGTGGTGACCATGGAGGAGGGCTGCCTGCCGGGGGGCTTCGGCGCCGCGATCACCGAGTGCCTCAACGACCACGACGTGCTCGTGCCAGTGCTGCGCATCGGCATTCCCGACCAGCTCGTGGATCACGCCTCACCGGACCAGAGCAAGAGCGCCCTTGGCCTGACACCGCCCCAGATGGCGGATCGGATCCTGCAGCGTTTCGGGGCTGGCCTGCGGCTCACGGTGCCGGTGAAACCCCTGGTCGTCTGAGGCCCCTGGCTCCCGTCGCGAGCCCCTTCACGATGCTGGATGTGCTCGTGGTGGGCGCCGGGCCCGCCGGGGGCAGGTTGGCCCTGCAGCTGGCCCGAGGCGGTGCCCGGGTGATGCTGGTGGATCGACTCCCCGACCTGGCCCAGGCGGCCTTCAGCAGTGCGGCCTTGCCGCTGGCGGCGGTGCAGGCCCTCGGGCTGCCCGAGCTGGTGATCGCGGCCCGCTGGAGCGGTTGGCAGCTGCTGGGGCCCGCCGCTGGGCAGCGCCAGTGGTGGGGCCGGCGCCCTCTGGGTGCGGTGCTGGATTTCGGTGCCCTGCGCTGTTGGCAGGCGGACCAGGTCCGACAGCTGGGTGTGCAGTTGCGGCTCGGCTGGCGCGCCGTGGCCTGCGGGGCCATGGGCGGCCACGCCATGCGCACCTGGCTGTGCCCCCCGGGCAGCTCCACGCCGCGCAGCATCGAGAGCCGCTGGGTGGTGGACGCCACGGGGCAGGCCAGGGCTCTGCTGGGGGAGCCTGCTCCGGGCCAGGGGGCGCTGGTGCGGGGCCTCGGGGTGGAGTGGCTGCTGCAGGTGGACCCGGAGCTGGGCCAGCACTGGGCCGATCGGCTCAGCTTCTGCCTGGGCAGCGACTGGGTGCGGCAGGGCTATGGCTGGGTGTTCCCGATGGCCGCCGGCCAGCTCAAGGTGGGCGTGTGCCGGCTGCAGGATGGCCGCCGTGATCAGGGGCCCCTCGGCCCCGAGCTGGCCCGAATGCTGCAGCGGCTGGGGCTGGATCAGGCGCGGGTGCTGGATCGCCACGGCGGACTGATCCGCAGCACGGTGGAACGGCGCGAGGCCCATGGCCACGGCCGACTGCTGGGGTTGGGGGATGCCGTGAGCACCGCCAACCTGCTGGGCGGTGAGGGCATTCGCCATGCCATGGCCAGCGCCGATGTGCTCGCGCCGCTGCTGCTGCAGGACGGGTTCAGCCCTGGGACACTGGTGGCGAAGTACCGGCGGGGTTTGGCTTCAGCCCTGGGATGGCGCTGGAGCCTGAGTGGGCGGCTGGCCCGGCGCATCTGGCTGGGCCTGGATCAGGGGTCAGGCGACCGCCATCTCGACCGCCTGCTCAGGGGCCTGGAAACGCGCAGGGCTGAGGATCTCTCCGCCCTGCTGTTTGACTACCGCTTCGAGCGTTACGGCCTGCGGGCCGTGCCCTATCTGCTGGGTTGGCGCTGAGCCGTTCAGACCACGCCGCGGGAGGCGAGGCCGAGGATGGTGCCGATGCCGAGGATGTGGCCCAGGCTCAGGGTGCCGAGCATGGCCCCGTGGCTCATGCCGCCGAACATGGCGTTGTTGGGCAGTTGCAGGCCCACGTTGGGCTGCTTGATGGTGGCCTTGCCGATCGCGATGGCGATCACGTTGCAGACGATCATCACCAACGCCACCTTCGGCGACCAGGTGAGGGTGGCGGGGGCCACAGCCAGAAGAGGAGCGAGCATGGATCAAGAGCCGACGCCCCATCTTCTGGGGCTGCGCAGCCCTGGGCCGCCTGCCTTAAGACTTGTTCATCCGCCGGCTCAGGGTTCCGGTGGCTGCGGTGGCGGGCTCTGGCCGACGAAGCCCAGCACCACCACCAGGTTGGCCAGGGTCAGAAAGGACTCGGCGCCCCCGTGCAGGGGATCCACATCGGCCAGCTGGCGGCCCCACAGCTGCTCGGCCGCCACAGCGGCCACGATCGTCACCGTCACGAACAGCAGGGTGAGCTGGAAACCCCGCAGGGCGAGCCTGGGGAAGGCCTGAACCTGCCTCGCCCACCACAGAAACAGGAGGTAAGGCAGCAGAGAGAGCACGAACAGGGGCCCTGGATCCACCGTGGCCAGCCGCTCCAGCAGGTTCTCCATCAGCTGCGGCAGCGCTGTCATCCGGCGCCAGGGGGTTGGGAGGCGCGCTGCTGGCGCAGCAGGTGGAGGGCGGCGACGGCCAGGGCGCCGTTACCCAGCAGGGTGCAGCCTGCCTGCAGCACCACCAGGCCGTCCAGGGCGGGGGTGTTGTCAAACAGGTGCCAGGTGCAGGCGGCCATGGCGCTCACCAGGGCCGGCAGCATGGCCAGGGCCAACCAGCGCCAGCCCCCCTCCCGCCGCCGCTGTCCGTAGCTGTGCACCGCAGCGATGGCGGCGATCCACTCCAGCACCGAGGCGATGTGGATCCACCAGGTCGGCAGGGAGAGCGCGTGCATGGGCAGACTCTGGCACTGAGATCCACTCCTCCGTGGCGACCGAGCCCATGGGCCTGCGCGCCCGCCTGTTGCTTCCCGTGCTGATCCTGGCGGTGCCCTGGCTGCAGGAGCTGCTGGATCAACTGCTGTTCGGCGGCCGCTGGAACCTGCCGCTGGTGCCCGGCGGGCCGGTGTGGGGGGTGTTCACGGCGCCCTTCAGCCACGGTGGCTTTGCGCACCTGTTCAGCAATTCGCTCTGGTTCCTGCCGCTCTCCTGGCTGGTGCTCTCCCGCGGCCTGCGGCCCTACCTGCGGGTCTGGGCCTCCGTGCTGCTGTGCTCGCTGCCGGTGTGGCTGCTGTGGCACAACGCCAGCCATGGCCTCTCCGGTGTGGTCTACGGCCTGCTGGGCTACCTGCTGGCGGTGGGGCTGGTGGAGCGGCGGCCCTGGCCGATCGTGCTTTCTGTGGTCTGCGTGGTCGCCTATGGGGGGCTGCTGCCGTCGTTGTTGCCCCTGTTCAGTCCGCCGGGGGTCAGCTGGATCGGCCATGCCTCGGGCTTTGGCGCCGGGGTGCTGGCGGCCTGGGTGGGAGCACCGCTGACGGAGCGCCTCCCGGGCTCCCCGGGGGACCCCGGCCGCTTGCGGTGGTAGGGATGGCGCCTGCCGCCCAGCCCCCCGTGCCCCTGCGTGAACGCCCCCTGCTGGTGGGCTATTACGGCGAGCACAACCTGGGTGATGACGCCCTGCTGGAGGTGTTGCTGGCCGGCCTGCCGGCAGGCTGCAGCCCCGTCGTGACGGCCCGGGATCAGCCCCTCGTGCAGCGGCGCTACGGCGTGGCCACGGTGGACCGCACCCACCTGGCGGCGGTGCTGGCGGCGGTGGGCCGCTGCGATGCCGTGGTGTTCGGCGGCGGAACGCTGCTCCAGGACAGCACCAGCTTTCTCAGCCTCGTGTACTACGCCGCGCTGGTGGTGCTCGCCCGGAGTCAGGGCAAGCCGGTGCTGCTCTGGGGCCAGGGTCTCGGGCCCGCTGCGCCGGCGCCGCAGCCGCTGGCTGGTGCGGGGGGTGCTCCCCTGGTCACCGCCGTGAGCTGGCGGGATCCTGGTTCGGCGGCCCTGGCCCGCAGCCTGGGAAGCCCGGATGCGGGGGCGGTGGGGGCCGATCCGGTGTGGAGCGTGGCGCCGGAACTGTGGCGGGGCGAGGGGGGGCCGATCGTGCTCTGTTTCCGGCCCACAGCCCAGCTGCAGGGCCAGGCCTGGACCCCCTGGTTGCGGGCCCTGGAGGGGCTGGCACCGGAGCGCGAGCTGCTGTGGCTGCCGTTCCACGCCCATCAGGACCGGGGACTGCTGGCGAGCCTGCGCGCCCAGGGTCTGCTCAGCCCTGCCCTGGCCGCCCGCAGCCGCGAACTGCAGCCCCGATCGCCCGCGGGAGGCGATGCGCCTTTGCGCCACCAGCGGCCTGGTGCTGGCCATGCGTCTGCACGGCCTGATCCTGGCCGCCGCCGCGGGTGCGCCCACAGCGGCGCTCAGCTACGACCCCAAGGTGAGGCCGCAGCCGCCTCGAGTCTGGGCTGTCCCTGCGCCTCGCTGGATCAGCCTCCGCCCGCCGATCTGACGGCCCTCTGGGAGGCCTGCCTCGATGCTCCTCCGGCAGTGGAGCGGCTGAACAGGCTGCGGGCCAGCACGGCCGTGCACCGCGATCTGTTGGCCAGCCTGGCCTGAGCGGCGCTGCCCGCCCGCAGGGCATCAGACCTGCTGGAGCGCCAGAAGGGTTTCCAGCACTTCGTTGCTGTGGCCACTGGGGCGCACGGCCACCCAGCGGGCCCGCAGGATGCCCTCGGGGTCGATCAGGAAGGTGTGGCGCTGGGAAAAGGGAGCCAGCCAACTGCCGTAGCGCCCGCTCACCTGGCCGGCGGGGTCGGAGAGGAGCGGGAACACCAGTCCTTCACTGCTGCAGAAGTCGCTGTGGGAGGAGGCGTCGTCGGCGCTCACCCCAACCACGGCGGCTCCGGCGGCCTTGAAGCGGGCCAGATCCTTCTGGAAGCCCCGGGCTTCGAGGGTGCAGCCGCCGGTGAAGTCGCGCGGGTAGAAATAGAGCACCAGCCACTGGCCAGCGAAATCAGCCAGAGCCAGCAGGCTTTCCTGCGGGGCGCCATCAGGGCCAGGAGTCACCCCCGGAAGCCGAAAATCGGGGGCCGGCCGATCCAGCTCCGGCAGGGTACCCCCCAGGGCTTCGGCCCGCTTGCCGGCAGAGAGCAGGCCCAAGCCCAAAACCAGGGCAGAGGTGCCAGCCCGTAGCAGCTCACGGCGCCGCATCAGCATGAAGGTTTTGAACTCCCAGTCTGGTGGCTCAGATCTTGGCCAGGTTCACGCCCAGCTCCTTGGCGTAGGCACCGAGACCCTTCTTCTGGATGGTCTTGAGGGCTTTGGTGGACACCCGCAGCTTCACGAAGCGCTTGCCCTCCGCCCACCAGAGGCGGCGCTCCTGGAGATTCACCTGTTGGAGCTTCTTGGTGCGCACGTGGGAGTGCGAGACGGCCATGCCGTTGTTGGCGCGCTTGCCGGTGAGCTGGCAGACCCGGGACATGACCTACAACCGTTCAGAACAACTTCTGGGCATATGCCCAAGCGGAGACTTTACCAAAGAGTCGAGGCCTGCAGTGGCATCTCCCCAGGGGTTCAGAGGCCGCGCTCCATCAGCTGACCCATCAGATCGGCGCTGCGTTGCTGGAAGCCCGCCAGCTGGTTGGGCTCGAGGCCACCCACCGCCAGGCGGGCCATCTCGTAGAGGTGGGCGCTGAGGGCGCTGGCCAGCTCCTGGCTGGGGGAGCTGCCCGAACCGGTGATCACCGAGCCGGCGCTGAGCTTCAGCAGCCCTTCCACCAGCCGGTGACGGCGGTTGATCAGCAGCACGTGGTGGTCGGGCAGGCCTGGCAGGCGCTGTTCCATCAGGGCGCCCATGTCGTTGATGCGGCGCATCTGCTCCGGCAGCAGGATCAGGGCTGCGGGGGCGTTGTCGCCCTTCAGCGCCTGGATCTGGAGGGTCACCCGGTCGTCGTTGAGGGCCGCCTTGAACAACTCGCGCAGCTTCTCGGAACTGTCCTTGCCCTCGGCATCGGCCAGTTCACTCTCCTTCTCCTGCAGGGAGTCATCCAGCTCGGCATCGACCCGCTGGAACTTGAGCTCCTCGTGGCGCATCTCCAGCCAGGGGATGAACTGGGTATCGATGAAGGTGTCGGCCAGCAGCACTTCGGCGTCCTGGCTCTTCCACAGGGCGAGGGGGCCTGCCTGGCCGGCCTCATCGGTGCAATAGAGCACCCGCTTGTCGTTGTCCCCGCTGAGGCGACCGCGGTAGCCCAGCAGGGTGGTGAAGGCCTTGCCGCCCTCGGCCGGGATCGGATCGAGGCTGGTGCCTTCGGCGGGGTCGCCCTCCATGGCTGCGGCGGTGGTGCCGAACAGCACCAGATCCGCCACCTGGTCAGCGAACTTGTCGTCTTCCATGGCGCCAATCTTGATGAAGGGGGCCACGGATTCCCAGATCTCGGCGTAGCGCCTGGGATCGTCGCGGTGCAGCTCCTTGAGCCGATCCCCCACCTTCTTGGCCACGAAGCCGCCAATCGAGCGCACGCGGCGATCGGTCTGCAGGGCTGAGCGGCTCACATTGAGGGGGATGTCCGGCGAGTCGATCACGCCGCGCAGGGGCAGCAGGTAGCGGGGCACCACCTCCTTGATCGAGTCGCTCACGAACACCTGGTTGCAGTAGAGCTTGATTTCGCCCTTCTCCCAGTCGGCCCGGCCGCTGGATTTCGGGAAATAGAGGATGCCCTGCAGGGTGTAGGGGTAGTCGGTGTTGAGGTGCACCCAGAGCAGGGGGTCGCCCTGGAAGGGGTAGAGGTAGCGATAGAGCTCGATGTAGTCGTTGGCGCTGAGCTCGCGGGCGCTCTTGCGCCACGGAGCCTCCCGCTTGTTGACGGTCTCGCCCTCCAGCTGCACCGCCACGGGCATGAAGTCGCAGTAGGTGGTGATCAGGGTGCGGATGCGGGAGGGCTCGATGTACTCGAGCTCCTCCTCCATCAGGTGCAGG
Organism: uncultured cyanobacterium; assembly: GCA_963697335.1. Lineage (GTDB taxonomy): Bacteria > Cyanobacteriota > Cyanobacteriia > PCC-6307 > Cyanobiaceae > NIES-981. Next base: position 41,672 of record CAVONQ010000008.1, read on the forward strand.
ATCACATCGGTGCCCGGCTCGCTGCGTTCCGCGGCCTCAAGGCTGAAGTTGGGGGAGCCATCGCAGCTCCAGCGCACCGCCTCACTGCCCTCCCGCGCGCTCAGGGTCACCAGCTCCACCTGGCTGGCCACCATGAAACTGGAGTAGAATCCCAGTCCGAAGTGGCCGATGATGGCGTCGCCCTCGCTCTTGTACTTCTCGAGGAAGTCTTCGGCGCTGGAGAAGGCCACCTGGTTGATGTAGCGCTTCACCTCATCGGCGCTCATGCCGGGGGTCGATCAGGAAGGTGTGGCGCTGGGAAAAGGGAGCCAGCCAACTGCCGTAGCGCCCGCTCACCTGGCCGGCGGGGTCGGAGAGGAGCGGGAACACCAGTCCCTCACTGCTGCAGAAGTCGCTGTGGGAGGAGGCGTCGTCGGCGCTCACCCCAACCACGGCGGCTCCGGCGGCCTTGAAGCGGGCCAGATCCTTCTGGAAGCCCCGGGCTTCGAGGGTGCAGCCGCCGGTGAAGTCGCGCGGGTAGAAATAGAGCACCAGCCACTGGCCAGCGAAATCAGCCAGAGCCAGCAGGCTTTCCTGCGGGGCGCCATCAGGGCCAGGAGTCACCCCCGGAAGCCGAAAATCGGGGGCCGGCCGATCCAGGTCGGGCAGGGTACCCCCCAGGGCTTCGGCCCGCTTGCCGGCAGAGAGCAGGCCCAAGCCCAAAACCAGGGCCGAGGTGCCAGCCCGTAGCAGCTCACGGCGCCGCATCAGCATGAAGGTTTTGAACTCCCAGTCTGGTGGCTCAGATCTTGGCCAGGTTCACGCCCAGCTCCTTGGCATAGGCACCGAGACCCTTCTTCTGGATGGTCTTGAGGGCTTTGGTGGACACCCGCAGCTTCACGAAGCGCTTGCCCTCCGCCCACCAGAGGCGGCGCTCCTGGAGATTCACCTGTTGGAGCTTCTTGGTGCGCACGTGGGAGTGCGAGACGGCCATGCCGTTGTTGGCGCGCTTGCCGGTGAGCTGGCAGACCCGGGACATGACCTACAACCGTTCAGAACAACTTCTGGGCATATGCCCAAGCGGAGACTTTACCAAAGAGTCGAGGCCTGCAGTGGCATCTCCCCAGGGGTTCAGAGGCCGCGCTCCATCAGCTGACCCATCAGATCGGCGCTGCGTTGCTGGAAGCCCGCCAGCTGGTTGGGCTCGAGGCCACCCACCGCCAGGCGGGCCATCTCGTAGAGGTGGGCGCTGAGGGCGCTGGCCAGCTCCTGGCTGGGGGAGCTGCCCGAACCGGTGATCACCGAGCCGGCGCTGAGCTTCAGCAGCCCTTCCACCAGCCGGTGACGGCGGTTGATCAGCAGCACGTGGTGGTCGGGCAGGCCTGGCAGGCGCTGTTCCATCAGGGCGCCCATGTCGTTGATGCGGCGCATCTGCTCCGGCAGCAGGATCAGGGCTGCGGGGGCGTTGTCGCCCTTCAGCGCCTGGATCTGGAGGGTCACCCGGTCGTCGTTGAGGGCCGCCTTGAACAACTCGCGCAGCTTCTCGGAACTGTCCTTGCCCTCGGCATCGGCCAGTTCACTCTCCTTCTCCTGCAGGGAGTCATCCAGCTCGGCATCGACCCGCTGGAACTTGAGCTCCTCGTGGCGCATCTCCAGCCAGGGGATGAACTGGGTATCGATGAAGGTGTCGGCCAGCAGCACTTCGGCGTCCTGGCTCTTCCACAGGGCGAGGGGGCCTGCCTGGCCGGCCTCATCGGTGCAATAGAGCACCCGCTTGTCGTTGTCCCCGCTGAGGCGACCGCGGTAGCCCAGCAGGGTGGTGAAGGCCTTGCCGCCCTCGGCCGGGATCGGATCGAGGCTGGTGCCTTCGGCGGGGTCGCCCTCCATGGCTGCGGCGGTGGTGCCGAACAGCACCAGATCCGCCACCTGGTCAGCGAACTTGTCGTCTTCCATGGCGCCAATCTTGATGAAGGGGGCCACGGATTCCCAGATCTCGGCGTAGCGCCTGGGATCGTCGCGGTGCAGCTCCTTGAGCCGATCCCCCACCTTCTTGGCCACGAAGCCGCCAATCGAGCGCACGCGGCGATCGGTCTGCAGGGCTGAGCGGCTCACATTGAGGGGGATGTCCGGCGAGTCGATCACGCCGCGCAGGGGCAGCAGGTAGCGGGGCACCACCTCCTTGATCGAGTCGCTCACGAACACCTGGTTGCAGTAGAGCTTGATTTCGCCCTTCTCCCAGTCGGCCCGGCCGCTGGATTTCGGGAAATAGAGGATGCCCTGCAGGGTGTAGGGGTAGTCGGTGTTGAGGTGCACCCAGAGCAGGGGGTCGCCCTGGAAGGGGTAGAGGTAGCGATAGAGCTCGATGTAGTCGTTGTCGCTGAGCTCGCGGGCGCTCTTGCGCCACGGAGCCTCCCGCTTGTTGACGGTCTCGCCCTCCAGCTGCACCGCCACGGGCATGAAGTCGCAGTAGGTGGTGATCAGGGTGCGGATGCGGGAGGGCTCGATGTACTCGAGCTCCTCCTCCATCAGGTGCAGGATCACATCGGTGCCCGGCTCGCTGCGTTCCGCGGCCTCAAGGCTGAAGTTGGGGGAGCCATCGCAGCTCCAGCGCACCGCCTCACTGCCCTCCCGCGCGCTCAGGGTCACCAGCTCCACCTGGCTGGCCACCATGAAACTGGAGTAGAATCCCAGGCCGAAGTGGCCGATGATGGCGTCGCCCTCGCTCTTGTACTTCTCGAGGAAGTCTTCGGCGCTGGAGAAGGCCACCTGGTTGATGTAGCGCTTCACCTCATCGGCGCTCATGCCGATGCCGTTGTCGGAGATGGTGAGGGTCTTGGCCTCCCGGTCGATACGGATCTGGATCCTGCCCTCCTCGCCCTCGCTGCAGTCGCCGGCCATGGCGGCCATGCGGCGCTTGCTGATGGCATCCACCCCGTTGCTCACCAGTTCCCGTAGGAACACCTCATGGCCGCTGTACACGGCCTTCTTGATGATCGGGAAGATGTTCTCGGTATGGATCTGGATCTGGCCCTGTTCGGCTTGCAGCACAGTGCCTATTGGCAACGACGTGTGGTTCAGGATCCATCCCGGCAGGGGTTCCCGCCAAGGGGGCGCCATGGGCAGGAAACCGTCCTGCGCCCCCAGCCTTGGTCACGCCCAGCCGGAGCCACAGATGCCCCAGGGGGCTTGAAGGCGGCGTGAGACCAGCCCAGGGCGGCGGCGCGCAAGACGACGTATGGAGAGGCGATCGCCATCACGGTTCATGCATGGTACTTGCGTACTAGCCATGGATGGGGCGGCTATCAATGGCGGCTCACAACAGCTGCTTGGCACAGCCTCCCCATCTGCCGGTTCAGCCAAGGAAGGAGACCCTCTCGAAGCCGATGGCCCGCAGGGTCTTGCCTGCCTGGGTGAAGGCGGTGCCGCCGCGGATCCTGCTCGTTGTGTAGTCACTGGAACTGCCGGGCAGGAAGAGTGCATCCCTTCCTGCCCCTCCGATCAGGGTGATCTGGCCGAAGCCGTAGGCCCTGTCCTTGCCGCCGCCCAGGTTGAACACGCCGCCACCGGCGAAGCCGCCGTTGCGTGCATCCACCCGATCGCTCCCCCCGAGGGTGTTCACCACGCCGCTATTGACGATCCCGGAGCCGCGCCTGCCGCCGCTGCCGGCCGTGCCATTGGCGCCTGTGCTCCCGAAGAGCCCATTCGGCCCAGGTGATCCGGGTTCGCCTGTTTCCGGTTGGCCGGTAGGCACTATCACCGAAAATCCCCGCGCCCCACCTAAACCGGGATTGCCGGCCAAACCGCGAAGCCCAGGGCCCCCACCGCTTCCAGAGAAGCCGCCCACTCCCCCGAGGCCGCCCTTGCCGATCACCACATCGGCTTTTGCGCTGAGCCTGTGGCGCGCACCCCTGAACACCACGCCGTGGCCGCCATCTCCACCCAGGCCGCCGTTGCCGCCTGAGCCGCCGCTGCCGGCATTACCACCGCTGCCGGCGTTACCGCCCCTGCCTCCATTCCCACCGATCCCGAACTCGACTGTTGGAGGAGTTCCTGGATTAATACGAACGAAACCATCCCCACCATTGCCTCCTGGGCCGCCATCGGCGCCGTTGCGTCCATTGCCGCCGCCGCCACCGTTACCGCCATTCCTGCCGTCACCGCCGCCGCCACCGGTGCCTTCGATGATGAAGCGCTGGCTTCGTTTACGCGTTTGACGCCTGCCGATCGTGAGGCCCACAGCGCCCTCGCTGCCGGAAGCACCAGCACCGCCGTTGCCTCCGTCCCCCCCGGAGAAGCCGTTGCCACCATTGCCGCCGGGGCCTCCCCTCTCGCCGTTGGGGGAAGCATTATTACCGTTGATCCCATTGAAGCCGGTGAAACCAATCAGGGGGAAGAATGGAGTGGTGAATCCAGGAGTACCGTTGGAACCTGCGCTGGCGCCATTGGCCCCTGCAGCGCCTGTGTTTCTAAGAGTGGGCATGGCCTACGCCATAGCAAGCTTTTGATTCCAGCATGGTAGATCGGCATGGTCTTGCTTCCGTCAGTTATTGATCTTTACCAGCGCGTTGTTGGCTCCAGTGCTTGCGCATCGGCTAGTCAGGTCACTAGGTAGAAGCTTCAATGGACAGTCTTTTTCCGATCGAGGCGTGAGGCCATGTCTGGGTGTTTCTGATGAAGGGTGACCCCTCCTCAAGTTGCTCACCGGCATGCAGCTGCCCCTAAGAGTTGGCGAGATTCGGGTCGTGGAGTTGATTCAGGCTCACGAACAACGTGCACTCTGTGTCACCGCGCACCCCGCTCTTCCAAGGCGGATTGGCGTAGTCAGCTTGCCTGCAGGTGGATCACCCTTTGGAATCATTGCCCTGTTCGGCTTGCTGCACTGCAGAGAGGCACCCAGGCCTAGGACCACGGGCCAGCGGCAGCAAACAGTTCACCCTGGATCAGCCCCTCCCAGCCGGGCTGCCCCACGGCTGCCGCAGTGCTAGCGATTGTGCTGGGATGGGGCCGGGCGCTTGGGTCCGGCTGGGCTGCCCGTCGCTCGACTGGCGGCGGAACAGCCTGGAACCAGGCCACATCGGCGGCCCGAAAGACGGCGTAGGGGGAAGCAACGACCATGGTCTGATCGGGAAGTACACACGTACTAGCCGGGCTCGGCATCGCTGTCAACCTTGCCTGCGCTGGCAGCCTTGGTGTCACGGCTCTCGGCCGCCGGGGGCAGGTTGCGCTCCACCTGCACGAACAGCAGCCAGGCCAGGCCGCCGCTGACGCCCGTGCCCCAGTCGCCCCGCACCGTGGCGACGATGGCGATCGTGCTGGCGACGATGCGCAGGGCACGGATCCCGAAGCGGCCGATCCTGCCGACAGACGGCTGATCGAAGCACACAGGCATCCGGGCAGGCTGCCCCACCAGTCTCCTCTTGATCCGGCGGCCCCGGCTCAGAACTTGCGCAGTTCGCGGCGCAGCCGTTCCGTTCCCCCTGGCTGCCGTTGCCCCTGGGGCTCGGAGCCCGGCAGCAGGGCCGAGGCCAGTACGGCCAACACCAGCCAGGTGGCCAACCACGAGTAGAGCGATCGACCGCCTGGATGGCTCAACCCGCCTGCCCTTGGCAGAGCCCCCTACTCACACCCCTTCACGGAAATGCGATAGCTGAAGCCCAGGGAGCCGGGATGGCGGCTGGAGCCCACGCGGAAGTTCATCAGCCGGCTGCGTCGGCCGGGCACGGCCTTGAAGGGGCCGAACTCCCGTCCCTCGCCGGGATTGAAGGTCGGCGTTTCGTTGATCACCTGCAGATTGGCCCCATCGGTGAACACCATGAAGCCCGCAATCGGAAACAGGGCCCGTTCCGTGGAGGCGGAGGTGAAGAAGAAGCGATAGCTCTTGTAATCCCGATCCACCACGAAATCGGTGTTCCAGTTCGTGCGGCCCAGGGCCCGGTCAGGACCGATCTGTTTGCTCACCACTGGGTCACCACCCCCGCCCAGGGGCACCAGGAACCTGCAGCTGGCCTGGGCCGGGGCGAGCCCCGAGGTGGCCGTGATCGCGAGGGTGGAGAGCATGGCAAGGCTCCCGCCAATCCAGGACATAGGCAGGGATTCGGAGCCTGAAACCTACTTGAAGCCGCCCTGCTGCAACCCCGGCTTTTCCTCCGGCAGAATCGCACCGCTCACGGGACACACCTGCAGGCAGATGCCGCAGTCGATGCAGGTGTCGAAATCAATCCAGTAGAAGCCGGTGCCCTTGGTGTTGGCGCCCTGGCCGGGGTGAATGCAGGCCACCGGACAGGCATCCACACAATCGGCCACCCCTTCACAGACGTTGGTGACGATCGTGTGGGCCATCGGGGCGGGGGTGACTGGGGCGGATCCTAGGGAGCCAGCCAGTGCAGCTTCGAGCAGCCGCGCTCGCGGGCGACCGCCTCAGCGGCGGCGTGGCTGCTGAACGCACCCGGCAAAAGCTCGGCCTTGATGGCGCTGCGGTGCAGGGCTTCGAGGCTGTCGAGGGCCTGGGCCAGCTGCTGCGGGGCGCCGTAGGCCACCAGCTCAGGGCCGCTAGCGGACTCGCCTGCCGCACCGCTGCCCCCACCGGCGGCCAGGAGTTCGCGCACCGCCTCCACATGGAAGGCGAAGCCCACGCCCGCGGCGGCCTGACCCTCGCCGCTGAAGCGCCCCACCAGGGCGTCGTAGCGGCCGCCACCGGCGATCGCTACCGGGGCGTCGGGCCCTTGGCACACCAGCTTCAGCACCAGCCCGTCGTAGAGGGCGAAGTGGGGCTGGTAGGTGGGATCGAGCTGCACCTCCACCCCGAGCCGCTGCGCCGCCGGGGTGACCACCGCCAGGGTGTGGCTGAGCTCCTCGAGCAGGGGGATCGGCCCCAGCCACTGCTCCAGCTGATAGAGCACCTGGGAGGCATCGCCCCGCAGCCGCATCAGGGCGCTGAGCCGCTGGCGATCGGTGCCCTGGAGCTGGAGCTGCTCCAGGGCGATTGGATCGAAGCTGGTGAGGGCGGCCCGGGCCGCTGCCTGCTGGCCGGCCGGCAGTTGCTGCAGCAGGGCCCTGAGCACGCCGTGGTGGCCCACCAGCAGCCTGGGGCTGTGCTCCGGGCGCAGGCCGAGGTTGCCGGCCGCCGCCAGCAGCAGCCGGGTGAGCTCGGCATCGGCCGCCGCCGAGGGTTCCCCCAGCAACTCCACGCCACTCTGCAGCTGCTCGTGGATCCGCTGCAGGCCGGAGTCGCCCACGCTGCTGCGGAAGGTGCTGCCCTCGGTCCAGAGGCGCAGGGGCCTGGGGCGTTCGGCCATGCGGGTGCTGGCGGCCCGGGCGATCGAGGCGGTGAACTCCGGCCGCAGGCCGAGGGGCTCGTCGGCGGCCAGGCGCACCAGCTCGCGGCCATCGATGCCGCCGCCTGCGGCCAGGGTGTCGAGCCGCTCGAAGCCGGGGGGCGCCACCTCCTGGTAACCCCACAGCCGGTAGATCGCTGCCAGATCGGCACAGATGCGGCGGTTGCGCTCCACCTGGCGCGGGTTCAGATCCCGGGCGCCGGCGGCGGGTTGCAGGGCCATGGAGGCAGGCGGTTGGAACGCCGCCCGATCCTATGGAGCGGCCTGGGCGGCGGCTCCATCCAGCTCCGGAGCCCCGAAGCTGGCGCCGGCCAGGGGCCGGCAGGCGGCCAGGCCCTCGATCAGGGCTGGCTGCAGGGCGGGCCCACAGGCAATCAGCCGGCCCTGCTCCAGCAGCAGCGGCCCGCCCCCATAGCTGCTCACCCGTCCACCGGCCTGCTCCACCAGCACGACACCCGCGGCCAGGTCCCAGGGGGAGAGGCCCCGCTCCCAGTAGCCATCGAGTCGGCCGGCGGCCACGAAGGCCAGGTCCACCGCGGCGGCGCCGCCGCGCCTCACCCCATGGGTGCGGTGGGTGAAGTAGGCGAACTCGGCGTAGTTGTTGTCGAGCCTCTGGAAACGGTCGTAGGCGAAGCCGGTCACCAGCAGGGCGTCCTGCAGGCACGTGCAGCCGCTCACCTGCAGCCGCTGGCTGGTGCCGGCTCGCTGGTCGTCGCACCAGCTGCCCAGGCCCGGCGCGGCCCAGTAGAGCTCCTGCAGGGCCGGCACCGCCAGGGCGCCGAGCAGGGGTGTGCCCTGCCAGCACAGCCCCACCGAGGTGCCGAAGAAGGGATAGCCATGGGCGAAGTTGGTGGTGCCATCCAGGGGATCCACGCACCACTCGAAGGAGCCCTGGCCGCTGCGGCGGCCGCTCTCCTCCGCCAGCACCCCGAAGCCGGGCGTTTCGCGCTGCAGCAGGGCCAGCACGGCGGCCTCGGCGGCCAGGTCCGCCTCCGTGACCAGATCGCCACAGCGACCCTTTTCCCTCACCTGGCGCACGCGGCCGAACTGCTGGCTCAGCAGGGCGCCGCCGGCCTCCGCCGCCCGCCGGGCCACGGCCAGCAGCTCGTCCCGCTCGGAGGGGGTCAGGCCCGACTGGGCCAGGGCCCGATCGGAGGCGGCCTCAGGGCCGCTCATTCCTCCTCCAGGGGTAGGCCGGCCCGCACCTGACCGCGGCCGAAGTAGCGGCCGAACTGCAGGTCGTAGACCTCGTCCTCATCCTGGGTTTCCACCTCCAGAGGGCCGATGGCCCGGGCCACGCAGAGCAGGCCGTAGCCCCGCTCGCGCAGCTCGCGCGAGAGGCCCAGGGCCTCGCGGTGGTCGATGCTGCCGCTGAGCACCCGCACGGCGCAGGCGGTGCAGCAGCCGTTGCGGCAGCTGAATGGCAGAGGATCACCCTGCTCCTCAAAACTGCGCAGGATGTAGGCCCCCTCCGGCACCTGATGGCGGATGGTGCGTCCGCTCTGGCGCCAGTGGACGGTGATCGGGTAGGTCGTGGTCATGCTGCTACATTGCCACCTGAGTGCCCCATTTAGCCGCTGGAGAGGTGGCCGAGTGGTCGAAGGCGCAGCACTGGAAATGCTGTATAGGGGCAACTCTATCGAGGGTTCGAATCCCTCCCTCTCCGCTTCCCCGCCAGCCTTCGTGCTGGCTTTTTTCATGGCCGCTCAACGTTCGGTTTCAGCCGAAGCGGCCGGTGACGTAATCCTGGGTGGATTGCTGGGCTGGACTGTTGAAGATCTTTTCGGTTTCACTGAACTCCACCAGATAGCCCACCTTGCCTGAGCCCCCTGAAACCGCCTCGGCGTTGTAGAAGGCGGTGAGATCCGCCACCCGCACGGCCTGCTGCATGTTGTGGGTCACGATCACGATCGTGTAGCTGCGCTTGAGCTCATGCATCGTCTCCTCGATCTTGAGGGTGGAGATCGGATCGAGAGCCGAGCAGGGTTCATCCATCAGGATCACTTCCGGCTCCGTGGCGATCGCCCGGGCGATGCAGAGGCGCTGCTGCTGGCCGCCGGAGAGGGCCAGACCACTCTCCTTGAGCTTGTCCTTGCATTCATCCCACACCGCGGCCTTGCGCAGGGAGCGCTCCACCAGTTCATCCATGTCGCCTCGGTAGCCGTTGATGCGGGCGCCGAAGGCGATGTTTTCGTAGATCGTCTTGGGGAAGGGGTTGGGTTTCTGGAACACCATGCCGATCCGCCTGCGCACTTCCACCGCATCCACATTGGGCGCGTAGATGTCGTGCCCGTCAAACACCACGCGGCCCTTGAGGTGGCAGCCGGGGATCAGGTCGTTCATGCGGTTGAGGGCCCGCAGCACCGTGGATTTGCCGCAGCCGGAAGGGCCGATGAAGGCCGTCACTTTGCCGCGTGGAATATCCATGTAGACGTTCTTCACCGCCTCGAAATTGCCGTAGGAGATGGTCACGTTCTCCAGGGCCAGGCAGGTGTCTGGAGTGGAGGCTGGAGTGGGAGCCATACTGCTGCTGTGGGCGGTGGTCATGGTGTTGGTGGAGGTAGGCCCAGGCGACGCTCAGGCGCGGGAGAAGCTGGCGATCCAGCGGGCCAGCAGATTGGCCACCAGAATCATCATCACCAGCACGAAGGAGGCCGCCCAGGCCAGTTCGTTCTGGGCCTCATAGGGCATGATCGCGAAGTTGAAGATCAACACCGACATGGTGGCGATCGGGTTGAACACCCCCTCGGGCCAGAAGGGTGAAAACAGGGCCGTGAAGATCAGCGGTGCGGTTTCCCCGGCGGCCCGGGCAATGCCGAGCACCACGCCCGTGGCGATGGGCGTGAACGCCGCCGGCAGGGTGATGCGCATCACCGTCACAAACTTGGAGGCCCCCACGCCGTAGGCGCCCCAGCGCAGTTCCTGGGGCACGAGCTTGAGACCCTCATCGGTGGTTTTGATCACCGTGGGCAGCATCAGGGTGGCCAGGGCGATGCCACCGGCCATGGCGCTGTAGCTCTGATCAAAGAAGATGCGGGTGGCCACCACGATGCCGTAGACGAACACGCCGCAGATGATCGAGGGCACGCCGGCCAGCACGTCGTTGCCGAAGCTCACGAACTTGGCAAACCAACCCCTCTGGGAATACTCCGTGAGGTAGATCCCACCCCCCACACCGATCGGCACGGCGATCAGGGAGGCGATCAGGGTCACCAACAGGGTGCCCAGCACCGCATTGCCGATGCCGCCGCCGTCCAGGCCCGGAGGGGGCGGCAGCTCGGTGAACAGGCTGAAACTGATCAGCCGGCCGCCCTGCAACAGCACGTAGAGGATCACCAGGAACAGGGGCAACACCGCCGTGATGGCAAACAGCCCGGCGATGCCGGTGCAGAGCCGATTGATGCGGTTGCGCTTGAGCGAGCGGTCGAAGGTGAGGGGCCGCCTCACAAACAGGCTCTCGGCAAGTTCGGGTTCGTTGTGCCTGGTGGAGATGGTCGCCATGGGGAGGGTCAGTAGCGGAGGCTGAGACGACGCACCAGCCACTGGGCCAACACGTTGACGAGAAAGGTGAGCACCATCAGCACCAGGGCCGCATACATCAGGGCCGACACCTGGATGCCACTGGCCTCCCCAAACTGGTTGGCGAGCATCGCGGCAATCGTGTTGCCTGGAGCCAAAAGCGAAAAGCTGAAGTTGAGGGAGTTGCCGATGATCATGGTCACGGCCATGGTTTCGCCCATGGCCCGGCCCAGGGCCAGCATCACCCCCCCGGTGATGGCCGAGACGGCCGCCGGCAGGATCACGCTGGTGATGGCCCCCCAGCGGGTGGTGCCCACGCCGTAGGCCCCCTGGCGCAGTTCCACGGGCACCTGGTTGAGGGCATCGCGGGAGATCGAGGTGATGATCGGCAGGATCATCACCACCAGGATCAGGATCGCCGGCGCCATGCCCGGGCCGCGCGGCACGGTGTCGAACAGGGGCGACCAGCCCAGCAGGCCATGCAGGAGATTCAGGGCCGGCCGGATCGCCGGCTCCATCACGAAGATGGCCCAGAGACCCAGCACCACCGAGGGGATCGCGGCCAGGAGCTCCACCATCAGACCCACGGCGCTGCGCACGAACGGCGGCACCAGGTCTTCGGTGATGAAGATCGCCGTGCCCACCCCCAGGGGAACGGCGATCAGCAGGGCCAGCAGGGAGCTCACCAGGGTGCCGTAGATGGCGATCAGGGCGCCGTACTGGTCGTTGACCGGATCCCAGGCCGAGGTGGTGAGGAAACGCAGTCCGAAGGCCTGGATGGCGTCCTGGGAGCCCCGCAGCACCACGATGAAAATGCCCAGCAGGGCAATGGCCACCACCGAGGCCAGGCAGAGGGTGAGCTGGCGGAAACCGATGTCCACCAACTTGTCTGAGGGGGGCCGGCGACGCAGCGTGAAGGCGTCGTCGGTGGCTGCAGGGGGCACGGCTGCGGTCATGGTGATCCGGGTGCGCTGTGGTCAGTCCACGGACGGTCCGGACCCCAGGAATGTACGAAGCACTCCCTGCAGCTGCATTAAGTCGTGATTAACGCCGGTCAGCCCGGTAGTTTTGGGGCGCCACAGGGGTGACGGGGCCGCGCAGTTCATGGGTCGCATCGTCGGCATCGACCTCGGGACCACCAATTCGGTGGTGGCGGTGCTTGAGGGCGGCCGTCCAGCGGTGATCGCCAGCGCCGAGGGCGGTCGCACCACCCCCTCGGTGGTGGGCTTCAACCGGGAGCGGGAGCTGCTGGTGGGGCAGCTGGCCCGGCGCCAGCTGGTGCTCAATCCCCGCAACACCTTTGCCAACCTCAAGCGCTACGTGGGGCGCCGCTGGGACGAGCTCGAGGAGTCGAGCCTGGGGGTGCCCTACACGATCCGGGCCAACGACCAGGGCAACGTGCGGGTGGTGTGCCCCGCCACCGAGCGTGAGTACGCGCCGGAGGAGCTGGTGGCCAGCATCCTGCGCAAGCTGGTGGACGATGCCGCCACCTACCTCGGTGAGCCGGTGGAGGCGGCCGTGATCACCGTTCCCGCCTACTTCAATGACGCCCAGCGCCAGGCCACCCGCGACGCCGGCCGCCTGGCGGGCATCAGCGTGGAGCGGATCCTGAACGAGCCCACGGCGGCGGCCCTGGCCTACGGCTTCGATCGCTCCGCCGTGAAGCGGGTGCTGGTGTTCGACCTCGGTGGCGGCACCTTCGACGTGTCGGTGCTGCGGATCGCCCAGGGGGTGTTCGATGTGAAGGCCACCAGTGGCGACACCCAGCTGGGGGGCAACGACTGGGACCGCCGCATCGTGGACTGGCTGGCCGATGGCTTCCAACAGGAGCACGGCGTCGATCTGCGCCGCGACCGTCAGGCCCTGCAGCGCCTCACCGAGGCGGCGGAGAAGGCCAAGATGGAGCTCAGCGGGGTGCAGACCACCCCGATCTCGCTGCCCTTCATCGCCACGGGTTCCGAGGGCCCGTTGCACATCGAGACCAGCCTGGAGCGCCGCCGTTTCGAGGCCCTGTGTCCTGACCTGCTGGATCGGCTGCTGCGCCCCGTGCAGCGCGCCCTGCGCGACTCCAACCTGGCAGCCGATCAGATCGACGACGTGGTGCTGGTGGGGGGCTCCACCCGCATGCCGATGGTGCAGGAGATGGTGCGCACCCTGGTGCCGCGGGAGCCCTGCCAGTCGGTGAATCCCGATGAGGTGGTGGCCATCGGCGCCGCCGTGCAGGCCGGCATCCTCACCGGCGAGCTGCGCGACCTGATGCTCAACGACGTGACGCCCCTCGGTCTGGGTCTGGAGACGATCGGTGGCGCCATGAAGGTGCTGATCCCGCGCAACACGTCGATTCCTGTCCGCAAGAGCGACCTGTTCAGCACCTCGGAGGCCAACCAGAACTCCGTGGAGATCCACGTGCTGCAGGGGGAGCGCCAGATGGCGGCCGACAACAAGAGTCTCGGCCGCTTCCGCCTCTCCGGCATCCCGCCGGCTCCCCGGGGGGTGCCCCAGGTGCAGGTGTCGTTCGACATCGATGCCAACGGCCTGCTGCAGGTGTCCGCCACCGACCGCACCACGGGCCGGCAGCAGAGCGTCAGCATCCAGGGAGGGTCCAACCTCAGCGAGGAGGAGATCGCCCGGCTGTTGCAAGAGGCTGAGGAGAAGGCGGCGGAGGACCGGCGCAAGCGCGCCGCGCTCGACCGACGCAACAAGGCCCTCACCCTGATCGCCCAGGCCGAACGCCGGCTGCGCGATGCCTCCGTGGAACTCGGCCCCTACGGCGCCGAACGCCAGCAGCGGGCTGTGGAGGTGGCCCTGCGCGACGTGCAGGACCTGATGGCCCTGGAGCCCAGCGGCAAGAGCGATGCCGGTGAGCTGGAGCTGTCGGTGAGTCAGCTGCAGGAGGCGGTGTATGCCCTGAACCGGCGCCTGCTGAGCGAGCGTCGCAGTGAGCAGGGCCCGCTGCAGGGCCTCAAGAACACCCTGGGATCGCTCAAGGATGAGCTGTTCAGCGACGACGACGACTGGGATGACTGGAGCCGCCCGGGCAGTGACCCCTGGGCGATGTCCTCCGGTCGATCCCGGGGCGGCTACGACAACCTGGGCGCCCCAGGCCGCAATGACCTCGAGCGCGGCTACGACGACCGCCGCTACGACGAGCGTGGCGACGGCGACCGCCGCTATGCCGAACGCAGCTACCCCGAACGCAGCTACGCCGACAACGCCTATGGAGATCAGGGCTATGGCGCTCGCGGCGACGAGCCGAGGGGCTACGCCGCCCCCAATGATCTCGACCGCGACGACCAGCCCCGCAGGGCGCCTCCGGCCCGAAGCTCCGAGGCCTGGGACGACCTGAGGGATGGCAGCGCCAGGGATCCAGATCCGTACCTGAACCGAAGCCGCCGGCGCCCCGCCGAGCCGGCGGACCCCACCGGTCGTGGGGACCCGCAGGACGGCTACCCCCAGGCACGTCCTGTCGCCCGGGTGCCGGATGACGACCCCTGGTCTGACGGCTGACTCCTGTGGCAGTGCGTTCCTCGGCCCCATCGGACTACTGGGCGGTGCTCGGCCTGGATCCGGGGGCCGATCTCCCCAGCCTGAAGCGGGCCTTCCGGGCCCAGGCCAGGCGTTTCCACCCCGACCTCAACGGCAACGACCCCAGCGCCGAGGAGCGCTTCAAGCTGGTCAACGAGGCCTATGCGGTGCTCTCCGACCCCCGGCGACGGGCAGCCTGGGAGCGCGGCGAAGGGGCCGGGACCGCTGCGCCGGCCGATCCCTTTGCCAGCGGCTTTCCGCATTTCGAGACCTACCTCGAGGCGCTCTTCGGCCAGCGGCAGCGCAGCCGCTCCGCCCCGGTGGACGATCCTGACAGCAGCTGGGAGCAGGACGAGAGCGCCTACGACGGTTCAGCTGGCGAGCCGTTCGCGGCGGATCCAAGCCCTGCCGATGGCGGCAGAGATTCCGTCAGCGGTGGCTGGGGGGCGGGGGGCTCCGTGACAGCCTCGCCAGCCCCGCCACCGCCGGTGCAGGCCAGCACTGATGCGGAGAGCACGGTGGTGCTGAGTCCCGAGCAGGCGCTGCAGGGGGAACGGGTGGAGCTGGAGCTGCCTGACGGCAGCGCTGTTGAAGTGTGGACGCCGGCCATGGCGGGCGATGGCTGGAGGCTGCGCTTGGAGGGCGTTGCCCCTGGCGGCGGGGATCACTTTCTGCAGTTGCGGGTGCGCACGGAGGAGGGGCTGCGCATCGATGGCCTGCGGGTGCACTACAGCCTCGATCTCACCCCCGCCGAAGCGGCCCTGGGCTGTGTGGTGGTGGTGCCCACCCTGCGCGGCCCGGTGAAACTCACGGTGCCGCCCTGCTCCTCCAGTGGTCGGCTGCTGCGGCTGCGGGGCCGGGGCATGGAGTGGGGCGACCAGCGCGGTGACCAGCTGGTGGAGGTGCGCATCGTGCTGCCGGACCAGCTGGACGATGCCGAGGCAGCCCTCTACGGCCGTCTCCAGGAGCTCGCCGACCATGCGGCCGATGAGGCCGCCCAGGAGCAAGCCGGGCGGTGAGAGAGTGGAGCACCTGCGCCCCTCCTCCCACCTCCTCCCATGCCGGTGCACGTGCTGCTCTTCGATCCCGGAACCGATCAGGAGGGCATCCATTCCCTCGAGATCAACGGCCGCACCGTGGTGCTGCTGTTCGAGGCCCGTGATGACGCCGAGCGCTATGCGGGCCTGCTGGAGGCCCAGGACTTTCCCGTGCCCTGTGTGGAGGCCCTGGAGCGCCCGGAGATGGAGCAGTTCTGCCTGGAATCGGGCTATGAGGCCCGCTTCGTGCCCGTGGGCTTCCTGCCCCAGAGCCCCGAGGACCGGCTGCTGATCGCGCCGCCGGAACGCAACATGGACGTGACCACCTGGCAGGAGCAGACCGCCGCTGCCGGCACCATGGCCGGCTCCCATGGTGCCGGCGAGCAGGGCCTCGATCCTCCCGGTGAGCGGACGCCGGCCGACCCCATCAACAGCGGCGATCCGGAACTCGAGGCCTTCCGCCGCAAGCTGGAGGGGCTGCTGTGAGCCCGGCCACCGCCGCTGGGGCCGATCGGGGCCACCTGCTCACCGAACAGGCCAATCCCCTCAGCGCCAGCCTCGATCAGCTGCCCACCGCGGAGTTGGTGGAGCTGTTCATTCGCAACGACCTCGAACCCCAGCGGGCCGTGGCCGCCGCCGCCCCTGCCCTCAGCAGCGCCATCGAGGCGATCACCTCCAGATTGCAGGCCGGGGGGCGACTCTTCTACCTGGGAGCCGGGACCTCCGGACGGCTGGGAGTGCTGGATGCGGCGGAGTGTCCCCCCACGTTCTGCAGCCCGCCAGAGCTGGTGCAGGGGGTGCTGGCGGGCGGAGCACCGGCGCTGCTGCGCAGCTCCGAGGGTCTGGAGGATCTGGAGGAGGCGGGCCGCAGCGACCTGCAGGCCCTGGGCTTCGGGCCGGGGGACTGCCTGGTGGGCATTGCGGCCGGCGGCACCACCCCCTATGTGCTCGGCGGCCTGGAGCACGCCTCTGCCAGCGGCGCCCTGGCCATCGCCATGGCCTGCGTCCCCGCCGACCAGGTGCCGATGCCCTGCAGCATCGACATTCGCCTGCTCACGGGCCCTGAGCTGCTGGCCGGTTCCACCCGCCTCAAGGCCGGCACGGCCACCAAGATGGCGCTGAACATCCTCTCCACCGGCGTGATGGTGCGCCTGGGCAAGGTCTACGGCAACCGCATGGTGGATGTGGCGGTGACCAATGCCAAGCTGGAGGATCGGGCCCTGCGCATCCTGCGCGACCTGGCCGGGGTGGAGCGCGCTGCCGCTGTGGCGCTGTTGGAGCGCTCGGGCGGTTCCGTGAAGCTGGCCCTGCTGATGCAGGCCACAGGGCTGGAGGCAGCTGCAGCCACCGAGGCCCTGGCGACCCATGGGCCCAGCCTGCGCAGCACCCTTACTGCCCTGGGGGCCTGCCTGGATCAGCCGTCGAACGGGCCCCAGTAGGGGCTGGTGAACAGGTCCACGCGGCGGCGGGTTTCGGCGGGCACCTGCTCGGCAGGCGTCATCAGGGCATGGCGCAGGGCCTGGTGAAAGCTGCTGCTGGGCCGCAGCTCCCCCACCCGCTCAGCCGCCAGGCGCACAATCTGCTGGGCCAGGGCGGCATTGGAGCGCAGGTTGTCGATCACCAGCTCCACCGTCACCGAGGCGTGCTCCTGGTGCCAGCAGTCGTAGTCGGTGACCATCGCCAGGGTGGCGTAGGCCATCTCGGCCTCGCGGGCCAGGCGGGCCTCGGTGTGGTTGGTCATCCCGATCACGCCGCAGCCCCAGCTGCGGTAGAGCTCGGACTCGGCCCGGGTGGAAAAGGCCGGCCCCTCCATGCACAGGTAGGTGCCGCCGCGGTGCATGTGGCGGCCCGGCGGCATCAGGCTGTCGCCCACGTCGGCCAGCAGGCGGCTGAGGGCGCCACAGAAGGGATCGGCTGCGGTGACATGGGCCACCACCCCCTCGCCGAAGAAGGTGAGGGGGCGCTGGTGGGTGCGATCGATGAACTGATCGGGCACCATCATGTCGAGGGGCCGGAACTGCTCCTGCAGGGATCCCACCGCCGACACCGACAGGATCCAGCGCACACCCAGGGAGCGCAGGGCCCAGAGGTTGGCCCGGTAGGGCACCTCGCTCGGCGTGAAGCTGTGGTGGCGGCCATGGCGGGCCAGGAACACCACCTCCAGGTCGTTGATGCGTCCCAGCCGCAGGCTGTCGGATGTGGGGCCGTAGGGCGTCTCGACGCTGATCTCGCGCATGTCCTCCAGCCCGTCCATGGCGTAGAGGCCGCTGCCTCCCAGCACGCCGAGGCGGGCTCGGCGCAGGTCGGGGGCGGCACTGGTGGGGGCCGGCTCGGCAGGGGCGGGGGTGGTGGTGATGGGGGGTGTGGGCATCGGGGACTTCGGGTGGGAGCCGCGCTCTGGCAGGCGGCGCAAACCGGCCCCATTGTCGTGCCGGCCCCATACAGTCGTGCTTTCAGCCATTCCCCCATGACCAAAGCCCTGATGGAGACGGATGCCGGCAGCATCGAGCTCGAGCTCTTTGACGCCGACGCCCCGAACACCGTGGCCAACTTCACCAAGCTGGCCAAGGAGGGCTTCTACGACGGCCTCGCCTTCCACCGGGTGATCCCTGGCTTCATGGCCCAGGGCGGATGCCCCAACAGCCGCGACGGTGCCCCCGGCATGGCCGGCACGGGCGGCCCTGGCTACCACATCGACTGCGAGATCAACGGCCAGAAGCACAAGTCCGGCACCCTGGCCATGGCCCATGCCGGCAAGAACACCGGTGGCTCGCAGTTCTACATCTGCCATGAGGCCCAGCCCCATCTCGATGGCGTGCACACCGTGTTCGGCCACACCACCAACATGGATGTGGTACAAGCCCTCAAGAACGGCAGCAAGATCACCAAGCTGACCATTCAGGACTGAGCCGCCGCGGGCCTCAGCGCCAGACCAGGAAGGCCTCGGCCTGCAGCGGCAGGCCCGCCACGCCGCCCCCCTGGAGCTCCGCCAGGGGGCGCTGCTGGCACTGCAGCTGGGCGCTGGGATGGGCGGTGCGCTGCGCATCGGGCGTGAGCAACAGCGCCACGCTCTCGGTGTTTGGCCAGACGGCCAGCCGCCGCAGCAGGTCGGTGATGCCCTGCTCCCGCAGGCCATCGGCCCCACGGCCTGAACTGAGCAGCAGGGCCAGGTCGGGCTGGTTGAGCAGGGCCAGCAGCCGGGGGTGCTCCTCGCGCCCCAGCAGCAGCCCCTGTTCCAGGGCCCAGGCCTGCAGATGGTCCAACCGCTCCGCCCGGACGGCCGCTGGCCCACCGGACGCGTCGGTGGCCTCGCTCCAGGCCAATACCGCGGTGAGCCCCAGGGGGCAGCTCGGCCCGTCCCCCATCAGGTGCCCGAGCTTGGAGCGCTTGACGGCCAGGTAGGCCGCGTTGTGGGTGCCGGGATCCATGACCAGGGGCACCCGGTCCACCACCTCCAACCCATAGCCGCCGAGACCGGCGATCTTGCGGGGGTTGTTGGTGATCAGACGCAGTCGCTGGATGCCCAGGTCGCTGAGAATCTGGGCACCCACGCCGTAGTTGCGCAGGTCGGCGGGGAAGCCCAGCCGCTCGTTGGCCTCCACCGTGTCCAGGCCCGTGTCCTGGAGTGAGTAGGCCCTGAGCTTGTTGATCAGGCCAATGCCCCGGCCCTCCTGGCGCAGGTACACCACCACCCCTTCGCCAGCCTCCTCCAGCATTCGCAGGGCCGTCTCCAGCTGGGGGCGGCAGTCACAGCGCAGCGACCCGAAGGCATCCCCGGTGAGGCACTCGCTGTGCACCCGCACCAGCACGGGCGCAGTGGCCTGCTCGGGATGGCCCTTGACGATGGCCACATGCTCGCTGCCATCGAGCTCATTGCGGTAGCCGATCGCCCGGAACTCCCCGAAGCTGCTGGGCAGGGCCGCCTCCGCCTGGCGGCGCACGAAGCGCTCGGTGTCGAGGCGGTAGCCAATCAGATCGGCGATGTTGATCAGGCGCAGGCCGTGGCGGCGGGCGTAGGCGGCCAGCTGGGGCAACCGGGCCATCGAGCCGTCGGGGTTCTGGATTTCGCAGATCACCCCGGCGGGGTAGAGGCCGGCCAGCCGGGCCAGATCCACGGCGGCTTCGGTGTGTCCCGCCCGCTTGAGCACCCCACCCTGGCGTGCCCGCAGCGGAAAGATGTGGCCGGGCCGGCGCAGGTCGCTGGGGCGGCTGGCGGGATGGATGGCCACCTGGATCGTGCGGGCCCGGTCATCGGCGGAGATGCCGGTGCTGACGCCGTTCTCCGGGCCGGCATCGACGCTCACGGTGAAGGCCGTCTGGTTGTTGTCGGTGTTGCGATCCACCATCAGGGGCAGATCCAGGGCATCGAGGCGCTCGCCCTCCATGGCCAGGCAGATCAGGCCCCGCGCCTCGGTGGCCATGAAGTTGATCTGCTCGGGGGTGGCGAACTGGGCGGCGCAGATCAGGTCGCCTTCGTTTTCACGGTTTTCGTCGTCCACCACCACGATCGAGTCACCGTTGCGGATCGCGGCGAGGGCATCGGCGATGGCATCGAAGCGGATGGCACCGGCGTCGGCCGCCTCGGAGCTGGCGACGGATGGGTTGCTCAGGGCGGTCAACGGGGGCGGTCGGACCCAAAGGCCCGGTGCAATCATCCTTTATAAAGCCCGCACCATCTCTCCATCGGGGCTCCGCCATGGCCAGCAAGCGCGTCGCGGTGATCGGTGCCAGCGGTTATGGCGGCCTCCAGACCCTGCGGCTGCTGCAGGGGCATCCCGGGTTTGAGGTGAGCTTCCTGGGCGGGGAGCGCAGCAGCGGCAAACGCTGGAGCACCATCACGCCCTTCCTTCCCCTGCCCGGTGATCCGCTGGTGCAGAGCCCCGACCCCGAGGCGATCGCTGCCGCCGCCGACTTCGCCGTGCTGAGCCTGCCGAACGGCCTGGCCGCCCAGCTGGTGCCGCCGCTGCTGGAGCGCGGCGTGCGGGTGGTGGATCTCTCCGCCGACTACCGCTACCGCAGCCTGGAAACCTGGCAGACGGTGTACAGCGCCGAGGCCGCGGCGGTGCCCCGTCAGGACGCCGACCTCTGTGCCGAGGCGGTCTACGGCCTGCCCGAGTGGGAGGGTCGCCGTTTGGCCACAGCCCGATTGGTGGCGGCCCCCGGCTGCTTCCCCACGGCCTCCCTGCTGGGTCTGCTGCCCCTGCTCAAGCAGGGCCTGATCGACACCAGCGGCATCGTGATCGACGCCAAGACCGGCACCAGCGGCGGCGGCCGCGCCGCCAAGGAAAACCTGCTGCTGGCGGAGGCCGCCGAGGCGATCGCCCCCTACGGTGTGGTGGGCCACCGCCACACCAGCGAGATCGAGCAGATCGCCGGCCAGGTGGCCGGGCAACCCATCCAGCTGCAGTTCACCCCCCACCTGGTGCCGATGGTGCGCGGCCTGCTGGCCACCCTCTATGCCCGCCTGAGGGACCCCGGCCTCACCGCCGAGGACTGCCGCACGGTGCTGAGCTCCGCCTACCCGGACAGCCCCTGCGTGCAGGTGCTGCCGGTGGGCACCTACCCCTCCACCAAGTGGGTGCGCCAGACCAACCGCGCCCTGCTCTCGGTGCAGGCCGACCCGCGCACCGGCCAGCTGATCGTGATGGGGGCGATCGACAACCTGGTGAAGGGCCAGGCGGGCCAGGGCGTGCAGTGCCTCAACCTGATGGCCGGGCTGGAGGCCACCACGGGGCTGCCCTTGCTGCCCTTCTACCCCTAGGCCTCCAGCTCCAGGGCCCGGGCCGCCAGGGCCACCCCCAGGGGCAGGAGGCGATGCTCTAGCGGCCTGATGCGTGCCGCCAGCTGGTCACGGCTGTCGCCGGCCAGCACCGGCACGGCCGCCTGCACCAGGATCCGGCCCGCATCCACCTCCTCGCTCACCAGGTGCACCGAGCAGCCGCTGAGGGTCACGCCGGCGGCGAGGGCCTGGCCCACGGCGTCGATGCCCCGAAAGCTGGGCAGCAGGGAGGGATGGATGTTCACCAGCCGGTCCGGGAAGGCGGCGATCAGGGTGGGGGTGACGATCCGCATCCAGCCCGCCATCACCACCAGATCGGCCCGGGCCTGGCGGAAGGCGGTGATCAGGGCCGCATCCAGGGCGGCGCGGCTGGGCTGCCGCCGGTGATCGATCAACTGGCAGGGGATCCCCAGCCGTTCGGCCCGCTGCTGGGCCCCGCAGCCGGGGTTGTTCACCACCAGCAGCGCCACGTCGGCATGCAAAGCAGGCGGCTGCCCGCGGGTGGCGTCCACCAGGGCCTCGAAGTTGCTGCCCTCCCCGGAGGCCATCACGCCGAGGCGCAAGCGCGGGGCTCCGGGGCCGGGACCGACTGGTGCCAGGGGTGGCAATGGCCACTGGATGCTCGGCCAGTGATCGCTAGGGTCAGACAAAGCGGGCCTCGGCTCCATGTCCCATCTCTCCATCCTGCCCACCCAGTTCCGCGACATCGAGGGACTGGCTGCAAGCCTTGAGGCCCTCGGGCTCACCCCCAGCTATGGCGGGGTGCTGCGGGGTTTTGCCGATGAGCGCCAGCCCGTGGCGCTGCAGGTGAGGGTGGAGGCGGAGCTGAGCCTGGGCTGGAGCCGCCAGTCCGACGGCTGCCTGGCTCTGGTGGGCGATCTGCAGCGCCTCAGCCGCAGCCGCTCCCTGCAGGGGCTCTTGGGTCGGCTCACCCGGGCCTACGCCGCCCGGTTGGCCCTCAGGGATGCCGGGCTCCACTTCGCCGATGCCCAGGTGAGCGTCAGCACCTGAAGTTGCCTGTGTCGTCGCCTGCCCCAGCCTGCCCTCGCTTTCAGCTCGATCTCAGCCAGCCCAGCAGCCACCTGGTGGGGGTGCGGTTGCAGCACACGCCCCGAAGCCGTTACCTGCGCTTCGCGCTGCCGGCCTGGACGCCGGGCTCCTACCTGATCCGTGACTACGTGCGCCAGCTGGAGGGCCTGGAGCTACTGCAGGGCGGCCAGGCCCGCCGCCTGCGCCGGGTCGGCACCAGCCGCTGGCAGGTGGAGCTGCCCAGCCTGGAACCGCTGGAGATCCGCTACCGGATCCTGGCCACGGAGCTCACGGTGCGCACCTGCCACCTCGACAGCGACCACGGCTTCCTGGCCCTGGCCGCTGTGGCCCTCGAACTGGAGGGGGAGCGCTGGAGTCCCCAGACCCTGGAGCTGCGGCTGCCGCCGGAGTGGCAGGCCTTCGTGGCCCTGCCCCAGGACCCCTCCGGCCGCTGGCAGGCGAGCAGCTTTGATCAGTTGGTGGACACGCCGGTGGAGGTGGGGCCCCACCGCTGCCACCAGTTCAGCGTGGCCGGGGTGCCCCACCGCTGGGTGAGCTGGGGCCGCACCCTGGCCGGCGAGGATCTGCCGTCACCGGCCCCCCGCTGGCTGGCGGATGTGGAGCAGGTGTGCCTGGCCTGCTGCCGCCTGATGGGGGTGGAGCGGCCGGCCGCCGAGGCCTATCTGTTCGTGCTGCACCTGAACGCCAACGGCTATGGCGGGCTTGAGCACGACAGCAGCACCGTGCTGCAGTTCGGCCGCCGGCGCCTGGCCCGGCCGGAGGGCCGCCGCAAGCTGCTGCAGCTGGTGGCCCACGAATACCTGCACCAGTGGAACGTGCGGCGGCTGCGGCCCGCCGAGCTCACCCCCTACGACTACGGCCAGGCGGTGGTGATTCCCACGCTCTGGTTCGCCGAAGGCATCACCAGCTACGTGGACCAGCTGCTGCCCCACAGCGCCGGGCTGTGCAGCGCCGCTGACGTGCTCGACGACCTCGGCACCGATCTGAGCCGTTATCTGTTGACCCCCGGCCGGGGCGTGCAGAGCCTGCGTCAGAGCGGCGAGGAGGCCTGGGTGAAGCTCTACCGCGCCGATGCTGACGCCCCCAACAACCAGATCAGCTACTACCTCAAAGGCGCCGTGGTGGCTCTGGTGCTCGACCTGCACCTGCGTCGCCTGGGCAGTGGCCTGCCGGTGGTGTTGCGGCAGCTCTGGCGGCGGCTGGGCAGCGTGGGCCGTGGTTACCGGGAGGCCGACCTGTTGGAGGCCTTTGCCGCCGAGGCCCCTGACCTCCAAACCCTGCTTCCGGCCTGGCTGGAGGGCTTGGAAGACCCCCCTCTGGCCTCCTATCTGGCCGATGTGGGGCTGAGCCTCCAGCCCCGCAGCGAGAGCGGTGCCTGGGTGGGGTGGCAGCTGCAGAGTGGCACAGGGGGGTTGACGTTGCAGCGGGTTTTGCGGGACTCTCCAGCCCAACAGGCTGGATTGATGGTGGGGGATGAATTGCTGGCCCTGAAAGGCTGGCGCCTGCATCAACCGGACGACGTGGCCCCACTCCTTGAGCCTGCAGCAGCCCTCGGCACGGCGGAAGACGCGATCCCGCTGCTGTATGCCCGCGATGGCCAGGTGAGAGCCACCCATCTCAGCCCTGCCCCGCCCGCCACCGAAGGCTGGGATCTGAAGCCAGATGCCGAAGCTGACGCGGCCAGCCTGGAACGGCGGCGCCGCTGGCTGGCTCTGGAGCTGCCGTGAACCTTCGCCAGCGTCCCTACATGCTCGCCGGCGTTGCGGCCTCTGGTGTGCTCCTCCTCGCCGGCATCGGCTGGCTTGCTGCCACCCTGGGCGGAGCCTCGGCGGGGGATCCCAGCCAGGCCACCCTGATGGAGCTGCTGGAGGAGGTGCGCACGCCCCCCATGGCCCCCCGGCCGGGCCGCCGCAATGCCCCGTCCCCTCCCGTTCCCAGCGATTGGACGTCGCCCCTGGCCGGGGGCACCTGCGCTGGCTCTGGTTCGGCGGATTCACCGCGGTTGCGGGCCCAGCTCGATCGCCTGCGCACGGCACCGCTGCGGCTCAGGATCGACCCCAGCAACTACGGCACCCGCTTCAACCGCGATGCCTTCGGCAACCCCCTCGACACCACGCCGCGGGTGGTGATCCTGCACGAAACCGTCTTCGGCATCAGCTCGGCCATCAACACCTTCCTCACGCCCCATCCCCGCGATGAAGACCAGGTGAGCTACCACGCCGTGATCGGCCTGGATGGCAAGACGGTGCTGCTGCTCGACCCCAGCTCCCGGGCCTTCGGAGCGGGTAACTCCGCTTTCCGGGGTCAGTGGGTGGTGACCAATCCCGACTTCAGCGGTTCGGTGAACAACTTCGCCCTGCACGTGAGCCTGGAGACGCCCCTGGATGGTGAGGACACGGGTCCCAGCCACAGCGGCTACACCCCGGCCCAGTACGACGCCCTGGCGGTGCTGCTGGCCGACTGGATGGAGCGCTTCCCCATTCCCCCCGACCACATCACCACCCACCAGGCGGTGGACCTGGGCGGCGAGCGCATGGATCCCAGAAGCTTTGACTGGCAGGCCCTGAAGACACGGTTGTCGGCCCTGAAGGCCTTCTGCGACAGCCCCGGCACCACCACAGCCCGCAACTGAGCAGGACCGCCGCTGAAGTCAGATCAGAGGCGAGAGGTCAGGCCGGCGCTGGCCGTAGAGGAGGGCGTGCAGTTCCGGATCCTGCATCGAGCGCAGGATGCGGCGGTGATAGTCGAGCTTGCCGTTGTGCAGGTAGGCCAGGGTGGCCAGGGCCTTGGCCTCGCGAGGACCGGCGCTGGCCTGGAGCACCCGGCCGGAGGGGAAGTCGAGATCGCGGCTGAGACGGGCGAACTTGCCCACCAGCAGGCGCACGTTCTGCTCAGGATCAAGCAGTTGGCTGCGGGCCTCCATCACCTCCTCGTCGGTGGCCTGGGCTTCCAGGAGCCCCTGATGCACCATTTCGCCCAGGCCCAGCTGGGCCGGTCCATGGGTGCTGAACAGGCCGGAATGGGCCGCCAGGGGCAGGTCTTCCCCTGGCTTGGCATGGCGCATCTCATCGAACAGCACGGCGGTCACCAGCATCGGGTTGATGTGGTGGCGCGCCGATTCGCTCAGGATCACCGGCCGCAGTTCCTCCAGCCGCCCCAGGGCATGGCTGCGCAGGGGCTGGAACTGATCGATGCCCTCGGTGAACAGCTGGGCCAGGCGGGGCTGGGGCCCATGCACGCCGAAACGCCGCTGCAGCTCCTGCAGCTCACTGGCGGAGAACTGCAGCGGATCGGCCTGGGCGCCGCCATCGGGGTAATTGATGCTGCCACTCAGCCCCGGGTCGATCAGCAGAGGGGACTCAGGCACCCAGCGGCCTGCAGGAGCGAGCAGCGCCACCGCCAGGGCAGTCAGCACCCCGAAGCGTCGCCTCAGGCGCTGCCTTGGTGGCATCGCCAGAGCGATCACAGCCGGTCGCCGTTCGGCCAGGTCTCCGCCGCCGCTACGCCCAGGTTCTGGACCTGGGCTGCACCAGCCCGGCTGGCAGGCTGGGATCGAGGCTTGAAACCGGAGCGCACAGGCAGCACATCAAACACGAAGATCATATTAAGAAGCCTGTCCAGCCTTTGATCTGTGCGTCGAACGGTCCCGTGGCCGGCACCTGACGCGGGGAGGCGTCGGGATCAGACCTAGTTTCTGGGCGTCAGACCCGGTGCCCCAGGGCGCAACCCCAGCCGACTCCATGCCTGCCGACTTCGATGGTTCCAGCCCCGCCACCCAGTGGAGCCGTTTCTGTGACCTGCTCTGGTACCACGATGGCCTGGGTGTCTGGCTCGATGTGAGCCGGATGGCCCTCAACCAGGCCGACCTCAGCCGTCTGGAGCCCGGTTTCGCCTCGGCCTTCACCGCGATGGCGGCCTTGGAGCAGGGTGCGATCGCCAACCCCGACGAGCAGCGGATGGTGGGGCACTACTGGCTGCGGGCCCCCGGGCTGGCCCCGGATGCGGCCACCGCCGACCACATTGCCGCGGAGATCGACCAGATTGAGTCCTTCGCCACGAAGGTGCTCTCCGGTGCCCTGCGGGCCCCTGGGGCGGTGCCCTTCAGCGACGTGCTCTGGATCGGCATCGGCGGCTCCGGCCTGGGCCCCCTGCTGATCATCGAGGCCCTGCAGCAGGAGGGCTGCGGCTTGCCCTTCCACTTCATCGACAACGTCGATCCCCAGGGCATCAGCCGCATCCTGGCCCGGCTCGGGGAGCGCCTGCGCACCACCCTGGTGATCGTGGTGAGCAAGTCCGGCGGCACGCCGGAGCCCCGCATCGCCATGGAGCAGGTGCGTGAGCGGCTGGGCAGCCTCGGCGGCCACTGGGCCCAGCAGGCCGTGGCGGTGACGATGGTGGGCAGCCGTCTGGACCGCCTCGCCAGCCAGGAGCAGTGGCTGGCCCGCTTCGACATGTTCGATTGGGTGGGCGGTCGCACCAGCATCACCAGCGCCGTGGGGCTGCTGCCCGCCGCCCTGGTGGGCGCGGATCTGCGCGCTTTTCTCGATGGCGCCGCCCAGATGGACGAGGCCACTCGTTGCCCCACCGTGGCGGCCAACCCCGCCGCCCTGATGGCCGCCGCCTGGCACGTGGCCGGCCATGGTCGCGGCGAGCGGGACATGGTGCTGCTGCCCTACCGCGACCGCCTGGCCGTGTTCAGCCGCTACCTGCAGCAGCTGGTGATGGAGAGCCTCGGCAAGCGCCTCGACCGCGATGGCCAGGTGGTGAACCAGGGCATCGCCGTGTACGGCAACAAGGGCTCCACCGACCAGCACGCCTATGTGCAGCAGCTGCGCGATGGCGTGGACAACTTCTTCGTGACCTTCATCGAGGCCCTCGATGATCCCAGCGACCTTCCCGCCCTCCAAGGCGAGTGGCCCGGGGATGTGCTGGAGGGGTTCCTGCAGGGCACCCGCACTGCCCTGATGGAGAGCGGCCGCCAGAGCCTCTCGATCAGCCTGCGCCGCTTCGACGCCCGCAGCCTGGGCGTGCTGGTGGCCCTGTTCGAGCGCGCCGTGGGCTTCTATGCCGAGCTGGTGAACATCAACGCCTACGACCAGCCCGGCGTGGAGGCAGGCAAGCTGGCTGCCGCCTCGATCCTGGAGCTGCAGGGCCGCCTGCATCAACTGCTTGCCGATGGCCAGCCCCGCAGCCTGGAACAGATGCGCCAGGCCCTGGAGGTGCCCTCAGCCGAGCCCCTGTTCTGGATCCTGCGCCACCTCTGCGCCAACCAGCCCGGCTACATCGTGGAGGGCGACTGGGGCAGCCCCGAGAGCCTGGTGGTGGCCAAGACCGCGAGTGCTGGGGTTGTGGCCCGGGCTTCGGCCTGATCGGCCTGATCAGGCTGATCAGCTGGAGGCGCTGGTGTAGTGGCGCAGGGCGTAGCGCCAGAACCAGCGGCTAGCCACGAAGGTGGCCAGCGCCATCGCCAGCCCACCGACCGCCCAAAGCGGTTCACCCCGCCCCAGCACGGCCTCGGCCGGCACCGTGGTGAGGAAGGCCACAGGCAGCACAAAGGTGAACACCAGCCGCAGGGCCTGGGGGTAGGCACTCACCGGATAGCGGCCGGCCACCAGGGTGTAGCGCAGCACCTCGGTGGCGTTCCACACCTTCACAAACCAGATGCTGAGGGCCGCCAGCACGAACCAGAGGCTGTAGAGGATCACGGCGCTGGCCGCCAGCAGGGAGGCACTGAGCAGGAGCCCCAGGGGATTCCAGCTGGCGCCGGCCCGGGCGGCGGCCCAGCCGCACAGCCCGAAGCCGGCCAGGATCCCCGGCAGCCCCCAGGGCGAGATCATGCGGGTGGAGAGCCAGAACTGGCTGTCCAGGGGCTTCAGCAGCACGAAATCGAGGCTGCCGTTCTGCACGTGCCCCACGATCCGGCTCAGGTTGGGCTGCAGCAGGCTGGTGGTGAAGCCATCGAGCACGGTGTAGAGGCCCAGCACCACCAGAGCTTCATCCCAGCTCCAACCCCCCAGGTTGGCGCTGCTCTGCCGCTCCGGCCCTCCGAACAGCAGCCCCAGCACGAACACACTGCCCGCCAGGTTGCCCAGCACCGAGAGGGCCTCGATCCAGAAGTTGGCCGGGTATTCGAGTTCGGCGCTCAGCGACGTGGCCCAGAAGCTGCCCAGGCTGCGCCAGTAGCGCCCGAGCCTGGAGGGGAGGTCTGGTGTCGGCATCAGGCCCCCATGGAGGAGTAGCGCCGCAGTCCCCGGCGCCAGAGCCAGGCGGCGATGGGCAGCAACAGGGCGCACCAGGCGGCGATGGTGGCGAAGCCCAGCGGCGCCGACACCGGCAACCCCGCCAGCAGCCGGGCCGGGAAGTCGACCATCCAGGGGAAGGGGGTGGCGAGCGCCAGCCGACGCATGCCCGGAGGGAAGCTGTCGAGGGGGGCCACCAGGCCGGAGAGGAACAGGTAGGGGATCAACAGCAGCCGATCCAGGGCGGCGGCGCGCTCGGTCCAGAAGCAGGCCATCGCCACCACGGTCTGCAGCAGGAAGCGCAGCAGAAAGGCGGCCCCGATCGCCAGCAGGCCAAGCAGCAGCTGCGGGATCGGGGGCAGCCACAGCCCACCAGGCAGCAGCAGGGCCAGGGGCAGCAGCATCAGGGCCACGAACGGCACCCGGGTGCCCTGCTCAGCCACGTGGGCGGCCAGATAGCGCCACAGGGGCAGCAGGGGTTGCAGCAGCAGGGGGGAGAGCTTGCCCTGCAGGGTGTCCTCCTCGAACACGTGGATCAGCCACACCACGCTGAACTGGCGCACCAGAAAGGCGGCCAGGAAATAGCGGCGCAGCTGGATGGGATCCAGCCCCGAGGCGCCACTGGCCTCGGCGCCGCTCCACACCCCCAGCATGATCAGGGGCAACACGCCCGAGAGGGCCCAGAGGGCGATTTCGGCCCGATACTCGAGCATGTAGGCGTACTGGGTGACCAGCAGGGTCCAGGCGATGCGCCAGGCCCGCCGCGGGCGCCATGGGCCGCTCATCGGCCGGCCTCGCGGCGGAACAACCCGCCGATCAGCTCGTCGATCGGCGGGTCGCCCACCTCCAGATCGCTCACCTCGAAGCGGCTGAGCAGGGCGGCCACCCGCTCGGTGAGCTGCTGGCGCGGAATGCGCAGCCGCACGTGGTGGCCCTGGTGTTCATCCACCAGGCCGTAGGCCTCGAAGCAGCCGGCCGGCTGCAGCTCCTGCAACTCCAGACGGACCTGCCGATGGGGGGCCAGCTCCTGGGTGAGCCGCTCCAGGGAGCCGTCATGGAACAGCCGGCCCTGGTGGATCAGCAGCACCCGGGGACACAGCGCCGTGATGTCACCCATGTCGTGGCTGGTGAGCAGCACGGTGGCGCCGGTACGGCGGTTGTAGTCGGCGAGAAACTCCCGCACCCGGGCCTGGGCGTTCACGTCGAGGCCGAGGGTGGGCTCATCGAGGAAGAGCACGGCCGGCCGGTGCAGCAGCGCGGCCAGCAGCTCGGCCTTCATGCGCTGCCCCAGGGAGAGCTTTCGGACCGGCCGGCGCAGTTCGCTGCCCAGCTCCAGCATCTCGGAGAGCTCGGCGATGCGCTGCTGGGCGGTGCTGTCGTCGATGCCGTAGACGGCCGCATTGACCCGGAAGCTGTCGAGGGCCGGCAGATCCCAGATCAGCTGCTGGCGGTTGCCCATCACCAGGGTGATCTGCTGCAGGAAGCGCTCCTGGCGCTGGAAGGGCACACAGCCCGCCACCTGCACGGAGCCGCCGCTGGGGTGGATCAGGCCGGTGAGCATTTTCAGGGTGGTGGTCTTACCGGCGCCGTTCGGCCCCAGGAAGCCCACCATCTCGCCGGGCTCGATCTGGAAGCTCACCCCCTGCACGGCCGGCACATCCCGGTGGCGCCGCCGCACCAGGTGCTCCAGGGTGCCGCGCAGGCCCGGGCGCTTCTCGGCCACCCGGTAGTGCTTCCTCAACTGGCGCACGTCGATGATCGGCATCGCCGCGCCTCCGAACCAGTCGGCATTCTGGGGGCCCTGCCGTCCCGGTTGCCATGGCCCCGATCAAGCCGCGCTGGTGGGTGAGGGGCGATCTCGACGGCCTGCTGGGCCTGGCACTGGACAACCTGATCCAGATCCTGCTGATCCTCTCCCTGTGCCGGGGGTTGCTGGGCTACCCCGATGCCCTGCTGTTCGGCACGGTGCTGCCCGCCACCGGCGTCAGTCTGGTGCTCGGCAACCTGGCCTACGCCCGGCAGGCCTACCGGCTCGACCGGCGGGATGGCACTGGCGAGCGCACCGCTCTGCCCTACGGCATCAACACGGTGAGCCTTTTCGCCTACGTATTCCTGGTGATGCTGCCGGTGAAACTGGCCGGCCTGGCGGCTGGCCTGGCGGAGGCCGAGGCGGTGACCCTCTCCTGGCAGGCGGGGATGATGGCCTGTCTCGGTTCGGGGCTGATCGAAACGGGGGGCTCCTTCGTGGCCCACCTGCTGCGGCGCTGGTTGCCACGGGCGGCCCTGCTCTCCACCCTGGCCGGCATCGCCCTCGGCTACATCGCCCTGGGGTTCCTGCTGCGCACCTACGCCCAGCCGCTGGTGGGCCTGGCCGTGCTGGCGGTGATCCTGGTGGTGTACTTCGGCCGGGTGCGGCTGCCCCTGCCCGGTGGGCTGGTGGCCGTGCTGCTCGGCATGGCCCTGGCCTGGAGCAGTGGGCTGCTGCGCATCGACCCGCTCAGCTGGAGCCAGGCCACGGCCCAGCTGGGGCTGCGGCTGCCTGCCCTGCAGCTGGGGGGCCTATGGCAAGCCCGCGGTGAGTTGCTGCCCTGGCTGGGGGTGATCGTGCCGATGGGGCTGTTCAACGTGATCGGCTCCCTGCAGAACCTCGAGAGCGCTGAGGCCGCCGGTGATCGCTATCCCGTGCGCGAGTCGTTGCTGATCAACGGGATCGGCACGGTGGCGGCAGCCCTGTTCGGCTCCTGCTTCCCCACCACCCTCTACATCGGCCATCCGGGCTGGAAGGCGATGGGCGCCCGACTCGGCTACTCCTGGGTGAATGGACTGTTGATGGCGGCCGCCTGTCTGCTGGGGGCCTTCGGAGTGATCGCCCTGGTGGTGCCGATCGAGGCGGGCATGGCGATCGTGCTCTACCTCGGCGTGGTGATGGCGGCCCAGGCCTTTGAGGCCACGCCGCGCCACCATGCCCCGGCGGTGGTGCTGGGCCTGCTGCCCGGCCTGGCTGGCTGGGGGGCGCTGATGCTCAAAGCCGGACTGAGGGTCGGCGGGGCGGGAACGGCAGCGGCGCCCTTCGCGCCGGCCTTGCTGGAGCCCCTGCAGCGGGCCGATGTGTGGGCCACGGGGGCCTTTGCCCTGGAGCAGGGCGTGATCATCACGGCGATGCTGCTCTCGGCCCTGCTGGTGTACGTGATCGAGCAGCGCTTTCTGGCGGCTGCCCTCTGTGCCGCCGTGGCGACACTGGCGTCCTGGTTCGGGGTGATCCACGCCTGGCGCTTCGACCAGGCTGACACCGTGCTGCAGCTCGGCTGGGGGGTGGGGGCACCCTGGGCTTCCGGCTACGCGGCCATGGCCCTGGTCCTGCTGGGCACGGCATGGTGGCAGCGGCGGCAGACCGGGCAGATGCCGAACCCCTAGCCCCCCAGCAGGCCGGCCATCGTCAGGCCAAGGTAGGTGCCCACCACATACCCCAGCAGGCCAATCGCCACACTCGGCAGGGCCAGATCGGGGCGGTGGAGGGCACCGGCGAGGGCCAGGGCGGTGCTGGGGCCACCCACTGCCGCCTGGCACCCCACCAGGCTGTCGGCAAGCCCCCAGTGCCGCCAGCGGCCCACCAGCAGCACGACCAGCGCCTGCACCGCCACGATCAGGCTGGCCAGGGCGAACACCCACCGGCCCTCCCCCAGCAGACCCTGCACTGGCGAATTGAGGCCGATCACGGTGAAAAAGGGCTGAATCAAGAGCAGCCCGAGCGGATAGCTGAGCTGCAGCCGGGACAGGGCCGGCAACTGGGCCGCCGCCAGGGCGATGCTGGTGAGCACCAGGATGCCGGGGGTGCCGGGCCACCAGTTCTGCAGCACGCCGGTGGCCGCCTCGCTGATCACCACGATCACCACCCCCCAGAGCAGGGCGACGCCGCCGGCGCGGCTCAGCAGGTCGCGGTGGCGGCCACTGGCGGGGGCCCAGGCTGCGGAGCTGGCGATCTGTTCAGGGCTGGCAGCAGGCGCTGGGCCGGCGGCTGCGACGCTCAGGGCCCCAGCTGTAACGGGCCTTTGACGGCGTCCCAGGGCCAGGCTGATCAGAAACCAGAGGCTGAACACCACGTGGTCGGCGGCGGTGGCCACCAGCACCAGGCCCTCAGGGGGTTGGAGGGTGCGGGCCACCGACACGAAGTTGAGGCTGCCGCCGCTGAAGGTGGCCGTGAACAGGCCGCTGAGGGCCGGCAGGTCGGCACCGAGGCGCCCGCCCAGCAGCCATGCCCCCAGGCCGGTGCCCAGCACGGCCGCCAACACCGACGTGGCGAAGGGCTGCAGCAGCCGCTGCGCCCCGGGCCACACCCGGCGCAGATCCACCGCCATCAGCAACAGGGCGATGGCGAGGGAGGTGAGGGGCCCGCTCACTACGGCCTCGGCCGCTGCATCGGCACTTCCAGCCGAAGAGGTTGGTGGTGAGCAGGCCCAGAAACAGCACCAACAGGGTGGTGCCCAGCTGGCGGCCGATCGCGGTGGCCTCGGCCAGCCACCAGCCAGCCCCGGTGAGCAGGGCGATCAGCAACAACGAGAGCAGCATGGCGACGGCCAGGAGCCGGTTTGTCTGGCCGGCTCCAGTGAAGGCCGAGCTGAAGCGGTGTGCAACGGCGCTTCAGCTCGGCCGTGCTGCCCAGAGGCTGGGATCACCAGCCGCTGGGGGTGCTCCGCGGGTGACAGCGGCCGGTAGCCACCGGAATGGGGGCCACCGCGCTGGCTGGCCTGGGCCACGCCGCCGAAGGAGCCGGCGAGCACCACAGCCATGGCCAGGGATTGGAGGAGAGTCGTCACGGCTTGTTCCGCAAAGGAGCCCAGGCTGCCCGTGGCGTGCCTGTATTGACCGCTACCGTTCAGCTATGGGATCGGATGGCCCGGGGCTCTCCGGCACCTGGTCCGGTTCCTGCTCCGGTTTCTGCGCTGGAGCCGGTGCCGCTGAGGGGTGGAGCTGCTCGATCAGCCAGCGCCGATAGGCGGGCTCAACATCCTGCAGCGTGGTGGTGGAGATCTCCGGGACCTCGTAGGGGTGTGCCTCCCGGATCAGCGCCATCAGGGCACGCTGCTGCCCCCTGGTGGTCTTGAAGCTGATGCGGATCTCCGGCTCCTCAACCAGTTCACCCTTCCAGAGATAAAGGCTTTCGATCGGCTGCAGCTGGGCGCAGGCCGCCAGCCTTCGTGTCACCACCTGGCGCGCCAGCTGCATGGCGTCGTCCTGGTTGGCCACGCTGGTGTGAACGCTGAGCAGCTGGTGCTCCTGGTCGATTGAGCCCATCATCCCGAGGCCGTCAGCAGGTGGTGACGATCGTGCCCAATCCAACCAGCTCCTTAGCTTGTAGTTGACAAGCAGAGCAGGCCCTAGCCCCTTCGCCCATGACAACGACGGATTGGCTCTGGGTGTTGCACCCCGCTCTGGCGGTGGTGCTCGTGTACCCCCTGCTCGGCCTGGTGCTGCGCCTGGCCCAGCAGACCCGGCAGCGGCGCGTTCAGAAGCTGAAGCTGCCCCCCAGCGTGGGCGGGGAGCACGTGGACTTCGGCCGGTGGTTGGCGGCGGCCGTGGTGGGCATCGAACTGCTGGCGATGGTGGTGGTGATCAGCACCAAGCAACCCTCGGCGCTGACCCCTAGCCGCAGCGCCCTGTTGCTGCTGGTGCTGGCCGGCACCGTGGCGGCGTTGGTAGCCCTCTGGCGTGCCAAGGAGGCGATCTACCGGGCCAGCTTCGCGCTGCTCTGTTGGGCCGGTGTGATCGGCCTGGGGCTGCAGCCTGAGGTGTGGCGCCTCAGCGACAACCCCCTCGATCCGGCCTTCTGGCAATCCCATTTCTGGGGCGGCATGGGGCTCACGGGGCTGATGCTGTTCTCGGTGGCGGCCCGGCCGGAGATCCTGCGGCAACTGCGCTGGCGGCGGCTGCACATCACCGCCAATGCGATCGCGGCCCTGATCTTTGTGGCCCAGGGCATCAGCGGTCCTCGCGATCTGCTGGAGATCCCGCTCAGCTGGCAGAAACCCGTCGTCTACGCCTGTGACTTCACCAACAAGGTTTGCCCACCGCCGGCACCAGCTCCGGCGCCCCAGCCCTGAAGTGCTCTGATGCGTCTCCCTTGGGCGGTGGCCCTGCTGGCCCTGCTGGCTGGCCGTTACTGGTGGTGGCGCCTCACCAGCACCCTGGTGCTGGACGACTGGCTCAGCAGCTCGATGAGTGTGCTGGTGCTGCTCGCCGAAACCTGGCTGCTGGCCCACAGCTTCCTGCAGCTCGCCTTCAGCCTGGCGCCCGATCCCGGCATCGCCGCCCGCGCTGAACGGGCGGCCGCCCGGGTGCAGCGGCGGCTGGAGCCGGCGGGATCCGCCTCGGTGCCCCTGCCCTGGGTGGATGTGCTGATTCCCACCTGCGGGGAACCGCTGGAGCTGGTGGAGCGCTGCCTGCTGGGCTGCCGGGCGCTCACCTATCCCCGCGCCCAGGTGTGGCTACTCGACGACGCCGCGCGGCCTGAGCTGCAGCAGCTCTGCCGGCGGCTGGGCTGCCGCTACAGCTCCCGCCCGGGCCGCGAGCACGCCAAGGCCGGCAACCTCAATCACGTGCTGCCCCTGCTGCAGGGCGAGCTGATCGCCGTGTTCGATGCTGACGTGGTGCCCCTCAACACGTTCCTGCTGCGCAGCGTGGGGCTGTTCGATGAGCCCCGGGTGGCCCTGGTGCAGTCGCCCCAGACCTACATGACCGCCGACCCGGTGATCCGCAACCTGCGGCTGGAGCGCTGGCTGATGCCGGACGAGGAGAGCTTTTACCGCTGGATCGAACCGGTGCGCCAGGGCGTCGGGGCGGTCGTGTGCGCGGGCACGTCTTTCCTGGTGCGCCGTTCGGCCCTGCTGGCCGTGGGGGGCTTCGACACGGGCACCTCCTCGGAGGACCTGGCCACCGGGATCCGGCTGACGGCGGCGGGTGGGGAGTGCGTGTACCTGCCTGAAAAGCTGAGTGCCGGGCTGGCGCCGTTCACGGCCTCGGCCCTTGTGCGCCAGCGCTGCCGCTGGGCCAGCGGCACCCTCCAGACCCTGCGCACCGGTGCCAGCCCACTGCGCATTGCCGGGCTGAAACCCCTGCAGCGGCTCGCCTTCCTGGAGGGCATCCTCCACTGGTTCAATGCCCTGCCGCAGCTGCTGCTGGCCCTGATGCCGCTGATGATCGGCGTGCTGGGCGTGCTGCCCCTGCAGATCACCGGCGCAGGCCTGCTGCGCTATGCCCTGCCCTTCTTTGGCGCCCAGCTGCTGCTGGCCCGCTGGTTCAGCGACCAGGCCCGCACCGGCTTACTGCCTGAGCTCTACCGCTGGATCGTGCTGATCCCGCTGGTGGCCACGATCTGGCGCTGGGCCCTGCGGCGCCCGCTGCGCTTCAAGGTGACCCCCAAGGCCCTGGCCCCGGGCAGCAGGCAAGCCGCGGACCCCCGCCTGTGGCTGCCGCTGCTGGCGCTGCTGCTGGTGCAGCTGCTGGCCCTGCTGAACCTCTTCAGCTTGGCGCAGGATCCGAGTCTGTCGGCGCTGGCGACGATCACCCCCGCCAGCCTGGGCCTGGGGGTGAGCTGGAGCCTGATCAATGCTCTGCTGTTGCTGCTGGCCCTGCGCTGCTGCTGGGACCGGCCGCGTCGTTCCGCCCTGCCCTGGTTTGCCGTGCGCGAACCGGCCCGCCTGGGTGGCCAGCCGGTGCTGCTGCGGGCGATCAGCGAGGAAGGGGTGGAGCTCGCCCTGGCTCCCGGCTCTCGCCTGGCTGGCCAGGTGGCGCTGCCCGTGGCTGGCCCTGCCGCGCTGCTGCAGCTCACCTGGGGCGAGGACTGCTGGCCGCTGCAGCTGGTGGCCCGCCGGGGCGAGCGGCTCGGCGCCCTCTGGGCGGGGCTCAGTCCCCACCAGCAGCGGACCCTGCACCAGCGCCTCTACCGCCAGAGCGACCTGTGGCCGCACCGGCGGGCGCCATTTGAGCCGCTGGCCCTGCTGGCGGTGCTGGGCCGACTGCTCAGCCCCATCCCCCCCGACGACTGGTTCCGGCGGAGCCTGGTGGCGATCCAGCTCACCAGCATCCCCCGGCCCCAGCGGCTGGTGCCGCCACGGGCCTATCCCAGCGCCGAGGTGGCGGTGTAACGGGGCTGCCACCGGGCCGCATCGAGGCACTGCAATGCCTCGGCTGCCGTACTGGCCCGTTCCGCCAGACCCTCCTGCACGGCCATCAGGGCCACCGCTTCCGCCACCGCCCGGGACACGGCCTGCACCTGGGTGAGGGGAGGCATCAGCGGCGCCAGCGGATCCTGGGCGGCGGGAATGGTGGCCGCCAGGGCTTCCAGGGCCGCATCGATCATGGGTTCGCTCACCTGGGTCGCCCCCACGGCCACGCAGGCGAAGCCCAGGCCGGGGTACAGAAAGCAGTTGTTGCACTGCCCGATCACCCGCTCCTGGCCGTCCCAGGGCACCGGGGCAAAGGGGCTGCCGGTGGCCACCAGGGCCCGGCCGCCACTCCAGGCCAGCAGATCGGCGGGGCAGGCCTCGGCCAGGTTGGTGGGGTTGGAGAGGGGCAGGATCAGGGGCCGCTGCGTGGCGGCGGCCATCGTCTCCACCACCGCCTGGTCAAAGGCGCCGGCCACGGTGGAGGTGCCGATCAGCACCGTGGGCCGTACCTGCTGCACCACCTCCAGCAGCCCGATCTGCCCCTGGCCGTTGCGGCTGAAGTGCTCTGCTTCCTCGGCAGGCCTGGCAAGGGCTGCGGCGGTTTCCGAACCCGGCGCTGCCACGATCAGCCCGTGGCGATCGAGGCCCCAGAGCCTCTGGCGGGCCTGGTGGGCACTGAGGCCGGCGGCTTGGAGCAGCCTCAGCAGCCGTTCGGCGATGCCGCAGCCGGCTGTGCCGGCGCCGAAGATCACGATGCGCTGCTCCGCCAGGCTGGTGCCCAGCCCCCGGCAGGCCGCCAGCACCGCCGCCGCCGCTACGCCGCTGGTGCCCTGGATGTCGTCGTTGAAGCTGGGCGCCTGCTCGCGGTAGCGATCCAGCACTCGCCTCGCCTGGCCCTTGCCGAAGTCCTCCCAGTGCAGAAACACGCCCGGGAACACCTGCTGGGCCGCCGCCACGACGGCA
The DNA here is from genome assembly GCA_963697335.1 of uncultured cyanobacterium. GTDB lineage: Bacteria > Cyanobacteriota > Cyanobacteriia > PCC-6307 > Cyanobiaceae > NIES-981. Next base: position 79,259 of record CAVONQ010000008.1, read on the forward strand.
TCGAGGAAGCGGTCGTAGGCCTCGCCCCGCAGACGCGGCTGGCGGCGGCCCAGGTAGAGGGGATCGTTGAGCAGGGCGGCGTTGTCGGTGCCGACATCGAGTGCCACCGCCAGCACCCGGCCCGGGTGGAGGCCGCTGCAGAGGGTGTAGACGGCCAGCTTGCCCTGGCAGATGTGGATGCCGCCCACCCCCTGGTCGCCCAGGCCCAGGATTCCTTCAGCATCGGTGATCAGCATCAGATCCACTGGGCCCTCGGCGGCCTGGCGCAGCAGCTCCGGCAGCCGCGTTTCCATCTCAGGTGTGAGGTAGGCGCCCAGGTCGGGTGGCTGGTGGCTGTGGCTGAAGCCCTGGATCACCCGTCCGACGGTGGGGGTGTACACCACGGGCAGGGCCGCCTCGATGTGCTCCTGCAGGAAGGCGTGGAAGAGGGTGCGGTTGCTGCGGCGCAGCCGGTCCAGGTAAGTGAAGCGCTCGAGGCTGCCCTGCAGGCCACTGAAGCCCTGCCACACCCGCTCCACCTGCTGCTCGAGGCTCTCCACCGCCGCGGGCAGCCGGGCCTCCAGCTGCAGGCTGCGCCGCTCCTCCAGGCTGAAGGCGGTGTCGCGGTTCAGCCGTGGGTCGGCCAGCACGGCCAGTCCCTGGCGAGGCTGGAATCCCTCGGGATCAGGCCCCGCCTCCACCCGCACCCGGTAGTGCATGCGGGAGCCCACGCCGGTGCCCCGGTAGTGGCCGCTCACCGGCGCCGCCAGGTGGTGATCGGCGGCCGTCACCAGGGTGACGTGGCCATCGGCCACGGCCAGGCCGAGGCTGGGGTCGTAGGCACGCCAGCCGCCGCCGGGGAGCCACACCTCCGCCCAGGCATGCAGCTCGTGCTCGCTCACCTCTGGCGGATGATGCATGGAGTAGCCGCTCACGAAGCGGGCCGCCAGGCCGAGGCTGCGGCAGGCCGCCACGTAGAGCATGGCCGTGTCGCGGCAGGCGCCGCGGCGCTGGGCCAGGGTGTCGGCGGGCGCCATCGGCTCGCCGTCGAAGCGACCGATGTGCTCGAAGCTGTGGTGGATGCGGTCGGCCAGCAACAGCAGCAGGTCGGTGCTGCGCTGGCCGGCCTCCGCCGCCAGCTCCGCAGCCCAGGCCGCCACGCTCGGCTCGGCCTGGCCCAGGAAGGGGGCCAGGGCCGCCGCAGTGGCGGGGGGGTAGCGGAGCGGCAGGGTCTGGGCGCTGGGATCGGTGAGGATCCAGTCAAAGGGGTTGCGGCGCAGCGTTTCCACCACGGCGGTGGTGTGGATCCAGAGCTCCTGCCGCAGGCCCGTGAACCAGATCTCAGTGGTGTCGGCGCCGCCGGGCTCCTCCACCGGCGTACTGCCAGCCGCCTCCCGCACCGTGAGGGTGTGACTCAGCAGTCGCTGCGTGGCGCTCTGCCGGGGCGTGAGCCGCAGGGTGTGCGGCTCCAGGAACACGGGTTGGTCGTAGTGGTAGTGGAGCGTGTGGTGGATCCGGAAGAACATGGGGGAGGCAGCGTCAGGCGCCAGGGCCGTTACCGAAGCGGAGCGCCGACCCCACCTTCGTCTGGTGGGGGAACAGGGTGCTGCTGGACCCGAAGAGAGCCCCGCCGAGCAAGTCCGACTGGACGTCCTCAACCGGGTTACGCAGCGTCACGTTCGGGCTGTGGCGTCCCAGTCAAGCTATGCCAGCGTGAGGATGGCCGGGGCCGCGCAAGCGGCACTCCTGCGCCATCGTCCATGCCGGCGCAGTGGTGAAGGGATGCTCGCTTTTCTGCTGAACGTTCTCTGGTTTGTGCTGGGGGGCTTCGTGATGGGTCTGGGCTGGTGGCTGGCCGGCCTGGTGGCGGCCCTCACCGTGGTGGGCATTCCCTGGGCCCGGGCCTGCTTCGTGATCGGCAATTTCTCCTTCTGGCCCTTCGGAAAGGAGGCGATCAGCCGCCAGGAACTCACGGGCCACGCCGACTTCGGCACCGGCCCCCTGGGGCTGGTGGGCAACGTGATCTGGTTCCTCCTGGCGGGCTGGTGGCTGGCCATTGGCCACCTCAGCTCGGCTCTGGCCTGCTTCGTGACCATCGTGGGCATCCCCTTCGGGATTCAGCACGTGAAGCTCGCCCTGATCGCCCTGGCCCCGATCGGCCTCACGGTGGTGCCGAGTGGCACGAGGCCAAGCTTGGAGGGGTGAACACGCCGGGGTAAAAGAATCCTCAGGTTGAAGACGGATTGTGTGGAGGCAACTGGCTTGGAAAGCCTCACTGCCTCCACGAGCGAGTCGGGGCTGGTTAACTCGATGGCTTCCCGTTGATGGCAGTGCAGCTGCAGTTCCTGGCCGGGCCCCGATTCATTTGCTCCAGCGGAAGATACCGCGGCACTCCTCATGAAGCACCTCGTCCACCAGCTCAGTGCTCGCTGCGTCACTGATGAAGCTGGGATGGAGCTGGATCAATGGCGACGACCAGTTCTCTCTTGGTCGCAGTCCTCAATATCCCGATCGCGGAAGGAGAAGACGTCCATCGGTTCTGTGCCGGGATTGGGAACCGCATCCGGTGCGATATGAGGCAAGACACATCCCTATGGAAGGTCGTGGGTCTCCATCGGACACCTTTCACCCTCCAACCCACCAAATCCACACCGCAGCACCGCCAGGGCGTCATCCGGCAGCCCCAGAAAGCCATCGAGCCAGCGGTCGCCGCTGGGGGGCACCCGCGCCACGCCGACCAGACAGCCCTGGCCGCTGGCATCCAGGGGGGTGCCCTCGGCCCGATGGCGCTGGCCTGCCACCGATCCCGTGGTGAGGTCCGTGCTCACCAGCAGCGGCGGTGGTTGGTAAAGCCCGCCCCAGCTGCAGTGGAAGCGGGCCTCGAACCGCAGGGTCACGGCTCCGCTGGCCGGCACGAGCTGGCCGGCGAGGGTGAGGGGTTCGATGGTGATCTGCAACCCCGGCGGCAGGGGCAGCCCCAGCACCCGCGTCGTGCGCCAGTTCAGGGGGGGGATGCTGAGCTCGGCGGGGTCGAAGGCGATCTCCAAGGTGTCGTCAACGGGGCTGCAGGTTGCCCTGCCGCTGCCGCCCCGGGCGTCGTAGCGAAAGCGGGGATAGCGGCCGATCGCCAATCCGCAGCCCGCCTGGGTGTGCAGCTCCAGGCTGGTCATGGGCAGAGGCGGAGTTGGGGGGACACGACCCTTCAGGCGTGGCGGAGGCCTTCGAGGCTGCCGCGGGCGTGAAGCTCGGCGAGGGCGTCATAGCCACCGATGAAGGTACCGTCGATGAACACCTGGGGCACGCTGCCAGGCTGGCTGGGCTCGATCACCCGGTGGGCAATGCCCAGGGTGCGCAGCATGCGCAGGGCCCGGGCTGAAAACGGGCAGCCGGGCAGCACGGCCACCTCCACCCTGGCAGCCGTGGGGGCCTGGGCCAGGGGCACCATCAGGGGTTCAGCGGATCGCTGGACGGCGCCCTGCAAGGTCGCTTGAGTGGCCCCTTGCTCCACGACCTGAGCAGCGGCGCCAGGCTCCGGATCAAACAGCCCCACCAGGAGGTCGGCTCCCTTGTACACCAGCGTGCCGGGCTCCAGGTGGCCGCCCCACACCTGGCAGGCGTTGTCGGAGAAGCTCAGGTGCAGGTGCACCCCCTGGGCGGCCACCGTGCCCTGCAGGGTGATGATCTCCAGCTCGCCCGCCAGCACGGTGGGACTGGGCTCACCGGGGCACTGGAACGATGCCTGGGTGAGGTTCCCCACCACGCTCAACACGAAGCCGTGGCCCCCCTCCTGGGCGGCCAGCTGCTCCAGGGACTGGCGCACGTCGCTGCCGGGTTCGAGGTGCAGGGCCAGAAACCGCATGGACAGACGGGCGAGAACGGAGGACACCAAGGCCCGAAATTAAGCCCTCGCCTGGCCCCCGGGTCGTCCAGCAGACCGCCGCCCGGCCATGGGCGGCTCCACAATGCGAGCCCGCCAGGGTCCTGTGATCGGCTTTCATTCGCCTCGCTCCTACACCCTGCTGTCCGTGGGGGCGTCCCTGGCCACGATGGCGATCAAGATCGTCGCCTGGCGCTTCACCGGCTCGGTGGGCCTGTTCTCCGACGCGCTCGAATCCCTGGTGAACCTGGCGGCGGCGCTGGGAGGCTTCTGGGCCCTGACCCTGGCGGCCAGGCCTGCCGATCGGAATCACAACTATGGCCACTTCAAGGCCGAATACTTCTCCAGCGGTCTCGAGAGCGCCCTGATCGTGCTGGCGGCGCTGCTGATCCTGCAGAGCGCCGTCGGCCGGCTGCTCAACCCCCAGCCCTTGGAGCAGGTGGGTCTCGGCCTGATGCTCACGCTGCTGGCCACGGCCCTGAACGGGCTCGTGGCGGTGCTGCTGCTGGGGGCGTCGCGTCGCTTTCATTCGATCACCCTGCGGGCCGATGGCCAGCACCTGCTCACCGACGTGTGGACCTCCCTGGGGGTGGTGCTGTCCCTGGTGCTGGTGCCGCTCACCGGCCTCACCGTGCTGGATCCCCTGGTGGCGATCGCCGTGGCAGCCAACATCCTGTTCACGGGCTGGCAGCTGCTGCACGAGACGGCCTCAGGCTTGCTGGACCGCTCCCTCGACGAGCCCGATCAGCAGCGGCTCAGCAAGCTGCTCGCGGCTCGCAGCGGCGATGAAGTGGCCTTCCATGCCGTGCGCACCCGGGTGGCGGGCTCCCGTCGCTTCGTGACCATGCACGTGCTGGTGCCGGGCCACTGGAGTGTGCAGCGGGGCCACGACTTCTGCTCCGCCCTGGAGCGGGACATCGCCGCCGTCCTGCCCCGCAGCCACGTGTTGACCCATCTGGAGCCGATCGAGGACCCCAGCGCCTGGAACGACGACGGCTTCCAGTGGGATGGCGATCCGGCGGCAGCCCGGGGCTCGGATTCTCGATAGCGGCGGCGGCGGCGGCCGTGCAGGTCAGCGCTGGGGAGTTCAATGCCTCAGAGAGCTCGGCCCGGTGGCTGGCCCTCCGGCGGTGGCAGGGGCCGGGGGCTGCGCCTGCCGGGTTCCAGGCTGGCCAGCAGGGCTCCCAAGGCCAGCAGCCCCAGCAGTCCCCACAGGGCCGGGCGGGGCAGGCGTCGCGCCGGGCCGCCGCCGCGGCGCCGCACCTGCTTCTCGGCCCTGAGGCCGAGGGGGCGCCCGCAGCGCCCGCACACAAAGCGGCCGGCCAGGCTGCGGTCTGCCTTCACCGACCAGCTGCCGCAGCTGGAACAGGCCATCGCGAGGGGGTGGGATCAGGGCTCCAGCATGCCTAGGCGCGCTCCGCCGTCCTCTGGTGGCCCCCGTCGGCATCTGCTGGCAGCAGATTGATCTGGTAGAGGGTGTCTTCGAGGGCATCGGCGGCCAGCTCGCCTGCCCAGCGCTGGGGGTACTTGGCCGTGCAGCAGCTGCTGAAGGGCTGCAGCACCGTGGTGGGCCGCGGATGGCAGAACTGCACCACGCTCAGGCGGGGGTCGGTGGCGCCAGGATCAGCCATCACCCTGTGCCAGCCGCTGGGGATGAGGCCATTGCTGAGCCGCTCCAGCATCAGGCCGCTGTTGAGGATCACGTGACCGTCCGGAGGTGTGGCTGGCAGCCAGGTCTCCCCCACCAGCACCTGTAGCCCCGGGGCTGTGGCCCGGGGCAGGGCCGTGATCAGGTTGATATCGGCGTGGGGGGCGGCCCACAGGTGGCCCCCCGCCGGCGCCTGTGGCATCGGCGGATAGTGCACCGCCCTGGTGAGGGTGGGCGCCTCGGCCACCATTGCCTCGAAGATCGCCTCATCGAGCCCCAGCCCCAGGGCGATCACCCGCAGGAATCGGCGCTGCAGGTCGGCGATGGTGGCGTGGAAGGCCGTGAGCACGGCGCTGATGCCGGGCACCGCAGCCTCCGGCAGACATTGCTGCGGGTAGAGCAGGGGATAGCGCCGGCGCAGGGGGTGGTGCGGCGCAATCGGCTCTGCCCAGTTGAGCATCTCCTTCCAGTCGGCGCAGGGCGCCCCGGCGGCGGTTTCCACCAGGGTGCCGGTGTAGCCGGTCTGCCCCCCGGCGCCTTCCACCCGGAAGGCCTGCTTCTGGGTGGAGGGCAGTTGGAAGAACTGCCCCAGCAGGCCATACGCCTCATCCAGGAGGTCCTGGGGCAGGTCGTGGCTGGTGGTCACAAAGCCGGTGGCCAGGCTGCGACGCACCCCATCCACCACCGCCTCCCGGGCGCGCTGGTCGCCCCGCTCAAAGCGCAGCAGGTCAACGTCGAGAACACAAGGCTCAGCTGGCATCGCGACGCCGCTCAGCGCACACTGACGCCTTTCCAGAAGGCCACGCGGCCCTGGATCTGGCGGGCGGCCTCCTTGGGTTCCGGGTAGGTCCACACGGCGTTGGCGTTCACCGCACCGTCCACCACCACGTCGTAGTAGTGGGCCTCCCCCTTCCAGCCGCAGACGCTGCGGTGTTCCGAGGGCCGCACCAGTGCCTTGTTGAGGGCCTCGAAGGGGAAATAGGCGTTCCCCTCCACCATCACGATGTCGTCGCTGCTGGCAATCACGGCACCCTTCCAGCTCGCTTCCATGGTTCATCTGGCAATCGAATCCATCCTGCCGCTCGCCCAGGCCCGGTGCGCAGGTGCACACCGCTGGCTTGCCAAACCATGGCACTTCCCCTTCAGTGGAATGAAGTCTTAGGACTCAAGGGAGAGCGCGATGGACCGACCCCCAGCCCTTGCCTCCTGGAGCCACCGCGGTTGCAGCGTTGAGCTGGCCGCTGAACCCTCAGCGGTTCCCCTGTTCCGCATCACCCATGGCAGCGGTGTGCCGCTCGGCCAGGTCTCGAACCTGGAGGAGGCCCGGGAGCTGATCGATCGGGAACTGCCCCTGCTGCGGCAACGTCTGGCCGCCTCTGCTTAACGCCCACGCCTGAACGCCCCCGGGCCAGGCCGCCTCCGTTGACACTGGCAGCTGGGCCAAAGGGCGTTAGGACAGGGACATCAGCTGGGCGCCACAGCGCCAAGGCGTCCATGAACCCCACCCTTTCGGCACGGTTGCTGACGCGGCGCTCGGATGGCTTCTTCCGGGCCCATCCGCCGGCCCCCTGGGATGCGGTGCTGGAAACCCCCGTGGCGCTCCAGGCTCTGGCCCTTGTCCAGCCTGTCGCGGCCCCTGATCCCAGTGCAGACCTGGGAGTGTGGGAACCGCAGGTCATGGAGAAGGTGCTGCCCTTCCAGCAGCAGCTCACCCCGGGAGTCACCGTTGCGGCTGCCGCCTTGGAATCTGCGGCTGCTGCCCTGGAATCACAGACCGCGGAAGCTCCGACAGCAAGCGCCGTGACGGAGGAGAAGGGCCAGCAGAGCTTGCTCCAGCCCCCACCCAAGACCCAGGCGCCGCCCCCGAGCTCCTGGTGCTGGCGTTGATGGCGGTGGTGTGGCTGGTCGATGGCTGGCTGGCCCTGCGCCAGGGCCTGAGGCGCCGCCCCACGTCAGCCGCCACCACCGCGGCCGAGTGCAAGGCCAGCGGAGTGTCCGGAACTCCCCGGCTGCCATACCAGGCTGGGATGGCCCCGGCCGGAAGCCCCCCGGCGGCCCCCAGGAGCCGCCGCCCTCCCCCGGTGCTGGTGGCATGAACGGGGCCACCCCAGCGGAGCCGTCGCCGACTCTGTCCCTGGGCCCGGACGACTGGCGCCGGGTCCGCGCCGCCCTCCTCTACATGGGGCGGGATCTGCATCACCGCTCGTATGCCGTCACATCGGAGCGGAGAGAATTGCTCTGGCAGGAGATGGATGCCTGCCTGGCCTTGGCGGCTCGGATCCCGGCCGATGGCCAGGATGAGCTGTCAACCGGGCCGGCTGCGGCAATCATGGGTGCTGCCGACCCCCCAGCACCAAATGCCTGAGCCACGCCCGGCCCCTCGTTCGTCCGCTCCTCAGACCGTCCTGAACCCTGGCCTGGCCAGACGGCGCTGGCGCCGCTCTGGCCAGTGCGGCCCTGGCCGTCGGCTTGCCACTGGCCTTGCCTGTCGCCGCCGGCGCCATGCCCGCCGCAGGGGCCGGGGAGCCCGGTGTGGCCCGCCTGAGCGGCGAGGCCGTCTACGGCTTCGGCTGTGTCGAAGCCCAGGGGAGCTACTGGATCGGTCTCGGCCTGATCCCGAAACCCTCTTTCAATGTGGTGACTAACCCGCTGGCCGTGCCGCCCCTCAGCACCACGCGCCTGGCCCCTGTGGCTCAGATCACTGGCGCCGTGGGGGCGGGATCGATCGCCCACCGCTGCACCAGCATCGCCACCCGTCTCACTAACCTGGCCCTGGCCACCGGCACCGCTTCGCCCCTGGGCATCCTCACCCTCACGGAGTTCCTGCAGGCTGGGGTGGTGGCGGGCCAGCCGGTGATCGCCATCGGCCAGCTGGCCCTGCCCGACGTGCTGGCCACCCTGCCCCAGGGCAGCGATCCCCAGCAGGCCCTGGACCGCGTCAGCGAGCGCATCCGCAGTGTGTCCACCGGCCCGGCCATCGCCGAGGTGCTGCTGCGGGAGGGGCTGGTGGAGTTTGTCGAGGTGCCGCTCGACTGAGCTCTGGGAGCCGCTCCAGGGGCATGGCGGCTGGTCAGCCAAGAGAGTCGGGCTCCAGCCGCTTGTGGCCCCCCAAGGCTTCGAGCCACACCAGCACGGCCAGCCAGTGCAGACCCACCGCCGACCAGAGCGAGCCGGTGAGGCTGTAGATGAGCACGCAGGCGCCACCCAGCAGGGTGCACTGCAACAGGAAGCGGGGGTCGTCAGAGACGGCCCGCCCCTGGGGGTACCAGAGGCGCCCCGCCAGGGGGTGGTAGGCCACGAACAGTCCCACGCTCAGGGCCCCCCAGGCCGCCATGGCGGCGGCGGGCACGCCTTCGAGGGGATGGGGCAGCAGCAGGCCCCGGAAGATCAGCTCCTCCACCAGCGCCGGCAGCACCAGCAGAGCAGCGGCGCGGCGCAGCAGGCCAGGCCAGCCTCCTCCGCCCGGCCGTCCCCAGCGCCAGGGTCCGTGCAGGAAGCCGCTGCCGAATCCCAGCCCCAGGGCCAGGGCGCCGTAGAGCAGCAGCACCAGCACCGAAAAGCCCAGGGGAGCCCCCAGCAAGGGCGGCACCAGCCCATCCATCAGCCGCGGCACCAGGGTGCCCACCACCGGCAGATGGCCCAGCAGGGTGGTGGGGGCCACCGGCTCCAGCGCGGGGTTGTTGCCGGGGATCTGGTTGGTGCGCAGGATCCAGAGCGGCAGCCCCTGGCGCAGGAAGACGGTGGCGAGGCCGTCGTGGGCGCGGCGCGGCAGCATCGAGCGCAGGCTGAGCAGCACCGCCACCGGACCCTGGCTGGTCATGAAGGCGGGCTGGGCGGCGCCGCCCGCGGAGTCCTGGCGCAAACCCGTGCCGGCCATGGCGGTGACGCGGGCGTTGTGGCGCCAGTCGGGGCGCACCATGCCGAAGGGCGTGAGCAGCTCCTCCAGGCCCCGCCCCAGGCGACTCAGGCGGCTGTCCGGATCGGGCGCGACACCGGCCAGCCGTTGTTCGGCGCGCAGTTGATCCAGGGCGATCCAGAGGGCCTGGCTGGAATCCTGCACACAGGAGGTGGCGGGCGTCACCAGGGCCACACCCTGGCCATCGCCGGTGCGGTAGCGGGCACTGATGATTTCGGCCTGCAGGGCCAGGGCATCCAGCAGGGGGCCGTCCAGGGGCACCAGCACATCGGAGAAGGGGCGGGTGCCCAGCCAGCCCCGCTGCAGGTTGCCGGCGTAGGCGCTCCAGTCCTGACTGCCCGCAACGATGCCGTTTGGGTTGTTGGCATAGATCTGGTGGTAACGCAGATCGAGCTGGGGCTCGCCGCTGAATGGATCCACCACCACTTCGGCCTCGCCGAGGGCCAGATGGCCGGTGGTGGTCCAGGCCGGGGAGGGTTCGCCATCGCGGCCGCCGATGCCGCCGAACAGATGGATCAACAGGGCCCGCTGGCCGGGGCTCGCCAAGGGCAGCTCGTCGGGCTCCGAGCTGAGGGCGGTGCTGGTCAGGGTGCCCCGGCGCAGGGCCGCCTCCGCCCAGTTCTCGCGGTTGATCTGCCTGAGGCCTGAGCTGGTGCCCCGCACGACCCGCGTCGGGCTGAGGCCCAGCAGGGCCCGCGGTTGCAGCGCCTGCACGGTGAACACCCCATCGGGGCCGGGGGCGCCGCTGATCAGCCACCCCTTGGGGTTCAGCTCCGAGGCCACCAGTCCGCTCGGATCCAGCATCACCCGCCCGAACCGATCCGGCGGCAACCGGGGAATCCTGATCGATTCCTCCACTCCGGAGAAGTCACGGCCGGAGCGGTCGTAGTGCCGCACCCGCCAGCGGTGCGGATCATCGCTGGCGCTGTCGGGCCCCAGCACGGTGACCAGCCCCAGCCAGCGCCCGCTGGTCTGCACCGGCGGCTTGCTGATCCGCAGCGTGTCGCCCTCAAGGCTCACCCCCTCCAGCCGCACACTGACGCTGTCCTGGGGGCGAGCCCCGGCCAGGGACTGCAGCGGCCCCACGGCCAGCCGGCCATCCAGGCGGGTGGGCACCACATTGGCGGCGGCGGCGGCCTCTCGGGCGGCCTGGCCCAGGCGCACATCGGTGCTCACCGCCTCCACCATGGCCTGCAGTCGGGGCTGGTCGGCCCAGGTGAGACCCAGCCGCTGGCCGATCAGGGCCTCCTGGCCAGGCGGCGCCTGCTCCAGATCCAGCCACACCCAGTCGCCGCGGCGCAGGGCCTTCTCCTCCACCGAGGGCAGGATCAGCCGGCCCATCCACTCGGCATGGGGCCGGTAGAGCTGCTGATCGGGCTTCAGGCCCAGGGGGTAGTAGGAGCTGTGGCTGAAGGGGGAGCGGTTGGCCAGGGCCTCGCTGCTCTCCGGCAGCGGGCGCTCCGGAGTGCCCTGGCGCAGCGGCACCGCCTGCAGCCCCGGGCGGAGCGGGCCCAGGGGCAGCAGGGCCAGCACCAGGGCCAGCAGCCCCCCCAGCAGGGTTCGGAGAGCACGCAGACGGGCAGAGCTGCTCATGGTGCTGTCACCGTACCCAGCACCACGCGGGAGCCCCGCTCCGAGGCGATCACCTCCAGCCCGCAGCGAATCCGCTCCCGCAGGGCCCCCACGTGGCTGATCAGGCCGATCATGCGTCCGCCCTCCCGCAGGCGATCCAGCTCATCCATGGCCAGTTGCAGGCTGTCCGCATCGAGGCTGCCGAACCCCTCGTCGATGAACAGCGTGTCCAGGGCCACGCCACCACTGTGGGCCTGCACCGTATCCGCCACCCCCAGGGCCAGGGCCAGGGAGGCCTGGAAGGTCTCACCCCCCGACAGGCTCGACACCTCCCGCTCCTCCGCGGTGAAGGCATCCAGCACCCGCAGGCCGAGGCCCGCCTGGCTGCCGCGCCGCTGGCCGCTGGCATCGGAGAGCCGCAGTTCGTAGCGGCCTGCGGTCATCTGGCCCAGCCGCTGGTTGGCATAGCCACAGATCTCCTCCAGATAGGCGGAGAGCACCCAGCGCTGCAGGGAGATGTTCGGTTCGCTCCTGCCCTGGCAGCGGGCCGCCACCCCCTGCACCAGGTCGCTGTGGGTCAGCGCTTCGGCGAGCGCGTTCTCCCCCTGACGATGCCGCGCCACCAGGCCACTGATCCCGGCGCAGGCGGCTTCGGCGCGGGTGAAGCGGGCCAGGGCGGCTGTTCGGGCCACATCGCTGGCGGCCAGGGCCGCCTCGGCGCCGGCCAGGTCTGGGCTGGTTTCGGGGAGCTGCTGCAGGGCCGGCTCGGCGAGCACCTTCTGCTGCAGCTGCAGCTCCAGGTCGAACTGCCGCAGACGGGTGGTCCAGTCCTGGCGCTGCTCCGTCGCGGCGAGGGCCTCGGCCAGGGCGCGGCGATCGGCGAAGTGCGCTGCCGCCAGGTCGGCGTCCAGACGGCGCTGCGCCTCCGCGTCCCGGGCATCCGCCGTGCTCCCCAGCCGGGCCGCCTCCGCCAGGGCCTCGAAACCCGCCCGCAGCGCCAGGACCTCCTCGAGCAGGGGGCCGGGGTCCAGGTTGCCCCCCAGGCTCTGGAGCAGCCGGGCCTGCAACGCGGCGGCGTGCTGCTGTTGCTGGGCCAGCCGCTCCCGGTGGCTGCCGCCTTCCTCCCGCAGCTCCTCCAGCCGCTGGCGGTAGCGCTTCAGCCGCAGTTCGACGCCGGCGAAGTCCTGCTCCAGCTGCGGCAGCGCCTTGGCGTCCAGCTGGGCCTTGCTGAGGGCCGCCTGGGCCGTCGCCCAGGCCTGCTGGGCAGGCCCGGTGTCAGGGTTGTTGCCCCAACCCAGCTGCCGCAGCTGGGCCTCCAGGCCCTCCAGCAGCGCCTGCTGCCGCGCCTGGCTGCTGCGGGCTTCTGAAAGCGCCTGGGTGGCCAGCTCCAGCTGGCGCTCCGCCGCCTGCATGGCCTGATCAGCCACCGCATCGGCCTGCTCCGCCGCCGGCTGGGGATGGTCCAGGGAGCCACAGACCGGGCAGGCCTCGCCGGTCCGCAGGCCTGCGGCCAGGCGGGCCGCCATGCCCTGGAGCTGCCGTTCGCGCAGGTCCAGCTGGTGACCACGCGCCTGCTGTTGCCGCGCTTCCGCCTTCAGGACATCCCCTGCAGTGCTCCCCAGCTGCTTCTGGGCCTGTTGCCACTGCTGCAGGGTCTGGGTGAGGGCCTGGGCCGCCCTGGCCCTCTGCTCCAGCCCCGCCAGTCCATCCCGGGCGGAGCGGCAGACCTGCAGCCGCTCCAGCAGGCTGGTGCGACCCTGCTCCTGCTCGGCCACCTTCTCCTCGCCCTGGCGGCTGCGGTCCGTGGCCTCCTGGAGGGCCCGGCTCACCTCCTGAATCGTCTGCCGGGCCTGGTGGGCCTCCCCAGCCAGCAGCAGCAGCTGTTCCAGCTCCCGCTCCCGGGCGGCGAGCAGGTTGAGGCTGCCGGTGAGGACCCTGGGCTCGGGACACTGCTGCAGATCCAGCTGGGCCAGGGCTTCTGGCAGCTGCTGGGCCCGATCCCGCTGGTGCCGCACCTTGTCGAGCTGCTCAGCGCAGCTCCTGGCCGCCTGGTCCAGCTGCTGCTGGGCGGCGGCGGCGGCCTCCAGGCTGGCGCGCACGGCCTCGGCGCGCTCGGCGCGCTCAAGCACTTGCCTCAGGGCGGTGATCGCTGGCAGCTCCTGCTCCAGGGCCTGCAGCCGCAGGCGAGCCAGCTGGCGCCGTTGCCACTGCTCCAGCTGGCTGCGGCAGTCCCCCAGGGCGCACTGGCTGCGGCTGAAGGCCGCATCTGCCGCTGAAAGCTGCTCCCTGGCCTGCCGTAGCAGGCTCTCCATGGCGCCCTTTACGGCATCGAGGTCAGGGGGGGCACCATCGGTGCGTGCCAGCTCCTGCGCCGATTCCAACTGCCAGGGCGCCCAGGCCTCGGCGATCTGGCTGAGGGTGTGCTGCTGCTGGCTCTGACGCTGCTCCAGCTGCTCCCGGGCCTGCCTGGCCTGCTCCGTGAGCCACTCCGTGGCCCGTTGATAGAGGGCCGTGTCGAAGAGGGTCTTGAGCAGGGTTTCGCGCTCCTCGGGCCTGGCCCGCAGCACATCCGCGAAGCGACCCTGGGGCAGCAGGATCACCTGCCGGAACTGGGCGGCGTCCAGCCCGACCAGCCGTCCGACCTCGCGCCCCACCTCGGCGATCCCGGAGGCCACCGGTTGCCGCTCCTCCCCCTGGCAGCGCCAGAGGGTGGCCCGGGCGGGCTTGCTGGTGGTGCCCTCGCCGCGGCTCTTGGCCACCTCGCAGGCGGCCTGCCGCTCCACCCGCCAGCGTCCTCCGGCGGCGGAGAACTCCAGCGCCACCTGGGGGATGGCCTGGGGCGGGGCATGGTCGGAGCGCAGGCCCTTGACGCTGCGCTCACCACTGACATCGCCGTAGAGGGCAAAGCAGAGGGCATCGAGCAGGTAGGTCTTGCCGGCGCCGGTGCTGCCGTGGATCAGGAACAGGCCATCGCGGGAGAGGGCATCGAAGGGGATCGTCACCGCCTCGGCGTAGGGCCCGAAGGCCTGCATTTCCAGCTGGTGGGGCCTCAACGTTCCCCCGTCCGGTTGGCAGCAGCCAGGGCCTGGCGTAGCAGCTGCTCCTCCGCCGGCAGCGGGGGGCGGCCCTGCTGGTCGGCGAAGAAGGCCAGCAGGCGCTGTTCCGGACTGCGGGCGGCCCGGATCCGCTGGCTGCGGGCGCTGCTGCTGAGGGTTTCGCCCTCGGGACGCCGGTGCCGCAGTTCCACCACGTGGGGGAAGCGCTGCCGCAGCCGCGCCATCGCCTGCTGGGGCAGCAGCGGATCGGTGAGCTCGGCCCGCACCCAGGCCTGCTCGGCGGCGGCCAGATCGGGATCCCGGAGCAGCTGCTCCAGGCTGCCGCTGAGGCTGCGCAGGGGCCGCCCCACCCCCAGGGGCACCACCTCCACCCTGGGGGTGCCATCGGCGGCGAGCTCCACCAGCCGCACCGACTTCACGTGGCTCTCCTCCGAGAAGGAGTAGGGCAGGGGGGTGCCGCTGTAGGCGAGGCGAGGGCCATCCAGCTCCTGGGAGCGGTGCAGGTGGCCCAGGGCCACGTAGTGAAACCCCCCGAATAGGGCCACGGGCACCGCTTCGGCATGGCCCACCGAGAGTTCCCGCTCCGACTCCGAACTGGTGCCCCCCGCCACGAAGGCATGGGCCACCAGCACCGAGCGGCTGCCCGGGCGGCGGGCCAGGTCGGCGCGGATGCGGTTGAGGGCCAGCTCGGTGACCTCCGGATGGCGCAGGCGCTGGCTGCTGGGGGGCTGCTCCGCCTCCTGTTGCAGTCCGGGTCCATCCAGCAGCGGCTCCAGGTAGGGCAGCGGATAGATGGCCACGGGGCTGCCGCCCTGGCGGGGGCTGAGCAGCACGGGTTGATCGGAGCGCTGCCAGCGCCCCCGGATCGTCACCTCCAGGGCCGAGAGCAGCTCGTCGTACACCGACACGCGCACGTGGGAGTCGTGGTTGCCGGCGATCGCCACCACCGCGGCCCCGTTGCTGCGCAGGCGGGCCACGGTGTCGGTGAACAGGCGCACCGCCTCCGCCGGCGGGATGGCGCGGTCGTAGAGGTCGCCGGCGATCACCACCAGCTCCACCGCCGCCTCGCGGCTGAGTTCCACCAGCCGGTCCATGGCCTCGGCCTGGGCGGCCAGCAGGTCATGGCCGTGGAAGCTGCGGCCCAGATGCCAGTCGGAGGTGTGCAGCAGCCGCACCGCAGGGCCCTCACTCACCGCCATTGTGGAGCCTGCGTCCGCCGGGCCCGGCCCGGCCGTGTCGATGCCGTTGCCCAGTGCGCCGACCAGCCCTTTCGCGCCCCTGCCCCTGGAGGCCCTGCCACCCCTGCCGCCGCTGCAGCTGGCCGTGGTGGGCCATGTGGAGGTGGTCACGTTTCTGGAGGTGGACAACCTGCCGGCAGCCGGCGAGATCCAGACGGCTCGCGGCTGTCTGGAGGTGGCCGCCGGCGGCGGCGCGGTGGTGGCGGTGCAGCTGGCCCGGCTGCTGGGGGCCCCAGTGGCGTTCTTCAGCGCCCTGGGGCGCGACGGGGCGGGCGAGCGGGCCGGGGCGGAGCTGGCTGCCCTGGGGCTCGACCTGCACATCGCCTGGCGTGACGCCCCCACCCGGCGGGGGGTGACCTTCGTGGATGGCAGCGGCGAGCGCACGATCACGGTGATCGGCGAGCGTCTCAACCCCATGGGCGCGGATGCGCTGCCTTGGGATGACCTCGGCCGCTGCGATGGGGTGTTCGTAACGGCGGCGGATCCGGAGGCCCTGCGGCTCAGCCGCGCCGCCCGGCTGCTGGCTGCCACGCCCCGGGTGCGCCTGCCGCTGCTCAACCAGGCCGGCGTAGCTCTGGATGCGCTGATCGGCAGTGGCCTCGATCCGGCGGAGCGAGTGGACCCAGGCGCCCTGGTGCCCGCTCCGGGGTTGCGGATCGCCACGGCGGGAGCCGCCGGCGGGGAGGCCTGGCCCTTCGGTCCCTTCGCAGCCCCCCCGCGTCGGCGACCGGTGCTGGATGCCTACGGGGCTGGTGACTCCTTCGCCGCGGGGGTGACCGCCGGGTTGGCGGCTGGCTGGAGCGTGGCCGAGGCGATCAGCCTCGGCTGCCATTGCGGCAATGCCTGCCTCGACGGACGGGGCCCCTACGGCGGCCAGCTGCGGCGCAGCGCCGCCGGCGGTCTTGAGCCCCCCGGTTGAAGCGTGGATCCGTACCGGGAGCCCGGCCCTTCAGGGCAGCGCCACCAGCACGCCGCCAAGGGCGATCAGGGCCACCCCCAGCCAGCTGCGCCCGCTCAGTTGCTCGCCGAGCACCAGCACGCCCAGCAACGCCACCAGCACCACGCTGAGCTTGTCGATCGGGGCCACCCGCGCCAGCGGCCCCAGTTGCAGGGCGCGGAAGTAGCAGAGCCAGGAGATGGCGGTGGCCAGGCCCGAGAGGCCCAGGGCCACCAGGCTTGCCCGCGGCAGGTCGGCCAGGGACTGGCCCTGCAGCTGGCCGCTGGCCAGCAGGCCCACCGCCAGGGCGACCACCACCACCAGGGTGCGCAGGAAGGTGGCCAGGTTGGCGTCGATGCCGGCCAGACCAAGCTTGGCCAGCAGGGAGGTGAGGGCGGCGCTCAAGGCGGCCAGCACTGCCCAGAGTTGCCAGCTGCCCAGCAGGGTCGCCAGCAGTCCGCCACCAGCCGGGGTCATGGCACCAGGTTGACCAGCTTGCCGGGTACCACGATCACCCGGCTGGGGGGTTTGCCCTCCAGCCACTTGGCGGCGATGTCGCTGGCCAGGGCGATCCGCTCCAGGGTGGCCCTGTCCGCATCGGCCGGCACCTCCAGGTTGCCGCGCACCTTGCCCTTCACCTGGATCACCAAGGGAATCGTGTCGCGCACCAGGGCCGTGGCATCCACCTTCGGCCAGGCCTGGACGTGGATGCTGGCGCCGCCCTCGAGCCGGCTCCAGAGCTCCTCGGCCAGGTGGGGAGCAAAGGGCGCCAGCAGCAGCAGCAGGCTGCCCAGGGCCTCCTGGGCCACGGCGATGCCGCTGGCTTCCAGATGTTCGGCCATGGCGTTGCTGAGCTTCATCAGCTCGGCGATGGCGGTGTTGAACTGAAAGTCACCGTCGAGGTCGTCGCTCACCGCCGCGATGGCCGTGTGCACGGCGCGGCGCAGCTCCCGCTCGGCCGGGCTGGGCGTGACCTCGGCGCTGGCGCCGCCCAGCCGCAGGCCCCTGGCCTGGGCCGTTTCCACCAGCCGCCAGAGGCGCTGCAGAAAGCGGTACTGGCCCTCCACGTCGGCATCGTCCCACTCGAGATCCTTCTCGGGGGGCGCTTTGAACAGGATGAACATGCGGGCCGTGTCGGCGCCGTAGCGCTCGATCACCCGGGCAGGATCGACGCCGTTGTGCTTCGACTTCGACATCTTTTCGTAGCAGGTGTCGAGCACCTCGCCGCTGATCGGATCGCGGGGGTCGGTGGGGTCGGCCACATCGGCCGGGGCGATGGTGGTGCCGGTGGTGGGATTCCTGTAGGTGATGCCCTGCACCATCCCCTGGGTGAGCAGCCGCTGGAAGGGCTCATCGAAGCCCAGCAGGCCGCGATCCCGAAGCACCTTGGTGAAGAAGCGGGCGTAGAGCAGGTGCAGGATGGCGTGCTCGATGCCGCCCACGTACTGGTCCACCGGCAGCCAGCGGTCCACCGCCTCACGGCTGAAGGGCAGGGAGGTGTTGTGGGGATCGCTGTAGCGCAGGTAGTACCAGCTGGAGCACATGAACGTGTCCATGGTGTCGGTCTCGCGGCGGGCCGGCTGGCCGCAACAGGGACAGTCCACCTGCCACCAGCTCTCCAGCTGGGCCAGGGGTGAGCCGCCCTTGCGGCTGATCGCCACATCCCGGGGCAGCTCCACCGGCAACTGCTCGGCCGGCACCGGCACCACGCCGCAGCTCTCGCAGTGGATCATCGGGATCGGGCAGCCCCAGTAGCGCTGGCGGGAAATCAGCCAGTCGCGCAGGCGAAACTGCACCTTGCCCTCACCCCAGCCCTGCTGCTCGGCGGCGGCGGTGATCGCGGCCTTGGCCTCGGTGCTGGCGAGCCCGGTGAAGGGGCCCGAGTGAATCAGCATGCCTGGCTCGGTCCAGGCGCCGCCCTCATAGGCATGCTCGTCGCTGCCCTCCGGGATGATCACCTGCAGCACCGGCAGCTCGTACTGCCGTGCGAACACGAAGTCGCGCTGGTCGTGGGCGGGCACTCCCATCACGGCCCCGGTGCCGTAATCGGCCAGCACGTAGTCGGCGATCCACAGGGGGATCAGGGCGCCACTGGCGGGATTGCGCACCCGGGCGCCGATGGGGATGCCGCGCTTGGGCCGGTCGTCCGCGGTGCGCTCCAGGTCGCTCTGGCGGCTCACCAGATCGCAGAAGGCCGTCACCGCCAGCTCCTGCTCGGGGCTGGTGAGGGAGGCCACCAGGGGATGCTCCGGCGCCAGCACCACATAGCTGACGCCGTAGAGGGTGTCCGGCCGCGTGGTGAACACGCGGATGCGCTGGTCGGTGTCGCGGCCCTCGGCATCCACCACGGCAAAGCTGAGTTCAGCGCCCGTACTGCGGCCGATCCAGTTGGCCTGCATCGTGCGCACCCGCTCCGGCCAGCCCGTGAGCTTGGGCAGGTCGTCGAGCAGCTGGTCGGCGTAGGCGGTGATCTTCAGGAACCATTGGCGCAGGCGACGCTTCTCCACCAGGGCGCCGGAGCGCCAGGAGCGGCCCTCGCCATCCACCTGTTCGTTGGCGAGCACCGTCTGGTCCACCGGATCCCAGTTCACGGTGGCCTCCTTCTGATAGGCCAGGCCGGCGGCGTGGAACTGCAGGAACAGCCACTGGGTCCAGCGGTAGTAGTCGGCGTGGCAGGTCGCCACTTCCCGGTCCCAGTCGATCGACAGCCCCAGCCGCTGCAGCTGGGTTCGCATGGCGGCGATGTTCCGGTCGGTCCAGGCGCCGGGGTCCACGCCCCGCTCGATTGCCGCGTTCTCCGCCGGAAGCCCGAAGGCGTCCCAGCCCATCGGATGGAGCACCGCCCGGCCCCGCATGCGCTGCACGCGAGCGATGACATCGGTGATCACGTAGTTGCGCACATGGCCCATGTGCAGGTTCCCCGAGGGGTAGGGGAACATCGACAGGGCCACGAAGGGCTCAGCCTCGGAGGCTGGGGCCGTTGGCGTGCGGTAGGCCTGCTGCTCGTTCCAGAACGCCTGCCAGCGCTCTTCGATGACCTGCGGTTGGTAGCGGTTGCTCTCGCTCACGTCAGCAGGTCGGAATCCCAGGCTGTGATCGTGCCACAGGCCTGGGGAGTGCCGATCTCAGCCCAGGGAGCGGATCAGGCTCACCTGGTCGCGGTTGATCAGGGTGAGCGGCGGTCCCTCGGGGGGATCGCCGCTCTGTTGCAGGGCGATGGCGTGGACGTCCTGCCAGCGGATCACCCCCTGCAGCTCCGGTCCGCCGCTGATCTGGATCGCCACGCTCTGGCGGCGACGGATCAGGTCCTGGATGTGGCGGACGCTCGGCAGGGAGGTGTCGAGAACGCTGGAGCGGTGCTCGAGGAAGCTCTGCATAGGATTCACTGCAGGCTGGGGAGCTCCCATCGTGCTGCAGTACAGCAAATACCAAGGGCTGGGAAACGACTTCCTGATGCTCGATGGCCGCGAGGCTGCCAGCAGCGACGACTGCTTCGGGCTGACGCTGGAACGCGTTCAGCTGCTCTGCGATCGGCGTTTCGGCATCGGCGCCGATGGCCTGATCCTGGCCCTGCCGCCCCGGGAGGGCGGTGAGCTGCGCATGCGCATCTTCAATGCCGACGGCACCGAGCCGGAGATGTGCGGCAACGGCATCCGCTGCCTGGCCCGCTTCCTGGCCGACAGCGACGGTGACCTTCCGGGCCGCTCCTGGCAGATCGAAACCCTGGCGGGCCGGATCGTGCCCGAGTTGCAGGCCGACGGCAGCGTGCGAGTGGATATGGGCCCCCCCTTCCTGGAGCCCGACGCCGTGCCCACCAGCCTGGAGCGCGGCGAGGCCGGCATCCCCGCCGGAATCCTGGAGGCCGCCGGCGAGCGGTTCGCCGTGGGGGCCGCCGGCATGGGCAACCCCCACGTGGTGATCCCGGTGCCGGATGTGGAAGCGATCGACCTGGAGCGCTTCGGCGCAGCCCTGGAGGTGCATCCCGCCTTCCCCGCCCGCACCAACGTGCATTTCGTGGAAGTGCTCGATCCTGGCCATCTGGTGATGCGGGTGTGGGAGCGCGGCGCCGGTCCCACCCTGGCCTGCGGCACCGGCGCCTGCGCCACCCTGGTGGTGTGCCACCGCCTCGGCCTGGCTGACCGTCGCGCCCGGCTCGACCTGCCCGGGGGCCCACTGCTGATCGAGTGGGACTCCGAAACCGACCACCTGCTGATGACCGGTCCCGCCGAGGCGGTGTTCGATGCGGTGCTGGCCCCCTCTCTCTGGGACCAGGCCGGCCCCGCCTCGGAGGCCCCAGTCCAGGCCGCCCCTTCCCAGGCGCAACCTGCTGCTCAGAGCCTCTGGCGGAGTCCGCCGCGGCGCCTGCGGGCCCTGACCAGCCCCCCGCCATCGACTGCGCCACGGTGTGCACCCAGGGCTGCATTCGGCCCGAGGCCTGCCCCTCCGCCGAGGCCCGGGCCCGGGTGGCCGCCCTGCTCAGCTCCAGTTCCCTCGACGACCTGGTGAACCTGGCCACCACGTCCCTGGAAGACCGCACCCGCGCCCGCGCCGAGCGCCCTTCCAGCTTCGGCGGCTGACGCTGTGGTGGCTGAGCTGGCACCGCTTGATCCGGCACCGCTCTATCTCGATGCCTGCGCCACCGCACCGCCGGCGCCGGCGGTGCTGGCGGCCATGGCGGCGGCCCAGCGCACCGCCTGGGCCAACCCCTCCAGCCTGCACGGCTTCGGGCTGGAGGCCGCCGATTTGCTGGAGCGCTGCCGGCAGCGCATCGCCGCCGGTCTCGGCTGCGGCGCTGACGCCCTCGTGTTCACCTCGGGGGGCACCGAGGCGATCCACCTGGCCCTGCTCGGTGCGGCGGCCCCTTTGGCGCCGGGGCGCCTGCTGCTCTCGGCGGTGGAGCATCCCGCCACCGTGGCAGCGGCGGCACGGCTTGAGGAGCAGGGCTGGCAGGTGCAATCGGTGCCGGTGGACCGTGCCGGTCGTCTGGACCTGGCGGTGTTTGAGGCGCTGCTGGAGCCGCCCACCCGGCTGGTGTCGATCATCTGGGGGCAG
This sequence comes from uncultured cyanobacterium, assembly GCA_963697335.1. Lineage (GTDB taxonomy): Bacteria > Cyanobacteriota > Cyanobacteriia > PCC-6307 > Cyanobiaceae > NIES-981. The sequence continues at coordinate 100,534 of CAVONQ010000008.1, forward strand.
AGCGAGGTGGGGACCGTGCAGGCGATCGAGCCCATCGGTGCCCGCTGCCGCGAGGCCGGCGTGCCCCTGCATGTGGACGCGGTGCAGCTGGTGGGCCACCGGCTGTTTGGCTTCGACCAGCTGCCGATCGATCTGCTCAGTTGCGCCGCCCACAAGCTCCAGGGGCCCAGGGGTGTGGGAGCTCTGCTGGTGCGCCCGGGGCTGCCCTTCGCCGCGCCCATGCGGGGCGGCGGCCAGGAGGGTGGCCGCCGCGGTGGCACTGAGCCCGTGCCCCTCGTGGCCGGATTCGCGACGGCCCTGGAGCTGGCCCTGGAGCGGCTGCGCCAGCATGAAGGCCAGGACCCGCTGGCCGCCCTGCGCGATCAACTGCTGGATCAGCTGGTGCGGCAGCCCGGGCTGGAGCTCACCGGTGTCGATCCCCGCCAGGCGCCAGAGCAGCGGCTGCCCCACCACATCAGCCTGCTGGCGCGCGGCAGCGGCGGTGAGCCCCTGTCGGGCCGGCAGCTGGTGCGGGCCCTCTGGCGCCATGGCCTGGCCACCAGCAGCGGCTCGGCCTGCAGCAGTGGATCCACGGCGGCCGGGTCGGCGGCCAGCCCGGTGCTGCGGGCGATGGGCTACTCCGCCGCTGCGGCGGCCGCCGGTGTGCGTCTGAGCCTGGGACCCTGGCTTGATGCCGCCAGCCTGGAGTCGGTGCCGGCGGCCCTGGCGGCGGCCTGGGGAGAGCTGGATCAGGGGCGCTCTGGTTAAGGTCGCCGCACCTCTGGCCCGTGGAACCCCCGGCCTGACCATGCTCCCTGCCGATCTGCGAACAGCCGAGGCCGAGGCCCTGCAAGCGATTCAAGTGGTCCTCCAGGACGCCAGCAAAGGCCTCTGGACCGCCGAGCTCCGCTTCGAAGGACTGCGGCTGATGCCCGTGGCCCTGCGTTTACTGGCCAGCCTCAGCCAGAGCCGGGACGACCTGCGCATGCTGTTCCCCGACGCCGGCGCCACGGCCCTGGCCAAGCGCGACGCCCCTGACCTGGCCCCCCAGCTGGCCAGCCTGCGGGACCAGATGCGGCTGCAGCAGGCCGATGGCGGCAGCGAGGGGCTGATCGTGCTGGTGGCACCCACCCCGGCCGACTACGAAGAGGTGGAGCAGGTGTGTGCCCTGCACCGGGGGCTGGTGCTGATGCTCAACGGCAGCCTGGAGGACGCTGCGGTGGGGATCGGCAGCGTGGCCCGCGAGCGTCGCAAGGGTTTTCTCTCCGGTTGGCAGAGTGCCTACGCCCTGATTCCCCTGGGGGATGGAGCCCTGCGACGCGCCTACCCCGCCCCCTGGGAGCTCTACCGCCGCGATCCCGACGGGCATCGCTTTGTGGCCGATTTTGAGCAGAAACCCGATGGCGAGCAGCGCACCGAGGCTCTGGCGGGGGAGGGGGGCGCCGGCATGGCCGGCAGCCTCAAGGCCCTGGAGAGCTTCATCGAGGGTCTTCAGAACTGAACGCCAGCCCCACGCTCCAGGGGCGACTGGTGCGGGCTGGCCAACGTCTTTACAGTGCGCCAAAAGCCGCGCCAGTCGATGAGTCCAGAGTCTTCTTCCGCCAGGCCCCGCCGCTGGAGTGTCGTGGATGCCGCCGCCCTCGGGGCGGTGCTGCTCGCCGCCGCTGGCGTGATCTGGAGCCCGAAGCTCTCCGGTGCCGTGGCCCAGGCCACCGGCGGTGTGGTGCCCGTGACCGTGCTGGTGGATGTGCGCGGCGTGCCCGTGGCCGACCCCGCCGGCGTGATCGAGACGGCCCGGGCGGAGGGCAAGGTGGCCATCGTGATTCGCAACCAGCCCCACGGCTCGGTGGCCATCGAGCGCATCCAGCCCCTGCAGCGGCGGCTGCTGGCCGTGCAGCCCGATGGCTCTGTGGTCACGGCCCCTGATCCCACCGGCCGTGACTTCAGCAGCCTCGATGCCCGCTTCGTGCTCAAGGCCCAGGGCCGCAAGGCCAGCGGTGGCGTGGTGTTCGGCAACCAGACCGTGAAGGTGGGAGCCCCGATCGAAATCGAGGGCCAGGGCTACCGGTTCAACGGCACCGTGACAGGAATTGCCGTCGAGGAGGGCTGACATGGCTGCTTTCACCCACCGTCTGAACCGCCTGGTTCCAGGCCTGGCCCTGCCGCTGAGCCTTGGCCTGCCCCTGGTGGCCAGTGCCACCCAGGCCCAGAGCACGCCGGCGATCAGGGCGTACGAGCTGGAGCCGGCCCCGCTGGCCCAGCTGCCGGCGGCGCCACCGCCAATCGGCCTGCCGAAGCTCCAGAACCAGGTCAGTTGTCCGGCCCTGCAGCAGCGGGTTCAGAGCGTGCTGGGCAGCGAGGCGGGTGTCTGGAGCGTCACCATCGCCGATGGCCGAGGCCAGCTGCTGGCCGATGTCAATGGCCTGCGACCGCGGGTGCCCGCCTCCAACGCCAAGCTGGTGAGCACCGCCTACGCCCTCGACCGCCTCGGGCCGGACTACCGCCTGGCCACGCGCCTCTGGCGCCTTCCCGATGGCTCCCTGCGGCTCACCGGTGAGGGCGACCCCGACCTGGCCCTGCCCCAGCTGCAGCGGCTCACGAAACTGGCCATGGGCTCCGGCGGCTCCAGCGGTGAACCAGGCTCGCAGGTGCGCCTGCAGGTGGCCGAGGAACCCAAGCAGGCCTGGTGGCCCCAGGGCTGGAGCGTCGATGACCGCTACTACGCCTACGGCGCTCCGATCACCCGATTGGCGGTGACCAGCAATGCCATCCACGACTCGGTGCTCAACCCACCCTCCCGGCTCCAGACCCTGTTGCAGCGCAGCGCCAGCCAGCAGGGCGGCAGCCTCCAGGTGGTTTTTGTGGCCGCCAACCCCGTTCCGGGTGAGGCCGTGCTGCTGCACCAGGAGAACTCTGCGCCCATGCACAACCTGCTCAGCCTGGCCAACACCGAGAGCCACAACTTCACCGCTGAGGTGTTGTTCCGTCAGGCCGCCGGCACCTGGAACCTGGCCCAGGCCCAGCAGCTCGCCACCCAGTGGCTGGCCCAGCAGGGCGTTCCCATGCAGGGCGTGCGCGTCGCCGATGGCAGTGGTCTGGACCGCACCAATCGCCTCACCAGCCGTTCGCTGACGGCCCTGCTGCTGCGCATGGATCAGCACCCCTACGGCCGCAACTACCTGGCCTCGATGGCGGTGGCCGGCCAGCGGGGCACCCTGCGCAACCTCTACAAGGGCACCCCCCTGCAGGGCCAGTTCTTTGGCAAGACGGGCACCCTCAGGGGCGTGCGCTCGATCAGTGGCGTTCTGCTCACCAGCAGCGGCCCCCGCTACGTGAGCGCGATCAGCAATGGGGCCGGCAATCCCAACACCACCATCGGCCAGGTGCTGCGCCAGGCCCAGCAGACCCAACTCTGCCCGGCCTGATCAGCCGGCCAGCTGACCCAGGCGGCTGGCGAGCCGGCGGCGACGGCCACCGCCGCCGATGGCGGTGGGTTCGGCCGCTGTGGCTGCAGGGGCTTTCTCCGGCTGCATGTCGGGGGTCTGGAGGCGCACCAACTCGCGCCGACCACTCACCACCACCTGGTTGAGCTCCTTCAGCCGGCCTTCCAGCTCACCGAGCACCTGTTCGGCGTAGCGGTTGGCGCCCTCGCTGATGCCGGCGGCCTCCTGGCGAGTGCGGGCAATGGCGGCGTCGCACTGCTGCTGGGTCTGCTGGCGGAACTGGAGGGCATCGTTGTGGAGTCGCTCAGCTTCAGCCTGGCTTTCGCGCTGAATGCGCAGGCCCTCCTGCCGCACCTGCTCCAGCTCGGCCATCGCCTGCTGGCGGTTGCGCTCGTGCTGCTCGATCAGCAACTTGTTGCGCTCAGCCGCCTCCTGCTCCAGCTGCTGACGCCTGGTGGCGAACTGGTTCTCCATCTGGGCCAGGCGGGTCTGCTGCTCCTGCTCGGCGCTGGCGGCCTGCTGGCGGATCTGCATCATCAGGTGGTCGCCCTGCTGGCGGGCCTGTTCCCGCATCTCGGCGGCCTGCTTCTCGGCCTCCTGCCGCACGGAGGCGGAGCTGATCAGCTGTTCGCGCTCCCGCTTGGCCACCGCCACGATCTCCTCAGCCTGCTTGCGCGCCTGGGCAATGAACTCCTCGCGCTGACGCAGCAGTTCCACGGCCTGGGTCAGCTGGCCGGGCAGGGCCTCCCGCACCGCGTCGATCACTTCGATCGCGTCCTGCTCGTTCACCAGGCGCCCACCACTGAAGGGCACCCGGGTGCCTTCGAGCAGCAGATCCTCGATCTGGTCGATCTGATCGAGCACCGTGATACTGGCTTCAGCCATGGCTGGACGTCCCTCTTTTCGTCCGATTAAAAAGCCTGGAGAGGTCTTGTGCCACTCCAGGCGGCACCATGTGCTGCACATCCCCGCCGAAGCGGGCCACCTCCTTCACCACGGAACTGCTCAGAAAGCTGTGGTGCACGGCCGTGGCGAGGAACAGCGTCTCCACGCGGGACTCGAGGCTCTGGTTGGTGTGGGCGATCTGCAGCTCGAATTCGAAGTCGCTCATGGCCCGCAGGCCCCGCAGGATCACCTGGGCATCGTTCAGAAGGGCGCACTCCACCGTGAGGCCATCGAAGCTGCCCACCTCAACGCCGCTGAGCCCGGCCGTGGCGGTGCTGATCTGCTCCAGCCGCTGCTCGAGGGGAAAGGCCGGCTGCTTGCCGGGGTTCTGGAGCACGGCCACCACCACGCCATCGAACAGGCGGCTGGCCCGCTCGATCAGATCGAGGTGGCCGAGGGTGAGGGGGTCGAAGCTGCCGGGGTAGAGGGCGCGCATCCGCTCAGCCTATGGGTGAGGCCCGCTCCATGCCTGGCCCGGCCGGGTTTCTAGAGTTGGGGTCGTTCCAGGCGCCCCCCTCGGGGCCTCTCCCCCGCCATGCCCACCTCCACCCTCAACGCCGAAGCCAAGAAGACCCTGCTGCGCAAGATCCCCCACGGGGTGTTCATCTGCGGGGTGGCCGAGGGGGAGGAGGTGAATGGCTTCACGGCCAGCTGGGTGACCCAGGGCTCGTTCGAGCCCCCCCTGGTGGTGATGGCCGTTCGGGCCGACAGCGCCAGCAACGGCATGATCCAGCGCACGGGCAAGTTCGCCCTCAACGTGCTCGCCGCCGACCAGAAGGATCTGGCGGCCGTGTTCTTCAAGCCCCAGAAGGGGGTGGGTGGTCGCTTCGATGCCGCCCCTTTCCAGCTGGGCGAGCTGGGCCTGCCGATCCTCGATAGCGCCCTGGGTGCCGTGGAGTGCGAGCTGGTGGGCCAGGTGGCCCTGGGCGACCACACCGTGTTCGTGGGGGAGGTGAAGGCGGCCACCCTGCACCGTGATGGCGATGCCCTGGAGCTGGGCAGCACGGGCTGGAAGTACGGCGGTTGAGGCGGTCGCCACGGCGGCTGCGGCGGTGAGCACCCCTCCCCTGATCCAGCAACCCGAGCGGCTGGCGGCCCGGCTCAAGGAGGTTCCCTCCGAGCCTGGCTGCTATCTGCTGCGGGACAGCGAAGACCGCATCCTCTACATCGGCAAGGCCAAGGTGCTGCGCCAGCGTGTGCGCAGCTACTTCCAGAGCGGCAGCGGTCACGGCCACAGCCCCCGCATCGCCCTGATGGTGCGGCAGGTGTGCGAGCTGGAGTTCATCGTCACCGACAGCGAGGCCGAGGCCCTGGCCCTCGAGTCCAACCTGATCAAGCACCACCAGCCGCACTTCAACGTGCTGCTCAAGGACGACAAGAAATACCCCTACCTCTGCATCACCTGGAGCGAGCCCTACCCCCGCATCTTCATCACCCGCCAGCGCCGGTTCCGCTCCCCCCTGGATCGCTTCTACGGCCCCTACGTGGACGTGGGCCTGCTGCGCCGCACCCTCGCCGTGGTCAAGCGGGTGTTCCCCCTGCGCCAGCGGCCCCGGCCTCTCTACCGCGACCGCACCTGCCTCAACTTCGACATCGGCCGCTGCCCGGGGGTGTGTCAGCAGAAGATCAGCTCCGAGGATTACCACCAGACCCTGCGCCAGGTGGCAATGGTGTTCCAGGGACGCAACGACGAGCTGCTGGCCCTGCTGCAGGGCCAGATGGAGCGCTACGCCGAGCGGCTCGATTTCGAGAGTGCCGCCCGGGTGCGGGATCAGTTGCAGGGCATCGACACCCTCACGGCCGACCAGAAGATGAGCAGCGGCGACAGCTCGGTGAGCCGCGACGTGGTGGCCCTGGCCGCCGGCGAACGGGTGGCCGCGGTGCAGCTGTTCCAGGTGCGGGCCGGAAAGCTGGTGGGACGGCTGGGCTACATGGCGGAGGTCACGGACCTTCCAGCCCTCGAGGAGACCAGCGGCGGAGAGCCGCTGCCCGCCTCGCCTGAGCGCCAGGCAGCTCTGGGGCGCATCCTGCAGCGGGTGGTGGAGGAGCACTACAGCCAGGTGGAGGCCGTGGAGATCCCGCCGGAGCTGCTGCTGCAGTTTCCCCTGCCCCAGCAGGAGCTGATCAGCAGCTGGCTGAGTGAGCAGCGGGGGCGCAAGGTGCGGCTGGCGGTGCCCCAGCGCCAGCAGAAGGCCGAGATGATCGATCTGGTGGTGCGCAACGCCAGCTATGAGCTGCTGCGGGCCGAGCGGGCCAGCGAACAGAACCTGCTGGCCACGGAGGATCTGGCCCAGCTGCTGGAGCTCACGGCGGCGCCGCGCCGGGTGGAGGGCTACGACATCAGCCACATCCAGGGCAGCGACGCGGTGGCCTCCCAGGTGGTGTTCATCGATGGTCTGCCGGCCAAGCACCACTACCGCAAGTACAGGATCCAGAGCAGTTCGATCCGCTCCGGCCACTCCGACGACTTCATGGCCATGGCCGAGATCATGCGGCGCCGTTTCCGCCGCTGGGCCCAGGCCAAGGCCGAGGGCGCTGACCTGCTGGAGCTGCGTCGTCAGGCCGGCACCGCCCTGCACACGGGCGGCCTCAACGACTGGCCCGATGTGGTGATGATCGACGGCGGCAAGGGTCAGCTCTCTGCCGTGATGGAGGCGCTGCGGGAACTCAACCTCCACGACGACCTGGTGGTGTGTTCCCTGGCCAAGCAGCGGGAGGAGGTGTTCGTGCCGGGGGCGACCAGCCCGCTCGAGAGTGAGCCCGAACAGCTGGGGCTGCAGCTGCTGCGGCGGCTACGCGATGAGGCCCACCGCTTCGCGGTGAGTTTCCACCGCCAGCAGCGGGGCGAGCGCATGAAGCGCTCGCGGCTCTCCGACATCTCCGGCCTAGGCCCCAAGCGGGTCAAGGACCTGCTGGCCCATTTCCGCTCGATCGATGCCATCCAGCTGGCCAGCCCCGAGCAGATCGCCACCGCCCCCGGCATGGGGCCGGCCCTGGCCCGCCAGGTGTGGGAGTACTTCCACCCCCAGAGCGAGCCGGAGAGCAGCGAGAGGGGGGAGCCGCCAGCCGAGCGGGAGGCTGATCAGCCCCTGGAGCTGGCCGGTTGAGGCACCCCACCGCTCAGCGAGGCCCTGGGCGGCCCTGGCCCCTGCTGGTTGCCCTGGTGCTGGTCGGCCTGCTCCAGCTCGCCACCCTGCTGGTGCCTGCGTCGGCCCTGGCTGCACCGGGGCTCTGCGTGGGGCCGGTGTGCGCCGATGAGATCACCCGGAGTGCCAAGCACCACTGGCAGCTGCGGCTGCGGGTGGACGACCAGCGGGGCCATCGGGAGCGGCTGGTGGTGGACTGCCGCGACGGCCACCTCAGCCCCGAGAGCGGCACGGTGGAGAGGGGCTACGCGGCGGCTGTGGCCCGCCGCGCCTGCCGTCTGGCGGGCGAGGGCTCCCAGGGCTGATCGTCTCGGCTTGAGACTGATCAACAGGTTCTCTGCCCTTGGGATTCATCGGTTTGGATAGATCAACGCAGCAAGGGCCTGGGGGGGACCATGCATGACCCCGGATCCAGGCACCGGTCCGAGACCGAACCCCAAACCCTGGGCCGGGCCCAGGAGCTGCTGGCGCAGCTGACCACGGCCGAGAAGCTGGCCCTGCTCGATGGCGATACTCCATTTTGGGCAGGCATGGCGGACATCGCCCTCCATCAGGCCTCCCACCGCCATCCCTGGCCGTCCGGGCAGGTGCCCCGGCTTGGCTTGACAGGCCTTCACTTCGTCGACGGCCCCCGCGGCGTGGTGCTCGAGGGCGGCGCCACCACGTTCCCCGTGCCGATGGCGCGCGGTGCCTGCTGGGACCCCGACCTGGAGGAGCGCATCGGCGAGGCCATCGCCCTCGAGGCCCGATCCTTCGGGGCCAACTGGGTGGCCGCAGTGTGCATCAACCTGCTGCGCCACCCTGGCTGGGGCAGGGCCCAGGAGACCTACGGGGAGGACCCGGTGCACGTGGGCGCCCTGGGCGCCGCCATGACCCGGGGGCTGGAACGCCATGCAGTGGCCTGCGTCAAGCACTTCGCCCTCAACTCGATCGACAGCTCCCGCTTCCTCGTGGACGTGCAGGTGAGTGCGCGGGCGCTGCAGGAGCTCTATCTTCCCCACTTCCGCGATTGCGTGGAAGCGGGCGCCGGCTCGGTGATGAGCGCCTACAACCAGGTCAACGGCCTCTGGTGCGGTCAGCAGCCTGAGCTGCTGCGGCGGATCCTCAAGGAGCGGTGGGGATTCGGAGGCTTCGTGGTCACCGATTTCATCTTCGGCCTTCGGGATGGCGTCGCCGCCCTGCTGGCGGGCCAGGACCTGGAAATGCCTTTCCCCATGGTGTTCGCAGGCTGCCTCCCCGAGGCTGTGGCCGACGGCCGGGTGCCGATGGGGTGTGTCGACGAGGCCGTGCTGCGGCTGCTCCAGGTGCAACTGGCGGTACCCCCAGGGGCGTATCCGGCCTCGCTTCGCTCCTGTGAGGCGCATCGGGCCCTGGCCCGCGAAGCGGCCACCAGCTCGATCGTGCTGCTGCGTAACGAAGGGCAGGTGCTGCCCTTCCGCGGCCTCAACTCCCTGGCTGTGATCGGCCGGCTGGCGTCGGTCGCGAATCTGGGGGACCGGGGCTCCTCAGACACCAGACCCCTGCCCGGGGCCGTGGTGACCCCGCTGGAGGGGTTGCGCTCAGCAGCTCCAGAGCTGCGGATCGAGCAGGCCAGCGACGGCAGCCCCCAGACGGCCGCGGAGCTGGCGGCCCGCTGTGACGCCGCGGTGGTGGTGACCGGTCTGGACTGGCGCCTTGAGGGGGAGCACATCCACCCGGGGGACATTGCCCCGATTCTGCGTCTGGTTCCTCCGCCCGGCTGGTTGCTGCGGCTGCTGGGGCGGCGCCGGCTGATGCCGCTGTGGCGGCCCGTCGCCGAGCTGCTGGCCTGGATCACCAGCTTCGCCTCTGCCCGCCGGGGCGGCGACTTTGCCGCTGGAGATCGCACCGATCTGACCCTGCCGGCTGATCAGGTGGCCCTGATTCGCCAGGTCGCCGCCGCCAATCCACGCACCGTGGTGGTGCTGATGGGTGGTGGCGGCCTGCTGATCGAGGCATGGCGGCAGCTGGTTCCTGGCCTGCTGTTGCTCTGGTATCCCGGCGAGCAAGGCGGTGCTGCTCTGGCCGATGTGCTGCTCGGCCGGGTGTCACCCTCTGGCCGCCTGCCCTTCTCAATGGCGACCGACGCCTCCCACCTTCCCCCCTTCGAGCCGCGGGCGCGGCGGGTCGTTTACGACCTCTGGCATGGCTACCGGCGCCTGCAGCAGGACGGCCACCCCGCCGCCTTTCCGTTCGGCTTCGGGTTGTCCTACAGCCAGTTCATGGCGTCGGACCTGACAGCCGAGATCCAGCGTGCTGATGGCCGGATGACGCAGCTGCAGGCGAGCGTGACCATCACCAACACAGGCGAGGTGGAGGCAGCGGAGGTGGTCCAGCTCTACCTGGAACCACCCGCTCGGGAGGTGGAGCGTCCGGTACGGACGCTGGTGGCGTTTCAACGTTTGTTCCTGGCCGCCGGAGCAGCCCGGCGCATCACATTGGCGGTCCCGCTGCGCACCTGCGCCACATTCGATCCGAGCCGGGATGGCTTCGTGACCGAAGCAGGGGTCCATCGGCTGGTGGTAGCCAGGCACGTGGACGACGAGGGCCTGGCAGTGGGGTTGAACCTGGATGCGGCGCTCGTGTGCCGTTGAACCCCGTTCAGGGCCGATCGCTGGGGGGGCGGCCGCAGGGTGTCCGGCTCAGCGTTCTGCCCAGGCGCAGGCGGTTGTAGCGCTGCAGCAGCAGGCACGGCAGGTTGAACAGGGTCGCGAAGACCAGATTGACCAGCACCCCAGAAGGGGGCAGCCATAGGGCCGTGACCATCCAGGCGGGCCAGAGGGCCCAGTGCACCAGCTCGGCCCGGCGGGTTTCCAGGCTCAGCCGTTGCAGGGCCACTGGGTCTCTGCGGGCCAGACTCGCCTTGCGAATCCCCCCCGGCAGAGCAGCGCCGGCATCGGGGATCCAGGGTTTCCAGATTCGGATCCCCAGCCATTGTTCATAGAGGCGCAGTGCTGCCCCACGGGGCTGTTCTGGCTGGCGGGGATCACGCCGGCCCAACAGCCGATCCGGCAGCTGGTTGGCGAGCGCCCCGATCAGCAGCGACCAGACCAGCCACAGCGTCGCCGTCGCGGCCACCGCCTCCAACCCGTTGACCGCTTCCATCAGCGCGTGCTGAAGGTGCGCCCCTTCCAGCGCACCTGGCCCCGCTCGAGGTTGAGGATCGCCTGCAGAAATACCGCCAGGAAAAACACCACCGGGATCGGAAACACCAGGTTGATCCAGGTGAATCCCCCAACGGGCCGGGTGATCACCAGCAGTTGGAGCGCGTAGGCCCCGTAGACCAGCCCGTTGCTGAGCAGGGCGTGGTCACCCACCAGCGGCCAGCCCAGGAGCGAAGCCGGCAGGCACCAGGCGGCCCAGAACAGTCCGGAGAGCCAGAGCACCACCGCCAGCATCCATATCCAGCGCACTTCTCCTGCGGCGGTGGCGAAATTTTTATTGAACCCCACCACCATGTCTCCGAGGCCTCCCGGATACATGCGGTAGGCGATCTGTCCATGACCGAGGAAAGCACTCACCGGCAGACCCGACTGTTCGTAGGCATGGCCCAGGAACCAGTCCTCGACGACCTTGCCGGCGACGGTCTCATGGCCGCCGCTGCGGTTGTAGTCGGCGCGGCTGGTGACCATCGCCGGCCCGAAGGCCACGCCACAGTTGGCTCCCAGGGGTACGGCCATCAGCCCCACCAGGTTGAACAGCAGGGAGAGCTGCTCATAGGGCTTTTCGGTGCGGTGGTATGGCTGCACCGTCACCAACCCACCGAGCTGCTGGTGCGCCGCCACCAGGCCCTGCAGGAAGTCAGGGGTGGGCTCCGTGTCCGCATCCAGGAACACCAACAGCTCCCCCCGACTGGCCAACACGCCGTTGTGCAGGGCCCAGGTCTTGCCGCACCAGCCCTGGGGCAGGGAGGGCGCAGAGCACACGGTCACCGCCAGGCCGCTCCAGGGCTGAGCGGCGATAGCTGGGGTGCGATCCGTGGAGTGGTCGTCCACCACGATCACCTCCAGGGGCATGAGGCTCTGTCGGGCGAGACCATCGAGCAGATGCGGAAGCGTCGACTCCTCGTTGCGGGCGGGGATCAGCACCGACACCGAGAGAGGTTCAACAGGCGAGCCGGCCGGAAGAACGGGTAGGCGCAATCCCAGGACCCAGCCCAGCAGCCAGCGCACCAAAATTGAAACGCCAACCAAGCCCATGGATGGTTCAGTCGCCGTACTGATCAACCCTATTGGCAGGTGGCTCAACAGGTCGGCATCACGCCCGAAGCAATTCCTGGACCAGGGGCCTGATGGCAGCCTGATCACGCAGCAGCTGGGGGTGTGTCGCCACCGGCAGCTCCGTGCGAGCGCCGATCGGCAGGACGGCGCGCCATCCCGGCAGCACGGCCAGATCGATGGCGGAGTAAAAGCTGTGGCACTCGATCCGGTGGAGGGTGTCGAGGTTGCCGTTGAGGCGCTCCAGCAGGCCGCTGCCCCACTTCAGACCAGCGATGCCTTTGAACAGGCGCCCGGGCCAAGGCTGAGCCGTGAGCGTTCCCTGCTGGGGACTGCCCACGCTGATGAAGCGCCGTGTGCGCTGGTGTCCCTCCAGCAGCTGGATCCAGCTGCGGGCAATGACCCCACCGATCGAAAAGCCGAGCAGGTCGATCGGCTGCTCCATCCCGAAGGTTGCCTGAATGTGGCCACCGAGCAGCTCAGCCGCCTGTTCGATCGGGGTGAGGCCGAAGCGCAGGGGAAGGGCAGGGATCAACAGATGCGGTCGTCGCTCCCCCAGCGCCTGCCGGAGCTTGTTGAACACCGCTGGGCTGTCGAGCAACCCGTGAACCAGAACCAGGGGAGGATTCGTGATTGGGAACCGTGCTGATACCAGGCCCATTCAAGACCACTGCCCCTCGAGGCTGCGAGGCTCGATGGGTGGATCTCCCCTCCCCCAGCCCTGTTCAGCCTCTCGAATGGCTTCGCATCCTCCTCAAGGAACCATAAGGCCCGGAAACGCAGGACAACCAACTCCTGATCGAAAGTGACGTGACCCCCTTTATCTGTCCAGGCCTTATGAGAATGGGTGGTCATGGTCATGCGGCAGCTCCCTGCTGAGCTGCCTCCAGGGGCGTACGCCTCTGGAGGACCGAGTGAGGCTTGAACGTGTTGTACTCCCATCTCCAGCGATCGGCGAGGAGTTGAGCCTCTGGTGCTGTGGTGAACAGCTCAGTGTTGAAGAACTCATCCCGGAATCGTCCATTGAACGACTCCGCAAAGCCGTTCTCCCACGGGGACGCCGGCTCGATGTAGGCCGTGCTGGTGGTGCTGCGGGCCTCACACCAGACGCGAAGAGCCTGGGCAATGAACTCCTGCCCGTTGTCCGATCGGATGAACGCTGGCGCCGGGTCGAGGCTGCTGAGATCCTCCAGCACCGCCACCAGACCCTTGGCCTTGCAGCGCCTGCCCACCCGGATGGCCAGGCAGAGGCGGCTGTGCTCGTCGATCACGTTCACAGGAACTTGAGTCTGCGGCCATCGGCCGTGGAGTCGAACTGGAAATCCATGGCCCACACCTGGTGGGGATGCTCGGCTCGGTGACGCCTCACCGAGCCGTCCGCGGGCCGGTGCCCGCTTGCGCTTCCTGGGGGTAGGCCGCTGCAGGCCTTCCTCCTGCCGGATCAGGCGGTTGGCCATGCGGCGGCCCCAGCGAATGTGCGTCGCACCGCGATGTGCTTGCAGCGCAACGACGCTCCGGGCTCAGAAGTTTCCCGTCGCACCGCGAGGTGCGCCTCACGGCGCAGCAAGGTCCTACGGCTTCGCAGAAACCTTCGGCTAGAGCATCGCCTTCTCCGGCTCTGCTTCTGCCAGCAGCTTTTTGAGCCGGGCGTTTTCCTTCTCCAGCTGGGTCAGTCGCCTGGCTTCCTCGGCCTGCATTCCGCCGTACTGCTGTCTCCAGCAGCAGCTGCTCTGGCGGCACCGAGGGCCGGCCCTCTGCGGCGTAGAGCTCACAGAAGGTGGGATTGAGTCGATCGAGAGCCTGATCCGCCAGTTTCCGAATCCGCCGCAGCGGATGACTGGCCGGGATCCGCTCCTCAATCGACACGTAGGAGAACAGGGAGCCGCTGCTCTCCCGGTGACCTCGCATCTCAGATGGGCAGTTGGCCCATTTTCGCAGAGATGGCCGGGTTTTTCAGCAAACTCCTAGTGTCCCGTCCCGGAGATTTGCGAGCAAAGTCGCTGGAGCTTCTGGAGGATTGAATCCGCCGTGGCGGTCCAGTTGAACGGAGCCTTGGTCTTGTTGTAGGCCGCCACGAACTGCTCGATCTTAGCGATCAGTTCCTACTGCTTCGCAGAAGCCTTTGGCTAGACGCTGGAGAAGCTGCCTCGCCGGATCGCCCGCTGGGTGATGATCCCGAACCAGCGCTCGACCTGGTTCAGCCAGGAGGCGTAGGTCGGCGTGTAGTGCACGTGGAAGCGGGGCCGCTGCGCCAACCAGGACCTGACCTTGGCGTGCTTGTGGGTGCAGTAGTTGTCCACCACCAGATGGATGTCCAGGCCCTCGGGGACGGACGTGTCGATCTGGCGCAGGAAGCCCAGGAACTCCTGGTGCCATGGCGGGGCTTGCACTGGGTGATCACCTCTCCGGTGGCGATGTCGAGGGCGGCGAACAGGGTGATGGTGCCATGTCGGACATAGTCGTGCGTCCGCCTCTCCGTAGTCCGGGCCCATCGGCAACAGCGGTTGGGTGCGGTCCAGCGCTTGGATCTGGGTCTTCTCGTCGATGCACAGCACCATCGCCTTGTCCGGCGGGTTCAGGTAGAGGCCGACGATGTCCCTGACCTTCTCCACAAGAACGGATCGGTGGAGAGCTTGTAGCCGAAGGCTTCCGCGCGAAGCGGTGGTGTTTCTGCCGGTGCGGCTGGACCGAGAAGGACTGCAGCCAGCGGTGAACCGTGGTCTTGGAGATGCCCGTCGCCGCAGCCAGGGAGCGGGCACTCCATTGAGTGCTGCCGTCGGGGGGCCTGGTCTGCAGAGGCCCGGTTCGATCACCTCGGCCACCGTGTCGTCCTCGTAGGGCGAGGACGCCCTGGACGCAGCTCGTCATGCAGACCTTCCAGACCCAGCTCCCGGTGCGCTCGCGCCACTTGCCGACGGTCATGCCCGTCAGGCCCATGCGGTTGGCGATCGATGTGTTGGTTTCGCCGCAGCACCGTACGCGAGCACGATCTGGGCACGCTGAACGATCGAATGCGGTAAGGAGCGAGAGCTGGCGATGCTCTGTAGTTGCTGAACATCGTCGTTGCTGAGAACCAGAGGGGCCATCGGACGACCAAGCGACACGGAGCGCCCAGGGAGACGCTACTTATTTTATCAGTTACTTGCGAGACAGTACATTAGTTGGGCCCATTTTCATATCGCCAGCGCTTCACCAGTGGATGTCGCTTGAGGCGAGGTGCTGCCAAGGAGCTGGACTTCCAGCAGATCCATCCCGCCGCTGGGCAGCGGGGGCAGCAGAGGTTCACTTGGTGGGGCGCTGAAGGTTGCTGGCTTGCTGCTCAATCCCTGGCTGATGGGGTAGCGGCTGGTGGCGGACTGCTCACCCGTCGATGCGCTGGCCGCAGTGGCGATGGTAGTGCTGGTCTGACTCGATCGCTCCATGGAGGCCGGGCCTACCCGGGCTCGCTGGCCTGCGTGGTGAGGGTCATGGCGTTAGAGGTTCACCCGTCATCTGATCGCTGCTGCCCATGCTGCTTGGGCTATTTTTGCTGCTGGTGCTGAGCCCGCTGGTGTTGGTATTCAGGACTGGTGGACTCGGTTCTTTGACCGCCAAGCCGGTGGCAATGGTCTGGCTCCCGGTGATCGGATCAAAGCTGCCCGTGCTGTTCGTGCCGATGCCGAGATCGCTGGCAATACCCATGACGCCGTCGCCGGATGTGCAGCCAAAGGTCTCGTCCTTGCAATCACTCCAATCGCTCAGAGTAAAATTATAGCTCTTCTTGGCGAAGGCGATTCCGTTGCCTGATCGCCTGGAAAAAGCAGTCACCTCAAGAGTATAGTCTCCGGGATCAAAGTTGATGCCAGTATAAAAATCACCTTTCCGGGGCCCCAAACAGTGCATAGGGTTCAACATTTTCAACTCTGCTCACTTCACTTCCGCTTGCATCGGTTAAGCGCAGCTCCATGCTGCCCACGGATCCAATGAAGTTGCTATCGGTCGGCAGCGTGACGGCGAGAGTTGTAGGGCCAGCCCACTCACTGGTGCGATACACGCTGCCGTCCAGCAGGGAAGCAAAGGACTGATTCGTGTCCGTGTTGTAGAACCAACTGTGATCTGCTCGTTCAACCCGGGGAGTATCGAGAAATCGTACGTACTGACCCCAACATCGTCACCAGCCCCAGCGGGCTCCGAGAAGACTTCCACATCAAGGTTGTACTCCCCAGGGCCAAAGGGAATTCCCTTGAAGAAGTCACCTCCTAGATCCCCAAAGATTGCATAGGGCTCAACGTTACTCAATCCGACTGACCTGTCCACCGGCAGCACTAGTAAGGGTGAGCCGCATGCTGCCTACTCCCTGTTTCACTCCCTCACCCGCTGTAGCAGCAAGGGTCAACAGACCAGGCAGCTCATCAGTGGTGAATGAACCGTCATTGCCCAGGGAGTGACAAGCCGATCAGTCCGGGTGTTATATCTTCCGACCGTAAGATCATCGGCATCGAAGGAAGGTGAAGGTAATGTGTAGGCCCACACCTCACGGCCAGTGACGTCATCTTCGGCGGTGAAGTAAAGCATGTCGCCGGCTACTGTCAGGTCGAAAGGGGGAATGAACTGCCGCTGGGGTTGATGTCCTGGAGCAGGACAGTGCCAGCCTCCGTACCGTCGCTCTTCCACAGCTCACGGTCATTGACCCCGTCATCAGCGCTGAAATACAGCATGTCGCCGACGGCAGTCAGGGACCTGGGGAATGAATTGCCGCTGGGGTTGATGTCCTGGACCAGGACGGTGCCAGCCACGGTGCCGTCACTTCTCCACAGCTCAAAGCCATTGACGCCCTCGTCGGCACTGAAATACAGCGTGTCGCCGACGGCAGTCAGGAACCGGGGGGATGAAGTGCCACTGCCTGAATTGATGTCCTTGACCAGGACAGTGCCCTCCTCGGTGCCATCGCTCTTCCACAGCTCGTGCCTTGACGCCGTCGTCGGCGGTGAAGTAACAAGATGTCGCCGACGGGAGTTGGATTGTTTGCGCGGAATCGGACTTGACCCGCCACTGCCTGGATTGATGTCCTTGACCAGGACGGTGCCCGCCTCAGTGCCGTCACTCTTCCACAACTCCCTGCCACTGATGCCGTCGTCGGCGTAGAAATAAAGCGTGTCGCCGACGGCCGTCAGACTTATTGGGGAATGAAGTGCCACTGCCTGGATTGATGTCCTTGACCAGGACAGTGCCAGCCTCAGTGCCGTCGCTCTTCCACAGCTCATTCCATTGATGCCGTCGTCGGCGCTGAAGTACAGGGTATCGCCGACGGCGGTCAGGAAAAGGGGGGGGGGGAACCAAGGCTCAACACGGGGAGCAGGGTTGATGTCCTTGACCAGGACGGTGCCAGCCTCAGTGCCGTCGCTCTTCCACAGCTCTGTGCCAGTGACGCGTCGTCGGCTGTGAAGTACAGCGTGTCGCCGAGGGTGGTTAGGAGATTTGGACCACCTCCATAGGGGGCATTGCTAAATGGGTTGATGTCCTTGACCAAGACGGTGCCGGCCTCGGTGCCGTCGCTCTTCCACAGCCCTCCCCCAGTGGTGCCATCGATGGCTTTGAAGTACAGGGTGTCGGCGATAACAGCTGGGGACCATACTGTATATGCTGGTAGTGAGTAGCCACTGCCTGGGTTGATGTCTCTGACGAGAACTGTGCCTGCATCGGTGCCGTCACTCTTCCACAACTCCCTGCCACTGAGGCCGTCACATTGGCACTGAAGTACAGAGTGTCGCCCACGACCGTCGAAATAGACTGGACTCGAGTCATCGCTCCCGGGGTTGATGTCCTTGACCAGGAATGGTTCCGCCATGGCTCTGTCCTCAAGAAGTTGTTGATGCTGGGCAGCACTTGCCGGCAGGGAGCCTCTGAAGGTCGCGGATTCGGCCATGAACCCCGAAGCTACGCTCTTGTGGCATTCCCTCCATTCACGTCATAACACTGCCGTGATGGGCTGACCACCAAGGACTGGTTAACCCACGCCAGGCCGTTGCCTTTGATGATCCTGCCCCCTGCAGGGGCGGCACCAGCCAGGGCATCGACGTAGCCCATCCAGCTCCCGGCTCCGGTCCCACCACCACTGGATTGCGCAGGCCCGGCAGCACCGTCACGGCAAACACCTCCTCCACACCGCTTGTGAAGTACAGGTGCGCCACCGGCCGGCGGAGGTCGCGTGAACATTTGGCTGAAT